>CAVXBN010000001.1:0-79052 GCA_963760045.1 uncultured Chitinophagaceae bacterium
TTCCGCCAGTGCCAGCGGGCAGGTATTGAAAGCCACACAAGCCATCGATTCGCGGCGTGTGCCCGAAGCCCTGTCTGTATTGCTCACCACGTTGTATTTTTCCAAAATGGCGTTTACAAATTCCTTGTCTGCTTCCGCTACATCGCTGATAATCAGGTTCTGATTGCAGGTGAAACGAAAATTGGCTTTCCGGCTGTTTGCAATTTCAAGGCAGGCAGTTTTTTGCAGTAAACCATTTTCATCGGCCGTTCTTCCGTTTTCTATAAAAGCGGTATAGTACCATTTGCCTTCGTGGTTTTGCTTCCAGCCATAATCGTCGCTCCTGTTAATGAAGCTATACGGCTTTTCGGGTTCCAGTTCAAAGCCAATACGGCTTTCCAGTTCTTTTTTAAACCCTTCTACCGTATGCGGTCGATGGTGTATTTGAGCCGGGATAGCTTACGGTCGCTGCGGTTACCAAAGTCCCGCTGCACGGTTAGAATTTCGTACACACGTTTTCGCACATTTTCTTTGTATCTAATAGCCGATGATGGTAGCCAAGTCTTGAATAAGTGGCTGCATTGCCATGAGTTAAAGACAGGCCGCCACCAACAGACACATTAAAGCCAACCAGGTTACCGTCTTCTACAATCGCAATCAGTCCCAGATCGTTGGTAAACATATCCACATCGTTATAGGGAGGGATGGCTATCGCAATTTTAAATTTACGTGGCAGGTAGCGATCCTGGTACAGCGGATCTTCTTCTGTTTTTTCTACAGCTTTTCATCGTCAAGCCATATTTCATAATAGCCTCTCGATTTTGGCAGCAGCAACAAAGTAATTTTATCGGCATAGCGAAATACTTCTTCATGCACAGGCGAACGCGTTGGGATGCGCCGTAGCCGTTACATTTCTGTTTACATCGCCGCAGGCTGCAATGCTATCAAGCTGAAAATCATTGAAATCTTTTATTGTTGGCTTGACATGATTTTTAAAATGCCATGCAACTGCACCGTTTGCCGCGAGGTAATCTTAATAACACCCGTGGTGTGATCGCCCGTTACTTGGTGCAAACCTTCCCATTGTTCTGCCGTTAAAAATCCACCCGGCAATCGCAGCCGGATCATGAAGGAATACAGCCGCTCTAGCTTTTTCTCGGCACGTTCTTCACGGCGGTCACGGTCGTCCTGCATGTACATACCATGAAACTTCATCAGTGTCTGATCGTCTTCGCTATGGCGCCGGTATGTTCGTCGAGCAGGCTTTCTTCAGCGTGCCCCGCAAGCCTTCACTTGCCAGTTTTATTCTTTCTACAGGAGAATCGCTCATGATATCGTTATATCAGCCTTCAGCCATCAGCCGCGGGCTTTTTTTTAATCAGCAACCTGTTGTTTTTTTGCCACAGGCTTACTTATTTAGAATAAAAGTTAATACAATACAAAAAGCCATTTGGGTACCGGCGGCAGATACTCTGTTTGAGCATCGTTGCGTCGCACTCTTGTACGCTTTGTCTGCTTTTCAGCAAAGCTACGACTCCGCTCACTTCCAGGTTTCAGCCGTGTGTAGGTTTTATTTACTAATACACGTCTTTGTGGTATCTGCCACTGTCGCTCAGCGATGTCAGGTAATCCGAAGCCGCTTCTTCCGACAGTCCACCTTTCGATTGAATGATCTGCATCAGCGTATTTTCTACATCGGTACTCATCGGGTGTTTCGCACCACAAATATAAATCACAGCGCCATTGCTGATCCAGTCGAATAGTTCCGTTGCCTGTTGCATCATACGATGCTGCACATACAGTTTTTCTTTCTGATCTCTTGAAAAGGCGGTGTTCAATCTCGTAAGTGTTCCGGTTTCAAAAAACGTGAGCAATTCTGTCTGGTACAGGAAGTCGGATACAAAATGCTGATCGCCAAAAAACAGCCAGTTTCTGCCCTGCGCGCCCTGCGAATCGCGCTCATAGAGGAAAGAACGGAAGGGCGCAATGCCGGTTCCGGGTCCTATCATGATCACATCCGCATCGCCCGATGGCAGCTTGAACGAACTATTTTTCTGAATGTAAAATTCCATTTCATCGTTCACATTCTTGCAAGACAGGTAATCAGAGCACAAGCCAAACCGCTTTTGACTGTCTACTTCAAACGTACTGCGGCTTACGGTGATGTGCACTTCATTGCTGCCATGCGCGGAAGGTGATGAAGAGATAGAATACAATCGAGGAGATACCGGGTCGAGAATATTGATAAACTGCTGCACATCTATCTTCTGATCGAAAGGATAAATGCGAAGCAATTCTGCCAGGTCCATACGGATAGACGGAATTTCTTTTCCCAGCAGCTTGGCATACTGTTGTATGATGCGCTCCGGCAAATACTGGATATTGATTTTATGCTCAAACAGTTCGCCTGCCGTGTAGCTGTTGTTTTTAAAAGAGAACTGCTGCATTTCATTGACATCCAGCAATTCAAGGATTTTAGAAACGGCTGCAGCACTGTTTTTCGCAATAATCCCTATTGAATCGCCTGGTTCGTATACAATCTCGTCTTCCGATGCAATCTCTATATGATAGGTTTCTTTATTACTTTCCCTGTCGTTCAGGTTTAAGCTTGCCACGACAGTTCCTTTATGTATTTTTTTCCCGGCAGATGCAGGCTTTGCTTTTACAGTCTGTGACGCAGTTGCAGCACCACCCGATTGAACGGCAGATTTCAACAGTTCGTCAATCCAGTCGTGAGCTTCCGGCTCAAAGTCCGTATCGCATTTGCGGATGGGAATGAGGCGCTGTGCACCTAATGTAGCCAGGCGTTCGTCCACATCTTCGCCCGCTTTGCAAAACAAGGGATATGATGAATCGCCCAATGCCAAAACGCTGAATTTTAAGTTATCCAGCTTCATTTCATTTTGCAACAGGTAGTCGTAAAACTTCTTGGCGGCAGCCGGCGGTTCGCCATCGCCCTGCGTGCTCATCACAACAAGCAAACAGCTTTCTTTCGATAAGTCTGTGGTGCGATACTGATCAAGGCTTTTTGTTTTTACAGGCAAACCCTGCTTTTTGATTCGCGATGAAAGATCGACAGCCACTTTTTTGGAGTTGCCGCTTTCGGTGCCATATACCACGGTACAGCCAGCCAAAACACTGCTGGCAGCACCATTTGAAGAAGCGGATACAGTTGTTTCGCCGTGTCCGCCTATGAGCGCGCTCACGTAGCCGCTGATCCAGATAAGTTCTTCTTTTGTAGCATGTGCCACCAGTTCGCGAAACAATTTCAGTTTAGGCTCTGCTAACATTATTTCCATTTTTTAATTTCGTTGAATAGTTCGGTCAGGTTATCTAACGGTGAAAAATGTGGTGTGCGTTCATTGTTGTTGGGCAGCCAGGCAAAATGCTTGTATAGGTGAGTGACCTTACCAACCATCACAAGCGCCGGGCTAATGAATCCGCCGGGATGGGGCGCTGCTGCATATTGCGCAAGCGTAAAACTGTGCACAAACTGGCGTGGCGTTGTAGCCTGCTCTATCACTACAAAAGGTGTATCGGGCAGTGCGCCGTGAAGCAAAAGATTGTCTACTACTTCAGGAAGCGATGCACCCGACATATAAAATACAAGTGTATCGTTTAAAGCTGCCATATCTTTCCATGAATCGGAAGAGATGATGGTGTTTTTATAAAATGTCAGTACCCTCACACCAGTAGCAAAGCCTCTTGCCGTCAGCGGGATACCGGTATAGGCGGCAGCGCCGGACAAAGCAGTAATGCCGGGAATCAGCTCGTATGGAATACCTGCTTTTATCAATGCCAGCAACTCATCGAGAATATTGGAAAAAATAGAAATATCGCCACCTTTTAGCCGTACAACCTGATTATAATGCTGTGCTTTTGTGACCAACATCTCATTAATTTCTTCCTGCGAAGTAGATAAGCCACTACCCCCCTGTTTTCCAACCGCAATCACCTGCGCGGTGTGTGGCACATATTGAGAAATCAGGTCTTCGCTAACCAACCTGTCTGTAATTACGACATCGGCTTTCTGCAAAGCCAGCACGGCTTTCACTGTCAATAATTCGGGATCGCCCGGGCCGGCACCAATAAAGATCACTTTTCGGCTATGCTGCATGTTTGCTGATGATTAGTCCACCGTTTTAGTAGATTATTGTGTAAAAATAGGTCAGAAAGCTATCTGCGCCAAGAATTTGCCCTATAATCCTCATTTACAACAAAGCTTTTACTCAACTTTGACGAATGGGTTTGCCTTTAAACTGAATGACAACCTGATCATAGCCTGCAGCTTTAAAAAAATCGGTAAGAATTTGCCGCGCTTTATCTTCCGACTGACTAAGCAAACCACGGCTTTTGGCATCGGCAACAGCTATATATCGGATTTTGTTTTTTAGTGAAGTGACAGCGTTGCTGCTCCAGTTTCCCTGCTCAATAAACACAGAAACACCTGATGGGTTGAGAATAGCATCGAGCACTTCGGCTTCCGGCAGCACAATGTGAATGGAATCGGTAGTACCGCTGATATCGGCAGTACTCAACTTTTGCATGTTAATACCAATGTGCGTCGTTACTTTTCCAATTATTACCAGCGTTTTTTGCTCATTGTATAGTGTAATGCCAGGCAACAGGGGAAGTTTCAACTGCTTAGCTTCGTGAGCATTGCTGTCTACCACTATTTCTTCATACATAGAAACTGTAACAAGCTGCGACAAGGCGCGGATTTGCTTTACCACAACAGGCGTATTTTCTATCGTTACTTTTTTGGGCGAAAACAGGTCGCTGAAGGCTGGCAGATGGTCTATTTTCAGAAAGGCCCATACAGCAAGCAAGGTCACTATGACTGTCAGAATAATATGTGTAATTGTTTTGGTCATTCTGTTCATTTTATTGAAATGCTACCGTAACTGCCCTGAAACCTGCCTGTTGTAATAAATTTTTTATAAATAATTCTCCGTTGTGCTCCGCCGTTTCCAAAATACCTAACGACTTCACAAGCGTGCGGATCTGCGGCTCTGCCTGGGCTACTAGTTTTTCACGCTCATCGCCCGAAAAAGGGTCACGAAAAGTTCCCACTTCCTGGTAAGCTATTCTTATTTTTTCCGGAGGGATGCTGAGGCTGAAAAAGGTAGCATGCGGGAGTGTTACAGCAATACTGTCATCGTATAAACGAAAGTTGTCTGCTGATATGTGCTGAAGATCAATGCCGGCTTTCAGGAAAGCTTCGCAATTGATAAGTATTTTACGTTCGCCTATTTTATACCACGTCTTGTTGTCGGTGGCTCGTATCACTTTACTGAGCGTGTATTCGGCAGTTACGAGTTCGCCGGATTCTTTTAGCGAAAGAATGGTTTGCGAGATATCCGGCTGTTGCTCTTTTTTAGAGCAGGAAAATAAAACAACCATGACCAACAGCCAACTTATGCAGCGGGATTGTTTTTTATAAAAAACATTCATGCTCAGAAATATATGAAGAAATATGCCAAAGAAAAAGTGAATAATGCAATTCCTTCTTCCTTGCCCAGCCGGCAAACGTTTGCTGCACTCTTTCCGCCTATTTTTGCGCTAACTTATAGTTATGAAACGGATTGCCATTTTTGCATCGGGAGCGGGAAGCAACGCGGAAAAGATTTTTCAGTATTTTACCAATCACCGGAACATCGAAGTCGCGTTGGTAGGTTGCAACAAGCCGGGCGCCGGTGTTATCAGTATTGCAGCTTCTTACGGAGTTCCGGTGCTAATGTTGGAAAAAGAGCCATTTTTTCGCGGGCATCACTACCTGCAACAACTGCAGGAGCAAAATATAGATTTTATCATCCTCGCCGGTTTTTTATGGAAAATACCGGATGAACTCATAGCAGCATATCCTCAAAAAATTATCAATATCCACCCGGCATTGCTGCCGCTGTATGGCGGAAAAGGCATGTATGGACAAGCGGTGCACGAAGCAGTGCTGGCTGCCGGCGATACACAAACAGGCATCACCATCCACCTCGTAAACGAAATTTATGACAATGGGAAAACCATTTTTGCAGCCACCTGCCCTGTGCTGCCGGGCGATACGGCTGCTTCGCTGGCGCAGCGCATTCACGGGCTTGAGCACGCACATTATCCGCAGGTGATAGAACAATATATCAACAGCTTCGGTGTATCTTGATTATTGGGAAGGCTTGTCATAAAATCTTTCTTTATAGTCGTTATCGCGAAACTTATTGAAAAGGTCTAGCCCAACTTTAACGCCACCGTTGCCATCGTCTTTTGCCCGCAGGTAAATACTTGCGCCGCCTTTTCGTTTAGCGCCCTTGTTTTTTACTTCATAGTCGTCGCTACGCTTTTTGAAATTGCTGAGCGGTACCTGTATACTGAGGTCAGTATTGTTGCCAAAACTGTAAATGCCTTCTACAAACGCAGTAATGGCGGAAGATTCTATCTCCATACGATGTACATACACATCTCCTCTTTTGAATTCAAGACTGTCTTTCAGTTCGGCGAATTCTATATTATCGAGTCCCCTGTTTTTAAAAGCTATTTTCTGAATATCAGTGAGTGGTTTGAAGTCGTTCAACTCTGCTTTTTTCAAAGAAAAATGCATGTTGCCAAGCATTGTTTTTGTCAGCAGGTTTCCTTTGCTGTCAATGCCGACTTTCAGATTGCCTTTCATATCCAGCACACCTTTCAAATTGCGTGACCTGAGACTTTGCATACCAAAATCATCGAAGGCAAAAAACAGCTTTTGCACATTAATATTATCGAGTAACAGGTTTGTAGTGGCTTCGTGATAATTATTGTTTACCTGGTGAATATTAGCTTTAATGTTGAGTCTTCCATCTGCATGCTGCAACGAAACTTTTGCGATATCAATATCATTGTTGGTAAAACCAAGCAGTGCTTCCACGTTGGTGGCTTTGAACTTGTTCATATGTACGGCATTGGCTTTCAGGTTCATGTTAAGCGTACCGTTTTGCAAAACATCATCTATCTGCACCGCTGGTTTTGCCGCGCCGCCTTTGGAAGGCTTGCGGGCCGCTGCCTGCTGACGCGATTGAAACAACACTTTGAAATCGTTCAAATCCAGATCGGGCGTAAACACGGAGCATAGCAGAGAAGCCTTACCGGGAATACTGTTTGCAACCAACACATTCAGGTTGTCGCCGGCTACGTCTACTTTAAAGTGATTGGTATTGAGATCGCACTGCAGGTTTCTGACCAGTAAATCGGTTTGGGAAAAGATTACTTCACCATTGCAATTACTAAACGTCAGATCGCGGGGTGTATATTTTACCTGCGCATCTTTTATTACGAGGTTGCCGCTGAGGTATTGCAACATGGCAGGATCGACACCAAGCGGCCCATTGTACTGCAGGTTGAGAAGGGCGCCGCCACTCTGAAAATGAAGAGTCGTTAAGCCCAGCTTTTCATCGAGAGCCGCAAGCGTAGTAGTAGAGCTTACGTCAAACTGCAAAACGGGGTGCACAAGGTTGGTGACAATGGTGTTGTTATTTGCCTGCAACGAAATACCACCCCACTGCGCAGTCAAGTCTTTCAGCACCACTTCTGCGTTATCGTCGGTGCGTGGGTATTCCTTGTTCCGTTCATTGGTATAGCTGCCTGTGAAGTTGCATTCATCCAGCGTAAGCACAGGTGTCACCAACTGGTTGTCCTTTACCACCCATTGCACATTTACCAGCGGAATAGTGCGAAAAGCCATGGGTCCTTCCAGCGCAGCAGACAAGGCTAGCGGCCGAGATAGCCTGACAAGGTTGATTTTACTTTGAATATTTGTACTTACCAGTGAGGCTGCTTCACGATAGTCAATTTCATCTGCCTTTACCAGCAGCTTAAAATGAGAAGTCAGCGTGTCGGCAATGAGAAAGTCGCCTTTGATATGAAACTGCGTGGGACCAATTGCAACAGGTGTGTCGTCAAAAGAAAGTTGTTTGGTACTGGTGTTAAAACGGATTCGCCAATCTGCCTTTACTGTTTTTCCCCGCAAAAAGTATCCTTTTTCGAGGTTGAAACCCAATCCCCTGATCAGCACGTCTTCTTCGAGATCAATGGTGGCAATGCTATCGTTGTAGTCAATATTGGCATGCAGATCATTAACCCTCACTCCTATCCACTTTTTTTTGATAGCATCTTCGGTGATGAGCTGAATGTTTTTCATGGCTACTTCATCGAAAAAAGTGCCGTTGGATTTCTTCTTTTTATCACCGCCTTTTTTCTTTAAAAAATAATTGTTTTGGTAACCGTTTTTGTCGGTCACAAAATGGATAATGCCATTTTCAAGGTAAAGGTTATGAATATCTACTTCCTTGCTGATCAATTTGAGCACATTGATACGGGTGGAAAGATATTTCAGCCTGATAACTGACTGCTTGTAAAGCGAATCTTTGATATCAATATTATGCACACGAACATCGATGTTGGGAAAATGCCTCCACACATTGATGTCTACGTCGCTTACACTCACGTCACCATCAATGGCTTCATTCAGCTTTTCATTGACCAGCTTCACAAAGGAAGCGTTGTTATTGTTTACATACATCTGCAGACCCGTCAACACAAGGGCAAGAAGGACAAACAATCCAAGAAAAATACCGCCGGTAATTTTTACAATCTTTTTTTTCGTCTGCTGTAACATTCAGTAGGCTGATTTTAAATTTCTCTTATCACAGCTAACGGTCTCTACTTCGTATGTCTAAGCCTGTAAGCAGTTGCTGGCTAAATGATCATGTGCGTAGCGACCGGAACTATTGAACCTTTGCTACCAATGAAAAAATCCCGCCAAAAAAGGCAGGATCTTTTACTAAGTTATTAAGAAGCAATAGGATTATGCGTTACACGATATATAATATTTGAAAAACGAAGTACTAAAACTTGCTGCCAAGCACATAGGGAAGCATTTTAAGCCAGGTTGGCCATTCATGTTTTATATCTCTTCCCCATACTTCGAGGTTGTGCCAGATACCTTTTCGCCACAGCAATTCGGAAAACCGCTTGTTCATTTCGGGCTCTTCGTAGTCGCCACTTCCAGTGAGAATATGTATGTGATGACTCGCTTTTATCTTGTTCAGAAAATACGTATCGTGAAGATTGGGCATGTAGTGCATCGGGCTGTTGAAATAGACCTGCTCGTCCCAGAAACCGCGTGTATATTCTGTAAGATCGTATACGCCACTCATGCTGATAACGCCATTGATAACATCGGGATGTTTTAAAAACAGATTCATGGCGTGCAGTGCTCCAAACGATGCACCACAGGTATAGATAAACGTATCCTGCCCTACATTGTTGCGGATGAATGGAATGACTTCATTTACCACGTAACGGTTGAATTTGTTATGGTTGATTGCCTTGTGCTGTCCCCACATGTCTTTGTGCATCCAGCTTTCATTGTTCATGCTGTTAATGCTGAACACTTTTACCTTGCCGGCATCAATAAACGGAGCAATCGCATTGATAAGCTGAAAACGCTCGTATTCCAGAAAATCCGCGCCTGCTGTTGGTATCAGGAGCAAAGCAAAGCCATAGTGACCATAAGTAGCAATAGGCATTTCCCGGTTGGTGGAGGGACTGTGCCAGGAAGTAATTTCACGCCGCATAGTATGCAAGGAAGTTTATAGAAATCCAGCCTGCAGCGCAGGCTGGAAAGTAAATATGGTTGGTTAAAAACAGGAGGCAATCAGCCAAAATAGCATGTGTGATGCTCAACATGTCTTTGACAACAGAATATTATGAAATACTGCTGCCATTATCTATGGCTCCATCGGCATTCATAAAGTGAAGCTTGCCTGCTTTGTCTTCTGCCATCAGTATCATGCCATTGCTTTCTATGCCCCGCATTTTCCTGGGTGCAAGGTTCGCCACAATGGTTACCTGTTTGCCAATGATGTCTTCTGGTTTGAAGTATTGCGCAATACCCGAAACAATGGTCCTGGTTTCGTAACCAAGATCAATTTCCAGCTTTAAGAGTTTGTCTGCTTTTTCCACTTTAGATGCAGTGGTAATTGTGCCAATGCGAAGATCGATTTTGGCAAAATCCTCAAACTGAATCTGCTGTTTGGAATCTGATTCCACATCGACAGGCGCTACTTTTATTTCTTCCACCACGGGCACGGTAACGGTTATTTCCTGCGTGGCTCTTTCGGCGGCTTGTTTCAGTTTTTCAACCTGCTCTTTAATTTCTTCGTCGTCTATTTTTCTAAACAGAAGTTCAGGCGCTTTCAGCGAATAGCCTACGCTCAGCAATTTTAAACGTCCTGCATTTTTCCAGTCGAGCATTTTTTCCACCACCTTCATCATGCGGCACATTTTGCGGGCGGTGAACGGAAGAAAAGGATTGATAAGAATGGCAAGATTGGCAGTAAGCTGCAGGCAGATGTGCAGACAGTTGTCGATCTGCTTTTGTATATTTTCTGTGCCGGTGCTGCTGACAGCTACCTTGTTGATTTCTTCGAGGTTACGGGCTAAAATCCAGGGTTCTTTTTCCTGCATGTATTTATTGCCTTTCCGGGCAAGATCCATGACGTCGAACAAGGCTTCGCGAAACTTGTATTCTTCCAGCATAGCTTCCACGCGCAGCTTGGCTATTTCTATATCGCTGATCATGGCTTTGTCGGCATCATCGAGCAGCATGGCATGTAGCGGTGGCACTTTGCCGCCGCACAGCTTGTGCATGAGTACAAATGTGCGGTTTACAAAATTGCCAAATACGTTGACCAGTTCATTGTTGGTAGCATCCTGAAAACCTTTCCAGGTAAACTCGCTGTCTTTCGTTTCAGGCGAAATGGTAGTGAGATAATAGCGCAGCACATCAGCCATCTGCGTACCGCCATTTTCTTTTTTTATAAAGTCGTTGATATAATCCTGTATCTCGAGTTTCCAGTTGCGGCTGGTGCTCATTTTGTCGCCCTTCAAGATTCATGAATTCATTGGCAGGAATATTATCCGGCAAAATGTTGCCATGCAGCTTCAGCATCACGGGGAAAATGATACCGTGAAACACAATATTGTCTTTGCCGATAAAGTGAACCAGTTTGGTCTCATTGCTGTACCAGTATGGCTTCCAGTCTTTGCCGGTATCTATAGCCCACTGTTTGGTGGCGCTGATGTAGCCTATGGGCGCATCGAACCACACATACAGTACTTTACCGGTGGCATCGGGCAAGGGTACTTTTACTCCCCAGTCCAGGTCGCGCGTCACGGCGCGTGGCTGCAAACCATTGTCGAGCCAGCTTTTGCATTGCCCGAGCACGTTGTTACGCCAGTCGTCTTTGTGTTCTGATAAAATCCATTCACGCAGCCAGTCTTCATGCTTGTTGAGCGGAAGATACCAGTGCGTGGTTGCTTTTTTTACCGGCGCTTTGCCGCTGAGCGTACTCACCGGGTTAATGAGCATTTCAGGTGTAAGTGAAGTGCCGCACCGCTCGCACTGATCGCCAAACGCATTGGCGAAACCGCAAGTAGGGCATGTGCCCTTTATAAACCTGTCGGCAAGAAAGCTCTTTGCTTCCTCATCGTAGTATTGTTCCGTTTCTTTCTGCTCCAGGTCGCCATTTTCGTTCAGGTGGGTAAAAAACTCCTGTACCGTTTCGTGGTGAATAGGCTCGGAAGTGCGGTGATAGATATCGAACGAGATGCCGAGATCTTCAAAATTTTCCTTGATGATGGGGTGATATTTGTCGATGATTGCCTGCGCAGTACTACCTTCTTTCATTGCCTGCATAGGAATGGCGGTTCCATGCTCATCGCTGCCGCAAATAAAAACAACATCCCGCTTTTGTGCACGCAGGAATCGAACATAGGTATCTGCCGGGAGATATGCGCCTGCAAGATGTCCGATATGCTTTAAGACCATTGGCATACGGCAGGGCGGCTGTAATTAAATATCGGGAAGTTTTTTTCATTATTGTCCTAACTTTAAATCGTAAGAGAAACCCTGTTCCATTCTCCGCGGTTATTTTTATTGTTTTCTCTTCGTGAAGTTTATAACTTTATAACTCTGATAAGAGAACAATAAACGAAACGGCAAAACCGGTTTTATCAAATGACTGCGGACAAAAATAAGTAAACGGCGCAATGATATTTATAATTTAGGTTGTAAATGGAAGTTAGATTGCATCGTTTGCTACTTTAGCACCGGGAATGATGCATAAATGTAAGGGTAGATGAATAAAGAATTTACAATTACAGTTTGTATCCCTATTTTGCGTGTTCAAATATTCAGAAACGATTGCCGGGTATCAGAAAGAGTGCAGCAAGAACGTAAAGCGCAGCAGGAGAATATTACAATAACAAGTCAGTGTTGGAAAGCAAAATTCAGAAAGCAAAATTTTGATTGGATGATTTTTGCTTGCAATATATTTTAGTTTCTATCTTGCAAGCAGAAAAAAAACACTGACGAATGCTTTTTTTCACAACGATTTCATTAGAATTGCCGAATAATTTTTACTTATAGTTTTTAAAACCTAAAAAATCAATCGTATCATGGCTGACATTAAACCTACTACAACTGTAGCAGCACCAAAAGTAACATCTACAACTTCAGTGCAACCAAAGAAAACCGGTAACGCTATTTCATGGATTGCCCCTTTAATGTGTCTTGTACTGGGTTACGTAATCTGGCGTTTTGTAATCGGTGCCGACAGCAACTTCACGAACCCTGACAAAGCAGGTGGATTTTGGCCTATCACATGAAGGACCTACCAGCGCCTTTGCCCGTATGTACCAGGGTGGTATCATTGTACCTGTATTATTAGGTTGTTTCTTAATCGTACTCACATTCGTTATCGAAAGATTGCTGACCGTTAGCAAAGCTTCAGGTACAGGCAGCATCACCGAATTTGTTCGTAAAGTACAATTTCACTTGGCCAACAAAGACGTTGACAAAGCCATTGCAGAATGCGACAAACAAAAAGGTTCTGTTGGAAATGTAATGAAAGCCGGTCTTCGCAAATACAAAGAAATGATTGGCAATACTGAACTCGATACTGAGCAAAAAGTATTAAATATTCAGAAAGAAGTAGAAGAAGCTACAGCACTGGAACTGCCTATGCTGGAAAAGAACCTCGTATTCCTTTCTACCATGGCATCAGTAGCTACCCTGATTGGTCTGTTGGGTACAGTAATGGGTATGATCCGTTCGTTCTCTGCACTGGGTGCAAGCGGTGGATCTGAAGCATCTTCCAAACTGTCTGAAGGTATCTCTGAAGCCCTGTATAACACAGCATTGGGTATCGGTACTTCATCTATCGCCATCATCATGTACAACGTATTTACCACCAAAATTGATGGTATCACTTACGGTATCGATGAAAGCGGTTTTACCCTTACACAAAGCTTTGCTGCGAATTATAAATAGTTTGAGCCCGGTTTGTGGAAACCGGAGCTTTCGAACATCTCATTTATAATTACAAAAATTTCAAATAATGGCAAGACCGAAAATTGCGAGGAAAAGCACTTCAATAGACATGACAGCCATGTGCGATGTAGCGTTTTTACTGCTTACCTTCTTCATTTTAACTGCGAAGCCAAAAGAGTCATCAGCCATTGAAGTAGCCACACCGAATTCCGTTTCTTCTAAAAAAGCGCCGGAAAAAGACGTAGTGCTGATTACTATTAACAGCGAAGGCAAAGTGTTCTTTTCGTCCGGTGACAATGCAGAAGATCAAAGCAAGAAAAAGTCAATTATTTCCGGCTTAAGTGAATCTAACAATTTGGGTTTGACTGCCGCCGAAATAGATGCACTGTCTAAAGCAACCTGTTATTGGGCGTACCGCTGAGCCAGCTGAAACAGCAGGCTTCACTGCCAGCCGAAAACATCAACGACAAAAGCCTTGCCCGGCATTCCTGTAATTGATACTGCCAACAATCAGCTGACCAAATGGATGCGTGGGGTAAACGAGGCGTATGCCGGTCGGTAAAGTGAACATACTTTTGAAAGGTGACAACCTGACAAAGTATCCTTACTTTAAAAATGTTCTCACTGCCTTCAAACAAAACGATTTGCTGAAATTTCAAATGGTTACCAATGCAGAAAGCGTTCCAGAAGGAACTGAACTGTATAGGGAAGGCGGATCAGCAGCAGAAGAATAAATGTTAATCAAAAAAAACGAATTGTATGGCAGAACTGGATACCTCGGGCGGGGGTCATAAAAAAGGACCCGGCGTCAAAAAAGCCAAAAAACAATCTACCCGCGTAGATATGACACCAATGGTGGATCTGGGTTTTCTACTCATCACATTCTTCATCTTTACTACCACTATCAGCCAGCCTACTGCGCTGAAACTGAATTTGCCGAAGGATACCGATAAGCCGGAAGAACAGACGAAAACAAAAGCTTCCGGAGCACTTACTGTTATGCTTGGCAAAGACAACAATGTGTTTTATTACGAAGGAGAATTGTTGCCGGATGCTTCAAACTTTCAGTCTACCAATTTTAAAGATATCAGGAACGTGATCATTAAGAAAAAAAGAAGCACCAATCCTGATGACTTTATGGTGGTAATAAAGCCAGGTGATGAAAGCACATATAAAAACGTGGTGGATATCCTGGACGAAATGACAATCAACGTAGTAAAGCGTTATGCACTGGTAGACATATCGGAAGCAGAAGCTGAACTCGTGAAAGTGAGTGAAGGCGAAGGCAGCACTCCACCACCTGCAACACCACGCCAAATAAGTACGAACAGTAGATTCAAAAAAAACCTGTTATGGAAGTAAATAAAATTTTAAGTGCCGACTTTCTGGATATTCTTTTTGAAGGAAAGAATAAGGAATATGGCGCTTACGAACTGCGAAAAACATACAATAAACGCATTACCATTGCGCTTGTTGGAATGGCTGGCGGTATGTTTGGCAGTCGGTATTGCCTTTGCAGTAACCCGGCTCACCAAGGAAGACGAAAAGCCGGTCATTATTGTGCAGGATGTAAGCCTGGAGGATATCAAGCAGGAAGAAAAGAAACCTGAACCTCCCCCACCGCCGCCACCACCAAAAATTGAGCCTCCGAAAATTGAAATCAAGCAGTTTACGCCTCCCAAAATTGTGAAGGATGAGGAAGTAAAAGAACCCCCTCCAAAACAGGAAGAACTGGCGGAAACCAAGATTGGTACCATCAACCAGGAAGGTATTAAATCTGACATCGTAGCCCCTCCGGTAGAAGCTGCCGGTACAGGTGTGGTAGAAGCTCCTAAAGTAACGGAAGACTACGATAAAGAATTTAAAACAGTACAGATACAAGCTAAGTTTCCGGGTGGAAGCGATGCGTGGATTAAATATCTGCAGCGCAACCTTAGGTCTGATGCTCCAACAGACAATGGTGCACCAGCAGGTAACTATACAGTTATTGTTTCTTTCCTTGTAGACAAAACCGGAGCAATATCTGAAGTAAAAGCAGAAAATGACCCCGGATACGGAACAGCTACCGAAGCAGTGCGCGTAATTCAACGCGGACCAGCCTGGCAGCCAGCCGTTCAGAATGGACAGAAATGTTATTTATCGCCAAAAGCAATCGATAACATTCCAGGTAATTGAACAGTAATTTTTCCAACACTGAATAGAAAAACTCCGGAAGCATGATTTCCGGAGTTTTTTTTTGCTTTACACACTCCTGTTTTCCCAATTAGCGCTGCTAATCGAAAGTATGATAGTAACAATGTCTGCATTAATAGATTCCAAAAAATCTAAGAACTGGATATTCACCGACGTCGATCAGCCCTAAAAAAATAAATCTCCGGCTGGACAACCGGAGATCTTACAATTCAGGGTTTATGGTCAGATGCTAACTAACTATGTTGTACCTCAATCAGAAGACATGTTCTGCTCTCCTGCTTTCCCGATGCCTATTCGCCTGCAAATTTAACCTCAATCTGTAGTCAATTTATGAGTTAAATCAACCTATAGAAACAATGAGTACACAATGATGATCAGGCATTTCACATCGATTACTAAATTATTTAGCAAAGATAGTGGATTCCTTTTCACCTTTCCAAAACCAAATTCTACACAGGGTAAACATGGTATAATTGTATTGTTTCCTCTAGCCGATAAAAATAGTTTTTCACAATCGCCGGTACGCTGCCTTAATACGGTGTGAAACGATCTATTTTAACAGAATGGCAGCCATTGATACAAGAAATGTATTGAGAAAACCTGTTTATTTGTATTCACATGTCTCTTTTTATCGCATCACTCAATTCGGGAAGTAATGGCAATTGTTACTATGTTGGAAACAAAGAAGAAGCTATTCTCATAGACGCAGGTATCTCCTGCCGTGAAACCGAAACCCGCATGCAACGCCTGCAACTTTCAATGCAGGCTGTAAAAGCCATTTTTATTTCTCATGAACATTCCGATCATATTCAAGGAGTAGCCGTACTTGCAAAAAAGTATAAATTGCCGGTATACATCACTGCCAATACATTGCGCAACTGTTCAACTCTCGCAGACAGCGTAGCAAATACAATGTTATTCACATCACATCAACGTATACAGCTTGGTGCATTGGGTGTAAGCTGTTTTCCAAAATTTCATGACGCTGCCGAGCCGCATAGCTTTACAGTAGATAACGGTGAGGTAAAAGTGGGCATATTTCACTGATATAGGGGCGCCATGTGAGCATGTTGAGCATCACTTCAAACAATGCCATGCGGCTTTTTTAGAAGCCAATTATGACGACATGATGCTGGAAAACGGCAGGTATCCCCTACACCTGAAAAGAAGAATTTCCGGCAAGCACGGGCACCTTTCCAACAGGCAGGCACTTGAACTTTTTTTAAAACACAAACATCCGGCTATGACCCATCTTGTGCTCAGCCACTTTCGAAAGAAAACAATCATCCTGATCTTGTAAAAAAACTGTTTACCTCCCACGCAGGTGCTACCAATATTGTAGTGGCAACACGTTTTGCGGAAACGGAAGTATTTGAAATTGCATTATCTGCTGCTGCAATCCCTCGCAAAGCAGATCGAAAAGAAAACAAAAAGCCATTTCAATTGTCATTGTTTTCCTGAGTGCATATTCTGATTATTACCACCTCATCAATGATTACAAGTTGACAAAATTCTTTCAGAAAGGAAATTTCAAGATGAATTACTGATAATCAATCATTTGTAGCAATGATATGATGCGATGGTATCATTTCAATAGAATAATGATTCCTGACAGACATGCTATTCCAACTGCTACCTAAAGCACAAGTAAAGTCTATTTTTCCGCGACCGCACATCCAAAAATATTAGTTTTTAATTGGTAAACATTTGAAGTGAAAATACGAAGACAGGATGATGTATTTTTATAAGGTATGACACACAAAACAAAGGGCATTGTATTGCGCTCCATTAAGTATGGAGAAACGAGTGTCATTGCGACTGTATATACAGAATTGTTTGGTATACAAACTTATATTGTAAAAGGCGTGAGGCAATCCGGAAAAAAGAGCATTGGCAAAGCGGCATATTTTCAGCCTGCTGCTATGCTCGATATGGTTGTATACAATAATGAATTGAAGAATCTGCAGTTTGTTAGAGACTATTCGTGGAGCTTTTTATACGAGGCGGTTTTGTTCGATGTCATTAAAAATTCTGTGGCAATGTACATCATAGAATTGCTGCTGCACAGCCTGAAACAGCCGGAAGCCAACCCCGAACTCTTTTATCTTATAGAAGATACACTCAAGCAACTCGACAAGGGCACAGAGACATTTACCGCTAATCTTCCCCTTTATTTTATGCTACACCTGAGCAACGAACTTGGCTTCCAGATTCATGGCAGCTATAGCGCTCAAACGCCTGTTCTCGATCTTCAGGAAGGCGCATTTATCGAAGACATCCCTTTACACCCCTATTACATCAGCGGCGATCTGGCTCGTATTACATCCAGCATAACGGGCATCATGTTTTACAACGACCTGGAAACTATTCAGTTAAACCGGCTTACAAGGCGGCAGCTCATGCAAGCCTATCAGCAGTTTATGGCATTGCATATCCAGGATTTTGGAGAAATGCGCAGCCTGCCCATACTACAGGAGGTGTTGGGTTAAACTTGCTGTCTTTTCTTATTTACGTTTGAGTAAAAAATGTGAACACGTTACAAAAGGCGTTTCACTTTGGTCAGATCATCATTAAGCTGCAACACTCCAGGCTTTTTTCCCTTTTCAAAACTTCCCAGCGTATCGCTCATTTGTAAAGCCTTTGCGCCATTCAGCGTTGCAAACTGTAATAACTGTTCAGTTGTGAGGTTTGGGAAATGCGTTTGCAGCGTTTTCATTTCGCACAAAATACTAAGGCTGTCGTTACTGGCTAAACTATCGGTTCCCAAAACAAGCTCGCAATGTTTGTGCTGCAGCATATCGATAGGTGGAACTGAATTTTCTATGTATAAATTGGCATTGGGGCAAAGACAGAAATAGAGTGGCTGATCATTGGCAGCTGCTTCCTTTTTGGCAAAATCCACATCTGCTTCTTTGGTAAAAGTATTGTGAACGAGCATAACCTGTCGTGCACCTTTCAGCTTTGAAAAATAGGTTTGCAGGCTGCTTTTTCCAGATGGTGAAAAAAAGCTGCTGTCCATCTTCATCAGGTTGTACATACGCATAAAATCACCGCCACCCTGTATGAACAATTCATCTTCAAAGCTCGTTTCCTGGTTGTGAATGCTTACCGTTTTATTTTTAAAATACGGTTGCAACATAAACCATAGTTTCTCCGATACAGAGTACGGGGCGTGTGGAACCAAGGCAGATTTCAACTGTGTATCATTATCAAGGCGCAAAGCTTCCTGCACAGACAGCGCATTTTCTATACGCGTGGGTGCCACGGCAGGCAACCACCCGCTGACTTCTATAAAATTATAATACCTGATTTTTTGCTTTGCTTTTTGCGGTGCAGTATGGCTGGTATTGCAAATATCACCGACTGCAACGATGCCATTCTGGTACATTTCATCTTCTGCGATGCGTATTGCTTCTTCTATTTCCTGCTGCGCAAACTGTCGTTGCGTAACAACACTAAACACAAAATCAACCAGGCCGGTATGTTTGGAAATAAGCCCGCGCATGTGGCTCAGCTCAAGATGACAATGACAATTGATAAAACCAGGACTGATGATCCCTTCCACAGATTGTACATCATCTCCCGCTTTTTCCAAAGGTACGATGTCTTCAATTTTGCCTGTTTCGTCTGTTATCAACGCAACGTTGCTTAAAAAGCAATGCCCGTTAAAGATGCGGGGCGCTGTATATTTTAAGTATGCCAATGAAAAGTCAGTATTTGAATTACAAACCTAAGCGTCCTGTTGGTGTTGGGATAATTTTTATCCGAAAAACCGTTCATCAAATTTCAACAAAAAGCATTTGGTTTATTTTATAAACTACTTTACATTTGAATTGTAATTGCATTTTCCATGAGAACAAATCTTCTTTTCTGTCTTTTGTTTTTATCATACTACGTTCAGGCGCAGGTGCGTATAGAAGGCATGGTGAAAGACCACCGCGGAAAGAAGCTGGTTGGAGCCAGCATTACGCTAAAAGATACGTATGATGGCGCTACATCCGATTCCACCGGGCATTACGCTTTTCTCACTACAGAAAAAGGCAACCTGTTGCTATCGGCATCAGCCACAGGCTACACATCTGTTACCCAGCCGGTTACAATTAACAAAGATGCGCTTACCATCAACTTTTCCCTAAAAGAAGAAATCAATGAATTGAAGGCGGTTACGGTTTCTGCTGGTGCATTTGCCGCAGGCGACAGCAAAAGAGCCGTCACAGTTTTAAGTTCCATAGATGTAGCAACGGTGGGTGGTGGAAATGCGGATATTACATCGGCGATCAAAACCCTGCCCGGTGCGCAGCAGGTAGGCGAGCAGGAAGGCTTGTTTGTGCGTGGCGGCGCTGGTTACGAAACCAAACAGTTCATCGACGGAACGCTGGTCAACAATCCTTATTATGCAAGTGTGCCCGATATTGCAAGCCGCGGGCGCTTTCTTCCTTTCCTGTTTAAGGGAACCGTTTTCAGCACCGGCGGATATTCAGCTTTATATGGTCAGGCATTATCGTCAGCAGTGATACTCGAGTCTATTGATCTGCCGGAACGCACAGCCAGCAACGCTTCCATTTCTCCGCTTTTTGCAGGCGCCGGCATTCAATACCTGAACAAACAAAAAACAGCAAGTTGGGGTGTCAATTACGGGTATACCAATCTTGTTGCTTATTTCAATCTTGTGAAACAAACTCCTGACTTTTTCAAAATGCCGGAACTGCACAATGCGGATGCAAATTTTCGGATTAAAACGCGCAGCGGCGGCATCATAAAATACTATACCACTTGGGGTACAAGCAACCTTGGTTTGCGTCGTCCAGATATTGATAGCGCTGCATTGAAAGATGCGCTTCACCTGCAAAACAGGAATTGGTACAACAACCTGAGCTGGCGCGAAAACCTGGGCAAAGGCTGGAAAATGAATCTTGGCAGCGGCTTTAGCACCAACAAAGACAACTTATCGCAGCAACTGCAGAATGGCAACAACCAGCCACAATTTTTCGGGCAGGACAAACTGTGGCTGTACTATAAAACGTTTACCATGAAAAAGCTCGAAAATATGGCGCAGGCTAAAGCAGTTTTCGAGAAAAAACTACGCGGCATCAGCGCGCTGCGTTTTGGTGGAGAATATTGGCATACGCTTACAACCTATGCATTCAATGATTCATCTTACCGGTTGAAAGATAGTTATGAGGCTTTGTTTGCAGAAGCCGATATATTTCTTACCAACAACCTGGCAGCTAAAGTGGGCACACGTTTCGAATATTCCTCCATTTTAGGCAAGTCTAATGTAGCTCCCCGCGTTTCTCTGGCTTATAAAGTGGGCGAAGGCGCACAGGTATCGGCAGCATATGGCACTTTTTACCAGAAGCCTGAGAACAACCAATTGGGTTCTGCCATCAATCTTGACTATACTCTCGGCTATACAAAAGCTACGCATTACATTCTCAATTACCAGAAGATCAGCAACGATCGGATCTTTCGCATAGAGGGATTTTATAAACAATACAACGACCTTGTAAAGACCATTCCGCTCAATTACCAGATAGCCCGCTACGACAACAGTGGAAACGGATATGCGCAGGGCGTGGAAGTGTTTTTCAGGGACAAAAAAAGTTTCAACAACCTCGATTACTGGATCAGCTATTCTTACCTGGATACCAAACGCGATTACCTGAATTTTCCCGAAAAAATGCAGCCCAATTTTGCCGCCAACCACACGGCGTCAATAGTTATCAAGCGGTTTGTGATGGACTGGAAAACAGGCTTTAGCGCTACCTATAGTTTTGCCACGGGCAGACCTTACTACAACCTGCAATACGACGCCCTGGGCAATCAGTATATTCTTGCAGATAGGGGAAAAACGAAGCCTTACCACACATTGGGTCTTAGTGCTTACTATGTGCCGTCTGTGGGTAAAACCAATGCGAAGACAAATACCGTTTTGTTTGCCAGCGTTAGCAACGTTCTTGGCTACAATCTGGTGTATGGATACAATTACTCTTTCAACGGGCAATACAAACAAGCAGTAACGCCACCCGCCACCCGGTTTTACTTTGTAGGCGCTTTTCTGAGTTGGGGTATCGACCGTTCGCAGGATGCAATCAACGGCAACTTATAGAAACATGACAAAGCAAAACACATTGTGTTTACACATACATCTTTATACAACAATCATAATTCAAACAACCATGAAACAGATTCTTTTATCACTCGCGCTTCTCTTCAGTATAGCCGCTTTTTCTCAGGGAGACAAATACACGGCAGCTATGCAAAAAAACCTGTCGATACTTGATTCTGCCAATTCAGCAGCCAGCCTCAATACTGTATCAGCCGCATTTGAACGGATTGGTGATGCCGAAAAAACGCAATGGCTTCCGTACTACTGGGCAGCGCTGGCAAAAGTGCGCATTGGCTGGGTAGACAATAGTGCCAATAAAGACCAATTGGCCAATGAAACCAAAACCTTAATAGAAAAAGGAGAAGCTATAAACAGAAACGCGGAATTTTATGCACTGCGCGATATGGCTGCCGTTCAGCAAATGATGGTGAACCCGCAGGAACGCTGGCAGACCTACGGCACGGAAGCAAGCGAAGCCTTGCAGAAAGGTATGCAAATGGATCCAAACAATCCAAGACTGTATTATCTGCAGGGTATGAGCATGTTCAACACGCCTGAACAGTTTGGCGGCGGAAAAGCCAAAGCAAAACCAATCTTCCAGAAAGCGGTCGATTTGTTTGCGTCAGCCGAACAACAACCATTGTATCCCGGCTGGGGTGCCGAACAGGCAAAACAGATGCTGGCACAGTGCGAGTAACGAACGAAAAGGCAAAGTAAGGTTGCAGGTTCCACCTTCCTACTTTACTTTGCTTCTTCTTTTATCTAAAAAAGAAAGACATTATGATAGAACATGAAGAGGTTTTTTTCAGCGAGGAAGAAAGCCTGCAGCTCATTGCTAAAATGATCAGCAAAGCCAAAAACGACTTTGTGGAAACGGGAATCAGCGCGTTGATGTGGGGCACCATTGTAACGCTGTGCGCCCTTGTTCAGTTTGCGTCTGCCTTTTACACAATTCCGTGGGCAGACAATATCTGGTTTCTTACTTTTTTTGCCGTAATTCCTCAACTCGTTATCTCGTATAGGGAGCGGAAACGAAAGAAATTTTCCACGTATCACGATGATGCCATGGGCGGAATCTGGATATCGTTTGGCATTACCATGTTCCTGCTCAGTTTCTATTTTGCCACGCTTAATGTTGCGTACAATGCGATTGCATCCAGATACATTGTACCTGATAATTTATGGCATTCCCACTTTCGCTACGGGCTTTTCGCGCCGTTTCACGCCGATGGTGATTGGTGGTGTGGCCTGCTGGCTGTTTGCCATAGTGAGCGTTTATATCGAATATCCCTACACGATGCTGCTGATAGCTGGCGCTGCTTTGCTGGCATGGTTTATTCCCGGTATGATATTGCAACGACGGTATTGGAAAGCAAAGAAGCAACAGCATGTTTAAAGACCTCGATCCCATATTGCATTCGCAGCTCCGGCTGGCCATTATGAGCCTGCTTATAGGTGTAAAGGAAGCGCAGTTTACATTTATTAAAGAACAAACCAACGCTTCTGCCGGCAACCTGAGCGTGCAGGTGCAAAAGCTGAAAGAAGCTGGATACATAGAGGTAACTAAAGAATTTAAAGACAATTATCCCAATACTTCCTGCAAAATCACAAAACAGGGAATGAAAGCATTTGAAGATTACGTAGTGGCATTAGCAGCAATACCTGAATGTGGGCAGGCAGGCGCAGAAGTAAAGTTGCCAGGTTTCGGATTTCGTTCAATTGTTAGCGTTCTGCTAAGTAAAGCAAACTAAGCTGAGGTAAAACCCGGAGATCGCTGCTTTTCTCCGTATTTCTGTAATTTGCATCTTTATATTATGCTGCAACGCCTACACATTCAGAACTACGCAATCATCGACGAAATAGAAATTAATTTTTCTCATAACCTCAATATTATCACAGGGGAAACGGGTGCCGGTAAAAGTATTTTGATGGGTGCCCTCAGCCTTATACTGGGCGAACGTGCCGATACAGGCGCGCTGATGTTTACCGATAAAAAATGTTTTGTAGAAGGCAGTTTTGCCATTGATGATAAAAAAGAAGTAAAAGCTTTTTTGCGCACACATGAGCTGGACAATGAAGGAGAACTCGTGATTCGCCGCGAAATACTGCCAAGCGGCAAATCGCGTGGTTTTATTAACGATACGCCGGCTACATTGCTTCAGTTAAAAGAACTGGCTTCCCTGCTGGTAGATCTTCACCGCCAGTTTGATACACTTGAACTGGGCGATTCCGATTTTCAGCGCGAAGTGTTGGATGCACTGGCAAAAAATGAAGACAGCACTTTCGGCTTACCAGAAAATATTTCAGGACGTGGCAAAAAGAACAGCGCGAACTGGAAGCGTTGCTTCAGCAAAAAAGCCATTTTACCAAAGAATTTGATTTCAATAATTTTCTGTTTACAGAACTGAGCGATGCGGGTTTTAAAGAAAATGAACTGGAAGATCTTGACAATGAATTGCAACTGCTAAGCCATGCCGAAGAAATAAAAACTAACATTATCAAAAACTTATTTTTCGCTGAAAGAAGGCGAAGATCCCGATTGTCATTTCGCTGAAGCAACTGGCCAACAGTCTGCAACATTTCCATTCTTATCAGCCACAAATACCTGCCCTGGTGCAGCGACTTGCAAAGCGCACAAATAGAATTGCAGGATATTGCCGATGAAGTGGAAAATATGAACGATACATATTCAGTTTGATGCTGCACGCATAGAATGGATCAACGAACGGCTGGCATTGGGTTATAAATTACTGAAAAAACATGGCGCGCAACAACACATGCCGAACTGCTGAAACTGCAGGAAGCAACTGGAACAAAAATTACAGGCAGTTTTAAACATAGATGAAACCATTGCGGAAAAAGAAAAAGAAGTGAGCGCACTGTTTAAAGGAGCAAAGGAAGGTGCCAAAAACATTACACGATGCGCGGCAAAAACAAACCGAACCATTGGCAAAAGAAGTAACGCGCCTGCTTACACAAGTTGGTATGCCCAATGCAAGGCTGAAAGTGCAGATCAGCGAAACACCACTGCATATTTATGGCTGCAACAATATCGAATTTCTGTTTGACGCCAACAACAGCAACCGTTTTGAACCGCTGCGCAAAGTGGCAAGTGGTGGCGAACTGAGTCGATCTGATGTTGTGTATAAAATCGCTGGTGGCACAGTCTATTGACCTGCCTACCATGATTTTTGATGAAATTGACAGTGGCATTTCGGGCGAAGCAGCGAAGCAGGTTGGCATTATTATGAAAAGTCTTGCCTCACAGCGGCAGGTGATTGCCATCACGCACCAGCCGCAGATTGCCGGGCGTGCCGATGCGCATTTCTTTGTTTACAAACAAATAAAAGACAACGCTATCAAAACCAATATCCGCATACTCACGCAGGAAGAGCGTATCACCGCGGTGGCACAAATGCTGAGTGGCGAAAAACCAACCGCCGCCGCGCTCGAAAACGCAAGGGAAATGGTGCTGAATTAAATACACAATGCTGAAGAACAGAAGGAAAGATCTAGTGCAAAGGAGAGGCTGCAAAAGAGAACAGGCAAAACCTTCGTGATCCTTTCTTTTCTTACTGTTTTCGTGGTGAAAAAATTCCTTTTCTTTGTTTCTAAATTTCAAATCAACTGCTCATGTCATACAACTTACTTAAAGGGAAAAAAGGAATCATTTTCGGTGCGCTGAACGATCAGTCTATTGCCTGGAAAATAGCCGAAAAATGCTATGAAGAAGGTGCCCAGATCGTATTGACCAACGCTCCTATTGCCATGCGCATGGGCGAAATCAATAAACTGGCGGAAGCCTGTGGTAATGCGCCGGTGATACCTGCCGATGTAACGAGCAATGATGACATGAAAAACCTGATTACCAAAAGCATGGAGCATTTTGGCGGGACAGATCGATTTTATTTTGCATAGCGTTGGCATGAGTATGAACATGCGCAAAGCCAATCATTACACCGCTTGAATTATGATTTTACCCATAAAACCATGGATATTTCTGCCATGAGCCTGCACCGCTTGTTGCAACCTGCTACAATATGGATGCGATCAGCGAATGGGGCAGCGTAGTGGCGCTTACCTATATAGCCGCGCAGCGTGTATTTCCCGATTACAACGAAATGGCAGATGCCAAATCGATGCTCGAAAGCATTGCCCGCAGCTTTGGATATCATTATGCCAAAAAGAACAAAGTACGTATCAATACTGTTTCGCAATCACCTACGCGCACCACGGCCGGCAGCGGCGTAAAAGGCTTTGACGGCTTTATCAACTATGCAGAAAAAATGAGCCCGCTGGGCAATGCCACTGCTGAAGATTGCGCAAACTATTGTGTAACCTTGTTCAGCGACCTTACGAAAATGGTGACGATGCAAAACCTGTTTCACGATGGCGGATTTAGCTTTACCGGCGTTTCCATTGATGTAATGGAACAAATGGAGAAATAAGAGTAGTTGCATTTGTATCATGCAATATGGTATCAGGTAGATTGAGAATAGGTTTGAAGTTACAATACGGTAAAAGTATTGATACCTTTCTACCATAATAAAGCAGCCCGTTCGCGGGCTGCTTTTTTTCAATAAACTCAGGGCAGATACTTCCTGATCTCCTTCATTATATTAATACCCAATCATTCCTACACCAACTACTCAATCCCCTCCTTACCTTTGCGCCATGTCTGCGGAGAAAATCATCAGTGATTGGAAAAAGAACATTTTTAAACCTATATATTGGCTGGAAGGCGAGGAATCGTATTTTATTGACCAGGTGATGGCTTATGCGGAACATCAAATTTTACCATGAAAGCGAAGCCGGCTTTAACCTCACTGTTTTTTATGGAAAAGATGCCGAATGGGCTGCAATTATAAATGCCTGCAGGCGCTATCCTATGTTTGCCGAACGGCAGGTTGTATTGTTGAAAGAAGCGCAGCACATGCGCGATATTGACAAGCTGGAAGGCTATGTGGAAAAGCCGCTGCCATCTACCATTCTGGTGATTAGCTTACAAAGAAAAAAAGATAGACGCGCGTACCAAATTTGCCAAAGCCGTTAAGAAACACGGCGAATTATTAACCAGCGCCAAATTAAAGGATTATGAACTGCCGGCCTGGACAAGCCAATATATTCAGCAGCAAGGACTTACAGTTACGCACAAAGGCTTGCAGATGCTGGTAGACAATATTGGCAGCGATCTTGCGCGCATAGCCAATGAAATAGACAAGCTTGTCATCAACCTGAAAGGCAGAACAAATATTACGGAAGAAGACATCGAGAAATATATCGGCATCAGTAAGGAGTTTAACGCCTTTGAACTGCAGGATGCGCTGGCAAAAAAAGACCTCGCCAAAGCCGTGCGCATCATCCAGTATTTTGAACACAATCCCAAAGCCGGACCTATACAATTGGTGCTGCCTACATTGTACAATTATTTCAGCAAAGTTTATGCGATTTATGGTTTGGAAGACAAAAGCGAACGCAAAGTAGCTTCTCTATTTTACAACAATTCATATGCTGCAAAACAAGCGTTGCAAACCTCTGCTTTATATGGATTTAAGGGTGTGGAAAAAGTATTGTTACTGCTGCATCAATACAATTTGCGGAGCATTGGTATAGATGATACCGGCACAGAAGATGCCGGGCTTGATGAAAGAATTAGCCGTAAAGATGATGAGCTGAAATGAATACTTATTTTGATAGCAAGGCGATTGCTCGTTCCTTGTCTTTGCCAATTGATCCTTCAATGCATCAAGACCATCAAACTTCACTTCGCCACGCAAGAAATAGAGCAATGATACTACATGTATTGTTTTTCATAAATATCTTCCGACAAAATCAAACAGATTGACTTCAATAGTGCGGTGGACTCCGTTTACTGTTGGTCGCACGCCAATATTCATCATGCCTTTGTACCCAGACTGCGCGCGTACAGGTGACGAGGGGCAATGTGGTACTTTCAGTTGTTTTATTTTCCAATACGCGAAACTTCACCGCATATACGCCATTGCCGGGAACAATTTTTTCTTCGCCAATGATTTCAAGGTTGGCAGTTGGGTAGCCAATGGTTCTGCCAAGTTGCGCGCCTTTTACAACGTTGCGCTTCAAAAAAAAAATCATAGCCAAGACATTGATTGGCGGTCTCAATATGCGCTCCTCAAAATAGCTTCCCGGATTCGTGTAGAACTGATAGCAACTTCATTCAGCACATGTTCCGGTATTTCCTTTACGGAAAAATGCAGCTAGTTCACCCCACTTTTCCATGAGGTGATAATCGCCCTGCCTGCCTTTGCCAAACTTATGATCGTACCCAATAATGATGGTGTGCGGGTGAAATTTTTCAAATAAAAAATTCTCGGATATATTCTTCAGCCGTTTGAGATTGCTGAATGTTTCGTTGAAAGGAATCACCACCAAATGATCAATGCGTAAGCGATTCCAGCAACTGAATTTTTTCGGGCAAAGTGGTGAGGATGGGAACAGCAAGCTGACCTTCGCGCACTACTTTCCGCGGATGTGGGTGAAACGTGATAATGACGGTTTCGCCATTTATTAGTCGCGGCTTCTTCTTTTAAGTTGCTCGATAATTTTGCGGTGACCGGCATGAACACCATCGAACGTGCCAATGGTAACCACCGCATTGCGAAAAGGAGGCAATAAAGACAAATCCCGATGTACCTGCATACAGCAAACAAAGATAAGCGCCCATTGTATATACAGGAGCGAAGAAATAAACCGCAGCGGTTACCTGAATCGGCAGAAATGCAAAGCAAAAAACAATGAGAGTCCGTTACATTTGCACCTTTCTGCTCACACGTTTGCTGTAATTATGACGAACAACATGACACATTTTCAATACGCACTTTCTGAAAAAGACAGTCAGAAGGCATTTATTCCCGGCGTGGCGTATCGGCACAAAAAGAAGAAGTACATGCTGCTATTCAAAAGCTCGATGCCGGATTATATGCACATGCTTTTTGCAAAATGTACCCCGATTTTATTGGTGGCGATACCAATTTTGTAAACATTATGCATGCCGATGGTGCCGGCACCAAAAGTATTCTGGCTTATCTATATTGGAAAGAAACCGGCGATGTGAGCGTGTGGAAAGGCATTGCGCAGGATGCGGTTGCCATGAATCTTGATGATTTGCTTTGTGTGGGTGTACATGATAACTTGTTGTTTTCTTCTACCATCGACCGCAATAAAAAACTGATTCCCGGTGAAATTTTAAAAGCGGTGATTGATGGCACACAGGAGTTTTTTGACATGCTGAAAACCTTTGGCGTAAACATCCAATACCTTGGTGGCGAAACGGCTGATGTGGGCGACGTGGTGCGCACCATAGCAGTAAACGGAACGATGATGGCAAGGCAGGAAAAAAGCCGCATCATTACCAACGATAAGATAGCGCCGGGCAATGTAATTGTTGGTTTTGCCATCGTTGGTGGAAAAGCATCTTACGAAACGGAATACAACAGCGGGCTTGGCAGCAACGGGCTAACCAGCGCAAGGCATGATGTGCTGAGTAAATATTACGCGGAAAATTATCCTGAAACGTTTGAAGCTTCCTTGCCGGATGAAGTAGTGTATATTGGTAAAAACAGGATGACCGACACGATTAACCATTGGTGATCAGTCATTAAATATTGGCAAATTATTGCTGAGCCCTACACGCACTTACGCGCCTCTGATGAAGCAGTTGCTGAACGATCATTTTGATGCCATGTTTGGCGTAATTCATTGCAGCGGCGGCGGGCAAACAAAGTGCATGAAATACCTGCCTTCGCCAATGAAGGTGATAAAAGACAACCTGTTTTCACCGCCTCCCGTTTTTGAATTGATTCAAAAAAATTCGGGTGCCGATAACAGGGAAATGTACCAGGTATTTAACATGGGTCACCGCCTTGAAATTTTTACCAATGAAGCGGCTGCTTTGCAAATGATAGACATAGCAAAAGGTTTGGATATAGAAGCAAAAATTGTTGGCAGAACAGAAGCAGTCCGATAAGAAAGAATTACTAGCTGAAAACAGCGGGAGAGGAACCATTGTGTATAATTTCTGATATGATGAAATCTGTAAAGCAAGCTATGCCGGCAAAACTCATTCCCGTCTACAGCTTATTTTAACAAGCAGTAGCTTTGCTGGTCTATTTTGTAAAATATGAACATTAGTTTCTTTTTGGTAATGATTTCTATCACTCCGTTTTTGCCTTTTGCACCATATTTTTTAATCGCCTCTTCTCCTTTCCACACATTCATTTCAGATATGATCGTTTGGTCTATTTTTTCCATTTCAGCTTTATTTATTTCTTTTCCATCAACCAAAATCAATAACGAATCGGTTATTTCGGATGGCAGTATTGATTGTTACTGCAGAATCTGTTAATTTCCTCAGCTTTCATGTAATGATGACAACACCGTTTTTACCTTTGTCACCATACTTCTTCATGCTAGCGGCATCTTTTATAACATTGACAGATTCGATGTGTTTCTGCTTTTATTTCAGTGGCTGCGGCCGCTCATTTCCTTACCATCAACAATATATAACGGTGTCTTTACCTGTAGTATCAGCAATTGCAGGCTGCAATTGTGTTTCGCTTGCCTGAGTGACAAATACAACCGAATGTTTTGATTCGTTTTGTGGTGTGAAAAGCAAAGAGCAACACTGTGCCTGCCAGCAATGGGCAGAATAAACATGCGGCGCGCATAACTGAAGCGTGTACCTTAGATTGAGTAAGCATAAATAATCGTCGTTTTATGGGTGAATAAAAAAATGATTGAGCAGGCGAGAACACGTGTCCGGCAAATTGCGCCTGCAACAACATAAGTGCAAAATCTTCCTTGTTCTGTGTCCTATGGCTTCTTCATCGGCAAAAAATTCGTGAACATAGAAAGTTCCTTTTGCATCAGCCAGAAAAAAGGATTGATCCAAAAGAAGTCGTTACGATTTGCAGAAATAACTTGTCCCAACTGTGTTTTTGTTCTATGTGTGCCATCTCATGACGAAACATCTGTGCTCCTGCTTTGCGAAGATATCAATGCTTTGTTTCCAAAACAAGTAGTTGAAAAAAGAGAAAGGTGCTCTGCGGCAAATCGGTATTTATAAACGAATGGCACCCATTTTTTGAACCGGATAGCGGTTTTTGATTTTGTAAATGTTGGCTATCCCTGCTGTATTGAAAATTGCCAGCACTAGCACGATTAATACATAGCCAGTAAATAATGCGGATGTCCATGACCAGGAAAATTGGCTTGCGATTTCTGGTTCAGCACTATTGGTTGTGGCGACAACATTGAATCAGTTGTATTACTCTTACATTGTCGCCTGGCAATTGCCACAATTGCATGTTTAGCAAAGGCAGCAGCAAACTAAGCGACACTGAAGCAAAAGATAAAACCGGTTGTAGCGGTGCATCAGCCTGTTACGCAAGGCAATGTAATAATAACCGAAGAAAATACCCGCAAACGTGACACATTTCAGGAGGTAAACCAGGAATAACAACATAGGGATACATTTATTTTTTCTTTACTTCCTGCAAAAGCAATTCAAGGTCTGATACACTGATTTTTTTCTCATCCACCAGAAACGAAACAGCCTGCGCAAATGATCCGTCAAAATATCCTTTTACCAGTCCATTCATCGTATTTTTAAAGTAAGCTTGCTTGCTGATGAGCGGCTCATATTCGTGTGCATTCGTCCATGTGATTCTGTTTGCACAAATTGTTTTATCAACTAATATTTTTAGTAACGTTGCTACAGTGTTGAATGTGGTTTTGGCTCGGGCATTCCATCTACAATGTCTTTCAAGAAACCTTTTTTCAGCTTCCACAATAGCCTGCATCACTTGTTCTTCTCCTTTGGTAAGACTTTTCATCAACTAAATATTTAGTCGAAGATAGAGAAATATTCCAGTTTAACAACTATTTATTTAGTTTGATAGAAAAAATTTGTACAATTCTTTTACACCAAAATTGCATGTATGTACATTTTATATTTGCATTGTGAAATTGGAAGAAGCGATACAGACACAGAAATTTGGCAGTGAAAAGCAAAAAGCTACTTTACACATTATGTACACAGCTTATCGCTGAAAACGCAGCTTAGTGCAGTATTGAAAGACGTTTGCATTTAACGCCGAACAGTACAATGTACTTCGCATATCTAAAAGGCAAACACCCGCAAAGCATGTGTGTAAAAGACATAGCAGGCCGGATGATTGAAAAAAGCTCCAACGTGCCACGCATTGCCGACAGGCTTGGTAGCCAAAAAACTGGTCAAACAGACAACAATCGAAAGAAGATAAACGCGAAACAGCTATTTCTCTTACCGAAAAAGGTTTGACGCTGTTAGAAAAAAGTTCAGTAGCAAGTAAATGAACTGAGCGAACAACTGTTTACACCTCTTTCAACAGAACGAAGCAGGCGCATCTTAAACACATTATTAGAAAAAATCAATAAAGACTAAACAACAACAAATACACTACAAAATGGCAACTTACAAAATCGACGCAGCACACTCAGAAATTATGTTTAAAGTAAAACACCTGATGATTACCAACGTTACCGGAAGCTTTACAAAGTTTGAAGGACAATGGAAACCAACAATGATGATTTTACAGATGCTGAATATTAGTTTTGAAGCAGATATAGACAGTGTAACCACAAACAATGAACAAAGAGATGGTCACTTGAAATCTCCTGATTTTTTTGATGCGGCCGCATTCCCAAAACTTACATTTCAATCCACTTCCTTCGAAAAAATAGGCGATGATGATTATACACTTGAACGGCAATCTTACGATGCATGGTGTAACCAAACCTGTAACTTTAAAAGCAGAATTGGGTGGCGTTACTACCGATCCCTGGGGACAATCGAAAGTGGGTTTTGAAATTACCGGAAAAATTAACCGTAAAGATTTTGGTCTCGAGTGGAATGCAGCACTGGAAACAGGTGGTGTGATGCTGGGCGAAGAAGTAAAACTGTTATTGAATGTTCAGCTCGTAAAACAGGCTTAATAATTGAGCCGCAGTAAGAGGAATAGAACATTATGAATATAGAAATTATATCAGGAAGCCCCCGCAAAGATAGCGTTACTTTCCGTGTTGCCCTGTTTTTACAAAAGTATTTTGCGCAAAAAACGCAGCACAACGTTGGTATCATCGATGTACGCGAATGGGATATTCCCGCAATGCTTACAATCGGGCTGGGCGTCGCCCGACACAAGCACCCGAAGCTTTGCGCCCGCTGGCAGAACGGATGTTTGCAGCAGAAGCCTTTATACTGGTGAGCCCTGAATACAACGGAACTTATTCGGCAGCGATGAAAAACCTGCTCGATCATTTTCCCAAACAAACCCGAAAAGCGTTTGGAATTGTTACGGCTTCAACCGGCGCTATGGGCGGCTTACGCGCCAGCCAGCAAATGCAATTGCTCATCAACGCTTTGTTTGGAATAGGATCTCCTTATATGCTGGTTGTACCTACCATTCAAAACAAATTTGATGAAGAAGGAAACCTGACAGACGAATCGTTTAGCAAAAGCATAGACTTATTCGTAATGGAATATCTATGGCTTGCAGAAAGTATAAACCCGGTAGTAGAACCTGCTGAAATGTTGTAGTGGAGTGAATGTGTGACGGAGTGAAAACCCTCTTCTTTTTGAAGGGGGTTTTTTGTGTTCTGTGACTTCCAGGATTGCACGAAAAACCATCAGGAAATATCCGTGATACATTTATTTTGGAGCAGCTGTGATTTTGGGGCAATACCTAACACTAATTACTTTAAGAAACCAAAATAACGTGGATAAGGAAGAAAGATTTTTAATTGCCATTAAAGAAAATGAAGGTTTTATATACAAAATTGCAACGGTATATACCAACACTGCAGATGAAAAAAACGATTTGGTTCAGGAAATCATCTACCAGCTTTGGAAATCTTTCGATTCTTACAATCAAAAATCTACGCTGGGAACCTGGATATACAGGGTAGCATTAAACGTAGCACTTTTTCAACTGAAGCAGAACAGGAAAAAAATATCGACGATTCCCATTCACGAACAGGAATTAAACCACACCGAAACTGGCGATGCCGAACTTGAAGAACAATGGAAGCAACTGAAACACAAAATCGACAACCTAAACCTGCTGGAAAAAGGTATCGTAATGCTGTACCTCGATAATAAAAGCTATGATGAAATCGCTGACATTATGGGCATGTCGAAAACCAATGTTGGAACGAGGCTGGCAAGAATAAAAGAAAAACTCAAATCTCAAATGGATAAACACTCTTAACAATGGAACTCGAAGATCTAAAAACCACCTGGAACAGCGAAAACTTTAGCAGTCACCAACAAAACCTGAATGCGCAAACACTCAAAGAATTAATACAACACAAATACAATTCTAAAATCAGGAGAATTGCCTTTCCCGAAATCATGGGCAGTATTGTATGCCTCGCTGCCTTCGTATTTATCGCGTTCCATTTTTACCAATTAGACACTCTATGGTTACAAGGTGCTGGCATTACTTCCCTGTTAGTCCTGATTGCTATACCGGTATTAAGTTTTTGCAGCCTCCGGCAACTGTCAAAGCCAAAAGACTTCAATCTGCCACATACCGAGACTTTGAAGCGATTTGCCAGCCAGACACTGATGTTTGACAAACTGCAGAAAGTAAACATCACATTAGGTTATTTACTTCTGGTCACGATCATCGTTTTGACCTGGAAATTTTTCGGCGGCAAAGACCTGGTAGGCAACACATTATTCTGGATTGTCTCATTCACTTTTGGCTACTTGTTTTTGTTGTTCTTTTCGCGCTACGTAACAAGGCATTACAAGCGCACTTTAGCACAAACTGAAGAACTTTTGCAGGAGCTACAATCCTGATGGCAGCTAAAATACTTAATCTAAACAGCAGTCATAAACTAAAAAAAGACAACACGGAATTGTTCCGGTGTTGTCTTTTTCATTGTCATTATATCCTGGCGTACAGAACATCAAAATTTTCATTACACCTTTGGCTCCCAGCCTTTTTCGTAGCTTCTTTTCCACAAATCCATGGCATCATCATTATGCAGAATGTGACCGTTTTTAGGGTCGCAATACAAGGTAGACCCGGTGCGCTGCGCAATATTTGCCAGGTGGCACAGCAATACACTTTTGCTGCCTTCGCTCACCGGCGAGTTTAGCGTTGCATTCGCCACGAATGCTGTCTACAAAATTATTAAAGTGAAAAAAGTCAAGATTGCCGGTACTGCTCACCGTATTGGTCGAATCGGCTTTTGTTTCGCTTTTTATTTCCTTTACGAGTTTGTTATCTGCATCAAACACTTTATAATCGCCGCCGCCATCATTTACCAGCGTTCCTTTGTCGCCATAAATCACAAAGCCTCTGCCCGCGCCTTCTACCGGGTACAGGTTGCAGCTCCGGCTTTCCCAGGTAATGGCTTTTTTATCGCCAAATTCAAATGAAGCAATTTGCGTATCAGGTGTTTGCCAGTCGTCCGTAAAAGCATATCGTCCGCCGGCAGAAGTTACCTTTGTAGGGTAATCCACATCCAAAAACCAGCGGCAGCAATCGATTTCGTGCGTTCCGTTGTTGCAGGCTTCTCCCGTACCCCAATGCCAGCGCCAATGCCAGTTGTAATGCACCAGGTTGTCTACATATTCTTTTCGTGGTGCAGGTCCCTGCCACAAGTCAAAATTCAGGGAATCCGGCACAGGCACTTTTTGCCCAAACCCAATGCTCTTGCGGTTGTTGGCATACCAGCCTTTGCCCAGATAAGCATTGCCAATAATTCCCTCATGCACTTCCTTTGCCGCCTGCATCAGGGTTGGCATCGAGCGGCGTTGATTGCCCATTTGAATAAGTTTTTTATACTTGTTCATGGCATCTACTATCAGCTCTCCTTCATAGGGATTGTGTCCGCAGGGCTTTTCCACATACACGTGCTTGCCGTGTGCGGCGCCAAGGATAGCAGCCGGTGTGTGCCAATGGTCGGGCGCGGCGATTACGAGTGCGTCAAAATCTTTTTGTTCTACCAGTTTGCGGATGTCTTTTACAACGGTAGGTTTTCTGGGCGCGTCTTTCAGCGCTTCCATACCATTGGCGATGGCTTTGTCTTCTACATCGCAGATATAAGCGATTTCCACATTGGGCAGTTGCGAAAAGCTATTGGCAAGATATGAACCACGGCTGTTCACTCCCATTACGGCAAGCACTACCTTGTTGCTCGGTGCATTTTTGCCAAAAATCGGGAAGTTCAGAATGGTGACACCGGTAGCCGCGAGTGTCGTATTTTTTATAAATTGACGGCGAAGCATGAATGAAAATTTAGAATGAGAAAGGAAAAAAGAAAAACATGCACGGGCTGATTTACTTCAGCGGTTTTATTTTGATACTGCGAAAACTTACTTCGTTGCCATGATCCTGTAGCAGGATATGACCTTGCGGCGCTTCCCCGAAGTTGGGCCACACTTTGTATTTACTGATGGCAACGAGGTCTTTGAACGCCTGCGAGCCACGCTCATATTCCAGCACTTTCACACCGTTGAGATAATGCTCTACATGATTGTTGGGGTATACTACTACCCTGCCCGTATTCCAGCCACCGGGCTGATGAATAAACCGTGATTGCTTGTTGGCTGGAATGAGATCGTATAGCGAAGCCAGCGTGCGGTTGCCATCCCTGCCAAGCTTGGCATCGGGATGCAACGAATCGTCGAGCACCTGGTATTCAAGACCAATGGCCGAACCGGTATTGTTTTCCGACAGGGTTACAAAGTATTTTACACCGCTGTTTGCGCCGGGCGTTAGTTTAAAATCAAACGACAGATCGAAAGCGCTGTATTGATCCAGCGTTACAATGTCTCCGCCGTTGCCGCCTTCCTTTCCTTCTGACGACACTACCTGCATCACTCCATCGTGAACGTTCCATCCTTTGTCGGGAAAACTTTCTTTATATGCACCGCGCCAGCCGGCAGTGGATGTACCGTTAAACAATAATTTCCAGCCGGCTTCTTGTTCAAAAGTGCTTAGTGAATTGGGAATATTATTCACTACATACACATCCGGAGGAAAAGGAGAAGGCTTGATATTGCCTGTTTGAATACGGATATTTTTCCAGTAAATTTTTTCGCCTGCCAGCTTCGCATTGTCGCCAATGCTGTGTACCTGCAACGCTATCACGCCTTTGCGGTCCATTGTGTCTACCACGTATGCAGCCGGCACATCGTTGATCCAAGTTTTTATTTCATTGCCAATGCATTCAATTTTTACTTTATTAAATTTATTCAGTTTGAATGCATTTTGCGCAGCGCCATGCAGCGACAGCGGGTACAGCCAATCGCGGCGACCTTCATCATAAACGCCAGCCGTCCACCGGCGCGAAGAAGGATCAAGCTCATATTGGTAGCCATACACTTTTCCTTTACCATTATTGGCCGGCAGCATCGTAGTGGCTGCGAAACTGAATGCCCGAATTCGAAGTTGTGTCTTCTATTTTCACTTCCAGTTCCAGCACAAAATCGCCATATTCTTTTTCTGATATCAAAAAAGTGTTAGGCGAATGAGCTACAGTACTGCCCACGATAGTCCCGTTTTCTATTTTATATATCGCGGTACCGGCAACCTGCTTCCAGCCGGAGAGCGATTTTCCATCAAAGAGCGACGTCCAGCCCTGCAGGTCAGTTTGGGCAAACGAAAAAAAGGGAAATAACAGAAACGCGGAAACAATCCGCAGTAATGGAAGTTTGTTCATGGCAATCGTAAATAAAAAAGTGTAAAATAAAGGATTTGAAGTAGATCGCAAATAAAGAGGAGGAGGGCAGAATCAGAAATTCGCGAAATGGGAATATTTTATCGGTAAGGAAAGGATCTTTTTTATTCTTCAAAGCACTCGTAGTTGCGCTGGTGAATGATCTGGTCTTTGTGGAATCTGATAAACATGGCAAAATGCGCTTTCAAAGAATCGCCGGGACGCAATGCCCCGAATGTAACGGCTAAAACGCCCGTCCACTCTACTTCCAGCACCACGGTATCGTGGCTCAACAGTTCGTTTTTTATTTTGTAATCCTGCGATTTTAATAGTTTTTGCCTCGCTTTCTGCACGTTCCAATACCTGCGCCACATTGCACACCACGCCTTTTGGGTTCAGCCGGTTGGGCAGTTCCACCTGCACGGCATCGGGATGAAAAAATATCGAAAGGTCTTTGCCCGTTTTACCCTTTTTCAACGCTTTCAGATAGTTTTTGGCTATCGTGAGAATATCATAATCCATACACACGGTTTTTAAAAGAAAGGGTGCAAATGTAAGCACTGAGGTTTTGATTTGCTGCGGCGTATACACCCGACTTGTTAAGGTATTCCAGAAACTCAGCCTTTATCGCGCATTTCATTTTACTTTTGAAAAATTTTTGTCATTGATGAACACTGTTTTACAGCAAGGGATGATTGGTGAAGAGCAACTTCAGCAGTTCAAGGATATTGTAGGTGAAAGCTATGTATTTGCTGACGAAGAAAGCCTGGAATATTACAGTCACGACGAAACTGAACACCTGAGATATTTGCCCGAAGTAGTGTTAAAGCCACGCACGGCGCAGGAAATCAGCGAAGTGATGAAAATCTGCAACGAGCTACTCATTCCTGTTACGCCAAGAGGCGGCGGCACAGGTCTGAGCGGTGGCGCACTGCCTCACCTTGGCGGCGTGCTCATTTCGATGGAGCGTTTCAATACTATTTTACAGATAGACGAGCGCAACCTGCAGGTAACTACCGAGCCGGGCGTGATTACAGAAGTATTGCAAAATGCGGTAAAGGAAAAAGGATTGTTTTATCCACCCGACCCAAGCAGTCGCGGCTCTTGTTTTATTGGTGGCAATATCGCGGAAAACAGCGGTGGACCAAAAGCCGTGAAATATGGCGTGGTAAAAGATTATGTGCTGAATCTTGAAGTTGGTATTGCCTTCCGGCGAAATCATCTGGACAGGCGCGAATGTGCTGAAAAACAGCACCGGCTACAACCTTACGCAACTGATGGTTGGCAGCGAAGGAACGCTGGGTATTGTAACCAAAATTGTATTGAAACTTATTCCGCATCCCGCACACGAGCTGTTGATGCTGGTGCCTTTCAAATCTCTCGAAAAAGCAAGCGAAGCGGTAAGTGCCATTTTCCGGGCAGGCTTTAACCCAAGCGCTATGGAACTGGTGGAAATAGATGCGTTGAAAATTGTGAGCGAAATGGTAGACAGCCACGCCGTGCCGGTGAGCGACGATATAGCCGCCCACCTCATTATAGAAGTGGATGGCAACAACGTGGAGCAACTGATGAGCGAAATGGAAGCCATTGCCAACCTGCTGATGAACTTTGATGCCGGCGAAATATTTTTTGCAGATGATGCGCAGCAAAAAGCAGAACTGTGGAAGCTGCGCCGCCGCACAGCCGAAGCAGTTAAAATTGCGGGTTACACCATTGAAGAAGATACCGTAGTACCACGTGCAGAATTGCCCGCATTGATTCGTGGCGTGAAGGAACTGGGTAGAACAATATCATTTTAAAGCCGTTTGTTATGGTCATGCCGGGGATGGCAACCTGCATGTGCGCATCAAAAAAGAAGGCACTGCCAACAGTCTTGGCGACGATGATATGAATTCGGCATTGCGTGCCTTGTTTGCCCTCGTGTATAGCCTTGGCGGCACCATCAGTGGCGAGCATGGCATTGGACTGATACAGAAAAGCTATATGGACATTGTGTTTGAGGAAGCAAACCTGCGGCTGATGCGCGAGATAAAACGAGCTTTTGATCCCAACAATATTTTAAACAAGGGCAAAATTTTCGATGCTGCGTAAGCGTTGATGATTCCATAAATAATGTGCATGAAAAAAACATTGGTTCTATTCCTGGCTTTGGTCTCATGTTCTTACACGTTTTGCGCAGCAAAACAGTGATGAGAATGGAAATGAATATGGCGAACTGAAAGGTGGTTTTAAACAGGAAAATATTTTTGTAGGCGGCAGCCTGAATGTAGGATTAGGTTCCGGTCAGCTTACGCTTGGCGGCAGCCCCGAAATAGGTTATTCTTTCAATAAATACTTTGATGCCGGCTTGGGTTTCAACCTCATTTATACTTCGATTGCCAGCAACACGTATTACAATCCTTCCAATACAAAACTGAGGCAGTTCAATTATGGCGGCGGTCCGTTTTTCAGGGTATATCCTGTGAGCTTTTTGTTTCTGCAGGGACAGCTTGAAAAAAACTGGACGAAAGTAACCATCAAGGAAGATATCTACAGCTACAAACAAACCGTAAACGCTACCAGCCTTATAGCCGGCATTGGCTATACACAGCGCGAAGTGGGTCAGGGTGGTTATTATTTTCTCATTGGGTTAGACCTGTTAAAACAGGCTTATTCACCTTATGTGAGCGAAAATTCTGTAGGTCAGCTGGTGGCACAGCCTATCATTCGTGGTGGCTTCAACTTTTATCTGCGCCCGTCAAAACAGTCAGCTCGCGAATCACGCTATCAGAGTGCGCGCATACTGTAATCATCGACATCCAGTCGTTGTATAAAAAACCTTCCTGCTGCATCTGATTGCATGTGCTGCAATAAATGATCGTAAAATCCTGCTGTGTTCAGCAGGATTATTTTTTTGTCGTGAATGGTAAGATTATTCCAGGTAATGATCTCAAACATTTCATCTAAGGTTCCTATTCCGCCGGGCAAAATGATGGCGGCATCGGCAAGGCTGTATAAGAGCTTTTTGCGCGCGTGCATGTCTTCGGCTTCGTGCAGCGTGCTAAGACCGGTGTGCGCTTTTTCATTTTTAATAAGCAATTGCGGCATCACGCCCGTTACATGACCGCCATTGGCTAACATCGCGTTTGCCATGGTGCCCATCAATCCATTATTACCTCCGCCATATACGAGTCTTATGCCATTGTTTGCCAGTAATTTTCCTAATGCTATGGCTTCCTGTTCATATAAAGGATTGGCGCCAAACTGCGAGCCGCAAAAAACCGTAACAGACTGATACATGATCGAATGTTTCAGCAATGATAAGGCGAATTTTAATGGCTGAATGATGATATTTGAGTTATCTATTTTCACACCAGAAAATGTAAATTGGTGTATTTTTTCTGCATACAAATTCATAATGAAACCGCCATAAAAGCTTTGTATAAAACCGGCGGCGATTGAATAGAAAATAGACTCATTTCCCGCTCTGCTTCTTTGATAGAACTTAAGCAAAACCCGCAAACAAATTCTTCAGCAATGACGTTGAATTTTTAGATACATTCTTGCACGTATGTTGTGTAGCAAACACCAAAACCAGCACTGTGGTTTCTCAATTTATTAATTCAGTTATCTGCTGTTCAATCTGACTTCTAACAACATTATTGCAATATCTTGCCTTGCTCAAAGCAATCAACTATGAAAAAAACATTACTCCTTTCAGCAGCACTTATATCTGTATGCAATGCAAGCAGGCGCGCAGTTTCAGCTTCCCGATTCACTTACCCAAAAAGCTTACAAAGCGGTTACACATCACACCGTAAAAATTGGCGGCGCGATGGTAAGCTATACCGCTACTGCCGGTACGATGATTTTGAAAAATGAAAAAGATTCTTCCGTCGCCATTTTTGGTTATACGGCTTATACCCGCGACGGGCAAACAGGCAATGCAAAACGCCCGGTTACGTTTGCCTACAACGGCGGTCCTGGTTCATCATCTATGTGGCTGCACATGGGCGCGCTGGGACCACGCCGTGTAGTGGTGAACGATCCGGATACTAAACCCGCCGCCGCCATACAACGTGGTAGACAACGACCAATCTGTTATTGATGTGACTGACCTTGTAATGATTGATCCCGTAGGTACCGGGCTTAAGTCACGCGATCAACAAAAGCACCAACAAGAATTTTTGGGGTGTGAATGAAGATATTAAATCTATCAGCCAGTTTATTAAGCAATACGTAACAGATAACAGCCGCTGGAATTCACCCAAGTTTTTGCTTGGCGAAAGCTATGGCACGTTCCGCTCGGCAGGCATTGCCAACTACCTGCAGGAGAATATGGGCATGGCAATGAACGGAGTGATACTCGTTTCTGCTGTGCTTGATTTGCGCACGCTTATTTTTCAGAATGGCGACGACATTTCGTATATGCTGCATTTTCCTACCTATGCTGCCGTGGCCTGGTATCATAACAAGCTGGCAAACAAACCTGCCAGTTTGGAAACGTTTATACAGGAAGTCAGAAATTTTGCGATGAGCGACTATGCTGCGGCACTGGCAAAAGGCGCCTTGCTCTCAGACGCAGAAAAAGAACAGGTGGCTTCCAAACTCAGCAGCCTACACAGGATTTGGTAAAGACTATATTCTAAAAGCCAATCTGCGCGTAACAGAACCACAGTTTACAGAAGAATTGCTGCGCGACAGCAGCCTTACAGTAGGCAGACTTGATGCACGATACAAAGGTGTGAATCAGAATTTATTGAGCGAAAATGCTTTTACCGATCCGCAAAGCGACCAGATCAGCCCTGCATTTATTGCCTCGTTTCTCAGTTATTTTTACGATGAATTAAAGGTGAATAAAAACCTGAATTATCACACATCTGCATACAGTGCCGAAGGCTTCAACTGGAACTGGAGCCGCAAAAGCCGTGACGACAATTCTGATCCGACATCGCCAAACACAGCGGTAGATTTAGCCGAAGCCATGAGCAAAAATCCCAATTTGAAAATTTTGGTGATGAATGGTTATTACGATCTTGCCACGCCGTTTTTTGCAGCAGAATATACATTTAACCACATGGGTCTTTCGAAAACATATACAGAAGAATATCGCGATGACTTATTATCCATCCGGGCACATGATGTACATTCATCCTGCTTCCTTGCCTTTATTTAAAAGCGACATTGCTAGATTTATTGCAGCCAGCATTAAATAGTGACATATTTGTAATAAAGAATGAATCATTATCAGTATAACAAACGAATACAGGTATTATAAAAACGGAATCGCCGGTTGCAAATGCAACCGGCGATTTTGTGTCCGGGTTAGCAACGACCCTTTTGTGTGATTGCCTTGCGGGATGTGACAATCAAACAATGGCATACGTTACATAGCTGTCTTGTCGAGCTGTATCCGGAAGGTGGTGCCTTTTCCAGGTTCGCTGTGTTTTATTACTATGGTTCCGTGATGGTATTGTTCCACTATACGTTTGGTTAAAGTAAGTCCCAATCCCCAGCCCCGCTTTTTGGTGGTGAAGCCAGGCTTGAATACTTTACCGATATTTGCCCGTGGCTATGCCCTTTCCCGGTATCGCTCACTTCGATAATGTTGTGCGAGGCGGTTGTCATTATAAGTACAGGGATAGTGTGCCTTTCCCGTCCATGGCGTCAAGCCCGTTTTTCAGTAAATTTTCAATGACCCAATCAAATAATGGCGGTGATATCATTGCCGGTATCTCACGTTTTATTTTGCGTATCGAGCACGAAAATTCACTTTTCCGCTGGCTCTTTTCCGCATATAATCTACCATCGACGTTACCTGTTCCACGAGGTTGCGTTGTTCCAGTTTGGGCTTGCTGCCTATTTTTCCAAACCGGTCAGTGATCAGCAGTAACCGGTTTACATCTTTTTCAATTTCAGGAGCAAGGTGTTCGGCTCCGTCTGTTTGCTTCAGCATTTCTACCCAACCCTGCAGGCTGGTTACCGGCGTTCCAAGCTGGTGCGCGGTTTCTTTTGCCATGCCTGCCCACAACTGGTTTTGTGTGCTGCGGTAGCTGCTGCGTTGCGCTATCACCACCACGGCAATGAACAGACTGATAATAATGAGTTGCACAATGGGATAATACTTTACTTCCTGCTGCAGCCGGCTGTTGCCAAAATAGTAGAGGTTGGCAATATAGGGAGTATCAGACAATACAAGCCGGATGGGTGTATGTTGCTGTTTGAAAGAAGACAATTTATTGTAAAGCAAGGCCAGGGTCTTCGGCTAATGCGGCACTGTCGATATTGCGGAAACTGGTAATGCTGTCGCGCTCATCCGTTTCAATAATAGGGATGTCATCATTTTCCTGGCTGATGGTAGATGCCAGCGTGAGAATAGCCGGATCGTTTGTTTTTAAAACCGTTCGCTGTGCTTCAACCCAGGTTTTCACCTTGAGGGTTTCATCCGCAGCTATCTTTCGCGATAAATATTGAGAATAAATGATGGTGCCCGATACAATAAGGATTGCTGCAGCAGCTAATGCGTTTCTCCAGTTCATCCATCGCATCATAGTCATCTTATGAGGTAAAAGTAAAAAAGCAAAAGTAACCGTTGACCTTCAATGGAAGCAAGGTTTTTCAGACCGTTTACTTTCCTTCCTTGTGCACCGGCACTTCCAGCACAAACGTGCTTCCCTTGCCCTGCACGCTCTCTACCTTGATGCGCCCGTTATGCGCATCTATTACAGATTTCACATAACTCATTCCAAGACCAAAGCCCTTAACGTTGTGAACATTGCCGGTGTGGGCACGGTAAAATTTTTCAAATATGCGTTTCACAGATTCTTTACTCATACCGATGCCATTGTCCTGCACCTGTATCACCAGGTTGCGCGATGTGCAGTGCGTGGTAATGATCAGATGAAGGTTTTCATTGGAATATTTTACAGCATTATCCACGAGGTTATTGATAAGGTTGGTAAAATGATTTTCATCTGCTTTTATGAGGTCGTTTTTCGCATTCAGGTTCAGTTGTGCAGTTGCACCTTTTTCGTTGAGCTGCAACGTAAAATTGCTCACTACCTTTTTAATGATATCATGAGCATGCAGCGGCACAAGATTTAGTTTCATGTCCTGCTTGTCCATCAGCGCTGCCTGCAGGATGGTTTCCACGTGCTTGTTCATGCGCTTATTTTCCTGCTTGATGATGTCGCTGAAATACGTGCTTTTTTCAGGATTGCCTATCACTTTGCTGTTTTGCAATGCGTCTACTGCCAGCGAGATAGTAGCAAGGGGCGTCTTCAACTCGTGGGTCATATTGTTCACAAAGTCGTTTTTGATCTTGCTCAGGTTGCGTTGGTTGATGATGGTTTTAACCGTAAGAAAGAAAGCGGCTATCACAATAATGGTAAACGCGCCTGCGCCAACCATCATCCAAATCAATGATTTTCGCACCGTAGAATAAAAACCGGTAATGGTGATATACAGGTTTTCGTTGGCAGGCACAATTGCTAGATCGGCAGCCGATTCCGGCACAATGGGAATCATGATATTCCGGTTGTTGAGTGTATCATTCCACGCTGTCAAAAAGTTTCTGGATTGCATTTCTATATCCATGCTTTGCGCATGAGAGGTGATGGCAAACTCAAACGAAAAATCCTGCAAACCTTGCCTGTCGAGTGCGCGCCTTATTTTTTTGGATACTTCAACCGTGGTAAACCGGCTGGTGACAGATGGAACAGGCATCACCATAATTCCGAGGTCTTCGGGCATCCACCGTCGCAGGTTTGGTATGCGCTTGCCGGCAGAGCCAAAGGTTTGCCGGCCTATTTCCTCTTTTACATTGTAGGCAGCTTCTCCCGCCTTATCTGTAAAGCGTTCCTGCTGAATCACCATCAGGTTCTTAAGCCATGAAATCTGGATGAAAACCACCCCGATGACTGACAGCGCTATTAATACAACAATTATGGGAAATGTTTTTTTCAACATACAACAAAAATAAAGTTGGCAAGGAGAGTGAAAATCGCATTTCCAGCGTTTACCATCAATTTAACTATGTGCCCCGGCAAAAGCAGGTTACGATTCCGGATTTCCACAGTCTCAGTCGGTTAGCCCACGTCGTTTCTCGGTTGCATGCTTCCTGCATCAAAAAATATCATCACCTTGCAGCACCTGAGTTTGAGGAATTAGTTGTATTTTTTTCAAACTCTTTTGTGCTTTTAGTTTAGTTGTGGTAAGCTGCGTCGAAGAACATGTTAGAAAGCCAATCCTTTTACCTGTGCAGCGCTCAAGTTTGAAAATGTTACAAAAACACCTAATCTTCCCGGCTTTACAGAATCTTATCCTCAATCTTTTACCTTTGGCCAAAATTCTATCAACAGTATGAACATAGGCTATTTTCATTACCCGTCTCCAGCCAACGAGGTGGTGCTTCCATACGGACCCGGCGCACAGGAAAAAAAGACGCTAAAAAAAGCACTTGAAGATCTGAAATCGAAGGAAATGGATGTGCCTATGTACATTGGCGGGCAGGAAGTAAGAACAGGTAAAAAAATAGCAATCCATCCTCCGCACGAGATACAGCATACACTGGGTTATTTTCACGAAGGAGACGAGTCGCACGTTCATGCCGCGATAGAGGCCGCACTTCAGGCAAAAGATGCGTGGGCAGCTATGCCCTGGATCGAGCGTGCTCATATCTTTCTGAAAGCTGCCGATCTCGTTGCGGGTAAGTACCGCGCGTACATGAACGGCACTACCATGCTTGGGCAAAGTAAAAATGTGTACCAGGCAGAGATAGACAGCGTGTGCGAGCTGGCAGATTTTTTACGCTTCAATGTTCATTTTTTAAGCCAAATATACCAGCAACAGCCCATCAGCGCAGCAGGTGTGCACAACCGCATGGAATGGCGCCCGCTCGAAGGTTTTGTGCTTGCTATCACGCCGTTCAATTTTACGGCCATTGGCGGCAACCTGCCCGCAGCGCCTGCAATGTGCGGCAATACGGTGATATGGAAACCTGCACACACACAGATCTATAGCGCACAGATGTTTATGCGCATCTTAAAAGAAGCCGGCTTGCCGGATGGCGTCATAAATCTCATTTATGTAGATGGTCCTACGATGGGGAACATTTGCTTTTCGCACCCCGATTTTGCCGGATTGCATTTCACGGGTTCTACCGGCGCTTTCAACCATATGTGGAAGACCATCAGTGAAAACGTGAGCCTTTATAAAAGCTATCCCCGCATTGTGGGCGAAACGGGTGGAAAAGACTTTGTGATGATACACAAAAGTGCCGATGCGACTGTAGCAGCCGTGGCGCTGGCAAGAGGTGCTTTTGAATTCCAGGGACAAAAATGCTCTGCCGCTTCAAGGGCTTACCTGCCATCGAACCTGGCAGAAGAAATAAAAGAAAAACTGGTAGCACACCTCGGCAGCATGAAGATGGGAACCGTAGAAGATTTTACCAATTTCATCAATGCAGTAATTGACGAACGCAGTTTCGATAAAATCAGCCGCTATATAGATGAAGCAAAAAACAACCCTGCTGCCCGTATACTCGCAGGTGGCAATTACAGCAAGGATCAAGGCTATTTCATAGAACCTACGGTGATAGAAACCACCGATCCGCGATATGTGACCATGTGCGAAGAAATCTTCGGTCCCGTATTGACATTACATGTATACGATGCAGATAAATTTGAAGAAACAATGGAGATTGTCAATACCACTTCTCCGTATGCGCTTACAGGTTCCATCCTGGCGCAGGACAGAAGTGCCATTGCGCTGGCAACAGATAAATTGCGCAATGCAGCAGGCAATTTTTATGTAAACGACAAGCCAACGGGTGCCGTGGTGGGACAGCAGCCTTTTGGCGGCGCGCGTGCAAGCGGTACAAACGACAAAGCCGGCAGTATGCTAAACCTGTATCGCTGGCTAAGTGCAAGAACAATCAAAGAAACATTTGATCCGCCTACAGATTACCGGTATGCGTTCATGCAGGAATCTTAGTGTAACGGAACGGGTACCCTCGTTCCTTCTCAACCCCATCAGCTACTGAAAAACCAGCCTCGTCCATGATTGTTACAATGTGTGCAAAACATGGATACGCTAAGGCACTTTTTATTTATAAAAGCAATCAGTAAACTATACAACAGCCAGCCAGGTAAAACCCATAACTATCATTGGTTTTACCTGGCTCGTATTCACTGTTGTCTTCATACCAGTACCTATGAATTTATCTGCTTTAACCATCCCCGTTGAAGGCTTTTTTAATTTGCTGACCCAAAATTCCAATATGGGCTGCTGGGTGTTCGACCTGGAGCACAAGAGCTCATGGTGGTCCGATTCGTATTATGAAATGCTGAAGCTGGAAGATAAAAACAAGAACCAGACGCTGGAAGAGTTTCTTGACCACACGGTGCATCCAGCCGACCGTCACCTCGTTGCTGCAACAATTACCAATTACCTAAGCCATCGTGCCTTGTCGGACAAGCATGAAGTAAGACTAAAAAACAGCCTCAACGAATACAACTGGTATGAAACCTTTAGCGAAGCGAAATACGATGAAAAAGGAAAAATCCAGTATGTATTTGGTGCTATCATCAATATCAATCCCCGAAAGCATCACCAGGCAGAGTCGAACAAACTGAAGTTTATACTCGATGTGGCAGAAGAAATGACAGGCATCGGTGCATTGGAAACCAACTTTGTAAACGGTGCCAGGTATTGGTCGAAAATTGTTTACGAAATCATGGAGTTGCCCTCCGACACGGACATTAACTTACTGGAAAGAACAGACTTTTTTGAACCGGCTGATGAAGCCTTACTTGCTGATGCCATTGCAGAACTAAGGCAAAACGGTAAAGCTTTTGACCTTGACCTGAAGCTGACAACTGGGAAGAAAAACAGGATTTGGATAAGACTTGCCGCGAAACCGGTAGCTGATGCAGAAGGCAATATCGTGGCGCTGCGTGGCATGATGCAGAAGATAGAACGACACAAACTGAAAGAAAACTTTCTGATAGACATCAGGAACAAAATCACCGATCAGAAATTTTTTCTGGACGAAACATCCGCGATGTCGAAAGTAGGCGGATGGGAAATAGATTTTGGCAACAATTCATTGTATTGGGCCGAGCAAACAAAAGCGATCTATGAAGTGGAGCCGGACTATGTGCCCACTGTTGACGAATCGCTCCATTATTACTCTTTTGCTTCGCGCGAACAATTGGCAAAAAGCATCAGCAACCTCGTAGACCATCACCAGGCATTTGACCTTGAACTTGAATTAACCACTGCCAAAAACAATAAAATCTGGGTACGATCGAATGGGAAACCCATTACAGACAAATCGGGAAAATTGGTAAAAATCAGAGGCGTGATACAGGACATTTCGGAACAAAAGCAAAGGGAAATGGAAGTAAACCAGGCAATGACACTGATAAATGACCAGAACAACAAGCTGAAAGATTTTGCCTATATCGTTTCTCACAACCTCAGGTCTCATACCGGAAACCTGAAAATGATTGCCGAAATGATTGAAATGGAAACAGACCCGGATATCAAAATGCAATGGGTGGATATGATACAGCAGGTATCGGTGTCGCTCAGCCATACCGTAAACAACCTGACGGGAATCGTCAACTTTGCTACTGCCGGCAAGTCAAGAATTTCGTTCAAAGACGTATTCAGACATCTGCAAAAAACGCTCAACTACAAACTGCAACATGAAGATGTAAATCTGCAGGCAGACTTTTCGGCCTGCGAGTATATCGATTATGTGCCTGCCTATCTCGAAAGCATCATGCTGAACCTCGTGACAAACGCTATTAAATACAAGCATCCGCAACGCAAACCGAAAGTTACGATTCTAACGTATCTGGATCAGAATCAGCCCTGCCTGCAGGTATCCGATAATGGTCTTGGTATCGATCTGCAAAAACATGGAAACCGGTTGTTTAAAATGAACCAAACTTTTCATACCAGCAATGATTCCAGAGGCATCGGGCTTTTCATTACAAAAAACCAGGTGGAAAGTATGGGTGGAACGATAGATGTGGATAGTGTTTTAGAGGAAGGCACTACCTTTACAGTACACTTTTAAACCATACCAATTGTTGACCATCTTCATCGTTGACGACGACAAACTTCACCACTTTGGGATGAAGCGCATGTTGCATCATGTAAAGGTAGCAACAAGGATAGAAGCTTTTTATAACGGGCTGCAGGCAATAGAATTTCTCCAGCTCAACGCCAAACAAACCCATCTGTTGCCTGATATCATTTTCCTTGATATCAATATGCCGGTGATGGACGGCTGGCAGTTTCTCGATTCATTCGGCCATCTTGAACTTCAGTCGGCAAAACCCATCTCCATCTATATGGTTACTTCCTCTGCCGATCACAATGAAGTTATCAGAGCTTCATCGTATAAACAAGTGAACAGCTTTATTCTGAAACCTATTTCCATACAGTTCCTGGAAGATATGTTTAAACATTTCCGAAGCTGAATACAGGCAGTGCTGCATGCTTTCGCGCTTCGCCCATTTGAAACCTACGGCACAAAACAGGAAAGGACTTGCACCGAACCTGCATTTTGGGATTGTGTATCTCATTTCCTGCCAGGCTAAAGCAGCCCAAGGTGCGCATTAACAAAAAATTACTTCCCCTGCAATGTATAAATACAACTAATTTAGGCGCTTCTTAATGAACGATTGGTACAAGTGTTTTACAGATTTCAATTTTACATATTACTTCTGACTGCTGTTTATGGTTGCAAAACAAACACTCAGCCTCCGCAACCGCCCTTGTTCACCATTCTCGACAATACCCAAACCGGGCTTCATTTTGCAAATAAACTTACACCTACCGAGCAGTTCAATGTATTTCACTACATGTACTTCTACAACGGTGCAGGCATAGCAGCAGGCGATTTCAATAATGATGGGAAAACAGACCTATTTTTTGCAGCCAACCAGGGCAGCAACAAACTGTTCCTGAATAAAGGCAACATGCAATTTACCGACGCGACAGCCGAAGCTCATATACCCGACGATGGCGGCTGGAGCACAGGCGTCTCGGTAGTGGATATCAACAATGATGGATTGCTCGACCTCTATATCTGCCGCGTGGGTAAACATGAAATTCTCAACAGCCAAAACCAGTTTTTGATCTGCACCGGCATTAAAAACGGCGTACCTCAATACATAGACAAAGCCGCCGCAATGGGACTTGCTTTTTCTGGATTCAGCACACATGCTGCCTTTTTCGATTATGATATGGATGGCGATCTCGATATGTATTTGCTCAATCACTCCATTCACCAGAACGGTACGTTTGGACCAAGGGCGCAAATGCTGGCAACTACGCACCCGCTATCGGGCGATCACCTTTATAGAAACGATGGAAACGACAACCTTTACGGAAGTCACCAAGGCAGCCGGTATCAACAGTTCGGTGATTGGTTACGGGCTGGGTATCTGTATCGCAGACATCAATATGGATGGATACCCGGATATCTATGTGGGCAATGATTTTCACGAAGACGATTATCTCTACATCAACCAGCGCAACGGCACTTTTAAAGACAACGATACGCTGAGCCTGATGCACACCAGCCAGTTTTCGATGGGCATCGACGTGGCAGACATCAACAACGATGCTTTTCCCGAAATTATTTCCATGGATATGCTTCCGAGCGATCCTTACATCCTCAAACGCTCGCTGGGCGAAGACGCCTACGACATCTTCAACCTGAAAGTAGGCTATGGCTATTCGCACCAATACACCCGCAACAACCTGCAGCTAAACGACCGCAACAATATGTTCAGCGAAGTGGGCTTATATGCCGGCGTTGCCGCCACAGACTGGAGCTGGGCGCCTTTGTGGTTCGACTTCAACAACGACGGGCTGAAGGATTTGTTTATCTCCAACGGTATTCCCAAACGACTCAACGATATTGATTATGTAAATTTTGTATCGGACAAAGGATTGCAGGAAAAAATGCGCACCCATTCATTGAATGAAAAAGACCTGTCGCTTATTGATAAGTTTCCCAAGATCAAGATTCCAAACAAGCTGTATCAAAATAATGGCAATCTGCAGTTTACAGATCTCGCGGGTGCTGTGGAGGGTGATTTGCCCAGCTTTTCAAACGGCGCTGTATATGCCGATCTTGACGGCGATGGCGACCTCGATATTGTGGTAAATAACATTGATGATGAAGCGCTGATTTATGAAAATAAAACCAATGATGTAAAAAGAAAACCCTTTCTTGAAGTAAAGCTGACAGGACCGAAAACAAACATCAACGCGATTGGTGCTAAAATTATCCTATTCGCAAACGACAGCATCCGCACGTATGAAAATTTTCCTGTTCACGGCTTTTTATCGAGCATGCAATCGCCGCTGCACATTGGGCTCGATGGCGCAAAAGTGGATAGCATGTTCGTGGTATGGAGCGATAATACATACCAACCAATCGACTGGCAAAGCGACACCATGCATTTGCTCCGGCTTACTTATCAAAAAGGTTTGCCCACATTCGATTACAACATAATTCACCGGTATTTTGAAAACACTACGGCACCGGTTGACAACATTACCCAATCGGTGCAGCTACTGTATCATCATACCGAAAATCCTTATGTGGAATTCGACCGCGAACGGCTGATTCCGCACATGGTATCGCGGGAAGGTCCTGCACTTGCTGTAGCCGACATCAATGGCGATGGCACCGATGATGTTTTTTTGGGCGCAGCCAAACGTGAAAAACCGGCTGTATTTATCCAGGACAAAAATGGAATCTTTAGTCGTATTCCTCAGCCCGCGCTCGACAGCGACAGCATGTGGGAAGATGTAGATGCCGTGTGGACAGATGTGAATGGCGACCAGTTATCCCGACCTTCTGGTGGCAAGTGGCGGCAATGAATATTACGGAATGGACGAACACCTGCTGCCGCGTTTGTATCTCAACGACGGCAAAGGAAACCTGCGAAAAAAGAAGGATGCGTTTCCTGGAACGTATGGCACTGCATCCTGCATTGCTCCATACGATTTCAATGGCGATGGGTTTACGGATCTTTTTATTGGCGGGCGTGCCGTGCCTTCAGAGTACGGGCAGATTCCGCCTTCATTTTTATTGCAGAACGATGGCACCGGCACATTTCGTGATGTAACCGCAACCTACGCTAAAGATTTATCGCAGGTTGGTTTCGTGACCGGCGCGGTTTGGTTTGATATAGATAAGGACGGCGATAAAGATCTTATCCTGCCGCTGGAATGGGATGGCATTGTAGCGTTCATCAATAACAAAAACTCTTTTACCAAACAATACCTGACAGACAAGCACGGTTGGTGGAACTGTGTGCTGCCGGCAGATGTAGATGGCGATGGTGATATAGACCTGATAGCGGGCAATCTCGGGCTCAACAGCCGTCTGAAAGCTTCTCCTTCGCAACCGGTACGTATGTACTACAACGACTTTGATAATAATGGCACCAAAGAGCAGGTATTGACTTATTACCTCGATAATAAAGAACTCGTTTTTGCCAATAAAGACGAGCTGCAACGGCAGATGCCTGCATTGAAAAAAGATTACCTCTATGCAGAAAACTTTGCCAAAGCATCACTTACAGAACTGTTTCCCAAAGCCACATTAGCAGCATCAAAACTTTTTACGGCAGATTATTTTTCCAATGCCATTCTTATCAACGATGGAAACATGCATTTCTACTGTTCAGCCAATGCCCTGGCAGGCGCAGCTTTCGCCGTTCCGATCGGCAATGATAATAGATGCGGATGGCAACAGTTTGCCTGATATACTCCTGTTTGGAAACGATGATGAAAACAATATTGAAATGGGCAGATACGACGCCGATTTTGGTACCATCCTCGTAAATGAGGGAAAAAACAGATTTGCGGCGCAACACCTGAATGGTGTGCAGGTAAAAGGCAATGTTCGGCAGGTACGCAACATTACCATAAAAGGAAAAAGCGCATTTGTGCTGGCAAGAAACAACGACAGCGCTATGGTTATTCAGTTTAAAGCACCGTTAGTGCCCCCAAAATAAACGTGTAGATTAAATAACGGTAAGCTGCTCGCTCGTTTTCCCAAATCTTCTTTCCCGGCTTTGATAGTCAATCAATGCTTCCCGCAAATCTTCTTTACGGAAATCGGGCCACAAAGTATCGGTAAAATACAATTCGGAGTAAGCAATCTGGTAGAGAAGAAAGTTGCTGATGCGATGCTCGCCACTTGTGCGTATCAGCAGTTCGGGATCGGGAAAATCTTTGGTGCACAAGTAGCTTTTAAATACATCATCTGTAATAGCTTCTGCATCGAGAGAGCCATTTTTAACATCGATCGCAATGTTTTTCACTGCAAGTAACAGTTCCCAGCGGCTGCTGTAGCTTAGAGCGACGATCATGTTGAGACCTGTATTGTGCGCCGTTTGGTCCAGCGCTTCTTTTAGTGCCTGCTGTGCGCTTTCGGGCAGCATATCAGTTGCCCCAATCACATGCAGGCGGATATTGTTTTTATTCAGTGTGGCTACTTCCTGCCGGATGGTATCTACCAGCAAAGCCATCAATCCCATTACTTCCTGCTGCGGGCGGTCCCAGTTTTCCGTGCTGAATGCATAGAGCGTCAGGTATTCTATGCCCATTTCTGCAGCACCTTCCGTCACGCTGCGCACACTCTCCACGCCATGAGAATGACCGTAAAGCCTGTCTTTCTCCTGTTCTTTCGCCCAACGTCCGTTGCCATCCATTATTATCGCTACATGCCGGGGTAATCGTTTTGTATTTAAAGCTACTTCAGGAGATTGCATTCAGTTGATATTAAAGTGCGCAAAAGTAACAAATTGAACCGTTGCACACCTGTAAAATAAGTAAAGATGTAAATTAGATTTTCGCTGGCAGGATGCTGTTTTTTTCTCACTAAAATAAAGAACGATGAATTGTAATCTCTTCGTTGCCGGTTGAATGATGTAGTGGATTGTCTGTTTAGCGGCTCGGACTGAAAGATGAATAATTCTGCTATTGCAAATGCACAGCAATAACCATTTTAAAACACAAGACAACAACCGGAAAAATGGAAAAGATGCATTGAAATAAGAAAAAGATGACTTAATAAATGCAAAGAATATTTGAAAAAAATTCGTTGGCACAAATGGCAAACAAAGCAATAACTACAACAGTTTGATGCCTTCTGTATCTAATTTCTTATATTTTTCTTCATCAAACACAAAGTAGAATGAGCCTTTTTTGGAAGTACCTCGCTCCTTCTCGGTCAGCTTTTTGAGAATGCCAAGATCAAGAATCCGTCGCGTGAAATTGCGCTTGTCAAGCTCTGTTTCATAAATCGCTTCGTAGAGCGACTGTAACTGACGCAAAGTAAATTTTGTAGGCAATAAGGCGAAACCAATCGGGTGATTGGCTACTTTTTGCAACAGCCTTTCTTTAGCCAGTTTCACCATATTGGCATGGTCGAAAACAAGTTCCGGAATATGTTTCAGCTCAAACCATTTGGCATTGTGCTCTTTCATCAGGTCTTCGTTGTAGTCTGCAATGTTGATAAGGGCAAAATATGCCACCGATACCACACGCCCGCCCGGATCGCGGTCTACATCGCCAAAGCAATGCAACTGCTCCATATAGATATTGCTAAGCCCCGTAAGCTGGTCGAGAATACGGATGGCAGCTTCTTCCACCCCTTCACTGGGTTGCACAAAGCCTCCCATGAGCGACCATTTGTTGATGCCTGGATTGAATGCACGTTTAATAAATAATGCTTTCAGTTGCTGTCCGTCGAAGCCAAAAATGATACAGTCGATAGCAAGCAGAAAACGGCTGTATTTGTTATATTCAACGATATTGTTATTAAGAGTTTCGGCGACTGACTCCATAAATTATTTTAAGGTATGTTGGCTTCTTTATAAGTGTGATTTACAAATTTATTTGTTCTGCCACACTACTCAAAATATTATTTTACAGGCGTCTTTAACAGCATTGCGTGTTGTTTTCCAGCACTTTTTGGTAGACGTCAGTAAACTGCCTGTTACTGAGCATTACATGTCCATACTTTGAGAGGCAGGAAACTTTCAATCTATCTTTTAAATCATTTTTCTAAAGTGGTGATACTGATTTTTTCACACATAAAAAAAGGTGCAACCATATAGATTGCACCTTGTATAATGTTGATGAATGAAGACTACCAGAATCTTACATACAGCAATGAAATTATGAGTAAGGTGATAACAATGAGTGCCAGTGTGCTCGGCTGCACCTTGAACATTTGTTTGTCCAGCACAAAAGCTTTTGGATTCACTTTTGGACCCGCAAGGCTCATCAGAATCATGAGCACCATGGTGAAGCCAAAGGAAAGTCCCATACTGATATGAAACGGTATTTCGTAAGATCCGGCCGCATTCCTGTAAGCGGTATAGAACAAGGTATCATTACCAAACCACTCAGGTGCATACACGTTGAACAACACTGACAAGAGGAAGCCGGCGATAACACCTGCTACAGCCGCAGCGCCGGTAGTACGCTTCCAGAAGAAACCCAGAAAGAAAATGGCGAAAATACCCGGGCTGATAAAGCCGGTATATTTCTGAATGAACGTAAAGCCACCTTCGCCGCCAATACCGAGCGCATCCTGCCATGTAAGAAGGATAGAAACAAACAAGCGCAGCTAATATGGTAATACGACCTGTCCACACCAGTTTCTTTTCAGACGCGTCTTTGCTGATGTATTTTTTATAAATATCCAATGTAAAAATGGTAGAAATACTGTTTGCCTTGCCCGCCAGAGAAGCCACAATAGCAGCCGTAAGAGCAGCCAGCGACAAACCGATGAGCCCATTGGGCAAAAATCCAAGCACCGCTGAATAGGCATTGTCAGATACCACTTGCCCGTTCTTGCTGTTTACCAGCATTTCGTCGTGCAACATACCTTTCTGGTGCAATACATAAGCCGCAATACCCGGCAGCATTACAATCACAGGCATCATCAGTTTCAGCAAACCGGCAAACAGAATACCTTTCCTTGCAGTCTGCAAATCTGCACCGAGAGCACGCTGTGTAATGTACTGATTACAACCCCAATAGTTGAGGTTCACAATCCAGATACCGCCCACATAGGAGAGAATACCCGGAATGGTAAGATAGTTGGTAATATCCTGCTGCGTGGCATTGGGTCCCGGCTTGTCGAATATCATATGAAAATGGTCGGGCGCGCTTTCCATCATCGCTTTAAAACCGGCAATGGCGCTGTTGCCTAAGCCAAACTTATTGCTCACCACGGTAAGTGCTACGTAGGTAGTAGCGAGACCGCCGATAATGAGCACCGACACCTGTATTACATCTGTAAAACCAATTACTTTCATACCTCCGAGAGTGATGAACACGGCAAATACGGATAATGCAATAACGATCAGATGAAACTGGTTTTCGTTGCCACCCGTCAGGTTGTTGATGGCCACGGCACCAAGAAAGAGGATGGATGTAAGATTGACAAAGACATAAAGAAACAACCAAAAGATGGCCATGATCAAACTCACCGATTTATTGTACCGCGTCTCCAGGAATTGCGGCATCGTGAATATCTTATTTTTAAGATAAACCGGGATAAACCAAACAGCCACAATGATTAATGCTATAGCGGCGATCCACTCATAAGCTGCCACGGCAATACCAATCAGGTAACCGTTACCGCTCATGCCAATAAACTGCTCTGCAGAGATGTTGGAAGCAATCAGCGAAGCGCCAATTGCCCACCATGTGAGTGAGCCTTCGGCAAGAAAGAAATCATGAGTATCCATCACGGCTTTCTTTTTTCGCCGGTATATCCAATACCCGTAGCCGGAAACCAGAATAAAATAAATAACAAAAATCAGCTTATCCTGGAAGAGGAGTTTGTTCATATCAAGTCAATCTGGTTGTGAATAAATGAATATTAATGTCAATCGTGTTGTGGTTCGCGGCTCAAAATAACCGATTAAAAACTAGATTGGAACATTACAATAAATTTTATTTCGTGTTTTTCGTGTGATGCGTCCAATAGATACGCTCTAACCCCGGTTTTATTTGTTAAGCTGGTAGTATACTTCGCTCCAGCGCAGTTCATTTTTAAAACTATACAAACTTGTGTTCCTGTCTATCAGCACACATTCTATTCTTGCCATGTCGGCAAAATCTTCCAGGTGTTCTGAAGTCAGGTTCTGGCTATAGCAGGTATGGTGGGCGCCTCCGGCTAAAATCCATGCAGCACAACCTGTCTGCATATCCGGCAATGTTTTCCAGAGTACACGGGCGACCGGCAGTTTCGGCAAATCGTGTTGAGGTTCCTGCGCTTCCACTTCATTTACCAGCAATCGAAAACGGTTGCCCATATCAATAACGGACGCATTGAGAGCAGGTCCGCCTGATACATTAAATACCAGACGTACAGGATCTTCTTTACCACCAATACCCAAGCGGATGAATTTCGCATGAAGGTTTACCATTGGCGATAGAAGGACAAATTTCAAGCATATGGCTACCCAGCACCATGCTGTTGCCCGGCTCGAAATGGTAAGTATAATCTTCCATAAAGGAGTTGCCGCCCTGCAGACCGCTGCCCATTACTTTCATAGCCCGCACCAGCGCTGAAGTTTTCCAGTCGCCTTCGCCGCCAAAGCCATAACCTTCTGCCATCAGCCTTTGCGTAGCAATGCCCGGCAATTGCTCCATGCCATGCAGATCTTCAAACGTATCGGTAAAGCCTTTGAAGTTGCCATCTGTCAGAAAGTAGCGCATGCCAAGTTCTATTTTCGCAGCGTCTTTCAGCGACTGGTATTGTGAGCCACCGCTCATCAGGCTATCCACCAGTTTGTATTGGTCGTCATATTCTTTGCACAGCTTTTCTACATCTGCGTCGCTCACTTCATTAATCACTTTCACCAGGTCGCCAATGCCATAGGTATTAACCGAAAAACCAAACTTCAGTTCTGCCTCTACCTTATCGCCTTCTGTAACGGCTACAAAGCGCATATTGTCGCCAAACCGGGCAAAACGGGCTCCCTGCCAGTCGTTCCAGCCCGCAGCAGCGCGTGCCCAGGTTTCAATGCCTTTCAGCACGGCTTCTTCCTGCCAATGCCCTACCACCACTTTGCGGTGCAGGCGCATGCGGCTAGCCATAAAACCAAATTCACGGTCGCCATGTGCGCTCTGGTTCAGGTTCATAAAGTCCATATCAATATCGCCCCAGGGAATATCGCGGTTAAACTGTGTATGCAAATGCAGCAAAGGCTTGTGTAAAATTTTCAACCCGCCTATCCACATTTTGGCAGGCGAGAAAGTATGCATCCAAACAATAACGCCGATGCAGCTTTTGGTGGCATTGGCATCTGCGCAAATGGCGTAAATTTCTTCTGTGCTTTTTACAGTGGGTTTAAAAACGACTGTCACCGGAATGGTGGCTGCTTCGTTCAGGCTTTTCGCAATCTGCTGTGAATGTTCAGCTACCTGGTTTAATGTTTCGTCGCCATATAAATGCTGGCTGCCGGTAATAAACCAGACTTCGAGTTGTTGTAAGTTTATCATTTACTGATGTGTATTAAGTATGATGTAGATCGTATTGTGTAAAATTGTAGGAAGTAGAGGTATTTAAACCAACTTATTGACCATAATAAGAATCCTGATCCATGTTTGCGGTCGTAATGCTTTCTGATTAAGGCATCTTTCAATCTTAATGCATCTGCTTTTACCGATTCCGTGATGTATGCCATTTGTGCTACCTGTTCCAGCACGGCAGAGTTGTAAACGGCTTTGTGCTGCTGTTTTGCCCCAGGTAAATGGCGCGTGGTTGCCAACCAATATCATTTCCACTTCTTCGTAGCTGATGCCTCTTTCTTTAAAACAATTCATAATCTGGAACCCGGTTTCATATTCATAATTGCCACCAATCATCTCATCGTTCATGGGTGGTGCGCAAGGAATGTCAACCGTGTTGTGATCGGCGTGCGTAGTGCCATAAATCGGTATGTCGCGCAATGCCTGCGCCCACGACAGTGGCATAGGTGGAATGGGTATGCACAATGCCGTTTATCTTTTCCCAGTGTTTATACAAAACAGCATGTGTTTGCGTATCGGAAGAAGGTCTCAGTTTGCCTTCCACCGTTTGCCATCGAAATCTACAATCACCATTTTTTGTGGCGTCAGTTCTTCGTAGGGCACACCTGACGGCTTGATAGCAAAAACGCCAAGGCTCCTGTCGGCGGCACTTACATTTCCAAATGTAAACAACACCAATCCGAGTGTTGGCAACTGCATGTTGGCTTCATAAGCTTCTTGCTGAATGTGAGAATAGGACATTTGATTGTATTACGTATGATGTAGTAGGTAGTATGAATGATAATATGACCAGTTCCTTTTGTGAATCCTTACAGTCTTTCTTGTGATTCAGGGTTCGATAAAACATTATAGTTTCTCAATGCAACTGCCCAGTTGTTTATATTTTTCATAACGGGCGGCATAGATAGCAACAACACTTTGGTCCGGTTGATATTCTGCATCAAAGCCCTGCCCCATGGCGTTCATGGCTTCGCCTACATTCGGATAAAAACCAGCTGCCGTAGCAGCAAACATTGCTGCACCTGCAGCGCAGGTTTGTTCGGATTTGTGAATACGGATGGGCATGTTCATCACATCGGCCATCATTTGCATAATGTAGGGAGCTTTGCGCGCCACGCCTCCCAAACCAATCGAGTCCTTTTACGGGCACACCCTGTTCGTTGAAACGGTCTACAATGGCTTTCGCGCCAAAACAGGTAGCTTCGGCAAGCGCTTTAAACAAATGCGGCGCTGTAGTACCAAGATTAAGCCCGCTCAATGCACCTTTCAGCAACTGATTTGCATCCGGTGTGCGGCGGCCGTTCAGCCAGTCTACCGCAAGTTCATCATCTTCCTTTAACGGCAGTGCAGCCGCGGCTTTTGACAATTCAGCAATCATTTTATCACTGATTTCTTTTTTCAACTGCACAGCCGTTTCGGCGTCGAGCAAAGAAGACTGAGAGATAAACTGATTGATAGGCCAACTCAAAATATTTTTAAACCAGGCATATACATCACCAAACGCGCTTTGACCTGCTTCCATTCCCATCATGGACGGGAATAACAGAACCGGGCACCTGTCCGCAAATACCTTTTACCAGTGTATCATTTACTTCTTCGGTGGGCGCTACCAGCATATCGCAGGTAGAAGTTCCCATTACTTTACTCAAATAATAAGGTTCAATCTGTCCGCCAACTGCACCCATGTGCGCATCAAAAGCGCCTACGCCAATGACTACATCTCCGGGCAATCCCAAACGCTCAGCCCATTCACCGGAAATGGTACCGGCACTCTTGTCGGATGTATAAGTATCGGTAAACAAACGGTCTGTAAACCCATCGAGTAAAGGATCAAGAGAAGTGAAAAAGTCGTTGGGTGGCAAGCCGCCAAATTCTTTTGCCCACAATGCTTTGTGACCTGCTGCGCAAACACTGCGCTTCATCTGGTGCACATCGCTGCCGCCGGTCAGTAAAAACGGAATCCAGTCGCAATGTTCTACCCACGAGTAGCAGGCAGCACGCACGCTTTCGTCCACGCGCAGGATGCGAAGGAGCTTTGCCCAAAACCATTCTGATGAATATATGCCGCCTACATATTGCAGGTAGTTGGTATCGAACTGCGTGGCAGTTCATTGATTTCTGCCGCTTCTTTGGTAGCGGTATGGTCTTTCCACAACACAAACATCGCATGGGGATTGTGTCCGAATTCCGGAAGCAAGGCGAGTGGCGTTCCTGATTTATCTACAGCAACAGGTGTAGAGCCTGTGGTATCGATAGAAATGGCTTTGATATTTGCCGCCACAGCTGAACCTGCTTTCTGCAGACAGTCTTTGATGGTAAATTCAAGACCTTCAATATAATCGAGCGGATGCTGGCGAAACTGGTTTTCTTCGGCATTGCAATACAATGCATCGTGCCAGCGGGGATAATTAAATACAGATGCGGCTACTTCAAATCCATCGTTGACATTTACTATAATAGAACGCACCGAATCAGAGCCATAGTCAACTCCTATAACATAAGCATTGTTCGTATTCATACTAGCAGGCATTTAGCGATGCAATTTAATGTTTTTTACTATTAAGTGTAACTTTTACAATTATTATTCGCGGTATTTTTATTTTCTTTTCCAGCCACGGTAAATGAGCCATTGTGATCGTGTCCATTTTATCGTGCCCGGTTGTCAACTCGTGGCCATCCGTTTGTCCACGCCAGCTTTTCGATCTGCAGTTTCGATGCGCCTTTGTCATGTGCATCATATCCATGAAAAATAAGATAATCAATACCGTTCACCGTTGTCACCGCATTGTGACCTACGCCATGCCAGTCGGCATCGCCTTCGAGCACAATAGAGCCACCGCCGAGATTCATAGGAACGCCATCTTTATCTGCATACGGACCATATACATTCTCGCTGCGTCCAACCATCATTTTGTAAGTACTTTTTTCGCCACGGCAACAATAATCGAACGACACAAAAAGATAAAAATACTTATCGTGTTTGAAAATAAAAGGTGCTTCGATGGCAGCATCGCCGGCCACACTATCGGGCAGCAGGTAGTCGCGCTTGCGCGTAGCTACAGTGTACCATTTTTCGGGCTGCGCAATCGATAAGCAATCGGGCTTCATCTGCACCAGTTTCATGCCATTCCAGAAAGAGCCAAATACAAGCCAGGGCACATTTTTTTCATCCTCAACCAGGTTTGGGTCAATGGCATTCCACATGTCGCGGTTCGGTTCCGACTGTATCACCTTGCCGTGATCGATCCATTTGAAATCTTTAGATGAGGAATCTAGAGTTTTGTTGGTGGCAACGCCAATAGCAGATGTATTTTTTCCAAAAGCCGATACAGCATAATACAAATAATACTGACCGTTGTGATAGCTGATATCGGGCGCCCAGATATGTCCCCTGAAACCGGGAATCGCATCTACAGCCCATTGCGGCGCTTTGCTAAAAACGGGGCTTTGCTTTGTCCAGTGTTTCCCGTCTGCGGATGAAAATACAGAGATGCCCCAGCCTGTGCCAAACACATACCAGGTGCTGTCCTGCCGTATCATTACGGGGTCGTGCACACCAGGCAGGGTGTCACCTACCTGCGCACTTACACAGCAAGTCGCGCAGATCAAAAGCATTAAAACAAGCAGTACATTTTTCATATAAATTTACATCATTTTCACTCTCACGATGGTGAAGGAATATGGCTTTAGGGTCATGTTCAGTTGTTTGCCGTTTATCTTTATCGCTTCTTCTTTTGGTGCCACATTCATTGGATTTTCAAAGCCATTCATCGCTTTCAGATCGTCGCTTTGCAAAGTGGTGAGCGTACCCGTAGCGGCCATTTTTTTCCATCTATATCAATTTGCTGTTACCTGCGGTTTATCCGATGTATTCACCAGTTTCAGGATGATCTCATTCGTATTTTTGTCAATGGCGGCGGCGGCGTACAGACTGTCGTCTCCGGCAATTACTTTCCCGTTTTGCAGAATACTTACTTCATGGGTGCCTTTGTTCAACGAATACATTTTCTGCACCTGGTAGTCGGTAGTGCCATAAGATTCAAGATTGTTTACCCAGATTAAATCGGGCGTCCACTGCCATGCATCGATGTGGGCAAAAAGCGGCGCATAAGATGCCATGTAGACCACATCTGCATTGCGCTCGATCCCGGTAAGAAATGCGGCTTCGCTGAGAGCCGTCATCCAGTTGTTGCGGTTGTCTACACTCACGGTTTTGTCGCTTTGTGCAGCATACTCACCGGCAAATATTTTGGGACCCCTTGGGTCGTAACTATCATAGCGGGTAGCATTTTGTAAAAACCATTCCGGACGGCGATAATAGTGTTCGTCAATAATATCCACATTCATTTTACGCAGACTGTCATTCAGCAGGTTAAAGCGGTCGCCGTTGGGATCTGTTCCACTGCTGTTTACAATTTTCATATCAGGATATTTATCCTTGATGGCTTTTGAAATTACGCGCAGGCGCTCCAGGTATTGAGGTCCCCAGTTTTCATTTCCCACGCCCATCATCGTCAGGTGAAACGATTGCGGGATGCCCCATTTGGGCACGTACTTTTCCCCATTTGCTGTCGGCATCGCCGTTGGCAAATTCAATGAGATCGAGAGCATCCTGCACATAAGGTCCAAGGTCGTCCATCGGTACTATTTCAGCAGAGTTGAACTGGCAGGCCATTCCCGCATTTAAGATAGGCAAGGGAGAAGCGCCAATGTCTTCCGACAACTGGAAATATTCAAAAAAACCAAGCCCGAAAGTCTGGTAATAATCCGGTGTGAGACGATGTGCAAACTCGGTGTTCCAGCGGTTGATGGTAAGCTCGCGTTCTTCTACGGGGCCAATGGTTTTTTTCCATTGATAACGCTCTGTGAGATCATAGCCTTCTACAATACAGCCACCGGGAAATCGGAGAAATCCTGGATTCATATCTGCCAGCAGTTGCACCATATCGGCACGCAAACCACCTTTGCGCCCTTTCCACGTGTCGGTGGGAAACAAGGAAATCATATCAAGGTCTATCACGCCGTTGCCTTCAAACCAAAGCCGCAATTTTGCTTTCATTTCTTTTGCATTGGAAGTAATAGAAGCTTCTGCTTTATGCAAGCCTTCACCGGTATTCAGTAGGCGTTACGATGTTGTTACCTAATATTTTGCCGGTAGAATCATCAGTTCTGCATGAACAATTACACCGGGCTTTTGTTGGCGGTATAATCAACGAAAAGTCGTAACGCAAACCTTCTTTTAAACCCATACCTCTGAAGCCTTCATTGGTAATACTCATGTTGCCAACGTTTTTTGCATCGTGAACATTTACCCGCAAAAATCGCGGGTTCACGCTATCTGCATTTGCGGTTGAGCACCAGCAAATCTCCTTCCTTTACGGCGTCGCCTTCTACTTTCCAGCCCATGAGTGGCGCCCGAAATTCAAAAGAGCGGTTTTTTACCAGTTCAGCATATAATACCACCATCGGCGCCCATGTTGATATCTTCAAAAAAGACGCCCCACATCGTAGGTTGTATCGGAGTTGTAATCTTTGCTGCATTCACCGAGATCACTTTGTTTTTCTGCGCGCCGGCAGACAGCGATACCAGGCTGCTGAGTGCAAAAAGTGATAATAATTTTAAGTTCATGTATGATCTGTTTTAAATTTTTCTTTATTAAAACAGTAATTGCTGTACAACTAATATCCAGGTTTTTAAAGGCTGATAATGATGGTGGATACCGACCTTGCAGGTAGCTTCACATCCCGGAGCGAAGTAATCTTTTGCGGTGTCATATTTTCATCTTCGTGCGCTGATGTTCTGTAGAGCTGCAGCGTTAGTCTGCTTACCCGGTGCCGCTATTTCTATACTCTTCTTCTGGTTGGTATAATTGATAGCCACCACAACAATTTCATGGTCGTTCATATATGCCGAAAGCATTACCTGCTGTGCAGCTTCCAAATCGGTCATATTATCGCTGCGATCAATAATAAGACGATTCATACCCGGTCTTACAAACCGGCTGAATTGTCCCATTGTCCACAGGTTTTTTGTGATGGCAAAAGAGCCGTCCGTATTGTTTTTATTCATTTGTAAGAGAGAGCAGATAATAACGCGTGTCTGTATCGGGGCTGCCCGGCTCCCATGCATTCCACAAATGCCAGGCAGAAGCATTGGCAACAGCCAGATCGTGGTGAATGATCTTGGCTAAAAACAAGGCGCAGTCAATCGCGGGGATTTTGCCCTTTTTCCTTCTTTATACCCATCGGCAAGCATGCTGTATTCCGATTGCCAGAAAGGAACATCATATTTGGCTGCCGTATCTTTCAGTCTGCTTCGTACAGAAACAATAGTTGAATCTCCTTTATCGGTAAAATAGCTGTGACCTTCAATTACCTTTTTCAGGTTTTTGAGATTACCTACATACAATGGGCTGTCGTTTGCAAAAAAGTGCTGTATCTGTTGCGCTGCATTTCCGTTTCCTTCATACAAAGCGCTGTAAGAATGCCCGCTTCGGTTATCAGTATTTTGCGTAGCGGAATGTTGCGCAGATAAAGCACTGTCGAGCGCAACCGCTATATTGTAAATATCTTTGTTATGCCAGGGCGAACCTTCCTGGTTCATTTGCCCAAATTGCGCTCGACCAATCCCATTGCGGCTCATTTACCGGGCTGATGTAATTAAAGTGTAATCCTTCCTTATCAAAATGATCGGTAACCGTTGCCAAAAATTCGTGCGTAATCGTCATACTTGTCGTCACGCAGATTGCAGGTATAATCTTTTTCCGTTTTAAAGCCAAGCCCGTTTTTGGTAAACTGAACAGGCGGTGTATTGCTAAATGCGATCAGGTTTTCTACACCATATTCTTTTGCTTTTTTCGCAAACCACAGATAGCCGCTTTGCTTATTCCAGTCATATGTGCCATCAGGGTTTAAAAAGCCTTCTACCCGTTTTAGCGGATTGTTAATACCGCTGCTGTCGCCTTGTTCGGCCGTGCCGCCACCAATATTAAACCGCCAGGCCGAAAGCCCAATGCCCAAAGGATTTCCGCTGCTATCAAATGCTTTGCTAAACAGCAGTTCAGCCATGTGATCCTTGGTATCTGCCAGGCCAATATTTGCCAATGCCTTCAGAAAACCAGGCACCGGAAGCACCAATATTTTCAATTGCCTGTGCCTTATGGCTTGTATCAATAGTAACAGTTATGCGCTGAGAAAACAAAGCAGTAACCGCGCATAACAACACTGACAACAGGAGCAGGCTCCTGACAGGTAGTATCTTTGCAAGGATTATTTTCATGCGGCTTTTGCAATTTCGTTTTTGTACTACTTTACTCCTTCTGATGTCATCACTACTCGTTTCATGGTGCCATCGGGGTTGTAATATAGTCTGTCAATGCATACACTTCTCTGGAAACTGCCACCAGCGGTATTGATACCGCCATTGTGATAAATAAAATAATCTTTTCCTTTAAAATTGATAATAGCCTGGTGGTTGGTATTGCTGTTGCCGGCCATCTCGTTCAGTATGCCTTTATACTGCCAGGGTCCTTCAATATTTTTGCTCATGGCATATACAATCTTTTCGGGAAACCCAGATGCATAAGAAAGATAATACCAGCCATTGCGCTTATGTATCCAAGGCGCTTCGGTATAGCCGGGCAAATCAATGTCCTGAATGTCGCCATCGAGCTCGGTCATGTTGTCTTTCAGCTTTGCATAATAGCATCTGCGGTTGCCCCAAAACAGGTAAGCCTGCCCGTTATCAACTATCACAGAAGGATCAATATCATCCCACATAATCATGCTTTGCGGGGTCGTCATTTCATTAGTAACCAATGCAGCTGCCACGTGCGTCTTTAAAGGGTCCTGCAGGGATTGTCGGAAACCGCTACGGCAATCGCTTTGCCGCGATGGGTGCTATCGTGCTCGATGGCTGCATAGAAATAGAATTTACCATCGCGTTCAATCACCTGCGACGCCCAGGCATCGCCGTTTGCCCAGCAAAATCACTTACATTCAGGGGAGATCCGCGCTTTGTCCAATGCACCATGTCTGTAGATGAAAAACAAAGCCAATCGTGCATTACATACCCTTCGCGCGGCGGTATTGCTTCATCGTGACCGGTATAAAAAAATACGGTGTCGCCAACTACCAGCGCGGCAGGGTCGGCAGTATACACATCTGTAATAACCGGATTGCCGGAAGGCTTGTTCCTGTTGTGCCTGCGCCGAGCAAATGAAGACGCTGCACAGCAACACGCTGCAAACAAAACAGCAGGCTTTACGATTTATGAAGTTCATTTTTTCAATTTTGTAATTCTGGTAAAATCCTGCGCCATGCCTGCGGATAAAAGGAGCAAATTCATACGTATATGTGCCGATTGTTTTCCCGCTCCAGATATCTGTTATGGTACAGCTTTCCTGCAAGCCCAAATCACGCAGATCTACTTTTATTTTTACAGAATCTGCCGGCACCGGACCTGCAGGATTTTGTGTAAAAAGAAGAAACTGCACGGTAGCGCCTACGTTTTGTACAATGCCCGCTTTGTCTAAGCCAGCCATGCCTTTCACATGTGTGTAGCCTGTTGGCAAATCGTATTCAATCACAGAACCTGAATGCGTTCCAATGCCGTTGTCGTATGTTACATTATCAACGATTAGTGGCGCACGCGATACACTCAGGTTCAGTTGCGGCTCACCCCAGCCGGCTTTGGCTTTGGTCCAGTTTACAGAAGTTAGTTTCATTGAGTCTTTGCCATTATACAGCACCGGGTTTATCCAGTCGGCATGATCCCATTCTATATTGTCGCCACCTTCGGTTACAACGAGATATAGTTTCTTCGCGCCATTAAGCGGGATGTCAAATTGTGTGTTCTGATGTTTGGTGTCGCGTGATATTACGCCGCTTTTCCACGCAGCTTTGCTTTCCATTGCCATATCCTGGTCCTGCGCATTGAACAAGGCAAGATATTTATCGCCGGTCTGCGGGTCGTCGGCGGTCCAGGCCACAAGGTCATTTTTATTAAATAATTCGCGGTTGTTGGTACTGTGGTTTACTACATGGAGGGCTTCTTTGTTGGTAAGCAGCGATAAGGTAAACGCATCGTTGTCGGGCAGATGACCGCCAAACATCATCGGCGATCGGAAAACAGACCACAAAGTCATTAATGTAAATTGCTCGTCTTTGGTAAAGTTGGTGGTTCGATTTTCACCACGTTCCGCACGGATGCCGATATGACCCAACGGCAACATATCGCCATCGGGATAAGCGCCGAAAGCACGATACTGGTTCCATCTTTTAAAAACAGAAAAGTGCTCTTTCAGTTGCTGCCAGCTATCCCAGAAATCGCCTACAGTACGCCACATATTAGCTTTGCTCTGCACGTCTAATGCATGCTCTACGGGTGTTTCGCCGGGCGATGTGCTGAACACAATGGGACGACCACAGGCATCAATGGCATTGCGGATCATCTGCAGCTCATCTGCATGGTAAGGCGAAGTAAGATCGTCTACTTTCACAAAGTCGAGCCCCCAGGATGCATAGAGCTGGAACAAAGAATTATAATATTCCTGCGCACCTTCTTTGGAAGCATCCACGGTGTAATTGTCGTGCAGCCACATGCCCTGCTCTTTCGGGCTGTAAATGTCGGCTGCGGTTTTGCTGGTACCATATACCGGCATTTTTGCCTTTACAGCTATCACAGGCACGCCGCGCATAATGTGAATACCAAACTTCAGCCCTTTGCCGTGGAGATAATCTCCGAGCGGCTTAAAGCCCTGTCCGCCCGCTGCAGATGGAAAACGGTTAACCGCAGGCAGATACCGTCCAAAACTATCAATGCTGAATTGCGGATCTGTTTCGTTGTAACCGTGCGACTTATCGTTGGCTACATACCAGCGGATATCTACCACGATATAATTCCAGCCGGAAGAAAGCATGTGTTCTGGCCATGTAGTCGGCATTGGCTTTTACTTCTTCTTCGGTAACGGTAGGTCCAAAGCAGTCCCAGCTATTCCAGCCGAGTGGCGGCGTGGGTGCCCACGCGTGAAAGTCGGTTTGCGCAGCCAGCGACAGGCAGGCTGATAAGGCAGTTGCAAAAAGAGAAGTGTATTTTGAAATGGCGCATGGAAATCGTGCTTCTGCTGGTATCGAAAAAAAGGGGCATAGCCCAAAGAAATTCTGATGCTGATGGGCTGCGGGATGCGCGTGAGTACCGCGGTGAGGCTTTTGGCGCGATGGCTCCTGCGCCGCAGTACTGCGCAACAGCCCGAACCGTAGTCGGGTAAAACCTCTGCATTTTACAGCCCCTAAATCTTCTCTGCCTTTTGCACAAATTGCAGAAAGGCAGAGAAAAAGTTTATTTCAGATCTAAAACAACCACTGAAAACGGCGGCATTTTTACACTCATCGTTTTGCCTTTCAGCGATGCTCCGCTAAAGGTTTGTGGCGTTATTTTTTCAGGATTGTCAAACGTATTGTCGTCCTGAAGTTTGGCAGACGACAGGATGCGTCCTTTTACAGTATTGTATTTGGCTCCGTCAATATTCAGCGTGATGGTTTGCGCATTTTTGGAATCGATATTCACAAGGGAAATATGCGTTACGCCCAGGGAATCTTTGGAAGCTGAGCAAGACACGGCAGGCAGCGATTGATTGCCAAATGTATAGTCGGCAGTCTGTACGCGAACAGGCAGCATTTTTGCATCCTGGTGCACGTTGAACATTTCCATAACGTGATAGGTTGGTGTCAGCAGCATTTTTTCGCCATCGGTTAAGATCACGGCCTGCAAAACGTTGATTGCCTGTGCCAGGTTGGCCATACGCACACGGTCGCTGTGATTGTTGAAAATATTGAGAGTGACGCCGGCAATCATGGCATCGCGCATTGTATTTTGCTGGTACAGAAAGCCGGGATTGGTGCCGGGTTCCACATCGTACCATCCACCCCATTCATCTACCACGAGGGCTACTTTTTTAGCCGGATCGTATTTATCCATAATGGCGCTGTGCTTTGTTACCAACGAATCCATGAGTATCGCTTCTTTCATCGTATGGAAATACTGATCTTCGGTGAATGCCGCTGCAGGTCCTTTATGGCTCCATTCCAATACGGAATAGTGGTGCAGGGCTACACCGCCCAGCATATTGAGTGGAATATTTTTCATGAGCGTTTCTGTCCAGTGATAATCGGCATCGCTGGCACCTGATGCAATGCGCATAAGGCTTCCTGTGTTTTCCCAGTCAGACATGAACGTGGCATATTTCCGGTACTCGTTGGCATAATATTCAGCCGTCATGTTGCCACCGCAACCCCAGGCTTCGTTACCTACGCCCCAGAATTTTACGTTCCATGGTTTTTCCTGTCCGTTTTCGCGGCGCAGGTTGCTCATAGGGCTGGTGCCATCGAAGTTTACGTACTGTACCCAGTCGGCCATTTCCTGCACGGTGCCGCTGCCGATGTTGCCGGCGAGGTAGGGCTCGGTACCGAGCAGCTTGCACATATTGAGAAAGTCGTGCGTACCAAAGCTGTTGTCTTCAGTAACGCCGCCCCACCACTTGTTTACAATGGTTGGCCGCTCGTCTTTAGGTCCAATACCATCTTTCCAGTGATACGTATCGGCAAAGCAGCCGCCGGGCCAGCGAAGGTTGGGAATTTTAAGTTTACGAAGGGCAGTCACCACATCGTTACGCACACCAGCTGTATTGGGAATATGGCTGGTATCACCTACATAAAAGCCACCATAGATGCAGCGACCCAGGTGCTCGGCAAAATGACCGTAAATATTCCGGTTGATGGTTTGTTTGGCAGAGTCGGCTTGCAACGTGATGGTAGCCTGCGAATAAGCAGAAAAAATACCACAGGAAGCAGTCAGGAAAATAAAGAGTTTTTTCATGCGTCGGTACGTTAGTGTGAAAATTTATGAGTACGAATTATAAGTTACATTATCCATGAGGCATCAGCTGTTTCAGAATCATTTGCCTCATATGGCAGCACAATGCGGCTGCCTTCACTTCCAATGAAGTGGTGTTTAGATTGCATCATGCAACAACTATTTTTCGGGAAACGATGATATATACAAGGCTGAAGCGATTTCATTGGCAATCTCGTTTGTAGTAGCCTGCCTTGTGGCGGTACAGCAATCAAAAACAGGAATTTGAGTCACCTTTCGGTGAGCCTACCTAATTCGGGGCAAGATAATTGTTATTTTGACACTTAATAACATTTTAACCGAAAAAACTATCCCGAAACCCGAAATTGCCCGTCATCCACATTCATGTAAGGCTAAATACACTCAGTCAGATTAGCCATTGAAGCGAAACAGCAACCAACCTGTTACTTTTTCTTACCCCAAATAGCGGTGCCGCTGTTGTTTAATCCTGAAAAAATAAGGGTATTTTTTTTATTCTCCCAGTCTCTCCCCTTTTGCACAAAAACTTTATCGGTAAACCCATTGCTCCAGTGCATCTGCAGCCATGGTGCGTCATAGGTCCACGTGCTGCCGGCATCACCGTTTAGTGTTCCGGATGCATCTATGCTTAACGACACAGAGCGTTGCAGGCCGGGATCAATTTGTTCGTTGCCATATCCCGGCACTACATTGTAGCCAAGAATGATCTGCTCCCAATTGCCCGTAATGGAATCTTTGGAAACAAGGCTGTTGTCTTCCCACGCATAGCGCTCAGGCGATGCCACCGGCCAGCCGTTCTCTGTCCAGAACAATTTTCTTACATGCAAATCCATGGAATATTTGCTGCTTACAGGACGAGCCTGGTGAGCGATAAAATACTGACCCGCCCCATCGCTGAAAACAGTGCAATGAGATGTTCCCTGCCAGCCGCTATGCCCGTCAAACTGGTAAGGGGCAATAATCATGGGTCCGTTGTCGGCCTGGTTGTCTGCGTTGTTTCCTTCGAAATCGAGAAAAGGACCATCCGCTTTTTGAGAGCGGAAGACACGCACATTGTATTTAGATTCGAGCCAGTCGTAGGCTACAAACAGGTAATACATCTGTTCATCCGGATTGTAGATGAGATCCGCACCTTCGAGGTTACCATTGTATGATCCATTGGTTACGCCTCTTCTCACAATACGTTTACCACGGTCGCCGGAGGCAAGTGCAAGTCCATTATTCGGATTTAACTGCAACTCAAACAAGCCATCCCATGCCGAGCCATACACCATCCACTGTTCGCCGGATGGTGTGCTTACTACGGTAGGATCTATTGCATTCGTGCCAGCATATCCGTCGGTAGAGGTGACGGCCAGATCTTTTTCCGTCCACGGACCAACGGGGTTGGAAGCAGTAGCCAAACCAATGACACTAACCCGGAATGCATCGGACGCAAGCGAATAATACAGACGGTATTCGCTGCCATGTTTCAATACATAAGGCGCCCACAAACTATTGTTGGGTGTGCCGCCCTGCGCTTTTATAAAGTTGGCGCCCTTGGTGGGCAAGCCATTGAATACCCAGCCAACAAACTGCCATTCCACCAGGTCTTTCGATTTGCGGATCTGCAAACCCGGTCTTACATCGGTGCCATAAGCCACATCGGTACTATAAGAATAATACCATTCGCCATCTTTGAAAATGGAAGGATCGTGCACATTATACACACTCCATTTGGTATAGTAAGCAAACGGTGCAATGCTCTCGTATGTATCGGTTATTGAATTGATGTCGAAGGCTGCCGGCGGTGCGGGCGTTGTGGTATCGGCAGGTGGCGGTGTAACAACAGGACTATTGCCGGTTGATGGTTTGGAACAGGACAACACCGCAAAAGAACAAGCTGCTGCCATCCATTTTATACTCTGCTTCATCTGTCTTCTGTATTTCTTAAATGCTATGATTGTCAATCAAACCCAGTCTTAGCAAGTGCTCTCGAAAAGCGGGTCTTTTTACCTATTGTGAGATGCTGCCTTTAAACAACAAATTCCTGTCCCCGTTTAAATAGGGACAGGAACCTGCAGGTTGGGTATTAGTTAGCCGGATTGGGTAATAAATTTTTGTTTACATCCAGTTCTCTTTGCGGAATGGGTAAATATTCGTTGCCGGGAGTCCATGAACTAAAGTCAGCATCGTGCGCTTTCAGTTCTGCCAGTTTGCCGGCATCGTACAACCAACCCCAACGGATGATATCGTTGATACGCTGGCTTTCGATAGCAAATTCCAACGCTCTTTCATGAGCTATCTGGTCGCGCATCTGCTGCTGATTCATATTTGGCTTGGCGGTAGCCAGGTCGGGAAGGTTTGCACGGCTTCTTACCTGCTGAATGTATTGCGTAAGCTTCTGATGTTTTGCTCGTTTCGTTCAGCACTTCAGCATACATGAGCAGAATGTCTGCATAACGCAATACACGGTAATTGATGCCGGACTCCACATTTTCTGCAGGTACACCCAAACCATCTCTTGTATATTTTCTTGGATAAATACGGTCAGTTGGGTTAAACCATTCCCTGCCATAAGCCATTGTTGAATTGTCTTCCGGCTCGTAAGAAGCAATGGTAGCCAGCAAACGAGGATCGTCTTTGCCGTCTACTGTTTTTTCCTGCTTGTACTCGTTGTAGATCCAGCGCGTAGGCAGGTAATCGGAAAATCCTGCGCCTTCCATACCGTAGGTAATCGAGATGGCCTGTACAGTTTTCCATGCGCTCGAAGGCTCGCCCGTCCAGTTAAAATCTGTGCCGCCGCTTACTGCAAACTGAACTTCGAACAGCGACTCGCTGTTGTTTTCGTTTACATCCTTGAAATTGTCCCTGTAGTCGGGCATCAGGCTGTAAACATTTTTCAATGGTCCGGAAATGAATTTTTCGAACTGTGCACCCGCAGCCGCATAATCTTTACGGTAGAGATAAGCTTTGCCCAGCAAACCTGCAGCAGCACCTTTGGTAGCTCTTCCTACCTGACCCTGATCGGGACCGGTAACATCAGCAAACGATACCGGCAACGCAGCTTCTGCCATTTGCAAATCGGTATATATCTGGTTCCACAATTCTTCTTCGGTATTGGTAGCCGGGTAATACAGGTCGGCAGTAAGAGCAGGCGATGTAATCACCGGCACTACTTTAAACGTAGTAGCCAGGTTGTAATAAGCAAGTGCACGCAGAAAGTAAGCTTGTCCTAAAATCCTGTTTTTTTGCTCGGCAGTCAGTTGTGTTTCATCATACTGACCCACATAATAAATGACCTGGTTGGCACGTGTCACTACAAGATATAAATCTCTCCAGATCCAGAATACCGGGTCGGATGTTGTAGGGATAATAAACTGGCCGGTGAGTACAAGATCAAGCCACGGACTGTCGCCCGTAAAATCGTCTCCGCGGCTATCGGTCAACCCCGGAAAGGAACGCATGTAAGTGCCATCGTTGATAAGCGCGTTGTAAATAGCAGTAACGCCTGCAAATGCCTGGTCTGATGTTTTCCAGTATTCGCCTGTTGTGAGTGCATTGGGATTTGACTGCTCGAGCTTTTTATCGCAACTCATTGCGAAAAGGCAAAGCCCGAATGATATATACAGTATCTTTTTCATGATTGTAATTTGAATAAATGTTTAGCTTATAAACCTAATTGAACACCTAACATAATGGTACGTGGCTTTGGATAAGATCCAAAGTCGAAACCCGGATTGAACACGCCTGAAGTAAAGTCAGGATTGTATCCTGTGTATTTCTGGAAAGTATACAGGTTCTGAACCGTTACATACACTCTTGAAGAACGCAAACCTTTGATCGCGTTGTTGGCAAAAGAATACCCCAGCGACACAGTATTGATTCTTAGATAAGAGCCATCCTGCAACCATCCCGGACGGTTAGAATCTTTAAAATTGTTTACGTCAGCATCATTGAGACGGGGAATATCGGTATTGGTGTTTGTGGGTGTCCAGCGGTTCAGCATGTCTGTGCTGTAGTTGATGGCGCCTGCTGTATGATGGAGATCGCGGTACATGCGGCTGTTGATAAGAAATTTAGAACTGCCTGATGTAAAGATTGATACATCTACTCCTTTATAAGCTGCCGAAAAATTAAGCCCGTAATTGTATTTTGGAATCGCGCTTCCCAGGTACGTGCGGTCGTAAGCTTCGTTTACCACTCCATCCGGCACACCATCGGGTCCGCTGATGTCTTTATACATCACATCGCCGGGAGCCAAAACAGCACCAAACTGTGAAGCGTGTTTGTTGATTTCTTCCAGTGTCTGGAAAATTCCTTCATACACAAATCCATAATGCTCACCTACTTCACCGCCAATTTCTGTGCGTGCACCAGCACCATAGATCGGCTCATTGTTTCCACCAAGGGCTAATACTTTATTATTTACGGTAGACAGGTTAGCCGACAAATCGAAGGTAAAAGCACCACCTGTTTTGTGATAGCCGGCGCTAAACTCCACTCCCTTGTTTTCGAGTGTAGCCGCATTTACAGTTGGCGACAGGTTGATGGAACCGACAGAAGCAGGAATGGGCACACCTACAAGGATGTCGGTAGTTCTTGCTTTGTAATATTCAGCTGAGAAGTCCAAATGATTGTCAAGAAAAGCACCATCGAAGCCAATGTTGGTAATGGCTTTTTCTTCCCATTTGATGTTCTGATCCACGATGCTGGTTTGCAATCCGCCCACTACACGTGTGCCACCGCCAAAGGGATATACGATACCGGTATTGATATTTGCCTGGTACAGGTAATCGCCGATTTTGTCGTTACCCAGCAAGCCATAGCTCGCTCTGAATTTCAACAGGGAAACGGCAGATTTTGATACATGCCAGAAATCTTCACTGCTCAGTTTCCAGCCTACAGAAGCCGCAGGAAAATATCCAAACCGGTTGGCAGGACCAAAGCGTGATGAACCATCTCTTCTTACGGTTGCCGACACCAAATATTTGTCGTCGTATGAGTAGTTGAGTCGTCCAAAATAAGAGCTGAGGGTTGATACGTATTGTGAGCCTTTAGCCGACCTTAATTCTCCCCTGTCGATTACCGGGTAATAAGGCATGGTAAAACCCTGCGCGCTGCTTTCTCTCAGCACCGCTGTGTTTTCGCGGTACGACTGACCAGCCAATGCCTGCAAGGAATGTTTACCAATGGTAAGGTCGTAGTTCAATGTATTCTCGATTGCTGAATTGGTATATACTCTAGAGTTATCATTCAGCCGCGCAATATCGTTGCTGAAAAATTTACCAAAGTAAAAAGCAGGTTGCCAGCTATAATCGCGTGTTTGTGTTTTGTCGTAGCTGAGGCTTGTTCTGAATCGCAGGTTGTGCATGCTGGTTTTCAGCAGCGCCAGCTCTCCGTAAATATTGCCAAAGGTTCTGTCTACATCCACCCAGTTTACCAGTGTACTGTTCACACCAATACCATTCAGTGAGTTGGCACCATTGTATTCGGAGTTAGAGCCGCCAAAGCCGTTCAGCAGCAAGGGATCGTAAACAGGCATGGTAGGAATCGCAGTTACAAGACTCCCGATCAATGGTGGAATTGCACCCAGCAGGATATCATCACGGAACGTAAGCGAGTTTTCGTGAGAGTGGCTGTAGCTAAAGGTTTCGCCTACTTTGAAAATGCCTTTTTCGGCAGTGCTGTTTACACGTGCATTGTATCTTTTATAGTCTGGACCATTGCCTACATAGGTACCGTTGTTATCAAAATAATCCAACGACACATTGTAGGTATTACTGGTTCCGCCGCCCGAAAAACTTACGTTATGATTCTGACGGTTGCCGTTTTTGAGACCTTCTTTCTGCCAGTCGGTATCAATAGAATCGATATAACCGGGATTGGAGGGATCGTTGGCAGGGAACAAAGGTCTTCCTGCATTTACCAGCGATTCATTGTTCAGCATCTGGTATTGTTCGCGGTTGGTCACATCCTGGTGTTGCCATACTTTATCCCAGCCATAATAACCATTGTAATCAATCTTCATCTGCGTGTTTTTGCTACCTTGTTTGGTGGTAATAATGATGACACCATTGGCTGCAGCCGCACCATAGATAGAAGCAGCCGCCGCATCTTTCAACACGGAAATAGACTGGATATCATTCGGGCTAAAATCGCGGATAGAAGTACCTACGGGCACGCCATCTACAACATAGAAAGGAGCCGAACCACCAAAAGTGCTGAAACCACGGATACGCACGCTGGGCGCAGCTCCCGGCTGTCCATCACTGTTTACGGCAACTCCCGGCGCGCGACCCTGCAACAAGGCCGGTAATGTCGTTGGTGCTTAGCTTTTTGGCTTCGCCTACATCTACCGTGGCAATGGAACCGGTAAGATCTCTGCGGCGCTGTGTACCATAACCAATCACTACCACATCACTTAACGAATTAATAGCAGCATGCATCACAACCGAGAGGTTGGCATCTTCAGAACCAATGCTGATGGTTTCCGCATTGTAGCCTACAGCCTAACAGAAAGTATATCACCTTTTTTCGCATTGATGGAAAAAGTACCTTTATCTGATGTAATGGCATTTACTCTTTTGCCCTGCACACTTACAGTAGCAGCCGGTAAAGGATTTCCGAGAGAATCTTTTACCACACCTTTTACCTGTGCAGTTTGCGCAAATACCTGCTGCGCGGCAAATAAAAAGAAAACACAAAAGCAGTCTCTGCAGGACAAAAGGAATGGTCCTGCGATCTTGGCGAAGCAATCGCATAATTGTTTAGTTTTTGTTGTTAAATAATAACTTTTTTGGGGCTTTCCCGGATACTATTGTTTATGAAACTACTGAGCAACTATTTAAATGGAATCGTTATGTAACAAGCAATTTACACTATACAATAATTCAGATAAGTGTATTTTTTACAATTATAAAATTAGAACCTTCTTTACGATTCACCAAATAATTAAGTGTAATGTTTAACATTAATTTTATTATATATTGTATAATGCTGTAAAGCAAATGTTTGATACATGTTGCAGGCGTATTTTTGACTGAAAAATTAAGACTGATTTTTCCATTTTAGCACTTAAAATTGCGCCGAAAAAAAGAACCTATTTTTTGCAACCGATTGCATTTTTGTGACCCGTTCAGTCCCATTGGATCGAATATTCACGCATGTATGTGTAAGCTTCAGATTTTTTTTGTGTAGAAGAAAAAACTGGGAACATTTTGAAGATGTCGGCAGACAGAAATGGGATGGTGTTGGTTATTGGATTTGTTGAAATAACAGCGGCATTTGATTATACAAAGCGATTGCCATTTTGCTCAGTTTGCCGAAAAAAACCACTGGCAGAACCTGTTGTTACCATAAGGTTTTTCACACACGCCGCAGGAGGTAAACTTCACTCTCCCTAATTAAACAATTATATCCTCAGCTTTTTAATGACTGAATGATTACAGGATATATGGATCATTCTCTTTACCCAATCATGCATTCTAATTTATCAATCATTTCATCCCTTAATGCTCTACGTGCAGCCTCGCAGCAGATGGCATCGTGATACATAACGTTTGATAAGTTATTACTTTTTGTTACTATAATTTTCAAAAAAAAGCTGACTGAAAGTTTGTAAAAACGTCTTTCAGTCAGCTTATCATTTTCCGGATCTTAAACAGGCTTATACACTATGCAAAACGTATTACAGGCTTATGCTTTAGCGTTTCAGCATCGTTGATTCCTCAACCTTTTATTTCTTCTTACTCTTTGGTGAGCAGTTCTATATTTTTGATTTTTTCGGGAAACCATACCTGCATTTCACCTTTACCGCGGTTTGCCCAGGCATAATAAGGAATGGCGGTAAACGGATGCTGCACCGTGGATATTTTTTCACCTTCATTGTCAATCGTTACAGCTGGAACCGTGCTTTTCAACACCACAACGCCATTAAGCAAGCCGGGTTTGAATTCAGTCGTAAACGTTGCATTTTCCGGTATTACAATATTGCTCGCCTTGCCGTTATTATCGGCCCACTCTGCGCAATACACTAAAGGTCCGCGTTGCAATGCAACTTTGCCTATATCGCTTTTCACTTTATCGCTGGCAACTACGCGTCTTACTTCCATTGGCAATACTACTTCAAGCACATCGCCCTTTTTCCAGCTACGGTTCAGTACTGCATAGCCATCTTTCATTGTATAGTCAGCTTTTTCACCGTTGATGGT
>CAVXBN010000002.1:0-50994 GCA_963760045.1 uncultured Chitinophagaceae bacterium
CCGGATGTGTCGTATTATTTTGGAAAAAGCGACGGTGAAAATAAAATCAGCAACGCGGCAGATTTCAGCATGTATCTGCTAAATACAGCTCACGTTTCTTCTGTAATGGGTGACGCGTTTGGCGAACCCAAATGTGTTCGTTTTTCGTTTGCCAACAGCATGCAAAACATCGAAAAAGGTTGGGAAAGAATCAAAATCGCTTTGGCAAAACTGAAGTAAAGTGTCTAACAATTGTAATCAGAAGATTAGCCAGAGTTATTGTCTGGAGCACATCTATAAACTAAAAAAAAAAAGCCCGGTGCAAAACGCCGGGCTTTTTTATGGAATGAACAAATATGGTATGTGTAGCCAGAAAGATTTATTGAATTACATCGTGTAATTCACTATTAGTTTGGGACGTCTTGTTTTTCCGGGGACTGTCGGCAGATAAAAAGCCCATAGCTCTTGGTTTTTGCTCTGTTTTTAAGCGCAGCAGAAAACCGTTGTTGGCAGAAGGTGCGGCAATCATACTGCTTACCATAGCTGTTACGTCTGTCGCGATATCGTATTGCCATTGCTGTGTAGAGGCAGATAGCACAATCTGGTCAGCCGTGGAAGTAGCAGGCGGATTGTTCCATGAAATGGTATTTGCATTCCATGGACTCGTGATGCGCTGCAAAAAGCAGGTATTATCGCCTTTGTCCGATCCCGGGTAAGAAGTATTTCCCATGGGTAAATGTTTGTTTACGTCTTTCGATGCAGGAGAAGGTCCGTACAGGTAAAGCGTAGCTGATACAATGTGCGCGTTAGCCGGCACGCCGCTCAGTCCGTCGAATTTGATAACGGAACGCGTAGTAACCAATGAACCGCGCAGCGAATAAGCCAAACCTTTTACCAGCGCCACTTTTGTATCGCAGGTGTCGGCATACGCAGGATGACCAATCCAGTATTTCATCCAGAGATCATCGCCATCGGTGGGTCCGGGTTGCAGTGTAAGCGAAATTGCATTGCCCACGCTTTGTATCTGTGCCTGTTGCAAACGGTTTTTTCTTCTCCGTTGGTTGCCGTCGCGCGGGTCATATCTTTTTGGCAGGAAGAAACCATGAGTGTGAGCATTGAAAGGGCTAAGAGTCCTTTTTTCATATGTAGCATTTTCAAAGGTGTGATGAAAGAATGATGTTGTGCAAGCGGATGTACGAAAAATGAACAGTGAATAGTTTTATTGGCATGCAAATACCAAACCAGCTAAACGATGGATGGCTCTGCGCAAATCAAGGTAATTTTGAAGCAACTAACCGGACATGAGGACAATTATGCATTAAACTCTTACACTTCACTATTCGGTTAAACAAAAATAACCGGGTGTAATCCCGGCTATTTTGAAATAGATACAAGTTCTGTTATTTACGTTTTGCTTTTTCCCATACTGCCGATTGCGAGCCGGCATGCATACCGCCGGATGCCAGCCATAACTGCGTAATTCATCATGCAGAAGTAATAGGGAATAAACAATATTTTGATACTTAATTTCCGCTTTTCCACTATCCATCCCAGGGTAGCGAGTAAGTAAAAACAGCATTGCGCGCCAAAGGCAAACAGGTATAAACCTTCATGCTCCCCAATGGCTAAAAATCCATTGCTGATAAAAGCGACTACCAGCAAATAAGGCGTTACTGTCCAGCGCAGCACACGATGGCTGATATACTGAAAGCACAGCACTGCATTGTGAAACGGGTTGATCATTTTCTTCAAGCGCAAAACTGCCTGTATGCCGCCTGCGGCAATACGTATTTTTCGTTTCAGTTCTTCGCTGATGTTGGCAGAAGAAGTTTCCATCGCATACGCTTCCGGCTCGTAGATAATACGGAAACCTTTTTCAGCAATATGAAGTGAAATCATAAAATCGTCGAGCACGGTATCAGCCGGAACCGGTACATATAGCTTCGTGCGTATGCTGAAAAGCTCACCGGCGGCACCTACCACCGAATACAATTCTGAATCCCATTTCTTCAGCGCCGATTCATATTTCCAGTAAAACCCTTCGCCTGCCGTTGCGTCAGATGCCGCATCTATCACTACGCGTTTTTCGCCGGCTACTGCCCCAACAGAGCCGTCGGCATAGTGTCTTGCCATCTTTACCAGCGCGTCTTCATTTAAGAAGGTATTGGCATCGGTAAAAATAACGATGTCGCTTTTTACTTCCTGCATTGCGCGGTGCATAGCGTGAATTTTTCCTTTCCGTTCGGGACTGTGCATCCACCTTACTTCTTTGTATGCAGACACGATATCGCCTGAATGATCGGTAGAGCCGTCAGTAACAATCCAAATGGATAATTTGCCGGCAGGATAAGCCAGTGACAACGTATTTTTAATCTTATCATCCAGTATCAGCGCTTCGTTGTAGGCAGCGATAATGAGTGTGCAATCGGGTAGCTTCTCCAGGTTGAATGTGGTAGTGCGTTTACCTTTCAGCACTCTTCTTATTTTAACCAATAAAAACAAAAAGATACCATAGCCGGCAAAAGTATAGAACACAAGAAACAGCGACGACCAGAAAATGATTTTCATATTGATTTGTTGAACGGATAACCAAGATGGAGACTATGGATGTTTTGCGTAAGATTCCAGCGGATCGCCCTTGCCAGCAAGGGAATAAACTGGTAGTTTTTGCTACTGATATAGCGCAGGATATTTCGCGGTGTTACTACCATCAGGAAGTATGGGTAAAAGACAAGCTGCTTTGACAGCGGCGCATTGCGGCGGATAAACAACAGCCGGTTCCGGTTCATAAAATATTCCTTTAGTGCCGAAGCTTTGCCAACGGAAACGGATTCTTTATGGTAAATGACAGCTTGCATATTTACCTGGATCGAATAGCCCGCGCGTTTCACCTGTTCGCACCAATCCATTTCTTCGTAATAGAGGAAAAAGTTTTCAGACATCAGGCCTGCTTTTGTCACTGCTTCGCGTTTTATCATCATAGCGGCACCGTGGGCAAACCCCGTAAATCCGCTGCAGTTGTCGTATTGTCCATTGTCGGTTTCAAACTGCCCGATGCATTGGTTGCGACACGTAAAATAGTTCATCTCCGTATAGCCGGCATACTGCAGTACATCGGGCTGATCGAAATACCTGATTTTTGGCGATACGATACCCGTGCTATTGTCTCCGTCAAGTGTTTGTGCAAGTGTTTCTACAAGACCGTTTGTAAATTCGGTATCGTTGTTTACAAGGAAAAAATAATCGCCTGTAGCAGCCTGAATACCAAGATTGTTGCCGCCGGCAAAGCCAAGGTTTTTATCGCTGCGGATAAAGCAGACCTGCGGATACTTAAATTTCCATAAAGGAATTAAATTTTCCTTACTTCCGTTATCTACCACGATGACTTCAAGTAAAGGATATGTATTTTTACAAAAGATAGAATCCAATAATGCCTCTGTAACATGGCTATGATTGTAGTTTACCGTTATAACAGATACCTTTTTCATTTAGTGTAAAATAATTCAGTATCCATTCAAACGCCTTATAAACAGATTAAAATAAACCATGCCTACCGTTGACGTAAGTCGTATAGAAAGACAGCGCGAAACCAGCAGCACTATCATAGAAAATAAGTTGAAGGACCTGGTGCATGCGTTGCAGCAAACACATGCTGATGCAAGCCTTATAAAGTATTGTATTGATGAACTTCAATACATAAGCGCAACTGCAAAAAAGCCGGCTGCAGGTGTGCGGCACGATCGGGTAATCGAACTCATGCAACTGGTAGTAAACCGCCCTACGCAACCTTTGTTGCAAAGGGTGCTGCACAACAAAAGAATTGTAACTGCTTTGCTAAGCCTTGCGGTAGGTGTGCTTATGATTGCGGCCGGTTTCACCATGATTGTGCTGCCTGCCACGCACGATTTTGAACTGTATACTCTCTTTTATTTCAACCCGAATGATGGTTTTACGCTGATGGATCTTTTTTCGCTGATGATTGTGTTTGGCGGTGTATTCATCATTGTGAACAGCGTGAAGCGAAAATGAATTTTTGAATTACGAATAACTAACGGGCGTGGAAGCTTCTGCACAAGCATCGAGTTTGTCAAATATTGCCGTATCTACGTCGGCGTTTAGCTTGCGGGCATAGAAGCAGCCCGAATTGAGCAGCGTGTCGGCATCGGCTGTGGTAAAGGTTTTGGGGCTGGGTTTTCCTTCTGTCCAGTCTATATAACGCAGGTTGTTGTTTTCCATCTTTTCCCGGAACACAGAGTTGTAAAGAATTGTTTGAAACATCATTTCGTCTGGTGCCCAGCTCAGTTTAAAAAAGGAACTTACTTCCGGGTATTTCTTTACATAGTCTACAATATATTTCACTGCGGACTGCGGTATGGTAAACCATTGTGATCGCCCGACAGCTATAAGGTTGCGTGGCATTGTTCGCGCCGGCAAGAGAGCATTCACCAATCGTTCGGCTTTATAGCGAAATGGAAATGCATAATTGGCAAAATGATACTTCTCTATTCGCGGCAGAGCTTCCTGCCACACATCCTTCACAGGATAAAATTCCATAAACAATTTACCCATATTCTCCTGAAGAAACCAATGCAGGTGCTCGTTGTCTTTTAGCGGGTAATCCTGTCCACTCAAAAGATTAATATAGTCGAATGATTGACCGGAATGCAGGATTTGGTTAAACCCATTCAGCGTTGCCTGCACCATGCTGTATGCGCCCCAGCGCACATGTACACGATTGGCAATCAGGCGCACATTTGGCAATTGCCGCAATGATAGCAAATAAATCGATATCCTTTTTTGCATCAATATGCACAAAAACGCAGTCATCCTTGTAAGCCAGTTTTTTCACCAGGCGGAAAAGCTGGTTGGGTTGTGAATGGGCAAGTATAAGATGAGCGATTTTCATGTATTGGAATTGATATCGCAAATTGAAGTTATTCTCCACGTTCCGATGGTTAAAATTGGCTTATAACAGCTATAATTCTGATTAAAGCTTTCTGTATAAAAATTGCAGGTGTTTTATCATGTATATGGATTCAATCGTTTGCTTAATTGACTTGGAATTGTTTGAATAGAATCAGCCACTAAGCAGGAATAAATCGCTGAAAATGGAGCCTGCTTTTGCTTCAAAAACCATCTAAAAACGCATAAATAAAGAATGTTAACCGTTTGAAATGAGAGTTCAAAATGGGATGGTGACTGTCCCGTTTCGTTGGCTGTTATAAAACATTGAAAATCAATCAATAACATATTTACAAATATATCTTGCTATAGCATTATTTTCTGCCTTATTTATCAACAAAATTTTCACATATAGATATATTACTGTGCTAAAATAATTGGTAAATTGCAGTACAATTCAATGCTATGGAAAAATCACAGTCTATTGTCAACATTGCCAAGGCGCTAAGCCAGTTTCAGGCAAAAATGGGGAAGGTGAGTAAAGATGCTACGAATCCCTTCTTTAACAGTAAATACGCTACGTTATCGAACATCCTGGAAACCATAAAAACTCCGTTGATTGAAAGCGGGTTATCGTTCACCCAGTTTCCAACAGGTCAAAATGGTCTTACTACGGTATTGATGCACGGGGAAAGCGGCGAGTACATGCAGACAGACTATTTTATGAACCCCTCGAAAAGCGATCCGCAGGCACAGGGCAGCGCCATTAGTTACATGAGGCGTTATGCGCTTGCAGCCGTTCTGGGATTGAACATCGATGAAGACGATGACGCCAATGCTGCTACTCACGGCGCATCTACGCCCAAAGAGGTTGCGGCGGTAACTGAGAAAGCTGAAAAACCAGCTGTTACGGAAAAACCCTGGCTGAATCAGGATTCGAAAGTGTATGAAAAAATTGTGGACAGGTTGAAAAAACAAACCACCAACCTTGAGCAAATTGCCATGCATTTTCGCCTCAGCAAGCAGGTAAGAGCTTCCCTGCAAACTATCATCAACAGCGTGGCTTATTCTGAAAACTAATAGTTCAGAACAGATATATCTCCATCCCGGTTGCCATGCGCCGGGTTTTTTTATGAATACAAGTGCCCATTTGCCCTCTCAATACTTTGACTGTACCGTATAACGGTTTCGTTTACAAAACATACGGGAATATTCACGCCCGATACGGGTAAAATACCCTCTCCTCATCTCATTATCACCTTTACTTTTAGTGTATAAAATAGCATATCAACCCATCGTAGAAACGCCAGGTTTATAATAAAGCAATTTTTATAAGCAGCACTAAATCCCTACTAACCAGCCTGAAATCAGGCTGGTTTCGTTTTCTAATCCCGGTTATCCTTAACTTATTTACGTTGCACAACAGTTTGCACCGGTGCGGCAAGTACCAGAATTTTCTGTGTCGTATGCTCATTTGCGCATCCTTTTGTATACTCCTTACATTGCCAACAATTCCCTTACTTTACAATTGTCATAAATTGCATGTATGAAAAAAACGAGTTTGTTTGTTGTTTGTTTCCTGTATCTCTCTACCTCGTTTGCACAGCAGCCGGCTACCCCCGATAAGATTTACGGAGAATTGTTTGTAGATGTGCAGATGAACCGCATTTTTCCGGACAATAAAACGTTTGTAGACTGTGTTCCAAAGCGCGATCCTGCAGCCATTGTCGCCGATTACCTCAAAGCAAAACACGATCCCGCCCTGCGGTTTTCCCTTCTTCAGTTTGTAGAACAGAATTTTGAAATTCCGGTTAGTCCTACCAGCAATTATCAATCTGACAAAAACGGGAGTGTGGCGGCTCATATCGGGCAATTGTGGAATGTGCTGAAGCGCAACCCCGACAGGGATGTGGAAGGCAGCTCGCTGCTTCCTTTGCCCTATTCGTACATCGTGCCGGGTGGGCGCTTTCGCGAGATCTACTATTGGGATTCTTATTTCACCATGCTGGGGCTGCAGGAAAGCAAAGAATACGGCATGATAGAAAATATGGTCAAAAACTTTGCATTCATGCTCAATACCTATGGTCATATTCCCAATGGTAATCGCAGTTATTATCTCAGCCGCTCGCAACCCCCGTTTTTTTCGATGATGCTCGATGTTTTGGCCGAGCAGCAGGGGAAACGCGTTTATGCCGTGTATCAGAGTGCGCTGTTGAAAGAGTATGATTATTTTATGGATAAATCGTCGCCTACGCAGCACGTGGTGAAAATGCCAGATGGCAGCGTGCTGAACCGTTATTGGGATCAGGATGTGCGGCCAAGGCAGGAGTCTTTTTATGAAGATTCGACACTTGGCATAAATTATAAAGGCAACCTGAAAATGCTGTATAAAAACCTGCGGTCGGGTGCCGAAAGCGGAATTGACTTTAGCAGCCGTTGGTTTGCAGACGGAAATCATATTTCATCCATACAGGTAACCAACCTGGTGGCGATAGATCTCAATTGCCTCCTGTACCACCTGGAGCAAACGCTGGGCAGGTCGTACAAAGAAACCGGCAACTTTATCAGGTCAAACTATTATAACCAACTGGCTGAGCGCCGCAAACTTGCCATCAATAAATATTGCTGGAATGGGAAAGACCATTGGTATTACGATTACAATATTGCACAGCGAAAACTAAGCCCTGAAGTCACCATTCTGGGTATGGCACCCTTGTTTTTTAAAATTGCCAGCGTAGCGCAGGCTACTTCTGCCGCTTCATTTGCAAAAGACAAGTTGCTGAAAGACGGAGGATTTGTGACCACGACAAAAAATACGGGGCAGCAGTGGGACGCTCCCAACGGATGGGCGCCGTTACAGTGGATCAGTATCAAAGGATTGGAAAATTATGGGCAGCACGACCTGGCAGCAGATGCGGCCAACAGATGGGCAAAGCTGAACATAAAAGTGTTTCACAACACCGGCAAGCTGATGGAAAAGTATAATGTAGTGGATACACACCTGGATGCAGGTGGCGGAGAATATGCCTCGCAGGATGGATTTGGATGGACAAATGGCGTACTGCTACACCTGATGAATGTGTACAATATAAAAGAGTAAAGGATAAAGGAGCTGTGAAAAGTGAGTAACGAAAAACTCCACCGGAGCCGGTGGAGTTTTTGTATGTTCATAGCAATCGAAGAGGCCCGTGTTCGTTGTTTTACTGAATCGTTATTTGTAAAACAGGGATTAAAAGTAAAGTATATTATTAACCTGCCCAACCCTTACTCAGCCTGCCATCCGTTGCAATTAGTTTTTTTGCAATTTATATGTGATATAGTAAAATATTCTTTGATTATAAGGTTGTTTAAACGTTTCAAATTCGAAAAAATCTAACCATTATGTTAATAATTTTTAAATTATCAATTTGATGCTGTCTAAACCCTTAAAATTCATATCATAGTGTAAAAAATACACATTGTATTTTAGGTGTTTTTCGGGGTTAATAAACCACAATTCCATGTGCCGGGACACGGGGAGTTGGGTAGGGTTGTTTCCTTTCTTTCACCCGCACCACGCAACTAGCATCTACAATTACAATTGCTGCTAATACCATGACTATCATCCATTTCTTCATTGAAAACATTTTCTGTATAAGAGGGTGTAAAATCATGCCACAAAGCATTTGTTTACTATTCGCGGTACCGCGATGCAGGAAAACAGTACAAAACGGTTTTGCAAATTATCCAAAGTCTAAGTGAGAAGTTGAGGGGAAATATAAACGCGATCACAACCAGGCATATTCCAAACAACTCACTAGCGAGTTGTTTGGAATATGAAAATAAGAACCTGGAGTAGCGGTATCACTATAGGAAAAAAGCAAAACAACTATAGACACTTTACGAATGAACAAGAAGATACTTCCTGGCATTGCCGCCACAATAACATGTGCAATCATGGAAGAAAGGAAAAATACATCTGGATTGGAATCAACAGCGGCGGCTTAAATCTTATAGTAAAGTTAGAAATCCGTTTAGGTAGTTTCCTGCAATCCCAACAATGCTGACAGCATCTTTAGCAATAAGTTTTCATACCCTAAATAAATGGAAGGATTTTATTGGTACAAGCCCGTTTATTTTACATTGATGCTCATAGCCCATTTCTCAATCATTTTTGTAAACTCATCTATGCGGAAAGGTTTACTGATATAGTCATCCATACCTGCCTGTATACACTTTTGCCTGTCACCCGATATGGCATTGGCTGTCATAGCAATAATTACCGGCTGCGTATTCAGGCAAAGGCGAATCAGACGCGTTGTTTCCAGCCCGTCTTTCACAGGCATTTGCACATCCATGAAAATAAGATCGTAATCACCGTCACCAATCAACTCCAATGCTTCCTGCCCGTTTTGCGCGAGGTCTGCCTTGTAGCCCATCTTACCTAAAATTTTCAGCGCCACCTTCTGGTTGATTTTATTATCTTCTGCCACCAATATGCGCAATGGATAGTTTTTGCTGAATTCTGCAAGGGCTGTAATTTTTGGTTCGGCAGTTATAACATCTGTTTTTACCAATTCGAATGAAATACTTTCAAACAAAGCCTGTTGCTTCACCGGTTTTATAAGTACCGATTTAAACAAGCTTGGGGAACATTTGTAACTCTCGTTATCAGCTGAAGCCAGCAGTATAAAGGAGGATGCCGGAGATATTTCCTTTATTTCCCTTGCCAAATCAATACCTCCCATACTAGGCAGGTCGGCATCCATAAGCACCAGATCAAAGTGTGGATTGTTGGAGATGACAGACACTGCTTCTTTAGCAGAAGTAGCAACTGTGGGCACGATATGCCACTGTTCCATCTGTTTTTTAATAGCATTACTAACGGCAGTATTATGAATAACGAGCAATACCTTTTTATCAGACACATTGCCGTTGATTCGTAAAGAGGAGCGTTGTGGTTTCAGGCTGATGCGTGTGCGGATTTTGAACCGGATAACAGTACCCGTGTTGCCGCTTTTACGTGTTTCCACATCCAGCCGTCCGCCCATCAGGTTCACCAGTTTCTTGCAGATGATAAGAGGCAATGCGTTGCCTTCTCCTTTTGTGTGGATATCAGTAATATCTCTTGATAAGAGCTCAACATCCGCTTCCGGCAAGCCCGCACCCGTATCACTGATTTCGAAAGCAAGATCTACCTGGTTGCCTTCCAGCAGGCGAAGTATCCCCACGTTTATTGCTATCTCACCTTTTGAGGTAAATCGCATTGCATTTTCCACCAGGTTCATCAAAATTTGGCGAAGGCGCATTTCATCGCCCACCAACAGTTCGGGGGTTTCCTTTTCAATAGTGTACACCAGTTCTATACCCGTTTGCGCAGCTTGCGTGGCAAACGATTCAAATACGTTTTCTATATTGTACCTCAGGTCATAATCCTGCTCTTCATAAACCGTTTTATCACTTTCGTTTTCCGAGTAGTTTATCACGTCTGTAACCAGCATATTGTTCAGCGTAGTCATCAATCGTTCACTACTCTGGATAATTGTACCGATATATTCATTTTGCTCAGCGGTGATTTCCGTTTCCGAAAGCAGCGATGCCATACCGAGTACACCATTCATTGGCGTGCGTATTTCATGGCTTAGCTTCGTTAGCAATTCGTTTTTTACACGGTTGGCAGTGTCAAGACTTTCCTTCGCCTTTCGCTCATTTTCTTTAGTATGGTGAAGTATTTCTTTGCACTCGGTTATCTGCTGTCGCAAGGCATTGTTTTGGTGCACCAGCTTGCTTTTTTTTATCTTGAACAGGATAAACGAAATAGTAAGGGCAGTAAGGCTTACACCAAGGACCAGTGCCCCTGATTGCCAGTTGATAAATAAGAAATTCTCGAGGGATACAAATACAATCTTCATAAATCGCTCATTCGGTTTGAAAGTAAAGATTCAATGGTAAGTGAGCCCATGTCTTCAGGGTCACGACGGGGGTTAAATTTTGGCGATGATTCCTCATCGCTGCTTTTTTTATTCTCTATCATAATTACTTCGGCAGTGGCCAGCTTGCGATACAACAGAATCGCTTTCAGGTATTTATTCCATTCAAACAGCAGATCGTAAAGAGGACGCCACATGATCACATAGCTAAATACATCCAGGCAGTTTTTGATGCCTTCAAAAAATCCTCCGGCATGCTCGGAATGAATCAGGTAGATCAGCGCCTGGCAAATCATAACAAATAGGCAACTAACGAGCAGCAACAAAAAGTTTCGCTTTTTGAATTTGGTGAAAGCTTCTTTTTTGATTGCTTCCTGTATGGCAAAATGCCGGTGAATGGCAAACATGAGTGGCTCTGCATATTGCCGGTCTACGGCACCCGGACAATTGAGCTTGTAAAAAATAGCAGAGTAACGCTTGGCTGAAAACACAGCTTTAAGAATGTACTCTTCAAATTTTTGATTCAGTTCTTTTTTATACAGCGGCGACGGATCGTGCGGATTAAAATAACCGCTGATTGTAGGCAAATCAACCGTAATGAAAATATGTATTTTGCTTGTTAGAGACTGGCTCATGATAGTTACATTGATTTTGGATTTAACAGGAACCGCAGAAAAAGTAGGAGATAAAATACCACGCTGAGCTTATTATTTTCAACGTTAGTTGCCCCGTTCTAGAATTAAAAATAGATACTTTTTCCTCCCATTTACTAGCAGGGAAGCTGCGACTCGCCCAATCACGGGGGATTAAAAGTTTTTTAATGTTCTTCTCTATCTAAAAAATGGTTTTGGCAGCTTTATTACGGCAAAATTTTAAATAGAAATTAATCGGCTTTATTGTTTTTTTTCTGGAAAAAGCAGGTTTCAGCAAGAACCAGTTGATAAAAGTATCCCTATTGCTCTTCGCGTGGCGTAGCATTCATGTAAACAGAAAGAGCCGTTAATCCGTTAATAATCATTGGATAAATAGTGAATAATAAACTTTCCAATTCTTTTGCAGTGATGCCAAATTTTTTCATCAGAAAAAGAATTTTACTTTATACCTGGCAAAATAAGCATGCGCACCTGAGTAAATACTTTTGACCGGGAACCCTGTAATTGATTCTTTGATTATTGTCCTTTTTACAACCGACTTTCAACCACAACATAGCGCCAACCTGAAAAAAATTTAAGGCGCTTGTTAAAGTAATTTAATAGATGAATGTGTACGTTGCTTATAGCTTTGAGGTATCAATTCACGTTCACAAATTATAAATGCTTCTTTTTGATATGATATGTGCAATGGCAGAAAACAAACTGGTTTATGGAGTTGGCTATTGCAGAAAAAACCATTATCACAAACAGTAATCTGATACAACATTTTTACATAGGCTGATGCAAATTTCATTCAAGTAATAAGTGCAGCAGTTAACACCATTTTTCGTTTACTTATAACTCGTCTTCCAATTTTATCCAATCCAATTTTCATATGAATTCAATTTTGAAACAGCTTACCCTCCTTTTGCTGGTTGTTTTATTTACCTGCGCAGCAGCTACTGCACAAATGAATGTCGGTAGTAAACAGGCGCCAGACAGCAGCGCGATGCTGCAAATTTCAGGAAACACAAAAGGCTTTCTGCCACCTCGCATGTCACGGGATACCATGTTGCTTATACGTAAACCTGCTAAAGGGTTGATTGTATTCAACACAACGGATTCTGCTTTATTTATGCGGCGAGATACTGGTTGGGTAAAACTTTTGAATGACGGTTCGGTAACAAGCGTATCCGTAAAAACTGCAAACGGAGTATCGGGAACAGTAGCTACCAATACAACCACACCCCGAATTACACTAACCTTGGGCGCAATCACCCCTGCTTCTGTTGCTGCTTCTGGAACCGTAACCGGAAGCAATATTTCAGGTACCAATACGGGTGACGAAACGCAAACAACCATCCAGACAAAACTGGGCGCTGCTTCCACTACAAACGATGGTTACCTTACGATGACTGACTGGAATACTTTTAACACCAAGATCGGTGATACTTCAGCTATTCATTCACAAATCGAACAACTGAACTCGCAGGTAGCTACTAATACGAGCAATATTACCACGAATACTTCCGGCACAGCGACCAATACCACTGCCATCGCTAACCGTTTTGACTCCCTGCGCAACAATGCGGGAGTACTGGAAGGCAGAAAGAACGGCGTGTTCGTGCCGCAGTTTGCGTTGCCAGTAAATGGTACGGTAACCTCGGTTGCTGTTACTTCAGCCAACGGCGTATCAGGAACTGTTGCCAATCCTACCACTACACCCACCATAAGCCTGAGCTTAGGAGCCATTACGCCAACAAGTATTGCAACATCTGGTACTGTAACCGGAAGCAATTTATCTGGCACAAACACAGGCGATGAAACAGGAGCCACCATTAAAACAAAACTGGGTGCTGCTTCCTCTACAACTGACGGTTACCTTACGCAGACCGACTGGAATACATTTAATAATAAGTCGTCAGCTATAAGCGTCAATGGCATCGTAAAGGGCAATGGTACTACCTTGTCAGCAGCTACGGCCGGCACCGATTATGCTCCCGGCACAGCAGCAAATGCCACCGGTATCGTGAAATCAACAAATGGCACAGGGGCTTTAACAACGGCTACTGCTGCAGACTTTCCGATTCTCAACCAAAACACAACAGGAACCGCTTCGAACATTACAGGCGTGTTGAACGCAACATCATTACCGGCGCTTACCGGGGATGTGACAAGCACGGCAGGCTCTGCAGCCACCACCATCAGCAGCAAAGCTGTTACCAACGGCAAGATGGCGGATATGCCTGCCAATACATTGAAAGGAAACAATACAGGTTCTGCAGCGGCGCCAACAGATCTTACCGCAGCGCAGGCAACAGCCATGCTAAATACTTTTAGCTCTGCAGCGAAAGGTTTGGTGCCAGCAAGCAATGGCGGTACAACGAATTTTTTGCGTGCAGATGGCACTTTTGCCGTGCCTCCGGGAACCAATGCCGGAACAGTAACATCTGTATCTGTTACATCTGCAAACGGTGTATCCGGAACAGTGGCTACTAATACTTCTACGCCAGCTATCAGCCTGAGCCTGGGAGCTATTACGCCTACTTCTGTTGCTGCTTCAGGAACAGTAGCCGGAAGCAATTTATCGGGCACCAACACAGGTGATGAAACCGGGGCAACTATCAAAACAAAATTAGGTGCTGCTTCATCCACAACTGACGGTTATCTCACACAGACCGACTGGAATACATTTAATAATAAAGCCTCGGCTACCAATTTTTGGAGTACCACGGGTAATGCAGGCACGACTTATACAACCCACTTTATGGGAACAACGGACAATAAAAGCCTGCGCTTCCGTACCAATAATTTACAAGCGTTCCTGCTCGACAGTTTGGGCAATGCTGCCCTTGGCAGCGCACCGCTACAAACGCCGGCAACATTGAAAAGTTGCTGGTAGATGCAGGCAACACCAGTTCAGTCAATGTTATCAGTGGAAAAGGAAGCCTGAATAATTACCTGCAGTTAAATATTCAGAATAGAAGCGCAGGCAATAGTGCCAGCTCCGATATTGTGGCAACTGCAGATAATGGCGACGAAACCATTAACTACGTTGACTTGGGTATCAACAGCAGCGGCAATACCGCTAACTATTTTGGCGGCGCCAACGACGCTTACCTGTATGCAGCCAGCCAGAACATGCTCATTGGCACTGCAACCACAGGTAAAAGTGTAGCATTTCTCACCGGCGGTGGCACCCAAGGCACGAATGAAAGAATGCGCATTGATGGTAGTGGAAATGTAGGTATTGGTACCCAATCTCCCTTAACCAGGTTGCATGTTTCGGCTGCCAGCAACCCGTTATCATTGAACGGTGTGCAAACGGGTACATCAACAGATAGTTTGTTAACGATATCTAACGGAGTTGTAAAAAGATTGTCTCCGTCAGCATTGACTACTTCTTCCAGTAATGCATGGTCTTTGGTGGGCAATAGTAATATTACTTCAGGAACAAACTTTTTAGGAACTACCAACAATGCAAGCTTAAAAATTCGCACCAACAATACGCAACGAATGATCATTGACAGCTTGGGTAATGTGGGTATTGGCACCAGCAATTTTGATGCTTCTCAACCGGAAAAACTTCTTGTTGATGCAGGAACGTATCCTTACAACGGCAATTATACCAGCACTACCCCAATCCTTGCCACAGGGTTTTCAAACGGTTACCAGGAAATACGTGTGCAAAACAAAGCCTATGGTTCATATTCAAGTTCTGACCTGGTGGCAATGAGTGATGGAACACGAGGCGGTACGGTTGCTGCAGGTACAGATAATCATTATGTCGATTTAGGAATCAACAGCTCAGGCTATAGCACCAATAATTCGAACATATTGAACCAACTATACACTGCTTATTTATATGCAACCTCTCCGCAACACTTTTTCATTGGCAATGGTTACAGCGGTAAGGATATTGTGTTTTTTACCAACTATGGTTCAACCAATACTAACAATACGGCTGATGGATACGAGGTGATGAGAATTACAGGTGGCACACTGCAACAGGTTGCCATAGGAACCGCTACGCCAAACGGCACCAATAAATTTACTGTAAGTGGCGGAAGTTACCTGGGAGGTACCACTACCGTTTCCGGAGCCGTTTTGCCTTCGCTGGATAACAACGGTTCCCATACCTTAGGCTCATCAGGTGCTCGCTGGTACGCAGTATATTCAACAAACGGAACCATTCAAACATCTGACAGAAGATTAAAAACCAATATCAAAAGTCTCAACTACGGATTGAAGGAAGTATTAGCGATGGAACCGGTAAGCTATAACTGGAAAGACTCTTCGCAGCCCCAAAACAAAGTGGGCCTGATAGCCCAGGATGTAAAAAAACTAGTACCCGAAGTAGTAATAGGAGATGAGACGAAAGAGAATTTGGGAATGAACTACGCAGAGCTGGTGCCGGTATTAATCAACGCCATAAAGGAGCAACAAAAACAGATTGATGAATTGAAAAAAACAGTTGAGAACCTTAAAAAATAAAATGGTTCTTCGCTACCTGTCAGATGTATACTACCCCTCTAATGATGGTTTTGCATACATACAGCTGGGAAGTTTTTTGCGAAGCAGGTAAATGCTGTTTTCTTCATCGGACAACGAATCAATATCATGAAAAAATTATTGTTAGCAGCGGGGTTCATAGCCGGCATTGGCTCCGCTTCCTTTGCCCAAAACTACGTTAGTGGCATTGTAAGTATGTATGGCGACAACACTGCAAGCGGCAACACCACAGTAGCCAATGGCGCTTCTTTCATCTTCAATAACAGCAAGCTGTATGCACAATCCGGCTTTGTAAATTTCGGAGACTCAACAGCTATCAGTGCCGACAGCGGTACACTGGTAATGAATGGTTCAGCATCGCAAGAAATTACCGGAAGATTCAATATAAGCGCTTTGCAAATCAGCAACAATTCGATGGTTTCGCTGAGTCATGCCGTATATCCTACGATGGTCACTATCCTGGATTCCATAACTTTCCGCAACGTCAACAATGGAATGTTAGATGCAGGAGATAGTTTACTGACATTGCGTTCCAATGCCACAAAAACAGCCCGTGTTGCCGACCTTACAAACAATAGGACCAACATTGGAAATGCAATAACCGGTAAAGTAGTTGTTGAGCGATACATCAGGAGCCGCCGTAGCTGGCATTTGCTGTCGCCACCCACTACTGCTGATAGTGTAAATGACCAGACCATCCAGGAATCCTGGCAGGAAGGTGTAAGGGCATCGCGGGGACAAATCGTAGATCCGCATCCCGGCTATGGCACCGTCATTACCCGCCCGGGCAAAAAACCGCCTGCTGGTACTACCGGCTATGACGATGGTGTGGCTGGTTCCACTTCTTATTCAATGAAAGTATATTACAGCAATGGTTTGCTTGCACCGCCCATCAATACAGACCTTACGCATTTTAGTTCTCATGCTGCTTATTTTCTTTTTGTAAGAGGCGACCGCTCTGTAGGTCCGGCAGTTCAAACCAGTACCAATCATACACCATCTACCATTACAACCCTTCGCACCAAAGGAGCTTTGCATAATGGAGATGTGATAGACACCGTAACGCAAACTCTCGGCGGCTTTGCCGGCATTTCTAACCCTTATGCCTGTACGGTTGATTTTAGTAACGTGACCCTGAATGGAGTTACAAATGGCTTTTATACATGGGATCCTTCGATCAATACAATCGGAGGATGGGTATACATTGACGGAGATGATAATTATAATGCGACTCCCTTAACACCCGGCGGCGTTGGTGTTTATACTAACCCGGCAACGAATGCCTTGATTCAAAGCGGGCAGGGGATTGTTGTAAAACCAATAGGAAACATGGGTATCGTTACCTTTAAAGAATCCAGTAAAAATATAACCAACCGCGTAGAGACCTTTCGGCAAGGTCCTGTATCAGCCTTAAATGTCAGCTTGTTTAGCAAAGACAGCAGTCATCTGTTTCTGGATGGTGCTACCACACTGTTTGATGCTTCGTTCAGCCGCGATGCGCTGCCCGGCGAGGATATTTCCAAACCAGAAAACCTGAATGAGAATCTTTCTTTTTATGCCACTGGCAGCTACCTGATGAAGGATAAATATCCGATGCCTGCCAATGGCGATACATTACATCTCCGGCTTTGGAAGACAGCTGCAAAACCTTATACGCTTTCATTTTCCATGAAATACATGGAAGGTGCGTTGCCGGCTTATTTGTTTGACAAGTATACCCAAAGCAGCACGGCAATACAAACCGGTAGCACCACCAATTACGACTTTACCATTGCGAGCGATAGCGGTTCTAAAGCCATTGACAGGTTTGCGATCGTTTTCGGTTCAAAGGTATTGCCGGTAACGCTCACACAGATTCGCGCTATTTGGGATGGCTCTAATGTAAATGTGCAATGGAATGTACATAGCGAAACGGATGTGTCAGTATACGAAGTGGAGAGATCAACAGATGGCGTTGCCTTTACTAAAATTGGCACCGTGGCGCCGCGTGCCGGATCTTCCGCTGCCTACGCTTATTCATTCGCAGATGGGCAACCTGCCGACGGCAACAATTTTTACCGCATCAAAGTGCTTAATCAAAACGGGAGTACTACATATACCAATATTGCTATCGTTTCAGTACCTACGGGCAAAATGCTCATTGCTGTGTATCCCAATCCGGTGAAGGATGGCTCCATAAAGCTTTGGTTTAAGAATACAAAAGCCGGCACCTACGGGGTACAACTTTATACCATGGATGGCAAAGCAATCTTGTCAAAATCTCTATCGCATGCGGGTAGCGCAGCTATGTACACAATACCTGCTGGTACTATCGCAAAGGGAATTTACCATGCGGTTATTAGAAGCAGCGACAGCAAGAGAATAGCCGATGTATCGGTGATGATTGAATAATGAGCGCGCCGCTGCGGATTTACTTTATACTTATTAGTTAGTAACAAAATTTCTAGTAACATTTCGGTGTGTGTGAACACCCACTGATGCAATGAATATTATGGCGGATATTATGATAAAGTATGCAACCAAAGACGACTGCAAGGAGCTTGCAGCAGTCGTTGCAACAGTTATTCAAAATACACCTTACCACAATGACTTGGCGAAGCAAACTGAAATCAAAAAGTTTCGGTCTGAAAAATTAGCAATCAACATTGACAGAGATAAGTATTCAGCAATCATTGCAATTGATGAAAATAAGATTGTCGGCTTTTGTTTGTCGAGATTTGATGATGGTTTGATATGGTTGCAATGGTTTGGCATTCTTGAAAATTGTAGAAAGAAAAACACTTCTAACCTTCTTTTAAACGAACTTGAAAAAACGATTGCTCTAAGAAGTTGCCATAAAATCTGGTGTGATTGCAGTATACTAAATAAGGCTTCTATTCACATTTTGACAAACCATGGATATAAACAACTTGTTACTGTTTCAAATCATTGGTACGGTCAGGATTCCATACTTTGGGAGAAAGAGATTTCTCTATCGGCGGTTGTACAACCAACTGTTTGTCAGGCGTATGGTTCGGTAGGTAGAGAGGTCTTCATGTTAGCACCCTACTTATCATCTTACTACCCGGTTATCGGTAAGGCATAAAGGATAGGTGCGCATGAGGCACTCAATCATCAGTTAGAAATTATACCGGGTTAAGTTGTGCATTCTCCGGCTGATAACAGTAATGTCTTTTGAAAGCTCAATCGCCATATAATGACGACGTTTGTCAAGTGTATCAAAATCGTATAAAGAAAGTAATAGTCTTTCGTAAAAGCCACAAATAGCCCGTTATTACCGCAGTTTCCACGGGGTTATACATTCCATTGCGTGGCAATACCAGTAACAAACCAATTACTTAAATGATAGCTTACAGCCAACCAGTTGTAATAAATGTTTTACTTATTATTGAATCAATGAGTACACTGGTTGTCAAAGTCCGGGAACAGCTTCCTGCTGCCAAGTATGTAATAAGCCAGCGCCGAGCCCGCCTTCATGTCTCCTGATAGCCATCCCGCTTGTGTTATCAGGCTTTGTGTGCTGTGTTTTCTAAATAAAATTTCCGGACTTAATGCCCAGCGCATGCTCGTCATCGTGTTGTACCTGATGTAAACATAATCACTATCGTTCGTCATCGACACATCAGGGATTAATACGCTGGTGTACCCGGCGGCAGTTTTAGTTATTGTGTATAAAAAGCGCCAGGGCTAATTAGCGAAGTAGGGGTTTGGGCATTCGACTTTATGGCTGTAAAAAACAACGTTTATCAAGAAAAGTGAGAAGCCTTAGCAACACTGCATTTTAAGACATAAAAAAACCACCTAAAAAAGGTGGTGTTGTGCCCAGGACTGGATTCGAACCAGCACACCCGTGAAGGCGCTGCGACCTGAACACAGTGCGTCTACCAATTTCGCCACCTGGGCAGGTATTTTGTGTCAGGGTTGCAAATATAGGAGTTGACTTTATACAAGCAAAATGATTTTATAAGCTTAATAAACTACAGCCACGAATATCGCTGTTGTCAAGCCTTCCCCACACTTCAAAACTTTCGTTTTGGTGCACAATTCCGGCATCGTCGGTAGCAATAAAAGCACAGCTATCCCGGTTGGCAAGGTCAATAATATTCAAAACTCCTTTTCCCCCATGGCTTACGTGCAAAGGATCTTCTTCGTTTCGAACCAATACCTTCATCCATGGCGGGCAGCGATACATACCGTTTCCTGCCGAATAAGCCTGGCTCAGCAATTCGGTCATTCCGTATTCTGAATGAATGTTTTTTAAATGAAATGCTTTGGCTAATTCTCCGTGAACTTCTTCCCGGGTTATTTCTTTTTTTTTGCCTTTCATGCCCCCGGTATCCATCACCACAGTGTGCTGCAATGGTAACGGATATTCAGCAGCAAAGTCGAGCAACGCATACGTGACACCAATGAGCAATGTTTTTTGATTCTGTGTTTCCACTTTTTGCAGCGTTTGGTGCAAAGCTTCCCAATCGTGCAGGTAAAAGCCGCTTTGCGGGTGAGCTGACTGTTCAATCAGTTCCTTTACCATGTATACCAACGACGATCCGTCACGCTCCAGGTAGGAGGGAAGCAACCCAATAATGCACCAATTCTTTACATCGCCATAAAACCGCCGGAACGCTGCCATAAAACTTGCTTTGTAGAGAGAGGCATCTTTTACAAGGTGCCGGCTGCTTACCGATTGTGTAGTTCCACTGCTGGTGAAGGTCACTTCCGGGTTAAACTCGCCGGTGATTACCCGGTGAGTTTTGAAAAATGAGATGGGCATAAAAGGAATCTGCTCCAGGCAGGTGACAGAATGGGGCTGGATGCTGAGCAACCTGCACCATTCATTGTACACTTTATTGTGCTGAAACTGGTACTGAAACAATTGAATAGCAGTGCCTTCGTGGAAGGCAGGGAGCCGAAAAATATTGTTAACAAAAGAATCCTCCACACTAAACAGGTAATTTGTTTTGTTTACATTTGAAAAGTAATAGACACAGAGAGATGAAAGCAAAAATATTGATAGTTGCTGTAAGCGTGATGATGATGATTGCCTGTTCGAAAGATAAATATGAAACCAAGCCCAAGCTAACCTTTACAAAAGTAAACGGCGAATCGTTTTACCAGGGTTCCAATCTGCAGTTTTCTTTTGAAGTAACGGATAAAGAAGGTGATATTCAGGATACAATGTGGCTTGAAAAAATATCGTATACCTGCGGAGCGGATGGTTATATCCTGTCGGGCAACCAGGTTCCCGATTTTACGTCCCGTAAAGATCTGCTTGCCGAAATCAATATCGATCTTATTTACGGATCTGACTTTGGTGGCTGCACCGGCAGAACCGATTCCTGCTATTTCCGGTTTTGGATAAAAGATAAAGCAGGTCATGTAAGCGATACGGTAGAGTCGCCGACCATCAAATTGTTAAATGAATAATTTTGCTGACAAGGCTTGCCAATTTCATCTTGTATGGAAACTATTTTTTAGCCTTTTGTATCGTTGCTCTCTGTGCCGAAACGTCTGTTAAAAACGGCTTTCCGTTTCTCGACGCCTCTTTTTACCTGCTTGTTTTCCTGTCTACGATTGTTTATTATACCCACGCTTATATTGGCGACAACCAGCAATTGCAAACGTCCAACCCCAGGTCGCTGTGGTACCGGCGCAACCGGCAGACAATATTTCTTACCCAGATTATTTTTACCATCATTATTGTGCTCGTCGTTATTCGACTGCTCATAAAGTATTCTCTCCCGCTGATGCAGCTTGGTGTGGCAGGCTGGCTGTTACTGCTCCTGTTTCCATTTCTTGCATTGCTTTACTACGGCGTTATTTTCCCGGCAAGATTTCGCTTGCGGCTGCGTAATATTGCCTGGCTCAAACCATTCATCATCGGGTTTGTGTGCACTGGTTTTGTTACCATTTACCCGTTATGTTTTCATGCGCTGCACAGCAATTCCAGCTTTCATGTAACTGTTTCACAAATAAGCTATTTTATTACCAACTGGCTGTTTACGTCTGCTATTTCCATCATGTTCGACATCAAAGACTTTGCAGCCGATCACAACGTAAAATTGCAAACCTTCGTGGTTACCAAAGGATTACGATATACCATTTCACTCATCCTGTTTCCATTAGCGGTTGGCTCATTCATTTCCTTTTTCCTTTTCGGCATCGAGAGGCATTTCACTATCGTGCAATATGGCATCAATGCTGTTCCATTCGTTTTACTGATGTATGCAGCTACTTCATTGCGGCGTCGCAAACACATTTTATATTACCTGTTTGTAATAGATGGTCTGCTTTTGGTAAAAGGTTGCTGCGGCATTGCCGCTATGTTATTGGTAAAATAAATTATCACACATTACCTTTGGCAGTTTTCAAATGTTATAAACAATCGAAGCTCTAAAACATTATCATGGCAAAACACAAAGAACCGGCACAGCAGAAACCTGCTGTACTTACTGATGGATCGTTACAATTCTTACGCGATTATATAAACAATGCTTCTCCTGTAGGTTTCGAAACGAGCGGGCAGCGCCTGTGGCTCGATTACATCAAACCTTATGTAGATACGCATTTTACAGATCCTTACGGAACGGCAGTGGGAGTTATTAATCCGGATGCCGCTTTCAAAGTAGTAATAGAGGGACATGCCGACGAAATCAGCTGGTTTGTGAATTATATCAACGACCAGGGTTTGATTTATCTGAAAAGAAACGGCGGTGTCGATCACCAGATTGCTCCATCTATGCGCGTGTGGATTCACGGCCGGAAAGGACCGGTAAAAGCTGTTTTTGGCTGGCCGGCAATCCATACAAGGCTGAGCAACAACGATAGCAAAGAACCGCAGCCCAAAGTGGAAAACCTGTGCCTCGACTGTGGTGCACGCAACAAAAAAGAAGTGGAAGAGCTTGGCATTCACGTTGGCGCTGTGGTGACGTACCAGGATGGTTTTGACGAGTTGGCAAATAATTACTTCATCGGCAGAGCATTGGATAATCGCGTGGGTGGATTTATGATTGCGGAAGTAGCCCGTTTGCTGAAAGAAAACAATAAAGCCCTGCCATTTGGTTTATACATTGTGAATGCGGTGCAGGAAGAAATTGGATTGCGTGGTGCAGAGATGATAGCGCGCCGTATAAAACCCAATGTCGCCATCATTACAGACGTGACGCACGATACGCAAACGCCCATGATTAATAAAATTATTGAAGGCGATATTGCCTGCGGCAAAGGACCTTCGATGGCATATGGACCTGCTGTGCACAACAAACTGCTCAGCTTTGTGCTCGATGTGGCTGAGAAAAACAACATAGCCGTGCAAAACCGCACGGTGAGCCGCAGCACGGGAACAGATACCGACAGCTTTGCCTATGCAAATGATGGCTGCCCGAGTGTACTGATTTCTATTCCTTTGCGCTATATGCACACCACGGTAGAAATGCTTCACAAAGATGATATTGAAAATACCATCCGGCTGATGTATGAAACCCTGCTGACATTAACACCGGAAACAAACCTGAGTTATCTGTAATGTCAATGTTGGAAAAATCTTCGTTAACTATGTACCGCGCCAAAAGCGCGGTATTTTTATGTTATGTATCTGAAAAAACTGTACAGCCATCACAAAATCTGGTTTTTTGTAATTGTTTTCTTTGCTCTTGGGCAACTGTTTATCAATTACAAACAGGGTATATTGATTTCCCCGTTTTATCATTACGGCATGTTTTCCGGAGTCTACATGCCCAAAAAAACCTACGCAGTTACGGAAATTTGGGTGAACGGGGAACGACTTGCAGCAAAAGATTTTTCGGCGCTTGAATGGGATCAGCTGATGCTGCCTCTTACTTTGTTTCCATTACAGGCAACGTGGAACAGCCATCTATACGGGCAGGAAATCAGCCGGTTGACAGGTGCCAAAGATTCGTCGTTATATATCAACGCAGTTTCACAGGAAGAATTTGATGCATGGTATCGCGAACGTGTAAAGCGCATAGCAGGTATAAAAGATAACAATGCTGATATTCAATACCATACAGTTATTTACACCCATCATTTCAATCGTTTATCCAGCAAATGAAGCGTTCTCTCCAGCAGCAAATTCTGATTTGCTATTGCCTCATTTTTTACGGTTTGTTGCTTTACAAGCTAGCAAATGGAATGCTTCTCTCTCAATTGCAACCCTTGTTTCTTTACAATACATTTGACCTGTTCACATGGTTTTTCCTGCAAACGCATATTCCACAGTGGTTGCTCCATTCAAAGCAATTTTTGCTGTTGGATGTTTGTTATTACTCTGCGCCGCTTCTGCTGTTGTGTATGTCTGTGGTAAAACCCACTTTGTCATTCTTTGCAACTGTTTACCTGTTGTTTATCAACTGGATATACTTGCAATGCTACTCTTTGTTTCCGGCTAGCTCCATCACTATTTACATCACCGGCTTTTTGTTCCCGGTGCTCTTTTTAGCAAAACAGAAAGCAACATTTTTGTTGTTGCGGGATGCACTCCGGTATTTTTTTATTTACTTTTTTGTGTCTGCTGCTTTGTGGAAAATTGTGCAGGGTGGCGTCTTCAATCCTGTGCAAATGAGCGCTATTTTGCTGGAGCAGCATAAAGAATTATTGACAAATTCGCCCGGCTACTGGATAACCCATTTGTATGAATGGCTGATCAGGAATAGTCGAGTTTCTTACCTGCTGTATGTGTGCGCTGCTTTGATGGAGCTATCTTTTATCATTGGCTTTTTTACGAAACGGTTCGATAATCTTTTCGTTTTTATGTACCTCTTGTTTCTCATCGCCGATCATCTCATTATGCGGATTCCTTACTATGAAACGCTGCCATTTTTGCTGACGATGGATGTGCGGCTATTTTATCTTTTGCGCCAAAAGAATCGCTTTTTTTCAAATTTCGTAAGTTTGTAACTTATTTTTCTAAGATATGAACTATAGAATCGCGGTATTGGATATGAACAATGGTTATGTAAACCAGGGTATGAGATGTATAAATGAAATTTTGAATCAGTGGAGCAAAGCCAACCAATATAAGATTTCGGTAAAAGAATTTGACGTAAGGCAAAAGCTGGAACTGCCGGATTTGTCTTACGATATCTACATATCAAGTGGAGGTCCGGGTTCGCCGTTAGAAAGCGAAGGCAGCGAATGGGAAAACCGCTTTTTTTCCTGGATTCAATCGGTAGAAAGGTACAATGCCGGGGAAGCAAATGCACCTAAGAAATATGTATTTTTCATTTGTCACAGCTTCCAGTTAGCCTGCCGTTACTACAAGCTCGCGAATGTATGCCGGCGTAATTCCACATCGTTTGGTGTATTCCCGGTGCATATGCTGGAGAGCGCGTACGACGAGCCGGTATTTGATGGATTGCGCGATCCTTTTTATGCGGTAGACAGCCGCGATTACCAGGTGATAGAACCGGCAGATGATATGATAGAAAGACACGGGGCAACCGTATTGGCTATAGAAAAAGACCGCCCGCATGTGCCCTACGAACGGGCGTTGATGGCTATCAGGTTCAATGAATATTTCCTGGGAACGCAGTTTCACCCGGAAGCCGATGCCATTGGTATGAGTATGTACCTGCAGCGCGACGACAAGCGCATGAGTGTAATTGAAAACCACGGTGAAGAGAAATGGAAAAGCATGATAGACCAGCTAAATGATCCGGATAAAATTATGTTTACCTACAATCACCTGCTGCCCAATTTCCTAAACCTGGCAGTGGGCAAATCGTAACAAAACAAAAGGTTATTCGGTGCCCTGCACCACGATGACAATTTCCCCTTTTACGTCTTTTAGTGAAAAGTATTCGCTTAGTTGCTGCAGGCTGCCTTGTTTGTTTTCTTCAAACATTTTGGTAAGCTCGCGGCTCACGCTGCACTGCCGTTCGGCGCCAAAATATTGCGCCAGTTCTTTTAGTGTCTTTACCAGCCGCACCGGGCTTTCGTAAAACACCATCGTGCGCTCTTCCGTAGACAGCTTGGTCAGCATCGTGTGCCTTCCTTTTTTCAGGGGCAAAAATCCTTCGAAGGCAAAGCGGTTAATGGGCAACCCGCTGTTGACAAGTGCCGGTACAAACGCCGTAGCACCAGGCAGACATTCTACTTTTACGTTGTTTTTATTACATTCCCGAACCAGCAAAAATGCCGGATCTGAAATGCCGGGCGTGCCTGCATCGGTAATCAGTGCCATATTTTTACCGGCGATCAACTGATCTACGAGATGCTGTAAAATCTTGTGTTCGTTGTGCTGGTGGTAAGAAGAAACAGGCTTCTGAATATTGTAGTGCTTCAGCAATTTGGAGGATGTGCGTGTGTCTTCGCACAGAATGACATCTGTTTGCTGCAGCACTTCAAGTGCCCGTAAAGTAATGTCTTTCAGATTGCCAAGCGGTGTAGGAACAAGGTGAAGCATAAAAAGAATTTGAAAATCTGAAAATGAGTAAACCTGAAAATGGAGATTCCGGCATTTTCAAATTTTCAAATTTGTCACTACCGGTTTATTAGTTGATCATTTCTATTTCGAAAAATTCCATTACCGGGTTGGCAAGCAGCTTTTTCGCAGCTTCTTCAGCTATACCGCGGGCAGCGTCTTCGCTGTCGGCGGTAATCTGCATTGTAATGTGCTTGCCAATGCGAACATCCTGCACGCCCTGCAGATTCAGGTTTTGCAAACCACCCATTACCGCTTTTCCCTGCGGATCGAGCAAATCTTTTAGCGGCATTACTTTTATCTGAACATTATACATGATGAATGGTTGTTGATGGTTTAAAAATCAAAGATAAAATTACATAAGCGATAAACATAACCGGTACCGCAAGCCAGCCCCACAAAAATGCAGCAAGCAACCCAATAACAGCAATAATAATAAAGGGAAGAAATGCTTTGGCTGATACCTGCGTAAACTTTAGCGCCAGCATGGGTAAAGAAGATACCATGAGGTAAGAAACAAAACCGATGACAGCATACCAAAACCATTGATTGAGCAGGAGGCTGTATACAAAAGCACTATCGGTATAAAAATAAATAAGCGGAAAAGACGCGATGAACAAACCTGCTGCTGGTATAGGCACCCCTTTGAATCCACCAGACTGAGAAGCATCAATATTGAACCTGCCGAGACGATAAGCACCTGCACACGGAACAATGAATGCAGGCAACAACCAGGCTGTGCTAATATCGAGTCCATCAGCTTGCTGCGAAAAACAGTACCGCAGAAACATATAAATGATAAAGCCTGGAGCCACACCAAAACTCACCACATCGCTCAGCGAATCGAGTTGTGCCCCCAAAGCTGACGAAGCTTTCAGCAACCGCGCCACGAAGCCATCCAGGAAATCGACAAGCGCAGCACAGCCAATGAACACAGATGCCCAATACATTTGCTCGGGCAAAATAACGAGGCTGCTGCCGGTTTCATCAGTAGTAAAGGTTAATCCCGGTTGTAACACTGCTACAATGGCAAGACAACCAAATACGAGGTTGAGTAGAGTAAGAAGATTGGGGATGAGCGTCAATCCGCCGCCATCAGCCCTGATTGCTGTGATTGGTTCGTTCATTCAATTACATATTAGCTGCAAGCAGTATCGTTTTTTACTGTCCTTTTGCTGTTGGCAGGTGTCTTTCACCGCGAGGCAATGCTTACCTGGTGGTGCAAGATAAACGCCAGACATTACTTATACGAAAAATGCTCTAACGTCGCCTGGGAGATGCGTATTGAGAAACGTTGCATTAGCCAAATACGAAAAACTGCATTGTCGTTTTAAAGCCCTGCAGATTGCCAAAAGCATAACAGGAATGCACAGTTTACCCCTTCATGATAGCTTCAATTTCTTCTACCGTGATGGGTATGTTTTTCATCAGGTCTATGTTGCCATCTTCTGTTATCTGCACATTGTTTTCTATACGTATGCCCATTTGTTCTTCTTCAATATAAATTCCCGGTTCTACAGTAAGCACCATTCCGGCTTCCAAAGGAATAGCTTTGCTTCCAAGGTCGTGCACATCAATTCCCAAATGGTGCGAAATGCCGTGGTACAAATATTTGCGGTAAGCGCGGTTGTTTGTATCCTCATTCGCTACATCTTCTTGTGATAATAAACCAATTTTAATAAACACCTGCGTGGCTTCTTCGCCTACCTGAAGTTCATATTCGTTCAGCGTGATGCCCGGTTTCAGCAGTGTTTTGCAAAAATTATGAAGATGCAGGCAGGCATTATACACTTCTTTCTGCCTGTCGGTATATTTGCCGTTTACCGGAATGGTACGTGTAAGATCAGCAGCATAACCGCCATACAATGCGCCAAAATCCATCAGGATCAGTTCGCCATCTTTACATTCTTCGTTATTAAACACGTAGTGCAGAATACGGGCACGGTCGCCGCCCGCAATGATGCTGCCATAGGCTTCGCGGCTGGCGCGGTTGCGCAGAAATTCATGAAGAATTTCTGCTTCTATTTCATATTCCATTACGCCCGGTTTCACAAACTGCAATATTCTGCGAAACGCTTTTTCCGTAATATCAATTGCCTGCTGCGTTACGGCTACTTCTTCCTTCGATTTCACCTGTCTCAGCTTTTTCAATATGCGTGCGCTGCGGTCGTACTGGTGCAGCGGATACTGTTCTTTTATTTCGTCGATGTAGCGGTAGTCGCGTGTTTTATAGAAATCTCCCTTGCGGTCGTTTTCATTGGAGTTGAGGTAAACGGTGTCTGCCGTGTGCATCCAAAGCGGCAGCAATGCGGGCAGCGTATCAAGCCAGATAACCGTATCGAAACCAGATATTTCCTTTGCTTCTGCGGCACGCAGGCGTTTGCCATTCCATTTTTCTTTCAGCTCATTGGGTCGCACCAATACCAGCACTTCACGGTGTTTTGTGTCGGGATTGTCGGGATATAAAATCACCATCGTGTCTTCCTGTTCTATGCCTGAGAGCCAATACAAATCGCTGTTTTGGGTAAATTTATACAGCGCATCTCCATTCATCGGCATCTCGTCGTTGCTGTTAAAAATGGCAATGCTGCCCGGTTTCATTTCGGCTAAAAAGCGCTTTCTGTTTTGAGTGAATAACGTATTGTTGATGGGAGCGTGTTTCATGTTTTGTGTACGTTTGCTTTTTTGAATTAATTAATTTTTCCTTCCATTTTCAGCAAGCCCATCATTTGATGCATTGTTTTTTGCATGCCATCGGTGCTGCCGTCGAGAAATATCACATTACCTTTGCCATATTCTGCAAAGTTTTTAATGGCTTCTGTCCACATACTAAACAAGATGACATTGGTATCAAGATTTGCCTGTTTCATTTGTTCGGCAGCCTGGCTCATGCCCCGCGCTACTTCTTCTCTAAAGAGCGCAACACCCTGACCGCGCAATCTGGCCGCTTCACGCTCGGCTTCGGCTGCTATTTTTATGGCGTTACCTTCTGCTTCGGCGATTTGGTTTTGGTGATCAGTAATGCTTGTCCTTCATTTTCGGCAGCCGCTTTCAGGTTGTTGCTGGCAACCACTTTACTCATGCTGTCCATTACCTGCTTATCAAACGTAATATCATTGATTTGCAGATCCTGCAAATGATAGCCCCATTCTTCCAAGCGAATGATCAATCTGGTCTTTTACAAATTCCACAATTTCTCTGCGCAAGAGCAATATTTCTGCCTGCCGTTTGGTGGCTACAAACGCGCGGATCGAACCTTCAACCGTACGGATCAAAGCTTGCATTAAATCTTTTTCACTAATAAATTTAAAAGCAACTTTTATAATGGTGTCTTCCTGCTGATTGATAACCGAATACAGCAACATACTTTTAAAATATACATTTGCCTGGTCAACCGTTACTGCCTGGAATTCGAGTTCAACAGAACGGTTTTGTATACTAATACGCCTGTATATCTGCTCTAATAACGGAATTTTGAAATTAAGTCCCGGGCGAAGAATGCGACGGTACTTTCCAAACAGCGTAACCACGGAAATAGTTCCCTGCTGCACGGTGACAAGCCCGCTGAAAATGATAATGATGACAATGAGCAGCCACCAATAATCCGCTAAAAATTGCATAATTTAAATTTCGGTGAAAGGTAAGGAAAGAAAGAATTGCCGGGCTTTCAGGTGCGCACATATGTTATATACGGCAACTCGACATTGCAGCAATACACATTTTACCGTTAGAACTTGTTATTCTCCAGCTGATGGCATGGCGCTGCGCCGTAATTCATTCACAAAATGTGTGCCATGCGTGTGGGTTCTGGTATGCGGTATTTTCTTATACATTGAAGAATGAGTAGCTAGGCTTTGCTCCATAGTGATGAGGTTGCCGGGCGATATAAACACAGGTTTCATATTCTTTTTTAGTGCGTAGCACCTTGCCAATCATTTCGTTTTTATGAATCAGATCAGTAGAGGTTCCCGGCTCGTTGGATGGTTCTTCATATTTACCCGTTAGTAAACTTTTGGCGCAGCCAAACGTGGCGGTATGCATCACAATTCCAAAATGCGTAGCAATGCCCATGCGGCGCGGGTGCGCAATGCCATGCCCATCAAGCACCAGCACATCGGGTTTTGTTTGAAGCTTCATCCAAGCTTTTACAATGCCGGCACTTCGCGAAAGGCAAGCAGCCCGGCACATATGGAAACGTGGTTTCATCGGTAACACCGGCTGTTTCTATCACCTGTAAAGATGGAAATTGCATAACCACAATACCTGCATAAACGGTAGTGGAATATTTATTAAAAGAGATGTCGGCACCGGCAATGGTCTGTGATTTCGTTCGCAATGGTTAAGTTTGCAATTGCTGTTTTCAATTCAGACTGCAACCGAATTGCTTCTGTGGGGTAATGTTTTCGTAAGTAATCATCGTAAAACTGTCGTGGCAATAGGTGTTCCAAAATTCATGATTAGCATATAAATAAAAACTCTTGCATAAATTAAAAAGACCTTCTTACGATAAGGTCTTTTTATCAGGTAAATTATTGTTTAGTAACTGATACAATTCATCCAGTTTGGGGGACAGGATAATTTCGGTACGGCGATTGTTTGCCCTGCCTTCGGGTGTGGAATTGGTATCAACCGGATCGAATGGCTATGCCCGGAAGCAATAACTCTCACTGGATCAACCTGGTAATCGTTAACCAAAACCCGGACAATGGAAGTAGCCCGGGCTGCACTCAATGCCCAGTTGTCTTCGTACCTGCCGCGAATAGGAATAGAATCGGTATGACCTTCAATATTTACACTGATATCAGGATTTACATTCAACACCTGTGCGAGGGTTGCCAGTGCTTGTTTTCCTTTTGGATTTACCACCGCGCTGCCCGATGGAAACAATAAACTTTCCTGTAGGCTTACATATACTTTCCCGTTTTTTTGCGATACAGTTAATTCGTTGGAATTAAAGCCAGACAAGCGCATCTGCCATGCTTTTTCTCAATTCTTCGCTTTTCGCTTTTTGCTGGTCTACAATGCCTGCAACTGTTGCAGTTTTTTTTGCTGATCCTGCAAGTTGTTCTGGCTTTGCTGCAATAAATTCCTTTGCTTGATGCATCGTTGGAAACCTGCTTTCAGCTGGTTTTGCAAATCGGTATTGTTTCCTTCTAAAGTAGCAATCTGCGCCTGCAAGCCGCATTGATGTTTTTCTGTAAATCGTTCACCTGGTTGCCAGCCGCGCACTATCGCTTTTTACAGTTTTGAAGGGCAAGTTGCGAATCGTTAAATTTGCGCGTTGGCTACGCAACTGTGAAAAATAAGATACAGCAAACATACTTAGACAAATAACGAGAAGCGATGATCTTCGCATGTGGTATACTTTTTATCGTTAATAAATACGTATGCAAATACAGAAATCGTTTATATGAGTGTAGATATTACTGTATTTCAATACTTTATGACAATCCTATTGTAAACAACATGAATGCCAAAACAGAATTTTACGCACTATGCGATAAATGAATCTTTATTCAGATACCCGCAAAATGCAAACAATTGCTTTGAAGTTATAAACGTATAAATAGCATACAAAAACCTTTCTGCAAGAGAATGGTTTTTTTATTTTCAAGAATATGTTTACTAAAACAGTTCCGGTGCTTTATGTGCATCTGGTTACGAGGTTTGCTCCCATTCGGTTTAGATGGCTGTTTTTGTAAAGTCCATCAGTTTGTACCAATGGCTTTCCATCCCATAATGTCTACCAGTTTATCTATTTTAAATTTTGTGAGTACGTGCCTGTTTGCCCTTTACCTGTCTGCAACTACAGCACCGGTGCTTTTTGGGTGGTTGCGTTTTCCATGCAATTTCCAACACCTTCTTTTACACAATAGAAATGGCTGTGCATAGTGGTGGTTTCAATTTTGAAACGCTTTACATTATATTGTTTCTTTTCGTTGTCGAGATACACAGCGCTGATGATTTTTTCAGGATCGAATTTTTCAATCACAATAATTTTATCGTTTTCAAAACGTTGCGGAGTTTCAGTATCGGTTAACTCATAATATCCGCCTGCATAAATCACCAGTATTTTTTCATCGCCTTCAAACGAGCCAACAAACCTGCCTTTGCCATCGGCATTTAAACGGTTGTAAACATCATCGTACCAAAGCTTTCTTCCGGCAAGTGTCGGGCGTCCTTTTTCTTTAAACTTCACCGAACGGATGGCATGTTTGGTAACCTGGTTGCCAATGCTGCTTCTGCCTTTGATATCGATTTCTTCAAAAGAGAAATCAAGTTCTTTATTGCGCGCGTTGCTGTTGGGGCTAAGCAGCACCTTAACGGTTTCGGCTTCCCCATTTGGATTGGCGCTAAAGTAAAGCACTTTGCTTTTGTCGTTGCCTTTGGTGAGATCGTACTCTTTATCGCGGGTAATGCCCGTAACATTAAAACGTTTGCGAAACCAATGCCCGTTTCGCCATCTACATAAATCAAGATTGTAGGTTGTGCGTTCATCGTTTTTCTGAAACACAGCCGCGTGAAGAATGTCTTTCCCGATAAACGTTTTATCTGCAACGCGTACAACTTTCATCATGCCACGTTTGGTAAACACAATTACATCATCCAGGTTCGAGCAATCGCAGAGAAACTCATCTTTTTTCAAACCCGTTCCTATAAAACCTTCTGCGCGGTTGATGTACAGTTTGCTGTTGGCAATGGCAACCTGATTTGCTGTGATGGTATCAAACAGTTTGATTTCTGTTTTGCGGTTTCTGCCTTTGCCGTATTTTTTAACCAGGCTTTCAAAATAGGCAACAGCATATTCGGTAAGATGCTCTAAATCGTATTTTACTTTTCCAATTTCTTCTTCAATGTTTTTTATCTGCGCGTTCAGTTCGTCAATATCAAGCTTATAAATTCTGCGTACCGGTTTTTCCGTTAGCTTTAAAATATCTTCCCTGTGCGATAGCACGTTTTAACTTTTTGGCAAATGGCGCAAAGGCTTTGTTGATGGCATCAATCACCTTTTCCCAGCTTTCATGTTTCTTTTCTAATTCTTTATATATTTTTTCTTCAAAAAATATCTTTTCCAAAGATGTATAATGCCATTTGTCTTCCAGTTCTGCCAGCTTGATTTCAAGCTCGCGCTTCAGTAACGTTTTCGTGTTTTCTGCAGAATGAGAAAGCAATTCCTGAACGCCTAAAAAGCGCGGACGCTGATCAACAATAACACAGGCATTGGGAGAGATGGAAATTTCGCAATCGGTAAATGCATACAAGGCATCAATGGTGATATCGGGCGAAACACCGGGCGCTAATTCAATGATAATTTCAATATTTTTTGCAGTAGCGTCGGTTACTTTTTTAATCTTGATTTTGCCTTGTTCATTCGCTTTTACAATCGAATCCATCAGCGATGATGTGGTAACGCCATACGGAACACTTTTTATGAGTAGCGATTTCTTATCGGTTTCTTCAATAATGGCGCGAACTCGAATTTTACCACCACGTTTGCCTTCGTTATAATTGGTGACATCCATTTGCCCGCCGGTTAAAAAATCGGGGAACAATTCAAACTTTTTGCCCTTTAGATATTTGATTGCTGCTTCGCAGAGCTCAATAAAGTTGTGTGGTAAAATTTTGGTTGATAAACCTACCGCAATACCATCGGCGCCTTGCGCCAGCAACAGCGGAAACTTCATGGGTAGCGTAACAGGTTCCTGTTTTCTGCCATCATAGCTCAACTGCCATTCAGTTGTTTTTGCATTAAAGGCAACTTCAAGCGCAAACTTCGACAGGCGGGCTTCAATGTAACGGGCAGCAGCTGCATCGTCGCCGGTGCGCGCATCGCCCCAGTTGCCCTGTGTGTCAATCAGCAGATCTTTTTGCCCCATATTTACAAGCGCTTCACCAATACTGAAGCGTCGCCATGCGGATGGTATTGCATGCTTTGCCCAATGATGTTTGCCACTTTGTTTAACGCGCCATCATCCATTTCCTTCATGGCGTGTAAAATGCGGCGCTGCACAGGTTTCAGACCGTCTTCCATCGCGGGCACCGCACGCTCGAGAATTACATAAGAAGCGTAATCGAGAAACCAGGTTTTATATTGTCCCTGCACGCCGTTTATCGTTATTCGGGTCAATTTGTTATTAATATCCTTAGCCATTCTATTGTATTATGTAATCTATAATCAGGTATTATGATTTGTGATTGATGAATTTGTAATTGCCGATTTTTATCTATGGTAACGAAAGGCTCTGCCTGTTCGTAAGATGGCATTTGAACCGTAATATCTTTCCATCCTTTATTCCAGTCGCCTTGTATCAGCAATTTTATTTTCTTCACCCAACATTCGGATACGCCACGCAAGAAACACATCGCCGGTAGTGTAATTTTGTTTTTGTATAATAAGATATGAAGAAATTTGGTACAGCTTTTGCGGCTCTTTGGTGAGCATGCTAAAAATGGCTTCATCGTAGTAAGACACTTCTTTGCTCTATCTTTTTGCCTCCTTCGAGAATGCGAACCATCGCGTTTTCGTCGCACATTTTTTTCCAGTCTTCACTATCCATTTCAAATTCGCTGGCTGTGATGGGGCGAGCAAGTTTTTTGGCTTTTAAAAATTCCTTAGGTAAAATTTCGCGACAGATGATTGGGATAAAACAATCCGCCTTTTTCATTGATAAAAGGAAGGTTGCCCAGATTGAGAATAAACACGTTGCCTGCATAATCTGCCAGTTGACTCAGGAGCCAGAAATAGCCGCACACATCATGTGCGTTTTGCCCAATCCAAATCCAGATGACTTCTCCGGAATCCAGTTTCTTTTTGATGTTGTGAACCGTCATTTTATCATCCACAATATGTATTTGTTCTGTGTAGGGAGAAAATTGCAACGCATCTTTCCACCAGTCTCTGCGCTGCTGATAACCTTCGGGTTCATATATGTTGGTAAGCGGACCAGCCGCAAAATCATCTTTTATCTGCCATACTTCGCCTTGTAAACTATCGTCTAAAGCGATGGCTTGTTGTAGTGTATGTATATCGGGTTCCTGGAAAACGATATGAAGCATGTGTTGAAATAATTTTACGCTGTTTCTGTCAGTAATGCAATGCCTTCTTCACGGCATGGAATCATAAAATCGGTATCGTAGCTGGCGATTTGCTTTATGTCATGAATTTTGCAGGTCGCGAGAATGATAGCATCGTTTGGCAAAAGATTGTATGCGGACATGAGTTGAGGAACTAACTGAAGTAAACTTTTATCCGGACTCTATAAAATTAAAATCCAGAAGAATTTGAACCTGATTAGGCTGCTCTGAAAGCATCTCATTTATTTTTTGGCTTTGCTGCAAACTACGCAGGGATTTGCCTCCGCTGAACCCCAATACAAAATATAAATACTCACTCACAACAATGCTGTTTATGCACAATTCATATCCAACATTGGTAATAAGTGAGTAATAGAATTCTGTATTTTCCCTTTCAAAGCTTCCATCAATTTCGCTTTCTTTCAAATTTACATCATTCCTTACTCTTATTCTGTGCTATGCCATCGGCAAGGTCGAGTTCTATTTTCAGATTATTGATAATAAACTCCTGGCGTTCCATTGTGTTTTTACCCATAAAATATTCAAGCAACTGGTGGATATGATCGCCCTGCTCTACAATAACCGGCTGCATGCGGATGTCGTCGCCAATAAATTTTCCAAACTCATCGGGCGAAATTTCACCCAAACCTTTAAAGCGTGTAATCTCAGGTTTGGTGCCCAGCTTTTTCATGGCAGCCTGTTTCTGTTGCTCATCGTAGCAATAAATGGTTTCCTGTTTGTTGCGCACACGAAACAGAGGCGTTTCTAAAATATATACATGGTTTTGCTTTACCAGATCGGGGAAAAACTGCAGAAAAAATGTCATCAGCAGCAGCCGGATGTGCATGCCATCCACATCGGCATCGGTAGCAATTACAATGTTGTTGTAGCGCAGATTATCCAAGCCATCTTCAATATTCAATGCATGTTGCAGCAGGTTGAATTCTTCATTTTCGTACACCACTTTTTTTGTAAGACCAAAACAGTTTAGCGGTTTTCCCCGCAGGCTGAAAACAGCCTGCGTATCTACATTGCGGCTTTTGGTAATGCTTCCGCTGGCGCTGTCGCCTTCGGTGATAAATATGGTGGTTTTGTTGGTGAGCGCACTAAATTCGGGTTTGCCTTTTGCAGGTGGCTCATCATTATAATGCACGCGGCAATCGCGCAGCTTTTTATTGTGAAGGTTCGCTTTTTTAGCCCGCTCATTTGCCAGCTTTTTAATGCCTGCCAGTTCTTTACGTTCGCGTTCGCTTTGCTCAATTTTTTTCTTAATGGCTTCGGCAGTCTGCGGGTTGCGGTGCAGGTAATTGTCGAGTTGTTTGGAAAAGAAATCCACCACAAAATTGCGCATGGTCGGTCCGCCTTCATGCGTGGTTACGAGCCTAAGCTTCGTTTTTGTCTGGCTTTCAAACACCGGTTCCTGCACACGTACGGCAATAGCGGCGGCAATGCCCTGCCGCACATCGGCTGCTTCATAATCTTTCTTAAAAAAGTCGCGGATGGTTTTTACAAACGCTTCGCGAAAAGCCTGCTGGTGCGTACCGCCCTGTGTTGTATACTGCCCGTTTACAAACGAAAAAATATCTTCTCCATAATCGTTGTTATGCGTAATGGCTACTTCAATGTCTTCTGCTTTTAGGTGAATGATGGGATATCGCAGTTCGTCTTCATTGGTTTTGCGTTTCAGCAAATCCAGCAAACCATTGCGGCTTACATATTTTTTGCCGTTGAATAAGATGGTTAATCCTGCATTCAGGTAGCAATAATTCCAGAGACAGGTTGTCCAGATATTCATGGATATAATGAAAGTTTTTAAACACCGAATTGTCGGGAATAAACGTTACAAACGTACCATTCAGCTCTTCCGTGGCTTTTTCACGATGCTCTTTGGTAAGAATTCCTTTTTCAAACTCAGCTACCTTGCTTCTGCCTTCCCGGAAGCTTTCTACTTTGAAATAGTCGCTCAGTGCGTTCACGGCTTTTGTACCCACGCCATTTAAACCCACACTTTTCTGAAAGGCTTTGCTATCGTATTTGGCGCCTGTATTAATCTTGCTCACCACATCTACCACTTTGCCGAGCGGGATGCCGCGACCATAATCACGAACCGTGACTGTTTTGTCGTAATGGTTAGCTCTATCTGCTTGCCAAAGCCCATCATGTGCTCATCAATACAGTTGTCGATCACTTCTTTTATTAATACATAAATGCCGTCGTCGGGCGCAGAGCCGTCACCCAGCTTGCCAATGTACATGCCTGGTCTGAGTCGTATATGTTCGCGCCAGTCAAGGCTTCTGATGCTATCTTCTGTATAGTTATATATGCCGTTTGTATCAGACATGGTTGCTTTTCTTGTCTTTTTTTCTAATACTTTCAAATGTTAATGTGGTTTTTAAACATTACTAAAATGATTGGAAGCAGAAAAGCAGGAAACCGTTGAATAACATCCTGAAGATCAATAATTATGTTATAAAACAGCCTGCCGCAATGCTAACAAAGTTAGTAAAAACAGAGCATAAAAACCACAGGCAAATGTAAGGATTCAGATATTTAACACCGAAAAACTATCCGCAGACAGTCAGTACCAGATTTTACAGCAGGGCATGGGGCTCTGGTATCAGCGTTACGATTTTTACGCTCAAGAAATAAGAAAAAGAGGGCGCAATAGCAAACCCGGATTGTGCTCCGTACTTTTACAGTCTAACAGCTCACCGCCATATGAACAAGCACAGCCTATTATTGATCTTTTCATGCTTTTTTTTCAGTTTGTCCTTTGCGCAGGATGCTTGGACCATCAAAGCTGATTCCATTCAGCCAGCAAACTATTTTGGGGAAACCGTTGCCAATGGAATGATTGGTATTGTGTCTTCGCCGGTGCCTTTTGCGGTAAAGGATGTAGTGCTCAACGGGGCATTCGATCTGTATGGGCGGGGCCGGGTGAGCAATATCTTAAAGACGTTCAATTTCGTGAACATGCACCTCGATATCGACGGGCAGCGCATCGAAAATTTTAGCCAGGTACCGCATATGCAACAGGTGCTTGATATGAAGCACGCCAACCTGACCACTTCGTTTGATGTTGCCGACAAAGCCAGCATCAGCTATACCTATTATTCGCTCCGGCAATTGCCTTATACCGCGCTTGTAGATGTAACCATCACTGCAAAAAAAGATATTGAAATCATACCTGCTTCGGTAATGGAAGCACCGGATATGCTGAAAGACGTAGAAAATTATTTCAACCAGATTGATCGGCCGCATGTTACCATTTCTTTACTGACATCAACTGCCAAAAGCCCAACGGGAAAGCTGTTACTGGCAGCCAGCAACAGTTTTCTGTTTGATGAACCACATGGCAGCGAGCCTGCAGTCATCCACGAAATGTGGGACAACAGTATGCACCTGCTGAAATTTAAAAAGAACCTGAAAGCGGGGCAAACCTATCATTTTGCCATTGCCGGTTCTGCCATTACTTCGGCACACAACAACGATCCGCTAAATGAAGCGGAACGACTTACCTTATTTGCCACGCTTGAAGGCACCAAACGCCTGCTTCAATTTCACAACAGCGCCTGGGATGATCTCTGGAAAAGCGATATCGTGATTGAGGGCGACAATGCCACACAGCAGGAAGTACACAGCATGATTTATCATTTGTATTCATTTGCGCGCAGCGGCACAGCTTATAGTTTATCGCCCATGGGGCTCAGTGGATTGGGATACAATGGTCATGCCTTCTGGGACACGGAATTGTGGATGTATCCTTCGCTGTTGTTGCTGCAGCCCGATATTGCGAAATCGTTGCTGGAATATCGTTTTCAGCGTCTGGAGGCTGCGAGGCACAATGCTTTTTCGCATGGATACAAGGGCGCTATGTTTCCTTGGGAAAGTGCTGCCAGCGGAAATGAAGAAACGCCGGTGTGGGCACTCAGCGGTCCGTTTGAACATCATATTACGGCGGATATTGCCATTGCTGCCTGGAATTATTACAGCGTAACAGGCGATAAAGAACTGGCTGCGCGAAAAAGGCTATCCCTTACTGAAAGAAACCGCTGATTTCTGGGCAAGCCGCGTGGAAAGAAACGGCGCCGGGCATTACGATATCAATAATGTGGTGGCAGCCGATGAGTGGGCGGAAAATATAGACAACAATGCATTTACCAATGCGGCGGCAAGAGCCAATCTCAAATATGCCACCGATGCAGCCAAACTACTTAGGCATAACGCCCGATGCCGACTGGATGAATGTTTACAACAATATTCCTATCCTGAAATTTCCCGACGGCGTAACAAAAGAACATGCTAGTTATGATGGTGAAAAAATAAAGCAGGCAGACGTAAACCTGCTGGCTTACCCGTTGCACGAAGTAACGGGCAATGCGGCTATTAAAAAAGATCTGGATTATTACCAGCCCCGCGTGGGCGAAGGTCCGGCTATGACACATGCTATTTTTTCTATTTTATATTCGCGGTTAGGCATGCCCGACAGCGCATATCATGCTTTTAAAATGGGATTTGAACCCAACATGCGTCCGCCATTTGGCGTGATTGCCGAAACAGCAACAGGCAACAATCCTTATTTTTCTACCGGCGCCGGCGGCATGATACAGGCAATGCTGAATGGTTTTGGCGGATTGGAAATAACGCCCAATGGCATCACGCAATTAAAAACCAAACTGCCTTCGCAATGGAAGTCGCTTACGTTAACCGGAATTGGCAGTAGAGAAAAAAACTTTTGTCGTGAAATAATTCCCAAGCTGAAGTAAATCGCATTGATTGCCTTTCAAATAAAATACCACTTCATAACAGCGGCATAAGACCATTTTCCAGCTTTTGGTTCACCGGAAAGAGCTGGTAAAAAAGCGTGAAAACAGTTTTTTCCAGGAAAAAAGTAACACACAAAAAATAAATAATCCTAATATTGCAATAACAATTGTGAAACAAATAGCTGCCATATTTTTCATTTCACTCTTCCTGTTCAATTTATTTGGTTACAGGTTCCTCTTTCACTATGCGCAGCAGCAAGCCGATGTAAGACTGGAGGCTTCTCTCGATAAGAACAATACAGCGACGAAGATTTAATCACTATCAAGGTTCCGCTTTCGATGCCTTACCAAACCATGCAATCTGATTTTGAGCGGGTAGATGGCGAAATTACAGTCGACGGCAAAATTTACAAATATGTAAAACGCAGAATTGTAAATGGCGAAATGGTGCTGATGTGCCTGCCCGACCATAACAAAATGCAGATTCAGTCTGCCAAAGACGATTTTTTCAAAAACACGAACGACGTAGCACAGGATAATACTTCGCAAAAGTCAGATCATTCCAAAGCCGGTGCATTTAAAAATCTGTTGAGCGATTTCGACCAGCAATCTTCCGCATTGTGTGCTTTGCAGCATTTCTTCAACTGCCCGGCATCATTCGCTCATGCCATCAGTGTTATACTTCTTTCTTTGCCTCACACTCCGCCGGTGCCACCTCCGGATGCCATCATCTATGTCCATAACCTCACCTCCTTGTTTTGGAGTTTATGTGGCATTTACCTCAGTTTATGAAACTGCACTATTGCCCCGGCATATCGCATTCTTACAGGAGTAGATGCAATCGTGTATTGACCGGTTCCGCAGAACATGGCATCAGGACTTTTTTACGTCTGAAGCATTTTTTAAGCAGATTCAGCTTCGTGCAGTTCTGGAAACACGGGAATTACAGGTATGTTTTCGGGAAAAGCGGCAGGCAACATTTAAAAGCAACAAGGGGTTGATCCTGTGTCCGCACACAAAGCGGAAGGTGATAATGCAGTTCGTAACCTTATTTAATTTTTTTTTTAAAAGCAACCAAACATTTTATATCGGAGACTAGTATGAAACAAATTCTTTTTTTCTCTTTGAGCCTTGCGCTGTTCAGTTCCTGCAAAAACAATGGTGAATATAAAAAAGTAATGCACGACCCATTGCTGTATTCGCAGACTGTTCATGAGCTCAACAGCATTGTAATGGGAAACAATTTTACGCCCGTAGTGGCGTCGCGCAATTATACTTACGCCAATATTGCAGCCTACGAAGTGATTGCCGCAGGCGACAGTAAAAAATATACATCGATTAGCCGGGCAACTGCGAAAGCTGCCGGATATGCCACGCCCCGCCAATGCCAGAACTGATCGATTTTCCCTATGCCGCGTTGCTGGCTTACTGCAAAGTAGGCAATGCCGTTACTTTTCCCGAAGGAAGCATGGATGAATATGTAGCAGAGTTGAAGAAAAAAGCGGATGATGCGGATATGCCTTCCGATATCATGGACGCGAGTGAAACCTATGCCAACGCTGTAGCAGATGCCATTATGAAATGGACGAAAGAAGACAACTACCTGCAAACGCGCAGTGCAAGCAAATACACCGTTACGCAGGAAGAAGGCCGCTGGGTGCCCACGCCGCCCATGTATGCGCAGGCAGTAGAGCCGCATTGGATGGAAATACGCCCGCTGGTGATGGACAGCGCTTCGCAGTTCCGGGTGCCGCCACCATTCAAATTTGATATGAAAAACAAAAACAGCGAATATTACAAACAGGTAATGCTGGTAAAAAATGCCATTGACAGCTTCACGCCCGAACAGGAACACATTGCCAATTTTTGGGACGATAATCCTTTTAAGCTCAATGTAAACGGGCACGTGATGTTTGGTACCAAAAAGTTTTCGCCCACCGGTCACTGGATGAGCATTGTGGGCATTGCTTCCGAAAAAGCCAAAGCCGATTTTGATGAAACCGTGTATGCATATACAAAAACGTCCATTGCCATGTTTGAAGCGTTTATCGAATGCTGGGATGCAAAGTATCATTACAATACCATCCGCCCCGAGACGGTGATTAACAAATACATCGATCCCAACTGGCGCCCTATTTTGCAAACGCCTGCTTTTCCCGAATATACCTGCGGTCACTCTACCATTTCCTCTGCCGCTGCGGAAGCACTTACCAGTGTATATGGAGAAAATTTTGCTTATAAGGACACTACGGAACTGGAATTTGGCATCGACAGCCGTTCTTTTCCGTCATTTCGCGCTGCGGCTATCGAAAACAACTGGGCGCGTTTTTATGGTGGCATCCATTATCATAGCTCTTGTATTACCGCTACAAAATATGGTAGAAAAGTGGGCGATTTTGTATCGAATAAACTGCACATGAAAAAAGGTGAAGATGCGGTAGCACCCGCAACAGATACAACACATTATTATTAATAAACAAAGTCATCAACATCCTATAACCATTACCATTTAAACTAACAACTGCAACATGAGAGTTACTACTTGTATAGCAATCATTGCCATCAATTTCGTATGTGCCATCCACTGCAAAAGCACAAGGCTGCGTGGCTATACGCAGCACAGGAAATGTATGTATGCTATCGCACCCCGATAGTTCATCTTCCCAAACATTTAGCCAATGGGTGATAGCTTCTAATTTCAGGTATTTCAAATCGTTCCGCCATTTTAGCGGCACAACAGAAAATAAAGCGAGACTGGAGCAGGGAACTGAAGTCATTAACCATTCAGGTACACTTGACATAAACATTACGCACATCATTCAACAACCGTTGGTCGGTTATGGTGGACATGCCAATTATATCCAATTCCCGTTCTTCGCTATATGAACATGGATTGATAAATGGCGTAAACAATTTTAATCAACGTCATACCATGCAATCTTCTGGGTTGGGTGATATGCGCATCGCAGCTTATTACTGGCTGTTCGATCCTGCATCTCATAGCAAGGGAAATATACAGGTTGGTTTGGGAGTGAAACTTGCCTACCGGCGATTACGATTATCAAGATGACTGGTATAATGTAGGCGTGATGGCGCGAAAGAATTACGCACTGTAGATCAAAGCATACAGCCGGGCGACGGCGGTACTGGCATTACGATGGAGACAAACCTCTATTACAATCTTGCGCATACCATCGGCCTGTATGGCAATGTCTATTATCTCAGCAATCCGCGCGGGCAAAACGGCACCCGTACCTATCGCGAAACACTGGTGCCCACGCTTGCCAATGAAGCCATCATGAGTGTTCCCGATCAGTATATGGCGCGGGGCGGTGCCAGTTTATCACTTGCTCACCTGTTGCACGGTTTGTCGGTGGCCGGCGGTGCGCGCCTCGAAGGGATTCCTGTGCGCGACCTCATTGGCAGCAGCCAGGGTTTTCGCCGTCCCGGTTATGTATGGAGCGCCGAGCCGGCTATCAGCTATTCGGGAAAAAGGGTACATGCGTTTTTAAGCGTTCCTGTAGCCTTGGTGCGAAACAGAACACAAAGCGTGACCGACAAGGAAAATTCGGTGACGTACGGCAAGCATATTCAGGGCGATGCAGCATTTGCCGATTATGTGATCAATGCAGGTGTTGCTTTCAAACTTTAGAAACTGCAAGGGCATAAGCTGGTAAGTGGAGCAGGATTGCGGAGTAATGCCCACTTCCTGGATTCATTTGTCAGGGACTTCATTAGCGATTCAGTGTAAAAAATTCTTATATCCTGTTTTCTACTTTGGTTGTTTCTTTTTAATCCCTTTTTATGCCGGTGGCTTCTTTCCTTCTCTCTTTAAAGATTACATTTGCCCCTAAAACCACGACATGGCATTTGAGATACAGGGAAAATTGATTGAAGTCTATAAGGTTCAGCAGCGTTCAGAAACCTTTAAAACCCGTGAATTTGTTGTAGAAACGTCTGAAGAAAACAACGGGCGTGTGTTCACCAGTTATATTAAGTTTCAGTGTGTGCAGGACAGAACCGCCATGTGCGATAAATTTGTGATAGGCGATACGGTAAAAGTTCACTTTAACCTGCGCGGCAGCAAATGGAGCAAAGACGGGAAAGACAACTACATCACCAACCTCGATGCCTGGCGTATGGAACATCTGCAGGCAGCGGGCAATTCATTTCCTGAGCAGCAACCAACGGCAATGGCAGCCAATATAGCAGCACGTCACCTGATTCCATCGATGATGGCCTGCCATTCTAATTACAACCAAATACTATACATACGGCTATGAAACAAGTTGCTTTGAGCGTTATTCTTGTACTTTTTTCTGCGGCTGCCTTTTCGCACAATATACCGGCAGTGCCGAACTTGGCGTAGGGCTTGATTTTGCTGTTCCCGTTGGCAGTTTTGGTTTGCAAACCAATCCGGGCGTGGGTGGAGACATTAAACTGGGCTACAATTTTAATCCTACCTGGGCGGTGTTGCTGCAGGCAGGTTATCTTTCTTTTTTTACTACTGAAAAACTGGATTCCCGCAATATCGGCACAATTGGTGATGGCTTTTTTAAAGTAAGTGGTCGATACACCACGAAAAACAGGATTTACTTTGAACCGGCTCTTGGTTTTTCCAAGTTCAGCAGTGGCAAAATAAGAGATATTGGTGGAAATGGCGTTACGCTGGCAGCGGGTGTTGGCTATTATGCCGACCGCGCCAAAACCATCGATGTAGGTGTGCGATACGAGACGACCAGCAATTCAGAATCAGTCCGGTTTGTGGCATTTCGTGTAGGATACCGCCTCACGTCCAATCGTTCATTTTAAGATTGATAATTGTCTCACGCATTTCGCCGAGATAATGTGCCACATATTTTTTCTAACTGGGGTATCATTTTTCCCGGGCTTTTCATTTATTCTTTATCATAACAGGGTTAACGGCGGCCGACATTCTCCTGCCTGCTATTGACCCTGCCTTCTTTACCTTTGTTGACATTTAGGATAAATACCTGACAACATGCAACAAACCATTTCGCTGAAGCTGCTTCCGCAGGAAGCAGGCAGCAGCGACCGTATTCAAGAATTAATTTCTCTCCATACCGGCCAGCCTGAAGCGCACATTACCGGTTACCTTATCCGTAAAAAGTCGGTTGACGCCCGTAGCCGTCAGGCTTATATCAATCTTACTGTCCAGGCATTTATTGACGAGCCTTTTCATCACCGTTTGTTCCAGCCGGTTGTGTACCGGGATGTGTCGAAAGCAAAACACCATGTCATTATTATTGGCGGCGGACCTGCGGGTTTTTTCGCCGCACTGCAATTCATTCAACTTGGCATACAGCCCATGCTGCTGGAACGGGGCAAAGACGTGCGTTCGCGCCGCCGCGACCTGGCTGCGCTGAACAAGGAAGGGATCGTGAACCCTGACAGCAATTATTGTTTTGGAGAAGGTGGCGCCGGCACATACAGCGACGGCAAACTGTATACCCGCAGCACCAAACGGGGCAATGTCGATTCTATTCTGCAGGCATTTGTGCAGTTTGGCGCCGAAGAAAACATCCTTTATGAATCTCACCCGCATATCGGTACCAACAAACTGCCGCAGATCATTACAGCGGTGCGGCAGCAAATCCTGGACAGTGGCGGACTTTTTCTTTTTGAAAAAAAAGTAACTGACTTTATTATTGACGATACCGCATCAAAGCAGTGATTACGGCTGATGGTGACCACTTTGACGGCGATGCCGTTGTTCTGGCAACGGGTCATTCGGCGCGGGATATTTTTGAACTGCTACAGCAAAAACATATTACCATTGAAGCCAAGCCGTTTGCGCTGGGCGTTCGCATAGAACATCCGCAAAGCCTGATCGATTCCATCCAGTATCACCAGCCGCTGCGCGACGAGCATTTACCGCCTGCCGCTTATAGTCTTGTGCAACAGGTGGCAGATAAGGGTGTGTTTAGTTTTTGCATGTGTCCCGGCGGTATTATCGCGCCGGCCGCTACTGCGCCCGGAGAACTGGTCGTTAACGGCTGGAGCCCGAGCAAGCGCAATAACCCGTTTGCCAACAGCGGCATGGTAGTAACTACCGAAGTGGCAGATGCAGTGGCTGATCCACAATTTAAACAGCAAATGCAGCAGCAGGGCTGGCAGTCAAATGACCCTTTGCTCCTGATGCGCTTTCAGCAAATGGTGGAAGCGCGCGCCTATGAAGCTGGTGGCGGGCAATTTGTAGCACCGGCACAGCGACTGGCCGATTTTTGTAACAACACCTTATCGTCTTCTCTGCCTTCCTGCAGCTATGTGCCGGGGTTGCACAGCACGGCGATGGGCGAGGTGCTGCCGCCGTTTATTCACAGGCGGTTGCAGCAGGGGTTTGTTGGCTTTGGCAAAAAAATGCGTGGGTATTTTTCCAATGAGGCCGTTGTGGTGGCCACAGAAAGCCGCACATCCTCTCCCGTAAGGATACCGCGACACGCGGAAACATTGCAACACGAACAGGTGAGCAATTTGTATCCCTGTGGTGAAGGCGCGGGCTATGCCGGCGGCATTGTGAGCGCCGCAATAGACGGGGAGCGCGTGGCGATGGCAGTGGCAGGATGCCTGGCACATTTGTGAGTGCCTGCGTGGTTTTTGGTGTAGCGGGATAAGAAGTTTTGGAGAGATTAGTGTTGGGGTTGATGCATTAGTTTTGAATGATTGGAGTCGCTTTGCTGAGCTGAGTTATTGTCTTACTTTTTTCCCTTGATGGAAAAAAGTAACAAAAAAGATCAAGGCAAACCCGAACGCTCCGCGCGTTTTGCCGTGCCTGCGCGCCTTTGTGTGTAGCGGATTGAGGGGTTGGGGAGAGGATGGTGTGGGAGTTTGTGTGATAGTATTGGGGGTGTGTGGCTGTGGAATTTTGGGTGGAATGGGTTGAGGGATGATTTCCAACTGGTTGTTCGCGGTGTTCTAAACATGGTGGAAGCTGTTGCGAAATTAGGGGAAGAATTGGTGGTACGGGCGGGCAAGTGGTTATGTCGGGATGTGTTTGCTCCTGCTGCGCCTGAAATGATGGTATTTTGTAAATAAATGAACGGTATATGATGGATCGTCAATGGTTGGTTACGGGAAATCTTGTGGATGTATGGACAAAGCGCGTATACACGGCCCGCATTACTGTGACTGATGGTAAGATTGCTGCTATTGAAGAAGCAGAGGATGACGCATCCCTGCCTTTTATTTTACCCGGTTTTACAGACAGTCATGTGCACATTGAAAGCAGTATGCTTATTCCTTCAGAGTTTGCAAGACTGGCGGTGGTCCACGGGACTATTGCTACCGTCAGCGATCCGCACGAAATAGCAAATGTTTGTGGTATGCCGGGTGTGCAGTTTATGATTGACAACGGGAACAAAGTGCCGTTCCGTTTTTATTTCGGTGCACCGAGCTGCGTGCCGGCTACCCTGTTTGAAACGGCTGGTGCCGCTCTTCATAGCGATGATGTGGAAGCCCTTCTGCAATTGCCCCATATTAAATACCTGAGCGAAATGATGAACTTTCCCGGTGTGCTAAACAATGACGGGGAAGTGATGAAAAAAATAGCTGCCGCACATGCTGCCCAACAAACCGGTTGACGGACATGCACCGGGTTTGCGGGGCGAAACTGCCCGGCAATATATCGCTGCAGGTATCAGCACCGATCATGAATGTTTTACCGCAGAAGAAGCCCTCGATAAACTGGGGTTGGGGATGAAGATCCTGATACGCGAAGGTAGTGCTGCGCGCAACTTTGAAGCGCTGGTGCCGCTCATAGAGGATCATTGGGAACACATGATGTTTTGCAGTGATGACAAGCATCCCGACAGCCTGGCGGAAGGGCATATCAATGTGTTGTGTGCGCGTGCGGTTGCCAGGGGGCTGGATGTGTTTAAAGTGTTGCAGGTGGCTTGTGTAAATCCTGTGTTGCATTACGGGCTCAGACAATGGACTACTGCGACTGGGCGATGCAGCCGACTTTATACTTGTAAAAGATCTTACCCATTTTGAAGTGCTCCATACTTATATACAAGGAGAACAGGTGGCGAGCAACGGCACATACGCACATCCGGAGTGTAACTGAAAACGCCCTGAACCGATTTGACTGTGCGCCGATTTCAGCAGAGGAGATTGCCCTGCCGGTTGCTTCGTACCCGCATGAGGGGATACAGATACCGGTGATAGAAGCGCTGGATGGGCAGCTGATTACCAACGCGTTGTACGTGGATGGCAAACAGGAAGCGGGTTGCTGGGTGAGTGATGTGGAGCGGGATATTTTGAAAATGGTGGTAGTGAACCGCTATCACAAAGCGCCCGTGGCGGTATGTTTTACCCGGAATTTTGGATTTAAGACCGGGGCAATTGCCTCGTCTGTTGCGCATGACAGTCATAATATTATAGCTGTGGGGGCTGACGACGACAGCCTGGTGGCTGCGGTGAATGCGCTGATCGCTACGAAGGGCGGTATTGGTTGTGCGCATGCGGATAGGGTGGAAGTATTGCCCCTGCCGGTTGCCGGGCTGATGAGCGCGGATGATGGCTATTCAGTGGCGCAACGGTATACGGCTTTGAGTGAAGCAGCAAAAGCGCTTGGGCAGCCCGTTGCAGGCACCGTTTATGACGCTGAGTTTTATGGCGCTGCTCGTGATTCCTCACCTGAAGCTGAGTGACAAGGGCTTGTTTGACGGGGATGGATTTCGGTTTTTATAGGCGATTTGTCATTAGTTATGGTGATGATTTTGCGCTGGCATTGGGTGTAGCGGGGTAAAAAGTTTTGGGGAGGATGGTGTTGGAGTTGATGATTGTTTTTCATATTTGAATGATTGGAGTCGCTTTGTTCAGAGTTGCTGTTTTACTTTTTTCCCTTGATGGAAAAAAGTAACAAAAAAGATCAAGGCAAACCCGAACGCTCCGCGCGTTTTGCCGTGCCTGCGCACCTTTGTGTGTAACGGGTTGAGTGTCTTTTTGGGAGGATGGTGTTTGAGTTTGTGTGAGCGTTTTGGGGGTGGCATGGCTGCGTGGTTTTGGTGGGACGGGTTGAAGTTGGTGGTTGTGTAGGAATTTTGGGGAGGATAGTGTTTGGGTTTGTTCCGGTGTTTTGGAGTTGGTGTGGCTGCATGGCGTTGGATGTAGCGTTTGGCTGAGGCTGAGAGCGATTTGCCTGTGGGTAAGGGTTTTGAAAGATTGTGGGTTGAAAAACCTGTGGGTGGTTGTGGGGCAGTTGTTGTTGGTTTGGAAGAGTGGTTGGTGCTTTTTTGAAGGGATTAGGAAGGAGGTTTTGACGTTTCGTAGTGACAGGATGTGGGGATCCCCTGATCAATGGAGGGAACCCCATTTGCGCAGTTGCTAACCGTGCATTTTCGGGCACATGGGAATGGGGATTATGTGAAGTCCCAAGTAATATCCAAATGAAGTCGAATTTTTGAGCAGGTTGGGCTTGGGGAAATTCGTGTTTACTTTTTTAGTAAATGGAAGTTTAATAATGTTTTAGCTGTTTGAGCATGCCATGCAGGTATTCGGTGAGGATATTGATGGCTGCTTTTTCGGGATTGTACCATTTTGCCCGCAGGCTGTCGGGCGAGATGGCATTTGTTTTTGTAGTATGGCAGGTAGCTGCCACTATTCTCAACCACTCGGTCTGGTTGGTAGGTTGTATAATTTTGCTATCAGAGAGCAGCCTGCAGAAAACGGCCAGCTGGCTTACCGACAGTCCTGTCAGTACACGATCATTTTTATTTAACTGACCAGCCGCGGGGGTGTTGTGAATGGACCCGAAGAGGTTGTGTTCCTGGTGGTGAAGCGCCAGTATTGCCATTTGTATGCTGATGGAAACGGATTTTTTCACTGACTGGTTACCCTGATCGAAGTATAAACCCGAGGTCTCGATTAACTGGCAGGACGTGAGGAGTGCATTCCATTTGTCGAGTTGATGTTGGCGGGGGCACCCGGTATTAACCAGGGTGTACAGTTCTTCTGTCACCATGCGAACGATAGCGGGATCATTATAATTGTGCCGGATGAGTAACTCTATGACTTCACTGAACAGGTTTCCCGGTTGTGTATTGCCTGACTTCTTTACATCATTGCAAATGGTGTCGAGGTAACTCAACTGGCGATAGCTGAGTGAGCCCTTTTGCCGTAACAGCATACGGTCATTGATAGTTGCCAGTATTTTCTTTGCTTCATCGGAGGCGGTTTCGTCTTTGCCAGCTTCTATCAGCCCGGCGCTCAGCCTGTTGATCTCACTGTGCAGCTTCTTTACAGGAACAGCAGCTTCATTATTGAAACTAACCGGAAAGTATTGCTGCAGCCAGTCAAGATTGCTGATGAGGATGTCTTCCAGTTTATCGAGATCCCCATTTTTTTCCAGGTTGTGATTTTCTTCCCCGGTATGTTGCCTATAACTCGCCAGCCTGTTGGCTAATGCAGTGCATCCTGCCTGTGCTGTCTGCACCAGTATAGCCAGGGATTCGGTATTATTGGCAAGGGCTGCTTCGATAATCACAAGTCCTGAAAATTTCCGGGCTTCCGTTATTGCCTTGCTTATCCAGGAAGATGTGCCTGCTGGAACTGTGCTGCCGGAGGAGGAATATTCTGTGTGGAGGGCTTCTTCGATGATGATGTGCAGGGCACTGAGTGGGTAAGACATTGATTCTGTTTTGACGATTGAGTGTATATTGGACGGGATAGAGAATTATTGAATTTGATTTCTTTGCCCCTAGCATTATGTCAAAACAAATTTAATTCGCATAGAAATAAAATTTCTTAAATTCAAATTA
>CAVXBN010000003.1:0-35251 GCA_963760045.1 uncultured Chitinophagaceae bacterium
CTGAATGTAACTCCGCTTCACGACAGGGTAATCGTTAAACCTGCGGCTGCAGAAGAAAAAACATTATCAGGGTTAATTATTCCCGACACTGCTAAAGAAAAACCACAGCGCGGCATTGTAGTAGCTGCCGGCACTGGCAAAAAAGACGAACCTGTAACCGTAAAAACAGGCGACACTGTACTGTATGGCAAATATGCCGGAACAGAAATTCAGCTTGAAGGTGTTGACTACCTCATTATGAGAGAAAGCGACATCCTGGCGATCATCTAAGAGCAAACTAAAAATGAAAAGGGTTGCGAGTGCCGGTGGCACCCTGCTTTTTACGATTTTTAATTATAAATTTTTAATTTTTAAGAATTATGTCTAAACAAATCTTCTTCGATATTGAAGCAAGAAATAAAATGAAAAAGGGCGTTGACACACTTGCCAATGCCGTTAAAGTAACTTTAGGACCCAAAGGTCGTAACGTAGTGATTGAAAAGAAATTTGGCGCTCCGTCAGTAACCAAAGATGGTGTTACGGTAGCTAAAGAAATAGAACTGGAAGACGCTATCGAAAACATGGGCGCACAGATGGTTAAAGAAGTAGCATCCAAAACTGCAGATATTGCAGGTGATGGTACTACTACTGCTACCGTTCTTGCACAGTCTATCATCAGCGAAGGTTTGAAAAACGTTGCTGCCGGTGCCAATCCAATGGATCTGAAACGCGGTATCGACAAAGCTGTTGCCACTGTTGTAAAAAGTCTCCAGTCTCAGTCTCAGACTGTAGGCAGCGACAGCGACAGAATTGAACAGGTAGCATCTATCTCTGCCAACAACGACGAAACCATCGGTAAACTGATTGCTGAAGCGTTTGGTAAAGTGGGCAAAGAAGGCGTGATTACCGTAGAAGAAGCAAAAGGTACCGATACTTCAGTAGATGTAGTAGAAGGTATGCAGTTCGATCGTGGTTATATCTCTCCTTACTTCGTAACAAACAGCGAAAAGATGGAAGCAGAAATGCAGAACCCGTCTATCCTGATCTACGATAAGAAGATATCTACCATGAAAGATATTCTTCCGATCCTCGAAAAATCTGCACAAAGTGGCCGTCCGTTGCTCATTATTGCAGAAGACCTCGAAGGTGAAGCACTGGCTACACTGGTGGTAAACAAACTGCGTGGCACCTTGAAAGTGGCTGCTGTAAAAGCTCCTGGCTTTGGCGACCGCAGAAAAGAAATGCTGCAGGACATTGCTATCCTTACCGGTGGTATCGTTATCAGCGAAGAACAAGGTTACAAACTGGAAAATGCAACCGAAGCTTACCTTGGTAAAGCAGATTCAGTAACGATTAATAAAGACAACACAACCATCGTAGGTGGTAAAGGTGTTGAAGAAGATATCAAAGCACGTGTCAACCAGATCAAATCCCAGATTGGCACCACTACTTCCGACTACGATAAAGAAAAACTGCAGGAACGCCTGGCTAAATTAGCCGGTGGTGTTGCCGTTCTTTATATCGGTGCTGCTACAGAAGTAGAAATGAAAGAAAAGAAAGACCGTGTAGACGATGCTCTGCACGCTACACGTGCCGCTGTTGAAGAAGGCATTGTGCCAGGCGGTGGAGTTGCTTATATCCGCGCTTCACAAAGTCTTGAAAACGTAAATACCATCAATGATGACGAAGCTACAGGTGTAGCCATCGTGAAACGTGCTATCGAAGAACCACTTCGCCAGATTGTTGCCAATTGTGGTTTGGAAGGCAGCATCATCGTTCAGAAAATAAAAGATGGTACAGGTGATTATGGTTTCAATGCACGTACAGAAGTGTTTGAAAACCTGTTTGCTGCCGGTGTAATCGATCCTACCAAAGTGACTCGTATTGCATTGGAAAACGCTGCTTCTATTGCTGGTATGTTGCTGACTACAGAAGCTGTAGTTGCCGACAAACCTGAACCAAAAGGCGCTGCTGCTCCTGCTGGTATGCCAGGTGGCGGAATGGGTATGGATTATTAGTCTTTACAACACAAGGTTACGATAGAAAAGCCTCCCGCTACTTGCGGGAGGCTTTTTGTTTTCAAGCTTTATGTTCTTCAAATTATTTATACAAGTGAAAAACAAAGCGCGCAGTTTTACAAGTGTGTCTTCTTCTGTTGGTAGTTCAATATCTTCGCGGAGCAGAAGCCGCAGACAATTTATGATGAAACCTGCTTTTATTTTCACGTTCATTTTCCTTATTGCAGCAGCTGCCTACAGCCAGCCTGTGCGCTTTCAGCCACTTTCTTGGCGCTCTGCCCTGGCAAAAGCCAAAAGCGAACACCACCTGCTGTTTGTGGAAATGTATCTGCCTTCCTGTGTCTTATTGCCGGCAGATGGAACAAGCGGTGTTTACAATACCGGAAGCGGGCAACTTTTACAATCAGCATTTTATCAGTGTCCGATACAATGCGTTGCAGGCTGATGGCATTCAGATCAGGAAATCTTATATTCTGGGTGGATTTCCTTCTTTGTTGTTTCTCGATGAAAATGGGCTTGTACTTCAGAAATCAGCGGGTTTCCTGCCATTAGATAAGTTTATGCATGCCGGCAATACAGCCCTTGCGATGTATGAAAAAAAGCATCCGCAACCAACAGCAACAGACAGTCTTTCACGGTAAAAAAAAGGTTGCATGCCATCATTTATTACACGCATAGCTTTGGATAAAGTAACTTTTTTAGAAAAAAATTGAGATTTTGCCGCAAATAAAGTTTCTCTGTTTTCCAACTTTCAGCTACCTTTGCCGCCACTTTAAAAGAAACCCACGTACGGGTGCGACTAAACAAGTATTGAGATGTCTTATTTAACAACAGAAAGAAAATCAGAAATTTTTTCAACATTTGGCGGCGATGCCAAAAATACCGGCTCTATTGAAGGACAAATAGCCGTGCTTACTGAACGTATCAGTGGTATTTCAGGTCATTTGAAAACCAATAAAAAGGATTTTTCATCTAACCGTGGTTTGTTGCAACTGGTAGGCAAACGCAAACGTTTACTTGCTTATTTGCAGAAGCATCATCTGCAGGAATACCGTGCTTTGCTTGAAAAGCTAGGACTTAGAAAATAAGCAGGCATTCAAAAAATATTATTTGTTCCCAACTGGCTTATACCGGCTTGGGAATACTTTTTTTATTATAAGTGAACCCGCCTGCGCTATATTGCAATATTCATTCTAACGCGTTTTGCATTTTAGTATTCCTCTTTTGCAAGCTGTGTTTAAGTTTTCAAAACTCATTTTTATATGCTAACTCAACCAAAGAGTGTAACGTTTGACCTGGGCGATGGCCGCGAGGTGACCATTGAAACCGGCAAATTAGCCCGTCAGGCTGATGGTGCAGTTACCGTAAAACAAGGCAACAATATTATTTTAGCTACCGTTGTAGCTAATAAAGAACCAAGAGAAGGACAGGAATTTTTTCCGTTGAGCGTAGACTACCAGGAAAAATTTGCATCAGCCGGGCGTATTCCCGGCTCGTTTTTTAAGCGGGAAGGTCGCCTGAACGATTATGAAGTTCTCACCAGCCGTCTTGTAGACCGTGCTCTCCGTCCTCTTTTTCCCGAAGATTATTTCTGCGATGTGCAGGTTATCATCAACCTTATTTCAAGCGACGATGAAATTATGCCCGATGCTTTAGCGGGTTTGGCTGCATCTGCCGCGCTTGCTGTATCCGACATACCCATTAAAGAAATCTTATCTGAAGTACGCATTGCCCGTATCGAAGGTGAATTTATTGTGAACCCTTCCCGCAGCCAGCTTCAGAAAGCCGACATGGACTTCCTGATTGCCGCTACTGAAAAGAACCTGATGATGGTGGAAGGCGAAGCAAAAGAATGCAGCGAAGAAGATCTTGTAAAAGCGCTTGATGTAGCACATACAGCTATCCGTGTTCAGATAAAAGCACAGGAACAACTCCGCGACCTTGTGGGTGTAACCGGCAAACGCGAATACAAAGCGCCTGAGCAGAATGAAGCATTGAAACAAACGGTTACTGCTTACGCAAAAGATAAAATTTACGAAATCGCCAAAAGCGGTTTAAGCAAGCACGATCGTTCCAACAGCTTCAAAACTATTAAAGACGACCTGATTGCCAGCCTTGGCGAAGAAGCCGAGCCGGAACAAAAGAAATTAGCCAAAAAATATTTCAGCGATGTGGAATGGGAAGTGGTTCGCCACATGATCCTCACCGACAGGGTTCGCCTCGATGGACGTAAGCTTGACGAAGTGCGCCCGCTCGCAATGGAAGTAGATCCACTGCCTACACCGCACGGTTCTGCCTTGTTTACCCGTGGCGAAACACAATCTATCACTACGGTTACCCTCGGTACTCCGCTTGATGATTTGCTGGTAGAAAGTGCTGCGCAATCGCACGAGTCTAAGTTTTACCTGCATTATAATTTTCCTCCGTTCAGTACGGGTGAAGTGAAAATGCTTCGTGGTCAAAGCCGTCGTGAAGTAGGACATGGCAACCTTGCCATGCGCAGCCTGAAGCAGATGATGCCGGGCAGCGATTACGCATATACTGTGCGCGTGGTAAGTGATATTCTTGAGTCAAACGGTTCTTCATCTATGGCGACTGTTTGTGCAGGTTCACTTGCACTGATGGATGCAGGTGTGCCTTTTCCAAAACACGTAAGTGGAGTGGCAATGGGCCTGATTACAGGTGAAGATGGTAAATATGCAATCTTGACCGATATCCTTGGCGACGAAGATCACCTTGGTGATATGGACTTTAAGGTTACCGGCACCAAAGAAGGAATTTGTGGCGTGCAGATGGACATTAAAGTAGATGGTCTCAGCATGGATGTGATGCGTGAAGCATTGAACCAGGCTCGTTCCGGACGTTTGCATATTCTCGATGCCATGTACGAATGTATGCCTGCGCACCGCGAAGATGTGAAAGAACATGCACCACGCATGGAAAAAATCATTATCGACAAAGAATACATTGGTGCTGTAATAGGACCCGGTGGTAAAGTAATCCAGGAAATTCAGAAAGAAACCGGTACCACCATCAATATTGAAGAAGTAAACGAAACCGGCGAAGTAAGCATCTTTGGTACCCAAAAAGAAGGTGTGGAAAGAGCTAAAGAATGGATAGCCGGCATCGTAGCTGTTCCTGCCGTTGGTGAAACTTATGATGGTACTATCAAAAGCATTAAAGACTTTGGTGCTTTCGTAGAATTCCTGCCAAGAAAAGAAGGACTGCTTCATATCAGTGAAATCAGCTGGAAGCGTCTTGAAACCATGGAAGGTATCTTTAAAGAAGGTGATAAAGTAAAGGTGAAGTTGCTGGATGTAGATCCTAAAACAGGCAAGTTCAGACTAAGCCGCAAAGCGTTGATGCCAAAGCCTGACAACGTTGGTGGTAATGGTGGTGCAGCGCCTGAAAAGCCGCGCGATCCCAATCGCCCGCGTCCGCAGATTACACCCAATAAATAATATTTGTAATCATCATTTACATATTGAATACCCCGGCATTGCCGGGGTATTTTGTTTTCACAAAGCCAATGATGTTCACTGGTATAACACAATTAGAATTCATTGAATGTCAATAGAAGAACGAAAAAAGATATACCGTTCTGGTGCCTGCGGGCACGTTTTGTAAAATGAATTGTTGTAGTTTTAATTCACAATTGCTTGATATGAAAATATGGCTTTCAGTAACCTTCCTTTTCTTTATCTGTCTCAACGCTTCAGCCCAAAATACATACACACCAACGCCGGAAAACTTTGCCAACCGGCAGTGGTTTCAGGACGCTAAGTTTGGTTTATTTGTTCATTGGGGACCCTTCAGTATTCCGGGAAGCGGAGAGTGGGTGATGAACCAGCGAAACATTACCGTGAACAATTATTCCCGTCTCGAAGATTTCTTTAATCCAATTGGTTTTAACGCAAAAGAATGGGTGAGCCTTACCAAAGGCGCGGGTATGAAATATATTACGCTCATTACCCGGCACCACGATGGTTTTAGCATGTGGGACACCAGGTATTCCGACTTTAATATCATGCATACCCCTTATAAAAAAGATATTGTAAAACAGATAGCTGATGAATGTCATCAACAGGGTGTAAAGTTGTTTTTATACTATTCTCTTCTCGACTGGCGCCGTGATGATTATAGCTATTGGACCGGCAGGACCGGGCAGGGAACAGGGCGCACCGTGCATGGTGACTGGAATGCTTACATTGACTTCATGAAAAACCAGTTAACAGAACTACTCACCAATTATGGAGAAATAGGCGGCATCTGGTTCGATGGATATTGGGATCAGTTGTCGAGCGATACTGCCAAAAAAGCTACCCCGATGGTCGACTGGCACATGGAAGAAATCTATACATTAATTCACAAGCTGCAACCCCAGTGTCTTGTTGGCAATAATCATCATATAGAACCTTTGCAGGGAGAAGATTTTCAAATGTTTGAAAAAGATTTGCCCGGTGGCAACACTACAGGTTTTGGTGGTGCAGCAGCTTCTGCATTGCCACTGGAAACCTGCGAAACGATTAATGATAGCTGGGGTTTTAATATTACCGATACAACCTACAAAACGCATAAGCAACTGGTAGATTACCTGGTGAAAGCTGCCGGCTTCGGTGCTAATTTTTTACTAAACATAGGACCCATGCCTGATGGTAATATACAACCCGAATTTGTAAAAAGCCTCCAGGGAATGGGCAAATGGCTGGATGTGTATGGAGAAAGCATCTATCATACGCGCGGAGGATACCTCAAACCGCAAAGCTGGGGCAGCATCACGCAGGGCAGCAATGGCAACATGTATGTGCATGTATTAGCCAGCAACAGCGAACTCACGCTTGATCAATTTCCTTTCAGGAAATTAGGAAAAGTGTATTTATTGAAAAATGGAGAAGCCGTGACAAGCAAACTCGCAGGCAAGACACTAAGCCTGAGTAATCTGCCACCAGTAACGGAGGACGAACCAGATGTAGTGATCGTGATAGAACCAAAATAGTCGAACTGTATGTATTTTATAAAAGCGCCGTGGCTGCTAAAGAAGCTGTATCCGTCGTTTACATGGCGCATGCCCGCAACAGAAAAAGTATTGTATCTCACATTTGATGATGGTCCACACCAAACGGCAACCCCTTTTGTGCTTGACGAGTTGAAGAAATACGATGCAAAAGCCACTTTTTTTTGCATTGGTAAAAATGTAGTGAGTCAGCCGCTATTGTATAAAAGAATATTGAGTGAAGGGCATACAACAGGCAATCATACATACAGGCACCTCGATGGCTGGAAGTCAGATGATACCGATTATATTAATGATATTGTAGAAGCGGCACAGCACATAGACAGCCGTCTTTTTCGACCGCCTTATGGCAAAATAAAACGCTTCCAGGCAAAGGTGCTTCAGCAGCGTGAAAACCCTTCACACAAGTTGTTTTCGATTGTAATGTGGGATGTGCTGAGCGGAGATTTTGATATTCATCTTTCACCGCAGGATTGCCTCAAAAATGTATTAAGACATGCGGAGGCAGGCTCTGTGATTGTATTTCATGATAGTACAAAAGCGTGGAGCCGTATGAGTTTTTGCCTGCCAAAAGTATTGGAACATTATAGCCGGGAGGGGTATACTTTTAAAGCATTGCCCGATCGTTTACCGCATTTTCATTAATAAATCCTTGGTAATCGGGAAGTAAAAAAATGATTAAAAGAAGGAGTAAAATTCAATTCAAAATTAATTTGAAGACGTAATTGAGCGTTTTACTTTTACATTACAAATCCGGAATATCTCCAATATCCATGTTTTTCATATAGCAAAATTATTACCGAATTGTTCCGGGTTTGTACTTTTTAAATTTGATGTCTATGCCATTTATTGCCAACATTGCGGTTGAAATTTCTGATTTAAATTTTCATTGCAAAAAGTTTGTCGGTTAAATTTCGTTGTCTTCAAAAAAAACAAAGCGAGCCATAAATTGTATGGCTCGCTTTGTTTTATCGCAAAAAAAGAAAACTATCCGAATAATCCGCTTTTCTTCAGGCTCTTGGTGCCTTCACCAATTTTATAGCCGTTATGATAAATTTCAATTTTGTAATTACCTGTCTGGTATTGGTTGTCCTGTTTCCAGTCGAAGCTCACAGGTGTGCGTTTGCCTTGTTCGTAATCTGCAACTACTTTGCTGGTAAACACTTTCGGACCTTCGTCACGCGTTTGAAACTCGCCGCTTCCGCTGGTAGGGATGGTGATAGGTTTGCCATCAGGACTGGTAACAACAATGTACAATTCTTTAGAACCGCTTGGTGCAATCCTGTTCACATCAAGATCAAACGACACGCGGAAAATATCAGCTCTTTTGGCTTTCGAGGTGCTTTTTTCCTTACCGCTGTTTTTAATATCGATAGCGGCAATATTGATGTTGGAAGCATGAAGCGTGGATGCTACATCCGTAACTCTTGCACTTTCTTCCTGGCTGGCAGTCAGGTTTTGCGCCAATGACTGCGTGGTAGTCGTCAATGAGTCGCGCTGCACCGTGAGCTGGCGGTTGTTGGTAGAAAGCTCTTCGTTTTCTGCCCTAAGCTGTGCAATCTGGGTTTCGTAATCGTCTATGCGACCATTCAGCTGATTGATCAGGCTACGGAGTTTGTTGCGGTCTGCATTCGTTTTGCGGCTTTCTACAGCAAATTCCTGTTTGATTTTTTCTATTTCTGTTTGTTTTTCAGAAAGTTTGCCTTGCAATTGGGTATTATTGCCTGTCAGCGAGTCCATTCTTTGCAGGGCGCTTTTAAACTCAGTATCCAGGGAATCTTTTTCGGAAGTAGCTGTGGTATACTGGTTTTCGAGTTGTGCATACTGCTCGTGCGACTTGTTTTTATCGTAGATGATATATCCCCAGGTAATCAATAATGCGGCAATTAGAACGCCGTAAATTAATTTGCGGTTATCTTTAGTTTCCGGCGGTTGACCAGAAGGAGAAGATGCACTGGCTGAAGGATAATTTGAGTAACTCATAATTTTTATAATTTTAGTATAAACCTAAGAACTAACTTGAATACAAAGGCGTTAAATAAATTTTTTGTTATTGATATAGAAACTGTTCCTCAATTTCCTGACTATCAGTCGATGGATGTTGAATGGCAGAATCGTTGGTGGCACAAAATATCCAAAATTATACCAGAAAGCATGACCCGGAGGTCAGTTACCGGGAAAAAGCGGGTATCATGGCCGAGTTTGGCAAGATCGTTTGCATATCTGTCGGATGTTTTCATGAAAAGAGCGGCCAATGGCATTTTTGGATCAAAAGTGTATATGGTCACGACGAAAAAGAGCTGCTAAAAGAATTCCTAAAATTAAGCGATAAATTTTATGACAAGTACAGCGATTTTCATTTTGCAGGTCATAATATCCGCGAATTCGATGTTCCTTATATCTGCAGGAGGCTGCTGATAAATGGAATTACCCTTCCGCCTTACCTATGCTTGCACGACGTGAAACCCTGGGAAATGAAGATGACAGATACACTGCATTTCTGGAAATTTGGCGATCATAAAAACTATATTTCACTCGATCTGCTTGCAGGCGTAATGGGCGTACCAACATCCAAAACTGATATTGATGGCAGTATGGTACAGGATGTTTATTATAAGGAAAACAACCTGGAGCGTATCGTAGAATACTGCCAGCGCGATATAGAAGTAGTGGCAAACCTTATCCTTAAATTCAGAAATCAGCCGCTGCTATGTACAGAACAGGTTGCTGTTGCCAAAGTGCCCGATGCTGCATTATCACTTCAGAGATGAGAGGTAGGTAATTGTTTTTGTCGACAATTTGTATTGATTCACAATTCATATGTAACAATATGCGGACCTGAGGCTGCACTATTCCATTAGTTTTTTGTCTGGAATGTGGTTCAGCAGCTCCACCACGCCTTCGCGTTTCAATATCAGGTAGCCAAGCCGGTCGTTGCTGATGCCTTCTTTTAAATGATAGCTAAACAGCAACTGATCGTCCAATACTTGTGTTTCAAAATACCGGAATTGTATGTTGGAATATTGCTTCAGCGATTCACCGATTTCGTATAAGTGAGTGGATAAGATAAACAGTGCATTGGTCATTTTGCGCAAGCCTTCTATCACCACCGTACTGCACTTCATGGCATCCTGCACATTGGTGCCTTTAAACAATTCATCTATCAGTATCAGCCAGTTTTTACCATCACTTATTTTTTCGATGGTCTTGCGGATGCGCTGCACTTCATTAAAAAAATAGCTTTCCCCGTTGATGATATTGTCTTCCACCTGTATGTTGCTAAGCAGCCCGTCGAAACATGACTAAGCTTCAGGTGCTTTGCCGGAACGCCCATACCCAATATGAGCGAGGTAAACAGCTCACGCCAACTGCTTTTATAAAGGTGCTTTTGCCTGCCATATTTGCGCCTGTCATAAACAAAAAATTTGCTCTACTGACAGGTTAACATTGTAAGCAACAGGTGTCGTGCAACAATGGATGGTAGAGTTGCTGTAGCCTTTATAAAAGGCGCGTCGCTTTCTACAATTCGGGCAATGAGAAATTGTAATTGTTTGCAGGCCGTGGCCAGGCTGATAGTAAGCATCGAGCCGGTTGTAGAAATCAGTAAGTTCCAGTGCATCCTGCTTGTAAAATGGCGTCGCAAATACCCGCCAAGATCAACATTTGTGTAAATGCTGGGCTGTGTTCGATTTATCCCAGTTGAGCATTTGTTTATAACCGGATTGTTGTAGCAACGTAAATTGCGCGCTCATTATGGTTGCAGAAATGCGGAAGCTTATGTCATCAATAGTTCAGCAATGGCGGAAGCCCAATAAACAAATCGATAAAATGGGTGACGGAATATTTGATAAGCGAGAAGTCGTGAGCATTAAAAAGTTTGTATAATATGCTATTACACGCATTTGGATGAGCAGGAATATCGTCGAGAGCCGTATCGTAAAATCTTTCCACAACCATCACTGTGCCATTGGTAATAATGGATGGCCACTTGCTCTGGTGATACAATAATTAATTGAAGTGGTTTGCTGGGTTTGTTCAATTTTATTTAGATCACTAAAGGGTTTGCGTAGAAAATGATGAAACCATTCTTTGCCACCAACGAGGTGGTAAAATTTAACTGGTGAAAAACTGATTGTTCTTCTTCGTGAATGAAAGATAGAAAGATCGGTGATCGTTGTTTTATCTGCCTGCATTAATATTTATTTACTGGTGTTGCAGTTCTTATAACTTCAACAATTACGTGTACACACCTTCTACTTATCTGTCAAACTTAAATCGCATTCCCGTATCAGACTCATCCCACATGCCATTTCCATAAACCAAGTTTCCATTTACAAAAGTATGCGTAACCGATGCAGGAAATGTATGAACCTTCCAACGGGCTCCAGCCGCATTTGTAAAAATATTGGATTGGCGACACCGTTATCAGGCTGATACATATCAACAACCACGAGGTCGGCAAAATATCCTTCCCGGATAAAGCCCCGTTCTTTCAATTGAAAACAGGTAGCAACAGCATGGCTCATTTTTTCCGCCACTTTTTCAATGGTCATTTTTCCTTGCTTTACATACTGCAGCATCAGTAGCAATCCATGCTGCACAAGCGGAAGCCGGCGTGTGCTTTTTCGTATGGTTCATTTTTTTCTTGCCAGGTATGTGGGGCATGATCGGTAGCTATTACATCAACCGGTCATCCAGCAAAGCTTGCCACAACGCTGTCTTTATTATGAGGTGCTTTTATAGCTGGATTGCATTTTATTTTATTACCCAATGCTTGCATAATCATCGCTGGTAAAATGTAGGTGATGCACACAAACTTCTGCCGTAATACGCTTTTCTTTCAGCGGCAACATATTGCTAAATAGCTGCAATTCTTTTTCGGTAGTGATATGCAGAATATGTAAACGGCTGTCATGTTTTTTAGCCAATTGCACGGCTCTGAAAGAGATTCAAAACAGGCTTCTTCATTTCTGATGATGGGATGATCGGATGGTTCCAACACATCTTTCTTTGCTTTAAGCGTTGCGAAATTTTCTTTGATGATGGCTTCATCTTCGCAATGTGTGGCAATCAGCAATTCTACTGTCGCCAAAGACTTTTTCAAGCATCAGCGGATTGTCCACCAGCAAATTGCCGGTGGAAGAACCCATAAAAATCTTTACGCCGCATACATCATCTTTTTTAGCTCATTGGTTATTAGCACTTCTTCTATATTATCGTTAGAAGTGCCCATGTAAAAAGAATAATTGGCAAGCGATGATTGCGCGGCTATATTATATTTGTCTTCCAGAAATTGCCTGTGTAAATACCGGCGGCACGGTATTGGGCATTTCCATAAACGAAGTTACGCCGCCTGCAACGGCAGCTTTTGCTTCGGTATAAATGTGGCTTTATGTGTAAGCCCGGCTCGCTGAAAATGCACCTGGTCGTCAATAACGCCCGGCAACAGATGTTTGCCTTCGCCGTCTATTTCCGTTACGGTATGTGGCACATGAATTTCGGGCGCAATTTTCCGTATCCTGTTATTCTTTATCCAAACATCACCGTGAATGATTGTGCCTTCATTAACAATGGACGTATTTTTAATAATATATTCCATAGGTCAGCATCAATGTTCCGCAAGATAATTTATTGTTTCCTATTTGCCGTTTCACAATCTCAACTATCCGAATCACACAAAAATCATAAAGGATCCATCTTAAACCGATGTACGATTAGGATCATTTTACAGAAATTATCAATAGAACAACCAGTCAAACCGACTCGTAAAATTTCTGGAAACAGAATTGAATAGCTGTGCCAACTATCTTTGCCGCCCTTAAAGGGTTTTCATTTTGTTTAAGACAATAATTATGCAGATCATACCAGCCATTGATATTATAGACGGAAAGTGCGTGAGGCTAACACAAGGCGATTATCAGCAAAAAAAATATACAATGAACACCCGCTCGAAGTGGCACAGCAATTTGAAGATGCCGGGTTGCAACGCCTGCATCTCGTAGACCTTGACGGTGCAAAAGCCGGTGCTGTAAAAAACTGGAAAGTACTGGAAAACGCTGACTGCCAAAACTTCGCTGGTCATAGATTTTGGCGGCGGTATAAAAGCAGAAACCGACTTGCAGATAGTGTTCAATTCGGGCGCGGCACTGGCTACCATTGGCAGCCTGGCTGTAAAAAATAAGGAACTCTTTAAAGGCTGGCTGACACAATACGGCGCCGAAAGGTTTTTGCTGGGTGCAGATGTGAAAAATGAAAAAATTACCGTTGGTGGCTGGCTCGAAACAACCGATATCTGGATTTACGATTTTATTGAAGAATATAGCAGTTGTGGCATTCAGCAACTCTTCTGTACAGATGTAAGCAAAGATGGCATGCTCGAAGGAGCCGCAAATGATCTGTATAAAACCCTCGTTGAGCAATTTCCCTCACTGTTTATTATCGCAAGTGGCGGCGTTAGCTCACTGCAGGATCTGGAAGATTTGCAAAAAGTAGGTTGCAAAGGCGCAATTGTGGGCAAAGCGATTTATGAAGGGCGAATTCAGATGAGCGAATTAAAAAAGTTTGCTGAATAACCTGCCTTTCTTGCCGGGTTGAAGCGATTAATTGCATAAAATAGAATGTTCATTCCTGCCCGCCGATACACTCGTTGTGGGCAGGTGATATATAAGCTTTGCACTTTATTATTCTACCCATTTGTAACCTCATTTTCTATTGTGCCTGCACCTCACCAGATATCTCTTGCAGGTGAGCAGCCTTCATATTCGCACAGTTCTTGCGTGATAGAATAACTTTCCTTTACAAATTTTTTTATTTCAGTTTGTTGTAACTTACACTTTATGATTGGACACCGTTTTATACAATACGATCCTAACCAAAACGGCAAGCCGCGGTTTGAGCAATTGCTCGACTTGTTTATGCAAATGCTCGTCTATACCAGCGGAGATGTAGCCGAAGCCATGAAATGGATGAATGAACTTGATAAGCAATACGGGCTTACCGACGATGAATATGGCATGGGCGATTTTATAGATGAACTGAAAGAGAAAGGATATCTTACCGAAGATAATGAGCAAGGTAAAATAGAAATCACTTCCAAAAGCGAGCAGACCATCCGCAAACGAAGCCTCGAAGAAATTTTTGGCAAGCTGAAAAAAACAAAGCAGGGCGATCATACTACCAACAAGGCGGGGCAGGGCGATGAGATAAGCCCTGATTTACGCCCGTTTCAGTTTGGCGATATGCTGGAGCAGATTGATTTTACAGAAAGCATCCGCAATGCGCAGATCAACCATGGTGTAGACAGTTTTCAGATGCGCGAAGACGACCTGCAGATCCATGAAACAGATTTTAAAGCGCAAACATCTACCGTGCTGATGATCGACATTTCTCACTCGATGATATTGTATGGTGAAGACCGCATAACGCCTGCAAAAAAAGTAGCCATGGCGCTGAGCGAACTTATTCAAACAAAATATCCGAAAGATACGCTCGATATCGTTGTGTTTGGCAATGATGCCTGGCCGATAGAAGTAAAAGATTTGCCTTACCTGCAGGTTGGTCCTTATCATACCAACACCGTTGCCGGACTGGAATTGGCAATGGATATTCTTGCGCAGGAGAAAAAATGCCAACAAGCAGATTTTTATGATCACAGATGGCAAACCAACCTGCCTGAAAATTGGAAAGCAATATTATAAAAACAGTTTTGGGCTCGACAGGAAAGTGGTGAACCGCTGCATGAACCTTGCCGCGCAATGCAAAAAACTAAAGATACCCATTACTACGTTTATGATAGCTTCTGATCCTTATCTGCAGAAGTTTGTAACCGAGTTTACAGAGATGAATAATGGCAAAGCATTTTTTGCTTCATTAGACAAACTGGGTGCCTTTATTTTCAAGGATTTTGAAAGTGGAAAACGAAAAACAGTTTATTAAAATTCAGGATGCACTTTGCTGAGGCAGCAGGCACTTATATTGTACAGCTGTTATGCAATCATTTATATCACAGGCAGTACCGGTTATTGCTGCAAAATGACAACAACGTAAATGCAGTACCGCGTAATACAGGATATGGATAAAATAGAAATGGTTGGTAAAGACAGGATTCATACTTGCCAAACGGTGTATTTTACACGATTGACTTTATCAGCCTAATATTGCTGTTTTCGTTTAACCTATCACAATTGCCTACCATGAAAAGTCAAAGAATTTACGAATCTTGCCAGTTAGCATATCATCATTGCTGGTACTTGTATGACACAAGGCAACTTAAATATCAAACAATCAAATGAACATACAACAGATTAAAACGTTAGGCGAACTTAAAAAAAGCGGTTATAAACCGAAGACAGTAAAAGAAGAAATACGAAAAATTTAATAGAAAAAATCCGCAATAAAGAAAATCCGTTTACCGGCATTATGGGTTACGAAGACACCGTAATTCCTGATACGGAAAGAGCTTTGCTCAGCCGGCATAATATTTTATTTCTCGGTTTGCGCGGACAGGCAAAAACAAGAATGGCAAGGCAAATGACCGATTTGCTCGATGAATATATTCCCGTGATTGCAGGTAGTGAAGTAAATGATGATCCGCTGAAACCACTGAGCAAATTTGCCAAAGACCTCATTGCAGAATATGATGATGAAACACCAATAGAATGGGTGCACAGAAGAGAGCGCTATGGCGAAAAACTGGCTACGCCAGATGTAAGTGTAGCCGATTTGATTGGTGATATCGACCCGATAAAAGCAGCGAACCTTCGTCTTTCTTTTGCCGATGAACGAGTGATTCATTATGGCATTATTCCCCGCAGCAACAGGGGCATTTTTGTAATCAATGAATTGCCCGATTTGCAGGCACGCATACAGGTAGCGCTGTTTAATATTCTGCAGGAAGGCGATATTCAGATACGTGGTTTCAAGCTGCGCATGCCGCTCGATATCCTGTTTGTGTTTACTGCCAATCCGGAAGATTATACCAACCGTGGCAGCATTGTTACACCACTGAAAGACCGTATTGAAAGCCAGATATTGACACACTATCCGAAAGACATTGAAACTTCACTTGCCATCACCGAGCAGGAAGCCGATGTGCTCGACGAGCAAAAAGAAAAAGTGGTAGTGAGCGATCTTGCCAAACGCCTGATTGAACAGATAGCGTTTGAAGCCCGCAACAATGAATATGTAGACAAAAAGAGCGGCGTGAGTGCCAGGCTTACCATTGCGGCTTACGAAAATGCGGTGAGCAGTGCTGAACGCCGGGCTATCATTCACAGCGAAAAACAAACGCAGGTTTGGATCAGCGACCTCATGGGCGTTATTCCTTCCATCACCGGAAAAATAGAACTGGTGTATGAAGGTGAGCAGGAAGGTCCCTTCCAGGTAGCGGTAAACCTCTTGGAAAAAGCTATCCGCACACAATTTCTGACCTATTTTCCCAATCCGGAAGCGCAAAAGAAAAAACGCAATACCGGAAAACCTTCGCAGGCGGCAAAGGCAGAAGAAGAAAATCCGTACAAAGCCATTACACGCTGGTTTGATGCCGGTAATCATGTCGATTTGTTTGTCGATATGAAAGATGCCGAAAAAATCAATTCGCTATACAAGGTGGATGGATTGTATGGTTTTATCAAAAAGTATTTTCCCAATGCAAGCGAAAAAGAAAATGCTTTGCTGATGGAGTTTGTGCTTCATGGATTGTCGGCTTATTCTCTCATCAGCAAAAAAGTGATTGAAGGAAAAATTCAGTTTAAAGACCTGATTGGCAGCATGATGAACCTTGGGCAGATGAACTTTGAAGAAGATGATTTCAACGAAGATGATTACCGGTAAAATGCATTGTTGATTTTTGATTTAGGATTTGTGATTGTGGCTAAGGCGATAGCTGTTTGTAGAATTCTGCAGCTGAACGATAAATCACAAATCACAATTCAAAAATCCTGAATCAAAAATCCCCACAGCCTCTGGTCTGATAATTGTTTTTAAAAAGTCATAAAATCGTATTACTATGGAAGACAACAAAAAAACATCAGAGCCTACCACCGAGTCTATGAAGGGATACAATCCAACCAACAGGGATTTTCAGCGGACGGAAGAAGATATAGACAATATTTCAAAATCGGAGAAAGACGAGGCAAACAAAAACACAGCAGCGGCTAACACGGAGCCTAACAAAAGCAACATTAATTAGGCAATATTATTTTACATAATAGCTGGATGCTGCAAAGGCGCCAGCTATTTTAATAATACAAATTATGCAGGAAAAATTCAACGAATCCACCACACAACCGTCCTGAAGGCGACCGCCTTCTCGATGCTGCATTTGTGATTTCAGATCTGGAGTCGCACATTAAACAAATAACTCAGGAAGACGCTTTTTTCAAAAACGACCGGAATGCCATCACCTCATTTAAAAGCAATGGCATTAGTCTCGTACTCATTGCTTTGCGCGCCGGTGCCGAACTCACTACGCCCGAACCGTCGGGGCATATTGCTATTCTGCAGGTTATCAGCGGCAGTGTGATAGCCGAAATAGAAGGAGAAATTTCAACTGTAACGCAACAGCAGATCATCAGTTTTCACATTCAATCTCCCTACCATTTTACCACAACGGAAGACAGCATTGTTCTTCTTACTTATTGTCATAAATAAACGATTGCTGAAAATACAGTTGCCCTGCCTGGCTATTGCTGCGCAGGGTTTCCTGTTTTTGGCACTGAGGTTTAGTATTCACTATCCACTATGTATCCGACTGATAGCTGCCTTCGATACAGGTAATAGATTTTTTCTTTTCCAACTTTCTTACCGTTGCTTTTTCAAATCTGCATTTGCAAAAGTCAGTGCCAGCAAGGCATACGGCGTTTTGACGAAGATGAACCCGCATTATTTCTGAAGCATTATTTCCTCAAAAAAAGGCATTAAAGCGTTAAACCTTGCTGAAATGCCGCAAGCTCACTTACATTTGCGCAATTTGTTTTTATATGCCAAAAGATACTTCCATACATTCTGTGCTTATTGTTGGTTCTGGTCCCATCATTATCGGGCAGGCTTGCGAGTTTGATTATTCCGGCTCACAGGCCGCCCGTAGCCTTCGCGAAGAAGGCATTGAAGTGATACTCATCAACAGCAATCCTGCTACCATCATGACAGACCCGATGATGGCTGATAAAGTGTACCTCCTGCCACTGACGGTGGAAAGCATCGAGCAGATTTTAAGTGAAAACCAGATAGACGCTGTATTGCCCACCATGGGTGGACAAACGGCGCTGAACCTGTGTAAAGAAGCAGACGAACTGGGCGTGTGGCAAAAATATCGGCGTTCGCATGATCGGAGTAGATGTAGCTGCTATTGACACGGCAGAAGACCGCGAAAAGTTCAGGCAACTAATGGTGAAAATCGGCATCTCCGTCGCCCCAAGCCATGTAGCTAACAGTTTCCTGGAAGGAAAGGAGTATGCGCAACAAATAGGTTTTCCACTTGTTATCCGTTCGTCATTTACACTCGGTGGCAGCGGTGGCGGTTTTGTGCACGATAAAAGCGAACTGGATGAAGCGTTGAAACGCGGATTGGAAGCATCGCCTATTCATGAAGTGCTGGTAGAGAAAGCCGTGTTGGGCTGGAAAGAATATGAACTGGAACTGTTGCGCGATCAAAATGATAACGTGGTAATCATCTGCACGGTTGAAAATCTTGATCCGATGGGCGTGCATACCGGTGATTCCATCACGGTAGCGCCTGCCATGACACTGAGCGACACCGCTTTCCAGGACATGCGAAACAAAGCGATCCTGATGATGCGGTCTCTTGGTAATTTTTCGGGAGGCTGTAATGTACAGTTCGCACAAAATCCAGAAACGGAAGAATTGATTGCCGTAGAAATTAATCCGCGCGTAAGCCGTTCTTCAGCCCTTGCAAGCAAGGCAACGGGTTATCCTATTGCGAAGATTGCGGCAAAACTAGCCATTGGATATTCGCTCGACGAATTGAAAAACCAGATCACTCAAACGACTTCGGCTTATTTTGAGCCTGCACTCGACTATGTAATTGTAAAAATACCACGCTGGAATTTCGATAAATTCAAAGGTGCCAACGATACGCTTGGCTTGCAGATGAAGAGCGTGGGCGAAGTGATGGCCATTGGCAGAAGCTTCACCGAAGCCATTCAGAAAGCCTGCCAGAGCCTTGAAAATGAAGCTGTCGGGCTTGGTTATTATGGCAAAAGCATGATGAAGAGCGAAGAGATCATTGAATATATAAAGGTTCCGAAGTGGGACAGGATCTTCCGCATAAAAGATGCGCTGATGCAGGGAAGTACCGTGAAAAGTATTGTGAAGGCAACAGGCATCGACCGATGGTTCATTTACCAGATACAAAATATCTGCAACATAGAAAAAGAAATCAGTCATCATTCACTCGACAGCCTTCCTGCCGAATTGCTGAAAGAAGCCAAACGAAACGGTTTTAGCGACGAGCAGATTGCGCGCATTTTGCCAACCAACTGCACGGATGAAGAGGTGTATGAAAAAAGAAAAGCACTCGGCATCATGCGTGTTTACAAAATGGTAGATACCTGCAGTGCAGAGTTTGAAGCCAAGACGCCGTATTTCTACAGCACATTCGAAGGTTAATCTGTTTTCCGGTATACATTAGATTCACGACCAGGCTGTTCATTGAACAGCCTGGTCTGTTTTATACCAATCCTTTCGTCCATGTTTTTCTTTAGTCTGATTGATTTCATCTTTGGGCTTTGACGATACATGCCTTGCAAACTTTGTGAATTGATGATTGGCAGCAAATGATCCGGCAAATCAACTATTTGCCTCCTGGTCGTTGCTATACTTTTTCTTTATTACAATAAATACATTTACTTTACCGCTTAACTTTTTCTATGCTGTATTCAATGACAGGTTACGGGCGGGCAGAGCAAACTATAAATGACAAAACGTTTTTGATAGAACTCAGAAGCCTGAACGGTAAGCAGTATGATATTCGTCTTACAATACCTGCATTATTAAAGCCTTACGAGTTTGAAGTCCGCAATATCCTGAACGAAGGATTGATTCGTGGCAGCGTGGAATGTATCATCACCATTAAACAAAACGGATCTGCCAAACCTGTTAGTATCAATATCGACCTTGCAAAGTCGTACTACGAGCCGGTATTGCAAATGGCCAATGAGCTGAACCTGAGTACTGACAATGTATTGAGCACATTGTTGAAACTGCCGGACATTGTAACGCCAAGCACCGAAGTGCTGAGTGAAAACGACTGGATACTTTTTGAAAGACTGATAAAAGTAGCTATTGGAGAACTGAGCAAACACCGGCAGGAAGAAGGCAGATCGCTGGAAACTGACTTGCTGGAGCGCATAGCCAATATAGAATCGCTGGAGCAAAAAATAACCACGCTGGAGCCGGAGCGCCGGCAGCGTATCCGCGACGGATTGGTGAAAGTGCTGGAAGACAATGTGGGCAAAGAAAAATATGATACCAACCGGCTGGAGCAGGAACTGATTTATTATATTGAAAAAATAGATATCAGTGAAGAGCAGGTGCGGCTAAAAAATCATTGCGACTATTTCAGGCAAATATTGCAGGATGCGGAAGTGAGCAAAGGCAAGAAGTTATCGTTTATTGCTGCAGGAAGTAGGACGCGAAATAAACACCACCGGATCCAAAGCCTATCATGCGGAAGTGCAGAAATGCGTGGTGCTGATGAAAGACGAATTGGAAAAAGCAAAAGAGCAGATACTGAATGTATTATAGCCGGCTATGTACATTTGCAAAAAATGATTTTCCATTGAAATTTTTTCCGTCTCCTTTTTAGTTATTGGTCTGTTGCTGTTTGCTTCCTGCAGGCAGATTGGATGTTTACGAACAGACAGTTCCTTTCACCACAGCACAAGTGGAGCGCTTCCGAGCAGCCTTCTTTTACTTTCACTATTTCCGATACGACAACACGGTACAATGTATTCGTGGTGCTGAGGCACAGCGATGCGTATCATTACAATAACATGTGGGTGAATATTACCACCATTCCGCCCGGCGACACTGCACAAACGATCAGGGCAAATCTGAAGTTGGGCGACAACAAACGTTGGCTTGGAAACAGTATTGATGACATTGTAGAGCACCGGATTCTCATAAATACCAATCCTGTAAGATTCAAAGCAGGAAATTACAAATTTATCCTGCAGCAAATAATGCGGGAAAACCCGCTTCCCGAAGTGCTAAATGTAGGGATACGCGTAGAAAAAATTCAATAATCAGAGCTTTATCCTTCAGTTTTCAGCCATAGATCTTTGTGTTGAAAACCTATCCTGTTTTTTTTAATTTAAAAGCTTTTATCGCTTATTAAAATCCTTCTTAGGGAATACTGATACTTATTTATCAGTAATAAATATTTTATTGCTGGTGCAGCAGGAAATAATACAAAGTTGTCTTAAATAAGTGTAAAAATAATGTTTAAAATTTGTGTGTACTTTTTACGCAAACCTTATTACTTTTACTTTTTAAATCTGCTTGTTTATTATGAATGTTCAACGATTAAAAAGAGTGTTACTCTTCTGCCCGTTACTTCTGCTTTTGTTGCAAACAACTGCATGGGCTCAAACCAATGTTTCAGGAACTGTACATGACGATAAAGGTGCCGGGGTGCAGGGCGCATCCGTTCTCGTAAAGGGAACCACCATCGGCGTTGCTACAGATGCGCGGGTAAATTTTCTTTAAACGTTCCTTCTACTGCCACTACATTAACCGTTAGTTATATCGGCTATATTTCTCAGGATGTAAATATCCAGGGAAATACAAACGTAACGGTTACTTTGTTCCTGAAGGCGTAACCAATCTGAATGAAGTGGTTGTAATTGGTTATGGTACAGCTAAGAAAAAAGATCTTACCGGTGCTGTAGCTACTGTTACTTCCAAAAACTTCAACAAAGGCACGTACACGGCTCCCGATCAGCTGATACAGGGAAAAGTTGCCGGTGTGCAAATTACCAACAACAGTGGTCAGCCAGGTGGTGCCACTACAGTAAAAATCAGGGGTAGCTCCAGCGTGTCCGGTCCTGGTCAGCCTCTTTATGTGGTTGATGGCGTAGCACTCGATGGCAGGTCACCAAGACCTGGTGTTGGCGATTTAGGTTTAGGTGGTGGTAATCCGGGCAGCAACCCGCTGAACTTTATTAATCCTAACGACATTGCTTCTATTGACATCCTTAAAGATGCTTCTGCCACTGCAATTTATGGTTCAAGGGCTGCTTATGGCGTAGTGCTCATCACCACCAAAAGAGGACAGTCAGGCGCAACGAAAGTTGATTTTGCTGCTTCATCCGGCGTTTCTTCCATTATGAGAAAAATCAGAGTACTGAATGCAGATGAATTCAGAAAAGCACTTACTTATTATGATGTGCCCAATGCTGCTTCAAACGACAAAGGCGGACGATGTGGATGCATTGGATGCCATTTTGCAAAATGGGCTGGTACAGAACTACAACATTGGTGTGAGTGGTGGCAACGAAAGTGCGCGCTACCGCCTGTCAATGGGTTTGCTCGACCAGGAAGGTATTGTGAGGAAATCAGGATTTAAAAAATACTCTGCCAACTTTAATACCAACCTGAAATTCTTTGCCAAAAAGAATCTTGGAATCGATATCAACATTACACCAAGCCAGTATGTTGAAGATATTCCACCAATTACTAACAATGCAGGTGCTTCCGGAAGTCTGATAGGTCAGGCACTTCAGTGGAATCCAACTTTGCCTTTAAAAATTGGTGATTCGCTTGTGAATGTGGGCGGTAACTCTATCCTGAATCCGCTCGGCGTTTCTGAAGCTTACAACGATAAAGCAAAGGTGACTACCATTCTTGCCAGCATTTCTCCTTATTATAAAATTACCAAAGACCTCGAATATCGTTTCCTTTATAGTATCAATTATGGTACAGGTGTAAGAAGAACAAGCGTAAGACAGGATATCAACATCCAGGCTTACCAGGACAAAGGTTATGCTGCCGTTGCACAAAGCGAACTGACAACTCAACAGCTTACGCACACGCTAAACTATAATAAAGACATCACCGAAGGATTGAGCCTGAGTGCTTTGGCAGGATTTGAATACATCAAATTTGGTAACCGTGGATCTTCAATGAGCGGTATCGGTTTGCAAAGCGCTGGTGGTTATAGCTTTTACGGTCTTGATTATACTGATTATATTCAGTTCTCAGATCCTTCTAACCGCAGCATTAGTTCTTACAGCGATCCGTTTACTGCATTGCAGTCTTATTTCGGACGCGTATCATTAAACTACAGAGACAGATACTTAGTTACCGGTACATTCCGCAGAGACGGTTCTACCAAATTTGGCGGAAGCAACAAATATGGTAATTTCCCTTCTTTCGCTGCTGCATGGAATGTGAACAGGGAAGAATTCTTTAAAGGTGTAACCTTTATTTCTGCTCTTAAAATCCGCGGTGGATGGGGCAAAACCGGTAACCAGGAATTTCCGTCCGGTTCTTCACAAAGCCGCTACAGATTCACATCTGGCAATGCTTTCCAGTTGGCCAACAATGCTAATCCGGATTTGAAATGGCAGTCTGACAGGCAGTACAATATCGGGTTAGATGCAACGCTGTTCAAAAACAGGCTGAGCATTACATTCGATTACTTCAACAAACTGACAAGAGACCTGTTGTTCCCAACTGTACCTGTAGCTCCTGCAGCGCCGGGTGCCGCAGTAACCTGGAAAAACATTGCCGGTAAAATTGAAAACAAAGGGTTTGAAGCTTCCGTTATCGGTGGTTTGATAGACACGAAAGATTTGTCACTCGACTTAAACGTCAACGCTACTTTTATTACCAACAACGTGTCTGATCTGGCTGCACCTATACAAACCGGCGGTTTGGATGGTCAGGGTTTAACCGGTGTTACTTCACAGTTCATCAGGAACGGATATCCTATCAACGCGTTCTTCCTAAAACAGTATACTGGTATCGACAAAGGCACCGGTCTGGCAACCTATGTTAGTGATGAAGTTGTGTATTTTTCCGGTAGTCCTAATCCAAAAGCCGTTATTGGTTTTGGTGCATCGTTACGCTACAAAAAATTATCTGCTGTTGCCAACTTCAACAGTGCACTGGGTAATAAACTGTACAACAACACTTTCAATAACGTAATCAACGTTGGAGACATTAAAGGTGGTAGAAACATTGCCTACGATGTATACAGCAATCCGGTTAAAGAAAGCATTTTCAACTATGTAACCGCTTCTTCACGTTATCTGGAAAGTGGTTCTTATTTAAAAATGACAAACGCTACCATTTCTTACTCTGTTGGAGATATTGCAAAAATTGCAAGAGGAACAAATATTTATGTAACTGGTCAAAACCTCTTTGTAATTACCAAATTCAAAGGCTTTGATCCTGAAGTAAACGTTGACAAAAGCGTGAATGGTGTTCCTTCAAATGGTATTGAATATATTCCTTACCCTTCTGCAAGAACCATCACATTCGGAGTAAATTTTTCTTTATAATAGAACCCAAGGGTAAAATTCGCCTATATGAAATTTAAAATATTATTAATCATCTTATGCGTTGCTTTAGTACAGCTCAGCTGTTCTAAACTGGACGAAAAATTCAATGACTCATTGCCTGATTTGTCATCAGGCGGAGGCGGAAGTGTAAATGTTGATGCCTTGCTGAGAAGCGTATACACTTCCATGCATGTTACTTACCAGGACCAGGCAAATGCCTATGCACTCTGGGAAATGACAACAGACGAACTGATTGGACCCACCCGCGGACCAGACTGGGACGACAACGGTGCATGGCGTGTACTGCACAATCAAAACTGGGATGGTGATAACATTCACCTTCGTGAAGTATTTACCCAAATGCTGGGTACCGGTTTCGCTGCTACAGATTTGCTGCGCTTTAGTCCTACCAAACAGCAGGAAGCTGAAGCCCGCTACTTACGTGCCTTCTCTACCTTCATGGTATTGGATGGCTGGGACCAGGTGCCTTACCGTGATGCTGGCGAAAACACGTTGCAGGCTTCAAAAGTGAGAAAAGGCATAGAAGCTCTTGACTATGTGATCAGTGAAGTAACGGCTATCATGAACGATTTGCCGGATGGCGGAACAGGAAGTGCTGCCGGTAAAGCCAATAAAGACGCTGCCAAAGTGTTGCTGATGAAGTGCTACCTGAACAAAGCGGTGTATGAAGATCGCCAGGCTGCTACTTACAATTTCTCGGCAGCAGATATGAACCAGGTAATTACATTAGCCGACCAGGTGATCAACAGCGGTAAATATTCACTGGCTGCTAACTACTTCGACAATTTTGCGCCAGCCAATACACAAATAGGTTCAGAAAACATCTGGACTCAGGAAAATGTGAGTGGTATTGCTTATGGTGGAGATGGAGGATCAGTTCGTTCACGTTATCACTCTACCATGCACTACAACCAGAATCCGGGTGGCTGGAACGGTTTTACCACGCTCGGCGATTTCTACGACAAATTTGAAGATGTAGACAAACGTCGTGGTGTTGCTTATCCAACACCGGGTGTTCCAAACCCGGGCAACCGTATCAACGTTGGTTTCCTCATTGGTCAGCAGTACAACTGGGCTAACGATGAGCCATTGAAAGACAGAGCAGGTGAACCATTGGTTTTTACAAAAGAAGTATCAAGCATTGAGCTGGGCTCCAACCTTGAAGTTACCGGTATCAGAGCTTACAAATACCCTATCGATTATGCGAATGACGGTAGTGGTAATGTAGACAACGACTATGTATTTTTCCGCATCACAGATGTGTTACTGATGAAAGCTGAAGCCATTATGCGTGGCGGTACAGCTACTGCAGCAGGTTCATACGGCAGCACTCCACTTGATATTGTGAATTCAATCCGTACACACCCATCACGCGGTGCTACAGCGTTGAGTTCATTAACCGAAGATCAACTGATCGACGAACGTGGCCGCGAACTGTACCTGGAAAGCTGGAGAAGACAGGATTTGATCCGTTTTCACAAATTCCTGACTCCTTTTGGTGAGAAGCCAACAACTTCAGATCCTAAGTATTTGTTGTTTGCGATTCCTAACCAACAGCTCGCTGTTAATCCAAACCTGCAACCTAATCCTGGTTATTAATTTTTAGGTAGAGATAGATTTACAAAAAGCGAAACGTCATTGAAAAATGGCGTTTCGCTTTTTTATTGCTACAACTTTTGCTTTTGCCAACTTTTGCTAAGGCTGCAGTTTGACATATAAATGTGCTGAAGAAAGTTAATAGACATGTAATAACTGGGGCAATTTGTACTTGTGAAAGGGGTAATTCATAAATAATTCGCACCGAACAGCAGCTTATACATCTTCCTAAACTTTTTACCATCCAGCTTGTTGTTTTCAATTCTACTTACATGTCTGCAAACAAAATCTTTTACACTTTAATAAGTTCAGGAAGAAATGAAGGATTGGGAAACACAATGAGTCTGTGAAATTGAGGATAACGAATATCATTCGTATTCGTATCAACCAATAAGATTGAACTAACTAACAGGTATTGTTCAGTGCTAAATATCTCGGAGAATACATGCTAAATATTATAATTGCCCATAGTACATTCAATATCGAAATTAAAAAACAAAGATGCGCGTGTTTGTTGAAGAATCGAAAAATTCAGATGCATCGCTACATCACCGGGAAGTACACATGCGTGACCCATTTTGCTGTATCCTGTTCAGTTCTCCGGTCTGTTACCAGCATCTGGAATGGCACGCCCGGAGATACCCTTTGGTGATCTTCCATGTACTGCTGTAGCTTTACATAGGCATTCTCTATGGCACTATTTCCGCCTTTTACCGTTGTTGTTAAAAATCTTCCTGGTACCATTCTTCTATAAACGATATCTCCCGATTCGGCAGGCGGAGTGCGGGTAGGCAAAGCTACCATTAGTTTATATTGCTGGTTTGGCATCGGAGAAATATTTACCATAGGATAACCTGTTTGCTCTCCTTTTATATTCTGTAGATATTGCTGCAATTTATCTATTTGCCGATAAATGTCGGATGTTTGAGGTTTGTGTGCCAATAAGGTGGAGGTGCTTACAAGTACGGAATCTTTGATTGATTTTTCTTCGATAGGCAAACCATACAAATGTTCATCTTTTTCCAAAAACGCCTGCATACGGTCCATTATGGCTCGCAATTTCTTTTTGTTGTTCACTGCCCGCTGATATTGTACCAGGCGGCTGACGGGGTTCAGAGACGTGCTTGTGCTATATGTCCAGATAAGTGTAAGTGAATCTTTTTGCGATTGTACCAGTAACAAGGAGGTTTCTATAGTAACGGCCGGCTGTGTGATGGCGATGATCAGGTTGTTATACAACTGCTTCGTTATGTACAGCGTATCATCACCATACAAAAGCTTGGCATCACCGGCTGATGAAGTTGAAGGTACCAAAGTTGAACCCGGCAACCATTGATTCCAATTGTTTAGGTTTGCCAGTGATCTGAAACTGGGCTGCAATGATGAAGAAATAGTGGCGGATTCTGAAATATGCAGCACACGCGGGATAATCATGTAGGTGCCGGATAACAACAAAAAGACGAATATGGAAAGGATGATGAGTAATTTTTTCATATACAAAGCGAGTATTGAACTCTCGTGGTGAATGCGCAAATATTCAATTCGCCATTCTCTCACCCGGTTTGCTCACATGCAAACATAGACAGCCGGGAACGATCTGCAAATATTTTGATTACATTAAGCATCCGGAAAAGGGTAATATAAAAAAACAAGCTACTTTTCCGCTTCCAAACCACTGGAGACTTGCTGTTTAAGATATAGTGTGATGAATTACCACGATTACCCACGATTGTTTCAATATTCTTTACTTGTCTGTATAATGGCAGCGCTTTCGTGTCACAGGGCTGAGAAACCTGCCGCCCAGGATGCATTGTTCCAATTGTTGCCTTCTGCGCAAACAGGTATTGATTTTCAAAACACAATAGCCGATAACAGCCGCATGAACATTTTCAACTACCATAATTTTTACAATGGAGGCGGCGTAGCCATTGGAGATGTGAACAATGATGGCAAACCGGATATTTTTTTTATCAGCAACCAGCACAATAATACGCTGTACCTCAACAAAGGCGATTGGAAATTTGAAGACGTTACAGCAAAATCAGGTCTCTCCAGCACGCATCAGTGGCACACCGGCGTATCTATGGCTGATGTGAATGCCGACGGCTGGCTGGACATTTATGTTTGCAATGCTGGCATTGAGCCGGGCGATGATAACAGCAATGAACTGTACATCAACCAGAAAAACGGCACGTTTACCGAAGAAGCGGCTGCATATCATCTCGACGATAAAGGCTTGTCTACACAGGCCTCTTTTTTTGATTATGACCACGATGGCGATCTTGATTGTTTTGTGATCAACAACAGCAACCGCTCGGTTGAAAATTTTGGGTATGCCGCTGTAGACAGAAGCATCCGGGATGATAAAAACGGCGACAGGTTGTACCGCAACGACAATGGAATATTCCGGGATGTGAGTAAAGACGCCGGTATCTGGGGCAGCGATATTGGTTTTGCATTGGGCATTGCGGTGAGCGATGTAAATAATGACGGGTGGGACGACATTTACATAGACAACGACTTTTTTGAGCGCGATTATTTATACATCAATCAACAGGATGGCAGGTTTCAAGATGTGATCAATACAGAAATACGGCACACCAGCAATGGATCTATGGGGCTTGATATTGCTGATTACAACAACGATGGAAACCCCGATATTTTCACTTCCGAAATGTTGCCAGCAACAGATTACCGGCTCAAAACCATCATTACCTTCGAAGATTATGACATAGAAACTGCTAAAGGAAGACTCGATTTTCATCATCAGTTCACCAGCAATAGTCTACAGTTAAACAATGGCGACAACACCTTCAGCGAAATATCGCAACTCGCAGGCGTTGATGCGACAGGCTGGAGTTGGAGTGCCTTATTTTTCGATTTTAACAATGATGGATGGAAAGATTTGTTTGTGAGCAACGGGCTGTATCGGGATCTTACCGACCAGGATTTTTTAGAATATATCAACAACGAAAGAGTCGCCGGTGCTGCATCTCAGGCATCCATGACACTTGATGAGTTGTTGCAAAAAATCCCATCCGTTCCTATTCCTAATTATGGTTTTGTGAATCAGAAAAATTTGTTGTTTGCCAATGAAACCGAAAAGCTGGGTTTGCAAACTGCCAGCTTTAGCAGCGGTGCTGCCTATGGCGATCTGGATGGTGATGGCGACCTCGATCTGGTGGTCAATAATTCTAACATGGAAGCGTTTGTCTATCGCAACATGGCAACCGAAAAAGAACGTGCTCACTACCTTTCTGTTCAGTTGAATGGTACTGGCAAAAATACGTTTGGCTATCGGTGCTGTTGTATCGGTGTATACAGCAGGCAACCGGCAGGTGCAGGAGCAAATGCCTGTGCGTGGTTTTCAAAGCAGCGTAGAGCCAGTGCTTCATTTTGGATTGGGAAACAGACTGCGGGTAGATAGTGTAGTGGTGCAATGGGCAAATGCAAAAAGACAGGTGTTGACCCACCCCAAAGCAGATACAACGCTCACCTTGCGGCAAGCCGATGCAGTGGAAAATGCAATCTATACAGCTAAACAAACAAAGCAATGGTTTCACAACGAAGCAGCCAATACACTAACTGGCAACTGCACGCACCATGAAAACGACTTTATAGATTTTGACAAAGAACGTCTCATTCCTAAAATGTTGTCGACCGAGGGACCCAAACTTGCAACTGCCGATGTGAATGGCGACGGGCTGGAAGATTTTTTTATGGGCAGTGCTTCCGGCGATACGGCGAAAATATTCATTCAGCTAAAAAATGGAACATTCAGCCAGGTAGCCCAGCCTGCATTTATCAGAGACAGGTATTATGAAGATGCCGGTGCCGCGTTTCTTGATGCCGATGGCGATGGCGACGCAGACCTTGTTGTGGCATCAGGAGGAAATGAAGCTGAGCAAGGCACTGCCTATACTTTGGCGCGATTGTATCTCAACGATGGAAAAGGGCTGTTTTCACGCGAGATGACTTCATTTCCGGAGGTAGCTGTCAATGCTTCCTGCGTTGCTGTGGCAGATATTAACAACGATGGGCGACCCGATATTTTTATCGGTGCGCGAAGTGTGCCGGGCAGGTATGGTGAAATTCCGGCAAGTGCACTGTTGCTCAATACCGGCAACGGGCATTTTGCAAATGTAACAGCATCGGCAGCGCCCGATTTATTGCATCTTGGTATGGTCACCGCCGCGCAATGGCTCGACGGAGGCGTTGGTAAACAGAAAACACTGGTTGTGGCAGGCGACTGGATGCCTGTTACTTTTTTGGAGTGGAGCAATAACAAGCTTCAAATCAAAGGCACCATTGCGCATTCGTCGGGCTGGTGGAACAGCCTGCAGGTGGCAGATGTGAACAATGATGGCGCGCCTGATTTACTGGGCGGTAATTTTGGGCTAAACTCAAGAATCAAACCATCAGCAGCCCAACCTGCCTCATTGTATGTAGGCGATTTTGACAACAATGGTCAAACGGATTGCATACCCGTTTATTACAAAAAAGATGGGAAAGCCTATCCTTACAATTTAAAAGGCGAACTGCAGGCGCAACTTCCTTATCTCAAAAAGCAGTTTCTGCATTTTAAAGATTATGCGTCGAAAACCATTAATGAGATATTGACACCGGAGCAGCTGCAAAATGCTACAGTTTTAAAGGTAGAGCAACCTCAAACCTGCGTGTTCATAAATGATGGGAAAGGCAATTTTGCAATGCAGCCTTTGCCCATGATGGCGCAATTCTCACCGGTATTCGGCATGCTGGCTACAGATCTTAACCAAGATGGCATTACCGACATGCTGCTTGGCGGCAACTTCTATGGTTTTAAGCCGCAAACTGGCAGGATGGATGCGAGCTATGGCACAGCTTTGCTTGGCGATGCACAGCGCCGTTTCCGCTTTGTGCCGCCATCGCAAACAGGGCTGTATCTCGATGGAGAAATCAGAGATTTGATTCAGATTAAACAATCAGGATCAGGCATGTTGATTATTGTAGCCGTGAACGACGCTCCTCTAAAAGTGTTTGCCCCGAATAAATAATTCTGTAATCCTAATTTATCGGGGCTGGAATATGAAACAACAGATGCATTTGGTAATGAAGTTGAATTGATCCGATTTGGGCTTTAATACTTCTTGTAATTCAACAGACGCTATGTTTTATCTATTTTTTTCTGAATAAATGTATCAACTTAGCGTTTTCCAAATTTGAAAGGTCGCATAACCGCTTTGTTATCTTCACTGATATTTCTGAAATGAGATTGTATTCCCGGATTGCTTGTATGGCTGTTGTCAGCGTTCTTTTTTTCTCTTGTCGCGAAAAGAAATCTGCGCCCGTGCTGTTTGAATTGATGGACAAAACCGGCATCGACTTCAACAATAAGGTAGAAGACGGAAAAGAAGAAAACAGCTTCCTGTTCCGCAACTTTTACAATGGTGGTGGCGTGGCCATCGGCGATATTAACAACGATGGTTTGGCCGATGTTTTTTTTACCTCCAACATGGGCACCAACCAATTGTACATCAACAAAGGCAACTGGCAGTTTGAAGATATTTCTCAGCATGCCGGCTTCAGGCAGGACAGCATGTGGAGCACCGGTGTGGTAATGGCAGATGTGAACAGCGATGGATGGCTGGATATTTACGTGTGCAACTCCGGGCACATGAAGAGTGGCAACCGCCGCAATAAACTGTACATCAACAATCGCAACAATACATTTACAGAAGCTGCAAAAGACTATGGCTTAGACATTTCAGCATATACCACGCAGGTTTCTTTTTTTGACTACGATCTTGATGGCGATCTGGATTGCTTTATGATCAACAACAGCCCGATGCCAATCAACCAGCTAGGCTATGCCAACAGCCGTGACCTTGCCGGAGCAGGAATGGCCGGTGGCGCTTTTTTGAAAGGCGGCGGCGATCATTTGTATGGAAACGAAGAGGGGCGTTATACGGAAGTAACAAAGAAAGCGGGCATTCATGGCAGCCTTATCAGTTTTGGTCTGGGTGTTACGGTTGGCGATATCAATAATGATGGCTATCCGGATGTGTATGTTTCCAACGATTCTTACGAACGCGATTACTTGTACATCAATCAAAAGAATGGCACGTTTAAAGATGAGTTTGAAGCAATGTATTGAGCACACGAGTTTCTCATCGATGGGTGCTGATATTGCGGATGTAAACAACGATGGATATCCTGATATTTTTACTACCGATATGTTGCCCGGTGATGATTACCGGTTGAAAACAACCGGCGCTTTTGACAATACGATGTTTATGATTTAAAAGTAAAACAAGGATTCTACCAGCAGTTTATGAAAAACTGCCTGCAGATTAATAACAAAGACGGGCGCTTTTTTGAAACGGCCAACTTCAGCGGCGTTTCTGCGAGCGACTGGAGCTGGGGCGCCCTTCTGTTTGATGCCGACAACGACGGTCTCAATGACATTTTTGTTTGCAACGGTGTGAACCGCGATGTCACCAACCTCGACTTCATGGATTTTTTTGCCAACGACGTGAACCAGAAAATGGTGCTTACAGGCAAAAAGGAAAGTGTAGATCGATATTTTACAGGAAATTCCCAGTAACACCACTTGTGAATAAAGCATTTAAAAATGAAGGCAACCTGAAGTTCCGGGATGCGGCGAAGGAATGGGGCTTTTCGCAACCCTCTTGGAGCAATGGTGCGGCTTATGGCGATTTGGATAACGATGGCGACCTTGACCTCATAGTAAACAATGAAAACGGACCGGCATTCGTATACAAAAACCATTCACGCGAGACTAACAAGAACCACTACATCGGCATCACTCTGAAAGGAAAAGGCGCCAATACATTTGCCATTGGCAGCAAGATAAAAATTTATACGGGCAAAGAAATTATTACGCGCGAAGTAATCCCGAGCCGTGGCTTTCAGAGCAGATGGATTACAGGCAGGTAATTGGCTTGGGACAGATTAACGGGTGTTGATTCCATGCTTATTATTTGGCCCGACCGAACCTATAACAGCTTATGCCAACCCGGCAACCGATACGTTATACACGCTATCACAAAAAGAGGCAAACCTTATCATTTCAGTGAGCCGTTCACGGTTAATTCTGTGTATTTCGATTCGGTAAAAAATAATTTTGACAAGCATATCGAAGATGAATATGTTGATTTTTATTATGAACGAAATGTGCCCGAACTGCTGTCGCACGAAGGCCCGAAAGCTGCCGTAGGCGATGTGAATGGCGATGGACTGGAAGATATATATATTGGTGGTGCACAAGGGCAGGGCGGGCAATTATACCTGCAAAACAAACGATGGTGATTTTGTCAAAAAAGCAAGAACCCGTTTTCGCCAGTATGCAGATATTGAAGATGCGGCAGTGTTGTTTTTTGATGCCGATAAAGATGGTGATGCGGATTTGTTTGTAGGTCCCGGTGGCAACAACAGCGCGGCTTTCAGCCGGCAAACCCAAAACCGGTTGTATAAAAATGATGGTAAAGGAAATTTTAGCCTTGATGCGGCGGCCTTTCCCAACAACGGCGTAATGTCGGTGCTGTGGCTGCCAATGATTATGATAGTGATGGCGATCTCGACTTATTTGTAGGCGGCCGAAACGTGCCACGCGATTATGGCAAAATACCGGAGAGCTACCTTACTTGGTAAACGATGGCAGCGGGCATTTTACCGATGCAAACCAAAACATAGCTCACCATTGCAAACAGCAGGCATGATAACTGGTGCTGCCTGGGCCGATGTAACCGGCGATAAAAAGCAAGAACTGATGATAGTCGGGTGAATGGATGGCGCCAAAAATTTTTAGTTATCAGCAATGGAAAATTCACGGAAGTAAGCAACCAACTTGATCGGCTTGTCTGGCATGTGGCAAACGGTAACGGTTGCCGATGTAAATGGCGATGGATAACAGGACATATTGTTGGGAAATATTGGTGAAAACTTTTACCTGCGACCCGATTCTGCTCATCCTGTAAAGCTGTTTATCAGCGATTTTAATCAGAATGGAAATATTGATAAAATACTCACTTCTACTGTAAATGGAAAAGACCTGCCTGTGTTTTTGAAACGCGAACTGCAGGACCAGATTCCCGCTATGAAAAAACAAAACCTGAAACATGAGGAATATGCAACGAAATCGGTTCAGGAATTGTTTGGTCCTGCTATCAGCAAAGCGTCTGTAAGACAGTTCAATTATCCGCTCGTCTGTTGTAGCAATCAATCACGGAAACGGGCAGTTTGAAATCAGGCGCATGCCAGATATGGTGCAATTGTCGTCTGTAAATGCTATTCGCACAGTGGATGTGAACAATGATGGCGCACTTGACCTGTTGATAGGCGGAAATATGTATGGTTTTCTTCCCGCAGTTTGAAAGGCTTGATGCCAGTTTTGGCAGCATGTCTGATAAATGATGGAAAAGGGAATTTTACGTGGACTACGCAAAAGAAAACAGGCTTGCTCGTACAAGGTGAAGTAAAGGATATTGCCATTACAAATGGTCCGTCCGGCAAGCGGTTTCATTTTTAATCAATCAAAAGCAACCTCAGTCATATCGTTTAGCTCCAATTTTGAAATAAAAATCATGTCATAACATATTGATTACCAATTGCTATATTCGTAGGTGGGTTACTTTTGCATGGTTTGGGTATTAATGTGTAGAAAGTACACATTTTCTATCCGAATTTTAAATTTTAAGGTATGAAGACATTTATGAAAGAGCTGTTATTTGACAGACACGTTGTAGGAAAAATGAAAGAATCAGGACTCACTAAAGATGCTCTATATAATCACCTCTGCAATGGCAGAATTACGTTACAGGAATATCTTTTAGCCAGCAAAAGCATGAAATAAGCTTTAGTGCCACGGCATGTAAGTATCTGTAAAGGCTTTCATTTCCATCCATCATACACTGACTCAGTTCAGATGTTCGATGGATTTTTTTTGCCCAATCATTTCCTTTTACTCTCAACTTTTTTTCTATTTCCTGATTCTTTCATCACCTACTAAGGCTTACTTTTTCCTGGTAATCAATTGCTATTTTAATTGATATAAAATAGCTATACCATTTTCAATATACAATTCAATAAAGGAGGTT
>CAVXBN010000004.1:0-38626 GCA_963760045.1 uncultured Chitinophagaceae bacterium
AAAAATTTTTGAATCATAACCCATCAAGACAACAATATCGAGAAATCGGCATTTTACATTATTCTTTATTCAAACTGTGCTTTGCATAGCAACATTTCACCGTACAACACGTTTTCCCATTTGTTAAGTTTTGCTGCATCATAAGCTGCACAAATCTGCTGCTCATATCCCAGGTCCCAGCCAAACAAATCACTCTCCCCCAAACACAAAAAAGGCAGCCGAAGCTGCCTTATAATAACCTTGTTCTTCGATGTGTAAGCGTTGGCGCACCTCGAAGATGAAGATAAAAATGATTCTTCGGAATCATTGATTATGCCCCGCCTTGGCGCCCCCTTCTCCCAGGTATCAGCCCAGCACACTTCGAAGAACGAAATAAAATCACATTCCCCTCTGCTCTCCGCACAGAGTCGTGTCTTCACTGCCGCTACCTCTTAACTGACAAGCTACTCCGCACCAAAGCAACACCATAAGCAACAACACCAACCACTTGGCACATCTATTGAGTCTTGTTATCCTGTCTTTCGATTGTTCATTTTAAAATGTAAAATTATGTCTAACGAAAATGAAAGCCTGGGTAACAAAGCACACGATGCCGTTGATGATGCCGGCACCTCGATACACAACACAGCAAAAGATGTAAAAACAGGCACGGAAAATACGGCTAGAAGTGCAGAGAACGAAGCCAACAAAGCAGCCAACAATGCAGAGGCTGCAGGTGGAGATGTTTTTGATAAAGCAGGTGCTGCCGTTAAAAATGCGTTTGGCGATGCCAAAACCGCTACGGAAAATACCGCCAATTCTGCAAAAAATGAAGTGGAAAAAGCTGGCAACAAAGTAGATAACGAAGCCACAAAAGCAGAAAGAGATAGCCGCGACAATAATTAGTATTCACTACTCACCCCATACTTCCAGGAGAACACAACACCTGGAAGTATTTTTATACGGGTAATGCTTCCCTATCATTAAACGATACAAGCCGCAGGATGTACAAGCACCATCATAAATACGAGGTACGCCAATTACACCTTTCAAACAAGCACTATCGCATCTGCATGGGAATTTCCCATTTCACAAAGCAGATCAATGATTGTGCAATCAACCACTAAACTATATACTGGTTTATAGGTATACATTTCCCCATCAATCCAACATTTCTTACTCATCTCTTTCTTAAAACCAAATAACAAAAATTGTATATCGACATCAGTGCAGAAAACAGTGGTGGTTGCCTGTACCAAATACATGCTGCCGGGGGCAATATCCGCATTCGATAACAGCACAGCACCTGCCATGAAAACTGCGATGAAAGAAAGATCTTTGAAAAGGTATATGCAGTGAATGCTCATAACTAACAATCACTTAAAAAACGAACCCCGGATGGTTGTTAAATGACCAGTAAGGATGTGTATAACAGCTCAAATATGAAACAGAATGCTTGCCTCCATATTCATCTGTTCAATTCTTAAAAATATCTTCTCCTTCCCTTGTTGAATGATCTATATACTGCCCCGTTATTTCATATAGCTTGCAATCGATGATGCGGCTCATAGCGTTTAGCGCTAAGAAAATTGGGATTAAACCAAACGGCTTTTCAATTTCAGTAAGGATACTTTCCGGCAGCATAAAAGTATAGCAATAAACAGTGTCATCGCTGGCGTCATTTATAAATGCTGACAACCATTCCAATCGGCAAAAGAACACAATAAACATATACAGGTAGCAGCCAAAGAGTACATGAAAGAAATCGGTGTTAATGCACAAACCTCGAATATACCAACTAGCTAAGCCAGATTGGAATGTTTGGCAGCTCCCCAAAACAAAAAAAAGGCAGCCGAAGCTGCCTTATAATAACGTTAATCCGAAGGACGAATAAATCTAAAATTAAAATTTAAAAATTACTAAAACTGCACTTTAAAATAACAAATAAATGAATACTAATAATTAAAAATAGCACTAAGTAACTGTGGAAACTTAAAATATCGAATAAGACGAGACTGGATTAACGCTATCAATATTATACTTGCAATAGTAGTGCCACGTTAGAAAAAGTACCGGCAAAAAACTCGCTTTTCCCAATGCGTCAATAATTTTCTTTCAGCCGGTGGTGTAAAAATGACGATGATACACACAAATGATGCATCAGAATCACATAGGTTCCGCCACTCGCTATCCATTGTTGCCCTGTAAATAACCAGCTCATTTCCTTCACGCCGGTTGTCAGGTAACAGGTGCCCCAATTCATCCACCATTTACCCATACGGGCTACCATTCGCGGAAAAAAGTATACAACGCGTGGGCTGATCAGCAGCGGAACCAAACAGTGTTGCGGTACAGGAAGAATACCAGTTCTCCCTACTCTACCCAAAGAAAAGAGAGTGGGTCCTCGGTTCCATCGAGCGTCAGGTTCAGCCTCCTTGTTCCGTTTGGCTCAGTGCCCAGTTCATAGGTGTACACCGTGTCACCACTCAATTCGTCCTCGCGCAAATCTCTTTCTTCCACCGTACTGCCATTACTGGTCTTTTTATAGTGTGCGTCGGCAGTGTGCGTAACAATCTGGTGATTGGCAGCATCTACTTCCACCGTTCCGTGCGATACCGATTGCTGGTAAGATGTAACCCCGCCAAAAACACTACGCGACGTAAAATACTGCGTGTAGGTACCATTTGGGTTAAAGGTAAATGCAAAGGAAAATTCCAGCGCGTTGCCAAGATAATCTTCCGGGTTCTGGTCCCAGTATTCCGTCAGCGAAAAATTACCATACATCCAGCTACCCGCCAGCTCTGCCGGCACATCGGTGCGGGGAAGCTGGTTATCAGGGTTGTCATTCGATTTTTTACAGGATACAGTAAAGAGCATAGCAACAGAGAGCCACACCAAAAAATTCGTTTTCATTGTAAAAGGGGTTTATAAGGGTAATAAAATGTAAAGGGTATAAGATACGCGCCGGGTAGAGAATGTTGCCTGACGGTTGAAAAAATATTTGGTCAAAATAGGAAAGACGAAACCGGCAATGTGCCGACCTGCCAAAAAACGTCAGAATGAAAGATTGCAAACTTCTTTTGCCATCCCTTTTTCCCGGTAGCTGTCAGACGTAAGCATTCAGCATGTGGCTACGCCATTTAAAACCAGGATCGCGGCTCCCCAACCATCGAAATCTGTTATATTTGATCTTCTCACCATTACCATAACGATATGCCTGGCGATTCAGCAACTACCTACCTCAATACAAGGGGAACAGCACAACATACCTACGATGCCATCGTCATTGGCAGCGGCATCAGCGGGGGCTGGGCAGCCAAAGAATTGTGCGATCGCGGGCTAAAAACACTGTTGCTCGAACGTGGACGGGATGTAGTGCACCTCAAAGATTACCCGACAGCCACCAAAGCCCCATGGGAATCTGCCGCACCGTGGACGCCTGCCTCTGGCAGTGGAAAAAGACAATCCCATTGCCAGCCGCTGCTACGCATTTGGCGAAGCCACGGAGCATTTTTTTGTAAAAGACAACGAACATCCCTACATACAGGAAAAGCCCTACGACTGGATACGCGGCTACCAGGTGGGCGGCAAAAGCCTTGCTCTGGGCAAGACAAACACAGCGCTGGAGCCCGTACGATTTCGAAGGTCCCGCGCGTGATGGCTTTGCGGTCGATTGGCCCATCCGCTACAAAGACATTGCGCCATGGTATAGCTATGTAGAAACATTTGCCGGTATCAGTGGCAACTTCGATGGGGTAGATACCCTGCCCGATGGCGAGTTTTTGCCCGCATGGGAAATGAACACTGTAGAAAAAGACATTACCCGCAAACATGAAAGCCCGCTATACCGACCGGCACGTGGTGCAGGGGCGCTGCGCACATCTCACCCAGCCGCGCGATATACACATTGCAGCAGGGGCGAACGCAGTGCAGGGCACGCAGCCTGTGCGAGCGTGGCTGCCCCTTTGGTGGCTATTTCAGTTCCAATGCTTCTACGCTGCCCTGGGCGGCAAAAACCGGCAACCTCACGCTGCAGACCAACAGCGTTGTGCACTCCCTCATTTACGACGAAACAAAAGGAAAAGCCACCGGCGTACGGGTTATAGATGCGTTGACGAAAGAAGCCACCGAATATTTTGCCAGCGTCATTTTTGTAAATGCTGCCTGCCTCAACAGCAATCTCATTTTACTCAATTCTACGTCTTCCCGCTTTCCGGATGGGTTTGGCAACGACAATGGTTTGCTGGGCAAATACATCGCCTTTCACAATTACCGCGGCAGTGTAAACGCGGCTTACGATGGACCGCTGGATAAATATTATTACGGACGCCGTCCCACGCAACCCATGATGCCCAACTTCCGCAATGTACATCGGCAGGAAACCGACTTTCTACGTGGCTACATGGTGTTTTTTGGCGCAGGCAGGGGGCGTGCCTGGGCAGATGGCATTGGCGGTAATGTGAAAGACGCTCTTTCTGAAGCGGGCAACTGGTTTGTGAGTATCATGATGCAGGGAGAAACAATCCCTAAAGAGTCGAACACTGTGCGACTGAGCAAGGACCAGAAAGATGCATGGGGCATCCCGCTGCTGGTAACATCGGTAGACTATGATGATAACGATGTAAAAAGCATGAACGATTTTCTGGAAGTGGCATCTGAGATGTTTGCCGCTGCGGGCTGCAAAGACCTGCATACCAGCGACAGCAAACAGGCGCCGGGTCTTGATATTCATGAAATGGGCGGCTGCCGCATGGGCAAAGATCCGAAAACATCGCTGCTCAATGGAAACAACCAGTTTCACAACTGCTCCAATGTGTTTGTAACCGACGGTGCCTGCATGACCAGCACCAGCACGCAAAATCCCTCGCTTACCTTTATGGCGCTAACCGCAAGGGCAGCTAACTTTGCTGTTGACGAACTGAAGAAAAACAACCTGTAATCTGTTTTGAAAAAGTCATACTCCCTATATACGCCATAGATACGCCGTATATGAGCCATACATGAGCCGCATATCATTTGCAGAAGAAAAGATGCAACAGCCATTCACAACCAGTTATTTTACCTGAATAACCAGGTTCTTCAACCGATCTGTCTGGATTACACATTCTGGTTAAGCCCATTCAATATCACCAAAACACATCAGGATGGTTCGGGTATTGAATAAATGATCTTCCGGTAATCATTTTTTAAACCGCAGCTCAATTTTTTGCCACCGTATTACGAGCGCGCAGCAGACGTTTTATGGTTACATGCGATCGTTCGCGGGGCTGTTTGCAATCCGCAAACAAATTTTCTCACAGCCTGGCACCGCAAAATTTACAAAACACCGCATCGGCATCGTGGCTATCCCTGCCGCAGGCAGGGCACACACCGGGGCGCGTTTGTTTCTGACGGGCAGCATTCACCATCTCGTTGGTCACAATACCGGTAGGCACGGCAATAATTCCATATCCCATGAGCATGATCATCGAAGCAAACAACTTGCCCAGCGAAGTGGCAGGCGAGATATCGCCATAGCCAACAGTAGTAATGGTAACAATCGCCCAATAGATACTTTGCGGTATGGATGTAAAGCCATTTTCGCGCCCTTCCACGAGATACATCACCGACCCCAGAATAATCACCAGCATCAGCACAATAGACATAAAAATGCTGATCTTCTTCAGGCTTGCCCGCATGGCAGACCCCAGGAACTGCATTTCAGTCATAAAGTGCGTGAGCTTAAAAATCCGGAAGATGCGCAACAGCCGCAGCGAACGGAAGACGAGCAATGAATTGGCACCCACAAAAAACACGCTGAGGTAAGAAGGAATAATGGATAATAAATCGACAATGCCCAGGAAAGAAGTGACATAATGCATCGGCTTTTTAATGCAGATCAGCCGCAACATATATTCAATGGTAAACAAGGCGGTAATGGTCCACTCCACACCCATAAAAAGCGCTCCATAGCGGGCATGCCACCGTTCCACGCTGTCCAGCATCACCACCAGGATGCTCACACCAATCAATACGAGCAGCACCACATCAAAAGCTTTACCCGCCGTTGTGTTAGACTCGTAGATAATATTGTGCAACCGCTGCTGCCACGACTGTTTGGCTGGTTCGGGCATAGTGAATAAGTGTGAGAAATGTGTGTAAGAAAAATGGAGACATGCATTGTCTGCCCGCCCGAATAATACGGTGGAAAAAAGCGTTCCCTGCCGTGTTTATTTCTGTGCAGATGATTCACCATGTTCGGTGAGGCATGCAAGCAACAGTCTTGTTTACGGCTGCGCCCAGTAATCTATTACTGTTACCTTGTCGAGCACATTGGGCAAGAGCTGGGTAAAAGCTTTATGCGCCGGGTGCACCAGGTAGTCGTTCCTGTCTTTTTCACTGCTGAAGGTCACAAAAAAGCAGTGTGTCAAACCCCCGTTTAGGTTTTCCGGACTGTTGTTGACTCCCCATTCAAATCTTTTGATAGTAGGGATGGCAGACGGCAGTTGCTGAAAAGCTGCTACCACGTTGTTGATGGCTGCGCTGTCGGCACCGGCTTTCCAGCCAAAGAGTACCACGTGCCTGAGTTCTTTCTGTATACTTTGTGCCATAGCACCGGAAGATACAACGACAAGGAGAAGCAGAAGACCCATTATTTTTTTCATTGTACAAGTTTAAGAGAGCAAGTTATAAATTCATTGGTTCAATTGAGTAGTCAGTTTAGCACAATCGTCTTTGTTGCAGATTCCTTATGCCCCGCGGGCGGTCTTTACACACCCACTTCTCTAAGGAATAATAGAAGGATGAATGAAAAGGCGGATAAAAAGCGCCACTCTGGACCGCGTTAGCCAGAAAGTTTATCTGTAGTGCGTTGATACTACAAAAGTTTTAACCTTCTACCTTCAATATTTGACCAACTGCCCAATATTCAAACATTGGATATGAATAATGAGTATTTTGAAAGCTAAAATAATATCTAAAACTTGCCGTATGTCAGAACAAAACCAGTCTTCGCGCAGAAGATTTTTACACCAGATTGGCGCTACCAGTCTTGCCGCCGCCATGGCGCCGCTTAGCAGCATGGCCGCACAGGAAAAGGCTGAAGAGCGCATTTTACACTACGAAAAAAAGCTTTCGCCCGGCGATAAAATCCGCGTGGGGGTCATCGGCTTTGGCGTGCAGGGGCATTTCGATTTGGCAACGGCGCTGAAGGTGCCGGGAGTAGAACTGGCAGGCATCTGCGATTTATATGACGGTCGCCTTATCAATGCAAAAGAATTGTATGGCAACGATCTGTTTACCACCAAAAACTATGAAGAGCTCCTGAACCGCAGCGACATAGATGCTGTAATCGTGGCTCCCAACGACTACTGGCATGCCGCTGTTACCAAATACGCGCTGGCAAAAGGCAAAGCCGTGTATTGCGAAAAACCGATGGTGCAGAATATCAGCGATGGCGATAGCGTAATAGCTGCCGTAAACAAAAGCGGGAAAACTATGCAGGTGGGAAGCCAGCGTGTAAGCAACATTGCCTACGCAAAAGCAAAGGAACTGCTGGCCGCCGGTGAAATAGGCAAGCTGAATATGGTAAACGCCGTGTATGACCGCCAGAGCGCCATTGGCGCGTGGGAATATACCATTGCCAAAGATGCTTCTACCAAAACCATCGACTGGGACCGCTATACCGAAGGCATGGGCAATGAACCTTATGACCCAAAGAAGTTTTTCTGGTGGCGCGCGTATAAGGAATTTGGTACCGGCGTGGCTGGCGACTTATTCATTCACCTGTTGAGCGGCACTCATTTTATCACCAACTCCAAAGGACCGCAAAACATTTATAGCAGCGGGCAGATGAGCTACTGGAAAGATGGCAGAAATATGCCCGATGTAATGACGGGCATTATGCAATATGCCGATACGCCGGAGCATCCCGCGTTTCAGCTTACGCTGCAGGTAAACTTTATCAGCGGCACCGGCGGACAGGAAATCATACGGTTTGTAGGCTCGGAAGGCGTGATGGAAGTAAATGGCAACAGCCTTTCCATTCACCACAGCCTGCTGCCCGAAGCGCCGGGCTTTGGCGGCTACGATTCTGTGTTTACCTTCCCGAAACAGATGCAGGAAGAAATGAAAAAAGAATACGACGCTAAATGGACCGAAGCACAAAAGAAGCGTCCGCAAAAAGCGGATGTTACCTTTAAAGCGCCGGAAGGATACAGCGATCACCTCGACCATTTTACCAACTTTTTCGATGCCGTTCGCACCGGCAAACCTGTAGTGGAAGATGCTGTGTTTGGTCTGCGTGCCGCAGCGCCTGCCATTGCCTGCAACATGAGTTATTTTCAAAAGAAAATCATTCAGTGGGATCCTGTAAAAATGAAGCTGGTGTAAGAGAAACGTTCTGTGATAAAGAACAGTTTTACATCAGGAGCATTTTATCCATATACAAACGGATACTAATAATAAAACGCAATAAACAAAAGGAGCGATTGGTTTCATACCAATCGCTCCTTTGTTTATGAATCTTCTTACTGTTTCAGTTTTTCCAGTATCGCTTTTCCAATATCATTCTTAGGATTCAGCTTTACCGACATTTCGTAGTTTTCTATAGCTTTTTGCTTATCGCCGGCGGCGGCGTATGCTTCGCCAAGACTGTCATACGGATTCCACGCGTTGGGGTGCAGCTTAATGTTGAGTTTAAAGAGTTCGATGGCGTCCTGCAGGCGGTTGGCACCCATGAGTGCATATCCGCTTTCATTAATCTGGTTTTCAATCTGGGCGGCGGTGTATGGCATCTTCCACGTGCCGGGACCCGTTGTGATTTGCTTCGCTATTTTCCAGTTATCTGAATCTTTTACCAACATCCGGGTTTCGTGCGTGGTGTCGCTGAAAGAAGTGTCTGAGCTGGCGCTGGTGAGTACCTGGGTGTAATCGGCCCAGGCTACATTGCCATCGGCGCGAATGACCACATCAGATAAATTCACATTCACAGGTTTGAGCTTAGGTGCCGTAGACATATAATTATTAACGGCGGCAGAAAGGCTGTCCCAGCTTTTAACAGTAAAAAATCCTGAACGCCTGATACTGGTAAGTGAAGTACCGGGATCGTGCAGCCGGTTGTTCGACCAGCTTTTCACGTCAAAATTGTGAAATGATTTAATATCATCTTCCAGTAACTTCCTGATGCTCACATCATCAGCAGACTGGGCATAGGCATGTGCAAAAAAGACTGTACAGAATACAAGCAATGAAATAAAACGGGTAGGTTTCATGGTGTTGGAGGTTTAATGTGATTGTAAAATGAAGGTGTTGAGGCAATGAAAATCAGGCAACAGGGTTACAGGTATAAATGTATGCAATATGGATAGATATGCAAAAGATTATTTCCTACAGATAACGATCAGGTATGTATGCAGTAGTGTCATTGGATAAGGGCACCCCTAACAACAGACTTGCCAGCTACATGTGGTAGATTGCAGGCTCCGGCGGGTTGCTTATTTGGCAAATGAGAAACCCGGCGAATGGTTAGCTGCCGGCTTTGTCTTCCTTCGTCTGTGTTTTAATTTTTTTCCAGGTAGAATACACGCCATACAATACCAGTACGGCAATAAAAATATACACCCACACCGGGATGTTTTTACCGGCGATAATAAGATAAAGATAAGCGGATACAAAGCACAAACCCGTGAGCAAAAGCGGCACTACAAACGACTTCTTTTGTTTTATGTTCCGAACTGTCCAGGCAAGACAAATAAAAAACAATGGGATAGCGCCTACATAAATGCCACCAAAAATGTAAGGGTTCACACCATATTTTTCGCCCAAGCTCAAAAACCAGTCTTTAAAAGTATCCCACCATTGTTCCATTAGCTGAAGAGTTTATAGGCAAATTTCAAAAGGCTTTTTATCGTTCCGGTCAGGCTTTTGGATTTATATTCCACCACCAGTTTTTGATTGATGCGGGAAGCCACAGGATAAGGATAGATTTTGTTGAAAATAACATTCATCGACAAGCCTTCCGTATTCGCTAATATCAGTTCCTGTATCAGCTCGCCGGCATGGGGAGCTACCATCGTTCCACCCAGGATCTTTTGTTTTTTCAGAAACCCTTTGCTGCCGATAAACAATACCATTTTCGCATATTGAAAATGATCGGTTACCGCGCGGTCGTCTTCTTCAAAATCCTGTTCCAGTCGTTCGTAGCCGATTCCCTTTTCTTTTAGCTGGCTCTCGCTCCATCCAAACGTTGCCACTTCCGGATCGGTAAACGTTACCCACGACAGGTGGCGGTTATCGAGTTTTTTGTTCAACGGAGAAAACAGGTTGTTCAGCAGGATGCGCGCATGAAACTCAGCCGCATGCGAAAACTTCAGATCGCCCGCCACATCGCCGCACACAAACACATCCGGGTTGCTGGTTGTAAGATATGAATCTGAAACAATGGCACCGTCCTTTACACTGATACCTGCGTTGGATAGTTGCAGCGACTCCACATCGATGTGTCGCCCAACGGCAGCAAAAACGGCATCAAAAGTTACAACGGACTCACTGCCATCACTGGCTTCCACAGTCGCTTCGGCAGACGAAATAAATCGCTTCACCTTGCTGTTCATCATAAACCCGATGCCTTCTTTTTGCAACTGGTTAAATAAAACAGCCGTTACCGCTTTATCGTCGTGTTCCAGTATTGTGTCTTTGCTGTGCACCACCATCACGCGGCTGCCCAGCCGGCTCATCGCCTGCCCTATTTCAATGCCGATAGGTCCTCCGCCAACAACGAGCAACTTTTCGGGTAATACATCAGCATTAAAGATGCTTTCGTTGTCATAATACGTTACCAATTCCACACCATCTACCCGCAATTTGCGGGGCTGCGAGCCGGTAGCGATCACGATCTTTTTGCCACTATATCTTTTCCCACTGATTTCTACTTCGTTCTTTCCTGTAAAATGAGCTTTGCCCAGCGCTACATCGATGCCTTGCCGGCGCAGCCAGTCAGCGTTTTCGTGCTCACGGATCAGGTCCTGCTGCCTACGCACATAGCCGGTCGCTTTTTGCATGTCTACCTTACCGCTTACGTTGAGTCCAAACTCTGCCGCCAGCTTTGCCGAATGTGCCAGTTTTGCCACATGTATAAATGCCTTACTGGGCACGCAGCCATCATTGAGGCAATCGCCACCCACATCGTGGTCGCTCTTCGATATCATTAATATCCGAAAGCCTGCCTGCGCCATAAATAGCCCTACGCTTAAGCCACCGGAACCACTCCCGATGACAATGATATCATACTGTTGTTCGCTCATTATTTCTGCGGGGTGCCGGAGCCAATATCCGGGTTGTTTGAAATAGACATTTGTAAAACCAGTGCAGGGAGGCAGATGGCACAAAAGATAACACACCTGCCTCTACCTGTGTGAAGCAGATGTGGTTTACTATCCGCAACCTACATCCGGAAAAGGTTTTTTATACAGCTTTTGAATGCGTAGTTGTATCAGCAACGCGGTTTTGCGTATACCATCCCAGCACGATTCCCCAGACCACCACGTTAAAGAAAATGGGCATCAGGATTCCTTTGGGATCAAAACCATTGAATAATGGCTTGCCGAGGTAACCATTTACAGCAACCAGCAGCCACAGCGTAGGCAAAAAGCCAAAGAGCATAGCTTTCAGGATAGTTGGTTCTTTCACCATCAAGGTAAAGATGGCGCCCCAGATACCACCTGAGATCACGAACAATACAAGGGCAATCACCTGGTCGATACCGGAATCGCCGCCAAAAGCGCCTTTATACATACCTACAAAAGCGGGCTCACCCATACCGGCAGCCTGCATTACATACATAATTACTGCCAGCACAATAGCGCCAATGCAGCCGCCAATAAATCCTTTTGTTAACCGTTGACTCATAAGATTTTTTTTGAAATAAAAAGAGGTAAACGAAATACAGCAAAAACCATTCTTTCCTTTCATCGATCCGTTTTCCTACACTTTTTGCCGGGACGGATTACCGAAAAAAGAACTGCTGAAAGTTCTCCTCATTTCACTAGTCAACAGAATCGTGCCGCGAATAGCGCCACATGTTACCAGTGCGAAAAAATGAGCGAAAACCAGTTTAAGAAATCTGCATGTTTTACATACGATGGCGGATCTTACAGCAGATTCTAACGCTTTTTACTTTTACTGCTTCTTTAGAGTGCCACAAAACCGGGTTAGAAAACAAGAGATATCCAAACAGCCTGACTAGCTGTCTGGCAATTCAACAGGATTACAGGATTTTGCTGACCTTCTTCACCAAAACCCAAAAACGATGATGCTGACCAGCACATGCAGCTGTTTACAGAATGTACTATCGATGAAAGATCATCAAACAATAAAGCATTGTTCTTTTCTGTCAAAACCCTTTGCTTCGGCTGCTATCAGAAAAATAATCTTTTCTTTACCAAAACAACGGTGATGCTGATGCGGGGTTTACCAAAAACACGGATACAATCGATTGATATGCTACGGGGCATCGTGATGCTCATCATGGCGCTGGACCATGTGCGGGATTACCTTCACATAACAGCAATGACCGCCAATCCCCTTGACCCGGCTACCACCACTCCGCCATTGTTCTTCACCCGCTGGATTACGCACTTTTGCGCACCCGTTTTCCTGTTTCTTTCGGGCACCTCGGCCTTTCTTGCTTCGCAAAATAAAAACAAGCAGGACGCAAGTCTCTTCCTCATCAGGCGGGGCATCTGGCTCGTCGTGGTGGAAGTTGCCATCATTACGCTGGCGCTTACATTCAATCCCCGTTACGATACGATCATTCTGCAGGTAATCTGGGTCATTGGCTCCAGTATGATGATATTGGGTGTGCTGCTGTTTACCAATATACAGGTCATCTTTGCCATTGGATTATTGCTTGTAGCGGGTCACAACCTGCTGGATACAGTGCAGCTTCCCGAGCATACATTCATACGTTCACTGGTGAGCGTGTTGCTTACTACATCGGATGTGGTAATCCCTATTTCTGCCAACCGCATGATATTGGATCTGTATGCTGTGCTGCCATGGACGGGCATCATGTTGCTCGGGTATGCATTTGGCACCGTGTACAAATACGGCCCGCCCGATGCCGGTACACAAAAGAAAATTTTCTGGCTTGGCGCCGGCGTCACAGCTTTATTTCTTATCCTGAGGTGGGTGAACCACTATGGAGAACCTGCGCCATGGCGTGTACAAAAAGATGGCGTGTACACGCTGCTTTCTTTTTTAAATACTACCAAATACCCACCGTCGCTGCTCTACACCTGCATGACGCTTGGTCCCTCGCTGATGCTGCTGAGCGGGCTGGAAAGATGGAAAAATGCTGTCACGGGTATTTTCAGCCTCTATGGCAGGGTGCCTTTCTTTTATTACGTTCTTCATTTTTATCTTATTCATACCTTATGCGTAATCCTGTTTTATGCCTCGGGGTATGGCAGTGCCGATATTGTAAACCCGGACGGTTTATTTTATTTCCGTCCAACCAATTTTGGGCTGAGCCTGCCGCTCGTTTATCTTACCTGGCTGTTTGTAATAGCCATTTTATACCTGCCCTGTCGCTGGTTCGACCAATACCGCAGCACTCACCGTCAGTGGTGGCTTAGCTACCTGTAAGCAGTGGCTGCCGCACAAAAACCTTTAAATCCCGCATCGCACTTTACGATAGTTTGTTTGTTGTAACGGCGGCGGCATCAGGCCGCCTTTTGCTGCAAGTGGCTCACATGTTTATGCGGTTGCAGTGCTGGTACGCATCTCCTAGTTTTGACATATTAAATCAATCCTTAAATATTCATCCTATGAAACCATCCCGCTTTCAGCCGCTCAGCCCTATGTTTGAAGATCTGCGTGCCTTGCTCTATAAGACGATGCGCACCCTTCACAATACTGATTTTACAACGAAAGATGCAAGTTTTGCCATTCAAAATACAACCGCCGTTCTGGAATACTTTGAGTACCAGACAGCGATAGAAGAAGCATTGCTGTTGAGTGCCGTGCACGACTATGAGCCAATGGTGGAGGCTATTCTGCGCGACGATCACCGCAACCGCATCAAAAAAATACAGCAACTGCAACAGATGATCGCCAATGCGTATGATGAAGGAGATAGCTTTGCCACATGGTTGTTTAGCAGTCGTCTCATCCGCCGGTTCAATGAGTTTGCGATTAGCTGCATGCAGCAAATGCACAGCCACGAATCGATGCTTACACCTGTACTCTGGAGATATTATTCCGACAGGGAATTAAAACAAATTACCCGGTCTGTAAAAAGTGCACATGAGGCTATCAGCAGCCTGCCCGATGCTCTGGGCTTCGAAGCACTGGCACTGGGAGCCTGATGCCGGCATTTTCATACAGGCACTCATCTCATCGAATCGGAACGGGTACCACAATTTTATGCGAATACAAGCGAAGAGGTTTGTAGCAAAAAAACAAAGTGGCTGTAGTAGATTAGCTAAAATTATCTACGTATGCAGCCTGCCCGTTCTTCCTTTCACCTGGTGATGCTTGCCATCATTACGCTGTGCGCCATATCGGGCGTATGCCTTCAGCTGGCTACCACACTCCCCAATATGATGAACAATGGCAATACGCTCGCTGCCTCTTTAGCGCGCTTTTTTAGCTATTTCACCATTCTTACCAATTCTATGATTGCTCTCACTACCGGTGTGGCTTGGCTGCTCCCCAAAACACGTGCAGGAGCGTGGTGCAGCAAACCGGGAAATATTACTGCCATTACAGTTTATATCATTGTTGTGGGATTGGTGTACAATCTCGTGTTGCGCCCCCTGTATCATCCGCAAGGATGGGCAAAACTTGCTGACGAACTGGTGCATAGCGTAGTACCCTTGCTATATGTAGTGTATTGGCTACGTTTTGCCACGCGTGGCACCATCAACTGGAACAGTGCGTTTGGCTGGCTGCTATACCCGCTTCTCTACCTGATTTATACGTTTGTGCATGGCATGTTTTCGCACTGGTATCCTTACCCGTTTATGGATGTAAATATCATTGGCTACGCAGGATTCTGGATCAATTCTGCTTACCTGCTTATGCTGTTTGTTTGCCTGAATCTTGCGCTCATTACGATTGACAAACGGATAGCCAGGAGAAAAAGGCAGCAGGAGATGCCTGCCTGACGATTTAGAAAGTATAAACAACAAACCCCGTATTTGCTTGGCTAACTGCGCTGGGAAAAGCATTTATGCAGCGCCATCGGGGAAACAAACTGCTGACTGCCTTTTTAAAATACGCTCACAAAACCAAGGTGAATTTTGGATTGCCGCATATCAAGCGGCACGTCATTCCTTTTTCCGGCTGCATAACTGATATTGAAAATACCACTTTTGGTTTCAAAGGCAAGCCCAAAACCTGCGCCTGTATAGGTGTGTTTATAAGCGGTATCAGCACTCTGAAAGTGCGCATATCCACCATCTGCAAAGCCGTACACATAAGAATTTTGCGCCAGCAGGTAGCGGTATTCAGCTGTAGCCACGGCATACTTATCGGCATAAATACTTTCTTCGTCGAAGCCACGCAGCAGGCGGAAACCGCCAATCTGGAACAGCTCATTTATATAAAGTTGCGGGCTTTGCAGCCATCCCGCGGTAAGGGCCGTTTTGAGCGTAGACTGTTTTCCAAGCGGCAGATAGTGCGCGCCGCCTCCCTGCACCCTCATTCGGTAGCTTTTTAACTGCACGGTGTCATACAGGCTGCCGTAGTTAAACACTTCGTTTTTAATCCCCGTAATGGCATTGTTTTTCTGCACCTGTTTGCTGCCGGCGCTGATGATAAAAAAGCGTTTCGGTGCCACGCCGGGGGTTGGTTTCGTAGTCTGTATGATTCATCCGGTAGTCGATGCCAAGGCTTACGGAATTAAGGTCGCCGGTGGCGGGTAATGTTTTGGTAACGATAACGGCAGTGGTATCTACACTCAGCAACCGCGATGAGGTAGTTTGCAGAAACAAGGTGCCGGTGTTGCGCGAAGAAAACGCGTATTGCAGCCCGATGTTGCTGCTGATATTTACAAAAAAGGAATCCCGCTTATACAGTTCAAAATTAAAGCGAATCCCCAGCGGTGAATGAAACAGGTAAGGACGCTGAAACAAAAGATTCAGGCGGGGCGATCGTGCCTGCAGCTGCTGCCAGTTTACGCCAATGGTTTCGCCGGTGGCAAATGCATTTTTGAGGTTGATGGTTGCCTGCCCGGTGAGCAAAAGTTTACCCCCTGTTTGATCGCTTGCCGGCAGAAAACCTGCAATCACATCGATGGCATTGCTTTGCTTTGGTTCGAGGTAAAGATTCAGTATGGCTCTGTCGTTAAGCATCAGCAGGCTCCAAGGTTCTTTTTGCTGCAAATAGGTCAACTCAGCCAGCCGGCTGTTGATTTTTTCCAGCTTAGCGGCATTGTACAATTCATGTGGGGCAATATCAAGATAGCGGTGGATAAATTCTTGAGAAAGCTTAAGTTTTCCAACAATATGAATGCTGTCGATAAAATAGGGGATTGATTTATCGACCATCAGGCGGGCGCTGATGGTAGAATCTTCCAGCACCAGGCTATCGAGCCCCACTTTCGCGAAGGGATAACCCCTATTTTGATAAAAGTCTAAAACTTTACTATAAATTGCGTCAACTATTTCCTGACTGTAAGGTTGGCTGCTTATTTCGGTTACATTACAATGAAAATCATTTAAAATCGTTGTTGTACTATTATCCAGAGATAAATATTTCCAGGTATATTGTTTACCCGTAAACAGATGAATGGTAAGGCTGGCAGTATCTTCCATCACCGAGTCTACAGATGCAGACAAATAGCCTTTTGCCCTTAGCATGTCAGGCAACTGCTCAACATATTGTATACAATTTTTCCGGGAAGGGAATACCTGTGCGAGCTTTATTTTTAATAATTTGTACTGTATCGTATCTACAGGCTCAACATATAAATAGCATGTTCTTTGAGCTGTCAGATTTATACAGATGACACAGCAAAAAGAGCAAAACAAAACTTTAAAAATCCGGTACTGGCGAATGATGCCCATACTTAAAATTAGGTTTACTTAACAATGGCAGGTATTTACATTCATGTTCCTTTTTGTAAAAAGGCCTGTCACTACTGTAATTTCCATTTTTCTACCAATACCCGCTATACCAACGATATGGTATACGCAATTGGTATGGAAGCGAAATTGCGGAAAAATTATATTGCAGAAAAGATTCATACTGTATATATCGGTGGCGGTACACCCAGCCTGTTGCCTATAACAAGCCTGCGCACCCTGCTTACAAAAATGCATGAAAACTTTACGATTGTAAAAGATGCTGAAATAACACTGGAAGCCAATCCGGATGACATTAATATTGATAGCCTTCTTTCCTGGAAATCACTGGGCATCAACCGGCTAAGTATAGGTATACAATCTTTTCATGAAGCCGACCTTGTGTGGATGAACCGGGCTCACAATTCGCAGCAGGCAAAACGCTGCGTGCAACTGGCACAAAAAGCCGGTTTTCACAACCTGTCCATAGACCTTATATACGGCACGCCTACCCTTTCGGATACGCAATGGAAAGAAAATGTAGACATGGCAATTTCACTGGGTGTTCCTCATCTTTCGTGCTATGCGCTTACGGTAGAGCCGAAAACGGCTTTGCACCACATGATAGAAACCCGTAAGATGCCCGAAGTAAGCGAAGAAAAACAAAGCCATCATTTTGAAATGCTGGCAAAATGGCTGCGCGAAGCCGGCTATGAACACTACGAAATTTCAAACTTTGCAAAGCCCGGCTTTCAGAGCAAACACAACAGCAGCTACTGGCAGGGCAAGCCTTACATTGGTCTTGGTCCCTCTGCCCACTCCTTCAACGGCAGCAGCCGGCAGTGGAACATTGCCAACAATGCCTTGTATACCACGTCTATTCAAAAAGGCAACCTGCCTTTCGAGATAGAATACCTGACGCCACAGCAGCAATTAAATGAATACATTATGACGTCGCTGCGCACCATGCAGGGCACATCGCTGGTGTATATCGCCAAATACTGGAGCGATGCTGAAGCACACAATATTGTGAAAGAGGCTAAAAAGCATATTGTATCAGGCAATATCAACTTTGTCAACAATCATCTCACGCTTACCCGAAAAGGAAAATTGCTGGCAGATGGCATTGCCGCTGAATTGTTTCGCTGAAAATTCACTTTCAATAAAATCCGGCAATCAGACAGTTTCTTTACTTCAATTTTGCAATTCGCCCGTTACTTCCCGCCAGAAAAACAGCCGTTCCCTTTTTTGCTTTTCCACACACATGATAGCTTTCGCCAGAAATATTTTTCCAGTTCATTCCGCCATCATCCGATATATCTACTCCCGAAGTGCCACAGGCAATCAATTTTGTATCTGTCAAAAAAACGACACAACTGCGGTAGCCATGTGGAGAAGTATGCGGGGCTTGCCAGGTTTTGCCTCCATCGGTTGACAATGCACAATTGCCGGTTGTGTCTTCTTTATTGGCAAAGTCACCGCCCGTAACTACAAATCTGTTCATATGTACAGCAATGGAATTGGCGCCCTGCGATTCTTTTCCCTGCAACAAAGGCAATTGTACTTTTCCGTTATGTATAAAATGAGATTGCAAACCACCACTGGCAGCTACATAGGAAATGGTGTCAGCGGGGGAAGGCAACAATTGGATATTGGTGCCGCTTGATGCAAAAAAAGCTTCGCCTTCTGCAAGAGGCACTCCGCTATTTACTGTCTGCCAGTGACTGCCGGAGTCTGTAGTTGTCGCAAGGAACATCTGCCCGTTTATGGGATCGCCAATGACAACGCCGTTAGAACCTATAAAATCCATCGCATCGAGAAACATTCCTTTCGTGCTGTCTGTAAAAACAGGAACCCAGGTTTTGCCGCCATTTGTTGTTTTCAGTATTACTGCCGGCTCGGCAATCGCCATAATGATGGCAGTGGCAGAATCGAAAGCCTCAATGTCGCGAAAGTCGCGCGTTTCGTAGCCTGTAATACTTTGCCACTCAAACGTTGCGCCGCCATCTACCGACCGCGCTACGGTGCCGCTGCTGCCACTTGCCCACACCACACTGTCGTTTACAACACTGAGTCCGCGCAGCGAAATGCGGGTGCCGCCCGTTAACGTATCAATGGTTTGTGAAAAGGAAAAAATAGTAGACAACAAAAAGAACAGCGTGAAAAGAAACTTCATTTTGTAAAAATATATCGGCAGTAGCCAAATAATGAACGGAACGTTGAAGAGTGCGACGCAACGATGCTTAACCGGAGTGGCTGCAGCCCGTAACAACACTATCATAAAAAAAGCAGCCGTAAAGGCTGCTTCATTATTATCGTAAGCTTTTATAAGCGTTGATGAGCCCGTTGGTAGAACGCATCGTGGCTGGTGATTTCGGCGTCGGTTTCGAGTTCAGGCAATATTTTGCTGGCCAATTGTTTGCCCAGTTCCACACCCCACTGGTCGAACGAGAAAATATTCCAGATAACACCCTGCACAAATATTTTATGCTCGTACAAGGCAATGAGGCTGCCAAGCGTATGCGGCGTAATCTGTTTTACCAGAAACGAATTGGTGGGTTTGTTGCCGGGAAATTCCTTGAACGGAACCACTTTCTTCAATACATCATCAGGCGTGTCGGCCATTTCGGCTTTTACTTCTTTTTCCGTTTTGCCGTTCATGAGGGCTTCTGTTTGTGCAAAAAAATTGCTCAGCAGCTTTGCATGATGATCGCCAATCGGGTTATGACTAATGGCAGGAGCAATAAAATCGCACGGAATCAACACCGTGCCCTGGTGTATGAGCTGGTAAAAAGCGTGCTGACCATTGGTGCCCGGTTCGCCCCAGATCACTGGACCTGTAGAATAGGATACGCGATGCCCGGTGCGCCCGGTGCTTTTGCCGTTGCTTTCCATATTTCCCTGCTGAAAATAAGCGGGAAACCGGTGCATATACTGATCGTAGGGCAAAATGGCTTCGGACTGTGCGCCAAAAAAATTGGTGTACCAGATGCCAAGAAGTGCCATAAGTACCGGCACATTTTTTTCAAATTTGTCTACTTTAAAACTTTCGTCTACTTCATGATGCGCCGCGCAGCAGGTCTTCAAAATTGTTGTACCCCACGGTGAGCGCAATAGACAAACCAATGGCGCTCCACAGGGAATAACGTCCGCCAACCCAATCCCAGAATACAAACATATTTGCCGGGTCAATACCAAATTTGGTAACCGCATCTTCGTTGGTGCTAAGTGCCACAAAGTGCTGCGCAATGAATTTTTCGTCTTTTGCCGATGCTAAAAACCAGTCGCGCGCCGTATTGGCATTGGTCATGGTTTCCTGCGTGGTAAAGGTTTTGGACGCGATAAGAAACAAGGTTTCTTCGGGCGTAATTTTCTTCAGTGTTTCGGCAATATGCGTGGCATCTACATTGCTCACAAAGTAGGGCTGCATGCCTTCTACCCAATATGGTTTGAGTGCTTCGGTCACCATTACCGGACCTAAATCGCTGCCGCCAATGCCAATGTTGACAATGTATTTAATGGGTTTGCCGGAATAGCCTTTCCACTCGCCGCTGTGCACTTTTTCACAAAACTGCTTCATTTGTTCCCGCACGCTGCGCACTTCGGGCATCACATCGGTTCCTTCGCTCATTACGGGTTCGTCGGACAGGTTGCGCAGGGCAATGTGCAATACCGATCGTCCTTCTGTTTCGTTTATTTTGTCGCCGTTAAACATGGCAGCGATGGCTTCTTTCAGGTCGCAGTCGGCAGCCAGTTGCAGCAGCAGTTGCAGCGTTTTGGCAGTAATAATATTTTTAGAATAATCGAATAAAATATTTTGCGTGGTGAGCGAGAATTTGTGGAACCGTTCAGGGTCTCTGGCAAACAACTCTTTCATATGCGTACCGGCTCATCTCTTCTTCAAAATGTCTTCTCAGTAAGAGCCAGGCTTGTGTAGTGGTGGGGTTCGTTTTTGGAAACATATTCTTATTTAGTCTGAATTAAAGAGTGGCTGCGTATTTGCGGGCAGCATGGGTGCGAAGATAGCTGATTCCTGTTTTGTACAAGACTTGCTTTTAAAAGGAATCAAGTGCTGATTATCAAGCTATAAATATGAGATGTCTATGCAGCTAACAGAGTGAAAAACGAGTCATACTTGTTAACAAGTTGGGAACAGTAAATATAAATTATTCAACAAATCATAAAAACTGATTGCATATTTGATAAGTATATTGAGAAGGATTTGTGTTTTGTTCGTACATTCGCAGGCTGAATTTGATTTTGCAGCAACCAAACACAACTTCTATAGTAACCGATATTAGATAATTAAACAAGCATTCAATCATTATGAGGCAGCTTAAAATTGCCACACAAATCACCAACCGTGATTCGCAGGCAGTAGAAAAATATCTCCAGGAGATCTCTAAGATTCCAATGATTACTCCTGAAGAAGAAACTACACTTGCGCAACGCATTAAGATGGGTGACCAGAGAGCACTGGACAAACTCGTGCAGGCCAATCTTACGTTTCGTGGTATCTGTTGCTAAGCAGTACCAGCACCAGGGTCTTTCTCTTAGCGACCTGATCAACGAGGGCAACCTCGGTTTGATAAAAGCTGCCCAGCGTTTCGATGAAACCAAAGGGTTTTAAATTCATTTCTTACGCCGTATGGTGGATTCGCCAATCCATTCTGCAGGCGTTGGCAGAGCAGGGCAGATTAGTCCGCTTGCCGCAAAATAAAATTGGCACCTATAACAAAGCTAATAAAGCCTACATGGCTTTTGAACAGGAACATGAACGCGAGCCTTCTACCGAAGAATTGGCTGATATTCTGGAAATGAGCGAAACGGAAATCAACAATATTTTCCAAAGCAATACACGCCACACGTCTCTCGATGCCCCGGTGCACGAAGCAGAAGATGTAGCCATGGGCGATTTGCTGGAAGGCAATGATGATACGGATGAGGATGTAATGAAAGATTCGCTGCGCGAAGAAATTCGCCGCGTATTGAAATCATTATCTCCGCGCGAAGCCGAAATTGTAAACGCTTATTTTGGTCTGGATGGCGAAAGTGGCAACACCATTGAGCAGATTGGTATGAAGTACGATCTTACCAAAGAACGCATCCGCCAGATAAAAGAACGCGCCATCAAGCGTTTGCAAAAAGCAGTTACAGCAGTGCACTGAAAGCATATTTAGGATAACAACTCAGCCACATTCTTTTATAAAAGGTTGTCTTTCCCTCGAAGACAACCTTTTTTATTTGTACTCAAATGCACTATAAAATACTTGATACACTTTTGAAAGCCGCGTTTGCAAGCAGAACCGGTCTTTTTCATGTTTCCTGAGTTTCGAAGGTGCAAAGCACCATTGCCACCATTCTGTTTCGGTTCTCTGTTATACAGATGATATTCGGTTGATTTTTTTGCACGGGATTCGATTATATGTAAGCTTCTGTATTTTTGTTTACTACATGATTCAACAAGAGCTTCTTATAAAGACAATAAGATTGCATATAACGTATATGGTCGGGAGAGAAAGCTGTGATTTGTTTTCACGGGTATGCACAGACGGCCAGCCGGTGGGCATATTTGGAGCCTTACTGGGCAAACGTATACATTATATGCGTATCGATCTTCCTTACCATGGCAAAACGCAATGGAAACATGTAGATACATTTACCGTATAAGCCCTCGTACACATCATTCAAACAGTATTGCCTCTCGGGCACTCAAAAGTTTCACCTGCTGGCGTACAGCATGGGCGGACGCATAGCACTGCGCATATTGCAGGAAATTCCGCAAAAAGTGGAAAAAGCTATTCTGCTGGCGCCCGATGGCTTGCACCGAACCCTGGTACCGCTTTGCCACACATACAGTATTGGGAAGAAAGTTGTTCAACGAGTTTAAAAAAAATCCAAAACTCATAATAGCAGTTGGTAAACGACATGCGAAAGCAAGGCATATTAAGTGAGCAGTTGTTCAACCTTGCTCATTATTATATACACGATGAAACAGCGCGGTCTGTATTGCACAACCGCTGGATTAGCACCCGCCATTTTCGCCCCGATCTTAAAATACTGAGGCACCTTATACTCCAAATATCATATACCTGTAGAAATGGTATTTGCCAAACACGATAAAATTATCGTTGCCGACCATGGTATTGAATTTCATTAAAGGGTTGGAAAAACAGGCCCGATCCATATTATAGATGCCGGTCACTCATTTTTATATTGCTCGCAGGCTGCCTTTATCGCTTCGCTTTTCAATGATAAGAAATAGTTTTTCTTTGCAGCTATGTGGTGGCTGTCTAATACCTTCTATTCTGTTATGCGTCGCTTATTGTTCTCTCATTTTACATATACAGGCAACTGGTTTCGCAAAACTTCCTTCCTTTGTAGTTCACAACACCCACAACAGTCATACTTTTTTTTCCATTATCATCCCTGCCCGCAACGAGGAAGAATAATATTGGCACCTGCCTGCATTCTATCTTTCAAAACAACTTATCCACAATCGCTTTTGAAGTATTGGTGATTGATGATCTTTCTACCGATAACACGGCTGACCTCATACTCGCATCTCCAAAAGCAATACAGCCACCTGAGTTACTGTCTTAGCCGAATATGTTGAACGGAACACATAAATTCGTACAAAAAAAAGCGATTGAACTGGCATTGGCAAAAGCGAAGGGCAACTGGATTATTACTACCGATGCCGATTGTATTGGTGCCGGAACAATGGCTGGCAAAATTTCAATGCGTTTATCCAGGCAAAACAAGCCAGTTTTTGTAGCGGCGCCGGTATCATTTATTCGCGGCGCACAATGGTGAGTATTTTTCAAAGTTTGGATTTTATGAGCCTGCAGGGTATCACAGCAGCATCGGTTAGCTGCCGGGTTTCATAGCATGTGCAATGGTGCCAACCTGGCTTACGAGAAAAAACGCGTTTTATGCTGTTGAATGGCTTTACGGGAATTGACAATATTGCTTCCGGCGATGATATGCTGCTGATGCATAAAATCAAAAGAGTTTCCGGGCAAAATCGGGCTACCTGTTTCACCCGGCAATCCATCGTACAAACACAACCTGCTGAGTCAGTTGGGCTGATTTTATAAACCAACGCATCCGATGGGCAAGCAAAGCCAACAGTTACGATGATAAACGCATTTTTTACGTATTGCTGCTGGTTTATTTCTTTAATGTTTTTCTGCTTTTGCTTTTTGCTGTCAGCCTTGTTTCTGCCAATCTTGTTTTTATACTGGCTTTTCATTACTTGCCATAAAAACAATTACCGAATTGTGTTTTTTATTTCCGGTTGCTTCATTTTTCCGCCAAACAAAACTACTGCGCTGGTTTCCATTAATGCAGCCTATACATATTGTATACACAGTGGTCGCCGGATGGTTGGGTAAGTTTGGCAATTACCAATGGAAAGGTAGAAGGTGAAGTAAAATAAAGAAGGTTGTGAGATTGGTAATGATATGTACAGGCAACAAAAAAGCCGGTCAATATTGAACCGGCTTTTTTTATATGATGATAACATGCTTTCTCCTACCAAGCAGGAAAAGAACGCCTTTAATTTTAATGATGATGATGTTGCAGTTTTTCTGCAAATTCTTCAGCGCTGATGGGCTCTTCGGTAGCCTAACCTGGCTTTCCAGTGCCTGGAACAGTTTGCCGGTTTGCACTTCCGCATAAGTTTGCTCTACAAATTTTTTGTCTTTCATCATGCGTTCGGCATAATCATCAATCCATGAAGTGTCATTAAAATTCTGACCACCCATATAGCTCAGCAACTGCTTTTAGCATCATCTTTTATATCATCCGGCGTTACAGAAATCTGGTTGGCTTCTATCAGTTTGTTAGCCACAAAACTCCAGGTGAGTTGTTTTGAATAGTTGGGATATTCTTCTTCCACCTTCTTCAGCCGATTTTTGCTTTTCGCTGTTCATTTGCAACCAACGTTTCAGGAAAGCTTCAGGAAAATCTACATGAATATGATCGGTGAGATAATGATAAATCTGGTCGTGCATCTGGTTGCTGCTTTGCTGTGCAAAGTAGTTTTCAATTTCGGCTTTTACCGCATCTCTAAACTCCTGCTCTGAAGCAATGTTGCGTCCGGGATAAACGGTGTTGAAGAATTCTTCATTCAGTTCAGGCTTTTCTACCATGCCTACTTTCTTAATGGTCAGAATGAAAAATTTATCGGCATCCACGTCGCTGTTTTTGTCAAGCGCCAGGTCGGTGAGAATAAATTCTCTTTCTTTATCTTCAAAAGCTTTGCTCAACTGCAGGGTAAAGGTATCTTCTGCTTTTTTGCCCATCAGTTGCTCGCGATATTCAGGCGTAAAATATTTTACGATAAATGAGGTTTCTTTTTTAATACCGCCTTCTACTTCGTTGCCATTTTCGTCGGCTTCCTTCATCTCTACGTTCAGCACATTTTCTTCATTATCCACGCTTTCAGGATCGGTCATTTTGCCATTGCGAATTTGCAAACGGTTGATCTCGTCGTTAATCATTTCTTCGGTAACGTTTATTTTATAACGCGTTACGTGAATGTCCTGCGGGTTTACGTTTACTTCCGGTTTCAAGCCTACTTCAAAAGTAAACGCATAATCGCCCGGCTGGTTCATATCCGGCATAGGCTGGTTATCTGTCATTGGCAAAGGCTGACCCAGAATATCCAGTTTTTCTTCTGTTACATACTGGTTCAGTTCTTTTTCTACCGTGCGCAGAATTTCATCGGTAAATACAGACGGTCCGTGCATTTTTTTCACCAGTCCCGGCGGCACCATGCCTTTACGAAAGCCGGGTATGTTCGCATTCTTGGCATAGGTTTTCAGGCTTTTTTCAAAGGAAGGATAATAATCTTCTTTTGCCAGGTTACATGGTAAGCTTATCGGTAAGCGGTGCAATATTTTCTCTGGTAATCGTTGCCATAACTATTACGGTTACTCCATCCCTGCCGGAGATAAATGATAAAGTAAAAAGTAAAAAAAGCCCCGCCAGGGATACGGGGCTTTAGTGCGGATGATAGGAATCGAACCTACATGCCTCGCGGCGCTAGATCCTAAGTCTAGTGCGTCTGCCAGTTTCGCCACATCCGCAAACGGGGCGCAAAAATAAGGCAAAACGATATATGGATGGATAAATTTATAAGTCTTTATCAATTTGTTTGGTTTAGCCCCTTTTCTGTTCCCTTCTACTTATATTGCACAATTCATCAACATGAGCAGCAAACAACCTATTGCCGATTATGTAAAAGCACAGCGACAGCCGGCAGATTATAAGAAGAATGCACAAGTACCAAAGCAAAAAACGATGCAACGCAGCACCGCCTTAAACACAAAGGAAATTGTAAGACGGAATAGTATAATTATACCTGGTAAATCTGGATATGATTGCCACAAGTATCGTCGAATACAGCAGCCGTGGCTGTACCCATAATGTTGGTGGCATACTAAAGCGAACGCCAAGATTTGCAGCCGTTGATATTCCTGCTCAATATCATCTACCTGGAAAGCCGTTGCGGGTATGCCGGCTTCATACAAGGCAGATTGGTAGTCTCTTGCAGGCGAAAAAGAGATGGGCTCCAGCAACAGTTCCACCCCATCGGGCTCTGTAGCTGATACAATAGTCAGCCATTTGTAATCGCCCATCGCGATTTCGGTTTTCTTAATAAAGCCGATAATTTCTGTGTAAAAAAGCAGTGCTCTTTCCTGGTTGGTTACCAGCAGGCTTGTTAGTTTTATTTTCATCGTATAGATTTTGGAGAAATGATAATGATGAATGTAAAGATGAAAGTACAGAGAACAGATCGAAATGCTGCAGCAGGAATTGGTTTATGTATTTGCACCTTCAGCGAGTTCCTGCAATGGCCGGAGCTGATGAATGGTGATATTCCTGCCTTCGATGCTTACAATTTGCGCATCTATAAATTCGCTGATGGTGCGGAAAACGGTTTCGTAGGTAGCACCCACATAAGATGCAAGATCCTGCCGGCTCAGTGCCACATTCAGCAAGCCTGTTTCCGATTTTCCAAACTTATCGTTGAGCGATAGTAATGCGTGCGCTGTTCTGCCTTTTACCGGCATATGTGCAAGATTGCGCATACGCTGCTCCGATTCCTGCAGTTCCGATGCATAAAACATCAGCAGCTGGTACATATAAGAAGGATTGACTTTAAGGGAAGCTTCGAAAAAATGGAGAGGAATAAAGCAGGCAGATACCGGTTCTAAGGCGGTTGCCGATATGGGATAAATGAGTTGCTTGCCGATGCCGCGATGCCCTACAATATCGCCGGGACCTGCAAACCGTACAATCAGATCTTTATCATTATCCCACTTGCTGTGCACTTTTGCCTTTCCGCTATTCAGAAAAAAAATGCCGTTTACAACTTCTCCTTCCTGCAAAAGCATTTCGCCTTTTTTATATAATAAGCTTTTCCGGTGGGCTGCAACTGCGGGCAACCATTCTTTCAGACATCCTTTGCAAAAACTGCAGCTGTGCAGGTCGCATTCGGTTTTGCTTTTTTTCATCGGCGCCAAAAATAGACAAAGATGACCGATGACAATTGGCAGAATCGTGATTGAAAAGCTATTTTCTGTCAACAGCCATTTGAATCGTGTCAACGGCAGCCATTTGGTTTGCAGCAGACGGGTGCAGCCTTACCACTTCGCCAACCATGATAATTGCCGGATTGGACAAGCCTTCATACTGCGCCCGGAAATAAATATCGTTCACCTTACCAATCACACATTTTCTCTTTGTCCGTTGTTCCATTTTGTATAATAGCTACCGGCGTTTCTTTTTTTCCATTTGCGGAAAAAATATCCATGATGGCTTCCAGTTTACTCATTGCCATTAAAATCACAACGGTGGCAGACGATTGCGCCGCCAGTAATATATCAGGAGAAATTTCGCCCGACTGCATGGTTCCCGTGGTTACCCAAAAGCTTTCGTTGATTCCCCGGCAGGTAAGCGGTATCATTTGCGAAGCAGGCACTGCCAGCGCACTTGATATACCGGGAATCACTTCTACTTCAATGCCGGCTGCACGTGCTGCATCTATTTCTTCCTGCGCCCTGCCAAATACAAACGGATCGCCGCCCTTCAATCGCACCACCCTGCCATAAGTATGTGCATAATCTATAATAACAGCATTGATTTCCTGCTGTGACAACGAATGGCAACCAAAACGCTTGCCCACAAACTGCTTTATAGCGTTTGGCGAAGCATAATCGAGCAGTTCTTCATTAGCCAACGCATCATATAATATAACATCAGCATTTTTTATTGCCCTGATAGCTTTCAGAGTAATCAGTTCCGGATCTCCGGGACCTGCGCCTACCAACGATAAAAAAGGTATAATCATAATACGAAAATTTAAATTAATTATTTTAAAAATATGACTAAAATCATAATTTTATTTGTTTTTCTGAATCTATAAGTTGTAAATTTACATATTAATCATAATTACATTACGTTTTTAAAGATGTTTTTACAGTTACAAATTAATATTTGTTTTTACTTATACGATAATATCCACGAAACAACTTTAAAACTTATATAAATACACTCCTATGAAAATTGTAGTAATCGGAAACGGGATGGTAGGTTATAAATTTTGCGAAAAGCTGTTGTCCAAAGAAGGATCAGCATCCATGCAGATTACAGTTTTTGGTGAAGAAATACGCCCGGCATACGACCGCGTACATCTGAGTGAATATTTTTCCGGCAAAACAGCAGACGATCTTACAATGGCGCCAGCCCAATGGTATGCAGACAACAATATAACACTTTATCTCGGTGACCCGGTGCAGAGCATCGACAGAATCAACAAAACCATTCACTCGTTTCATGGCATTACCGTGAGCTACGATTATCTCGTGATGGCAACCGGCTCTTCCGCATTTGTGCCGCCGATTCCAGGCGTAGAAAAAGAAGGTGTATTTGTATACCGCACTATTGAAGATCTGGAGATGATGACAGCTCACGCAAAGAAAGCAAAGAGTGGTGCTGTGATTGGCGGAGGCTTTTGGGTCTTGAAGCCGCCAAAGCCATGATGGACCTGGGCATCACAGATACGCACGTAATAGAATTTGCACCACGGCTGATGCCCCGGCAGATAGATGAAGCCGGCTCCAATATATTAAAAGCAAAACTGGAAAGCCTGGGATTGAAAATTCATACCAATAAAAATACGTCGCAGATTGTAGGCGAAAGCACCATCACCGGCATGCAGTTTACCGACGAAACGTCCATCGATGTAGATATGCTGGTGATATCTGCCGGCATAAAACCACGGGATGAACTGGCAAAACTGTGCGGGCTCGAAGTAGGTCAGCGCGGCGGCATTGTGGTAAACGACAACATGCAAACCACCGACGAAAGCATTTTTGCCATTGGCGAATGTGCGCTTCAAAAGGAATGATATACGGACTGGTAGCGCCCGGCTACGAAATGGCCGACATAGTAGCAACCAACCTGTGCGGTGGCAGAAAAACCTTTGCACCTTATGATATGAGCACCAAGCTAAAACTCATTGGTGTAGATGTGGCAACTTTGGCGATCCGTTTGTGCCGCAGACAGACTGCCGCACCGTGGTATTTGAAGATACCATGAAAGGCATTTACAAACGCATCAATATTACGCAGGATGGCAAATACCTGCTGGGCGGCATACTCATAGGCGATGCAGAAGCATATAATATGCTGCTGCAAACCACCAAAAACAAAATTGTTTTACCTCCCAATCCCGAAGATGTGATTCTGGGTTCGCGCGGCGGTGCCGAAGCCGATGGCGGCGCCGGCGTATGCATCTCTGCCCGACGATGCCCTGATCTGCAGTTGCGAAGGCATTACCAAAGGCGATATCTGCACGGTGGTAACAGGCGGCTGCGAAACGGTGGATGCCATAAAAAAATGCACCAAAGCCGGCACCGGCTGCGGTGGCTGCGTGCCCATGCTGAAAGACCTGATGGTACACACCATGAAATCGCAGGGCAAATACGTCCGCAATGTATTGTGCGAACATTTTGGTTATTCAAGGCAGGAACTGTTTGACCTGGTGAAAATGAAAAGCCTGAAATCGTACGATGATGTACTTACAGAATTAGGAAACGGAGATGGCTGTGAAGTGTGCAAACCTGCCGTAAGTTCTATTCTCGCTCGCTTTGGAATGAAATGATACTGAAAAAAGGCAACGATACCGCGCAGGATTCCAACGACCGCTATCTCGCCAATATCCAGAAAGGCGGCACTTATTCGGTGGTGCCACGCATTCCCGGCGGAGAAATCACGCCCGACAAACTGATTGTGATTGGACAGGTAGCCAAGAAATATAACCTGTACACAAAAATAACCGGCGGTCAGCGCATCGATATGTTTGGCGCGCACCTCAACGATTTGCCAAATATCTGGAAAGAACTGATTGAAGCCGGCTTTGAAAGCGGCCATGCTTATGGCAAAGCCCTGCGTACCGTAAAAAGTTGCGTAGGCTCTACCTGGTGCCGCTTTGGGCTGCACGACAGCGTAAGCTATGCCATCCGGATAGAAGAACGCTACCGCGGACTGCGCTCGCCACACAAATTAAAATCTGCCGTTTCGGGTTGCATTCGCGAATGTGCCGAAGCCAAATCGAAAGACTTTGGCATTATCGCAACCGAAAAAGGCTGGAACCTGTTTGTATGCGGCAATGGCGGCAGCAAACCACAACACGCACTGCTGCTGGCATCCGACCTCGATACGGAAACCTGCATCAAATACATCGACCGCTTTCTGATGTTTTACATAAAAACCGCCGACCCACTAACCCGCACCGCTACATGGCTGAATAAAATGGAAGGCGGCATCGACTACCTGCGCAATGTGGTGGTAAACGATAGCCTTGGCATTGCAGACGAACTGGAAGCAGAAATGCAAATGCTGGTAGACAGCTACGAGTGCGAATGGAAAGAAGTGGTGGACAATCCGGAACTGCAGAAAAGGTTCTCGCATTTTGTAAATGCACCGGAAGAAAAAGACCCGACAGTACAGTTTGAAGCGCTGAGAGACCAAAAGCGCGCCATGGAATGGAAGTAACCAGCACTGCAGAAGAGCCTGATGAAGATCAGAACGTTGAAGAGTGCGACGCAACGGACGATACACCGGAGCAATAGAGCCCGTAACACAAAAAAAGAAACAAACACCAACGGTGTTTTGATACACCGGATCACACATACCAATGACCGGGAAAACCGGTAATTGACTCTCCGGTTGCCAGCTTTACTTTGATTGCCTGCCCATATGAAATGGAATGAATCACATCATTAAAAAACCATTGATATGAGCAACACACTATCCGACAACATTACCTGGTTTGCTGCCTGCACTACAGCCGATGTGCCACAGAATGGCGGCGTTTGTGTAAAGTATAAAGACGAGCAGATTGCCTTGTTCAACTTTACACGCCGTGGCGAATGGTATGCCACGCAAAACCTGTGTCCTCACCGGATGCAGATGGCGCTGAGCCGCGGCATGATTGGCTCCGAAAACGGCGAACCCAAAATCGCCTGTCCTTTTCACAAAAAAACTTTTTCGCTGGTAGATGGTCACTGCCTGAACGCAGATGACTGTGAAAGCATTAAAACCTATCCTGTAAAAATTGAAAACGGCAAGGTATACATAGGTGTACTGGCTGAAGAATTTGCAACTGCTTTTTTTAAATAGACCCGGAGAGGCGGCAACCTCTTCCGGGCTTTTGTCTTAACCGTTAGTCACAATTAAAACCGACCAAATGTACACCAAAAGAAAATTGATTTTTGCTGCTTTGAGCACAGTGCTGGTAAGCCTGCAAGCCTCGGCACAACTGTCGCTCTCGGGACAGCTGCGAACGCGCACCGAGTTTCGCAACGGGCAGGGCGCTCCGCTACCCAAAGGCGCAAATCCTGCTTTTTTCACATCGCAACGTACGCGCCTTAGCCTTGGCTACACGTATTACCGCCTGAAGTTTAATGTAACCGCGCAGGATGTAAGAGTATGGGGACAGGATGTAAGCACCATTAACCGCACCACTACTGCCGACAACAACGGACTGATGCTGCACGAAGCGTGGGCTGAAATTTTACTCACGGACACCAGCCTGAAAAACAAAGCGCTGAGCCTGAAACTCGGCAGGCAGGAACTGGTATATGATGACCAACGATTGTTGGGCAATCTCGACTGGCTGCAGCAGGCGCGCCGCCACGATGCCGCTTTGCTGAAATACGAAAACAAATCGCTGGATGCTACACATCGGCGCAGCGTTTAACCAGAATAAAGAACTGGGCTCCAGCCACTACTTACAGCAACACATCGCAGGGCAATTATGCCAGCAACACCAATGGTGGCGCTATGTATAAAAGCATGCAGTTTTTATATGCAGGTAAAAAACTGCAAAAGGCAATGTCTCCTTCCTGTTTTTAGCCGACCAGTTTAGCAAATACAGCACGGACAGCCTGCAACTGTAAAAACCTTTCAGCAAGGAAGCTGTAGCCAGGGCTACTACAGGTTTTTATGCTAACCAATACTTTCAACAAAGTAGGCGTGACTGCTTCTGCTTATTACCAGTTTGGCAAAACCAGTACAATGCAAAAAATAAGCGGCTACCTTGTTGAGTCTGAACGCACAATATGCCTTTGATAAAACCTTTAGTGCTACAGCTGGTATCGATTATACATCTGGCGGGTCTGAATGGCGCAACCAGCAATGCTTTCGATCCATTGTATGGCACACCGCATAAGTTTTGGGGCCTGATGGATTACTTCTATGTAGCCACTGCCTTTGGCAAAACCGGCTTGCAGGATTATTATCTTAAAACCAAATTTAAACCTTCTGACAAAGCTACACTTTCTGCCGACCTGCACCAGTTTACCAGCGCTACTTCCATTGTTTCTTCCACAAACAAAAAAAGAAACTTTGGACAGGAACTCGATCTCGTTGGTACTTATACACTTACCAAACAAATCGCATTTGAAGGTGGATACAGCCACTTTTTCCCAACCACTACTTACGTCTCCCTACTGTAAAAAATGTAACCAACGCGAAGAACGGTGCCGACTGGGCTTACGTGATGGTCAATATCAAACCAGACTTTTTACTAAAATAAATTCTTCCGCAGCCAACACCTTATTTCTCCACCAACTTATTCTTATTCGTTATGACAAACACATCCACACAACCACTCAGCAAATTAAAAATATTCAGCCTTAAAGGCGTGCAGATGAAAACTTTTCACACCACCTGGCTCATGTTTTTTGTGTGTTTCTTTGGCTGGTTTGGTCTGGCTCCCCTAATGCCAACCATCCGTGAAGAACTGGCTTTACCAAAGCACAGGTAGGCAACCTCATTATTGTATCCGTTTCATCTACCATCATTGCCCGCTTAATTATTGGTAAACTGTGCGATACCTGGGGACCACGCAAAACAGCGGTTCGTTTGTTGCTCGTGGGCGCATTACCCGTGATGCTGGTAGGCCTGGCACACGATTATACCACATTCTTATTGTTTCGTGCAGCTATTGGTATCATTGGTGCTTCATTCGTCATCACGCAGTTTCATACTTCCATGATGTTTGCACCGCAATATAAAAGGAACTGCCAATGCAGTAGCCGGCGGCTGGGGCAACCTCGGTGGTGGTGTAACCAACATGGTGATGCCGCTCATATTTGCCGCCATCGTAGGTATGGGTTTTACAAAAGGCGAAGCATGGCGCTATGCGATGATTGTTCCCGGTGTGATGATGCTGATCGTTGCATTTTTGTATCACCGCTATACCAAAGACACACCGGAAGGCAATTACAGTGAAATAGGCAGAACAAAAGAAACCCGCACAAAACAGATTACACCGTATTAAAAGACTGGCGAATATGGGCATTGACTATTGCTTATGCCATGTGCTTTGGTATGGAAATCACGTTCGACAATGTTGCGTCTCTTCACTTCATCGATACGTTTAAATTGTCGCAGTCACAGCAGGTTTCTGGGCAGGCATTTTTGGGTTTATGAACCTTTTTGCCCGTGCATTAGGTGGCATTATTTCTGATAAAACCGGTAAGAAGTTGGGTATGCGTGGAAAAGGGATTTTCCTGGCCATCGTATTACTGCTCGAAGGTATTGGGCTATCTATTTTGCACAGGCCGGATACACTGGTATTTGCAATTGTATCCATGCTTACGTTTCGCCTTGTTTCTTAAAATGGCCAATGGTGCAACCTATGGAATTGTTCCATTTGTAAACGAAAACAATGTGGGTTTGATCAGCGGTATCGTAGGTGCAGGTGGCAACCTGGGTGGTATGCTGTTTGGCTTTCTGTTCAAGTCGAAACCATCACATATGCACAGGCATTTACATACATCGGATATATCGTAATTGCGGTATCGTTGTTGTTTTTGTTACCCGGTTTTACAAAGTCGAAAGAAGTAGAAACCGAAGTAGCTGCAAAACCAGAACTGGCAATGGCTTAATGAAGTTGCCGGTTTCAAGGCAATAAACACATCAGATTTTAAACCCTGGATACAGATTACCGCATACCGGTAATCCTGTATCAGGACAACTGGTCAATAAAAATAAATCTTATCATCATGTCATCATCTTTTAAAACAACCTGTTGTTATTGTGGTGTAGGTTGTGGCGTTGTAGTGCATAAAGACCGTAACGGCAAACTGCAGCTAGAAGGCGATAAAGATCATCCGGTAAACAAAGGCATGCTTTGCAGCAAAGGTATGAACCTGCATTACACCGTAATGAACAAAGGCGACAGGTTGCTGTATCCCGAAATGCGGTACAACAAAAGCATGCAGCGTCAGAGGGTATCGTGGGAACATGCCCTGGAAAGAACAGCCGCTGTTTTTAAAACATTGATAGAGAAATACGGACCCGATTCCGTGGCGTTTTATGCATCGGGGCAATGCCTGACCGAAGAATATTATGTGGTAAATAAACTGATGAAAGGCTTTATTGGCACCAATAACATTGATACCAATTCACGCCTGTGCATGAGCAGCGCCGTTACGGCATACAAAATGAGCCTGGGCGAAGACAGTGTACCCATCAGTTATGAAGACATTGAATTGGCAGATTGCATTTTTGTAGCCGGAGCCAACCCTGCCTGGTGCCATCCTATTATCTGGCGCAGGGTGGAAGCGGCAAGAGCTGCAAATCCAAATTTAAAAATCATTGTAAGCGATCCGCGAAAAACACAAACCTGCGCATATGCAGATGTGCATCTGCAGGTTAAACCCGGCACCGATGTGGTATTGCATCATGCGCATGGGCAGGTTGCTGATCGAAGAATGGCGATATAGATGTTCATTTTATCAAAAACCATGCAGAAGGCTTTGAACAGTATACAGCAAAAAGTAATGGAACGCACCGTTGCAGAAGCGGCTGCCATCTGCGATGTGCCGGAAGAGAAATTACGCGAAGCAGCAGGGTATATTGGCAAATGCAAAAGGTTTTATCACCATGTGGACGATGGGTTTAAACCAAAGCGCCATTGGTGTAAATAAAAACCTGAGTCTCATAAATTTAAATCTAATTACCGGGCATATTGGCAAACCCGGCAGCGGGCCATTTTCCCTAACCGGTCAGCCCAATGCAATGGGTGGCAGGGAAGTGGGCGGCATGGCAACTATGCTGCCTGCACACCGCAACTTAGCATAGCGAAACAGACCGCAATTTTATGCAGCAGTTTTGGGGTGGCAAAGCCATTAATCGCCAAACCGGGCTTATACAGCTACTGAAATGTTTGAAGCACTGAATGATGGCAGGTTAAAAGCCATCTGGATCATGGGCACCAATCCATTGGTGAGCTTGCCCGATGTACGCGATGGCCGAAGAAGCATTGAAAAAAGCAAAGTTTGTGGTGGTGCAGGAAATCAGCAACAAACCGGAAACCTTGCAATATGCAGATGTGGTATTGCCCGCAGCAGCCTGGGCAGAAAAAGAAGGCACCATGACCAATGCCGAACGTCGGATCACTTACTTAAACAAAATAGTAGATGCGCCGGGCGAAGCATTGCCCGATGCGGAAATCATTTGCCGCTTTGCCAAAAAAATGGGCTATAATGGCTTTGATTACAACAATTTTTCTGAGATATATGATGAACATTGCCGCTCTACAAAAGATACCAATATTGATATTACAGGGCTTAGTTATGACGTACTGAAAGAAAACCTGAGTATACAATATCCTTACACGAAAGAACAGGATACGGAACACCGCGATTATTTACTGATAAGCAGTTTTATACGCCATCAAAAAAAGCCATCATTCATGCGGTAAATGATGCCAACGAATCAGAACACACTTACAGACGATTTGCCACTGGTGTTAACCACCGGCCGCATACGCGACCAGTGGCATACCATGAGCAAAACAGGCAAGGTAAGCAAGCTGAAAACAACACATTGCACAATCGTTTCTGGAGATACATCCTCGATGATGCAGCAGCACGAGGGATTAGGTGAAGATGATCTGGTAGAAATTATCAATCGGCAGGGGCACAGTGCGGGTAAAAGCCAAACTTACCAACAGATATAAAAAAAGGCGTTGTGTTTCTGCCTATGCACTGGGGCAAAATATTGCAACAGCGATTTGAACCGGGCGAACAATCTTACCCATAACTTATTGGATCCAAAATCGCAAAGAGCCTGATTTTAAATTTTCTGCTGTAGAGGTAGAACGCTATAAAAAACCAAAACAAAAGATAATTGTAATTGGTGCAGGCGCGGGTGCATATGGATTTGTAAAAAGCTACCGTGCACTGAATACAGAGATGAAATAGTGGTTTTCAGCAAAGAGGATTTTCCTTTTTACAACCGTGTAATGTTGCCCGACTATATCAGCGGCGCGCAGCAATGGAAGCAACTGGTGAAAATGAATGAACGAAGAGGAAAATGGCTTTGACATTACCCTCAACCGCGGCACCAGTATAGAGCGTATAGACAGGGATAAAAAAACGATACTCGACAGCAACGGACAAACACATCATTACGATATCTTGATTATGGCAACGGGCAGCCGCGCCGCTATGCTGAAAGACGTTCCGCACATGAAGGGAATTTTTACCATGCGCAGCCGCGTAGACGCAGATAAATTTAAAGCACATGTAGACCCAGCAAACGGCAAAGTGGTGATCGTTGGTGGCGGCTTGCTGGGGATTGAACTGGCGGCTTCGCTGCACGAAATCGGCGTGGAGTGCCTGCATTATACAGCGTATTTCCAGACTGATGGACAGGCAGCTGGATTCGGTTGGGCAGCCAGTTATTGCAGGAAGAGCTGACTGAAAGAGGTATTGATATTTTTTACAACGATGAAATAGAGCGGCTTATTGGCAACGGCTGCATAAAAGGCGTACGGCTCAAGAGCGGACGCGAGATAGACTGCCAGGCAGTGATTATGGCGATTGGCACATCGCCAAACACAGAACTGGCAAGGGATAGCGGGCTGCTTTGCAAGCGCGGCGTAGTGGTAGATGAATACCTTACTACCAGCGATCCATCGGTATACGCCATTGGCGAAATGGCTGAATTCAAAGGCTATTTGTATGGCATTACAGCTGCGGCAGAACAACAGGCAGAAATAGTTGCAAGGCACATTTGCGGCGACATCGCCAAGTATTACGAAGGCTCGCTGCTGATGAATATTTTAAAGATGCATGGCACCGACCTTTGCTCGCTCGGCATGGCTGAAGCGCCCGCAAACGATCCGGCTTATGAAGAAGTGGTTTTTATAGATAAAGCAAAACGGTATTATAAAAAATGTATCATTCACAAAGATGGGATGGTGGGCGCCATACTGATTGGCGACAAAACGGAATTTTTAGAATTTAAAGATCTGATTCAAAACAAAACAGAACTGAGCGAAAAGCGTTTGGAGCTGTTGCGCTCGGGCAAAAAAGCAGAACCGGTTCTGGGCAAACTGGTTTGCTCATGCGGCAATGTGGGTGAAGGCAATATTGAAGGTAAAATAAAGGAAGGTTGCACTGATATAAAATCCTTGTGTGCCGCATCCGGCGCAGGTTTGGGCTGTGGAAGCTGCCGCCCCGAAGTAATGAAGATTCTGGAACACATAGTGCCTCCAATCTCATAAAGAGATACGTGAGCCTGGCTTTGTGTTTGTGGTTTAACATGGTAAAACCAATATTCAACTATTTTCAAACAACATGCAATTGTAGGTAAAGCATGTATCAATACACCCATTTTGTGGGCGGAGGCACATTCATTATGGCACTAACAAAAAAGATACATATCAATTTTAAAGGTGGTATTGTTTCACCGGGATACTTAAAAGAAGTGCTGCATCTGGCTGCAGAAGCAAGAGTGGAAGAAGTGCGATTTGGTTTGCGCCAGCAACTGATAATGGACGTTCCTGCAAACCGGCTGGATGCATTTGCAAAAGGTTGTACAGATAAAAATATAACGGTTGACATCACCAAACAACAGTACCCGAATATTGTAAGTTCTTACCCGGCAGCAGACATTTTTACCGCTGATAGCTGGCTGCGCGAAGGCGTGTACAAAGATGTGTTTGATCTCTTCGATTTTGATTCGAAACTAAAGATCAATATTTGCGACAGCACGCAACAACTGGTG
>CAVXBN010000005.1:0-48494 GCA_963760045.1 uncultured Chitinophagaceae bacterium
GCTCCGTGGCGCGCCGATTACGTATTGCTGGCACTACTCCAAGGCTGTTGGGACGCCCGATTGTCCCACGGATACGCCCCAGCGGCAGAACCTCAGCATGAACACGTACACTCCGGGCATGACCGTTGCTGCCGTGATCGTGTCCGCGACTGCCGATGGCGCGCTCGTCGACACGCTCGGGCAACCCCGCGTTCGGCGCCTGACGGACCTCGCCTGGTCGGGGGGCGCGATGCCGATCGTGGTCGTGGCGCCGGTCCCCGACGGAACCGTTGCGGCCGCGTTGCTCGGCTCCGAGGCGTCCTGGGCGTGCCGGCGGCTGGCCGAAAGCGGGCCGGTCGGGCAGATCCGGCGTGGTGCCGAACTGGCGCTGGACGAAGTCCGCGACACGGCCGCGGTCCTGGTCTGGCCGGCGCGCATGACATGGGTCGGCCCGGAAACCGTGACGTCGCTGATCGAAGCCCACGGGGCCGACGTGGACGCGGTAGCGCGACCCACGTGGCACGGCGAGCCGGGCTGGCCGGTCCTGCTACCGACGATCCATCTTGGCGCCCTTGGTGCGATAGCGCCCGGGCAGGCGCCGGCCGACATCATCGACGAACTGGCCCGGACGATCGCCACCCGCGAGATCGAGGTCGGCGACCCCGGGGTGACCCACGACGCCGACACGGCCGCGGCAGACCTCCCGGCCTAATCACTGCTTCTTACCAGCTTTAGCATACCATAATGCCAGGGGAAGGTTTGTATCTGGAAAATACACGGAATGCCGTAAGTTTAGCCCTTTATTACTACCGGCTATTTCCCGGTAAAAAAATGTTTAAGACATGTCTACCCGCCGAAAGTTTATCCTGTCATCACTCACCGCATCTGCCGCAGCCATGAGCAGCAGCGCCATTTTAGCAGCCGCTGGCAAAACACAAACCACAATCGCCAACAAACCGATTGTTATTTCTACCTGGGACTTTGGCAAAACGGCAAACGCAGGAGCATGGGAAATATTGAGCAAGGGTGGACGGGCATTGGATGCTGTAGAAGCCGGCGTAAAAATTCCGGAAGCCGATCCTACCAATCAGACCATCGGTATCGGCGGATTGCCCGACCGCGACGGGCGTGTAACCCTCGATGCCTGCATTATGGATGAACAATACAATTGCGGCGCCGTGATGGCTCTCGAACACATTGTTCATGCGATTTCGGTAGCTAGAATGGTGATGGAAAAGACACCGCACGTAATTCTTGTTGGTGATGGCGCGTTGCAGTTTGCGCTTGCCAATGGCTTTCAAAAAGAAAACCTGCTAACGCCCGAAAGCGAAAAAGCATGGAAAGAATGGATGAAAAAAGCAGACTATAAACCGGAAATCAATATCGAAAACCGGTTGTACGATAAAAGCAAAGACCCGATGCCAGGAGGTCCCGACAATCATGATACCATCGGGCTGATGGCAATGGACAGCAACGGCAACCTCAGCGGTGCCTGCACCACAAGTGGTATGGCGTATAAAATGCACGGTCGCGTAGGAGATTCGCCGGTGATTGGCGCGGGCTTGTATGTAGACAATGAAATAGGCGCTGCCACATCTACCGGCGTTGGCGAAGAAGTAATCCGCATTGTAGGCTCGCACCTCGTAGTAGAACTGATGCGGCAGGGAAAAACACCTGCGGCAGCCTGCCAGGAAGCCGTTGAACGCATTGTAAAACGCAGCCCTGAAAAATCAAAAAACATACAGGTTGGTTTTATAGCACTCAACAAGCAGGGCGAATATGGTGGCTTTAGCCTGCAGCCCGGCTTTTCTTATTCGGTGAAAAGTAATGGTGTGGAAGAAGTGTTGAAAGCCAAAAGCTTTTATCCATAATCATCAACCTGCCAGCTTTGCACATGCTTACATTGCTGATGAAGAAGTAAAAAAACGGTTGATATTGAAAATAAAACACGCGAACTGTTTTTTACACCTGCTTTCTCAATCCATCCAGCATAATGGTGATCATATTTTCCGCCAGTTGCTTCTCGTCTATTTTGCGTTTGCTGCGGTGCCAGCTTTCGATACCGCTAATGGCATGTAGCATAATCAATACAGCCGTGGATGCATCAATAGGTTTGATTTCTTTATTGGCAATTCCTTTTTCAATAATGGCTGCAAAGCGACGCCGGAAATTGCGCCGTTGGGTTTGAAAATTAGACAGGTATGGCTCGGTAAGATGCCGCCATTCTCGGTCGCTCACATACACTTCATCAAAGTTAAAAACCATTTGATTAATGAGGAAGCGCAGCATCGCTTCAAGTTTTTGGATAGCCGACGTATCTTCTGCTTCCACGCGGCTCATTTCTTCCCAATACCGGTTGGCTACCACAAAGCAGATATCGTGAAGCAGTTCGGTTTTGCTGCGGATATGATTATACAAACTCGCGGCCTCTACTCCCACTTTTTCAGCCAGGTCGCGCATACTGGCGGCTTTATAGCCTTTCTCCAAAAACAAAGCGGCTGCCGCCTGCACTATAATGTCTTTGCGTGATGTGTCTTTGTTGGTTTGTATTCGTGCCATATTTAGCTATGAAGTGTGGCTTTCTGTGATGTACAATGTATTATGTACTAAGTAGTATGTCGTTGTGAGACTGTAGTAACAGATCAATCATTGCCCGGAACCCTGAACGGAGCGTCGCAACGGACGACCAACCGGAGCGGTGGACGATGATTACCAAAAATGTATTTTGTATTACCCAATACTTTATACCTGCTACCTGGTACAGTTACTAATAATCAATCACCTGCTCTACTATCGCATCAGGAATGGCGCGCCACTCATATTGCTGGTTGCGCAGCTGTGGCTCGAAGCCTGCTTCGCGGATTGCTTCCTGAATCGTTGTGGACGTAAAGCGGTGTGGTGCGCCGGCGGCACTTACCACGTTTTCTTCAATCATGATACTGCCCCAGTCGTTGGAGCCGGCATTGAGGCACAACTGTGCCGTTTGCCTGCCCACAGTCAGCCAGCTTGCCTGCACATTCAGCACGTTGGGAAGCATAATGCGGCTGAGGGCAATCATGCGGATATATTCTTCGGCTGTAGTAAGATTGTGCACGCCACGAATGCGGGTGAGCAGTGTATCTACATCCTGGAAGGTCCAGGGAATAAAAGCCAAAAAGCCTTTTGCGTCTGCCGGTTTTATGGCTTGCACATCGCGCAGGCGTACAAGGTGAATGAAGCGCTCTTCAATGGTTTCCACATGACCAAACATCATAGTGGCACTGGTGGTGATATTGAGCTTGTGAGCTTCGTGCATAATGGCGAGCCATTCGTCGGCGCCGCATTTGCCTTTGCTGATGAGCCTTCTTACCCTGTCTACCAGTATTTCTGCGCCGGCGCCGGGCAGCGAATCCATACCCGCTTCCTGTAAAGCTTTCAGCACGTCGTGGTGACTCATTTTTTCGAGCTTGCAGATGTGCGCCACTTCCGGGGGTCCGAGCGTGTGGAGCTTCAGGTTAGGAAATTCCGCTTTTAGCTGGCTGAAGGTTTTTGTATAAAAATCGAGCCCAAGCCCGGGATGATGTCCGCCCTGCAGCAACAATTGATCGCCGCCATATTTGAAGGTTTCGTGAACCTTGCGGCGATAGGTGTCCATATCGGTGATATAGGCATCGGGACTGCCGGGAATGCGGTAAAAATTACAAAACTTGCAATTGGCAATGCACACATTGGTAGTGTTTACATTGCGGTCTATCTGCCAGGTTACCTTGCCATGAGGCACCTGCTTCTTGCGAAGCGTATCGGCAATATACATAAGATCGGCAAGTGGCGCATGATGGTACAGGTGCACGCCTTCTTCTACCGACAGAAATTCAAAATTCAGAGCTTTATCATACAACGCTGCTAATTCCATGTCTACTTGTTTCGCCTGCAAAAATACAAGCGCAAACGTTAAGAAATTGGATAGAATCGGGCAAGGGATTTTTGATTTGTGATTTCGGATTTATGATGGGTGAACTTTTGATTTTTAGGTTTTATTCTTTACTTGTATTCCTCTCCACTTTACAATTCTGAAGCAGCGGCACTGTCTAAAAACCAATGCAGTTCGCCTTTTGGTTTGATAATTTGTGAAGGATAAAGATCCGGATTGTATTCACCTTGAATCACTTGTTTCAGCGCGGCGGCTTTGCCTTTTCCCGCTACAAGAAACATCACACAGGCAGCATGGTTGGCCACCGGGTGAGTCAACGTAACGCGATACATGCTTTGCTCATCGAGGTAAAATGAAGTTACCCACCTGCCTGCTTCGTGAATCACAGGTTTTCCCGGAAACAAGGAAAGCGTATGACCATCATCGCCCATACCGAAAATAATGAGATCGAACGTTGTATGCGGCGTATTGTCGGGCACATCATCGGGATGATGGGTATGTACCAAGGGAAAGTATTTATGCAAAATAGCTTCGTAGGCGGTTGCCGATTCTTCAGGCGTTGTGTTCTCGGTCTGCATAATGTGGATATTCTGCATGGGCACCGGCACCTGGTCGAGCAGCGTATCAAACGCCATTTTCGCGTTATTGCGGTCGTCGGTAAAGGGCACAAACCGCTCGTCGCCCCAGAAAATGTGCACGTGGCTCCAGTCTATCCTGCTTTTGTACAGATCGCTTGCCAACAGCAGGTGCAATGCTTTTGGCGTGCTGCCTCCCGACAGGGCAAGTGTATATTTCGACTGCTTTTGCAACGTATCCTGGATGTGCTGCACTAAAAAATCGGCAGCCTGTACGCTGAGTTCCTGAACATCTTTGGCAATATGTAACTGCATAGTATGGAGGTGTTATTTTTGATGATAATGAATCTGACAGACAATGATGGCATCTCTCCTATCAGCCATTTATTTCATTGAGTTGCTTTTGCATGTCAAACTGAAGGTCTTCGTGAAGTTGCACTACGAGACTTTGTATTTTGTTGATCTGCGCCACATACACTTTGAACAGGGCTTGCTGCGCATGAGAAGCCATTCCCGCACTTTTCATATTTCGGCAAAAATGCAGCCGCAACTCTGCCTCGGCTTCTTTTTCACCCATGTAACGGCTGTATTTTGTGATTGCACGCAGCACAGATCGTAAGCCTTTTTTTGCGAGATAGCGGTTATTGCGCGGCAGTTGCGCAAATTCTTCATCCATGTCAAGCTTTATGGTGTCGATGTATCCCTGCCTGTCGTGAGCGTCAAACAAAATATAGCTGAGCAGCTCTTTATTTTCCTTTTTGTACCGGATAAGGCGCTGACACAGTTCCACAACCTCTTTCTGTGAAAGGCTTTTCAGTTCTTCCTTAATTTGTTGGGTGCTGGCAGCTTTCATACTCTTTTTCTTTAGCGAAAGTAACGGCTCCCGCTTTGTTTTTGCTGCCGGACATCTAAATTTTTATTGACTCCGGTCATAGATTTTCCGTCTTCAACTTTTCCGAAAGTACGCAGACAGCTGTTGTTTACTTAAATTTTCAATAAGTGTCTGATTGTCATTTGCCCTAACCCGGGAAAACAGCAGAAAGTAAGGGCATATTTATAACAAAAAATAAGCATTATTGCACCTTCCCATACTATGAAAAACAGTTATTTTTTAGTAGTTTCGCCAGCTTGTAGAAAGCTCTTTTTACAAGGTTTTAGTACGTAAATTATGAACGAAGAAACACTTACCATTGAAGAGGTTCGCCCCAAAGCATATGGCGCCGATAGTATTCAGGTTTTAGAAGGTTTGGAAGCAGTGCGGAAACGCCCTGCGATGTATATTGGTGATATTGGTGTAAAAGGACTTCACCATCTTGTGTACGAAGTAGTAGACAACTCGATAGATGAGGCACTTGCCGGCTATTGCAAAAACATTACAGTAAATATTCACGAAGATAATTCGATAAGCGTTCAGGACGACGGACGCGGTATTCCCACAGGCATTACCACCAAGGAAAAGCGCAGCGCGCTCGAAATTGTAATGACAGTGCTGCACGCCGGTGGTAAATTTGACAAAGACACGTACAAAGTATCCGGCGGTTTGCATGGTGTGGGTGTAAGCTGCGTGAATGCACTGAGCACCACCTGCCATGTAATCGTGCACCGCGAAGGAAAAATTTTTGAGCAGGAATATCACACCGGTATACCTGCATATCCTGTCCGCGAAATCAATACAAGCGATAAAACCGGCACCTACGTACGGTTTTGGCCCGATCTGTCTATTTTCCAGGTCAGTGTCTTATAACAAAGACATTCTGGAAGGAAGGCTGCGCGAACTGTCGTATCTGAATAAAAGAATAAACATTACGCTGAACGATCTGCGCGAAAAAGACGAAAACGGAGAAACCTACAGCAAAATATTTTACAGTGAAGGCGGCATTATTGAGTTTGTGGAAATGCTCGACAGAAACGGCAACCGCAGCTCACTCATTGGCAGCCCGTTGTATGTGGAAGGTCACGATGTGGCCAGCAATGTAGCTGTGGAAGTAGCACTTACCTACAACGATGATTTTAAAGAACACATTTTTTCCTACGTCAATAATATCAATACCATTGAAGGCGGTACACATGTTACCGGTTTCCGCCAGGCACTTACGCGCGTATTCAAAACCTATGGCGACAAGCAGGGGTTGTTTGAAAAAGCGAAAGGTGGCAGTAGAAGGCGATGATTTCCGCGAAGGATTGAGCGCTATTATTTCGGTAAAAGTTCCCGAGCCACAATTTGAAGGTCAGACCAAAACCAAACTGGGTAACAATGATGTAAGCGGTGTTGTGCAAACAACCGTTGCACGTGCGCTTGAAGCATTACCTCGAAGAAAATCCAAGAGAAGCGAAGAATATCATCAGCAAAGTGATTCTGGCTGCCCAGGCTCGTGTTGCAGCAAAAAAAGCCCGCGAAATGGTGCAGCGCAAAACTGTTCTGAGCGGTGGCGGACTGCCCGGCAAACTGGCAGACTGCAGCGAACGAGACCCTGAACGATGCGAACTGTACTTGGTGGAAGGAGATAGTGCCGGTGGAACTGCCAAGCAGGGCCGTGAGCGAAGCTTCCAGGCTATTCTTCCACTGCGTGGTAAAATCCTGAACGTAGAAAAAGCAATGGAGCATAAGATCTACGAAAACGAGGAAATCCGCAACATGTACACCGCCCTGGGCGTAACCGTTGGCACGCCGGAAGATCCGAAAGCACTAAACATCACCAAGCTCCGTTATCATAAGCTGATTATTATGACGGATGCCGATGTGGATGGATCGCACATTGCTACCCTGATTCTCACCTTTATTTTCCGGTATATGAAGGAATTGGTGCAGCAGGGTTATGTATACATTGCGCAGCCACCACTGTATCTTGTAAAAAAAGGCAAAGAAGCACATTATGCTTATAGCGAAGAGCAACGCAAAATGTGGATTGAACGCTTAGGCAATGGCAAAGAAGACAGCGTAGGTATTCAGCGTTATAAAGGTTTGGGTGAAATGAATGCCGACCAGTTGTGGGAAACTACCATGGATCCCGCCCGCCGTACCTTGAAACAGGTTACCATTGAAAGCGCTGCCGAAGCCGACCGTGTTTTCAGCATGCTGATGGGTGATGAAGTTGCCCCACGCCGGGAGTTTATTGAAACGCATGCACGCTACGCGAAAATCGACGTATAATTTCATTGATTTCCAATAAGTAAAAAGGAGCTTCTGATCAGAAGCTCCTTTTTTATGCGGACATCTTAATGCGCACCTACTGAAACTTTGCATAAACGTATTATCTCGATTTTAAAAAAACACTACAGGTATTGTCAATAATGTGCCATCCGGCAACAGATATTTTCTTAAACCATATATCAGCCAAAAACACTAATTTAGTTATTGCCCATTTGCGTTCATCACGATTAACCTTTCATAACCCACTCAACACTCTTCTATGAAGCCTCTATTCGTTATTTACTGCCTACTCATCACCTCTTCATTATTTTCTCAATACAGATATCCCGTAACACGAACCGTTGACAGTAGCGACACCTACTTTGGTATTACCTATAAAGACCCGTACCGCTGGCTCGAATACATTGAACGACCGGAAGTAGAATCTTGGTTTAAACAGCAGGCAACCTATACAGACTCTATCCTGAACACGATTCCGGGACGTGACAGCCTCATTGCCGAATGGAAAAGGCTGGACAAACTGCAACCGCCCAGCATTGGCTGGAACCGTTATGAAAACGGCCGATATTTTTACAAAAAAACAATGCCCGGCGAAAACGTGGGTAAGCTGTACTACCGGGAAGGCATCAATGGAACCGAGCAGTTGCTGTTTGACCCATCTACCTATATGCCGGGCAAAACACTTAGCATTCAGAGGATTTCACCCAGCCATGACGGCAAAATGCTGGCTTTCTCTTTTGCGGAACAAGGATCGGAAGTCTCCACCGTCAGAATCATGGAAGTAGATACCAAACAAATGCTGCAAGACTCGCTGGCACTGAACGTCGGCATTGAGAGCTGGACTTTCGACAACCAGTCGTTTTTTTATGAACAAATTAAATCTGCCGATAACAAAGACCCGGCTGCAAGGCTGAACCCTAAAACCAAACGGCACGTATTGGGAACCGAAGCAGTGGCAGATGCCGATTTTTACAGCAGCGAGAGTTACCCCGACATGCACATAGATTCATCGGCTTATCCATTCGTTTTTTTGGATGAAGAAGCAAAAGATTACATTTTCAGCGGAGAAAGCACTGTGCGAAGTGAAATGAAAATCAATTTTGCACCGGCATCGGAAGCCAATGCTGCCCATATACAGTGGCAAACTTTGTGCACGCCAGCCAATCAGCTGGTGCGCGGGATCATTCTACGTGGCAATGATGTGTATGCCATCACTTACCGCAACGCTAAAAATTATAAAGTAGTCAAAACAACATTGCCACACCCCGATTGGGAAGGTGCAGAAATCGTTGCGCCAGAAAAACCTGGACAAACCGTTGAATACATATCGTATAGCAAAGATTACCTGTTTGTGGTGTACAGCGACGGCATCAACAACCATGTTTCGAAATACAACTTCAATACAAAAGCCACCACGGATGTAAAACTGCCTTATTCGGGCACCGTAGGATTGTATTGTTTAAATACAAAAACCAACGATTGTTTGCTGGGCATAACATCGTGGACAAAGCCCTATGTAGAATTCAGCTACAATGCCAAAACCGACGCCTTTTCTGAAAGCCCTTTCAACAAGCCGTCCGTTTATCCGGATGCCTATAAAAACCTGCAGGTAGAAGAAGTGGAGGTAAAAGGTTACGATGGCACAATGATCCCCATGTCTATCCTTTACAAAAAAGGCACAAAGCCAGATAGTTCTAACGTCTGCCTGATGGATGCATACGGCGCTTATGGATATAGCATGACGCCATATTTCGACATGATGGAAAACTCGCTCGCCACGCGGGGTGTGGTGGTGGCTTACCCGCACGTGCGGGGTGGCGGCGAAAAGGGAGAAGCCTGGTACCGCGCCGGGTTTAAAACCACGAAGCCCAATACCTGGAAAGACTTTATCAGTTGCGCGGAATATTTGATCAGCAAAGGCTATACGTCGCCATCAAAACTAGCCGGCACAGGCACCAGTGCTGGTGGCGTTATGATCAGCCGCGCCATCACAGACCGACCCGATTTGTTTGCTGCGGCCATTTGCAATGTAGGCTGCGCCAATGCCATGCGCCTTGAATTTTCGGCCAACGGACCTGTAAACATTCCTGAGTTTGGTACGGTGAAAGACAGTGCCGAATGCAAAGCCCTGTATGAAATGGATGGCATGCAGCACGTGGCAAAGGGAACAAAATACCCTGCCCTTATATCCGTTGCCGGCTGGAACGATCCGCGCGTAGTGCCATGGGAGCCCGGGAAATTTGCCGCGGCAGTGCAAAACGCATCCACATCGGGCAAACCTGTTTTGGTAAAGGTCAATTATGACAATGGTCATTTTACAGAAGACAAGAGCGTTACGTTTCGCAATTTTGCAGATCAGTTTGCTTTCGCGTTATGGCAGGCAGGACACCCGGCTTTTCAACCTGCGCATTGACTTTAAAAATAATTATATACAATACGCAATTACGTCGAGCTAAAGTTATTCTGCTATTTTTTGCATAAAATTCATTTTTCTGATCAAAAAACGCGGCTGTCTTACCTTTGCACAACATGGAACACAAAGAATTATCTTTTTCACAGATATTACTCATGGCGGTGGCAGCCGCAATTTCTGTAGCCAATATTTATTATAACCAGCCGATCCTTAGCGAAATAGCCCGCTCTTTGCATATGAACGAGTCGCAGGCGGGCAACGTAGCTATACTCTCACAAGCGGGTTATGGGCTGGGATTGTTTTTTCTGATACCGCTGGGCGATAAACTAAACCGCAAAAAGCTGGTACTTTCTTTACTATCGGTATTGGTGGTGTTCCTGCTGATGATGTCTTTGGCAGCCAATGCGTGGCAAATACAGCTTGCATCTTTGTTTGTAGGGTTTCTTTCTGTTTCCGCACAGATCATTTTGCCCATGGCCGCTACGCTCAACAGAGCAAGCCGCGGCAAAACGCTGGGCACCATTTTCAGTGGTATCCTGATTGGTATCCTGGCAGCACGCGTAGTAAGCGGGTTTATAGCCGAATGGCTGAGCTGGCGGTATGTCTATGGCATTTCTGCTGTTCTCACACTCATTACCGATATACTCATCTTTTTTTATTTACCAAATGTATCCACTGAATTTGCAGGCAATTACCTGCAGCTCATGAAATCAACGGTGCAACAAATAAAACGATTTGCCTTGTTGCGGCAGTCGGCACTCATTGGCGCACTGGTATTTGGGTTATTCTGTTCCTTCTGGACAACGCTTACCTTCCACCTCAGCAGCGCACCATTCTATTATCATTCCGACACTATTGGGTTGTTTGGTTTTGTGGCAATTGGCGGAGCGCTGGCAGCACCGGCAATTGGCAAAATGGCCGACAAAGGCAATGCTATGCAAGCGTTGCTGCTGGCTATTGGTTTTATTATTATCAGCATCCTGCTCATGATGGTTTTCCCCGAATCTGTCACTTCTTTTGTAATTGCCGTTTTATTGCTTGATGTAGGTGCACAAACCGCACAGGTAACAAATATTGCCAGCATTTATACTCTGGATGAATCGGCGCACAGCCGCATCAACACGGTGTATATGACTACCTATTTCATAGGCGGCGCTGTAGGCACCACGGCTGGCATGCTTTGCTGGCAGTGGGGCGGATGGAACCTCGTTACCTGGCAAATGTTGCTGTGGGCGTGTATGGCACTTGCCATAATACTTATGGCCAAGAAAAGCCGTATGGTACTTGCCTAACCTTTCGGGCAACGCATAAACTTAATACAGGAGCAGCAAATGAAGGAATAAAAACCAGCGGAAAATAATTCCCACACAGGCTGGAAGCTGCAAAAGGGAAAGCAAAACGATTCTAACAAATTCCTTATACAAAAACAGCCGGAAATGTTGCATTCCGGCTGTTTTTGTGTTGTCTATTATTGATTTGAAATCTCTCTCTTACCTTATGGTTTGCCAGGTTGCTGCTGCCCGCCGCCCTGCTGCTGTTGTTGCTGCTGGCGTTTCATTTGCTCCTGGATCTGCTGGATTTGTTCCGGTGTCAGGCTGTTCATGGGATTGCCGGGACCGTTCTGTGTTTCTGCAGGTGCTTCTTTCACATCCAATACTTCCATATCAAAGATCAGGTTGGCATACGGAGGAATGTCGCCACCACCGCCGCGCATGCCATAAGCTAGCATAGACGGAATGTACAGTTTGCCTTTTGAACCTTTTGAGAAATAAGGAAGTGCTTCATCCCATCCTGGAATCACACGGCCTGCGCCAACTACTACTTCCAAAGGATCTGTATGGTGCTTGCTCGAATCCATATTGGTATCGAATACAGTACCACCGTCCTGCAGGTAGCCGCGGTATTTAACAATCGCCATTTTGCCCGAGTCTGCTTTTACAGCAGCATCGCCGGCTTTCTCAATTTCAACAAATACACCGCTTTTGGTTTTTTGTGCTTTGATGCCTTTCTTGTTGATATAATCCTGCAGCAATGCCACTTCCTTGTCTTTGTAACCCTGGGTTTCGTTGTCGTAATCCGCTTTTACCAGGTCTTCGGTTGCAAAAGTTTTCAGTACGGTAAAGAATCCTTTGATCTGCCCGTTGCGGGTAAAAATGCTGTCGTAGTCGCGGATCATGCCACGCTTTTTCAGCGTGTCAATGCTCATACTGAATTCTACGCTGTCGCCTACTTTTACGTTGGGCATTACTTCGAAGAATGTGTATTCTGTCTGTTTGCTGGTATCTACTTTGCTGTAGCCCGGAAATTTGCCATAGGTTGTGTTCAGTACAGAATCCTGTGGCATCAGCTTAAACTGTACATTGAATTTTACAAAATCGCCAGCTTTTATCGGTTGGCCACCTTTGCTTGAAATCACATTGTACACAAGCCCTGACTTCGTTTTATCGTAGTTGACCTTGCAGGCTGCGGTCGATAGCAGGGCGATGCAAGCCACTGCCGATAGGAGATGTTTCATTTTTTATTTATTGTAATTGTGCTTCGTATTCTCTTAATACGGTTTTAAACTTCTGTATATTATTTTCGAGAGTATCGCTGCTGCGTCCGCCGGCAGCATTTCGATGTCCGCCACCTTCAAAATGCAGGCGTGCAAACTGGTTTACGTCAAAATCGCCTTTGGTGCGAAAACTCCACCTGCGCTCTTCTTCCCTGTCGATCAGCAAAGCGCCCAGCCGGATGCCTTCCATCGATAGCAGGTAGTTTACCAATCCTTCTGTATCGCCGGTTTTGATGTCGAACTTTTCAGTGCTTCTTTCGGAATCGCCATCATGGCGGCGTTGTATTCATAATACACTTCCAAATGGTTTAGCAGTGCATTCCCAATGAAACGAAGACGGTTTTCAAGGAAATTATCATAAATCTGTTCGTGAATCAGGGTGTGATTAAGACCCAGTTCTTTAAAATGCGCAACCATTTTATGTACCGATGCAGTGGTGGAAGGAAACCGGAAAGAACCGGTATCAGTCATCACGCCGGTATAAAGACACGCCGCTACATCGAGATTTATTTTTGCGGTAAAACCCGATTCTACAATGAAATCATAGACCATTTCGCTGGCAGAGCTTTTATATATATTGCTGATGCCATAAGTAAACTGGCTCTTTTCGGGAAGTTCGTGGTGGTCTATCAGCACTTTGGTAGCCTCGCTGGCCAGCAACAGGTGTTGCAAATGCTTGGTGCGGTGCATGGTGTTGAAATCAAGGCAGAAAATCGTGTTGGCAACGCTGAGTATCTGCGATGCCTTTTCGCGGTAGGTTTCAAAATCCACTACTTTGCTGCAGTCGGGCATCCACTTCAGAAAGTCGGCCCAGTTGGTGGGAGAGATCACCGTTACATTGTGTCCGAGTTGCACTAAAAAATGATACATGCCCAATGCAGAGCCCATAGCATCGCCATCGGGCTTTTGGTGCATCGTTATGACCACATTGTGCGGATTTGTCAATTGAGGATAAAACTCTGTAATTGCCTGCATAGGTGAAACGGCGGCAAAAATGCAGGATTCAGACCCATTCTCTCAATTAATATTTCGTTATAGTACGTTTTACGATGCTGGTCAATGGTTCTGCAGCACCTTAATCTTTAAAAAGCAGGTGCACCGATTATTGGATGTAGTTTACTTTGGCAAAAGAACAACCTGCACCAACGTGATATAATTGTACGGCAAACTGCGATAGCTGCTTTTTTCAGCCTGCCGTTTATCATATTTTACCTTTTTGGCAGTGAACCATTGCTTACCTTTTAAAACAATTATCTGCGCAAATAGCCGTAATCTGCGGGAGCATTTATATTTGACAGATTAAAAGCGCCGATTATGACGATTCTGAAACTGGAAAACCTCAAAAAATACTATTCCACCCAAAAAGCAGTTGATGATATCAGCTTTAGTATTGAGCAGGGTAGCATATTTGGATTGCTGGGACCCAACGGCGCTGGCAAAACTACGCTGTTGCGTATGATAACGGGCATTTTTTATCCCGACGAAGGCAGTATCACGTTTGACGGAAAACCTTTCGACCCGCAAAATGATATTTCCAAAATCGGTTATATGCCTGAAGAGCGCGGCTTGTACAAGAAAATGAAAATTGGCGAGCAGGCATTGTATCTCGCTCAACTGAAAGGCTTGAGCCGGCACGATGCCATGCAAAAAATAAAATTCTGGTTTGAAAAACTGGAAATGCAAAGCTGGTGGAACAAAAAAACGGAAGACCTGAGCAAAGGCATGAGCCAGAAGCTTCAGTTTGTAACCACGGTATTGCACGAACCAAAGCTCATTATACTGGATGAACCTTTCAGCGGGCTCGATCCGCTGAACGCCAACCTGATTAAAGATGAGATTTTTGCGCTGGCGCAAAAAGGCAGCACCGTTATCTTCAGCACCCACCGCATGGAACAGGTAGAAGAAATATGTGACCATATTATTCTTGTAAATCTCGGACGAAAAATTCTGGACGGCACTGTAAAACAAATAAAACAAGACTTTAAAGAAAACCTGTTCAGCCTGCAGCTTGCCACTGCACCGGCAACACTCACGAGTGAAGCCTTCACAATAGTAGGCGACAAAAACAATAAGCTGACGGTAAAAATAAGCGATGGCTATACCAGCAACGATGTGCTGCAGCATTTCATTCAGCATGGCAGCCTTATCGAATCTTTTCATGAAATGCTGCCGACTCTCAACCAGATTTTCATCCGCGAAGTAGAAGGCACCAAAGGCCACTACCCGTTCATTTCAAACCATCAACTAACCATTTCTTTTATCTCAATGTACTGTTATGAATAAAACCTGGCTTATTATCCAGCGTGAATATCTCACCCGCGTTCGCAATAAAACATTTGTCATTACCACCCTTTTGCTGCCACTTTTGTTTGTGGTGCTCATTGCTGGTACTACTTACCTGTCGGCTACCAGCCAAGCGACCTGTCTGTTGCAGTTATAGACAAGGAAGGTTTTTTTAAAAACAACCTCGAAAACACCGGCGACATTACTTTTTCTTTTCCGGGCGACGTGGATACTTCTAATTATATAGAGAAAGGCTATTCGGCAATATTGCTTGTGCCGAAAGACTCCAATAACAGCCGGACACCTTATATCATCCGCAGCAAAAGCACCATTGGACCCCGAACTAAGGACGACATTGCCAATAAAATAAATGACGCCATCGAAAACCGGCTGTTGCAAAGCGCAGGCATTCAGAAAAGCCAGCTCGATTCTATCCATTCACGAATCGAAAACCACCGATTTTATCACGCTGGAAGAAGATGAAAACAATAGCGTCGCGCGAAAGCAACCAGATGTTTGCCTATGGTATCGGCTATGGATGTGGTATTCTTATTTACCTTACAATGCTTATTTATGGTATGATGGTGTTGCGCGGCGTGATGGAAGAAAAAACCAACCGCATTGCAGAAGTGATTATTTCGAGCGTAAAACCTTTTCAGCTGATGATGGGTAAAATTGTAGGCATTGGCGCCGTGGGTCTTACGCAGTTTCTCATGTGGATTGTGCTCATTCTCGGGCTGGTATATGGCGCGCAGCTCTTTCTCTCGCCCGAAACTCTGCACCAGGTAGAAGCAATGCAGCAGAATGGTGCTATGAGCGGCGCTAATTCGATACAGGCGAACGAAACGGCTCAGGCATTTTACAATGTGCAACATGCTGCCAGTACCGTAAACTGGCCACTGATCATCGGGTGTTTTCTTTTTTACTTTCTGGGTGGCTACCTTTTCTACGCGGCGCTCTTTGCTGCCATCGGCAGCGTAATAGATGATGTGCAAAATTCGCAAAGCCTTACCCTGCCTATTACCATGCCTATCATTTTTTCCTTTTTAATTATGGCCAATGCCGTACAAAACCCCGACAGCACGATAGCTGTGTGGGCAAGCATGATACCCTTTAGCTCCCCGATGGTAATGATGGCGCGACTGGCATATGGTGTGCCCGGAACAGTGTCTTATCTTGAACTTATAGTGAGTATGTTGCTGCTGGTTGCCGGCTTTGTGTTTTGTACGTGGATGGCTGGCAAAATTTACCGCACAGGCATTTTGTTATATGGTAAAAAACCAGGCTGGGGGCAATTGATGAAATGGGTATTCAGAAGCGCGTAAAGTGCCATAGAATTTAAAAACAGAAGAAATCATTATACAAAAAAGCGCAAAGGACATAAAATTCTTTGCGCTTTTTTATCTGGTCAATCCCGGTTTACTAATAATCTACATAGGTATTAAACAGGTTGGTTTTGATACCCAGCGAGAAAATAAACTCCGACTGGTGCACATCTGCTCCGGTGCGGCGATGATATACAGCGTCTGCCTGCAGGCTCAGCCGGTTTTTTGGATTCAGAAGGTAGCCTGCCGAAAGCTGGTTGTAATAATAATGGTGCTTGCTGCCCTGCGGTGGTGAAACTTCCGTAAGCGCCATTGGAACCAAGATTTCGCTGGTTGATAAATATATTTTCTCCCGCTATTACGCCTGCACTTGCATATCCTTCGCCACGTATGGTGTACAGGTTTTGCAAACTGCCATAAAAACGCTTGTTGCTATAATTGAAATAAGAAATAAACTCATGAAAATTGGCGCCAAAGGGGTCGGTTAAATCCTGGTAATTATGCGAATAGTTGAGGCTCACATTGTTGCCCACGCCATGTCCGTAAGTGTAGGGACGTACGCCGTTCCACTCGGCGCGCCAGCTCAGGTTTTTTACACCCAGCAAATCATTGTTCCAAACGCCCAGTTGCAACGCATATTTATTGCCATAAAACTGTGCTTTATGATCGCGCGACAGTTGAAGGTTCAGATCATCAAGCGCAAGCTGTCCATATACAAAACCCTTTTTGTAAAAATTATATTTGAAGTGAAAACCCACCATTGCATTGTCGGGCGAGCTGATGGCAAACTCCAGCGGGCGTAAAAAGATGAGCGGGTTGAGGTAAGTCACATCAAATCCGCGGTTGAAATTGGTGTCTCTCGCCACAGATGTTACCTGGTCGAAAAGCGCGAACTGGAACTTTTTGGTAATGTTCATGCCCAACTGGTGCAAAACGCTGTATTTGCCCTGTGTTTTGCCATTGATCTGCGGATACCAGTATTTATTTTCATACCGGCTGTAAAGCACGTTGTACGTCAGCTTCCACACTTTTGCCTGCAATCTCAGGTAAGGGTAGTTGTTTGCATTATCCGATAGTTGCAGGCTGCGGTATCCATCTCCCAAAAACTGTTTACCATAACCGCCCGATACGAGGAAATACTTGGAAGGAATATACGTGAGGTTAAAGCTGGCATTGGTATAATTAAACCGGTGATTGTTTTGCAGCGTTGCCACATTGTTGCCGGGCACAATGTTTTGTTTGTTAAAAATCACGCTGTCTACATAAGACGGAAACTGATGGCTGTTGGCAATGACATCGGCATTGATAGAAAATTTGTTATTGATCACCGATTGAAACCTGATACCTGCTGCGCCACCAATCAATGCATTGTCTTTTCGGTTGGTTATTCCAATGCCTGCATCTATATAAGGATCGAGTGTAAATACATTGCTGCCTTTACCGCCTTTTATCCAATTATCAGACGACAGGTTTTTGAAAAAATACCCCTCGCCTTGCGGTGCCGATATGCCAAAAGCACTATCTATCAGTTCTGTTTTCTGCAGCAGGTTAAGCGATTGCAGTTCCAGCCAGTTCATGGCCCGAAAGCCGGTAAATACGGCGCTGTCCGAATTCATAATCAGCTGGTTCAGACGGTTTTGCACCGACTGATTGAGTGGTATCTGCTGTGCCTGCACAGCCAGACCAGAAAACAGGAACATAAAAAGGATAAAATACGAGCGCATGAAATAGGTTTTATAATGGCATTGCAAACATTAAAAATCGTACACCAGGTTTCTGAACGACATGCGCACACCAATGTAGGCATACTTGTCTTCATAGGTTTTCAGCGCGTTCGATTCGCGCCGGTAGGTAAAACCGGTTTCGAGCCGCAGGTTCGTTTTCGGATTCAGCACATAGGCAATCCGCAGGTCGCCATACAGAATGTTTGTTTTGATGCCCTGCAGCGTTGCAATGTTTCCCTGCGGAAAAGAATTGCTGCGGTTCATTACATTGCCGCCAAAATTCATTGTGCCGTTTGCCGAATCAATTCCTTTTTGCGCAGCAAATGCTTCGAGCCGGAACCACCAATGCTTATAGGTAAAATCAGTTACGCCTATCACCTCGCGGAAATTGGCTCCCAATGGATGCGCCAGTGGAAGATTGGCATTTGTATAGGAAGAATGTAAATTGCCTGAGCTATAAGTGTAAGGACGTGCTGTATTAAACTCCGCCAACGCATTCCAACCACTTACACCCAAAAAATCCATGAAGCGTACGCCCGCCTGAACGGCATACCGGTTGTCGGCGTTGTTGCCGGTTTTGTCAAGCGCCAGCTGGCTGTACACATTTGCCTTTGGCAAAAATTTGTATTTCAGATTTAGTCCCACCAATTCATTGTTATCTATCCCGCTTTTCGATTGCGCCGAATGGGCAAACATAACAGGGCTTGCATAGGTGGCATCTATCTTACTATTGGTATTGATATTGCCGCCCGACCAGACTACCGATTCAAACAATCCGGCTGAGAATTTTGGAGTTACCTGCCAGTCGAGCAAATAGGTTTGCGCCCACTTGCGCGAAAAGCCAAACGCGTAATAGGGCGTGCTGGCGATAGACCGGTTGAGGTAAGCAAGATATTGCGACCACATGACAGAATACTGCACTTTGCCAAACGTAATGGCTGCGCGCAGGTAGGGATAATTGGTAGACCAATCGGACAGGAGAAGCGAGCGGTAGCCATCGCCAACGAAATTGTGATTGTAGCCAAGATCGAACAACAGATGCCTGCTGGGAATGTAGACAATACGCGCGGAAGAATAGTTGAAGTCGAAGCCCGGGCCATCTGCTTTAGCATTCTTGTAGTTTGCCTGGTGGGGTATCACGTAGGTTTGCCGAACGAGGCTGTCTACATATGCCGGCAAGCGTCCCTGGTTTTCGTAAAAGTTGGTTTCGAAATATAATTTATTTCCAAAATTGCCACTTCACTTCGTAGCCACGGGTATTGAGCATCGGTGCTTTATACGTTTGTGTGCTGGCATTGGGCGGGTTCACACCACGGGTATTGTAGCCAATTGTTTCATCTACAATGATATCGGCATAAATATTAAAGTCGCGCTGCTGCACACTTAGCAGATGCTCCTGGAAAAACTTCCGGCGCAGCCAGCTGTCACTGGTGGGCTGCGCCACACTGTCGATCAGCAAACGGGTTTCCATGCGGTATGAGCAATATTGTCTCTGCGATAAAGCTGGTCGATATATAGTTGCCTGCTTTCCGTAAACGAAATATCACTTTGAGCCCATACAACCACTGATAAATAAGTGAAAATAAAAGACAACAGCGCTTTCTGTATCTATCATCAAAGCAGTTCTTTTTAAAATCTATTGCAAGGTTACTGAATTAAACAAAGCTGAACTAAACATATAGAAACAATTTTTTTTATGTTGGGAAGGAAAGATACTTGGCTCTTTTATTAACTTCGGACAGCGATTGGCAGCTTATTATTCTATAAGCAGAAATAATTTACTCATCTTCACCCCTTTGGGTAGAAGATACCAGTTTTTGCCGGCTGAATATTGATCATACGTTTCTAACTATTCTGCAAAAGGAAATCCTGAAAATCGGTTTTTTACTATAGCGTTGATAACTGTATGGAAGATTGGAAATTAAATCTGAAATCAACCCGTCAAGGCAGATGACCATTGTAGATTCATTTCAACCAAAAACAACTGTTGAAAAGGCCGTGAAGCGAACAGATAACCAATTTTGCGCGCCCACAATTACTGATTCTCAGCAGATCGCAATTATGCCATGTAACAATCAAGTAAAAATGGAAAACTCCGACGATGACACCAGGAAAAACAAAAGCAACAGAAGCTAACCAGGCGGATGGAGTAAAAGCACCGCATGAATATTTGCGCCAGGCTGTGAATGAACCAGCGAAACCAATGCAAAATCATCGCCATACAACCGGTTAAAAAAGAAGGTTTATTTGCTGCTCGACCCAACCGACGGTGGCACAATCTGGGACAAAGTAATCAATAGCTTTATTGTTACACTCATCCTGCTCAACATTATTGCGGTTATTATAGAAACAGTTGAAAGCCTGTATGGTCCTTACCAATCGCATTTCGATGCATTTGAACAGTTTTCCGTTGCAGTGTTTTCTTTGGAGTATTTGCTCAGATTCTGGTCATGCACGTCTTCAGAAAAATACAGGCATCCCATAAAGGGCAGGATTCAATATCTGTTCTCTACAGGCTCTCTCATAGACCTTGTTGCCATCTTACCATTTTATTTGCCACTGATTACGCAAGTTGATTTACGGTTTATCAGGATTTTGCGCTTATTAAGGTTTGTACGGTTTTTAAAACTGAGCCGCTATTTGAACGCTTCTAAAGTGATTAGGAGAGTATTGGCATCTAAAAAAGAAGAATTGGTCATAAGCCTTTTTATCACGATTTCGCTGGTGATAGTAGCAGCGAGTATTATGTATTTTGCTGAACACGAGGCACAGCCCAAAAAGTTTTCAATATCCCGGAAACCATGTGGTGGAGCGTAGCTACACTTACAACAGTAGGATATGGCGACATGTATCCGATAACGGGTTTGGGAAAAACACTTACAGCCTTTATTTCTATTCTGGGAATTGGCATGTTTGCATTGCCGGCAGGCATACTCGCTTCGGGCTTTTCAGACGAATTTAAAAAATCGAAAACAAACCATCACATTTGTCCGCATTGCGGAAAAACATCCATAAAAATTGATAACTATTTCGCAAAGCAGCTTGTAAATGCAACTGCATTAAGAGCTGCCGTAAGGCTTGAAAGAGTAACACTGCATGAAGGGACTGTTGCGTTTTTTCCACGACTTCCACATTTAACTATCGTGATAGAAGACTTTAATTCCTTAGCAGGAACAAACAACACCTCAATATGCATTTTCTTCACCGCGAACCGCATTGAGAACAGTAAGAAAGATGATCTTGAGGTCGAGCATAGACGACCAGTGTTCCAAATACCAGATATCGTGCTCCACCCGCTTCTCCATCAGGAAACGGTCGGCAGTTTCGCCACGATAGCCATTTACCTGCGCCCAGCCGGTAATGCCGGGCTTTACCAGGTGGCGCACCATGTATTTATTAATGGAATGGCGATACATAGAAGTATGCAGCAACATATGCGGGCGGGGTCCGCAAATACTCATGTTGCCTGCCAGCACATTGAGAAACTGCGGCATTTCGTCAATGCTTGTTTTGCGCATAAAAGCGCCAATGCGCGTAATGCGGGCGTCGTTTTTGCTCGCCTGCTGATTGTCAGAAGCTGTATTTACGGTCATGCTCCTGAATTTGATGCACCAGAATACATTATTGTCTTTGCCGGAGCGCTGCTGCCGGAAAAATACCGGGCCGGGCGACGACAACTTGATGAGTACTGCCATAAGAGGAACAAGCCACGACAAAACAAACATGATTACCAGCATACTAATGACAATGTCAGCCATTCTTTTTTTCACCCGGTTTTTCAGCAGGTTCAGCGGTTCGGACCGGAAGCCTGTTACCGACAGGGAATCGACAAACTCACGGGACGGAAAATCATCAAAGTTGGAAGTGTCGGTATGTGCTGCTATAAACTTTACCCGCACGCAATTGTTTTCCGCACGGTCTACCAATTGCAGTATATCACGATGCTGATTGGGCAAAATAGTAGAGTAGATTTCCGTTACACTGTTTTCAATGGCATAATCCATACAATCGGCAATAGAACCTACAATGTTACCATCGGCAGTAACATGCGAAGAACTAAGCGCCCGGTTGTCGAAAAAGCCTTCAAACGAATAAATATTTTTATTGTTTTCAAAATAATTTGCCAGTTGCTTGCGCATAGGATTGTAGCCCACAATTGCAATTTTTTTGTGCAGATTCGCTTTTTTTATCACAAAATTGGTAACGTAGGTGAGCGCCAGCCGACTCACCATGAGCAGGATAAACATAAAGCTGTAGCAAAAGACAATGGCTTTTACCGTATATAACTTATAACTGTTGCTATACAAAAAAAGACTGAAAATAAGCGCCTGCAAAATGGCGGTTTTATAAGAGCGCCGATAGGTTTCTTCCATATTGTGAAACACATTCAACTTATATAAACGGAAAAAAAGAGCAGCGCCAAACCAGGTAATATTGAACAGAACAAGAAGCTGGAAAATGACCATTGTCTGCCTGCCGTGAAACAAAAACAGGTTGACAATGAAACCTGACAGTATAAAACTGAAGTTCGTTATCAGCAGGTCGCTGATCAGCATACTCATACTGAGCAACTGGCTTTTTCGATCTGTCATGTAAATAGAATATGGGCTTGAGAATAAGATATGGTTAGATGTTTGTAAAATGCGGGGAAACAGAAATTCCCTAAAAATGTACCTTATTATTTCCAGCCATAAAGATAAACGGATACAGCTACCTGCCTGCCCTTCGCATATTAAAAGATAATTAAGTGTTGATATATTCCTTAAAATATATATTTCAAAAACAACTGATAAATAGGGCTCAAACTAAAGCGACATCAGTAAAATCATTTCATTATCAGCACAATACACGTTTCGTCATAGGAGACTAATACTTGGCGTGTGGAAATACATGGTTTAATATCTCCATTCACTAATATTCATAAGAAGCACGTATCAGCTCATATTGCCAGTTTTTTTCAGTTGTATTTCATATGCACTTTTTAGAGTATCAGTAATTTAACCGATCCTGTTTTAAAATGGTCAAAAATCGTCTCTTCCCGGTCTTTTTCTCCCCTCATGTATCATCATTGCGTATTTTGCCAACGTAAAATATTTTCCCACCAACGCACTGCTTTCAGTAATGATCAAACAAAATGTCACCATACTGCTGCTCTGTATTTTTTCCACCGGCACATTATCGGCACAACAGACGTACGAGTTGAATTCGGGATGGAGATGCAGCCAGGCGTCTCTTGTTTCTCTAAGCGGTGAGCAAATTTCTACACCGCCTGCTGCCCTCACCGGCTGGAAACCTGCCGTTGTGCCGGGAACCGTGCTCACTACCATGCTGGCAAACGGCGAAGTGCCCGATCCGTTTTACGGTATGAATAACGAACGCATTCCGGATATCTACGATACCGGCAAAGACTACTACACCTACTGGTTTGTAAATGACTTTGAGGAAAGCACACCAGCAACCGGCGGGCAAGTATGGCTGCACCTGCAGGGGCATCAATTATAGCTGCATGTGTATTTCTGAATGGCAAAAAGCTGAACGACAAGCCACACAAAGGCATGTTTCTGAGCCAGACCTATAATATTACCTCGCTCCTGCAAAATGGAACCAACCGCTTGGCTGTCATTGTATATCCTCCCGACGAAGTGGGCAATCCAAACGGCGGGCAGGGCGGCGACGGCACTATTGCCAAAAACGTGACTCACCAATATGTTGCCGGATGGGACTGGATACAACCCGTTCGCGACCGCAACACCGGTATCTGGGACAAAGTATACATCGAAAAAACCGGAGCTGTTAATGTAAAAAACATACACGTGGTTACCAATGTGCCGGGTGTCAGACAGGTAAGCGGTGCGCAGGCGCCTGCTACGGTAAAAGTATCGGCAGAACTGGAAAACCCAACCAATGTTCCCGTTTCAGGCAGGCTTGTATATGGCATTGGCACCGATACGATATCCAGATTAGTTACGGTTCCCATTCATTCTACGGCTCAAATCGACTTGCCCGATTATACACTCGAAAACCCAAGGCTTTGGTGGCCCAATACCTATGGAGAGCAAAACCTGTACAACATGAAAGTGCAGTTCATTAGCCATAATGCTACCGTATCAGATGAGGAAGACGTTCGGTTTGGTGTCAGGGAAATACAAACAGAGTGGAACGCATTTACGAAGAGCAAGGAAGTAAAAGTAAACGGGCAAAAGATCTTTATCAAAGGAGGCAACTGGATTATTTCCGATGCCATGCTTCGCTTTTCGGAAGAGCGCTACGATGCCGAAATCCGTTTTCACCGCGATATGAACCTTAATCTTCTTCGCGTGTGGGGCGGTGCTATTTCCGAACGCCCGGAGTTTTACAATGCCTGCGACGAATATGGAATACTGGTGATGCAGGATTTCTGGGGCTCTGGCGACTGCAACGGCCGCTGGCTTGATCCTATGAAAAAAGACGACCAATGGACACGCCGCCAATATCCGGACAATCATAACCTCTTTTTAGAATCGGCATGCCGACCAGGTAAAACTTATCCGCAACCATCCTTCGCTGGCTATCTGGTGCGGCGGCAATGAAATAACATTGCCACAAGATATTTTTTTTCCGCTCAGAGATTCTATTTTGCCGGCTCTCGACGGCACACGCTGGTTTATCGATTATTCCAACTCCGACAGCATGTCGTATAATTCTATAGGCGGCAATGGCGACGGACCTTACGGCATTCAGCCAATAAAAACGTTCTGGCAATACAAAACCTACCCGTTCAATTCAGAAATCGGCTCTGTAGGCGTGAGCGATTACACATCTTTGCAACGCTTTATCCCGGAAGAAAATATGCGCGTTCCGCAATACAGCAATGGAAGATCAACTGTCGATTCTGTATGGGATTATCATAAATACATTGGGTACGACAACAGCATAGCTGCCTATGGCGCGGCGGCTACGGTGAAGGATTTTGCTGCCAAGGCACAACTGGTCAACTACAATCAGTACCGCGCCCTTATAGAAGGTTTCACGGCACATATGTGGGATTGGTATACAGGTGTGATCATCTGGAAGACTCAAAACCCGTGGACTGCCTTGCGCGGGCAGATGTACGATTATTATCTCGATCCGAATGCCTGCCTTTATGGACTGCACGCTGCCGGCGAGCCGGTACACATTATGTTCAATGCTGCCGACAGCATGGTGATGATAGCCAACAATACCTTCGAATTTCAGCGCGACATGATGCTGCAGGTAATACAATATGATATGCAGGGAAACAGTACGATGATTACGCAGGTGTTTTCCGAAATCGGACCAACGACTACTAAGCGCATTCTCTCCATCGGGAGAGAACTGCAAAGCGCCGGTAAGGAACAAGGACTGTTTCTGGTGTTGCGGCTGCTGAACCTGGATAAAGAAATAATCAGCGACAATTTTTACTGGCTGCCCGACGGAAACGGAAATTTCAGCGGCTTGCAAACGATGGCAAAATCTGACTTGACCATAAATGCTACCTATACGGCAGAAAGTGGAAAAATCATAGTTGGGCTTACCAATCCATCAGGAAAACCAGTTGCGTTTTTCAACCGCATCTCATTAATTGACAGTGTGACGAAAAACAGGATTTTACCTACTTTCTATAGCGACAATTATATTTCCGTATTGCCGGGAGAATCAAAAACTATTACGCTCGATTACACTCCTGCCGACAATGTGAAACCAATAGTAGAAGTAGAAGGCTGGAATACAGATATAAGGGCAATTGAGATAGAAAAGTATTACTAACCAGCCTCACCAAGGGATGCACTCTTACAGGCAATGTTTTATTCATGCAACTAACCAGTTATAAGTGTTTTGTTTTCTTGTGTTTACTCACGGCTGCATCTACTGTCGCCTGCGCGCAGGATATCAGAAATGCGTACGACACCACAAAGCTTACGCCTTTGAAAGTAGAGCGTCAAATGGTATATGTTCCCGACAGCAGCTGGCTATATTCGCATCATGCATCTTGTACGCGCTTTCGCAATAAGTTGATTGTAATCTGGTCGAATGGAATGAAAGATGAAGATGCGCCGGGACAGCGCGTGGTTTTTGCTACTTCTAACGATTTTCATCATTGGTCAAAACCCCGCACATTAGCCGTTCCTTCAGTATATAATAAGGATACTTCAAACGTACTTACGGCAGCTGGCTTTCACCAGTTTGGCGATACACTGGTAGCTTATTATGGTGAATATTCACCCAAAAGAACGAATACGCATTTGTGGGCAGTAACATCAACAGACGGTGAACACTGGAGCAAACCGGAAGACATGCATGTGCCGGTAAATCCTAATCATGGTCCGCAAAAAACAGCAGGCGGCAGGCTCATCATCAGCGGCAATTTCACTTTTCCCTATACCGACGATCCACGTGGACTATCGGGCTGGAAAATGAGCAGCTTCTACCCGGATTCATTATACCGGGAAGACAACCCGGCTACCTTTTATGCGCCGGCAGAAAAACAAGGATTGCCGCCACTCTGCGAAGGTTCCTTTTTTCAAACCCCCGATTCTGTATTGCACATGTTGCTGCGCGTAACGGGCAAAGGCTGGAAAGGGCGTTTGTGGCTAACGGAAAGCAGAGACAGGGGCGAAAGCTGGTCTTTCCCCGTAGAAACCCGCTTCACGGATAATGACAGCAAATTCCATTTCGGGCAATTGCCGGACGGACGCTATTACTATGCCGGCATTCCGGATACGGTGCACCATTATGCCCGCACACCGCTTATTGTAGCCATTTCCGACAAAGGAGACATTTTTGACCAATCGTATATCGTAGCAGATGATATTTACCAGCTCAAAAAAGAAGGTTTGTGGAAAGGCGGGCAGTTTGGCTACCCGCACACATTTACCGATAATGGATATCTGTATATAGTAGTATCGAGGCAGAAAGAAGCGATAGAAATCATGAGGTTCAGCATTAAGCAGTTTCACTAGAGAACTCTCAGATCCTAGATATCATCATTTGCCTGGTAATGTTTTTGGAAACGAACAACGTCTATTCAAACAAAAATGCCTGCTCCCATCAGAAGAGCAGGCATTTTTGTTTGATTGTTCACTATTTAGGATCCAGTGCCACTTTGATTCTTTGGGCTACATCCTGCAAATGATATTTACTCATTTTATCGGTAGTGCCGGGAATGGCAGCTACAATTTCGCTGCGCAAAGTACTCAGGTGTGCTCGTGCTACTGATACCACATCAGATGTTTTTACACTGGTATTGCCAAGGCGTCCCAGCGCATTGAAGGAAATGGTAATTCCTCCAGATGCGGGGTTCAATATGTTGATAAGCGCTTCTGTATAGGCTTTTTGCACATTGCGGCGATACATATCTATCGGTTTTTTGCTGCTAAGCTCGCTCCAGATACCAGCTTCTGCATCATTCAGCATTTCATCGGCGCTGTATGGATCCTGATCGCTGAACCGGTAACCGCTATATACGAGGCGCCCGATGCGTGAGCCGGACAGAAGGCTGTTAATGACATTCAGCTGGATATTGCCTACGGCTTCTGCAGCCGATGGATTGCTGATTTTGTTTAAAATCTGCTTATCGATGAGCCATGAAGGCGTGGAGAATAATTGCTTGTTCAAAAATGCAATCGCTTCTTTCTGCACGGCTTTGGGAGTGGGTGTATACACGTCGCCCGGCTGTTCTACGCTCTTAGGTATTTCATAAATGCCACCCACATTTTTCAATGCATGATACATGTAGCGGTTGTACTGAATGGTAAGCTGCGTATACATATCGTCCAGGTTTTCATACACATCTGCTTCTTCTTTGGTCCAGTTGGGCAGTTGTGGCAAAATGCGTTTGAGGTTTTTAATCCCGTATTCGCTGGCTTTCATACTGTTATCGCCAAGATCTTCTGTTTGCGAATGCGGATCGTAAGGGTTGGTTTCTGTACCAAACCACAACCGGGGATTGGCTTTCAGGCTGTCGATCACCCATTTGTTTACTGCTTTTTTATCATCTTCCTCATTTTTTGCACCTGTATATCCATAGCCCCATTGTATTGCCCATTTGTCGTATTCGCCAATGCGGGGAAACAACCCGGCTTCTGAAATGCTGTCTTCTGGCTGTGCTACATAGTTGAAGCGGGCATAATCCATAATGGAAGCGGTGTGCCCGTGGGCTTCTACCCAAGCTTTGTTGCGAAGCATTTCTACAGGCGTGGTGCTGCTGCTGCCCATATTGTGCCGCAAACCCAGTGTATGCCCTATTTCGTGCGAAGACACAAAACGAACAAGTTGCCCCATCAGCGAATCGTCAAATTTCATTTTGCGGGCTTTCGGGTCTACAGCTGCGGCCTGTATCATATACCAGTCGTGCAGCAGTTTCATCACGTTGTGATACCAGCCGATGTGGCTTTCGAGTATTTCGCCTGTACGAGGATCGTGCACGTTGGGTCCGTAAGCATTTTCGATGTCGGAAGCAAAATAGCGTACGGCAGAAAAACGTGCGTCTTCCAGGCTCATGCTGCTATCGCCTGCAGGCCATTCTTTCGCCATGATGGCATTTTTGAATCCTGCCTGCTCAAAAGCTTTTTGCCAGTCGTTGATGCCTTGTATCAGGTAGGGACGCCATTTTTTAGGCGTAGCCGGATCGATATAATAAACAATTGGTTTCTGTGGCTCTACCAGCTCGCCTCGTTTCCACTTGTCTATGTCTTCAGGCTTTGGCTCTAAGCGCCAGCGCACAACAAATACATCGCTTTTTGTTTTCTGCTGGTCGTCGCCATATACCGTATAGTCGTCTGCAAAATAGCCAACCCGCGGATCATAAGAGCGTTTGCTCATCCGTTGCGAAGGAAGCAGGATAAAGGAATTGTTGATCTCGATAGTGACGGCGCCCGCTGCCGTAGCTGCCGGAAATGTGGTGGAAGGAAATGGGCTGCTGGTCATACCGCCAAAGCTGGCGCTGGAGTTGAAGGTTTTTACCGTTTTCACTTCAGTATTCAGCGGATAGCTGTTGATATTGTCGATAAAAGAACGGTCGCTGATAATGCCGGATAAGTTGAACGTCCGCTTGTGGTAAGGATTGATGCTCACTACCTGGTTGTCGCCACGGAAAAAATCGGTAACATCTATTACTACACTTGCCGAATCTTTGCCAGTGCTGTCTTTGCCAAACGCTTTGATATCGAACACGCCGGCAATCGGGTTTTCGTTCGAATTTTTTACTGCTTCATAAATCTGGTTGCTCGAGTCAGCCACATTGATGGTGGTTACTACGCGCAGGAAAATGTTGTTGTTTGGTCCTTTTTCCCACTGTATCGTTTGCTGGTTGGCAAGTTCGCCGCCGTATACTTCACCGCCGCCGGGCACGCGGCTATAGCGCGTAACTGCCAATATCTCCTTGTTGAGCAGGCTGTCGGGAATTTCGAAATACCATTTTTCTTCTACTTTATGTACGGTAAATAAGCCGGGCTTTGAAACCGCTTTTGCCGTAATGACCTCGGAATAAGGCTTGGGAGCACCAATCTTCTGGGGTGGCAACCGTTTAGTTGTATCACCTGCGGTGGTAGCCCTTGCTGCTACCGCTGGCTGAGTTGATCTGGACTTTTTCCTGGCCGCGCAGCCCGTCATCACACCGGCAACTGCCAGCACCATCAAAATTTGTTTCATGTATTCTGCTTCTCGTTTTTTACAGCGATGAAGATAATGTGGCAACTTCATAACGCCGGGAGCAGAAAGGTGAAGCTGCGTAATTTTACTGTTAAAAATGCATTTCGTCAATATTTTCACCGTTAAATACAAGGAATGGCGCTAAAATGTGTGTTAAACTGGCTTTTGCAGTAGTATGCAATAAATTCATAAAATAGAAAATGCCGGCGATTGCCGGCATTTCAAAATCATTGAATGAAAATGTCAAGGAATGCAATATGGGAATTTTGTTATTCTTTCATAATCACTTTCGTTACTTGTTCATTTTTGTTGCCTCCATTCATCACCAGATAATACGCGCCTTTAGGAAGATGGCCAACGCTGAAAGAATGAACATTGACGCCTGCTACTGCCGGCACCGTAGCCCTCATTACTTCTGATCCGTTGGAAGCAAACAATTTGAAACTCACATTGCGGCTTGAGATCGAACTATACTGCACGGTAAAGATATTTTTTACCGGGTTTGGTAATACCAGGAAATCCTTACCAGATCCTGACAGCAGCCGTACCGGTATAATCTGGCTATAGGTAATAGCTCCGCTGTTGTCTACAATTTTCAACCGGTAATACAATTGTTCCACCGGCAGCGAGGCTGCGTTGGAATCCAACGTACGGTATGTAACGCTTGTGCTGCCATTTTGCAAAGAAGGTACAGCAGCAATAGTAGCAAATACAACCGCGTCGGTACTTCTTTCCACTTCATACCGGCTGATATTGATACTGTTGGCTACTTTCCAGCTTAGTGCCACATGTTGCTGCTGCAAAGTACCTGTAAACGAAATAAGACTCACCGGCAATACGACCGAGGTTGCATGCAGGCGTACGAGCCAGAAGTCTGCAGCGCCTGTGGCACCCACTGTTACCGAGGTTTTGTCTCCGGAAACGGCAGAGGCAGAAGTACCGGCTACAATATATTCGTTAGAGTCGAGTTCGAAAGCGCCGGCGAGCTTGTCGTCTCCATTGCCACCCAGCGTTTTATCCCACATTATATTTCCAAGGCTATCCGTTTTTACAATCCAGAAATCGTTTCCGCCTCTTGACGCTTCAGTTTTATCATTACCGGCTCCTGAGTTAGAATAGCCTCCCAGCAGGAAGCCTTTATCTTTGGTTGGCTGTACAGATACCAGGTAATCGCCAAGGTCACCGCCAATAGTTTTATCCCAGTTCTTTGTACCGTCTGCGTTTGTTTTCACCATCCAGAAATCGGTAACGCCGAGAAATGCGCCGGATTTATCGGAGGTAGCCTGGCAGAGTTGGATGTACCGCCAATCAACAGCGATGCCGTCTGCCAACGCCTGCATGCAGCTTAAATAGTCTGAGCGGTTTCCACCAAAATTGAATTCCCCTACTTTTTTGCTGCTTGCGTCAGCAAGCGCTATCCAGTAATCGTTGTTGCCGGAAGGAAGCAAGGTTTTACTACCTGCAAGTCTGGTGGAATAAGAAGAGCCGGCTGCATAAAAACCACCGCCTGCAGAAGGCGCAACGCAGGTGAGCGCATCATCGCTGGTGCCTCCAAATATATTTTGAGACAGAATAGCGCCATTTTTATCCAGCACCAAAGTCCAATAATCGGCTGTGTTTTGCGAACCAGTTGTTTTTAGACGTCTTATCTCCATAAATGTCGGAATAAGAAAAGCCACCTGCCACGTAATTTCCCGAAGGCAGCTGGGTTAAAGAAGTAAGGTAATCACTGTACAGGCTGCTCAGCGTTTTTTCCCAAACAATATTGCCGTTGGTATCTAATTTCAGTACCCAATAACCATTACTTTGCCCCACAGTATTGGCGCTTTTGGTGGCAGACTGGTTAGAGATAGAAGTTCCGCCTACGAGGTATCCGCCATCCGAAGTGGAAATGATGGCGGAAGCGACATCATCTTTGCGCCACCAAAGGTTTTATCCCAGAGAACAGTGCCTGAAGAGTCTGTTTTTACCACCCAAAAATCGTAACCTCCTAGGGTATCTCCCGTTTTATTTCCTGATACCAATGATTTGCTGGATCCGCACATTACAAATGAATAATCGGCGTCTACAGTAAAGGCAGATAGGCTGTCTGTGCCATTGCCGCCAATTGTTTTTTGCCACACAATGGCAGGTGTGGTGCTCATTTGTGCTTTGGCAAGCCAGGATGTGGCTATAAATAGTAGTATAGCTATGCAGCTAAATATTTTTGATGTCATGATAGATGGTTTAAGATTAATGGCAACTGGAATCATAGAGTTCATAATAACCACTGTAAGGCACTTTATTCATAATGGCTTTAAAAAAGCAAGCAGCATTTTTAGTACAAAAAATGTTGTCGTACGCAGCATGCCCGGCATTGGTCTGGTAATGATACACGCTGGGAACCTGCAAAGCTTTCATTTCGTCATAAATACCAACACCTGCCCGCACAAGACTGTTGTAAGGACATCGCAGGTAGTAGCCAATGCCATTGGGAAGGTTCTTATCTCTTCTGCCTTTAAAAGGATAGCAGGAATAGCAGATTTTGCATTAATCACACCATCCCAGGCGGGCATTCCACCCCACATAGGGCACAGTCCTTTCAGGGTGTAATTGTAAGGCTCACTATTGCCGGAGTTTTGCAAGCCTCCCCAGGTAGCCACAAGATTGGGATAATGAACAGCAGCCAGTGAATCGGTTACATAGGCAGCATTTAATGTAAGTGTACCACCTGCGCTTGCGCCACCCATAAACATCCAGTTTGTATCTATATTCAGCATCATCTGCATGATTGGCTACAAACCGGGCACAGGCGTTTACATCCTGCATAGCTCTGTAAATAGCCCCCTGCAGGCCGGTAGAGTCATCGCCCACAAAACAGGTATCGCCATTGCCGCTGTTGGCATATCCTACACGGTAATCTGGTGCCACCACGATAAATCCTTTTTCGGCAAATTCATCAGAAAATTCTGTTACACTGAGTTTGGTGGCTGCCACAAAACTTCCACCATGCAAACTAAAATACACCGGGTATTTTTTATCGGAAGTAGCGCCTGTCGGGTAATAAATGTCAAACATCAGGCTGTCAACAGGTTTCCGTCCCAGTTGGTGAGGTTCCTGCGCAAATACAATATTCTTTTTATCAGTGAGTTCGTCAACGTTTTGGGAGTAGAGATGCGGCTGACATATGCATACCGCAATAAGGATTAGTGCAATACATCTCATAAAGTGTAGTTAAAGGATTTTACGAAAGATAAATATTTTACCATAAAAAACTACCCGTTTGCCGAAAATAAATCTAGCAAAATCGGAAAAGTAAATATAGAAAAACTGTGCAATGTTTAAAGGTTTCAAAAGGCATTTTTTGTTGGTGCTTTTTGAAACCCTATTTGGGCGGCACCGGAAAATGTCATCCAATTTATATTGCCTAAATTTATAAATTGTGAACTTCGAAGCTGAATGCATTGTTTTGAAATATAACGAATTGCAAAACATTCACATTAGATAAATAAAGCAATCTAAAGATGGATTATACAGAATCTGACCGCCTTTTGCACTCGAACAATAATAAAAACTGGAAAAAGTGGGGTCCTTATTTATCCGATCGTCAGTGGGGTACGGTAAGGGAAGACTATAGTGCGGAAGGAAATGCATGGAATTTTGTAAACCACGATCTGGCACGAAGCTATGCCTATCGCTGGGGCGAAGAAGGCATTGGCGGCTTTTGCGATTGCGACCAGATTCTTTGCCTTGCGCCTGCTTTCTGGAACGGGAAAGATTCTATATTAAAAGAGAGACTGTTTGGACTCACCAACAACGAAGGCAACCATGGAGAAGATGTGAAAGAATTATATTTTCATCTGGATTCCTCACCTACTCACTCGTATTGTAAATTTTTATATAAATATCCACACCAGGCATATCCATACCTTGATCTTGTGCAGAAAAACCGAGGGACCGCCTGCAGCCGGAATTTGAATTGCTGGACACTGGTATATTCAAAGACAACCGCTATTTTGATTGCTATATCGAATATGCAAAAGATGAAATGAATGATATCCTGATGAAGGTAACGGTGCATAACCGCGGGCGCGAGCCGGCTACCATTCATGTTTTGCCCCATTTGTGGTTTCGCAATTTCTGGAAGCACAATCCCCGATTTACCAAACCGGAAATGAATTCTGTATCCGCCAATTGCGTACAAACATTTTCTTCCCGCAATGGTAATTTTTTTCTGTATCACCAGGGCGGCGAACAATTGTTTTGCGACAACGAAACCAACAACCAGCGGATGTATAACCGCGAAAATGATTTTCCCTTTGTAAAAGATGGCATCAACAATTATGTTGTTGATAAAGAAAAACACGGTAAACCCGCAAAAAAAAGGCACAAAAGCTGCCATCTGGCTGAAGGAAAGAATACAGCCGGGCGCATCGAAAGTGTTTAAGGTCAGGCTTAGCAAACTGCACATTGCCGATCCGTGGAAAGAGTTTGACAGTATTTTTACCAAGCGCCTTTCCGAAACCGATGCTTATTATCGGGAGCTGACTCCTAAAAATTTGTCGCCTACACAAGCTGCATTGCTGCGCAGCACGGTGAGCGGACTGCTGTGGACAAAGCAATTTTATTACCTCGATGTATTTAAATGGCTGTTTGGAGAACCCAGCGAAACGCCGCCAAGCCGCAGCCAAAAACGAAACTACGACTGGCAACACCTTACCTGCCGCAACATTATTTCCATGCCCGACAAATGGGAATACCCCTGGTTTGCCGCCTGGGATCTTGGCTTTTCATGCCGCTACTTTTGTGCATATCGATCCCGACTTTGCCAAAAATCAATTGTTGCTGGTTTTGCGGGAATATTATATGCATCCCAACGGGCAAATTCCGGCTTACGAATGGAATTTCAGTGATGTGAATCCACCCGTGCATGCATGGAGCGTATGGTATGTGTATGAAGCAGACAAGAAAAAAACGGGCGTTTCCGACTGGGATTTCCTGGAAAGAGCCTTTCAGAAATTGCTGATGAATTTTACCTGGTGGGTGAACCAGAAAGATGAAAGCGGAACCGATATTTTTGAAGGTGGATTTCTTGGACTGGATAATATTGGTGTGTTTGACAGAAACCATATGCCGCCCGGCATTAAAAAACTGCAGCAGGCCGATGCGACAAGCTGGATGGCCATGTATGCCATTAACATGTTGCGCATTTCGCTTGAACTGGCGCAGCACAACAAGGCTTATGAAGAATCGGCAGCCAAATTTTTCCGCCATTTTCTCAATATTGGCTGGGCAATGCACCATATTGGCAAAAAAGACATTTCCTTGTGGGATGAGGAGGATTCGTTTTACTACGATGCTATTCAGTTTGAAAACGGCACGAGCCAGCGCTTGAAAATCCGTTCGCTCGTTGGCATTATTCCCTTGCTGGCTGTAGAAATCATGCATGGCGATGTGTTTGAAAATTTGAGACAGTTCAATACAAGGCTCGAAGTCATTAAGCTTACCCGTCCGGATCTCACCCGGATTATTTCCGACATTGAAAACAAGAATAAAGATGGCAATTATTTGTTTGCCATCATGATCGACGACCGGTTGGAAATCCTGCTGAAAAGACTGCTGGATGAAGCCGAATTTTTATCAGACTATGGCATTCGCTCCTTGTCTAAAAGCCACCAGAACAATCCATATGTATTTGGCTACCAGGGCACGCACTATGGCATTCAATACGAGCCCGGCGAAAGTTCCAGTTCCATGTTTGGAGGCAATTCCAACTGGCGCGGACCTATCTGGCTGCCGTTGAATTACCTTATTATTCATGCGCTTCGCAAATACTACGAATATTACGGAGACAAATACACGTATGAATTTCCGGCAAAATCGGGCAACAAGCTAAACCTGAAACAGATAGCCAACGAGCTTACCAAAAGATTGCTGCAGATTTTTGAAAGAAATGATCCGGGCAAGTTTCAGTATCATGCCAGCCAACACAACGTTTGGGCAGAAAAGGATTTTAAAAATCATCACCTGTTCTATGAGTTTTTTCATGGCGATACAGGTCAGGGATTAGGTGCTTCGCACCAGACCGGCTGGACGGCATTATTAGCCAATTTACTGCTGGAAATGGATGAAGAGTAAAAGGGAAAAAAAATTCCTTTTTCCAACCAGCACTCTTACAAACATTTTAAAACGCTTTTTGAATAAATATTTTGTTTCGCTCTTTTAGCTTATCGTCTTCATACAACTCAAAGTTGAACCAGCCTGCATGCAGAAAGTTCGCTTTGTCTATCATCAGTTCAGTTTCAGTTATATGTTTCAGGAAAAAAACTTTCGTTTTGCTGTCTGCTTCGTATACATGCAGCGAGTATGATTTTTCTTTTGCCTGTGGCAATTTCAAATTCACCACACCAAGCCTGTCGGTAAAAAGGTAAACAGATGCCCGCCATGCACCATTGTATATATAGGGCTTTAGCAACACCGTATCATTGCTCAGCAGCAGAAGCGTGTCTTTGGTTTGCGCAAACAAAGAATCTTTGAATTTCAGGAACTCGCTGTAGGGCAATCTGGCAATTACCGATTCCGTTGTTTTTACCGTAACCGTGTCGTTGGTAGCGGCGAGTTGTTTTGCCACCGAATCGTCTAACAGTGTGGCTGACGCCCGTTTTACAGGAGTAAAAAAGTAAGCATTGCTGCTTAGCATATAAAAAATACGGTAATACACCTTCACACCCGGATAAAACGGCTCGATAAATCCATTTTCCGGCAATTCGGGCGACGGTGTGGAAAATACCGTTTTGTAGCCCCGCAGACTATCGTACGACCGCTGCACATTTATCTGGATTAATTCTTCGCCATATGGATTTACCCAACTGATACGCACCCTGTCTTTGCCAATAATATTCAACTCATACTGAGGCAGTGCGGCTTTCATTTCCTGCGCGTGCAGCCGCGACAAGCTGCCCAAAACAATACTGATGACGATAAACAGGGATACTTTTACGAATACTTTCATCGGCTTTTCCTCAAAAAACAAATATAGTCTTCCACACCTTATCAAAAAGCCAATGCACCGGGACGCAGGGAAAGATTGCCCTGCAACCCACCCGTATGTACAAACAAGACCCGGCTGCCTTTTGCAATAATTTCCCCTATTTTCCATTTCCTGTTGCAGCGCAAACCATGCTTTTGCCGTGTATACAAAATCCGTAGGCAGTGCATGTTGCTGCCATGTTTCATTCATAAAACGTAGTAACAGAGGATTGTATTTGGCGTAGCCGCCAAAATGATAATCGTGCAGCACAACCCATCTTTTGGTCAAATCATTCTTAAAGAGCAAAGCCTCCACTTCCTCCCGGATGCTGGTATGATTCTTTAATACGCTGATGCCCACAACTGACTGATGAGGCAAAGCACCTTGCACCAAACCTGCAAGCGTAGTGCCTGTGCCCGTGGCGCAAACAATGTGCGTGTAGTTTCCCGCATCGGCAACCTTCTCTAAAATTCCCGCGGCACCTTCTGCTCCCAACGTGCCATAGCCACCTTCGCCTATTAGATAAGCATGTGAATACCCTTGTGCCATCAGCGCTTTATCTCGGTACTGTTCGCGGCTCACAAAGCAGAGTTTCATACCATACTCACTTGCCCGAAGTAAGGTATGCGACCATAGCTTTGGTTCTTCGCCCCTGATGATGCCTGTGCATTGCAAACCCAGATCTTTACAGGCAAACGCGCATGCGACTATATGGTTGGAAAAAGCGCCGCCGAAAGTGACGATTTCCGAAAATCCTTTGTTTATCGCATCGTTGAGGTAAGGTTGCAGTTTGAACCATTTATTGCCGCTCACCACGGGATGCAGCGCGTCGAGCCTTACCACATCAACATCTGTTTGCCGCTGCTTCAGCCAGGGCGCTGCTATTTTCTGAACCAAAACCGGTTGTTGATCCTTCATTTTATTTTAATAAAAACGGCTTGCTTGCTACTTTGCTTTAGGTTAGCTTCGCAAAGTTTTAAAAATAACTATTATGCAGCCAACCTTAGTAATTTTAGCAGCGGGCATGGCAAGCCGCTATGGAAGTATGAAACAAACGCAATCGTTTGGTCCATCGGGCGAAACCATTATGGATTACTCCATTTACGATGCAATTCAAGCCGGCTTTACGAAAGTTGTGTTTATTATCCGTGAAGATTTTGCAGAAAATTTTAAAGCCATATTCGAGCCCAAACTGAAAGGAAGAATTGAAACTGATTATGTATACCAAAAGCTCGACGCTTTTACAGAAGGCGTTTCAGTACCAGCCGACCGCGTAAAACCATGGGGCACCGGGCAGGCAGTTCTTTGCTGCAAAGGCACGGTGAACGAACCGTTTGCTGTTATTAACGCAGACGATTTTTATGGTAAAGATGCGTTTGGAAAAGCCTATAGATTTCTCACCACCAATGTGGCTGAAGATACATATGCTGTTCTTGGCTACGAACTGTCCAATACGCTGAGCGAAAACGGAAGCGTAAGCCGTGGCGTTATCAGCACCAACGAAAACAATGAATTGACCGGCATCGATGAGCGCCTGAAAATTTATCGGAAAGATGGCAATGGCATTGTATATGAAGATGGCGACCAACTGGTTCCGCTGGAAGAAGACACCAAGGTGAGCATGAACTTTTTCTGCTTTGCGCCCGGTTTCATCAACCTTTGCGAGAAACTGTTTTCAGAATTTTTGAAAACCAACAATACAGATCCGAAATCTGAATTCCTGATGCCAAAAGCTGCCGATCAGTTTATCAAGGAAGGTCTGGGCAAAATTGAAGTGATTCCTACCAGTGCCAAATGGTTTGGCGTAACGTACAAAGAAGATGCTCCGGTGGTAAAAGCCAGCGTAGAAGCCCTGGTAAACAGTGGCGAATATCCGCAGAACCTCTGGGCGTAAATTGGTGAAATGTATTTTGACATATGTATCATGTATTGATGAAAAATACATCTTGATACGAAAGAAAAAAAGAGAAAGCACATGTGCTTTCTCTTTTTTGTTTTGCTTATAATTCAATGCTTTACCTCGTTACCATCAGTTTCAGATTCTTTACTTCACCGCTTGCCCGATATCACTTTCACTAGATAAATACCCGCTCCCAATTGCGCCGTATTGATGGGATAAGAGGTAAGCCCCGCACTTAATACCGCTGAGTGCACAGTACGCCCCTGCATATCGAACATCAGCAACTGGCTGGCATTAAATGCTGCATCGAGCAAAATCGTTGCCCGGCTGACAGCCGGGTTGGGAACTATTGCAATGCTGCCGGTATACCGTGTGAACACGGCAGACCTGAGTGGCGAAATAACAATCGTATTCCCGCCGCTGTCTACCATTCGGATACGGTAATAGTTTGCTCCGGTTTCCGGGCTGGCATCCGTATAGGAATATTCGTTTGCATTTCCGCTGCCTGCCGCCACTGTAGTGAGGGTAATATACATAACACTATCAACGCTGTGCTCCACTACAAAACTGGCAACGGCAGCTTCAGAGATGGTACTCCAGTTTAGCAATGCCGAAGTATTGTTCACGGAAGTCACGGTAAAGTCGGCAAAAGCAGGCTTCACTACCCCGCTGCTATCTAGTATTGAAATTTGCCAGTCTTGCACTGCCAATCTGTTTGCCGGTATTGTTGTACAATCCAATTCCCTGAATACCACCGCATCCATTGGTAACGGTTATATCATCTACATACCATCCCTTATAACTGGTGCCCAAATCACTATACATGCGGAAGCGTACCTTGACAGATTTGCCGGCAAAAGAAGACAGATCGACGGAAGATTGAACAAAGCCGGAATCTTTCATCGATCCGGTAAATGCCGGCCATGGCGTGGTGCCATAAGAAGTATCGGCAGGTTTGTATTCGTAAATAACGCCGTTATAGCCGTTTTTGAATAAAATAAGGTGCCGCCGTAGTCCAGCTCGTGCCGTTGTTGGTAGAAATGTCAATCATGCCACCATCGTAGCCTGCTTCCGTTTCAATATAATGCCGGAACGAAAGAATGGAAAGCTGCCCGGGTATAAACGCGCCGGAGACAAGGCTAAAGTCTGCCGCCAGCCCCGACTCTGAGGCAAACCAGGAAGTTGCCGACTGGTAGGCACGTGCGGTGCTGGTAACCCATTTTGTGGTACCGCGGGCTGCCGTAGTGGTAAAATTGCCAGAGGTATGACGGTCGCGGTCATCGTAAATAATCGTATCCCTGGTGCAGCCTGCATTTGGGTCGGGTCTTACCGTAATACTGTATTCTTTACTTTGTCCAAGCGCGGTAAACGTACTGGCATCAAAGGTTACAATGTTTCCCTGCACAGCAGCCTGTGGCTCGGTGCCTGCCAGCGTGAAGCCAACGGGAAGTGTATCCCTCAGCTGGTATCCGCTTTGCGGCAAAGCACACTCGCAGGTTACCGTTACCTTCGTGGTTAGCTGATCGGCAATTACCGGTAGCAGTTCTTTGTGCAACTGCAGCACAGGAACATCAAAGGCAGCTTTCTGGTCGTTGATTTTAAATGCAGAACCCTGCGAAGCGCTGATTCCCATTCCTCTGCGTGCAAATGCATTCCAGATAGTGCATTTATGACGACCGTTGTACAAAATGGAATCGGCAGCAATAATAGCATCGCGCGAGTCTAAAAAGCCGGGACTGCAGGGTTGCAGTTTTTCTCCTTCCATTACCAGCCGCATGGCAATCACATTGCCACCACTCCCGTTTGCATCGTAAATATTGGGATTAATTTTGTTTTCCTGTTTAATGATGCCCCAAGTCATATCCCACAGGGCGGCACACCAAATCTCACCGATATAGTGCACTTCTCCTTCGTTTTTAGAAACATTGGCATATGTATGCGGGTTAATGGTCATGTTAGTACTGTAGGGATACGTTCTGATGCCGCTTTCCGTTGACGTTTGCCCGTATACATAGGTGCCAATGGTCCGGGTCTTTGCCGAATCGGCTAAAACGGTTTTCTCCCAGTCCTGAGTCATCATCAGTGCAAAGTAGTCGCTCCAGCCTTCATCGGCTTTTTCGGCATTGTCCAGGCAGCTCACATTACCGCCGGTAAGCCGGTGAGAAATACCATGACCATATTCGTGGCAGATAATACCATTGTCAAGGTCGCCATCGAGCAAAGGAGATCCGGTAATGGATGCTGTAACCGTATTGCCTGCTTTTATAGAAGCAACAATCTTTTGCCCGTCTTCATAGGATATAAGAACAGCAGGAATGATAATGGAATTATCGGTGCCCCCCATGGTGATGTAGTCCGATCCTTGCGTATTTATCATTATAACAGCTACGGCACCCGCTTTTTGCGCATTTTTCACTTTCACTGTAAAGTTGCAGCTACCTCTGTAGATAAGTGCAATTTTACCTTTCACATTAGTTGGCAATGTATCGTTGCAGGCAAGGGAATCAATAGTATAAAGCGCCAACGTATCAAATACAGGACCTACGGTGATGAGTTTGTTAGCCGTACTGAAGCCGCTCTCAACATTGTTGTAGCTTCCGGCAATAGCTGGCGGTGCATTGATAAGGAGAGAGGGCGCTTTGGCAGCATTCCACAGGTACATCTGCATGCGTCCGCTGCTGCCATCGTCCGGTGTACTGAAGTTGGCATTATTGGAACCGCTGCCATCCTGCGATTCTGCCAGTACCGGATCGTTGCCGATGCCGCCACGCTCAAGATTGCTGACCTGGAAGTTTCCGGCAGCTTCATCAAAACCATATTGGTACATTACGTCGTGCATAACATTGTTCCAGTAAAACAAATTCACCACGGCAGCATTTCTGTTGGCTGATGAAGAAGTAGATCCTTCCAAATCAGGCGTATAGGTAAAGGTTAAATCAGGCAAAGGAGTAATGGAAGGAGCCGGACTGCCGGGGGCATTTTTTGCCGCACTATCGTTATAGGCATATACATTATTACCCCTTGTTACTGAATAGCTGGTAGAGCCGTTGTAGTGCCAGCCATACGTGGTGGCATTGTTGCCGGCACCTGCAGCCAGCCACGGATCGGTAACGAGGGCAAACCCGTTGACATCTACATTTTCGGCCGGGAAGGGCAGCACAAGGTAGGAAGCGTGTGATACATCGTTGGGCGGTGGAGGCGCCATATCATTTTCCCGTTCCACATTTTTCCCATCCGCTGATTGGGTGTTTCCATCCAGATTTTTTTCATACACAGTCCAGTTATCCTGCCTCACCACGGTTCCGTTTTTCGCATCTATCCGCACATTCCACCAATCGGCAGAATGTTTTACATCAATGTTTACATTCCATGCAAGATGCATCTGCTGCATAGAATCGGCAGCCCAGTATAGCTTTACTTCAATATTGCGCTTTGCAATACCGGCGGGCGAAAACAGAAGTTTGTTGTGCAAGGTTTCGCTCTCTGCCAGCGCAACCAATTTGTCTGAGAAACGCAGACCAAGGTGTTGCGCCGCCTGCACAACGGCATCAGCCGCGCTGATACCAGCAGCTGCGGGCAACAGAGACATCTCTGTTTTTTTCCGAAATTTACCGGAGGAGTACACCAGTTTGTCATTTTTGAAAGCAAGTGTCACCATCTGGTTATAAACAGGAATCTGTTTATAAGTCTGTTGCAGGTACACATATTCTACGCCGCTCACTTTGTCGGTAAACGTTTTGGTCACAATGGCATCTGCCAGGTCGGCCCGCGAAAGAGCCGCATTACCGGCAGCCTTAGCTATTTTTTCCTTCAGCACAGCATCGGCGCTGACCTGCGCGCTGGCTGCAAATGCAAAAAACATCAACACAAAGCTGCTGAACAATGCATGATGTAGGGATCGATTACTATACATAGAAATAAATAATTCTGAAATGTAGCACTATTTGATAACTCTTTCCGGCATCGTTTTTTGAAAAAAGGAATTGTTTATAATGTCAATTTTATCCGGCAGAAAAATGGAGGCTGCCTTGCAAAGATGTTCCCTAAACGCAGAACCGCTTTGACAAGTAAAGCGAAACAAAATTTTCAATTTTTGCAGCCATGTACCGCACGCCGAAAAAGAGTAAAATGTAGCTTTATTCTTGCATCAAGGCTCACAGGATAAATACGTAAAACAATGGCAAAACGTTCAGATATCATCATCATTGGCGCAGGTGCTGCCGGGCTTATGGCAGCTAAAGAATTATCAGGCAAAGGAAAAAAAGTAACCGTGCTGGAAGCACGCAACCGGCCGGGTGGAAGAATAGACACTCTACATCTTGCCGAATTTCTGCAACCTGCCGAAGCCGGGCCGAGTTTGTACACGGCAACTTGCCGGTGACACTGCAATTGTTGCAGGAAGCACAGATTTCCTACACAAAAGTGGGAGGCATTATGCTTACACACGCCGGAGGGCACTGGCACAAATCAGGCGAGCAGGTGGAAGGCTGGGATGAACTGGTGGTAAAAATGAACAATCTGCAGCAGGATACAACTCTCACACGATTTTTGAGAACCTATTTCAATAGTGAAAACGACAGCGCCCTTCGACAATCTGCCCTGCAATATGCTCAGGGCTTCGATGCCGTGAATCCAGACAATGCAAGTGTATTTGCTTTGCGAAACGAGTGGCAGCATGAGCAGGAAGAGATGTATCGCATTGACGGCGGTTACCTGCAACTGATTCAATACCTCGTAACGTGCTGCCTGCAGAAGCAGTGCACCATCAGCTACAATGCGGTAGTAAAAAAGGTGGAATGGAAAGAAGGGGAAGTAAAGGTTTCAACACATGCCGGCGAGGATTATGAAGCAAATCAGGTGATGATCACCGTTCCCGTGGGTGTATTAGCTTCGCAACTCGAAGCAAAAGCACATATTAATTTTTTGCCGGCGCTGCAATCCAAAACAGCTGCTGCCCGGCAGATTGGCTTTGGCAATGTGATAAAAATATTACTTCGCTTTTCGGTTCCTTTCTGGCAGGATAAAGGAGATGTGCTGTTTTTTTTCTCCGACCAGAAAATACCCACCTGGTGGACACAACTTCCTTTCACGTATCCCATACTTACCGGGTGGCTTGCAGGCTCGGCAACAGATTCGTTTTTCAATCTTGAACAAGAAGAAATTCTGGACGTTGCACTACAGTCGTTAGCCAATATTTTCCAGAAGAAAAAGGAAGAGCTTCGGCAACTGCTGACGGCTTCTTACGTCGTAAACTGGCAGCAGGACGAATTTGCGCAAGGCGCCTATTCTTATAGCACGCTGGCATCGGACGAAGCAAAAAAGGAATTAACTGCGCCCGTACAGAATACCATTTTTTTTGCAGGCGAGGGCTTGTATTCCGGCACTGCGGGCGGAACTGTGGAAGCTGCGCTGGTGAGCGGGTTGCATGTGGCTAAAAGAATATTGGAAAAATAAGGAATACTGCCAAGTTCACAAGGGACGTATCCCTAACTTACAGCCTTGAAACAAGGGAAGATTTAGTTGTATTTCACCTGTTGCAATAGCTGCCATATTCTACCACAAAACAAATACGCAAAATTTATGTTTGCCAGACGAAAATTTATCAAGCAGGCAGGAATGTCAGCTCTGGGCTTTGGCTTATTCCAATCTCTTACCCTTTCCGCTCTTGCAGAAACCACGCGACCTTTTTCATTACCCCGCAGCACGCCGGAACAGCAGGGAATTTCATCTGAAGGCATCAGCCTGTTTCTTGACGCCATTCAAAAAAGCGGGCAGGAATTTCACAGTTTAATGATCCTGCGACACGGTCATGTGGTGGCAGAAGGCTGGTGGTCGCCCTATTCATCCGAACACCGGCAGCAGTTGTATTCACTCAGTAAAAGCTTTACGAGTACAGCCATCGGGCTGGCAGTTGACGAAGGATTGCTGACGGTAAACGATCCTGTCATCAAATTTTTTCCTGACCTGTTGCCCTCCGAGATCAGCGACAACCTCGCTGCCCTGCAGGTAAGGCATTTGCTGTCTATGTCGGTAGGTCATGCAAAAGATTCCATCATGCTGCTGGAAGCGTCGCCCGCCGGCGTTCCGTGGGAAAAAACATTTTTAAGCCTGCCTGTTGTGTTTGCACCCGGCAGCCAGTTTATGTATAATTCAGGAGCCAGCTTTATGCTGAGCGCCATTATTAAAAAAGTAACCGGACAATCGGCTCACGAATACCTGGCTCCCCGGCTTTACAAACCTCTCGATATTGAAGGTGCCACATGGACGGAAAATTTCGAAGGTATCAACATGGGCGCTTCTCACCTGCGCATACGCACCGAAGACATCGCAAAATTTGGTCAGCTTTACCTGCAGAAAGGCGTTTGGAAAGGCCGGCAGATACTAAGCAATAAATGGGTAGAAGAAGCTACGTCAAAACAAATTTCTAACGGCAACAACGACAGTAGCTGGGCATATGGATATGGATACCAGTTTTGGATGAACCCGCCCGGTGGATTCAGGGCAGATGGTGCATTCGGACAGTTCAGTATGGTGCTTCCGCATCTTGATGCTGTAGTTGCTATTACCAGCGAGAGCATCAGCACAAAAGATACAATGCAGATTGTATGGGATGTGCTGCTGCCGCAAATGAAAACAGGAGAATTACTCAAAAATAAAACCGCGCACAATCAGCTGGAGCAGCAACTGAAAAACCTGAAATACGACCCGCCTGCCATGGCTGTTTCATCGCCGGTAGCCGATAAGATTTCGGGTAAAACATTTGCGCTGGACAGCAATCCTTTTGGTGCAAAAGCCGTGTCGTTTCGGTTTGCAAAAGACACCTGCATCTTTACTTTGTTTGAAGAAGGCAAGCCCGACATTACTATTACCAACGGAATGAATCATTGGATAAGAGAAAATAACCTGAAACCTTCAGCGCATTCTTTGTTTTCGTTGCGCCGCATCGATTTTGATTCGATTGTAGCTGCCAGCGCCACGTGGCAAAGTGAGAATGTGCTATTGCTTACCTGGCGATATATAGAAACAGTGCATGGAGACAGTTTGACCTGCATTTTTGATAATGAGAATCTTACGATCAAATTTCTCTTTAGCGTGAACCGGCTGCAGCAAAAGCCCGATGACCGGAAAGACATTACAGGAAAAATGGTGTAAAAAGAAAGGGTTTATTTTCACTCAACATGTGACAATATGCCCTGCTCAATTGCTGCCATGCTATATTTATTATTCAAAAATCATGTTTCATGAAACGATTTGCCCCATATATCTGTTTTCTGCTGTTATGCTCCTGCTTTCATAACCAGCTCGTGGCACAAACCAATAACTGGACAGCTTTGTATAACGGGAAAAACCTGCAGGGATGGAACACCTACATTGGTCCGCCGCTCGATGATAGTGGCAAAATGCTAAGCAATACTCCCATTGGTTTGAACAATGACCCCAACCATGTGTTCACAATTCAGAAAATGGATGGTGAAAACGTGATCCGCATTTCTGGTGAAAACTGGGGCTGCCTTTATACGGAAAAAGAATGGGACAATTTTCATTTACAGCTGCAGTTTAAATGGGGAAACCTGAGCTGGGGACAAAAAAAGGGCAAGAAAAAAGACAGCGGTTTGCTTTACTTTTCTGTGGGCGACAACGGGGCTGACTACGGCGCGTGGATGCGCTCGCAGGAGTTCCAGATTGAAGAAGGCAACTGTGGCGATTATTGGGGTGTAGCTGGTGGCACCGAAGACATCCGCGCAACATCTTGCTGCCGACAGTCAATATGTATACAATCCGTCGGGGCAAATCTATACTTTTAGCGCCAGCAGTGTGCAGGGCCGTCACTGCCGGAAAATGGGCGACGCCGAAAACCCCTCCGGCGAATGGAACACGCTGGATCTTTATTGTTATAACGGCACCAGCGTGCACATGATTAATGGTAAAGTGGTAATGGTGCTGACAAATTCGAGCCAGGTAGACAATGGTGTTGTAAGCCCGCTGGTGAAGGGCAAACTGCAGATTCAATCGGAAGGCGCCGAAGTTTTTTATAAACAAATCCGGGATAGAACCGATCGGGGCAATTCCTGCAGACTTTGCTAAACAGATAAACTCATTCACACATGACTAAAGAATATTAACAGTTTATTTTTTATAAACCAATCACATACATATGAAAACAGAAAAACTACTTTTCATTCTCTTATTTGCTCAGCTTTGTTTTTTTGGTACCGCCAATGCGCAAAAACAGTTCAAGGCATTACTCGTAACTACTACCCGCGGCTGGCATCACGAGTCTTTACATGCAGGTGTTCTGGCCGTTCAGGATTTAGGCAAAAAAAACTTTTTTGACGTTGTCTTATGGGAAGACCCGAGCGGATTTACCGACAAATACGTTTCGCAATTCAATGTCATTATTTTTCTGAATACCACGGGCGATATCTTCGATTCGGCACAGCAAAAAGTGATGGAACGTTTTATACAATCGGGTAAAGGATATGTGGGCATTCACAGCGCATCTGATACGGAATACGACTGGGATTGGTATACCAAACTGGTAGGCAGAATGTTTCACATTCATCCCACCATTCAAACCGCGCAGCTCAATATTCTTGATTCTACATTTCCGGGTTTGCAGGGCTTTGCCAACAACATGCTGTGGACAGACGAATGGTATGAATTCGGACCCGAAAAAACGACCGGGCTCAATTATGTTCTCGCTATCAACGAATCTACCTACAACCCGAAAGCAGACTGGGTGCGTGTGAAAGGCGAAGGCATGGGAAAACTTCACCCTATTGCGTGGTATCACAACTATGATGGCGGACGGGCGTTCTATACAGCCATTGGTCATATGCCAACCGACTTTAGCGAGCCTGCTTTTCTGGATCATTTGTATGCCGGCATCTATTGGGCAGCCACCGGTAAAAAGTAATTTTTCACCTTACCAATATTTTTTTATCCCTGTCAGCCTATATTTTATGTAGAAAAAGAGGCTGACAGGTCTTACCCTTATTTTGCGATTGATTACTCAAAAAACTAACAATATGCAGTCACAGCAGCTCAGCGATTTTGTAACCAAAATGTTTGTTGAAATAGAAAAATTGATGCCTTCTTACCTGCAGAATCCTGAAGATGAGCGTATTGCCAATGGCAATTGTGCCGCCTGCATTATCGATGCGGAAGGAAACGTGTATGGCAAACTGTACGGCACCAATACCATCAGGGCGCGTGAATCTTTCCGCGTGGCCTGGACAAAAGCGAGCCAGGTAATGATTACAGGAATGAAGACCGGCGAATATGAAAAGAAGTTTTTTAATAACGAAGTAGCCGACTGTGGCATTGAAGTGCCTGATTTAATTGGCTGGGAAGGTGGTCAGCCACTTACACTATCGGACGGCACAAAACTGTCGGTGGGTTTTAGCGGCATCCGCGGTATTTACGACCTGGAAATTATGGTAAAAGCAGCGCAGGCGGTAGAAGCGAAATAACAACAAGACAATGTACCTGACGGTCTAAATTGGATGGGTTGGAAAGTTGGTTCGTTGCGCAGGTCAGAGACCTGTGTTATCCCTTCTTCGAAGTGCGCTGCGCTCACACCTCAAAGAACAAGCCCAGCTGAATGAATCAACTTTCCAACCACCAGTCTCAGACCAGCTTTGTTTTATCCATAAAAAAACTGCCCCTGTTTTACCAGGGGCAGTGATATCAGCGATATTGAATCTGCTAAAAATTTATGACAGGCTGAATCATTATAATTGTCTCAGCTTCAGTTCTACTCTCCTGTTCAGCGCGCGGACCTTCAGCCGAATCATTATCAGCTACAGGAAGCGATGAACCGTAACCTTTAGCCGTCATGCGGCTAACTGGTACGCCTTTACTCTTCAAGTAAGTCTGTACCGATTCTGCACGGCTTTGCGACAGTTTCGTGTTGATAGCATCGGAACCGGTATTGTCGGTATGTCCTTCAATATCAATTCCAAGGTCATCATTGTCTTTCAGTAAAGTAGCCAGCGCATTCAGTGCTTTGTAAGACCTGC
>CAVXBN010000006.1:0-187998 GCA_963760045.1 uncultured Chitinophagaceae bacterium
CTTATTTGTGCTTATCAACCTGGTGCCTTCTTTTTTTTTGTCGGTATACGGTCAGGGAGATTTATTTGTACAACAAGGCATTCCGGTACTCAGATTGTATCGTTAGCAATGGGATTGCAGCCGGCTGCGTCTATCTGGCGGAATGTAGTGGTAAATCGGCAACAGCCCATAAAACCTGCAGACTGAACTGATAGCCATTGTTTTTATATAGTCGTATGTTGGACGATGGTGGAAGCGCTGCAGCTTCCGGTTTCGGTAGGCTGGTTGTCCGAATGGATATACTGGATCGTGTTGTTTACACCTTCGTTTTTATATATGAAAAGTGGTCGGTGGAAGGGAAAGAGGATTTAACTATAAAAAAAATGGCCTGCCCTGGAAAGAGCTGGCCGTTGCTAACCTATGAAAAACACCGAGTTTATATCGCTTGATAAATTCAGCATTTATTCAGGTTTTATCAACTGCGTGAGCTGTTGGTTCGTTGCTTTTATCAATTCGCGTTTCGATGGCGTTTCTCTAAAGGATTTTTCAGCATATTCCTAAACTCCACTTCTGCCGTAAACGCTTTATTTACCCTTTCATCTGATCCTAATATTTTTTTAAAATCATTTTTATATTTTTTCCGGATATTTACCACTTTTTCCTTCTAAAAGCTACTCATCATCCCTGGTTTCTTTTCTACGCTCTCTAATTCGCTCTTGAATGTAATTGTTGTAAACTGGCCAAAATTTTTGTGCTTCTTCCGGTGATAACTTAAGTTCCTTTGTAAGTAGGCTATTCTGTATGGCTTCTAATCTATCTCTGTCATTATCCTCTTGTGAAATAACAAAAGTAACTAATGTTTAGCAATAAAAAAGTCAGATAAGTAGAAATTTTTTCATATTTAAATATTTTAAATTTCTTTAATATCTTTTTCATTCCTATCAGGTTCATCAAATTTTTTAAGGTAATTCTCTTATTTCTTCTTCGCTTACACGTTGTTCAAATGAAGCTTTTAAATCCATCTCTTCATATGTGGTAATAGCATTGCTCTGTTGTTGAAACCATGTCGGCATCCAGTGATATTTGGCCAGATAATCCGTAATTTCATTGTCGCGATACTGTATAAGTTGCGGCGTGTAATTCGTGTTGAACGTATTTTGGGTAGCCGACGTACGGGCTCGTTGTAATATTTGAGTGAACAAAATAGCCAGGCTGAAATACCTGTTACTCGGCTGCGGCTGCATATTGCAAGCCATGGGCAGGGCCCAGTTTCCGCTGTATATTAATCACAGGCGGTTATGTTTCTGCAGGGCGCAGCTACCGTAAACGCTGGTCAAAATATCCTGCAGGAACTGGTATAAGCATTGTTCGGGGAACGAGCTCCAACAAGGGTGCTATATCCCTCAATTCATCATCTGCCTATTTGAAGTAATAAGCTTGAATGGCATGTTCTGCTTTAAGTTTGCGGCAGCACTTATCGGAAATAGTATCGGAAAGAATTTAAATGGCAGAGGCAGTGACCAGGAAATTAGAATGGCCGGAACATTATCTGCATTAACTCATAATATTGCCGGCCAAACTGTCGAAGTAGCTTAAGGGTACGGAATAGAATATTTCGACTGAAGATTAGCCAAGCTTCGGGCTGAAAGGTTCTTAACTCCATTTAATATTTCTTCGTGCGAGTTAATATTTAGCAACTGATTTGACGACATTGGTCACAATGGGTGGTTTAATGGTTTATTATAAAATCCTTCAATTTTTTTAGCTGCATGATGATAGCTGGCCTTTAATGCGCCTTCGCTGGTTTCCAGCACCCGGCTCATTTCTTCGTAAGGCATTTCATCGTAATACCGAAGGTTAAACACAGCTCTTTGTTTTCGGGAAGGTTTGTATAGCCAGTTGCAGTTTCCATTCCAGCTTATTGGCGTCAAATCCTGTATCGGCTTTAATTTTTTTGCTCAGGCCGGTTTCCACATCGCTGAAGCTAACAGAACGCCGTTTTTTTTGCTGTTCAAAAAGGTAAGGCATTCATTTGTGGCAATCCGGTATAGCCAGGTATATAGCTGGCTGTCTTCCCTGAAATTTTCCAATGCGTTCCATACTTTAATAAACATATTTTGCAGAACATCATTGGTGTCGTCGTGGTCTACCACCATACGCCTGATATGCCAATATAATTTTTCCTGGTATTTCTTTATAATTGCTGCAAATGCCCGTTCTTTTGTGTCATCTTGTTTGAACTGGCGTAATAACTCCTGATCATCTAATTGCATACAGGGGAATTTTAATACTCAATAAAAAACCCGTTTATAGGATAGGTAATTGACCTGAATGTTTAACGGGAAATACAAAACAGTTGGTTTTAGATTATCTTTTGCGAATGCAGTCTTTCCGGCATCTTCTATTATCCATATAAACATGCACTCTCCGAAACACCGCAATATAAAAAAGATAACCCAATCAGAGGAAGTGAAGTGGGCAAAGAACTGATTTCTGCGCCCGTTTTATTCCCAGTCACAGCGTTTGTCTCTTCTTGAGATGATCTGGCTTTCTTCATTTATTCCGTACAGTAGAATCACTTAAAATATTTATAACTAAGTTTGAACATCAGAAACAAGAACCGGACTTTTACAATGCATAAATTCTTTGCAGCTTTTTCAATTATCATTTGTTTATTCGTTACACGTATTCAGGCACAGGCTCCTGCCGATTATAACAGCGCCGATATATTTCTTCAGCTAAAAAAGCTGCAGGTGCTGGGCAGCGTGCTGTACATAGCCGCGCATCCCGACGATGAGAACACACGCCTGCTGGCTTATTTTGCCAAAGAAAAACAATACCGAACCGGCTATATGAGTCTTACGCGTGGCGACGGCGGTCAAAATCTCATAGGCGATGAGCAAGGCATAGAACTGGGACTCATTCGCACACAGGAATTGCTGGCAGCACGCCGCATCGATGGTGCAGAGCAGTTTTTTGGCACTGCCTTCGATTTTGGGTTTAGTAAAAATGCTACTGAAGCGCTTCGTATCTGGGATCATGACAAGATGCTGAGCGATGTGGTGTGGGTAATCAGGAAGTTTCGCCCGGATGTGATCATTACCCGATTTCCTCCCGATGAGCGTGCCGGCCACGGGCACCATTGGGCGTCTTCGCTCCTGGCAGGTGAGGCTTTCACTGCCGCCGCCGACAGTACCCGCTTTCCTGAGCAACTTTCCAAAGGCGTATCTGTATGGCAGGCAAAGCGTATTTTCTGGAATACTTACAATTTTGGTGGCAATAATACCACTTCGCCCGATCAGCTTACACTGGACATCGGGGCATATAACCCGCTTTTGGGACAAGGCTATGGAGAAATAGCGGCAGAAAGCCGCAGCCAGCACAAAAGCCAGGGCTTTGGCGTGTCAAAGCAGCGTGGAAAATCGACGGAGTATTTTTCATTTACCAATGGCGCACCTGCTGCAAAAGATGTGATGGATGGCATAGACACAAGCTGGCAAAGAGTGGCAGGCGGAAACATGATTTCAGCTTCCATTCAGCGGGTCATTAACCATTACAATTTCGAACATCCGGAACAGAGTGTAGACAGTCTTGTGGCTGTGTATAAGAAAATTTCGGCATTGCCGGATAGCTATTGGCAGCAAAAGAAAAAAGAAGAGATAAAAAACCTGATTGCCCAATGCAGCGGTTTATTTATAGAAGCCAATACCAGCAAGCAGTATGCAATCACCGGCGATACATTGCCCGTTAATTTTACAGTGGTTAAACGAAATGAAGGAAATGTGACACTTGAAAAAATTGCGCTCGATGAGTTTGATTCATCACTCCACAGGAACTTATCAGCAATAATAACCTTGTGGTTCATACATCCTTGCCTGTAACGAAAGATAAAGAACTTTATCAGCCTTATTGGCTCGCAAACGGAAGGTCGCAGGGTAGCTTTATCATTCAAAACGAGCAGTTGATTGGTAAGCCGGAAAATGACGCCGATTATTCGGCACACTTTAGCTTTATACTTGCAAATGATACTTTTCCTATGAGGTTCCGGTTCGGTACAAATATACCGATGCCATCAAAGGCGAAATTTACGAACCTCTTGTTGTGATTCCTCCCTTTACAATCGGCGCAACTCCCGGCATTGCCCTGCTAAACGTAAAACCGGTGAATGATAAAGTGCCTTCTCCTGAATTGAAAATTATCGTAAAGTCTAATATCACTGCTGCACATTTACCGGTAACGGTAAAAGCAATGCTGCAGGACAAAAGCATTTATTCAAAAGATACCGTCATTGATGCCACTGAAGGGAAAGAATATATATTTTCAGCTTCCTTGCAGCCTGCTTTCAGCAAAGGTGCCGATAAGACAGTTGAGGTATCGGTGAGTACTGGAAAAGATCATGCGCAGTCTACTTACAAAGACTACCTGAGGATGATTCATTATGATCACATTCCAGACATAACCTATCATTTTGAAGACAAGGTGAAACTGGTGACGGAAGAAATAAAAACGATCGGCAAAAATATTGGATATATCACAGGCGCAGGCGATAAAGTGTCACAGGCTTTGCAGCAAATGGGATATACGGTAACGCTCCTGGGCGAAAACGATATAACGCCATCCGGTTTGTCGCGGTTCGATGCTGTAATTGCCGGTATCAGGGCCTACAATCTCCACCACTGGTTGCCTGCACGGTATGATATTCTGATGAATTATGTGAAACAGGGTGGCAATTACATAGTGCAATACAATCAGCAGGATGTGGTTACCCAAAATATCGGACCTTATCCGTTTTCGCTCAGCCGCACCCGCATAACAGATGAAACGGCTGAAGTGAAACAATTGCTTCCTAATAGCAGCGTATTTAATTATCCTAACAAGATTTCTGATTCAGATTTTGCAAACTGGGTGCAGGAGCGCAGTATTTACCATGCGCAAAATATCGACTCTCATTATATCATGCCCATTGGCATGCACGATCCTAATGAAGCCGAAAGCAATGGCAGCCTGATTATCGCTCCTTATGGAAAGGGGAATTTTGTGTATACGGGGATAGTATTTTTCAGAGAATTGCCGGCAGGTGTGGCTGGAGCATACAGGTTGATGGCTAACCTGATTGCGTTGCCAAAAAACAAGGATTGATGAAAACGAGCAGGAGAGAAGTGAGTATCTGGTTCCTGGTGATACTGGGAGTAGCCATTGGCTTTGCCATTAAAAATGTGAAAGCTGGATTGCTGATAGGGCTGCTGATAGGTGTGGTAGCCGGAAGCCTTGCGGGCGGCAGAAAATGAATGGAACACAACAGTATTTTCTTAAAGAAAAAAGCCTGACCGCTCGGTAAGAGAGATCTGGAAAAGTCAATAAACTGGCTTTTATCTTCTTAATTGAGCGTAATTTTAACGGAGATTGCATCAGAGACTGAAATACAATAAGTGACAAAAAAATTCAAGTACAAAGAACTTTGACATAATGAAAACACTCTGTTTTATTGCAACCATATTCACCCTACTTTTTGCCACTATTGATTCAGACGCACAAACCACGTCTGACAGTACAAAAAGCACTCAAAAGAAATATCAGGCTAAGGCACCACCAACACAACCTTTCGGCGCTGAAGCATTTACACCATCAGGCAAGACAGTTATCCGATGGTTAGGTATGGCAGGTTTTTTTGTAAACAGCCGGGGCACAACATTTATGATTGACCCATTGCTGGAAGGTTACGATATGAAGTTGCTAATGGATTTCCCCATTCAGCCAAAGCGTGTTCCGCGTCTTGATGCAGTGCTTGCAACACATAGCGACAACGACCATTATAGTGTTGAGACCTTTCATGACCTTGCAGCTGTAACAAAAGAATTCCATTCAACCGTTTATGTAGATTCCTTAATGAAAAATGAAAGCTTTCATTCTTTCGGTCATTACATATGAGACATCTTTCATTTTGGAAAAGTGACATGTAGATTAACCCTTGCAGACCATGACTGGCAAAATGATTTTCCAAAGCCCGGTCAGCGTTATTATTCACCGGGAGATGCGTGTGGATTTTGGTTCAACACACCGGACGGTTCTATCTGGGCACCCGGTGATTCAAAATTTATGCAGGAACAACTGCATATGCCAACGCCTGATGCCATATTGCTTGACTATTCTGAAGATGCAGTCTACCATTCAGGTTTGGAAGGTGCTGTGAAAATTGCCAACGCCTATCCAAGCACGCCTATACTATTGGGTCATTGGGGGTTCGTTGATGCGCCGGATTTTGCACCTTTTAACGGCGACCCCAAACATTTGAAAGATAAAGTGATAAATCCTGAAAGAATCAAAGTATTAGCACCCGGAGAGCCTTTCGTTCTTAAATCCTTGAAAAAATAATTCATTTAAAATTTCAGTTGCCATGAAATACCTGTTAGCATTCTTAATTTTTACATTTAACAACGTTTCTGCTCAAACAAAAGACATGATGATTCGTATTTCGGAAATTGAGATAGATTCAAACTATCTTAAAGAATATAATGCTATTCTTCAAGAAGAGTCAAGAGCATCCGTTCAATTAGAACCCGGCGTAATCGCAATCTATCCAATGTATCAAAAAGAAAATCCGACACAGATTCGCATATTAGAAATCTACGCCAATCGAGAAGCTTATGAGGCGCACTTAAAAACACCTCACTTTCAAAAGTATAAAACAACCACTCTTAACATGGTTAAGTCTTTGAAACTTGTAGACATGAATACGTATAGACTCACCGACAATGGTTGAAATATTTCGGAAAATGCACAAATGACGAAGAAGAACAACTATGCTCAACAAAGGATTGCCAACAGTGAGGCTGAACGTTGGATCAATCAGCGTCAGTTGGTTCTTTGGCTTTGGTTCCGGCGAAAGGAACACTGCCGGAACATCAGAATAAATTTTTAATCTTTGAATAAATAATGAACTTCGGTTGAGGGCTGGAGCTTTTTCAATTCCCACCATCGGCAATATTTATTCGTTACTACTAGATTATTGATGGAGGATTGGCGAATAAAAAAAGCCCTCCCCAAGAATAGGGACGGCCTCTAACGATTGCTTGCCATATGAAAAAGTTGGATAGTTGCTTTCCGGGCAAGGTGGAAAGAACCCTATAATATTTTAAATAAGATGTCAACATTATTTATTAGCCTGCATTGAATCTTTCAATACTTGAAATGTTGAATCGATAATGTTCTGATTAGAATCTGCCTTTTTTTCAACAGAATCTTTCGTGCTATACTTTTCGCTGCCAAGGCATCTGAAGTAGAATCTACCGTTTCTCTCAGCGGACGATGTATTCACACAACCTATAAAACCCCACACACAAATAACAAAAACAGATATAAAGCTTTTCAAATTGTCGTTTGCCTTACGGCTATTTACATATTAATACCAGGATGTAAAGAAAAGTAACCTCACTTTTAAAAAAATATTCAAATTGTTTATTTATTAATGTGAAATGCCTTGTATAATGCTTTAAATACCTTGTGTTTTGATGAATTGGGAAGTTTACCGTATAGTATTAGCAGTAGCTGGACTATGGTAGCGATGACTGTGCATGGATGATGGAAATGCTGATATAAATGCAGATATAGGAACATAAAAAAAGCCCTCCCCAGGAATAGGGACGGCCTCTAACGATTGCTTGCCATATGAAAAAAGTTAATCAGCTGTTTTAGTCAGCAAGCAGTGACCGGTGCAAACAGCCTAAAAAATTACTATTTATTACAGTTGTGTCAACCATCATGGTAGATGTATCGCCCATCATAGTTGAAGTATCTCTCATGGTAGTATCAGACATCATCGGAGCTACAGTATCCATCATTGTAGAATCGTCTGCAGTTGTATCATCTGTACCGTTGCCGCAAGCTGCAAATGTGCCGATTGCTAAAACCATTAAAAGCTTTTTCATTGTTGTGAATGTTTTTTGTGTGTGAGTGAATTGTTGGTTTATACCAAAAGCTAAAAAAGGTAACCCGCTATTTTTAAAAATTTTCTAAATAATTTATTCCATACTATTTGGGTTACTTTTATCGCTGTAACGGTATTAAAATCACATCAAGGAAGTGAAATCTGAGATAAATGAACAGCTTCTCTTACGGGGATTAGCAAACAACGATTCAAAGGCTATAGAAACTATTTATAAAGAGAACTTTAAAATGGTGCAGGCTTTTATCTTAAATAACAACGGGTCTTACGACGACGCAAGAGACATCTTTCAGGAAGCGATGATCACGCTTTATGATAAAGCAAAAAGCGATTCGTTCGTTCTCACCAGCCAGATCAAAACATATATCTATTCTATTTGCCGGCGCCTCTGGCTGAAGCGCTTACAACAGATGGGTAAATTTGTAAACCAGTCGGAAATACTGGAAGAAACCATACCCGTAGAAGATGATATAGAACTTCACGATAAGAAAAATGCAGACTTCGCAATTATGGACCGGGCACTCAACAGCCTCGGAGAACCCTGTAAAAGCTTACTCGAATCTTATTACCTGCAAAAAAAAGGAATGCACGAAATCGCTGCAGACTTTGGATATACAAACTCAGACAACGCTAAGAATCAGAAATACAAATGCCTGATGAGACTTAAAAAATTATTTTTCGCCCAATATAACATCGGTGAGTAATGGAAGACATGCAATTATTAGATACTATCGAGCGATACCTTAACGGTACTATGCTGCCTGATGAAAGAAAATACTTTCAGCAGCTTCGCAAGAATACCCCTGAAATAGACCAGATGGTAGTGGAACATCGTTTGTTCCTCCACCAGATGGATATGTATACAGAGCAGAAAAACCTGTTGCATACCCTGAACGAAATACACACCGACCTTGTAGACAATGGCAACATTTATGAAGGCGGAGAACTGAGCCGTAAAGGTAAAGTAATGCAACTTTGGAGCAAGTACAAGCGCGTTACCACCATCGCAGCGTCTATTGCGGGTGTAACGGCATTGTTCATCAGCTTCCTTGTTACACAGATTTCTCCTGCTACGCTGTCTAAAAGCGATTTTCAGGAACTGAGCCGCAAGATCAATGTGTTGGAAAATAAAACCAATGTATTAAAAGCAGAAATCAACAAAGACCAGACTCTTCCTGCCAATATTAAATTTACTACCGGCGGAACAGGCTTTTTGATTGATGGCAGAGGTTACCTCATTACCAACGCTCACGTGCTGAAGGGCAAAGGTGTAATCGTAAGCAATAATAATAAAGAACTGAGCGCTACCATTGCATATATAGATCACGATAAGGACCTGGCTTTACTGAAGATTGATGATGAACGTTTTCAGCCCGTATCTTCATTGCCTTACTCTTTTAAAAGAGGCAGCTTCGATCTTGGTGCAGAAGTATATACATTAGGTTATCCGCGCAATATTATTGTATACAACTCAGGCTACATCAGCGCTACTGCCGGCTACGATGGCGATACATCGAGCCTCCAGATTTCACTGCCAGCCAACCCCGGTAATTCCGGTGGTCCGGTACTAAATAAAAATGGTGAGATTGTAGGTATCTTAAGTGCCCGCGAAACAAGTGCGGAAGGTGTAGTGTTTGCGGTAAAATCGAAAGGTATTTACCAGTTGCTCGACGAGCTGAAAAAAGAAGATACTTCGTACCAGAGCATTAAAATGCCGGTAACGTCAAATCTGAAAAGCCTTGATCGCGAACAGCAGATCAAACAGGTTTCCGATTTCATTTACCAGATCAAAGTATACAACTAAGCAAGTCATTGGTTTTTTAAAATAGGTTTAAACCCGCCATCAGGCGGGTTTTTTTATGCCATGTAAATTTCGGATTAGCTTGAAGTATAATTATCATGACAGCTACCTGCAAAGTGTTGTCGGTTACTTTAAAACGATCGTCAATGCGATGACCGATGACCCATATTATTTTCTTATCCGTTTCCAGCACCCACACTTTCTCTTTTTCTGTTTTGGAAAGCTTATTATCAATAAAAAACTTGCTTAGTTTTTTCTTTTTTTCATGCCCAGCGGATAAAATAATCGCCTTGTTTCCACTTGCGGAGCATCAATCGGAAAGCCAAGGAAGTTTCGCATCCAGCATGGCTGTGTTTTTGTCGTGTTGAAAGAATCATTTCGTTACGGGCTTACGGCTCGCGGGTGATGCGTCATGCAATCATCAGCATACCTTGTTCATAAGTGATTGAGGTATCGTTCGCCTCAATAATAATATGCTGTGCTTCAGCCGTTTGCAGGGGCGCTATCACCAGCCATTTGCGGTTGCTGATAACGCGATGCGTGGAAGATGCAACATATTTTCCGTTATCTGCCTGCAGCAAGTGCGCAATGTCTGGTACCTGTGCCTGTGTAAAATTGTATTCTTTTACAATTTCATAAATAATGGTGTGCAAAGGCTCTGATTTTGCCAGCTTTAAAACGGGTATGTGTGTTTCGTTTCCCTTTATTTCCAGCAGGCTTTTTTTTATGCATTTCTATAGCCTGCCGGTATAGTATTTCAGCCTCCGAAAATCGCTGTATGTTTTGTAATAAATTGTCTTCTGCCTGCGGATATACCTCTTTTACCAAAGGAATCACTTTATGCCTCAGAAAGTTGCGTGTGTAATGATCTGTTGCGTTGGAAGAATCTTCTGTCCAGCTCAATCCGTTCTCAGTTGCATAAAGTAAAATGTCTTCGCGTTTGGCAAACAATAAAGGACGAATGATCTTATTTTGTTTTGGTAAAATGCCATGCAGCCCACCAATGCCTGTGCCTCTGAAAAAGTTGATCAGCAAGGTTTCGATATTATCATTTGCGTGATGGGCAGTAGCAATACATATGTACTGTTCCGGCTTGCTGTTGAAGAATATCGTAAAACCAGTTGTAACGCAGGTTCCGCGCTGCTTCCTGCGTAGAAAGCTTATTGGTTTCGGCATAGTTCTTTGTGTCAAACCTTTGCACCAATGACAGGTTTGCTGAGGTTGCCTGCCAGTAATCTTACAAAGTTTTCATCGCGCTCGCTTTCTTCAGCACGCAACTGAAAATTGCAGTGAGCAATGGTGAATGAAAAGCCGGAATGGTGTAGTAAATGTGCCAGCACTACGCTGTCTACGCCGCCACTTACGGCAAGTATTAGGTGCGTATGTGCGGGCGACAGATACGGAAATTTTGTTGTGATAAAAGCCTTGAATTTTTGCAGCAACATGGCGTAAAAGTAAACAAACACACATTGTTAAACCTCTCTCATTCTGGCAGAAATACACAGTGGCTAAAGTATCTTTAAACAGAACATTTATTTACATGCAAAAGAAGGATAACCAAAGAGCAGGCGTGGCAAAAAATAAAGCACTACTGCGCCTACCAGGAACGAAGCCACAGCGAAGTGAAAACCAAATTATATGGTTTTGGATTATTTAAAAGTGAAGTGGAAGAATTGCTGTCGAAAGCCATTGAAGAAGATTACTTAAATGAAGAACGTTTTGCGCAAATGTTTGCCGGCGGCAAGTTCAGAATGAAGCATTGGGGACGTGTGAAAATTCAGTATGAATTGCGGCAAAAGCAAGTGAGTTCTTACAATATAAAAAAGGGTTTGCAGGAAATCCCCGAAGAAGATTATATGGCAGCGTTACAAAAACTGGCTGAAAACAAATGGCAGCAACTGGAAGGTGAGCACTATATTACGCGCCAGGCAAAAGCTAGCAGTTACCTTGTGCAGAAAGGATACGAATCGCCGTTGGTGCAAGGAGTGATAAAATCGTTGAAGCAAAAGATATAACAGGTATGGTACTTTGAAGATTCCTGCTGCTTAATAATACTTTTCAATTACGCCCAGACCAAACAGTGCAAAGTCATATTTTACAGGGTCTTCAGCATCCAAAGTGCGCAGGTAAGCGGTGAGTTCCAGCGCTGCATTCCAGTCGGTTTGTTTGCGTTGCAGCAGGTTGAAGCGCTTTGCCACGCGTGCTACATGCACATCTACCGGGCAAATGAGTGCTGAAGGTTTTAGGGTATTCCACAAGCCAAAGTCTACTCCGCAATTATCCTTTCTTACCATCCATCTTAAAAACATATTCAGCCGCTTGCAGTTAGACCCTTTTGCAGGTGTGGCAACGTGCTTTTTGGTTCGCAACGGCGCATCTGCCAGCGAAAAAAAATAATGGTGAAAATGAATGAGTGCCTTTTCTGTCATGTTTTCTTCCGACATGCTGAGATGCTGTGTGAACGCGCCTTCCAGGCTATGATGATGGCGATAGTGATGTTGTAAAAACCGGATGAAATACAACAGGTCAGTGGTGTTGAATGTGCGGTGTTTGAAGTGTAAAAATGCCTTCAGGTCAGTATCCGTATGATGTACAATAAAATCATGTGGCGCGCCGTCCATCAGGCGCATCAGTTCGCGCGATTTGTTAATGATAATTGTGCGGTTTCCCCACGCAAAAACGGCAGCAAAAAAAGCGGCAATTTCTATATCCTGCAACCTGGCTAAACTGGTGTGGAACACATACCGGATCGAAGGGTACAAATGATGGCTGGTTGTACTGTTCTACCTTTTTGTCGAGAAATTCTTTGAGTGTAATATCTGTAGCGTGCAATCGCGTGTTTTAGAAAAATTGCTTGTTGTAAAACTACCTTGTCATGTAGGCAGAATCCTATTCCACATATATCGCAGAGAAACGCTGGTGATCCTGTTACCTATTTGCAAATTTACAGGTAAACAGTTTTTTTAAACTGAATGATTATCGCGCTTACTTATTATTGAATAATCATCATCTTCCAAAGCCAGGATTTTACTAAATCGATTGAATATAATCTGTTACTTCATTCCAGAATTCACCCAACAGGTTGCGGTGCGCAAGGCTAAAACCCATCGACAGTAAAAAGAAAATACCATACACCGAACCCCACAAATGCGCCGCGTGATTGATGTGCGAGCCGCCACGTTTAGCCAGGTAAGATGTGATAACAAGGTAAAGAAAACCAAAGATAAAAGCCGGCAGCGGGATGGGTATAAAGATGAGGTACATCCTGATGCTGGGATTTAAAAAAATAAAGGCAAACACCACGGCTGCAATAGCGCCCGACGCGCCAAGACTGCTGTAATAAGGATTGTCTTTGTGCGTAAAATAAGTAGGCAGCAAACAGGCAATCAGCGCCGTAACGTACATAACCACATACAGCAGCTTGCCCTGGTCGCCAAAAATGTAATGAAAATTGGTTTCAACCGCGTCGCCAAACATATACAGCGTATACATATTGAAAAACAGGTGCATCACATCGGCATGAATCAGACCACAGGTAATGAACCGGTACCATTGGTTGCGTTGGGAAATAGCAGGCGGGTAAAATATAAGATCACTCTTTAACTTCTCGTTCCTGAAAGCCGGAATGGAAACAAGACAGGTGACAACGATAATAGCCAGCGTAATGGAAAAATTCATACAGGCAAGATAAGAGCAATTTAATTGTGATGATATTTTTCGTTCTTCAAAATGGTGCAGGCGCGGTATACCTGCTCTGCTAACATAAGGCGCACCAGCATGTGCGGAAAAACAAGAAGTGAAAGACTCAACGTAAAATTGGCTCTTTTAAAAATATCTTCTTCCACACCAAAAGCACCCCCGATTAAAAATACAATGCGCCGGGAGCTTTCATTGGCTCTTTGCTGAATGAGTTGTGCCAGTTGAGGCGAATTGATTTGTTTCCCGCGTTCGTCGAGCAATATAAGAAAGTCATCGGGCTGCAGCAAAGCCAGGATTTGTTTGGCTTCGCTTTTTTTTAGTTCGGGCGGCGGCAAAGATGCAGCATTCTTTAGTGGTGGCACCAGCAGCCAGTCTGCCGTAAAATATTTATTGATCCGGCTTGTAAAATCATCTATCCCTTGTTTCACGTATCCTTCATGCGACTTGCCAAGGCTGCACAGCACTATTTTCATCATACAAAATTAGCTATCCTCCCGCTGCCTTTGCTCTTCTCCTTTATTCTTACGGTATCCTTTATCCGGGCGCAGCCAATCGTATTTATGCTTTGTCTGCTTATCTCATTCTTCTACTTGCGCAAAAGCTTATTACTTTTGCAGCCATTTGATAACACTTGAATACATGCAGTATCCCGGATTTATACTTAATAATATACTGCCTTCCAAGCAGCAGGTGAGCGTCTTTACAGAAGATCTCATTCATTATATGTTTCCCGTGACGCAGGATCCGCAGCATTTTTTAGAGCAGCACGAAGCTATAAAAGACAAACTGCAACAGCAATTGCAGGTATTGCTTAACGCTGTGGACAAAACGACCATTGCGCAGCACAACGACACCATTGAAGCTTACTTTAATGACATGTGCAGTATCAAAGACCAGTTGCTGAAAGATGCACAGCTCATTCTTGATTTCGATCCGGCTTCTTCGTCTCTGGAAGAAGTGATTCTTTCTTATCCCGGTTTTGAAGCCATCACAGTTCATCGGCTTGCCCATCCGTTATATCTGTTAAAAGTTCCACTTCTGCCCCGCATGATGAGCGAATGGGCGCATAGCCAGACAGGCATAGACATCAATCCCGGCGCTACCATTGGCTGTCCTTTTTTTATAGATCACGGCACCGGCGTAGTGATTGGTGAAACGGCACTGATAGGAAATAATGTAAAAATTTACCAGGGCGTAACACTGGGCGCGCTGGCTGTACGGAAAGAAGATGCAAAGCGCAAACGTCACCCAACGGTGCAGGACAACGTGGTCATCTATGCCGGGAGCACCATTCTGGGTGGCAGCACCATAATTGGTCATGATAGTATAATTGGCGGTAATACGTGGCTTACGCAAAGTGTGCCTGCGCATAGCGTTGTGTATCACAAGCATCAAACCGTGATAAAAGACAGCAAAGATTTTGAAGAGCCCATCAACTTTGTTATCTGACACTTTGATTTATTCATTTTCTATTATCAAAACATCATCAGCGAGCCTGTTTGCGCTCTTTGCAGGAATGATAAAATTCAAAAAAACCAATGCTTCGGAAGTATAAAATTCAGTTGGAAGAAACCACACAATCTCAATATCTCATTATCGCTTTAACGCTCATTGTATATCTCGGCATGTTTGGCATTCCGCTGATAGATAACGATGCCGCACATCATGCCAACATTGCCATGCATATGTACAAAACAGGCGATTATCATAGCCTTGTAGACCGCGGTACTCCTTATCTCGATAAACCTCATTTTTTGTTTTGGGTGGCGGCTGCTTCTTTCAAATTGTTTGGTGTGAACACATTTGCTTACCGGTTACCTGCTTTGCTGTTTGGGATTATTTCCATTGTCAGCGTGTATAAGCTTACAAAGCATTTGTCTGATACCACTACTGCAAAGATGGCTGCCTTTATTATGGCTACGGCACAGGCGTTTATCTTTTCTATTATTGATGCCCGCATGGAAGCGCCGCTTACAGCAGCTATTGCTTTTGGCTTGTGGCAGTTGACAGTATATATTGATAATCGCAAACTGCTGCATCTTCTGCTGGCTGCGTTGGGCACGGCTGTAGCTTTCTCTACCAAGGGATGGATAGGACCCGCCGTGATTCTGATTAGTTGTTTTTTCAAAATATTGCTGGAGAAAAAATGGAGCGTACTGGCTTCCTTTAAAACCTGGATGTTTGTGCCCTTGTTTCTCCTGTTCATCAGTCCTGTATTGTATTCCTATTATCTTCAGTACGACCTGCACCCGGAAATTACGGTGCGTGGAATGAGCGATATATCCGGTGTCTTGTTTATTTTATGGAACCAGAATTTTGAGCGTTTTACCGGCGACAATTGGGTAAAAGGCGGGCGTTACAGTGATCCTTTTTTTCTCTATCATACCTTTTTGTGGGCATTTGCGCCGTGGTGTATTGTGGCTTATGTGGGTGTGTTTTACTGGCTGCGCCGGTTATTTTACAAAAAGAAAACACATGCATTTACGTATGTTGCGTTGTCATTTGCCGTCATCCTGTTCACTATTTCTTTTTCCAAATTCAAGATGCCGCATTATATCTTGATGCTGTTTCCGCTGGCAGCGGTGTATACCGCGCCTTACCTGAGGCTGGCTGTCAATACCAAAGCACTCAAATTTTTTATCCGTTGCAGCTGATTCTGGGCTACCTGATTTTGGTTGCGGCTATCCTGCTCAATTATTATTTCTTTAATCCCATCAATGGGTTTGTGTCTATGCTAGGCGTGGTATTGCTGGTTGCCCTGTTTATTCTGCTTAACGTTCAGAGATCCCAACCGCCCATTTAAAGTGGTGTATGTGTCGGTGGTAATGTCGCTGGTGCTCAACTTTTTTATGACATTCAACTTTTTTCCCAACCTGATGCACTACCAGGGCGGAAACGAACTTGCATTTGCTATCCGAAACAGCAATGTGCAGTACAAGCCTTCTGCTATAAAACTGATAGACCAGGGTTCTCATTCGTTTGATTTTTACATGAAAGACAATCACGACGTAATTGATATTGATAGCGTGGGTAATGATTTTAGCGAGCAAAAGAATCCTTATCATTACTTGCTCACAACGGATATGATGCGGACACTGCAGCAAAAAGGCTACAACGTGCAGCCAGAATTTATGCATATCAACTACCAGGTATCGAAAGTGCAACTGAAATTTTTAAAGAAGAAATCGCGTGTAGCTGCCTGCGACAGCCTGATGCTGGCAACCATCAGTAAAAAATAGAGGTGTAGAGGACACGATATTTTTTGTAAACCAAAACAGCATCGGGATAGGATACAAATGTTAGCCGTGCTGTTTATAGAGAGCTGCATTGAATTTTAAATAATCGTTATAGGATATTACGTATAACTGATTCCCGGATATAGTTTTCTTGAATTCAGGTTTAGGAATTGCGCTCATGAGCGAATAGGACGAGATTCTTTTCACGAGTGCGGCTAACTTCAAAAAACTTGCTTCAGCACGATTCAGTCAAATGGTGGGTAGCGTTTCCGATTTATTAGTCAGTTTTATGTTAAATAATCATATTTTGCAATCGAAATACATTTGCTCCCGCTGCAAATGGCGCTTGTAAAACACAGATTGCTTATTAAAAATCGATTGCAAACCATTTCAAATTCTTCCTATGGCAGTAAGTACAGGCATTCAGCCTGCATCGGCAGAGACACGTCGCGACAAAAGTTATTTATATCCATTTATATTGGTTACGTGTTTGTTTTTCCTGTGGGGATTTTCCTATGGTCTTCTCGATGTGCTAAACCGGCATTTCCAGGAAACAATGGGCGTGTCTAAGGCAAAAAGCACATTGCTGCAGGGGGCTTATTTTGGTGCTTATTTCCTGGTGGCGCTGCCGGCTGGTTTGTTTATGACCAGATGGGGATACAAGCGTGGCATCGTATTGGGGCTGACTTTATTTGCCGTTGGTGCTTTCCTGTTCTATGGTTTTGCGGCTATCGATGTGCCGAATGATGTAAAATTCAATTATTTCCTGGCTGCGTTCCTCGTGCTCGCTTCCGGTCTTACGTTCCTGGAAACGGCTGCCAATCCTTATGCGTCCATATTGGGCAAACCTGAGCTTTCGGAGTTTCGGCTCAATCTGTCGCAGGCTTTCAACGGCGTTGGTTCTTTTATCGGTCCCCTGGTAGGTGGTTACTTGTTTTTTAACAACGATAGCAAAGGTTCTTCGTTAGATACGGTGCAGCTAGTATATGTCGTGATTGGTATTGTCGTTACATTGTTTGCCATTCTTATAGGCAGAACGCATTTGCCGGAAATAAAGGAAAGCCGGCTGGTATCGGATGTGGAACAGGATATAAAACCGCTGTTTGCACACCGCCATTTTATCGGCGCTGTTGTCACGCAGTTTTTTTATGTAGCGGCCCAGGTAGGTATTGCTGCTTTGTTTATCAATTATTGCACGGAAGCCGATGGCTCTATCAGTAATCAGCAGGCAGCCAACCTGCTGGGTACCAGCCTCTTGCTGTTTACCATCGGGCGGTTTACGGGCGCCTTGCTGATGAAAAAAATAGCCCCTAACAAACTGCTCACTTTTTATCGCTCATCAATGTATTGCTGTGTCTATCGTGGTTTTTGCCAGCAGTATGCTTTCGGTATATGCACTCATGGCAGTATTTTTCTTTATGTCCATCATGTTTCCTACCATTTTTGCATTGGGGGTAAAAGATCTGGGACATCATACGAAGCGGGGTTCTTCGTTTTTGGTAATGGCAATTGCCGGCGGCGCTTTATGCCTTATTTTATGGGGCTGCTGGCTACGCCTGTAACGGCAAATGCTTATATCATTCCCTTGGCTTGCTTCGTAATAGTAGCCTGGTTTGGCTGGCGCGGATATAAAACGCACTAATGATCATCTGCCTGCTTCCCGGCGTTTGTATGCCTGTATTCGAGGCAAACTTTATAAAGTGCCTGAAGCCCACCAGTGCGATGCATTCGTGCGTAAGGCAGTCATTTTCGTTGTGGTTAGTTTTGCTTTTCAGATGCATGTTTCACAAAATCACATTTTTCGCTTGGCTGCAGCCCTGAATCTCAGGGGGCAGGCGGCAGTAAAAAAATCCTTTCATAAAACTTAATTTTGAATAGCAGCACTCAACTAATGAGCGCTGCTATTTGTAGCATAAACAGTTCCCTTTCCATCATTCCCTTTTCTTATTTATTATGATTAATGAACAGATACAGCCACCGAAGGCAGAGAAAAAACCTAAGGTATTATCCATTCACGGCGATACAAGAACCGACGATTATTACTGGATGAATGAATTTTGGCTGAAAGGTGCCGACAGCGACAAGGTGGTGGCATACTTAACCGAAGAGAATGAATATTTCGAATCAGTAATGGGTAAAACATCGGCTTTGCAACAAGCTTTGTACGATGAAATCCTGGCTCGCATCAAACAGGACGATCAGAGCGTCCCTTACTTTAAAAACGGCTATTGGTATATTGTACAAACAGAGCAGGGCAAGGAATATGCGCGCTATACACGGCGCAAAGGCACGTTGGATGCACCCGAAGAAGTGCTGCTCGATGCCAATGAGGAAGGTGCAGTCCATAAGTTTTACAGTGTTGGCGGACTGAGTGTAAGCCCCGACAATCGCATTGTTGCCATCGGTGTAGATACAGTTAGCCGCCGCAAGTATTATGTTCGTTTTAAATACATCGAATCCGGTGAATTTTTACCCGATGTCATTCCCGTTACCACAGGTGGCGTAACGTGGGCAAATGATAACAATCGGTGTTTTATGCCACAAAAGACGAAGTGACATTGCGCAGCAATAAGATTATGAAACACATACTCGGCACGCCTGCTGCCGAAGACCGTGAAGTATTTAGCGAAGACGATGAAACTTTTATTACGGGTGTGGGCAAAACCAAAAGCGAACAATACATTACCATTACTTCCTATAGCACCTTATCTTCTGAAGTGCGCGTGATAGACGCCAACGAGCCTGATGCGGAATTTGGGTTATACAGCCGAGAAAGATAATATGCTCTACGATGTGGATCATTACAAAGATCATTTTTATATCAGTACCAACTGGAAGGCGAGCAACTTCAGATTGATGAAGACACCTGTAACAAACAGGCAAAGAAAACTGGGTAGAAGTAATTCCCAACCGTAAAGATGTGCTTGTTGGATGGCTTTGAGATCTTCAGCCGATTCCTTGTGGTGAGCGAACGTACAAAGGCTTCCACACAAATCAGACTGATAGAATGGGACAATAACCTTTCCTATAACATAGATTTTGCCGAGCCTGCCTATGTAGCAAACGTGGCTTACAATCCTGAATTCAATACTGACATGGTAAGGTTCAATTATCAAAGTATGACAACGCCACCGTCCGTGTACGATTTTGATATGATGCTCAAAACCCGCACGCTCATGAAGCAGCAGGAAATACTGGGCGGCTACGATGCTTCGCAATACACAACCGAACGCCTGTGGGCATACAGCTAAAGATGGCACGCAGATTCCTTTGTCTGTTGTCTACAAAAACGGGTTTCGCAAAGATGGTTCTCAGCCATTGCTGCTGTATGCATATGGCAGCTATGGCTATAGCACCGATCCTTCTTTTTCTACAGCAAGGATCAGTTTGCTAAACCGTGGCTTTGCTTTTGCCATCGCGCACATCCGCGGTGGACAGGAGATGGGCAGGCAATGGTATGAAGATGGCAAAATGTTTAAAAAAGCCAATTCGTTTACCGACTTTATCGACTGTGCAGAATATTTGATTGCAGCAGAAATATACCAGTCCAGCAACATTTGTATGCCAACGGCGGCAGTGCCGGCGGTTTGCTGATGGGTGCCGTGGTGAACATGCGCCCCGATTTGTGGAATGGTATTGTGGCGCCGTACCTTTTGTAGATGTGGTAACCACCATGCTCGACGAAAGTATTCCGCTTACCACCGGCGAGTTTGACGAATGGGGAAATCCAAAGAATAAGGATAGCTACGAATATATGAAAAGCTATTCTCCTTACGACAATGTAAGCGCAAAGACTACCCAAATATGCATGGTAACCACCGGGCTGCACGATAGCCAGGTGCAGTATTTTGAACCCGCCAAATGGGTTGCCAAATTGCGGGAATTGAAAACCGACAACAACCTGTTGCTGATGCATACCAATATGGATGCAGGACATGGCGGCGCCAGCGGGCGTTTTCAGCGGCTGAAGGAAATAGCCCGCGATTATGCATTCTTCCTGATGCTGGAAGGAATAACAGAGTAAAGTTGCGTGCACAGGCATTATGATGCTCATGATTCGTTAAAGTGTATTGCAGGTTTATTCTTTGTTGGGTAATGACGGTTGCCTCATTTTGTCTTTACCAATCATACTGGCATATTGTTAGTTGGAGTAGGCAGGCATGCGCAGATGGAACACCACCGCCTGCACTGCAGTTGACTTTCATGTAAAACGAATGACTTATGACAACACAGGTAAAAGAAATAAAGCAAACCTTTGATATTGCAGGTGAGCTTCCCGTAAACAGGATGGGCTATGGCGCCATGCGCATTACCGGCGATGGTATATGGGGACCGCCCAAAGACAGGGAAGAAGCTATCCGCGTGCTGAAACGTGCCGTGGAACTGGGAATTAATTTCATAGACACAGCCGATAGTTATGGTCCGAACATCTCGGAAGAATTGATTGCGGAAGCCCTATATCCTTATGCCGATGGATTGGTAATTGCTACCAAAGGTGGACTGGAACGAACTGGCCCAACCAATGGCCCGTAAATGGTAATCCCGATCATTTGCGCGAAGCGCTGGAAGGCAGTTTAAAAAGATTGAAACTATCGCAAATTGATTTGTACCAGTTGCACCGGATAGATCCTGAAGTGCCGTTTGAGCAGATGTTTGAATTTTTGCAGAGCGTGCAGGAAGAGGGATTAGTGAAGCACATCGGGCTGTCGGAAGTTACTGTAGAGCAGATTCAACGGGCAGAGCAATACATCACCGTGGCTTCGGTGCAGAATATGTATAGTGTAGACAACCGCAAATGGGAGCCGGTACTCGAATATTGCCAGCAAAACGATATGGCATTTATCCCCTGGTATCCGCTGAATGCAGGCAACGTGAAGGCGCTGGAAGTGCTGCAGAAAATTGCAGACAAGCACCAGGTGTCCGCTCATGGCATTGCGCTTAGCTGGCTGCTGCATCATTCTCCCAATATTTTGCTGATACCCGGTACTTCTAAGGTAAAGCACCTGGAAGACAACTATAAAGCCGCCACTATTGCGTTAGACGACGAAGATATTTCGGCATTGGATACCATTGCCAAATAACATAATAACAAAGCAGATAGAGAATTGCAAAACGAACCGGTACGAAATGTCCGGTTCGTTTTATATTTGCCCGTCCTGCCAGCCATTCACATACCTATCATACAAAGCCGCATCATGAAGAGTGTAAAAAAAACGGTTGTTCCGCAAATTATTTTAGCTATTGATATCGGTGGATCTCATGTAAAAGCCACATTGCTGGATAGCAACGGAGACATGATATCTGACTATAAAAAGCTGCCAACGCCGGTGCCGGCCACACCTGCTGCTGTTCTCAGCGCCATTCAGCAACTTGCCGATTTATTTCCAGGCTACACACATATTTCTGCAGGATTTCCCGGCTACGTTCGCAACGGTATAGTGTTTACGGCTCCCAATCTGGGTACGGAATCCTGGCAAAATACCAACCTTGAAGCGCAGCTAAGCGCCAACCTAGGCAAGCCTGCAAAAGTGGTGAACGATGCAGACATGCAGGGCCTTGGTATTGTGAGCGGAAAAGGATTGGAACTCGTGATTACGTTGGGCACTGGCTTTGGGTCGGCACTGCTAAACGAGGGCAGGCTGTTGCCACACCTTGAAATAGGTCAGCATCCTGTTACGAAGTCTAAAACCTACGATCTCTATGTGGGCGAAAAAGCAATGGACGACATTGGAAAACAGCGCTGGAACACGCGCATGGAAAAAGTAATCGGCTTTTTGAAAACGCTGGTCAATTATGACCAGCTGTATATCAGCGGTGGCAATGCCAGCAAACTGACATTTCCCTTAGACAGCAATATATCGATAGCCAATAACAGGTTGGGTATCAGGGGCTGCGCAAGGCTTTGGCAGCAGGATTAACTTGTTTTTTGTACCGATGCTGCGGCGCACTATCTACCTTTGATAATGACCTTTTTTCACAGTTCTTTTTTTTCTGTAAATATTTCTTCTTCTTTATCAATATATTACCCAAAAAAACGTTTGTACACCTGACTGCTCATTGCAGCCTGTATTGCCGTGTTTGTATATGTGAATAGTGCACTGGGGTTTGCCATGTTTCAAAAGAGTGGAAGGAATAGCCAATAAGTTCACTTGTTCTTCCTGATTTGAGAAATCGGGTTAACAATAATTGATGATTTTGAGGTCCGAAGCAACCGATTTGACAAGGACAGAAAGTGATAAAAGAATTTTTAAAAAAAGGAAAACTGCAAAAGCAGATGGGAACAAAAAGATAGAATTTACAACGCAAATTGCAGGAAGATCAGGATTTTTAATAAATAAGAAATGATTAAAAAAACTCAATTTGCTGATTCTATAGAGAGTATGAAATGTAGAATTATTAATAAGGTTTAGAAGTTGAATATGGCCTAATAGTTGATATTTAACAGCGGGCTTCCCATTTAAAACCAATAACTATTAATATCTCATGTTCTGCTGGAAACTCTTTCTCACTAAAGTCCGTATTTATTAAGCACTATTAGTTTTTTGATGCACACAGTCCGGGAAAATTTTCAAAATGTCAAAAGCTGCTGATTAAACCAAAATAAATGAAGGTAGGTATTGTACACAACGCTTATTTGATGAAAGGCGGGGAGGATTTTATGGTTGAGCAAGAATACCTGTTATTGAAGCGGAATAATGTGGCTGTAGAAAAACTGATTTTCAACAATCCCAACCAAAAGCTTCAGCAGTTTGTCGATTTTTTGATGGCTTCCTACAATCCCTTTTCTTCACGCCGGTTCAGCAAATGGCTCGACAAAGTACGACCAGACATTATTCATTTGCACAACTGGCATTTTACCGCATCACCTTCTATCATCAGGCTGGCAAAAAAAAGAGGCATACCCGTTGTGCAAACGCTTCACAACTATCGCCTGTTGTGTCCTTCAGGCACAATGCTTATCAACAACAAATTGTCATGCGAATCTCATAACGGATCGTTTCCCTGGAACGCAGTATTTAACCGCGCCTATCACAATTCGGCAGTTCAGACCTTTTGGCTGGGCTTTACGGTATGGGCAAACAAAGTAGCTGGCACCTGGCAGCAGGTAGATAAATACATTGTATTTACCGATCATGCGAAAAAAATATTTCAGCAGTCGAAGCTCATGTCGAAAGACAAGATTGTGGTAAAGCCCAATTTTATTGCGGATATTCCCACCTCCAAAAAAGTAAGAAAGCAACATTTTTTGTTTGTAGGAAGATTGTCTGAGGAAAAAGGCATCGATGTGCTGCTAAAAAGCGTAGCCAACAGCAAGCATCAGCTAAAAATCATAGGTGAAGGTCCTCTTCAAAATTTAGTAGAGGATTATTCTAAAAAATATAATAATATTGCATATTTAGGTTTCAATGATAAAACCTTTATAATTAACGAACTGAAAACTTGTACTGCCTTGATCTTTCCTTCCATTTGGTATGAAGGAAACCCACTTACCATCATCGAAGCTCTGGCATGTAGCACACCGGTTATTGCTTCAGATATGGGCGCCATGCAGTCTATGATTACAAACGGATACAATGGATTGCATTTTGAACCCGGCAATGAAACGGATCTTAATCAAACACTAAACTACTGGCACCAACTACCTGCTTTTCAAAAAGAGGATTTTTATACAAATGCCCGTTTCACTTTTGAGGATACGTACACGCCCGAAAAAAATTTTGAACAGATAATCTCGCTATATAATTCGGTTTTGCATGAAGGAAAGGTTAAACCTGTTGAGCTTGTCTATTAGCACAGGTTCATATGAAGACATAACTCAAAATATACTTACGCTGGCACAACAAAAAACCAGTTCGTATACCTGTGTGGCAAATGTACACATGCTGGTGGAAGCCTATAAGCACAAAGACTTTGCAAGGATCGTAAACCAGGCCGACATCACCACGCCGGACGGAAAACCCATCATCTGGGGATTGAAACTCATTCATCGCCAGGAGCAGGCTCGTGTTGCCGGTATGGATTTGCTGCCCAGTCTGCTGCAGGGTGCCGCCAACCTACGTGTACCGGTATATTTTTTGGGCGGAACAGAAGAGATGCTGCGCGAAACGAGAAGTTTTTTAAAAATTCATTATCCCGATTTAGTAGTTGCTGGTACCTTTAGTCCACCGTTTCGCACACTCACAAGAGCAGAGGAAGAAGCCATTATCCAAGATATCAACGAATCGAACGCAGGGCTATTACTGGTAGCTATGGGCTGTCCAAAACAGGAAAAATGGATGGGCGCAATGAAAGGAAGAATCAGCGCAAGCATGGTAGGCATTGGGGGCGCACTGCCCGTAATGATTGGCCAGCAGAAACGCGCACCGGTATGGATGCAAAACGCAGGACTGGAATGGGCATATAGACTGGGGCAGGAACCAAGACGCTTATTTAAGCGATATGCTGTCACCAACACAATTTTTATATGGTTGTTAGGACGGCAATACATCACTTATAAGTGCTTTTTAGGTCAGCAGATAAAAGACTTTACAGGTCTGAACTAAAATACTCTTTTATGAACATCCGATTTCTACGCTCGTTGCAGTTTACACTGGCAATCATTGATTTTATTACCATCAACCTCGTATTTTTTTCTGCCAGGTTTATTTTCCAATCGCAGGGGCTTATCGATTCCGGAGATCAATACGACTTTTTTGGTTTGTTTATGGGCATTGCCTGGCTCAGTATTGTGTTGATCGAAAACATCTACACCGATAAGTTTACCACATCTTTCGAAAAACATATCCGGGTTTACCTGCAAACCTTTATCTATTTTCTGCTTTTAACGGTAGCCTATCTTTTCTTTTTCAGAATGCTCATGCTTTCAAGAGTGTTCATTACCGTTGTACTGATTGTTATTTTCTCCGCGCTCCTCATCAACCGGTTTGTGTTTTCTATTGTTCACAAATACATTATGAAGCGCGAAGGGTTTGTGAGCAAGGTGGTGGTGATAGGATACAACAACCTGTCTAAAAAACTGGTAGACTACCTGGAAAAGGACGAAGCCAACAAGCAGATCATTGGTTTTTGCGAAAACGCCGAGAACATAGAAGAACTTTCCAACTATCCTATTCTCAGCGATGTGGCCAACACAATGGAAACCTGTAAGCAATACAATATCACCGAAATCTACTCTACCATAGCGCCTGAACACAACAAGGAAATTTACGAGCTGATGCGTGATGCCGATCAAAATTGCATCCGCTTCAAAATAGTGCCCGACCTTGGCTTTTTTATCAATAAAAAAATGCACGTCGATTATGTAGAAGGTTTGCCCGTAATGTCGTTGCGCAAAGAGCCGCTCGAAGACATCAATAATATTATAAAAAAACGCACCTTCGATATCATTGTCAGCTTTTTGGTAACAGTTTTTATTCTTTCCTGGTTAATACCTATTATTGGCTTACTCATCTGGCTTGAATCTCACGGTCCCATTTTCTTTGTGCAACCACGCAGCGGCAAAAACAACAAGGATTTTATGTGTCTCAAGTTTCGCAGCATGCACATAAACAACGAAGCCAACAGCATGCAGGCCCGCCGCGATGATGCCCGCATTACCACAATTGGCAAATTTCTACGCCGCACCAGCCTCGATGAGTTTCCGCAGTTTATCAATGTTCTTAAAGGCGATATGAGTATTGTAGGTCCGCGTCCGCACATGCTCAAACACACCGATGAATATTCACGTCTCATCGAAGAATATATGGTAAGGCAGTTTCTAAAACCCGGCATTACAGGCTGGGCGCAGGTAAACGGCTTTCGCGGCGAAACAACCAATGTATGGCAAATGAAAAAGAGGGTAGAGCACGACCTTTGGTATCTTGAAAACTGGAGTTTGATACTTGATTTTAAAATTGTCATCTTAACCGTGGTAAATACTATCCGCGGAGAGGAAAATGCTTTCTGATATTTCTTTCAACATATATATAATAGACAAAACCCGCTTTTTGCGGGTTTTGCTACTCTCAGGGTTTCCACAAACAGAAAAGACCGTTTGTAAGATGCCCGCCAGCAACTGTATCGTTGCCTGCCATTTTAAAATTTGCTTCACTGCCCAGATTTCTGCCTTTTACCTTCTCATCCCTGTTTATACTTAAGAAAAGTGTAAAATATGGATGGTTTTGATTGCGTGGTATAATCATTGCGCAGACTCGCCACCGCAAAATGTGCGATTGTATTGTTTTTACCTGATAATTTAAGCCTTGTATTAAAGCATTTTAATTGTGAAAAGAAAAACGCTTTTTAACTTTACAAGCGAATCTAATATCAGGATTACAATACCAGAATTTCAGCTAAAAGTGCCACTACCAGTAAGCTGACAATTAAAGGTGATGGCGTCCGGTCTTTCCATTTCATTAACCATCTAATATCATTCTCATGAATTTTGTTCCAGGCTCAAAAGTTTATGTACGTTATGCCACAGGGATTATGGAGTGTTCTGTTGAACATCTTACCATAAGTAAATATGAAAACAATATTTTGTCATTCGAGGAAAAGTCAGATTATTACTCTGTAGAATGCCATAATGCTTCTTTCTACGGATTTAGCTACACATTAGCCGGTAACGTGCTGGTAGCGAGAAATAAATGGCAGTTTACCCTTGCAATGATTGCCGAAAAAATTAGACTTGCAACGCCTGCACGAATCGAGCAGCAAGACATGCGCCCGACTTTTACATACCAGTTTTCTAAAGCTTAGATTGCTCCAGATATAGAAAAAGCTGTTGACGTGTGGCATCAACAGCTTTTTTTTGCGTAATCCATTGCGGGATTTTCAATTTCTTGTGTATCGTCATTATTTAGCCGAAGCCTGCAGTTTAGGATAATCGAGTACCAGTTGGCAAAAGGCGCGAACGCCCACATCCAGCTTGCTGTCGTCTATAAAAAAGTCGGGCGTATGATGCGGCGCAGCTTTGGTTGGATCCTGCCCGGCGGGCATGCCACCCAAAAAGAAAAAGAAGGCAGGTGCTTTGTCTCCGTAATAAGAAAAATCTTCACCACCGGTTGTCCATTCTGTTTCATTTACATTTTGCGCACCGGCTGCTGCTTCCAGCGAAGGAACCATCATTTTCACCAAGGCAGGATCGTTGAAGGTTACTTCTGTTTTGGTTTCAATTTTCAGCTCAGCGGTAGCTCCCGATGCTTCCGCAATATGGGTAGCGGTTGTCTGCATACGCTGATGTACTTCTTCCTGCATTTTGGCGTCGAGTGTGCGGATGGTGCCTTCCAACATTACCTCTTCCGGAATAATGTTGCTTCTCACACCGCCGATTATTTTTCCCACTGTTATCACCACCGGTGCTTTTGTGAGCATCATCCTGCCGGCTTACGATGGTTTGAAATCCCTGGATTATCTGCGCTGCAACCACCACCGGGTCAATGCCGCTCCATGGCTGCGAGCCATGTGTTTGTTTGCCCGTAATTTTTAAAGTAAACCAGTCACTCGATGCCATTTCAGCGCCGCTTTTATATTTTATCTTTCCTATTTCTGTTTGCGAATTAATATGCAGCCCGAATATGGCATCTACTTTTGGATTGTCCATCACACCTTCTTTTATCATCAGCGGCGCGCCGCCTTCTTCGTTGCCCGGTGTGCCTTCTTCTGCAGGCTGAAAAATAAACTTTACAGTGCCTGCAACCTGGTCTTTCATTTTGCTCAATACCGATGCCGCGCCCATAAGGATAGATACATGGGTATCGTGACCGCAGGCGTGCATAACAGGAACTGTTTGCCCGTTGTATTCTCCACTGTCGCGCGAGGCAAAGGGCAGCTTATTTCTTTCATATACAGGCAGTGCATCCATATCTGCGCGTAGCGCTATTACGGGTCCGGGCTTGCTGCCTTTTAGAATGCCTACTACGCCTGTTTTGCCAACACCGGTCTGTACTTCTAATCCTAAACTTTTGAGGTGTGTGGCAACATAAGCGGCTGTTTGCGTTTCGCGGTTAGAAAGCTCAGGATGTTGGTGAATGTGCCTGCGCCATTCTACCAGTTGCGGCTCTATGGCAGCTATGTTTTTGTCTAACGTTGCCTGCTTTTGTGAAAAGCCTGTAAACGGCATTGCCAACAGCGAAATAATGAGGGCTTTTTTCATGTTGTTTGCTTGTGGCAACAAAATACAAAGATTGAATAGCTTGTATGCATATTGTTTTCTGTAATCTACACTGCAATTACTTGTTTTCAGGTTGCATGTTCACTATTCTGTCTACAATATACCTGCTGTAGCCACGCCATGGCAGCGTGTGTTTATATTCTTTGTAATGAAGATCATAATAGTTGCCGCTATGATTCATCAGTACGTTGGCAATACTATCGTCCGCTACCGAAAATTCAAATTCATATGATTGTATGGTGCCTGCAGACTGTGAGCGAAACCCGCTTTGTATCAGCTTGCCCTCGTAGGTCTTGAACATGTTTCCTTTCTTTACCACGTAGTTCAATTGTCCTGACTTTACACCTTCGCCAAACACAAATAGATAGTTCCACCAGAAGATTCCAGCGGCAATCAAAAAAATGGCTGCTACGATTATCAGGATAATTTTTTTAATCCCCGGTTTGTGGGGCGAAGTACTATAGGTGGCTGCTGACATGTGTGATGATATTTTTGATTACCGAAACTAAGCTTCTTTGCAATAGTTATTCCATGAAATTAAACCCGGATAATCTTGTAAGGCTATGTTTAATCAGCAATGGCACAGTATTTTGTAAGTTTAGTTATGGAAAACACACAAACCATTCTAGACAATCACTCTGCCGGTGAAAAGGCAGCATACCTCACAGCCATTGCATCTATCGCTACTGCCGACAGACAAGCATCGGAAGAAGAACTCGAAAGCCTTACTGCTCTCTGCGAAAGTGCTGGTCTCACCGAAGAAAGCAAAGCATCTGTACTTCATGCTGCGGGCACTACCGATGTAACATCCCTTCAGCAAAGCCTTGACCTGTTGCAGAAAAGCGATTTGAAGTATGCACTTGTTACCGATCTGATCGCGTTTGCCAAACTCGACAGCGATTATACTCCTGAAGAACAAGAAAGCGTACAGAAGATAGCCAGTTATCTGGGTGTCAATGAAAACCAGTTTTCTCTGTTGGGTGAAGTAGCCGATAAAACACAGGAAGCGGTAGCCGAAACGCCGGCAAGTGCACCACAATCGTTGGGTTCATTGCCATCGCTTGGCGGGCTGGGCGACAAGCTTAAAAATGCCGGCATCAATACCAATGGATTGCTGAAAGGTCTTTTGGCGGTTGCCGCACCTTTGATACTTTCCAGGGTAATGAACCGTGGTGGCAGAAACATTAACCGTGGCGGACTCGGCGGCATGTTTGGCGGTGGCGGAATGGGAAACATGGGTGGCGGTCTAGGCGGCATGCTGGGCGGTGGCGCCATCGGCTCGGTGATCAGTATGCTGAATGGCGGACGCGGCTTTGGCGGTGCGGGCAATATCCTGGGGCAAATTTTAGGAAACAGAAACAGAAGATAATCACCACTTATACATGAGCTGGATTTTACAGTTATTAATCAACGCAGGCATTCTGCTGTTGCTGGCGGCCATTCATCCGGGCGTGAAAATCAAAAATTATCCGACGGCTTTTGGTGTTGCGCTGGTAGTTGGCCTTTTAAACGCGACTGTTGGCTTCATCATTCGGCTGCCGCTGAATATTCTCACGCTTGGGTTGCTTTCGTTATTTGTACGCTTGTTTGTTACAGCAATCATTATTTATATTGTAGACAAGCTGTTTGAAGGGTTTACATTACGCTCGTTCGGCACGGCTGTCGTTGTGGCTTTGGTAATGGCCATTGCCGGCACCTTGCTTTCTTTTTAAGATCACATTGTTCACTCAAAACATCAACTATGAAACATTTCCCATTCAAGGTTTTCTTTGCCACAATTGCATTATCGGCAACCTTATCTGTTATGTCCTGCAAGAGCAAAAACGGAGAGGCAGACAACAACGATACCGCTTCTACTTATATGGAGCCAAAACTCGATAACACAAAAACAGACCCTGATACCATGGCTGTAGAAGTATCGCCGGATGCTTCGCTGCAAACAATGGCTAAAGATGCGGTTGCAGACTTTCCCGGTGTATCGGCTACTGTGAATAATGGTGAAGTAACGCTCACCGGCACCATCACACGAGCCAAACTGCCGGATTTGATGAAGTCGGTAAACGGCATGCATCCGAAAAAAATAAATAACAACCTCACCATTCAATAAAAAGGAGAACTTATCATGGCACTTCAGGATAAATATAAAGAACTGATAGATACAGCCCGGTCTTCGGGTGTAACCAACCTCCAGGTACGCGAACAAAATAATGTGCTGTATATAGATGGTACAGCTCCCGGCGGCGATGTGAAAGACAACCTGTGGAATATTTACAATAAAATAGATCCTGACTTTCGTGCAGGCGACCTGATTTTGAATATTGATGCCTCGGCTGCCGCAGGTATGAAAGCACAGGTAACTACACAATCATCCAACCTGAACATCCGGAAAGGTCCTGGCACAGATCAGCCGATTATTGGTAAAGCTGCTCATAACGAAGTGGTAACTGTTATCAGTAAGCCTAACGAGCAGTGGAGTCTTATCCGAACCGATAATGGGGAAGAAGGTTATGTGTACACACAATATCTTACCAAAGTATAGACTGTTTTTGTAGGAAAACAGACTGGTGAAGCCAAAGCTATGAACACAATCAGGGCTTTGGCTTTGTCAATAATATAAACTCTTCAAAGTTTGGAAACCTGTTATGTTCATGAAGTGAATGTGAGTTTGTAAAAACAAAACCTGTATCAACTCTACATCATATCATGCAGCACCGGAACCTATACTTCATCGCCATTATTCCGCCGCCGGAAATTGTGGAAGAAATACGCGCTTTTCAGCAGGATATGGCTACGCGTTTTGGCAGCAGCAAAGCATTGCGGGTGATACCGCACATAACGCTGAAAGCGCCTTTTGCTGTTGAAACAGACCAGCCATTCTCCTTTGTGAAGCTATTTGAACAGAAGGTGACAGATGAGCCGCCTTTTGTGCAGGAGCTCAATGGGTTCGGAGCTTTTCCAAATTATCGCAACCCGGTAATTTTTGTTCGCCCGGCATTAAATCCAAATTTGCAGAAACTACAAAAGTCGGTGCTTCATTGGGTGCAACAGCAAGTTCCGAAAGCACAGATGTCGCAAACAGAAAGAAATTTTCATCCGCATATCACCATCGCTTACCGTGATCTTACCTTCCCTGCTTTCACCGGTGCCTGGAACGAATATGAGAATAAAGATTACAAAGCTTTATTTGTAATACAACACATTCATCTTTTGTTTCACACCGGTGGTCAATGGGAGGTAGTCGCTTCTCAGCCTATGTTATCAAGTACAGGCGAATAGAGCAACGCCTGTACTTGATAGTTCTTCAAAAGCATCAATGTTCATCGGCACTCGGACCATAACTGCCGGGTATAGGAATGTTCAGAAGCCTTAAGTAAACACCCAACTGCGCACGGTGGTGAATCTGCTGGCTGATAGACATGGTTATAAAATCGATTTTTGGAGCGGCACTGATAATATGATCCCCATTTCTTAAAGTCCACGTTTTGTCGAGTAAAGCTTCGTTTTCAGGTACTAATGCCGACAATCCTTCTTCATAACGTTTTTCAAAATAAGCCATCAGGTCTTCGTTAGTCGAAATTTCAGGATAACTGTAAGGGTTCTGAAAATCCAGTTCCTCAGTTGTGAATACCATGTGTATCCAGCCCGGCAGATCAGCAATGTGCAATGAAAGATCTTTCATCGACATGCTTTTTTCATGTGGCTTGTAGGCTAACTGGTCGGCAGGTACTCTCGACAGCATTTTGCGCGTGGTAGCGCCTTCGGCAATGTGTTGTTTTTTCAAATACTCAATGAGCGTCATAGTGTTGAAATTGTATGGTGAAATCAATGGCTTTCTTGGCATAATGCTGAACCGGTATATGATAAAATAAGTTCAATCTTTTTATCAAAAATATCCGGATCTGGTGCGGACAGTAAGCAGCAATATTGAAATCAAATATACAAATGTCAGTGACATGGTTCTGCAAAGTGTAGGCAAGAGGAAAATGCAATACAGGCGGGTCTCATTTGTTTTGTGCTTTATCAACAGGTATCACGGCTACAACATAATAATACCTTGAGACAAGTTTTTTCGACCAAACAAACAGAGCTTTACCTGCCTCCGGCAAATTTCTGACTTTCCAATACCTGCTGCACACTCTCAGGTAAGGCAGATAACAGATCGCACCGACACTCTTTTTCAATGTTATCCACTGTGGTCAGGTACTTCATCCAGTCGGGCAATACCGAGTTGTCGTTGGGCGTATCTATTGCTATCACTTTTGTATGTTCATTGATTCTGTCGAGGTCGTTGTTCCCGTTGGGCAATATCACCACTACTTTCCAGATGTGCGCCGGCACATTGATCCTGCCGTTGTCTATAGAACCGGCATAACCTTTTAGTCCTGTGCCTCCTGTGCCATAGTTGCCCATCACCACATATATTTCATTGCCACGCATCACCAGGTTCCGGCAAAAGCTTTCCAGGTGTTCCCATGTCCGCTGGTTGTTGTTGGGTGCCTGCGGAATCATATTATCCATTAAAAAAGTAGACGAGTTGGCATCTCGTGAAGCGGTTCTGTCGCCGGAAGGGCAATTGTGCCCTTTGTCAAAGCCCGAATTTTTATAACTGTTGGCGTCGGCTTCATACCAGCCGCCGGGCAAGGTGTTGTCGGGGCGGTAATCGTTCATACGGTCGGCACTGCCCAGGTCGAGGCATCTACATGCCAGCTTACCCAGTTGGGTGTGCATTTGCTTTTGTTGTAGCTCTCTACGTAGTAGGTATGATCAATCAGGAAATTGTCCGGACTGCTGAGGCTGTGCATGGCGCCTGTAGGGTTGCCAAGTAGCAGTTGGATATTGTCTTTCGTTTCTTCTGGTACGTTGCCTTCGGAATGGTTGGATTGCTTTTTTCCCTGGCTGATGCTCATGTCAAGAATCAGTACCCGGTTGCGACCGCCATTAATTTTCCTGATTTCAAAACGTACCCATCCTGTTTTCTGTACAATGAATATGGATTTTTGCGCAGCTATGTTTTTGGTAAAAACTGTGCTGCCGGTTTGATGATAAGTAGCGCCGCCATCTGCCGACATCCAAAGCTGCCAGCCGGATGGCTCATCTTGTCCATACAAAGCATGGCGGATGGTTACCGTATCTGCACCCTGTACATCAAACTGCATACTCAGCTTCCCGTTATTGCGGATGCGGGCAGCTTTATCATCGCCTGTTTTGCTTATCCCGTCTTTGGCGATCATTGCGTCAGATAAAAGCCAGTTGCCGGTTTCAAGAGGCACTATAGCCGCCTCGTATGCAGGTTTGCTTCCCGAAAAGTCTTCTATCCACCTTAGTTTTTTGTAACGAAATCCAGCGTCAGCATTTCCCTGCACCTGCGATGTTCTGTTTGCCTGTTCCCTGTTTTGCGTTGCCTGTTGTCGGCACGCAGCCGTCACGAGCGCGGCAACGAACAGGACAACAACTTGCAGGCGGATCAGGTATTGCATTGGGTATTGTATAAAGATGGAAAATACAAAGCTAATTGAAAGAGTTACCAAAGATTTACTGGCCTTCCGGAAAGTGCTGTATCATTTTGATGAGATGTTGCCGGGCAAGACGCATTTTGGGTAGCTATCTGCACAACCGTGTTGTGATACAGTTGTGATAAATGTTTGTAAAAGAATACAACCGCCTGTACCAATTGCCTTACTGAATGTAATGCGCATTGTACATTTAGCGACTATTAATTTTTACAGAATACATATTCATGAAACAACTTATTGCTATTGGTTTTGCATTGTGTAGTATAGCTGCTGGTGCACAGACAGCCGGAAACAGCCATTCAGAAGAACCGCAGCCGGTATACCGGGCTACTGCTACCAAAATTAACGATCTTGTTCATACAAAGCTCGACGTGAAATTTGACTACGACAAAACGTGGATGTATGGCAAGGAATGGGTGACGCTGCATCCGCATTTTTACCCCACCGACTCGCTGACCCTCGATGCAAAAGGCATGGAAATAAAAGAAGTGGCGCTGGTGAATGAAGGCAAAAATATACCGCTTAAATACACTTACGACAGCAGTAACCTGTTTATCAAGCTAAACAAAACGTATAAGCGCAACGAAAACTATACGGTCTATATCAACTATGTTTCGCGTCCGAACGAGTTGCAGGTAAAAGGCAGTGCGGCCATCAGCGATGCAAAAGGTTTATACTTCATCAACCCGAAAGGTGAAGATAAAAAGAAGCCTGTACAGATATGGACACAAGGCGAAACAGAATCCAACTCTGCCTGGTTTCCCACCATCGACAAACCCAACCAAAAAACAACTGAGCAGATAACCATGACGGTGCCTGCCAAATATGTAACGCTGTCCAACGGGCTGCTAACCAGTAAAAAGCTGAATGCCGACGGTACACGCACCGATACCTGGAAAATGGATCTGCCGCATGCGCCTTACCTGTTTTTTATGGGAGTTGGCGATTGGTCGATTATAAAAGACAGCTATAAAGGCAAGGAAGTAAGCTATTATGTAGAGAAAGAATACGCTCCCGTAGCCCGCAAAATATTTGGAAAAACGCCGGAAATGATTGCTTTCTTTTCCCGGATTACAGGCGTAGATTATCCATGGGCAAAGTATGCGCAGGTAGTAGGTCGGGATTATGTGAGCGGCGCTATGGAAAACACAACAGCTACACTGCATGGCGAATCGGCACAGCAGGATGCACGCGAACTGGTAGATGGCAACAGTTGGGAGTCAGTGATTGCCCACGAACTGTTTCACCAATGGTTTGGCGATTATGCCACCACCGAAAGCTGGAGCAACATTACGCTGAATGAATCGTTTGCCGACTACAGCGAAACGCTCTGGAACGAATACAAGTATGGCAAGGATGAAGGTGATGCCACCATCAACGCAAATATGAGCAGTTACCTCGGAAACCCGGCAGACGCAGAGAAAAACCTCGTTCGTTTTTACTACGAAAACAGGGAAGACGTTTTTGATAACGTAAGCTATCCAAAAGGCGGTACGGTGCTGCACATGCTTCGCAATTATGTGGGCGACAGTGCTTTTTTCAAATCGCTGAACCTGTATCTTACTACTTACAAATTTAAATCGGCCGAAGCGCAGCAACTGCGTCTTGCTTTTGAAGAAGTAACGGGTGAAGATCTGAACTGGTTCTGGAACCAGTGGTATTACGGCAAGGGGCATCCGAAACTGGATATTGCTTATCGCTATGATGCTGCTGCAAAAACAGCCAATGTAGAGATAAAGCAACTGCAGCAGGGCAATGTATTTACGCTGCCGTTTGCAATAGATGTGTATGAAGGCGGCAAAAAGCAACGGTACAAAGTATGGATGAAAGATTCCGTGGCTACCTACTCATTTCCTGTAGCCGGAAAGCCCGAACTCGTGAATGTGGATGGCGATAAAGTATTGCTGGCAGAAAAGAAAGAAAACAAAACGCTGGATGAATATATTTTCCAGTACAAAAATGCGGGTTTATATCGCGACAGGCGCGAAGCTATTTCCTATGCCTTGCAAAATCTGAAAGAGGAAGCTGCACAGAGTTTTCTTACCACAGCGCTTAAAGACAAATCCATGCGTTTGCGTCTCTTTACCCTCGGTGGTCTGGATATGAAAAACGATACTGTTTCAAAACGTTTTGAAACGGTAATAGCTCAGTTGGCTAAAAGCGATTCATCTACTTTGGTAAGAGCAAAAGCCATAGAACTGTTGGGCACTTATAAAAAGCCGGAATACAATGCCTTGTTTACAACAGCGGCTTCCGATTCTTCCTATTCTGTGGCGGGCGCAGCGCTGGAAGCATTGGGTGAAACAGACAGCGCTGCTGCAGTGAATATGGTGAATAAACTGGCTTCTGAACCCGCAAAAGGCGCTCTGAAATCTGCGTTTATCAAGTATGCAGATGAAAGCCGTTTTGAGACCATTGCTGATGAATTTTCTTCCATGAAATTTAGCCAGGATAAGTTTAATATGCTTGAGCCATTCGCACTTTATCTCGGGAATGTAAAAACCATGGATAAACTGAAAAAAGGGGTTGATCTAATAGTCACTTTCCGTTCAGAAGTTCCCGAGCAGTACCAGACCTATACCGATCCTGTGATTTATGCTGTGCTCCGAAAATTAGGAGAAGAAAAACAGGCTGCCGGACTTACGGACCAATCGGATTATATAATAAAACAATTACCGCAAAAGCCGTAGTTGTTATTTGAAAAAAAGAGAGTCATTTCATCTGCCTGCAGGTGTGATGACTCTCTTTTTGCGTATGGTGAAATGGACAGGTTTTGGCGCGTGAACCTAAGCAATCTCGTTTTTAATGGATGTTTGCATGATTTAGAAAGTGAAAGCTGTTTGTACATTTTTACCAACCTGATTTTCTCCCTTACATGGCTGCCAATATTCAACCTACATATTAAGGCTACCTCGATTGTGGTGAATTCAACGGATGTTATTTTATCCCGTTAAGTTTTTTTGATAGATTGCCATATCAGCACCGCACGATAACGTGCATGAAAATTGAGCATCAGACACAAATAAGCAATCAACATGGAAATAAAGGGAAGTAAAGTATTCGTTGCCCGGATGATTCCTCACATTGGAATTCAAATGCTGCGCGATGCAGGCTGTATCATCACGCAGCATACCGAAAGAAGAAATCTTACACCGGAAGAACTAGTCAATTATTGTAAAGACAACGATGCGTTGCTGAGTGCCGGACCCAACAAAATAAACGCTCAGTTTTTAAGTCAGTGCCAGCACCTCAAAGTGATTTCGCTGTTGTCTGTCGGCTACGATCATGTAGACATAAATGCTGCTACGCAATACAAAATTCCGGTGAGCAATACGCCGGGTATATTGAGTAAAGCCACGTCTGATATTGCGTTCTTGTTAATGATTGCCGTATCGCGGAAAGCTTTTTATATGAACAGCGTAATCCTCAATGGCAATTGGGGTTTCAACGATCCTACCGCCGATTTGGGAATCGAACTGTATGGCAAAACGCTGGGTGTATTTGGCCTGGGAAGCATTGGTTTTGAAATGGCAAAAAAGTGCAGGGCAGCCTACGATATGAACATCATTTACCACAACCGTAACCACAACGAAGAAGCGGAAAAAGAGTTGGGCGCAACGTATGTTTCGTTTGACGAGCTGTTGCAGAAAAGCGATGTGCTTACGGTGCATGCCAACCTGAGTGATGAAACAAAAGAAATTTTTAACCGGGATGCTTTTAGCCGCATGAAGCCGTCTTCTGTTTTTATCAATACCGGGAGAGGTGCGCTGCACAATGAAGCTCACCTTACAGAAGCGCTTGCAGCAGGGTATTATCTGGGGTGCCGGGCTTGATGTGACAAACCCCGAACCGATGTCGAAAGACAACCCGCTTTTATCTATGCCTACCGTGTGCATTTTGCCACACATCGGCTCAGCTACTGCCGAAACAAGAGATGCGATGGCGAGAATAGCTGCTACCAATATCATAGCCGGTTTGCAGGGAAAACCATTACCCAATATTGTAAATACAGAACTTTACAAATAACACGCTTTCCACAGCCGGAAAGCATAAATACCCAATAAGCGGATGCTGCAACTCAATTGCGTATGCATCATCATCCATCGCACCATATGCTCCAGTTTACCTTTTATTGTTTACAGAAAAAATGTAAACTTTGTTTGTGTATTTGATTGCTGCTGATGAACAATCATCAACCACAAACACGGCTTATTATGAATAAGACAAACACTACTATCGGATACCTTGTAAAGCAACTGGATCGTTTACTGACAGAAGGGATTAATGATATTCAAAGCGAGTTTTCGCTGAACCGCACAAGCTGGCAGGTGCTGCATTCCATTCATGAGCATACAGGCATCAGCAAGCCGGAACTTACAGAACTGATAAAGCCTTTTGCTGACGAAGATGAACTGCACATCATCCTGCAAACGTTCCAGGCATCGCAACTGGCCGAAGAAAAAGATGGAAATGTAGTGCTTACGGAAAAGGGCAAAGATTTGCACAAAGCGTGCTTTGAAAAGCAGCAGGTATACAGGCAAAAGACTATACAGAATATCACGCAGCAGGAATATATGCAAGCCGTTGCCATGCTGCAAAAGATGATCAGTAATCTCGAAGAATAACCCGTGTGTATGACTACCGGGGTTTTATTTTACTCACCAGTTCGTCTATCACTTCATTCCATTTTTTATCGTTGTCGGGCTCGCCTATCAGTATCACGTTTTTCGATGTTTCGTTAGGGTTGTCTGTCTGCTGATAATCTTTAATTACAGTTCGCTTCCAGCCACAAGGTTGCAGTTCAATAAAGAAAAATTTAGCATCGCTTTGCATTTGCTCTATGGCAAGCGGCAATTCTGTTTTCATGATATAATCTGTAGCTAAAAAGTCGGGGCTCAGCATAAAAATTACAACGTCAGAAGTCTTCATTTCCCTGCGGATACTATCATCCCACCGTGTACCCGATTCTATCATCCTGTCGTACCACGGCTCTATGAGTTTCGCGGCTTTCAGCACTTCCAGATGCGTAACGAACCGCTTGGTAAAAGCAGCATTTTTTGAGGAATAAGAAAGAAAAAGTTTGCGCGGGAGCTTTTCAAAATCAGCAATGTGTTTAAAGTCGTTGGCACTGAATATCTGCCCGTCGGCGCTAAACTCAAAGATGCCTTTTCCGATTTGTTCTTTCAGCATGTCCAGCTCAAAATAGTCGGTGCTGTTTGCCGATATTTCCTTGCACACGGTCCATCCTTTATTCAGGTCGTCGAGCATCGCTTCTATCTCGCGTTCCAGTCCCCGTTTGTTGTACGGCTTCGTGGTTTTTATATTGATAATCCCATGCTTTTCAGTTTTGATAAATTCTACAAAAACCATTTGCCTTGATGCTTTGTCGCCTCTTTGTATAATGATGCCGTTGCGCCAGAACAGCGGCGCTTTCATGGCGCTGCCACCGCCTGGAATACTTTCCTGCACATACCTTGAAAATAGGGACAACAACAAAGTTTTATGAAAATAAGCTTTGTAAATAAAGCGCACTTCCGTGTAGTGAAAAGCGGTGAGAAAAAAGTCGATGGTTGGGTCAGGCTGCATTGGTAAAAACTGCGGTACCAGAAAGTCTGTGTCCGATGTTGCAATGATGGATTTGTTTTGAATCAGCAGTGTCAGGATTTCTTCTTTATAAGGAATATGCCCTACCTGATCTTTCCTGAATATGCCTTTATCATTGCCATTTTTTGCTGTATCCATCACTTCTATTATCAGGTCGTTCAGCCTTGTGATTTGCGTGAAAATTATTCCATCATCTTCATTCTGCCTTGCGTAGAAAATGATACCGATAGAATTGAGAATGCTGGCGATGATCCGTGCATTGTCTTTATTAAACGTAATACTGTCGTCGGCAATAATGCGCGTACATTCTTTCCAGAATTCATCAAGCGTCATTACCGAAAATGCTCGCGGATGCATCACAAAATCTTCTACAACTTTATATTCATAGTTGATCAGTTGTCTGCCCGAAAGGTTCAGCGCATTCATATAATCGTTCAGTACATCGGGAAGCACAGAGGTTCGCTTTTCTGCCAGCAGCGATATGTTGAAAAACGCAGCAATATTGGGGTAGCGGGCACATAGAGATTGTTGGTCCAGCCTGCCTTCTTCTATGTCTATTTTGTTTTGCAAAATCAATACGGGCGGGTTGTTAGCCGTGTGTTTCTGTTCTTTGTCCGTGTTTTTCCCGTATGTATATCTGTACTTATTGGCAAGGTTGTAGGTAATGGATTCAAGCCAGTATTCGAGCGGGTAATTTTCGTACACAAAGTGCTCTTCCGGAGTTTTGCCATCTTCCGCTTCCTCCGAATATTTGTTTGTTGTGGTATCCCACATCAGGATGTAGGCAGTATCGTGTGAGTAATAAAGCCGGTGAGAATCGTGATAATAATCCTGCCCGCCAAAGTCGAAGATATTCACCTGCATGCGGTTGGGATTGTCTTTCTCCTTAAAATTTATTTTGATGCTTTGTATGTTCAGCATGTGCGTGGAATTGTGCGTTTTGCTGATAGCAATACCGCGCAGATATTCGCTCAGGTTGGTTTTGCCCACTTTGCTGTTGCCCACCAATATCAGTTTCACCACTTCCAGTTTGCGTGTACCATAGAGGTCCGCATCGTCAAAATATTTCAGCACTGCTTCCCTGCCTTTTTCAATCACTTCTACCGATGGTTCCGACAGTGTTTTGTTGTCTTTTATAAAAATGCCTTCTTCCTCTGCATTGTAGCTGTATTGCAACGCTACTTTCAAGCCGGACCGAATGAGCGGCAGCAAGGGTTTCAGCGAGCCAATCTGGTTGTTGGTCAGCACAATTCTTTTCAATTGCGGCATGTTGGCCAGTTCTTCCACACCTGTAAGCAGGTTGTGCGCGGCATATAAAGTGGTGAGTTGAAAAAGCTGTGAAATGCCTTGCAGAGATGTGATACGGTTAGAAGATAAACCGAGTGTCTGCAGGTTGATGTTGTGCTCGAGTTGAACAATCTCAGTCAGCAAATTATTTTTAAGGTCTAAAAAACAAAGCTGTTCAAGCGCTTCGAGGTTTTCTATGTTCTCGATTTTATTACCGGTGATACTCAGCTTTTGCAGCTTTACGAGGTTGTCGAGATTCTCTATTTTTTGAATGTTGTTTTTGTCCAGTTCTATCTCCGTGAGCCAGTCCATATCCAGCAACTCCCGTGGTATCACCGACAGGTTGCATTTTGCAAGTTTCAGAATGCCGGTTTGTTTTTCCATTTCCTGTTTTATAATTTGGGCTGCTTTGTTGTTTTGTTTAAAAAAACTGATCGAAGCAAGCGCGTCTGCCAGTTGTTTGTAAGCTTCTTCCTTTACTTCAAACTCGGCGAGCGGTTTGGCAAATTTTGGCAGCATCTGGTAACGTGCATATTCTGCACTTCGCCAGTCGCACCGTTCCAGCACAAAAGGCAACATGTATACGGAGCCTTTTTCCGCCCTTGCCATTACCTGCGGTTTTTCTATTTCATTCACCGTTTTTGATTGGAGGTAAGCATCCGATACCAGCAGCACAAACACATCGGCTTCATTACGCATCTGCGTAAGCGATTGCAGCCAGTCGGCACCCGGCGGCACAAGATTGTCCGACAACAGTTCCACATCGCTGAGATGAGAAGACAGGTAGCGCTCCAGCTCAGTTTTGATGGTAATATTCTGGTGAGAGTAGGATATAAATACTTTTAATGGCATGGCAGCCTGGCTGGAAATCATCATACGTCATAGCTTTGCAAATGAGAGAAAGGAAGAACAATCGCTCAACCTTTTTGTATTGCAGGCAAAGAGAAAACAGAAGGTTGATAAAGCTAATATAACATTTCCGGCTCAGATATAGCCTTAACAACTGCCTTACAGCAAGCGCCGGATTCTGTTGACAACCAGCCATTCACAAAGCAGCTATCCATAACCAGTAAAAAATAAATAGTATTGCAGCCTGAAAAATACATTCATCACTACAATAAAGTGTTATGGAAAAGAAGATACAATCTGCACTCATTTCTGTTTTTTATAAAGATGGCCTGGAGCCCGTGGTAAAAGAACTCAGCCGTTTGGGTATTACCATTTATTCTACCGGAGGCACGCAAAAGTTTATTGAGGATCTTGGCATTGGCTGCGTGCCTGTCGAAAGTCTTACCTCATACCCGTCTATTCTTGGCGGACGTGTGAAAACCCTTCACCCATCTGTATTTGGTGGCATTTTGGGCAGGCGGGAAGTAGAGCAGGATATGGCGGAAATGAAGGAATACAATATTCCTGAAATAGATCTCGTGATTGTGGATTTGTACCCGTTTGAAGAAACGCTGAAAAACACGTCGGAAGAAAAAGCCATTATCGAAAAAATTGATATCGGCGGACCTTCCATGATACGTGCAGCCGCAAAAAACTTCAAAGACCTGGTGGTGATTGCTGCTAAAGACGACTATACCCGGCTCGAACAATTGCTGAAACAACACAACGGCACCACCACACTTGAAGATCGCAAAAGCTTTGCTGCCAAGGCTTTTGAAGTGGTGAAGAACTATGATATAGCGATCTCGGATTATTTCAATAAAAAAGAAGAATCGGGCGCAAAGCAAACGCTTCGCTATGGCGAAAATCCGCATCAGAAAGCCGTATTTTACGGAGATCTGAAAGAAGTGTTTGACCAATTGAATGGCAAAGAATTATCGTACAACAACCTGGTAGATGTAGATGCTGCCATTGCCCTCATACAGGAGTTTCCAAAGCAGGATTCGCTGTTCACATTTGCCGTTATCAAGCACACCAATGTGTGTGGCATAGCGCAGCGCCCTTCGGTAAAGCAAAGCTGGGACGATGGTCTTGCAGGTGATCAGCGAAAGTGCTTTTGGTGGTGTGCTGGTTTGCAACGGCACCATCGATAAAGCCACTGCCGAAGCCATTAACGAAATTTTCTTTGAAGTTCTTATTGCTCCGCAATTTGATGAGGACGCGCTGGCTGTATTGCGCAGCAAAAAGAACCGCATCCTGTTGCAACTTCACGAGACGCCAAAACTAAAGCGTGAACAATATAAATCGTTGCTCAATGGCATGTTGTTGCAGGATACAGACGATGGCAACTATACCGACTGGAAAGAAGTAGGTGGCAGGGAAACAACAGCAGCCGAAAAGGAAGACCTTACGTTTGCAAATATTGTATGCAAGCATTTAAAAAGCAATGCCATTGCGCTGGTAAAAAACAAACAGTTGGTGGGCAAAGGTTGCGGGCAAACCAGCCGTATCGATGCATTGCGTCAAAGCTATCGACAAAGCGCGCCAGTTTCAATTTGATCTGAATGGCGCGGTGCTGGCATCCGATGCATTTTTCCCGTTTAACGATTGCGTACAAATGGCTCATGCCGAAGGTATTACTTCATTTATTCAACCCGGCGGCTCTGTGCGCGACAAAGACAGCATTGAGTATTGTGTGCAAAACAATCTTGCGATGGTGATGACAGGCTTGCGCCACTTTAAACATTAGCGGAAATCCTGTTTATAAGTGACAACGCGGGAAAATAACGAATATAAAAAAGCGGGTGAGCCATTGCTCACCCGCCCTCATTTTAGTTGGTTTACAGCTTATTTGGACACCGATACTTTATACTCGGTAATGGTATGATACGTATCGCCCGGTTTCACAATGGTAGAAGGAAACGAAGGCACGTTGGGCGAGTTTGGAAAATGCTGCGTTTCCATACAGAAAGCGGCATTTTTATTAATGGCTTTGCCATCCGATGTTTTGATGGAGCCATCTAAAAAATTGCCGGTATAGAACTGCAAGCCTGGTTCCATGGTAGATACTTCGAGCTTGCGCCCGCTGATGCTGTCGGTTACTTCTGCCACTTTTGAGAGCGTGCTGTCTTTTTTATCCAGCACCCAATTATGGTCGTAGCCGCCGGGTACCTGTGCTATGCGCTCGCCAATTTTATGTGGAGATGTAAAATCGAACGGAGTGCCTTTCACAGATTCTATTTTGCCGGTGGGTATCAGGGTAGCATCTACCGGTGTATATTTTTCTGCGTCTATCATAACCTCGTGGTTCAGAATCGTCTGGGAAGGATTACCGGTGAGGTTGAAATAGCTGTGATTGGTAAGATTGAGAGGCGTTGGCTTATCGGTAGTAGCAATGTATTCTATCCGCAATACATCATCATTGGTGAGGCTGAAAATCACTTTAGCCGTCAGGTTGCCGGGATAGCCTTCTTCGCCATCACTGCTCACGTACGTTAGCGCAATCTTTGGCTCAGCGGACGAAGTGTCTGATACATTCCACACCACTTTGTCAAATCCTTTTTTGCCACCATGTAAATGGTTTTTGCCGTTGTTGGCAGCCAGCGTGTAAGTTTTTCCATCAATTGTAAATTTGCCATTGGCAATACGGTTGCCATAGCGCCCCACGGTAGCGCCAAAATAAGGAACGCCTGCGAGGTAGCCTGAAAGGCTATCGAGCCCAAGCACGATGCTGCTCATATTTCCATTTTTATCAGGTGTTACAAATGATGTAACGGTGCCTCCGAAGTCGGATATTTTTACCTGAACGCCGTTGTTGTTGGTAAGTGTAAACAGGTGAACCGGCTTGCCATCCACTTCGCCCCAGTTGGCGGATGTAAGACCTGAAGTGGTGCTGTCTGCTGTGTTGGTTTCTGTGGCTGAATCATTATTGCACGCCATAAAAGAAATGTTGAGGCTGAGTGCCAGGGGAAGAAGATACTTTGTTTTCATAAAGCAATGAACCGTTTGTTTGAACAGGCAAAATAATAAATAAAAAGGGAAAGGGTTGTTTTAAGTGTACAATGAGATTTTAATTCAAAACAAAGTTGCCTGCCCGCCCGGTCTTCGAAACTGTGTGCAGTCAAGATTCCAGCGTTCTGCGTTCAGGTTGTAGAGTTTGTTGTATTTCTGAAACTGCTGTTTCACCAGGTCGCTGATAGGACCCTCGCCACGCATCCGCACACCCCAGCGGCTGTCATTCACTTTTCCGCCATGACCATTTTCTATCAGGTGCCATACTTTATCAGCCCTCTCCGGAAAATTTTTGTAGAGCCAATCGTGAAAAAGTAATTTAATAGCTCCATTCAGCCTGATGAATGTATAGGCAGAAAAGGTAGCGCCGTTTTCACTCGCCGCTTTCATAATTCGTTGCATTTCGTGTTCGTTCAAGCCTGGTATCATGGGTCCTAGCATCACGCCCATTCTCACGCCGGCACTGCTCAGTTCGCCTATCACGCGAAGTCGTTGTTTGCCCGTGGTAGTGCGTGGTTCCATCACCCGGCGAAGATCTTCATCAAAGGATGTGATTGATACAAGCACACTCACCAGGTTTTTCGCAGCCAGTTGCAGCAAAATGTCTTTGTCGCGCAAGATGCCTGCATTCTTTGTAATGATTCCAACAGGCTGGTTGAAAGCAAGGCACACTTCGAGCAATTGCCTGGTAATGCGGAATTGCTTTTCTGCCGGCTGGTAGCAGTCCGTATTGCCCGACAGGCTGATGGGCGCGCATTCCCATTTGGGATGCATCAGAAATTTGCTCAGCAAAGCTGGTGCGTTTTGTTTCACAATAATTTTCGATTCAAAGTCGAGCCCGGCACTATAGCCCCAATATTCAAACGAGTTGCGCGCATAACAATAAATGCAGCCATGTTCGCATCCCTGGTAGGGATTCATACTGTACATCATGCCTACATCGGGACTTTCCACCTTATTCACGATGGTTTTGGCTTCCACATTTATAAACTCCGTCTTTACATCAGGTTCTACCCAGTCGTCTATGCCTTCCACATGCTCACGCACTGTTTCATTTACTATAAATTTGTTCTTTGTGTTGTATTGCGCTCCGCGTCCTTTTTTGTAAAGCATCGGGTTGTCTTCACTGCCTGTTTCATCATTCATGGTAGTTGGTTATTTAATAGCAAATCATATTGGTTGCAGCGATCCGCAATGCGGTGAATAGCTATGCAAAGAGGTTTCCCTGCATCGAGTTTTGCGGAAGATTCTGAAACTCAAAATCCTTTACCGGTACATATGATTTGTTTCCCACTTTTCTCTTGAGCAGCGTCATTTTCGAAGCTATAAAGCGACCTGTGAAAGAAGAATGACTCAATTCAAGCCATGCTTTTTCGTATTGCCATGGCACAAGTTTGCGGGCAATGGTAATTGCCGGTTCTGAAAAAAAATGGGGTTTGAAATTGGCATCGAACCGAAGCAGCGATTGTGTTTCTTTCAGTGCTTTGGCCAGTTGCAGCAGCGGCACTTTGCTGGTTACGTTGATGTGGATGGTATGCGATGGAAGGCTTCCAAAATCTTTCAATTCTATTTTTATGGTTGGCTGCGTGGTGGCTACTGCTTCAAAGCGGGAAACAATGCGTTCTTCTGCAGCCTCCAGTTGCAAAAATTTCAGCAGTGTCAGCTGCGGTTTTGTGCTGTAAGCCATCGGGCAATTGTAGCGGTTGGCAAAGTCGGATTTTAGTGTCAATATCTTATTGTACAAATCTTCATGCGGGGTGATTACCAGCAAGTATTCAGCAGTGCTGTAACCGGAAAGTTTTTTGGATAAAGATAAATTGCGGGCGTTTTTCAGTTGAGATTGCATAGCTAAGTATTGAGTTGGTGAAACAGCAATGTTGCTACATACTGTTGATGTAAGTATCAAAATGCTAAATTATTTAGTTTTTTCCAGACCTCAAATTTTATTTGGAATCTACACTTTTGCACATGCACCTTTGCGCCATCATTTGGTTCAGAGCAGTTGGGCAACTGATTGTTTTGATTAAAAGGGAAGCCGTGTGAAAGTCCGGCGCTATTCCCGTAGCTGTAAGCAGCTTCTGCACTCTGTGCAAAAAAGCTTTTCAACAATTCGTGTCACTGTTTTAGAAAAAAACGGGAAGACCGTTGAAAAGTGCTGTAAGCCAGAAGACCTGCCAGTTGGTATAAATTCACTGAGCTTTCGGGAGAAAAGCCGGAGATGTCAGGTGCTGTCTGCTGCAGAAGATGGCTGTGCATTTCTATGTCTTTCCTATCGTGAAGCTCATTTTTCAACAACCAATCAGAGTCGTTAAACAACTGAAAAATGAGCACTAAAATTTTCTTTTTTTCTTCTGTCTTTCTTTTCTTTTCCCTGTCATCGATTGCGCAGGATTCTGCCTATAACCAACTGGACAACGTTGTAGTAACAGCCAATAAATTTGAGCAAAAGCAAAACACGACCGGTAAGGTCGTTACGGTAATTTCTAAAGAACAGATTGAACAAAGCGGGGGCAAAACGCTGTCGCAAATATTGAATGAACAGGCAGGCGTAGTGGTCAATGGTGCGCTCAGCAATAAAGGCAGCGTGCAGTCGGTTTATGTTCGCGGTGCCGCTTCGGGCAGAACGCTCATATTATTAGATGGCATTCCGGTAAATGATCCTTCCATGATTGGAAACGAAGCTGACCTTAACCTTTTTTCCCTGCAAAACATCGAGCGCATAGAGATCTGCAAGGGCGCACAATCTACCCTGTATGGCAGCGATGCCGTAGCCGGTGTCATCAACCTGGTGACGGTGAAAAGCGACAGCAGCAGTGCTTTGCAAGGCAATGCAACCATCGGTGCCGGCAACTACGGCACCTGGAAAGGGAATGCGCAATTATATGGATCATCCGGCAGGCTGAGCTACAATGCACGCTACGCAAAACTTTATACAAATGGATTTTCGTCGGCTGCCGATACTGCCCATCAGCATTTTGACAAGGATGGATATAACGGCGATGTATGGAGCGGGCACCTCAGTTTTAAAGCCACCGACAAATTGGTTTTGAAAGGCTTTGTTCAGCAAAGCATGTATAAAACAGACGTTGACGCAGGCGCTTTTGCCGACGACAAAGATTTTTCTATTCACAACAACAGCTTGCTGCTGAACGGTGGCTTTCAATATACATCCAATGCCATCCGCGTGGCGGGCAATGTGCAATACAACGAAATGAAGCGCCGTTTTCTCAACGACAGCACGGACGTTCCATCTTATCTTATTTTTGAGAAAAATCAGTATTTCTCCAAAACAAAGTTTGCAGAATTGTATGCGTCGCTCAGGCTGGGTGCAGGTTTCACGCTTCTTGCCGGTGTTGATACCAGGTGGGGAAGTATGCATAGTCTCAGCTATTCCAAATCTTACTTTGCGCCGGATTATTACACCTTTACCAGTTCTTTTCCCGATACATCAGTATCGCAGTCATCGGTGTATGCATCGTTGCAATACAGCAGCCCAAACAATCGGCTGAATGTAGAATTGGGTGGCAGACTCAACCATCATTCGCGGTATGGTGCCAATGAAACCTATACATTCAATCCTTCCTACAAACTAACCGACCGCTTACGAGTGTTTGGCAGCGTGGCGTCCGGGTTTAAAGCGCCTACATTGTACCAGTTGTATTCGCCTTATGGCAATACGAACCTGCAGCCAGAAACATCGGTGAATTATGAAGCCGGGTTGCAGTGGCAGGAGAAAATCGCGAATGCAAGAGTGGTTTATTTTTACCGCCATATTTCTTCAGGTCTTGACTTTGATAATATCCAATACATATACTTCAACAATGTAAAGCAACTGGTAAGAGGCGTGGAAACAGAATTGTCTTTGCAGCCTGCCAAAGGACTGCACATAAGTGCTAATTACACGTTGATAGCTGCAGGCGAAACCACGCAGGAGCGTACCGCTTTTGCAAAAGATACTACTTACCATTATCTTTTGCGACGTCCGAAACACAGTATCAACGCAACCGTTTCTTACCGCTTCGGTCCGCAGTTTTTGGTGAGTGTCAGTGAAAAAACTGTGAGCAGCCGCTACGATGCGGCGGGATATGGCGTGCCGGATGTAAAGCTGGGCAGCTATTCGCTTCTGAGTGCCTATGCGGAATGGAAAATGAACGGGCACATAAAATGGTTTGCCGATGCTCAAAATATGTTCAATCAGAAGTTTTATGATGTCTATGGCTTTTCGTCAATCCCGTTTTTGCTGACGGCAGGCGCCACAATCAGCTGGTAAAAACAAAAGCGTAATGAAAACTTGATAGTGCCGGCAGCATAATGCTGCCGGCAATTTTTTTATAGCAATACCTTTGCACAAATTACTGCATATGGAGTTCCGGATAGACGAGCTGATCACCATTACATTTACCTTGTTTGCCGTTATTGATATTGTAGGATCTATACCATTGCTCATTTCTTTGAAAGAAAGATCCGGCGACATCAGCGCGCTGCAGGCAACTGCTATTTCGGGTACACTCATGATCCTCTTTCTTTTTTTGGGCAGGCAGTTTTTGAATATTCTTGGACTTGACATTTATTCGTTTGCCGTTGGCGGGTCGGTAGTTATTTTTCTCCTTGGGCTCGAAATGGTGCTTGGGCACGAAATATTCAAAGGTGAGCCAGGTGGCGGAGGCAGCGTATTTGTGCCTGTTGCGTTTCCCACTATTGCCGGCAGCGGCACACTAACCACCATTATGTCGCTGAAAGCCAACTATTTAGATACGTCTATTCTCATTGGTATTTTTATCAACCTCATTATTGTTTTCTTCGTATTGCTGTCGCTCAATCATATCGAGCGTTTGCTGGGCAAAGCAGGCTTACTGGCTGTACGCAAATTTTTTGGAGTAATTCTCATTGCCATTGCCGTAAAAATATTCAGCAGCAACTTAGCGGCATTTGGCGGAAAATAAGCGCGGACATATCCTGGGTAACAGAGATTGTGCGTGCTTTTGCTCTATACTCATTCGCACCGGTTTCTGCGTTTGTTTATTCTTCTAAACGGAATGATCACTTTTCTGTTCATTCATAATTCCTTACATTTCATTACGATAATAGTATTTTGTACATTCAGGTTGAAGCCTTATTGTGTAGGCTGTTTTTCTTTACTTTTTTATAATTTCTCACCCAATGACCATACAGAAAGCGCAGGAAGAGGTAGACAATTGGATCAAAACGGTAGGTGTGCGCTATTTCAGCGAGCTTACCAACCTTGGCATATTAATGGAAGAAGTGGGAGAACTGAGTCGCCTGATGGTTCGCACGTATGGTGAGCAAAGTTTTAAAGAAACTGATAATGAACATTCATTATCCGATGAAATGGCAGACGTATTGTGGGTATTAATCTGCCTGGCTAACCAAACCGGGATCAACCTGACAGAGGCTTTGCAAAAAAACTTTGACAAGAAATCCTTACGCGATGCTACCCGGCACCGTGACAATGAAAAACTGAAGTAATATGAAATTAAAAGGAAAAAACATCTGGAGCGCCTTTAAAAAATCGGCTGCTGATATAGGTAATTATAATGTAACTAAATTGAGCGCCGCACTTGCTTATTATACTGTTTTTGCGTTGGCACCTATGCTCATTGTTGTCATCAGCCTCATCAGTTTTTTTTATGGTAAAGAAGCGGCGCAGGGACAGATTTACGGGCAAATCAAATCGTTTGTCGGCAGTGATGCAGCTTTGCAGATTCAGCAGGTTATTGGCAATGCATCGCTGTCGCCCAGTTTCACGTTTGCGTCTATTGTAGGTATAGTGGCCTTGCTGTTTTCAGCCACCGGTGTATTTGCCGAAATCCAGTCTTCCATCAACCTCATCTGGAATTTAAGAGTAAAACCAAAGAAAGGAGGCATTCTGAAAATGCTGAAAATCAGGCTCATCAGCTTTTCACTCATCATCAGCCTTGGTTTCATTGCATTGGTTTCGTTGCTCATCAACTATGTGGTAGACGCGCTGTCTGCACGGCTTGAGCGCTTTCTGCCAAACGATACGCTTTACATAGGATACATTATCAATGTCATCATTACGCTGTTAGCTATCAGTCTTTTGTTCGCCATTATCTTCAAGTTTTTGCCCGATGCAGAAATCAAGTGGAAGGATGTGCGTGTAGGTGCTGTTACTACGGCTATCCTGTTTATGGTGGGCAAATTTGCCATCAGTTTATATCTGAATAAAAGCAAGCCCGGTACGGCTTTCGGTGCAGCCGGCTCTATGATTGTAATACTTTTGTGGGTGTATTATTCTTCCATCATTCTCTATTTTGGCGCCGCTTTTACCAAAAATTATTCGCAGGCTATCGGGCGGCATATTTACCCCAACGACTATGCAGTGTACATAGAACAGGTAGAAGTGGAAAACCAGGGATCGCTGCAGCAGCAATCTGAAAAAAAAGTAAAGGAATGTGATGAAAATGGTACAGGCACAAAAGAAGACTGTGCCGATGATGCCGTGAAGGAAGTAGAAAAGTCGAAAACTTAGGCACCCGTTAAATTCTCTCCTGCTGCGCGTCTGTACACAGTTGTCATCTTTTTACAATGTATGTTTGTGTATTATGAAGCAGCAATCTGCGGGTAAATGGCGCCTTACAGGTATCCTGTTTATTATCGCAATCGTAATCAAGCTTGTCGCGCTCAACAGCAGTTTGGTAGAACATGTTTATTCCACGGGAATTTATATTTATATCAGCCGTGTGTTGCGTGTTTTGTTTGGATGGCTGCCACTGAGTATCGGCGATCTTGTATACAGCCTTGCCGTTTTGTGGCTTATCATTCAAACATTCCGGTTTGTGCGGATGCTGATTATGAAACGCACGACGAAACAAAAACTGGTAGCCGGCTGCCGGCAACTTTTGCACACGGCACTGTTCATTTATATTGTGTTCAATATTTTCTGGGGCTTAAACTACGATCGTGAAGGCATTGCTTACCAGCTAAAATTGCAACCGCAACAAACAGACAGCCAGGAACTCGATTCGCTCACAACCTTGTTGTTGCAAAAAGTGAATGCGTCGCGCAAAAGGCTTCCGGACCAGGTCCAATATCTTTCGCACCAAAAAAGTTTTTCTGCAGCCGTTACGGCTTATCAATCTGCACAGGAGCAATACCCTTTTTTAGCGTACCGCTTTAGCAGTATCAAAGTGTCATGTTTCAGCATGATTGGCAATTACCTGGGCTTTTCGGGTTATTACAATCCTTTCACGGCAGAAGCGCAGGTCAACGGCGCCGTTCCGCCTTTCCTGATACCCTACATTGCCTGCCACGAAATGGCGCACCAGTTAGGCTATGCTTCGGAAGACGAAGCAAATTTTGCCGGTTACCTTGCCGCAAGGTCTTCCGACAATGCACAATTTCAGTATTCGGTGTATTTCGATCTTTTTAACTATGCCAATGGCGAATTGTTTTTGCATGACAGCCTTGCGGCAAAATCCAATTACCGGCAATTGGATACACTGGTGAAAGAAGACATTCTATCTTATAGAAAATACCTGAAAGAATATAAAAATCCTATTGAGCCGCTGATTACTATCTTGTATGGCAAATACCTGAAAGTGAACAATCAGCCGGAAGGTATAAAAACCTATAGCAGGGTTACGGCCTGGCTCATTGCTTACTGGAAAAGCAGCGGTCAACTGTAGATTCTTTCATCGCACCGGTTGTAGGTTCAGTGATTTGCCCTGATTCATTTTTCCAAAAACTTATTGCCTTTGTTTACCATTCCTATTTTCAAAAAGCACAGACTGGCGGTCATAACTATCGCTTATTGGTTTCTGCTTATTTATATTCTGGTAGCACTGGTATTCTGGTACCAGGAACTGCAGCAGCAAAACGGGCAGATGTACGAATACAGGCTGCAGCAGTTGAAAAAAGATGATCCTGATTTTAGCCGCCGGCTAGCCGAGATAGAAGATGCGCGGCGTAGAAAAACATCGCAGTACATAGGCGAGGGAAGCACATTCCTGCTGCTCATTTTGCTGGGCGCCGTGTTTGTGTATCGCGCTACGCGCAAACAGTTATTGCTGTCGCAGCAGCAGCAAAACTTTATGATGGCCATTACCCACGAGCTTAAAACGCCTATAGCCGTAACCCGCCTGAATTTGGAAACGCTGCAAAAACGCCGGCTCGAAGAAGCACAACAGCAAAAGCTCATCGGCAACACCCTGCAGGAAACCAACCGCCTGAACCAACTGACCAACAATATTTTGATGGCTTCGCAACTGGAAGCCGGGAATTACCGGCAGCAAAAAAGCCTGATTGATATCAGCCAACTGGCAGAAGAAGCTGTAAGAGAATTTAAAACCCGATTTCCCAAGCGGCAGATAGATGACAGCATAGAAACCGGACTGGAAGTGAGTGGCGAACAGTCGCTGGTGCAAATGCTGATGACCAACCTGCTGGATAATGCCGTGAAATATTCCGATAAAGAAAGCAAGACCGGCATTGCTCTGCACCAGAGAAGCGTCGCATATTGTGTTGTCGGTTTCAGATGAAGGGATTGGAATACCGGAAGCCGAAAAAAAGAAGGTATTCGATAAATTTTACCGCATTGGCAGCGAAGCCACGCGCACTACCAAAGGCACAGGACTGGGCTTATACATTTGCCGGCAAATTGTGAATGAACTGGATGGAACAATTGCTGTGCGCGACAATACACCAAAGGGCAGTATTTTTACAATACGGCTACTTTCCGCTGTTTCAAAACAAGCATTATGAACAAAGATGTAAAAGGCAATATCTTACTGGTAGAAGATGAAGAAAATCTGCACGAAGCCCTTAAGCTTAACCTTGAGCTCGAAGGTTATGGCATTACATCGGCATTTACAGGAACACAAGCCCTGAAAGCAGTTCAGAACGAGTATTTCGACCTCATCATCATGGATATTATGCTGCCCGAAATAGATGGCATCAGTGTCACTGAAAACATACGCGTGCAACATCTCGATGTGCCGGTGCTGATATTGAGCGCCAAAAATACTGGTGCCGACAGGGTGCTGGGATTGAAAAAAGGCGCTGACGATTATATGGTAAAACCTTTCAACCTGGAAGAGCTGATATTGAGGGTTAATAAACTGGTGCAAAAAAACAAAAAGCTGCAAACCAAAGAATCGCTGGGCGATACTTACGAATTCCATAACAACAAACTGGATTTCAAAGCGCAGGAAGCCATTACCTGGAATGGACAAAAGGTGGAACTGAGCAAAAAAGAAAGCATGCTCCTAAAACTGCTGATTGAAAACAGGGGAGAAGTGGTAACGCGCGAAAAAATATTGCAGGTAGTATGGGGCTACAATGTGTACCCAACCACACGCACTATTGATAACTTTATACTCAACTTCCGAAAATATTTTGAGCCCGATACCCGCAACCCGGTTCACTTTCATTCGGTGCGTGGCATGGGCTACAAATACACCGATTAGCACTTCACCAGCCGGTTGATAATATAGGTGAGCCGGTTGATGATATGGGTTCTTACTTCTTCACTTTCTACAGGGGAATACAAGCCTTCGTTGCATACGGCAACTACTTGTTTTGCTTCGGCTGCCAGTGTTTCGTGTTGTTTGCCCAATTGGTTGAGGAGTTCTTCTTCATCTGTTTGCTCAGGTGCCATGCAATGTTGCAAAGCGCTAAACAGCAGTTCTTTTGCACCGCTGAAAAAAGTTTTATTGTCTTCCGCCTCATTCAGCGTTATCAGTAATACGTCGTAGTCCGGGTGTTCCGGTTCTGCTTCTTTCTCCATAATAATGGGTGTAATATCCACATTCTCCGGCACATGTTCGATAGGGGTTACGGTCTTCTTTGGCTTGCGGCTGGTTACTATCCAGCCCGCCAGTACGAAGGCGGCAATGCCTGGCACAATCCACAGGTATTTGCGGTTCGATACATCTTCACCACTCACCATGGCAGTGGCTTTATTGGCAGAGTGTAATGCTTCGGTAATGAGCAATGGAATATTGCTGGTAGAAATGGTTTCGAATTTTTTCAAATCGGTATTGAAATAAGTAAACCTTACTTCCGGAATAGTAATTTTTCCCGATTCATTACTTACAAATGGGATAATGTAAGTTTTATCACCGCTTTCCGGAAAATTGAGCCGGTTGATGTGCTGACTATCTTCTACCTCAAAATGTTCTGTATTCTTTGGCCAACTGACGCGTGGTTCTGTTACGGCTTCTATGTTGCCCACGCCTGCAATCGTAATCTGCAACCGGTTGCTTTCGCCGGCAGCTATCACATTTGTATCAGCTTTTGCCTTTATGGTAAATTTGCCCGTTACGCCGGTAAAGTCTTCCGGTTTGTCTGTTGGCAGCCTGTTTACCTGTATGGCAGTTGGCTGGCTGCTTACATCTGCCGAATAGCTTTTTTGCAGGTAAGGATTATCTGTTGTGGCAAAACTGACATCATTGTTCACGGTAGCCGGCGGAATAGTAAGATTGCCCGGCTGTAAAGGAATCAGTTGCACACGGCGGATGAGCTGCACGCGATAGAGTTTGTTCTTTTCCTTTTGCAACTGTTCCGGTTCTTCCGAAGTCATTTCTATTACACTGCAGCCGCTGAATGAAACCTGCTTCGTAACTCTTGAATGGCAGGAAATGGCAGAATACAACTGGTAGGTCACAAGCACTGGCTCGCCTACAAAACATTCCTTTTTGCTCAGCGATGTTTTGATGAAAATGAGGCTGTTTATTTTTTCGGACGGCACTTCGCCGGGTTTCAATACTGCGTTCTGAAAATAATCATTTTCTGCGTCATCTTCGGCAAACAGAGAAGGCAGTTGCGAAGGCTGCGCTACTATTTGCCCCGTGTGCAGAATGGCAAGAAAACAAAGTAAAACAGAAAAAAACTTTGCGGATTGCATAGCAGCAAATTAGCAGATTAATCGTATTTTCTGTGTTATGATTATGATAATGAATCTGCTTTCCGGCAGATTTTACTGTCGTCATTTATACTACCTGAAATTACAATAAACAGGCGAACAAATTGTGAAGAACTGCCCGCCAGTATTGAATTATTTGTGCATGTATTGCGGTACTTCAATCAACTGTTGTTTGATCGGAGATTCTTCTATTGTCAGTTGCCCATCTGGTATCAGCGTTGTTTCTATTCTCTAAAGCTTCATACTGCCAGTTGAGCCAGCAGATCGTAGCGAGTCGAAGCGAAGCTTCATCGGTAAAGATTTGTTTGAATTATTTGTTGCAGAAAAAAATGCAAAATTTGTAAGCGTTGATAGAATAAAGTTTTGAATGCAGTGCGTATAAGTGGTTGGTTTATAACAGATGTGGGAAGAGAACGAGAGTCATTCGATTCTAAGACTATTTCATTCGCAGATAGATTTTTGGTATAAAAAAAGGCAACTCGTACTAAACGTAAAGCTGCCTTTCTGTTTCTGGAGAAAAAAGAGATTTATGTATTGAGTTCTTTCGACTCTTCGTAGCTTTTAATTTTATTGTACAGCGTCTTTCTGTCTATTTTCAATATTTCCGCTGCCTTCGATTTGTTGTTGTTCACTTCCTTCAGCAGGTTCATGATTGTTTCGTATTCAGCTTTGGCGGCAGCATCTTTCAGGTCTATTTCTTTAGGTGCTGTATTGCTTGTGGCAAAAGCGGGCTGCACAGCTACGGAAGCTTCGTGCGACGGCTTGGTAAAAATATTGGTATTGGTAATTTCCCAGGGCAATGTCTTTGCAGCGATTTTATTGCCTGTTGTCAGCAAAACTGCCCTGCGGACTACGTTTCTGAATTCGCGCAGATTTCCCGGCCAGGAATAGTTGAGGAACATGTGCATGACATCGTCGTCAAATCCCTGTATATTCTTGTTTAATTCGCTGTTTGTTTTGTCTAAAAAGAACTGTGCAAACAGGGGAATATCATTTTTGCGCCCGCGCAGCGGAGGCAGGTTAATAGAAAATTCGTTGAAACGATGGTAAAGATCTTCCCTGAATTTTCCTTTGTGATAGGCTTCCTGCAGGTTTTCGTTGGATGCCACAATAATGCGGATGTCGATATCCATTTCTTTGGTGCCACCTACGCGCTTGAATTTGCGTTCCTGGATCACGCGCAGCAGTGTTGCCTGTATATCAAGAGAAAGATTGGCTACTTCGTCAAGAAACAAAGTGCCGCCATTAGCCATTTCAAAATGTCCTTCCTTGTCGGACAGCGCGCCGGTAAATGCGCCTTTTACATGCCCAAACATTTCGCTGCCCGCAAGCTCTTTGGAGAGTGTGCCACAGTCCATCGCAATAAATGGCTTGTTTTTCCGCTCGCTGTATTGATGAATGGTTTTGGCAATCACTTCCTTGCCGGTGCCGCTTTCGCCATATAAAATAATGCTGTAGTTGGTGGGCGCTACAATTTCAATTTGCCGGTAAAGTTCCAGGGTAGATTCAGACTGACCAACAAGATATTCGCCGCTGGTTTTAAATGCAGGTTTTTTGGCTGAGCCGGCAGCCGCCGTTGCACCCGCAGCGGATGATGATGGTGCCTGAGTCGTTTCTTTCTGAAAGGGTGGCGGTGGATTTTTCAGAGCTGAGGCGAGCACATTTAACACTTCAGCCGGAATCAATGGCTTGGTAATGTAATCATAAGCGCCAAGTTTGATGACTTCTACTGCGGTTTTTATATCGGAATAGCCGGTAATGATTAAAACAATTGCTGATGGATTTATATTTTTCAGTTCAGACAAAACATCACGTCCTTCTTTATCGCCCAGCCGGTAATCGCACAACACAAGATCGAAACCCGACTCCTTAAACTTAGCAATTCCTTTGTTTCCTGTATAAGCTACATCCGTATCGTAGCCTTCTTTATTCAGAAATCTGCTGAGTAGGGTACAGATGTCGATATCATCGTCAATAATCAAAATTCTCTTCTTCATAAAACTTGCTGAGTTTGCTATATTGTATTACCTGCAAAGTTGCTTGTTAATGCAATTCAGGATAAAAATAAAAAGATATGGCCAAGAACAAAAGAAAAATAAACAGTTAAGTAGATTCTTTAATCTTAAAAGTTATGTACGGTTATCACAAATATAAATAACATCTAATCAATTACATAAAAAGGTATTTCAACAGTTTAAATTTATTTGGCTGCCACGCAAAGAAAGCAAATCCTGAAATTCAGAATGCACGAAAAAGCAAAATTTGCCAGAATGGCAACATAATTGAATTAAGTAGAAAGTAAGAATATCCAAAATGTTGAATGCCAAACAAGATATAGAGTACAAAGCGCTCATCGTAGATGATGAATTGGATATATGTTACCTCCTGAGCAGCATATTGAAACAAAAGCATATTGGTACCACTTACGCCAACAACCTGGACCAGGCGCGCAGGGTGATACAGCAGGAGTGCCCGGCAGTGCTTTTCCTCGATAACAATCTGCCTGATGGCAAAGGTGTGGAATTTATACGCCAGGTAAAGAGAATATCTCCCGGTACGAAGGTGATTATGATAACTGCCTACGATACATTTTCCGACAGAAGCCGTGCTTATCACGAAGGTGCAGATTACTTTATCGGGAAACCTTTTACGCGCGACCTGATTTCAAAAGCTCTTGATCAGTTGCAACCTGTTTCATCATAACAGTTCTATAAAATCGCTTTTGGTCATTCATCTGTTTATCTGTTCTACAGTATCTTCACGCCATGAATTTTAATGTTGATGATCTCTTGCGTGATAATATCCGCCATCTATCTCCTTATTCTTCGGCAAGAGACGAATTTACCGGTGAAGCAAGCGTTTTTCTGGATGCCAATGAAAATAGTCTTGGCTCGCCGCTTACCAAATGGTACAACCGCTATCCCGATCCCTATCAACACCTAGGTAAAAGAAGCTGTCAGCAAAATAAAGCAAGTTGATGCAAAGCATATCTTTCTTGGCAATGGCAGCGACGAATGTATAGACCTCCTGTACCGATGTTTTTGTGTGCCGGCAAAAGACAATATCATTATTTGTCCGCCCACTTATGGCATGTATGAAGTAAGTGCCAACATAAACGATATTGAAATACGCAAAGCGCCGCTGCTCGACAATTTTCAGCTGGATCTCGTGCATCTTGAAACGCTTGATAGACAGCAACACGAAAATTATCTGGATTTGCTCTCCCAACAATCCCACGGGCAATTCCATTCATCGTGCCGATGTGGAAATGGTTCTCAATAATTTCAATGGAATCGTAGTCGTTGATGAAGCGTATATCAATTTTTCACGGCATAAATCCTTTGTCCAGGAACTGGCAGATTACCCGAATCTCGTGGTCTTGCAAACCTTTAGCAAGGCGTGGGGATTGGCAGGTTTGCGGCTTGGGCTCGCATTTGCCTCTGCAGACATTGTACGGGTATTAAGTAAAGTAAAACCGCCATACAACATTAGCCAGGCAACCCAGGAACTTGCTTTGCAGGCACTCGAAAATGTATCGCAGGTAAATGAAATGATTGTAGAACTGGTGAACATGCGCGAAGCATTGCGTGAAGTGATTCAGCAATTGCCGCTCGTGGAAACCGTTTATCCATCTGATGCCAACTTCCTGCTGGTCAGGATAAAAGACGCGCGTAGCATTTACAATCATCTTCTTACGTCGGGCGTTGTCGTCAGAGACAGGAGCAATGTGTTGCTCTGCAACGACTGCCTGCGCATAACAGTAGGCACCGAAGAAGAAAATACAAAACTGGTGGATGCCCTTGCTCCTTTATATGGAGTCACACTGGCATCCCAAACCATTTAATTATCAATTAGCACATCTTATGAACATCATTCGTACCAAACACTATTTATTTATTCTCCTGGCTGTGGCTGTATGCCATTCTGCATTTGCCGCAGGCGACGGAGGATACATACAAAGCATACTACAACAGATAGAGCATGCAAATGCAGACAATGCAGGTCTTCAACTGCCGGCCGGTTTTTCTGCTTCTGTTCTTGCTTCAGGTGTAGGCTCTGCCAGGCATATTGCCGTAACTCCGCAGGGAGACGTATATGTAAAAGCTCGATGGTAATGTAAAAGGTAAAGGAATCTTGCTTTTGCACGACGAAGACAAAGACGGCAAGGCTGAAACGATAACAGGTTTTGGCGATTTTGGCGGCACCGGCATTGTTTTGAAAAACGGTTATCTGTATGCATCTTCCGACAACGATATATATCGCTATAAAGTAGACGAAAACAATAAAGTAATTGATCCGTCAAAACCGGAGAGAATTGTAACCGGTCTTATCAATAAGCATCATCACAGTTCCAAATCGCTGGCGCTCGACAATGATGGCAACCTGTATGTAAATATCGGTGCGCCTTCCAACATTTGCGCGCAGCGCGGCAACGAAAAACAAGGACAGATGCCCTGCCCGTTGCTTGATTCTACAGGTGGTATCTGGCAGTTTAAGGCCGACAAACTTAACCAATCTTATGGCGATGGTGTACGCTATGTAACAGGGCTTCGCAACGTGGTGGGGCTCGACTGGAACAATGTAACCAACACCTTATTTGTGATGCAGCATGGTCGCGACAACCTGAGTACTACGTTTCCCGATTTGTATACTGCACAGCAGGGAGCCGAATTGCCTGCCGAATGTTTGTATGAGCTCCACAAAGGTGACAATGCCGGCTGGCCTTACCTGTATTACGACCAGTTTCAAAAGAAAAAAATGGTAGGTCCAGAATATGGCGGTGATGGTAAAAAAGAAGCGGATAGCAAATATCTCGATCCTGTAGCTGCATTTCCCGGCCACATGGCGCCCAATGGTTTGCTGTTTTACACCGGCGATATGTTTCCTGAAAAATATAAAAACGGTGCTTTCATTGCTTTCCATGGTTCATGGAACCGTTCACCAGAACCTCAGAAAGGATATCTGGTAGCTTTCGTGCCTTTTAAAGATGGAAAGCCAAGCGGCGACTGGGAAATTTTTGCCGATGAGTTTGCCGGCGGACCTGAGTTTATGCAGCCTGGTGCAGCCAAACACCGCCCTTGCGGACTTGCACAAGGACCCGATGGCTCGTTGTATGTAAGTGACGATTCGGGTGGAACCATTTATAAAATATCATATAGCAAATAGCACATTGGACATGAATAAATACTATGTAACTGTCATCTGTTGCTGGTGAGTACCGCAGGTTTTTCGCAGGCTAAAACAGGGAAAGAAATTTATACAACTTATTGCCTTGCCTGCCACCAGCAGGATGGTCACGGCGTTCCCAAGCTGAACCCGCCACTGATAAAAACCGCTTTTGTAGCCGGCGACAAACCAACGCTGATTGAGTGGGTATTGAAGGGAAGTGGAGAAGAAAAAATTCCCTTTGATGGCGAATATTATAACAACAATATGCCGCCGCAGAACTTTTTGAAAGATGATGAAATGGCAAATGTGCTTACCTATATCCGAAGCAGCTTTGGCAATCATTACAGTGCCGTTACACCCGCAGAAGTAAAAGCTGTAAGCGGGAATAATTGCAAAAGCCTGCGTAATTTACTTAGCAAATTAACAAACGTGTTTACACCCGCCTGTCTTGGGCAATGGCGTAAACACGTTTTTTATTGATTGCATGATTTGTTAAAAGCAAAGTTTTTATTTATCTATTAATCAACCAATTTTGAGCCTTTACAAGACGACAGACACATGAAAAAAGTTCTCTTTATAGACCGCGACGGTACTTTGATAAATGAAGCGCCACCTACTTACCAGATCGACAGCTTTGAAAAGCTGGAATTTTATCCCGACATGTTTGCCTACATGCGGCGTATAGCATCGGAGATGGACTATGAGTTGGTGATGATCAGCAACCAGGATGGACTGGGAACGGAAGCGTTTCCGGAAGATACCTTTTCGCCGGTACAGAACTTTATTATGAAAAGCCTTGCAAAACGAAGCGATTCATTTCAGCCAGTGTTTTTTCGATCGCACTTTTGCTGCCGACAATGCACCTACCCGCAAGCCCAATACCGGGCATGCTCACACAATATCTTGAAAGCGGTGACTACGACATTGCCAACAGTTTTGTGATAGGCGACCGCATCACCGATGTGCAACTTGCAAAAAATATGGGTTGCAAAGCTATCTGGCTAAATAATGATCCCGACATTAGGCGGAGGCAGAAATACAGGATACAGTGGCGGCGCTGACACCTGTAATTGCGCTTGAAACACAGCAGTGGAGCGACATTTATCATTTTCTGAAAAATGATGCACGTGTCGTTCATCATGAGCGAAACACCAACGAAACCAAAATCGCTATTGCCTTAAACATGGATGGCTCGGGAAAGGCTGAAATTAGTACCGGAATAGGGTTTTTCGATCATATGCTTGACCAGTTGGCGCGGCATGGAAAAATGGATCTCAGCATTACAGGTAAAAGGCGACCTGCACATAGATGAGCATCATACCATTGAAGATACAGGTATTGCATTGGGTGAAGCATTTGCCACGGCGCTCGCCGATAAACGTGGTATGGAGCGCTATGGCTATGCTTTGCCCATGGACGATGCTGAAGCAAAAGTGCTAATAGATTTTGGCGGAAGAAACTGGCTGGTATGGGATGCAGAATTTAAGCGGGAAAAAATAGGAGAGATGCCTACCGAAATGTTTTTTCACTTTTTCAAATCGTTTAGCGATGCGGCTAAGATGCAACCTGAATATAGAATGCAAGGGCAGCAATGAGCATCATAAGATAGAAGCCATTTTTAAAGCGTTTGCCAAAGCCGTGCGTATGGCTGTGAAGCGGGACCCGATGAGCAATTACCTTCCCAGTACCAAAGGCGTGCTGTAGCAGAAGCTATATGTACAGCAACAGGAGGAAGGTGAAGCGCGATATGGCGTACGCAAAAAAATGAAGAAATAAATATGGCAAGAAGCAAGGTTGTATAATGGTGCAACCTTATTTTTGCACTGCAATTATAAAAACCATGATAGAAGAAATACAGGAAATAAAAGATAAAGACTTTAGCTACAACTGGGTAAGCTCTTCACGTTTTTTATTTTATGTGGTGGTTTTTTGCCTGGTATCGTGGATGTTTGGCGCCTGCTACAAATTGTATACGCACCGCTACAAGGGAAAGCCCGATGTAGAAGTGCCTGGAAACACACTTTATACACCTGAGTATAAATAAAGTTGCCCAGAAATTTTGCTGTATCGATTGTATGGTTATTTTTGCAGCCCATTAGTTCTTAACAATCATTGAAAGCGGAAGTAGCTCATTTGGTAGAGCACGACCTTGCCAAGGTCGGGGTGGCCGGTTCGAGCCCGGTCTTCCGCTCTTTATAAAAAATCCCGCTTCTCAGAGTGGGATTTTTTTTCAGCAATCATTACCGCCCTGGTGGTGGAATTGGTAGACACGCAGGACTTAAAATCCTGTTCGCCGCAACGCGAGTAACGGTTCAAGTCCGTTCCGGGGCACATACATTACAGGCTATGCATAAAAATGCGTAGCCTGTTTTTTTTAGGTGTTTTTAGTGATACAAGCTTAGAGTAACGGTATCTGGACTTTACTGGATATGTGAAGAAATATGCATTCAACATTCTTCACATTCTACTCTTTTATTCCTTTCAATTGTTTTGGAAACCACTACTTTATTCAGCTATATTTATTGAATGCCAATAGACCTGCTGACCGAAATCCCTGCCTGAATTTATCTAGATATTGACTTCTAATATTACTCGTTGAACCCCTTTCCAACGACAGCAAACATATAATATAATTAATTACTATTTGCTTCTATCGTTCTCTGGTGAGTCAGAAAGTAATCAAATCGTTTAGTTTTTTCCTCATATTTCCCACGGTAAAGTTGGAATTCGGACATTTTTTTATGCCAATCATCGATGGTAATCTATTAGACTTTCTAATGCGCTAACAGTAAATCAATTATAAAATAAGTGTAAAATTTGGCTGATTACTTTAATGTTTATTTAACCATGAAGATATTATTGCGGCTTGGTTTTAGCTATTGCGGCGCGAACTTTTGATTAAGGTTTTCTTAATAACATATTAATTAAAATTTCATCTTATTAAATGACTAAGAATTTTACAAACATTAACTTTGTGCTAATCCAATTTTATAAAAGCGCTAACACTTGTATGCGCAGTTTGTTAAAATCCAATATCATGAAAAAAAATGTGTTTTTTTTAGTGGCAGCTATTGCCCTTACTGTATCAAGCTGCCGTAAAGAGCTTGCAACTACAGACTCTAACACTTCTACATTAGGCGAGCAGTGCAGCATTGTCAAGCTACAGTACTGCCAGGAACAGGATCGTATCCTAATTATGGTGCTTTGATCGATGCGCCGAATAATGTCCGATCCTTATTTGTTCACAATGAATGTAGCAGGCGACCTTGGTATTTCCTGTATCCGCGACAAAGCGCCTGTGCCAAGTGCTAAAAAAGTAAAAACACTTACTTCCGGTTATACCATCCTTCTCAATTTTACCACCAACGGCATTATGCCAATGAAATTCAGAACAGATATCTCAACTTATAAAAACGATTTGAGAAGCACCATTAATTCTTTAAGCGCGATGCCAAAAGTGGCTGTGATAGAAAATGAAGAGTCGAACCAGAAATATTATAAAGGAACCGCACTTGAATACATCAACCAACTGAAAGCTGCTATAGAAGTTATGCACTCCTACAATATTCCGGTTGCCAACGGTGGTATTACTTCCGTCGGGCTAAAATATTTGGTGTACCAGGATTATATGAGCCGTGGCATGACAGCGAAGCCAGCGATTACCAAAAACGTATGGGTATTGCTTTATCTTCTCCCGATACACAAGACCGCGCAAGCTTTGTAAGCGTCCTGATTGCCAATTTTGCAGTAATGGATATTGATTATGTAAATTTTCACTGGCGTTGTACAAAGCCAGAAGATGCGCAGGGATTGGGTGAAACCATCGACTACCTCAAAAGAGCAACCGGTAAAACTGTTATCACTAATGAGTTAGGTCAGTACGACCAGGCGAATGAAACACTTACTTCTTCTTTGCAAATGTGTAAAAACTACAAGTTGCCATACATTATCTGGTATAGCGGCGAAATAGACGGAAGGTCTTATCCACTTCAGCATGCCGATGAATCTCTTACCAATACCGGTGTTGCCTACAAGGGTTTTATCAATAAGTAATTTGCTTAGCACGTTTGGTGTTGCAAAATAAAGACGAGGTACTCTGATTTTGTTTCAAATTATATACATAGAACATGCGCCGCATACCGAAAACAGGCGCATGTTCTATGTTTTTTGCAAATTGTCATTGTTCTTTTTTGGCTGAGTGACCCCTTATTTGCAATTCAGCCAAACCTTTTTTTCTATTGTCATAAATGCAGTGCTTCCTGCCTGCAATTTTTCGTCATTCTTTCTAAGAAATCGACACTGGATTCTGGTCTATTCTATTCATAAAACAGCCCTTTTTTGTCGTGCTAACCATTTTAGAATAAATAGGTTATTCTTTTTCTATTCACACGATGGCTCTTTCTTGAAACTTTTGCCAAAAAAATTCTTCAGATAATATTTATTTTTCGTTTAATCCTTTTTTAATGCTGCTTTGCGCCTTTTTGGCGCGGTTTTGGCAAATGGCGCGCGTCCAACTTAAAAGAAGATAAAGTTGCCACATATTAATTTAAAATACATAGAGTTTTATGGTGTATATGATGAGTGTTGCCAGGGTAATTTCAGTTCTTATTTTTCAATTAATCAAGTTTGTTAACCTTCTAGTTTTTAAGCCCCGTTTTATGAAGAGAAATGTAGTGATGTTGATGGTGTTTGCAGCCCTCGCAAGTGCCAGTTGTCGTAAGGAAAGCAGTATTACCGATCTGTCTGAATCCGTACAGTCGAACCTTTTATCAGATAATGCAAGTGCGATACAAATAGATGGTTCTAAAAAGAAACTCTGGAAATCCTTAACCAATTTTGGCGCGTTTATCACACAGCCCGGCGACGATGATCCATATAATTTTATCACGGATGTAGCCACCGAACTTGGTGTTTCGTGCCTGCGCGACAGAACACCGGTGCCGGGAAATAAAAAAGTAAAATTGCTCACGTCTGATTTTAATGTATTGCTCAATTTTTCTTCTACAGGAGAAATGCCTATGAGTTTCAGAACCGATTTGAACAATTACAGGGAGGATCTTGAAAACAGCCTTTCTGCTTTAAATGAAACCCCTTTATTGGCCGTTATTGAAAATGAAGAATCGAACACAAAATATTTCGACGGTACGCCGGAGCAATATATCAGCCTGTTGCAGGTGGGTATCGAGGTGATGCATTCTCATAATATTCCGGTGGCAAATGGCGGTATTACTTCCGTTGGTCTCAAATACCTTGTGTACCAGGATTACCTGAGCCGTGGATTGATAACACGAAGCGGATGATTATAAAAGGCGGATGAAAATCGCCATCAACGCGCCGGATACGCAGGATCGTGCTGCATTTATCAGCGTTCTTCTCGCCAGCTATGCAGTAATGGATCTCGACTATATCAACTTTCACTGGCGTTCAAGCAGTAAGGAAGATGTTCAGGGATTGGGTGAAACCATCAGTTACCTGAAAAGAGTGACCGGCAAGCCTGTGATTACCAATGAGATCGGGCAATACGATAGTGACCCTGAAACACTGACGTCTACCATGGATATATGCAGATCCTACAATATGCCTTGTGTGCTGTGGTACAGTGGCCAATCGACGACAGGTCTTACCCTTTACAAAATGAAGACGAATCGCTTACCAAACAGGGATTGGCATATAGAGATTACCTGAGCCAGTAAGCAGATATATTGATAAAGAATAGATGTGCAAAACCGGCTGAATAAAACAGCCGGTTTTTGTTTCTGAAAGTGAACCGGCGCGCGATTGGAGCAGAAAACCAAACCTGTTATACCTGATGCCTGTTCGTCATCATTTTGATTTAACAAACAGTTTTGAATAACTCCTCTAATTTGCCGCCCTTACCTACTGCTGCTTTGTACTAAACTTATCAGTTTCAACGGGTATTTACATAAAAACAAACCGCTATTTTGATGCCTTACGTGTATAGATTTGTTGTATTGCAGGTTTTATTAGCAGGATTTTTTGCTACTACAACCACTGCTCAGCAAACGCCCCTTACCGATACTCCTTATGTGAATAGCGATACTATTCCCGACCTGGCACCCGATACTACAAACGATGTGACGTCTATGGATGCCACTCTTTTGAATATATTCAACCAGCGCACACCCAAAAAGTACAAAATAGCCGGCATCACCGTTACTGGAAACAAATATTTCGACGAAGCATTACTCGTTTCTATTTCTACACTTACTGTGGGCGAAGAAGTGGTGATTCCGGGTGGAGATAATTTTGCAAAAGCTATTCAGAAGCTCTGGTCGCAGAATTATTTCAGTGATGTGGAAATCTATCTCACACGGTTGGAAGGCAATAATATTTATGTGGAAATCGCTGTGCAGGAGCGCCCCCGTCTTGCCGATTTCACGTTTGAAGGCGTAAAGAAAGCAGAACAGGACGACCTGAAAACGAAATCGGGTTTGATAAAAGGTCGCGTGATTACGGAAAACATGAAACGTACTGCTGAAGAAGCCATCACAAAGTTTTATGCAGAAAAAGGGTATCGCAGTGTATCGGTGGATATCAAAACAAAACAGGATACCGCATTAGCTAATTCGCAGGTGCTTACGTTTGTAGTAGACAGGGGCAATAAGATTAAAATCAGCGATATATATTTTATACATAACGACGATGTAGAAGATGCAAAGCTGGAAAAGCAAATGAAAGGCACGAAGGAAATGACGCGCCTTACCTTGTTTCCGCCAAAAGATCCATCGTTTTTAGATCCACAGAAATATTCGTTTAGCGACTATATGAGCGAAAAGGGGTTTTTCTATCCTTCTCTCACCAAGAAAGTTTTAGATCCGTATGTACGTCTCAAGTTTTTCTCTTCGGCAAAATTCAACGAAAAGAAATACAATGAAGACAAACAAAAACTGATAGATTATTACAACTCATTAGGTCACCGCGATGCCGTGCTGGTAGATGACACACTGTTTTATAATAATAAAGGCAACCTCGATATCGCAATAACGGTAGCCGAAGGTCACAAATATTATTTTGGCAACATTACCTGGAACAGCAATACCAAATATCCTGACTCTTTGCTTACTGCCGTTTTAGGTATCAACAAAGGCGATATTTATAACCTTGATTTGCTGAACAAAAAACTTGGGAAAATCTTTATCACCCGAAGGTGGCGATATCAGTGGCTTGTATATGGATGATGGCTACCTGTTTTTCCAGACGCAGGTAACAGAAACTGCAGTTTACAACGATACCATCGATTTCCAGATAAAAGTAATAGAAGGTCCGCAGGCAACGTGGAAAAACGTAAGAATCAGTGGCAACGAAAAAACAAAGGAATACGTGATTCGCCGAGAATTGAGAACCCTGCCGGGCGAAAAATTCAGCCGGTCAGATGTAATCCGTTCTACGCGTGAAATTGCCAACCTTGGTTTCTTTAACCAGGAAAAAATAAATCCGCAAATCGTGCCCAACCAGGACGATGGTACAGTAGACGTGAACTGGGACAGTGGAAGAAAAATCGAGTGACCAGCTGGAACTAAGCGCTGGTTTTGGTGGTGGAATTGGTTTAACAGGAACGCTTGGTGTTTCATTCAACAACTTTTCAATTAAAAATATTTTTCATAAAGAAGCGTGGGATCCTTTGCCGGTGGGCGATGGTCAAAAGCTGAGCATTCGCTTCCAGAGCAATGGTCGTGCTTATCGTAGCTACAACGTTTCGTTCACCGAGCCATGGCTGGGAGGTAAAAAAAGAAACTCGCTTACCTTATCGCTTTACGATACAAAATATTCCAATGGTTATAACTACCTACCGGTAGATACGATAAAACGTCCGACACTTCTTATTTTCAGACGACCGGAGCATCATTCGGATTGGGCAAGCAATTGAAATGGCCGGATGACTATTTCTCTTTTACCACCACACTCAACTATTCAAGGTATACGCTTCGCAATTATGCTATCGATCAAAGCCTGAGGCTGAGAGATGGCAGTGTGCTGAGAACCGGGTATTCCAATAACCTGAACCTGCGTTTTGCGCTTCAGCGTTCATCGGTAGATCAGCCAATTTTTCCGCGTACCGGGTCTAATTTCCTCCTGAGTTTGCAGGTTACTCCGCCATTCTCACTCATCAATCCTGATGTGCTGAATGACATCAACCCGTACAAATTCATTGAATACCACAAATGGAGATTTACCGGTGAATGGTATGTGCCATTGGGCAAACCACGTGGTGAAGATAAAAACCAGCAGTTTGTGTTGAAAGTAGGCGCTAAGTATGGCTTCCTGGGACGATACAACGATAAACTGAATATCTCGCCGTTCGAACGTTTCCAGGTGGGCGATGCCGGCATCAGTAACAGTTATGCACTCTTGGTTACGATATCATTGCACAGCGCGGATATCCTGTTTACAGTACTTCCAATCGTGAAAGTGAACCCCGACCAGCAGGCAACGCCTACCTACTTTACCATCTTCAATAAATACGTGATGGAACTGCGATATCCATTGAGCCTCAACCCCAGCAGCACCATTTATGGTCTTGCTTTTTTTGAAGCGGCAAATGGCTGGTACAATTTCAAAGAGTACAATCCCTTCCAGCTTACGTCGTTCCGTTGGCTTAGGTATGCGTTTTTATCTGCCGATGTTTGGTTTGCTTGGTTTCGACTATGGCATTGGTCTCGACAGGTATACACCGGGCGCTACACTGAAAGATATGGGTCGCTTTACCTTTATGCTGGGCTACGAACCCGATTAACGAAATAAAAGAAAAGGTAAAGTATATGATCAGTTAATGGCATAATATTTCAATCCATTAACTTGCCGGAAAAATAAATACATGAGAAAAATATTGGTTCTGATAGCCGGTGCTTTAATCATGACGCTGAGCGTATCGGCACAGCGCTATGCCATTATTGATACCAAGTATATATTAGACAAAATGCCTGAGTACAAGGACGCCGACACCAAACTGCAACAGGTAACCGAACAATGGCAGAAAGACATCGACGCAAGGCAGGCTCAGCTCGACAAGATGTACAAAGACTATGAGGCTGAACAGTATATGCTGAGCGACGAGCTGAAAAAGAAACGCGAAGACGAACTGTTTAATAAAGAAAAAGAAGTGCGCGATTTGCAAAAAAAGCGCTTTGGCTACGAAGGCGATTTGTTTAATGAACGTCAGAAACTGGTAAAACCCATTCAGGACAAAGTTTACAACGCCGTCCAAAAAATAGCGGCAGCCCGCAGCTACGATTTTATCCTTGATAAAAGTGAAGGCATAACGGTTATATTTGCCGACCCAAAACTGGATAAAAGTGACGATGTACTCCGGGAACTGGGTATGAAAAATTAGCTTGAATCAATAAAAATAAAAATCAAAACGGCGCACAAAATCAAATTGCGCATACAAAAAGCAAATAATAAAATGAAAAAAGTGTTCTTTTCGCTGCTGACGATAGCAGTTCTGGGTTTTGTGGCAAATAAGGCAAATGCACAAATGAAAGTAGGTGTGTTTGATATAGATTATATGGTGCAGGCAATGCCTGGCTTCTCAGCAGTAGATAGCATGGTGCAGATTTACCAGAGAGATTCTTTGGGAACTGAATACCAGATCATGAACAATGAATACCACCGTCTCGATAGCACTTTCAAATCTGACTCTGCGGCCAAAAAGCCACAGGCTGTTTTGGATTACAGCTCAAACCAGCGCCAGCAGATTGCAATGAAACTTGTGTACTGGCAGCAATATGCGCAAAACAAGTCTGATATGAAAACGCAGACTCTTGCTCAGCCACTGTATGAAAAAGTAGTTGATGCTTACAAAAAAGTACTGGCAAACAAAAAATATGCTGTGATCCTGAAACCGCAGACTTACGAAGCGGGTTTCCCTATCGACAACATATTTATTGCCGTAGCCAAGGAATTGAAACTCACCGAACTTCCACAGCAGTTGATCGTATTGGGCGACGATCCTGATGCGGCTGCCGCTGCAAAACCTGCTCGGCGCAACCAAACCTGCCACAGGTGCTGCAAAGCCAAAGCCATAAGCAATTATTATATAAAATTCATGATATATAAGCCGCACTCTATAAGTGCGGCTTTTTTTATGCCACATAAAATAAACGCAAAATTCAAACAAACGTTTGAATTTTTAACCAAATCCCGCCTACCTTTGCTCACTCCCTTTATAAATCATACAATAAGCTGTAATCGCTTTTCCTTACCCACGGCTCTGCTCAAAAAAGCAGTAGTTTTTTGCAAGAAAGAATTCAAATGATATGAAAGTAAGCAAGCGTATTGTTCTTTTTATGTTTCTGGTATCTGGTGGCATTCACGCCCAGGCACAATTGGCAAGCGGCGATTCATTGCTGCAGGAAGCAACTTTGCAAACATGTTTACAATATGCACTCAACCATCAGCCAGCTATTCAGCAGGCTTATCTGGATGAAGAAATAACGGAGCGGCAGATCAAAAGCCGTCTTGCCGACTGGTATCCACAGGTTAATTTTTCAGGAAATTACCAGCATTATTTCCAATTGCCGTCTGCAGCTTTTGGCACCGATTCTACCGGCAAAAGGCAAATTATTCAAACGGGCACTCGCAATACTTCCACACTGGGCTTATCGGCATCGCAAGCCATTTTCAACCGCGATGTGTTGCTGGCCTCCCGCACGGCAAGCGATGTGCGGCAAGGCGCCAAACAAAATACTGTCAGCAATAAGATAGACCTTACCGTAGCCGTAAGCAAGGCCTTTTACGATATCCTCGCCACGCAGCAGCAGGTGGTATTGCTCGAAGATGCCATTACCCGCTTGTCGCGCAGCCTGCAGGATGCCTTTAACCAATATAAAGGAGGTTTGGTAGATAAAATAGACTACAAGCGGGCAACCATCGCGCTGAACAACAGCAAAGCCCAGAAAAAATCGTACGAAGAACAGCTTGAAGGGAAATATTCTTATCTAAAAAACCTGATGAATTACCCGATGGAAAGCGATATTCATTTGCAGTACGACTCTTTGCAGTTTGAGCAGGATGCAAGACTCGATACTACAGTGCGGGTAAAATACAACGACCGCATTGAATACCGGCAGCTCGAAACGCAACAAAGCCTGCAACGTGCCAACCTGCAATACAACAAATGGAGTTTTCTGCCTACGGTTTCTGCAACAGCCAATTACAACCTCATTTATCTCAATCAGCAGTTGAAGAATTTATATAGCTATGCGTTTCCCAATTCTTATGCAGGTATATCATTCAATTTTCCCATTTTCCAGGGGCTCAAAAGAGTGCAGCAAATACGGGCTGCTGAATTGCAGCTTAAGCGAATAGAATGGGATTTCACGTCGCTGGAAAACGACATTTCTACCCAGTACACCAGAGCGCTGGCAGCCTACAAAGCCAGCCTGTACAATTATAATACATTAAAAGAAAACGTAGACATCGCCAACGAAGTGTACAATACGGTTCAACTGCAGTATAAAGCAGGTATCAAAACTTACCTCGACGTCATTATTGCAGAAAGTGATCTGCGGTCGGCACAGGTAAATTATACCAATGCACTCTACGATCTTTTAGCAGGTAAAGTAGATGTAGAGCAGGCATTGGGAGCTATTCAGTATTAAAAGAAGTAAGAATGACAATGAACATGAAATATATATTGATACTGGCAGCAATGGCAGGGCTATCTGCCTGTGGCAGCAAAGCCGACAATGCGGCCCAGCAACAGCAGGCACCGGCAGCAGTGCCGGTTACCGTTACGCAGGTGCAGCAAGGCAATGCTGTGTACTACGACGAATATCCCGCCACCGTAACTGCGCTGAGTGAAGTGGAAATCCGTCCGCAGGTAGCTGGGTACATTACCGGTATCTTTTTCAAAGACGGGCAGCATATTACTAAAGGGCAGAAATTATACTCGATAGATCCGCAGCAATACCGCGGGGCTTACGAGCAGGCAATGGCCAATCTGAATGTTGCCAAAGCCAACCAGGCACGTGCCAAACAGGATCTGGAACGCTACCAGCAGTTGGCCGAGCAGGACGCTATAGCCCGCCAGGTGTTGGAACATTCTATGGCTGAACTGGCAACGGCACAAAGCCAGGTGGCGGCACAGCAGGCAAATGTGAGTTCTGTAGCCACTAATCTCCGGTATTCTACTATTTACGCGCCGCTCAGTGGAACTATCGGTATTTCGCAGGTGAAGATTGGCGCGGCCGTTTCGCCGGGTAGCACGGTGCTCAACGTGGTATCATCCGATGATCCGATGGCGGTAGATTTTTCTATTGACCAAAAAGAAATCAGCCGTTTTGTGCAGCTGCAGAAAAACGGAACCAAACCTTCCGATTCTGTCTTCACGCTAAGCCTGTCTGGCGGATATGAATATCCAAAAACCGGTGAAATTTATCTTATCGACCGCGCTCTCGATCCATTGACAGGAACTATAAAAGTGCGTCTCGTATTTCCCAATAAAGACTTTATGCTTCGCTCGGGTATGACGTGCAATGCAAGGGTGAAAAACAATGCTGACAACCAGCAGCAGATTATGATTCCATACAAAGCCGTAGTAGAGCAAATGGGTGAATATTATGTGTATGTAGTAGGCGACAGCAGCAAAGCCGTGCAGAAGAAAGTAGACTTAGGCAGGCGCATTAGTGAAAACGTGATTGTAAAATCGGGTCTTGAAGGCAATGAAACGCTGGTAACGGAAGGTGTGCAAAAACTAAGGGAAGGAGTGAAGGTGCAGGCAGGAAATGCTGGTGCTTCGCAAACGCAACCCGCTCAGCAGCCAACAGCAACCGACACATCCAAAAAATAGGGTGAATTGGAGCGTGAGCCGGAACACAAAGCCTTTCATAAATGTTTTTCCTCCGAGTGCAAGCCGGGAGGAAACAAGGCATGAGCCGTAGAATTTTATTGAAAGAAAGAGAACATTATTATGATTGCAGATACTTTTATCAGGAGACCAGTTACGGCAATTGTTATTTCAATTGTGATAGTGCTGGTTGGTGTATTGGCTATTCTCAATTTGCCCATCAGCCAGTATCCCGAAATTACACCTCCTACCGTGCAGGTTGCCGCCACATTTACCGGCGCCGATGCGCAAACGGTAGAGCAAACCGTAACCACACCGCTGGAAACACAGATTAACGGTACGCCGGGCATGGATTTTATGTCGAGCAACAGTACCAACGATGGACGCTCTTCGATCACCGTATCGCTGAAGGTGGGCACCAATCCCGACATTGCAGCGCTTGATATTCAAAACCGCGTAAGCATAGCCACACCGCAGATACCTTCCGACGTTACAAGGCTTGGCGTTACCACGCGTAAGCGCAACCCAAGTATCCTGATGCTGGTAGCCATGTATTCGCCAAACAGCACACACGGCGTTTCGTTTGTAGACAATTATACCAATATTTATGTGCAGGACGCACTAAAACGTGTGGATGGCGTAGGAGATATTTTTACCCGTGCCGACGACTTCAGCATGCGTGTATGGCTCAATCCTGATAAGCTGGCGCAACTCGGTATTACTGCCAACGAAGTGGTAACGGCCCTGCAGGAACAAAATGTGCAGATAGCCGCCGGTTCGGTAGGCGCTTCGCCGCAGCTTAGCTCACAGGCGTTTGAATATACGGTAATGACCAATAGCCGCCTGAGCACCGAAGAAGAATTTAGAAACGTGATTGTACGCACCCGACCCGCAGGATGGATCGCTGGTGTATCTGAAAGATGTAGCCCGTGTGCAGCTGGGAAAATTCAGTTATAACAGCAATTCCTTTGTCGATAAAAAACGGGCATCTTACCTGCTCATATTCCAGGCACCAGGCAGCAATGCCCTGGACGTTGCCGATGGCGTAAAGGCACAGATGGAAAAAATGAAGCAATCGTTTCCCAACGATATAGACTACATGATTCCTTTTGAAGCGGTAACGGTGGTAAAAGTGTCCATTTCAGAAGTGATCGATACCTTGCTGATAGCACTTGCGCTGGTAACCATAGTTGTATTCTTTTTCCTGCAAAGCTGGCGTGCAACACTGATACCTATCCTGGCTATCCCGGTTTCTATTATCGGCACTTTTATCTTTTTTATCCCGCTTGGATTTACCATCAATACACTCACCATGTTTGGCTTTGTGCTCGCAATTGGTATTGTGGTAGATGATGCAATCGTGGTAGTAGAAGCTGTGCAGCATTACATCGATACTGAAAACCTGTCGGCAAGAGAGGCTACGCACAAGGCGATGAAAGATATATCCGGACCTGTAATCGCCATTGCCCTTATCCTTGCCGCCGTGTTTGTACCCGTTGGTTTTATTCCGGGCATCATTGGACGGTTATACCAGCAGTTTGCCATCACCATTGCAATATCTGTTGTTATCTCCGCCTTTATAGCCTTGTCGCTCACACCGGCGTTGTGTTCGCTGATGTTGCGCCCGATGAAGGTGAACGCGGAAGCAAAAGGTTTAAATAAATTCTTTTTCAAATTCAATACTTGGTTCAATCGGGTTACTTTAAAGTATACTGTTTCTGTAAGAAAAATCATTAAGGGATCGCGCTACGCTGTCATTTTCCTCATTTGCCTGTTTGTAGGTACGTTCTTTTTGTTTAAAAACAAATCTACCGGATTTGTACCTTCTGAAGACGAAGGCCGGCTGATTATGACATACGAACTGCCCGAAGCCTCGTCTACTACGCGTAGCCTTGAAGTGCTGGATAGCATGATGAACATATTAAAGGAAACAAAAGGTATCAGGCACTTTGCAGCTCTTGGCGGTTACAACGGGATTACCGGCGCTGCCAAAACCAACAGCGGCACCATCTTCAGCCAGTTGCAGCCCTGGGATGAGCGTAAAAGCGACTCACTGGTAGCTACAGGTTTGATGTCTACGCTGCAAACAAAATTTGCTTCTATCAAAGGTGCCAACATCCGTGTGATATCGCCGCCAGCTATACCCGGACTTGGTAATACCGGCGGTTTTACTTTCGAACTACAGGCGAGAGAAACCACCGATAGTTTGCCCCAGTTTCAGAAAGTGGTGCAAAACTTTGTAGCCGCCGCCAATAAGCGTCCTGAACTACAGGGTGTCTTTACCTTTTTCACAGCCAGTACGCCTAATTATAACTTGTCGGTTGACAGGGAAAAAGCCAAAAAACTGGGTGTATCGCTCAGCGATGTTTATAGCACCATGCAAACACTTCTCGGAAGCCGGTATGTAAACGACTTTACCGCCTATGGAAGAAATTTCCGCGTGGTGGCGCAGGCAGACACGGCTTACCGCTCCGACATTACGAACCTGTCGGATTATTATGTACGCAATTCTTCCGGTCTAATGTTGCCGCTAAGCACCGTTGTAACTTATAATGTAGCGGAAAGCGCGCCGCTGGTGTCGCACTTTAACCTATTTAGAACTGCTGAGATAAACGGCGGTGCAAAAGAAGGATATAGTACCGGAGATGCCATTGATGCATTGCGCGAAGTAGCTGCCGAAGTATTGCCGGAAGGTTATGGCTACGATTTTGGAGGACTGAGCCGGCAGGAAGTCGAAAGTGGAAATACATCCACCATCATCTTTGCCTTGTCTATCCTGTTTGTGTTCCTGTTTCTGGCAGCGTTGTACGAAAGCTGGTCAGTACCATTTTCAGTGCTCCTCGCAGTGCCGATTGGGATGTTTGGCGCTATTCTTACACTTACCTTAATACCACGCTTACCAATAACGTATATGCGCAAATTGGTTTGATTACCCTGATTGGTTTGGCTGCTAAAAATGCCATCCTCATTGTGGAATTTGCCAAGGAAAGAGTAGACAATGGTATGGCATTGTTGCCGGCAACCCTCGAAGCTGTAAAGCTTCGGTTGCGCCCCATTATCATGACATCGCTTGCGTTTATATTGGGTGTGCTGCCGCTTGCTTTTGCCAGCGGTGCCGGCGGCGTGGCTCGTTCTACCATTGGCTGGACGGTGCTTGGCGGGATGCTGGCAGCCACACTGATTGCCATCTTTATAGTTCCCGTGCTGTTTATCCTTATTTCCAAAGTAGCTTACAGTAAAAAGAAACTGGAGCAGCTTCGCTTGAAAACGCTCGAATTAGACCAGGGCGTTCCTTACGAAATGCCCGACGAAAAGGGAATCAACACTAAAGGCAAGATTCGAATTGCAATTATATTAACAAGGTCTGCTATTTATTAAATAGCAGACCTTGTTGTTTGCATACACCTGTGATCTCTTAGAAAATGGCAGGTATGCATCGGTAATGGCTGAACTGACGTTGGGGTAACAGGAAAATAATTTTACATTTATCTCTACTCCAAAAACCTTATTATATGAACAACCTGTTGAATCCCGAGTGATGTTGCTTCTATTCTTGCCAGGATTGAAAAACTGAAACCCGATACCCAAAGACAATGGGGTAAAATGAGTGTGGACCAGATGCTTGCTCACTGCGTAGCTGCTTTGAAAGTAGCGAACAATGAAGCGCATCCGCCGCGGCTTTTCCTTGGTCGTATCATCGGATCTTTTTTCAGGAAAAACTTTTACAACGAAACACCATTTCAGAAAAGCACTCCAACCGACGATACATTTATCGTATCAGACAAGCGCGATTTTGAAAAGGAAAAGCAATTGTTGATTCGGCAAATTAACCGTTTGCGCAGGGAGGCGAAGCGCAGGTCACAAAACATCCGCATTCTTTCTTTGGACAACTTACCCCTACCCAATGGAGCATTGGTATGTGGAAACATCTGGATCATCACCTGCGGCAGTTTGGCGTATAATTCTTTACATAGCGTTTGACATTCGTTATCAACGACATATTTTCCAGTTGCCTTCCGCTTTATTCTTCCTGTTTCCCTACGGTATAGAGTTTGTGCTTTTGGGTGTATTGTTCACTCAGAAAATCACAACCTATGTTTATAGCCATTGCTGTTATCGGACTTGTGATCGTTGCAATTAGTTGGTATTCTGCGAAAAATAAAAAACAAAGAAACACTAATGACCGGCCACCCGGACCTACCAATTAATGATACCTGCTTATTCATTAAATGTATTACTAATCATAACAATGCCTGTTGCGTAGGCAACAGGCATTGTACATTTCTGCAATTATTTTTTAATATCCTGCTTTCTTTTGCAGCGCTTCTATTGCATTGGCGAGGTACACCAGCGGTGCATTCCAGTTGATGGCAATTTCGTTGGATGCATACGAACAACTTACATCGGTATATGCCGTTTCCGGTTCAAAAAAATGGTACGTGCATTTGTCCTGCATGCCCGGGTTTGGTCCGCCAGCCAGCAAGCCAGGCACAGGTTCTTCAATGCCATCAGCTACAGACGGGCGGTGATGAGGATTCATGGTGCTGTGGGAACCTACGCCGGTAAGAAAACTAAAGCCGGTTGCATTTCTTCCCAGAATATAATCCAGGTTGCTCAGAGCGCCATCCACATACTTTTTATCGTGCGTTATCCGATATGCATAAATGAGTGCAATGCCCTGGTTGGCTGCATTGGAATTACTGCCCCAGTTAAAGTCTTTTACTGAGCCACCCATTACTGTTTTAAAGGCATTACTGTTCACACCAGAAAGGTAGTTGTTGGCAAACGAAACAACTTTTGCTTCTAAAGGTGTGATTTGTGCAGTATGCTTTGCCAGTTTCTGTTTAAGGCGAAGCAATGTATAAGTACCTAAAGTGTGCACATTGCCCCACGATGGCAAAGAAACAGGCGCATGAATACCAGTTTGCACGTCTGCCCAGTAGGTTTCGTTGTTCGTAGTGGCATACAGCTCGCAGGCAGCCCAGAACCATTCATCTGCAAAACTATTATCGCCATAATCGCCGGTAGTAATGGCAGGTTCAAACTGCTTATTGTTTTGGTCCTGGTTGTAAGCTACATCAGGGTTTTTCTTTGCCCATTGCCATGCTTGTTGAGAGGCCTTCAGGCAACTGTCTGCCAGTCCCGGCAATTGCTGTTTTGTAGAGTTTCAAAATCCGGGCGGCTTGTGCAGCCACCGCCGCAAAGTCAAGTGTGGCTGCTGTTCCTTTTTGCACCGCATAGCGTGGCAGCGTCGTTACGCCGGGCATTACCATTCCGTCGAATGACGCATTGGTGCATTTATGGTAAACGCCTCCGTCATTCGGATCCTGCATCGTAAGCATCCAGCGAAGATTATAGATGGCTTCATTCAGCACATCCGGCACTTTGTCGCCGCTTTCAGGAATGTTTGTGTGCAAGGTGTCGAAATATGAAGAGAAGTCTTCATAAGCCGATAGTAATGTGCCCATGGAAATGCCACTGTTCACGATGTATTTGTTGTAGTCGCCGGCATCGTACCAGCCGCCGGGCGATGATATGACTGTGCCTTCAGGACGTGCAGCAGAAGCAGCGGAGGAATGTATAACCACAGCCGTATCTGCATGTCCGGCAGCACGGTGCCATTTGCCTGCAAATGGCTCATCGAGCGGCATATCAGACCTGATATAATAAAATCCTTTCAGAGAGGCAATGGCTGCAGCATGATTGGCATTGGCCATAATGCTAAAAGGGTAAGAGGTGCCCAGTCCGGGAATATACAATACATACTCACCTTGTTTAGACAAGGCGCTGAAATCTGCAATGCGCGTAATGGTAGAAGAGTTGGATGAATGCATCTCTTCGCCCAGCGCACTCGAATAGGCTGTATCGTGTTTGTGTGTGCCAACGATATAAAATTTTTCAGCCGTTGTATTGCCTTTCACTGCAGCAATCTTTGGCGCATGCGGGTAAAAGCCAAGCTGGTTGAGAACAATACTATCAGACGATGACTGGCTAAAAGCAGCCAGGCTACTACAGGCTGCCATAACGGTAAAAAGAACTGTCTTCATATATTTTTTGGTGGTTGTGTTTACAATTGCTTCCGCAGATTTTTAGGAGTTACCAACCCATTAACGATTTTACATACGCCGTTAGTTCACCTGCTATTTCCTGGTGTTCTGCCAGGTCCGGATGGCTGTCGCAGCCATGATAAAACCGTTTGGAGAAAAAGTAATGGCTTACATTCTCATCCCCTTTTTGCTTTATCGCATCCACAATGCCTGTTAAGTATTTTTTCTGCGCCACTACCAGCGAACTATCTGCCATCGGGCTGGTAAGGCAAATGATTTTCGAGGCTGGATAATGATTTCTTAATTGCTGAATGAATTGAACATAGGCAGTGCAAAAAAGAGCAGAATCCTGTATGCCGTCATTCTGCCCGAGGCAGATGGTAACTACATCAGGTGAGTATTGATCAAAGTTCCACAACAGGCTGTCTTTGGGGTCGCGCATGTTGATATGATCATATACCTGTGGCATCACCACATCCATACCGCAACAACTATGCACCAGTCCTATGCCGGATACAGACGACAGCATCCATTGTGCATCTACAGCGCGCGCTGTAACAGGTCCATAAGCCAGGTAGGCATTGTGCTGATCCTGCCATACGCCTTTGCCACAGGCAATTTCGCTTTGATCGGCACCTGTTCCGCAGGTAATGGAATTTCCAATAAATTCCATTTTCCGTTGCGGTTTTGGCGGTAGCGACAGCAGCGCTTTGCATTGCAAGCCTGGCAAATTCGAGATAGCCAATATTGGCTTCGGTATTCTTTGCAATCACGATGGTATGTTCCCCATCGCTCAATCCTTTTACTATCCTGATGGTGTCGCGCTTTGCCGATGTTTTTAATCGATACAAAAGGGTATCATCCACCACAATTTCAAGATAGTTGTGATTGCTGCCACCCAGCATTTCATCCTGCACTATCACGTTGCAATAGGTGCCTTTGAAACGGGCTTTTACGTACACGCCCGGCTGCCAGTATCTTGGCAACTGGGCATTGCTGAAATCTATGCGTCCTGTGTATTGTATTCTTGCATCATCGGCTGCAAAAAACGTGGCTGTTGACTTGCTTTTTTGCGCCTGCGCAAGCACGTTTATGAGCAGCACAAACATGAGAGGACAATTTTTTCTGCAGGTACATTTTTCAGATTCATAGCTTTTATCCGTTGGTTTATCAGGATGGTAACAGCCATGCTTCCTGCAGAAGCATGGCTGTTTATATTTGTTGAGATGGCTCGCAGGCTGCATTCTGCTCCCTGTTTATTGTTTCATCAACTTTTGCGAAGCCACTATTTTTCCTTCATTGTTCAGCACCGTTACATAGTAGACTCCTGACGGAAGGTGTGCTACCGAAAGGCGGCTGAACTGTGAATAAGAGGATGAAGTTATTGAAGAAGTGGAATGCGTTTTCCCCAGTGCATCAGAAATTTTTACAGAATACGTGCCTGCATCCAGAAAGAGTTGTACGTATGTTTTTGCCGGATTCGGAAATATGCTCAGATGCCTGCTGTCATTCAGGTTTAATAAAACAGTGTTTGACGTGGTCACAATTCTTTTATCAGCATCCAATATTCTCAACCGGTAATAATTGTTTCCCGTAAGCGGTGCTTCGTCGGTAAAGAGTATGTGTGCCGGTTAGGGTATTCCAATGGCTGGCAAGGTCGGCAATGGAAGAGAAATGTACTCCATCTGCACTTCTTTCGAGCAGCACACTTGTTACATTCACTGCTTCTGCCATACCTATCGTCAGTACGTTTTTGTTTCCTTTTGTTTGACCGGTAAATGAAGTAATCGTTACCGGGAGAACCGCATTGTTTGTAACGGTATAGGCGATATCCCACGCAATCTCAGGCAAAGAAACCACCAGGTTATTACCGGAAACACTTGTGAAAACAGTACTGATCAATTCTCCGTTGCCGCAGTTGTAAAAGCGTACTGTATACTGACCGTTCTGCAAGCCCGGAACATGCAGTGATGCGCCCTTGATAGCTGGTGGAGCTGTGTTTGCATTATTTTTCAGGTATTGCCAGTTGTATTGGGTATTCAAAATCCAGCCGGCAGCTTTTGCTGTATCTGCCGATTTAATGGCATAAGAACTAAGCGGAGATCCGATGTTGGTGAATACATAGCCTGAAACACCAAACCAGTCTGTACCAAGATTGTCAATGGTAATAGTAATGGCTGCCTGCTTTAATATTTACGCTATAGCGTGGTATTGTCTGCCGCAAGGGTATTCAATGCTTCTACGCCATCTACTGTGATGGTTACTTTGGCGTCGGTACCTATGCTGCTTGTCGTTACTTTAAACTGACCATCTTCGGGATACGTGACCGAAAACGTAGGTGGGTTGCGCAATTGTGTATTCCATTGACTGCCATATATATACTGACCTAATTGTGAAGCATCCGGCGTTATTTTACCCGAAGCATCAATGGTAAAGCTGTCTTTTGGCGCCATACCCCAGCCGGTGCCGGGCGATATCGGTAAGATCGGTGGCGCCACCACCGGAAGCAGACGTAACAGCAGGTTTATAATTATCGTTTTTCAGCGGCAGACTATTGATGAAAGAAGACAAGGACTGAAAATGATGATACAGGTTTAGTGGTTCCACATAATCATCCCACCACCATGTCATGGCAGTACCTAACGCGCCGCTCAGGGCAGAAGCCCAGATGGCATTGTGTAAATGCACACCAGTCCGGATCATCGGCAGAAAGTTGTGAACCGGCAGGTCCTAATCCAAATTCGCCGTTAAGCACCGGTTTTTTGTAAGTGGACAGGTAGCTGTTGCTGCCTGATACAAGCAGGCTTTCGAGGTTAGGAACGCTGCTGTAATTGTGTAGTCTGCGTAAAATCGATATTCGGCTTGGTCCATGTTGCCGGGTTGTATCCGGCATCGCCAAAGCTCGATGTAATCAAATGCTTATTTACATCTTTCGATTTTATATAACTGCTCATTTCGCCATGCCAGTTGTCTACTTCAGTGGCATGTTGCGCATAGTCGTCTGTGAAGGTTACTTCATTGAACAATTCCCAGCTCATGATATTTTTCGAATATCCACAGCGGGCTACGAGGTAGCGCATCCTGTTTTTATAATAGTTTTTCGCGGTTGTATTGGTAAAAAAATCCCATGTGTTGGCACAAGGACCGCCGTTGGCTGCATTGTATGGATTGCTGTTCCACTCCGGATTTACGGTTGTGGATACCTGCCCGTGATTGTTCATGCACAGCATCATGTATACATTCTGTTTGCTGCAATAGTCGAGCAGCCAGTCAAGGTTAAAGGCATTGTACTGGTTGTATTTTTCCAGCCCGTTATATAAGCCCTGGTTGTAAGTGTCTTTCCACTCATAGGCGAATGCCCAGCTGCTCATCCAGATGCGTACAAAGTTGCCACCGTTGTTCACCAGTTTTGGCATCCACGTGGTGTAATTGTTATACACATTGCTCGTTTGCCACGACATATTTTCGCCCACCGGTATATACTGTGTGCCATCATCAAAACCCAGGTAATTGCTGTTATTGGTATGGATAAATCCCTTTGCTGCGGTGGCAGTGGTGGTAAAGGTTTGCGCCGGTTGTGTAGTGGTGCCCGATTGATTGGTACACCAGACTGCATAGTTGTAAGTACCGGCTTCAGTTGGCGTATAGCGCACTGTGAAATGACTGGCGCCTGTGGATGAAATATTGCCGGTATTGATGTCGAGTATATAGTCTTCCATGTAAAATCCGTCTACGGTATCTTTCTTTCCGGATGGTGTGGTAAACAGGCACTGTACGGCAATGTCGTTGTAGTCATATGGATTGATGTAGCCCGCTGTGAGATCAATGGTGAGTTCAAATTTATCCATTTTAGAAATGGATACACTGTTGGGCGTTACGGAGTTAAAGACGGGAATCTGTGCTTTGGCGCTGAGAACAAAAAGCAAGGCGAGCGAGGCAATGAGTACTGATTTTTTCATGATAGCAAGGTTTGATGTAAATGGAATAGCTGATGCTGCTAGATACTTTTTCTTATAGGTGATGCGGTAAATTGTCTGTTCTTGAAATAAGTTCCATACAAGCGCGGGCATTGTGATAAGGGCATTTCCAAAAGCCGGCTTTGTCTTCGCCCGGCATTATCTGATAGTGTTCATCCACACCCCAAAACCATTCGCCGTTCTCTTTATCAAGTATGTGTTGTTTGATGAACTGCCATGCACGCAGCGATTGCCGGAGATATTTTTCATCACCCGAAATTTGCCATGCATTCATGAAGCCTATCATGGCTTCTGCCTGCACCCACCAGTGTTTTTCTTTAATCAGTTGCTGACGTGCCGGGTCATATTCATACCACATGCCGCCATCTGTATCTATTCCTTCAGATGCGGCACTGGCAATGGAAATTGCATATTGCCGGTAAACCGGAATCCAATGCTGGCTGCCTGTTGTTTCTGCGCATTGCAACAGTAGCCACGCGGCTTCTATATCGTGCCCGTAAGAAATGACATCCGGCTGTTGCAGCCAGGCATCGCTGAAAAAAAGTGCCAGGTGCCCTGAATCTTTATGAATAAAATGCTCGTGAAACAAGGCTAACAGGTTGGCTATTTTTTGTTTCAGCTCTTCGTTTTTCCAAACTTTGTACAGGTTGCTATAAGCTTCTATGATGTGCAGATGCGTGTTCATGGTTTTGCTTGCATTTGCATCTTTGGCGCTCAGCCGCAAATCCTGCAAGGGTTGCCAGTTGCGTGCAAAAGCTTCATAATAACCATTGTTTTCTACATCAAAACTATGCTGCTCTATGGTTTGGTACAGGTCTTTGGCAAACGTGAGCGCTTCCCTATTTCCCGACGCAGCATAATATTCACTTAAACCATAAATGGCAAAGGCAAGACCGTATATCTGCTTGCGGCTATCACGCATGGTTCCTTTAGCATTCACGCTCCAGTACACACCACCATACAGGTTGTCTCTGAAGTGTTGGTCAAGATAGTGGAAAGCCCGTTCTGCCATCCCGAGGTCTGCTGTTTCGCCGGTTAGCTGAAAGGCTGCAGAAAAAGTCCATAGAATTCTTGCCGTAAGCACCACGCCTTTGTCCGCAGTGTCATCATGTACATTCAGGTTGTTCACTTTTCCCCAAAAACCGCCATTGGTTTCATCAACAGCGTGCTGCTTCCAATAGCTTAGAATAGCAGACAGTTCTGTTGTCAGTTCATCTGTATAGACTTTTAGCAGGTGCTGTGTTTGGGTAGTTGCTGGCATGGAAAAGAAAGAATAAAAAAGTAAAAAGTAACAGCACTGGATCAATGGAAACGAATGCTGTTACTTTTTACAGTTGTTTTAAGAATGATGTTGTAGGTATATGGAGGCTTTTTTGTTATTGTCTATGATAGAGTAAATGGTCTTTACCGTTTCGGCAGAGCGTAGTCCATCCTGCGGGTTGTTGATAACATAGTCCAGCAGTCTTTCTACAGAAGAAACGGCTACATGCATTCGGGTGTCTGAAGATGCATAATAAATAAATACGGTACCATCTTCATCCTGTATCCAGCCATTGGAAAACACCACGTTTGATACATCGCCTATGCGTTCTTCGCCTTCCGGTGCAATAAAATAACCGGCAGGTTTATGAATCACTTTGGTAACATCGTCGAGGTCGGTCAAAAACATATAAAGTACATAGCGCAAGCCCGCTGCCGTGTTGCGTACGCCATGGGCCAGATGCAGCCAGCCCTTTTCTGTTTTGATAGGCGCAGGACCAAGCCCGTTTTTTGCTTCATACACGGTATGATATACTTTGCGGTCGAGGATGGTCTCTTCAGTGATGGATGCGTTTATCTATGTTGTCAGACAGTCCAAAGCCAATACCGCCGCCTTTGCCGGCTTCTATAAAGCTATCCTGCGGCCGGGTATAAAAAGCATATTTGCCTTGTACAAATTCGGGATGCAGCACCACGTTCCGTTGCTGTGCCGATTGCGTTTTCAGGTCGGGCAGCCGTTCCCATTTAATGAGGTCGCTGGTGCGGGCAATGCCGCATTGCGCAATCGCTGCACTCTGGTCGCCGGGCGCGGCCGAAGGATCTCTGCGTTCGGTGCAAAACAGTCCATAGATCCAGCCGTCTTCGTGCTGAGTCAGCCGCATATCATACATGTTGGTGTCCGGCTCCTCCGTTTCGGGCATAACGACAGGGTAATCCCAGAAATGAAAATTATCGATCCCGTTGTCGCTTTCTGCTACTGCGAAAAAAGATTTGCGGTCAGTGCCTTCCACCCTTGCCACAAGGCAATACTTATTGTTGAGTTTAATGGCACCGGCGTTCAACACTGCATTGATGCCAAACCGCTCGATGAGGAAGGGATTGGTTTCGTAGTTGAGATCATACCGCCAGCTTAATGGTGCATGTTGCGCCGTAAGTACAGGATACCTGAAACGGGTGTACACACCATTGCTTTCTTTAATTTCTTCGTTGCAGCGGTGAAGCACATCGTAATGCTGTTTTTCCAACACCTCCAGGCGTTTGAAAAAATGTTCTTTCATATACAAGTTTTTAAAAGTGAACTAATCTTCCAGCTTGTTCCACCATGTTTTTTTTAGAATGATGACAACAATAGCCAGTATAATGATAATGACAACAAAGGGAGTTTTAGCCAAAGTACCACGTACATAGGCAGGAGGGTGAGGCAGCATTGGGCAACGATGCCCAGCACCACGTTGAACATATCCAGTTTAAACCGTTTGTTGGGTTTAAAATGCCGGATTTTCTGCCATCACTTTTTCATGAACAGGTTTCCAAAAACCCCATGGCCGCACAGTGCTGTAAAATGATTTCAGTGTTTCCCAATTTGTAGGCGGTGCCGCATAGGTGCCGGCTATAGCAACCAATAACCGAAATAAGGAACAACAAAGGCCAGTTATACAAATCGAGTTGGAAAAAGACGCCGGGAAACCAGATTTTGCAATATGGAAAAATGAGCGCTGCCGCAATGCCCGATGCCATGCCCCAGAAAAAGCCATTGGCATTAAAGCGCCACCAATACCATTTCAACACATTGGCAGCGATATACCCTCCGTACAGTCCGCCGACAATCCATTGCAGAACGCTGTTTACATTTTTGGCAAAAAAACCAAGTATAATCCCAATAACCACTACCAGCAAACCAACAACATAATTCATTGATATGATTTTTTTGGTAGACGGCTGCCGGGTTCACATATTTTAGGTAAATATCATTGACGATATACGCCTGTGCAGCATTGAGTGTGCCGGCAAATGTTCCCATAAAAGCACCCAGCAGCCCGGTTAAAGTAAGACCCAAAATACCCACCGGTAAAAAATTGTTAATTGCGCCGGGTAATATTCTTTCAAAATCGGTACCGCTGGGAGAGGAGAGATCAAGCTGGTTGTAATAAAGCAAGGCCAGCACCGTGAGTCCGATGATCATCGAATACCGGATGGGCAATAAGATGATGAATACAAAGCCCGTCATTTTGCTGGCTTCTTTTGGTGAGCGTGTCGATAAAACCTTTTGCATATCATAATTAGGGGCAGGCCCGGCAAGCGATGCAAAAATGCCTTTGAACACCATCATCATAAAGAAAATCCCAAACAGCTGAAAACCCGTCTTCTTCAATTTTTTTATTTGCATCGGCAATGATACGCGCCCAGTCGAGATCTAATGTTTCACCAAAGAAAGGCGACAGCCAGCCATCGGGGATATACAAGCGTCTGCTCCTGCAAATGTATCATCGCAATGATGCCGATGGCAATACATGCCATCGTCATGATGGAATACTTGATCAGGTCGCCGATCACAATGCTGTGCATGCCGCCCAATACAGAATAAAAAGCGGCAAACAGAGTAAAAATGACACCATAAAAATGCGGAACAAACTCTGGCGTAACATGGAAGGGAACATATGGCTGCACCAGATCCCAGGGAACAAAAATTTCTACAAATTTACCCAAGCCTACAAACCCGTAAGCGAGAAATCCAAGGCAGCTAAGCAAGGCAAAAGCAACGACCACGTTGTGCGAAGCCTTTACTCCTTTTCCCGATATGCCAAAGCGGGTGCCAGCCATTCGGCACCGGTTGTGGCATTGGAGCGGCGCAGCCATTTGCTCAGGAACATCATCATAAATACCTGGTTAAACACTGGCCACAGCCAGGGTATCCACATACTTTTCATGCCATACACAAAACAAAGTGAAACCATCCACATGGTACCGCTGATGTCAAACATGTCTGATGCATCGCTCAGCCTAATAAATACCAGGGAAGCGATTTGCCGCCCATTAAATAATTGTCCTTGTTCTGTCGTGCTTTTTTCCGCATTACCCAGCCTACCACCAGCATACTTAGCAGATAAGTAATCAATATGGCAAAATCAATCCATTGGAGATTCATGTACTAATTTATTTTGAGCCGCAATAGTCGTCAGCGCACAAAATAGGGTCATGCGGTTGACTATTAGCTTGCTGCATGTGCCATTTCGCGTTTGATTCGGCAACCGCCAGTATGTGACCCAAAAGCATAAACGTGGCGTAGTTGTTCACTTGTTGCGTTATTTGCCATACAGTTGCACTGCCGCCACATCTTTTGCAAACAGTGTTCGTGGCAGCTTGTAAAAGTCCACAAAGTCTGCTGATGACTGCTGACCGTGAAAGGAACCCAGTATTCCATTTCTCCGTCTGGTTTTGGCCAGCATTGCGCCATGCCAGTGCATAAGATACATGGTGATTTTCCAGTCCTTTCCACAGCACGTTTGTCCACCAGGTGCTATCGGGAACCTCAATGTATCCAAATTCGGTTAGAGCCGGAATCTTGTTGTGCTGCTTGCAATGTCTTCTATGGTAGAGAGGCTTTTGTCAAGATCCTTAATGAAGTCGGCATTGGCACCTACCTGACCTTTCTGGTAAATGTCAAAGCCAATTACGTCTACCCATTCATCGCCCGGATAGCGTTCCATAAATTCTTCTGCATTGGCAAAGCGGTCGGTATTGTAGGCATACAACAGGTTGTGAACGTCTTTCCGGCTTCGCAAATAGTTTTCGGTGTATTGGTAAATACTTTTTCAGTTCGTCAGGTGTGCAATGCTTTTTTCCCCACCAGAACCAGCTTCCGTTCAACTCATGAAACGGGCGGAACACAACAGGAATGGCTTCGCCGTTTTCGCCTTTCAGGCTTTTCATAAACACGGCAACTTTATCGAGCCACGTATTGAACAATTGGTTTTTTTCGCCACCCGGCAAAATGGAAGCTACGGTGCCCGGCTCAGCATCCCACGCAGTTTTGCCATTCAGCGGATTGTTGAGATGCCAGCTGATGGTAATGACACTGCCGCGTTCATAAGCCTGCCGGATGTAGCGTTTTGTGCTGTCGAATGACACGCCGTCAATATCGTTTTTCCAATCAAGTTCTATGCGCCCGATTTCAAAACCAATTACAGCCGGGTAATCGCCAGCAACATCTTTCACATCGCTGCGTCCGGGTTCATATTTCCAGTTTACGCCATATGCATAGTCGTCCTGGTGTCCAAACATGATTCCCTTTTGCATTGTTTTTTTCAGGTTGCGGTACAGGTTCACGGTTTCTTTTGTCGCTTTCTTATCAGCAGGCAATTCGGGTTGCGAAAAAGTGCAGACAGAAAAACTAAGCAGTGATAAACAAAGGAATATTTTAAGATTCATAGCGGGCATTTTGGAAAATGAGTGAAAACAAAAAATGCCATTCCCTAAACGTGTTAGAACAATGGCATCTTTCATAAATATAAATATTTTATAATTATTTGATAAACAAAACATCATCCAGTGAAAACACTTCGTCCTGCCCATCCGGACCTTTTACTCTCCACCCAATCTGGTTGAAAGCATCAGCTGTTGCCCATAGTTTCAGGTCGGCTACCGGTAATTTATAATAAGTCCATACATTGGCAGGAACATCAATTTCGGCATAGTCGTTAAAGCTGGCAAAACCGCCTTCGCTTGCACTGGTAGAGATCCACAGCGAATAGTCTTTTGAGCCGCCATGAACCCAAAACGACAGGTATTTAAAATCATTTGATTTGCTGATGTTTGTCCAGCCGATACCCAGCTGGTGCCAGTTGCCGGCAGCATAGTTTTTAGACAAAGCTGCAGAGCCACTTTTCACTACACTCGTTTGCACATAACCCGCATCTCCCCACGAAGCATCCTGGTAGCCAGGTGCATAGTTGTCTAAAAACAGTGGGAATGTAAGATCAACATTTACAAAAGACTGTGTAGTGGTAATGGTACCAGCTACGTTAGTAATGGCAAGTTTGTTGTCTTTCTGATCGCCGGAAGGCATTGAGAGAGTCAGCGATGTTTTCGTTTGTGCAACAATTGTCGCCGAATCATTGGTGCCTACGATGGCAACATGCGACACGTCGTCAAGATTTTTACCCGTGAGTACAATGTTCGGATACCCGGTTCCATAGTTATAATTAGACACTTCCAGGATAGTAGGAAGACCTACTACAACAAAGGGAACAATCACCTGCTTGCCCATTGCATTGGTCAGGATGATGTTTTGTGTTGCCGGGATGGCATCTGTTGGCACACGGAAAATGATTGCATTGTCGGTATTGAAAACAGGATTGAAAGGCGCAACAATCTGGCCGCTATCGAACACGATAGACTGAATTTGTCCGAGCCCGCTACCCGTAATGGTAATGACTGAATTGGATGCGGCAACACCCGGCGATACTGAATCGATAACGATATTTGAAGATGCTTTTCCTCCTACTACCTCATCTTTGGTACAGGATACTGAAGCTACAATTGTAGCGAGCATCAGGCAGGCAGCAATAAATATGCTGGTTATATGTTTCATAGCTACTTTCTTGTGTATTGATTAATAATAGGGAACGGCTGCTTCCAGCAGTTTAGGATCTGATACTGTTTCTGTTTGTGGGATAGGCAAAAACAACTGTGATGGTGAATTGAAACTTGCACCCACGTGATTGATTTCGCTGCCATCAAAGTTATAAGTACCTCTTTCCTGCGCATTGATGATGCTGCTGGCTTTTGCAAAGCCTTGCCGCTGAATATCAAACCAGTAGTCTCCTTCAAAAGCAAGCTCTACGCGACGCTCGTGCAGGATCATGTCTTTGGTAAGCGACGTTACGGGGTCAAGTCCGGCGCGGGTGTGTACCTGGTTGAAAGCAGCTACCGCAGAAGCGTCGGCGGTAGTACCGGCAGAACCGGCAACAGCTTCAGCATAAATGAGCAGTACATCGGCATATCGCAGGATATAGGTGCTGATAGAAGTATGACCGGTGCTGGCAACGGGTTCGCCATTGCTGCCTGTTCCTACCACATATTTCAACGCATTGGACCTTGTGCCGGTTTTGATTTTGAAAGCGTCATCGGCAGAGGTTTCGTAAGTGGTGTCGTATACAAACCCATTGGGGAAGTTTACATTTGTCCAGTCGTCTTTGGTAAAGCCATCTTCCATTACAGACCAGCCTCTTCTTTTATCGCCCGGCTCATATGCGGCGAGGAAATCAAGAGAAGGAATAACGGATGAATAACCATTGCCTGTTACCGGTTTCAGCAGGGTAGAAGGTGCCTGGTAAATCTGAAGCGGGTTGCCACCACCATAGGTAGCCGCAGCTATCCATTGCAGCGCAAACAAAGATTCAATATTGTTGTTTGCTTTCGACGTAGTGAACATTTCCATGTAGTTGGGATACAAGCCGATTTTCCCGGTAGAAGCTGCATAATCCATTACTTCTTTGGCTTTTATCCTTGCACTGTCAAAGTCTTCCGATGTGCCCAGCATAGTGGCTCTGTACAGGTACAGTTTTGCTTCCATGCCTTTTGCAGAATATTTGGTTACACTGCCGGCAGCATATGCTTCTTCCGGCAGGGCTTCTTCAGCAGCTTTAAAATCTTCGAGTGCGAAGCGCAATACATCTTTCTGCATATAACGCGGCACATTGTAATCGCCCGAACCAGCCAGTGCCACAGGATCTACCACAATGGGTGCATCGCCGAACGTACGTGCAATATCAAAGTAAGCAGCGCCCCTGATAAAACGGGATTCCGCAATGCCCTGGTCGAGGTAAGCCGCATCGGATACACTCCCTTTTTTCTGTTCAAATGTGGTGATGAGTACCGTGGCATTACCGGCTACTTTATAAAATGAACGCCATGAGCTGGATACCAGCGGATCGGTGCTTAATATCGTGAAGTTTACATAGCTGTTGCTCCCATAGTTGGCATCTCCTGAAGAGGTAAGCATATTGCCGCCCAGCACTTCGCCTATGGCATGAAACGCTTTGTCTTCGTAGTTTGCCCATACGGCATTATACAGGAAACCGGTAGCAGCATTTACTTCTGCCGGTGAGTTGTAATAAATGTCGAGTACGGGACCGTTTTCGGACGGGCGGTCTATAAAGTCTTTCTTACACGAAGCCAACAGTGTAAGAGAAGCAAAAAAGTAAATAATCTTAGTATGTTTCATTGAATGCAATCTTTTTCTTAATTCTTAAAATTCAATATTAGCACCTACAGTGATGGTACGTGGATTTGGATAGTGTCCATTGTCTACATTCTGAGACAATACACTTTTGTTGTAGGAGCCAATTTCCGGATCGTAACCGGTGTATTTGGTGAACGTATATACATTCTGCGCAGAAGCATAAACTCTTACATTGGTCAGTTTTGCTTTTGCAATCAGTTCTTTCGGAAGGTTGTAACCCAATGAAATGTTCTGGATGCGCAGGTAAGAACCATCTTCTACATACCGGTCAGAGTTTCTGAGGTTGTTGTTATTCCATTGGTTATACCTTGGCAGTTCTGCGTTTGTATTTGCAGCTGTGTACCTGTTGAGCACGGAGGTTAGCTGGTTGGTATAAGCAGAACTTAACGACTCAGTGTATTTGCGGGTCCAGTTAAAAATCTTATTGCCCTGAACGCCTTGTAAAAAGATAGAAAGATCTATGCCTTTATAGGAAAACGTGTTGGTAAGACCATACGTGAAATCGGGGTTTGGATCGCCGATAAACGTTACGTCTTCGCTGCCGATGGTGCCATCACCATTCAGATCCCTGTAGCGGATATCGCCAAGATATACACCGGTGGGTCCTACAGAAAGTCCGGTTGGCAATACCGCTTTGTCAAGGTCTGCCTGTGTGCGGTACAAGCCATCTACCACATATCCGTAAAAAGAACCTACGGGACGGCCAGCCTGTGTGAGGTTTACAACAGAAGAAGTGCCTGTAAAGTCGTTGGCATTACCAAACAATACCGAGTTAGCTGAGTTTAAGCTGTTCAGGAAGTTTTTGTAATGGCTGAAAATCAGGTTTGTTCTCCAGCTAAAGTCTTTGCCCTGGATGTTGTAGCTGGTAATGTTCAGATCAATGCCCGTATTGGTCATTTTGCCTGCATTGGTTACCGGTGGTTCAATATCCTGGTACGAGTTAGACGGCGGCGTTGGATCTAATCCTGCAAAAATGGGCAGGGTAGAAGAAAGAATCATGTCGGTAGTTATCTTCTTGTAAACATCCACACTCACATCAAGTCTCCTGTTAAAGAAGCTTGCATCGATACCACCATTATAAGTAACAACAGATTCCCAGCTCAGGTTTGGATTGCCCACATTGGCAGGCACACCACCCGCACCAAAGGGTGCTGTACTAAACAGGCGAATGTTGGTAGAATAGGCATTGCCTACGGGCGAATTCTGATTTCCGACAGAACCTACACCACCTCTCAGCTTCAGGTAACTAATCGTCTTTGAATTTTTCAGAAAGCCTTCGTTCGAAACGGTCCAGCCGGCAGATACTGCAGGGAAGTAACCGTATTTTTTGTTGGGTCCGAAGTTAGAAGATCCGTCTCTTCTTACCGATGCGCTGATCGAGTATTTGTTGTCGTAAGTATAGTTGGCTCTGCCAAAATAAGAGTCTAACGCGCTGGTGCCTTTACCGCCGCCAGAGTTGGCAGGATCAATGGTACCTGCAGAAGTAGACTGAATATTCAAATTCAGGTTGTTGGCAGTGGTATACTGGTTGTCGTATCTTGATACCCAGGCTTCGTGTCCGGCAACTACGTTGATGGAATGTTTGTCGAATGTCTGGTTAAACGTCAGGTAGTTTCTCAGCAACGAAAACAGGCTGTTGCTTCTGTCCTGGCGCAGACGTGAAGGAGCAAGAATAATCTGGTTGATATCGTTGGACACAAACGGCTGGAAAGCTGAATTTTGGTTTAACTGGAAATCATAGGCTACTTCATTTCTGAGACTAAGCCATTTGGTAAACTGCAGTTCTGCATAGATGTTACCAAAAACCTTTGATTGCTGCGAATTCACATTTCTCAGGGAAGCCGTAGCTACCGGGTTCGTACCGTTTCCGAAAGGTATATTACCAATAGATGCAGTGGTAATAAATTCACCGGCTGCGTTTTTGATTGGTGTTGCCGGGCTGTTGAACAATACAATGTTTGTAACAGCATCGGTACCATCAGTAAATGTAATTTTCTGGTTAGTTCTCGACATGTTGGCGCTTACACCCGCTTTCAGCCAGGTTTTCACCTGCTGGTCAATGTTGAAACGCATGGAATATCTCTTAAAGCCCGAGCCGATTACTGTACCTGTCTGGTTGTAATAGTTGCCCGAAAAGTAATAAGTGGTTTTTCCCTGTCCACCAGAGAAAGCCATCTGGTGGTTCTGGATGTTTCCGGTTTGGAAAATAGCATCCTGCCAGTTTGTGCCTTTTCCCAGCACAGCCGGGTTTGTAAACTCACCAATGGTATCCATACCGCCACCGGCAGCTCTTACTTCCGGTACCAGCGAATTGTAGTATTGTGCATACTGGTTCAGGTTCATCACATCCAGGCGCTTCGGAACTTCCTGCCATCCATAATAGGTGTCGTAAGACAATTTGCCTTCGCCGCTTCTGCCTTTCTTTGTTGTAATCAATACAACTCCATTGGCAGCAAGCGAGCCGTAAATGGCTTGCGCAGACGCATCTTTCAGGATGTCGATAGAAGCAATGTCAGATGGGTTGATGGTAGCCAGTACGCTTTGGTTGGTTTGTCCTGCCTGTCCGCCAAGCTGATCCTGGCCGGTACTGCTGGTGCCTGTAAGAATGGGCACACCATCTATTACATACAGCGGTTCGGCGCCGTTTACAGAGGTAATGCCACGCACGCGGATTGACACGCCGCCGCCGGGCTGACCTGAATTGCTGGTTACCGTTACGCCCGACACTTTACCTTGCAGCATCTGGTCGGCGCCGGCAACCGGCAGGTTTTTGATATCCTTTTCTGTTACGGAAGCAATCGCGGAGGTTACGTTCGACCGTTTGGCCGTACCATAACCTATTACCACCACATCACTCAGTGTTGAGGTAGAACTGGTAAGTGTTACCTGCTTCGCTTCGGAAGCGGGTACTTCTTTTTGTGCAAAACCAATACTGCTAATCACAAGTACAGGCGATGCCACACTTGTCTGAATCACATAAACTCCCTGCTCGTTGGTAATCACGGTGGTTTTGGTGCCTTTTATATTCACCGTGGCGCCGGAAAGAGCTGTTCCTTTTTCATCTACAATGGTGCCTGTAATGGTTCTGGCTTGTGCAAATAGAAGTTGAGGAGAAAAGAAGAAAAATAATACGAATATTCGTATAATCACATTGAATCTCATACGGCGAAAATGTTTGACCAAAGTTGCAATCTGAATTCATAAATATTTAATACTATTTTATCTGTTTGTTGAAGAGTTTTCGTGCGTTCAACACTATTTCGTTCATATCCTTTAACGTTTTTATAAAATTCATATCAACACTTTAAATTTTTGACCTTTCTAAGCAAGTGCAAAAGTTTTTAAATTATTGTACTATTTTAGCACAAAATTTCATAAAATGCCTGCCGCCTTACTCCGTGAAATTATTCCGCTTACCCAAAATGATTGTTTTACCATCTTTTCGAGAGTAAAAGATCACTTCGATTTTCCCCTTCATACACATGAAGAATTTGAACTGAATTTTATAATGAATGCAAAAGATGCCAAGCGCATCATCGGCGATCATATAGCCGAAATTGAAGATTTTGAACTGGTGCTCGTCGGTCCTAACCTGCAGCATGGATGGTTTACGCATAAATGTATCTGCAAGGATATAAAGGAAGTCACCATCCAGTTTCACAAGGATTTGTTCGACGAAAAATTTCTGCGCCGCAACCAGATGAGCTTTATCAGGAGCATGTTTGAAAAGTCGCTGCGAGGTATTTTGTTTTCTGCAGAAACAACGCAAAGCATCATGCCGCGCATTCTGGAACTGACGCGCAAGCAAGGCTTCGATTCCGTACTCGAACTGATGTCGATACTGCACGATCTGTCTATATCGCGCAACATGAAACTGCTGTCGGACTCATCTTTTACCAATGTTGATATTCTTTCTTACAACAGCCGGCGCATAGAAAAGGTAATGGAATATATGAACCGCAGTTTCGACAAAACCATCACGCTTGCGGAAGTAGCCAAGATTGCCGCCATGAGTGAAGTGGCTTTCAGCCGGTTTTTCAAAACACGTACCGGCAATACATTCATTGACACCCTGAACGACATCAGGCTTGGGCATGCGTCGCGCACGCTGATAGAAACAACCAACAGCATTACGGAAATTGCCTTTCAATGCGGGTTTAATAATATTTCCAACTTCAACCGGATTTTCAAAAAAAGAAAAAACTGTACGCCAAAAGAATTCCGGGAAACTTATTCCGATTCCGGTATCCGTAGTTTTATTTAGGAGATAAAATACAGTCGTCTTTGGTTTTTACTCTTACCGGTCGGGCGCGCTGCTTTGATTGCCTGCAAGAGTTTGCAGTTGCTTTGCAATTGCCAAAAATCGCGCGCGGTGCCGGTTGCCCGGGCAACACTCTTCAAAAAACTCGGGTGCATAGTATGTAGTGGTGTGCATGGTTTGCTCAGTGGCTGCACTCAGTGTCCACGTTTCAGCGTCATTAATATTACACCCACCTTTGCCTTCGCACTCGTTGCCATCAGTATTGCCGTCGGTTTCCCACAGTTGCGATGCGCTGTACATTTCAGTTATTTTTTTCGCAGCATCAGCCGAAACCGCAACAGGCGACAGGTTGCTTATATTTTCACCGGCAGCGGGCGGCAGCTTTGAATCAAATACATACATGTTCCATTTGTCTTTTTGGCTGGCAAGCACATAATAAGTGCCTTTGCGCGCCCACGCATAGTTCAGTTTGGCAAATACAATCAAAAGGTCACTTTCTCCCTGCAGTTTGCTGAGAGCCGGGTTTAGCGGGTTCTGTGTCTGCTTTACTGCTGTTGATCGATTGAATAAGACTGTCTGATACTGACATGGCAGTTTGTGCAAGATTTTTATTATTGCTGCATGCGCACATGGCAACACACAGAAAAAGTGGAAAACAAATTTTTTTCATCGTACGTTTTATTAGCGGCAGCTTTTATGCTCACTATAGCGCCCAATATAGTAGATACATAGCTGATAGAGCTGTGCACGCAAACTACCGCGACTTTTCATTCTGCAAACAACGTGCAGCATCTGATGCACTCTACTTGTCTATTCTTCAATCAGTTGTTTCTTTGTTTTGCCAGTGGTCGTTTTGTTCAATTGCTTGTTTACGGCCGGGCAATGCATTCTTAGGCTCTCTTTTTATAAATAAATATAAGCTGGCTGATTTTTTGACAGTTACTGTATTCCATTCTCACTGCCATTACATGCTAGCCAAAGTTGCTGTTGAGATGCACTGGATTCAGAAGATGAAGTTACAATGAAACTTTACCTGCTTGGAAAACGTATGAAATTCTATCCAACATAATTGCCTGTCTGTTTGCTTGCCCTCTTGCAGGAAGGTGCGCCTTTTGTCGCATTCGTCTGAAACAATATTCCCTGTTTACTTTATCGATATCTCAATATTAACCAGAAAAGTGAAACTATGAAAGTACAAGTACTACAATGGAGACAGCCTGCCCGTTTGGCTGTTTCGCGTGTTCTTAAATTAATGATTCCTCTTTTTTGCCTGCTGGTGTGCGCACAGGTGCAGACAGCATCTGCAGGAATACCTGCGGCTCTCATTACAGGCAAGATAACCGGCGACGGCAACCGTCCGCTTGTGGGCGTATCCGTGCAGGTGCAGGGCACTACGCGCGGTACCACCACCAATGAGCTGGGCGTTTTTTCTATAGAAGCTTCACCCACTGATGTGCTGATTATCTCTTATGTGGGATATGGCACGCAGCAAATTACGGTGGGCAACCAAACAGAAATCAATATTTCACTGGAAGCCGCCGGGCAGGAGCTGGCACAGGTAGTGGTAATTGGCTATGGAGCTGCCAACAAGCGCGATCTTACAGGTACCATTTCCACCGTGAAAGGAAAAGAAGTGGCAGACAAGCCAGCTACAAATCCCGTTGCCTCTATCCAGGGCAAGGTAGCCGGAGTGTATATTGTCAATTCCGGTCGTCCCGGCTCCGAACCCGATGTGCGTATACGCGGTACCAACTCTATCAATGGTGTAAAGCCTTTGTATGTGGTAGATGGCATACTGAACGACAATATCAACTTTTTGAATCCCGCTGATATCGAATCGATGGAGATACTGAAAGATCCGTCTTCGCTTGCCATCTTTGGTGTGCGTGGTGCCAACGGCGTTATTATTATTACCACCAAAAGAGCCAAGAACGGACAGTTGCTGGTAAATTTTAATACTTCAGTCGGGTATAAAAAAGTGGTTGATAAAGTAGCTGTTACCGATGCTGCACAGTTTAAGGAACTGTATAACGAACAGTTGGCAAATGATGGTATTATTCCTTATGATTATACCAACTGGCAGGCTAATACCGACTGGCAAAATGAGATTTTTCAGAATGCCATGCTCAACTATAACAACCTGAGCGTTTCGGGCGGTACCGATAAAAACAAGTTTTACATGAGTGCCGGCTTTATCTCCGAAGAAGGGATTGTGAAAAGTGAAAAGCTGCAAAAATTTACCCTGGCGGTAAATGATGAATTCCAGATTTCAAAAGCACTGAAGTTTGGTTTTAATTTCAATGGTTATCGCGCCAAACCACAGGTTGACAGAGATGCTACAAGTGCTTTGCTTGCAGCGCCTATCGCCAGTCCTTACAACGAAGAATATGGATTGTACAGCATTTTGCCTTCTTTTCAGAAAGCGCAGGTAGGAAATCCGCTTATCGATATCAACCTGCGAAACAATACACAACGCAATTATGAGTATCGTGCTGTTGGAAATATTTACGGCGAAGTGAATTTTCTGAAGAACTTCAATTTTCGCGCTGCCTTTCTCGCCGATTACGGATTCAACAACGGCAGAGGATACAGTCCGCAAATAGCTGTGTACAATGCCGAATCTGCCAACAATGCAAACCCGTACGTTGATTCGCTGGTAACCTTTACATCCGTCAACCAGTTTCAGAACACCTACACCAAGATACAGGCAGACTACCTTCTTACCTATAAGGAAAGATTTGGAGATCATAATATTACGCTGCTGGGTGGTGTTACCACTTATTACAATTCATTCCAAGGGGTAAACACCGGCATGAGGCAGTATCCCAATTCGCCCATACCCAACGATCCCAATAAATGGTATACCAACAGCGATATAGCCGATCCTACCACAGCCAACAGTAATGGCAGCGCGTGGGAAAATGCAACCTTGTCTTACCTGTTTCGCGGCTTGTACAGCTACAAACGCAAATACCTGCTGAATGCCTCCTTCAGAAGAGATGGCAGTTCTGCTTTTTATAACACCGGCAAAGCTTACCAGAATTTCGGCGCCGTGGGTGCTGCATGGGTCATCAGCGAAGAAGCATTCATGAAAGATCAAACCTTGTTTGATAATCTGAAGCTGAAAGGCTCCTGGGGCGTTCTGGGCAACCAGAATATCGGCGACCAGTACCGCTACCCGGCTTACCCGGCGCTATCAGCCGCCAGTTCGGGTGTATTTGGGAACAATGTGATACAGGCTCTTACACCAGTGTACCTTGCCGATCCTAACCTTGGCTGGGAAACCGTGTATGCATGGGAAACAGGGCTGGAACTGAATACCCTGAAAAATCAGCTACACTTTGAAGCCAACTATTATAACAAGGAAACAAAAGGCATTCTTACCACCGTGCCGGGCATTAATGGCACCACGCCGGGCTTAGCCAATATCGGCAACGTAACCAACAAAGGATTTGAATTTTCGGCTACATGGAATCAATCCATTACAGACGATTTTTCCTACTCGGTTAGCGGCAATTTTACCACCATTAACAACAATGTAAAATCTTTGTCTACCACCGGCTATGCCATTATCAACGGACCATCGCGCACCACGGCAGGCTACCCGATCGGTTACTTTTTCGGGTATGTGTCTGATGGCATTTACCAGACGGCAGAAGAAATAAAATTATCTCCAGCTGCAAAAATTGGTGATGTGAAACCCGGCGATATTAAATACAAGGACGTAAACGGCGATGGACAGATAGACGAAAAAGACAGAACGGTAATTGGCAATCCAACACCTGATTTTACCTACGGATTCTCATTAAGTCTCGATTACAAAGGCTTTAGCATCAGTGCCGATTTCATGGGCGTGTATGGCAATGAAATTTACCGTGCATGGGATCAGGCTACTTATGCGCAGTTCAATTTTCCCGGCTATCGTCTCGATCGCTGGAATGGGGTAGGCACTTCCAACTGGGAACCGATTTTAAGTACCAGCCGGTCTGTCAATTATCTCAATTCCACCTACCATATAGAAGATGGCAGTTTCTTCAGGGTACGCAACCTGCAGTTGGGTTACAATTTCAGCCCGGCTTTGCTCAAATCCATTTATGTAAAATCATTACGGATTTATGCCAATGCGCAAAACCTGAAAACGTTTAAAAACAATACAGGTTACACACCGGAATTTGGCGGTAGTGCCACCTCTTTTGGTATCGACAATGGTTCTTACCCGTTGCCTGCTATTTACACGCTGGGCATTAATTTAAATTTTTAATACAACAAGATAGAGCTCTATGAAAACGAGAATAAACGGAATGATGTTTCTCCTTGCCACAATACTGGCAGTGGGAACGCTGGCGGGCTGTAAAAAAGATTTTCTTGACAGGAAGCCACAAGGGCAATACACTACCGACGACCTTACCGGCGGCACTTTTGAAAGCCAGGTGTTTGGCATGTATGCTGGCTTGCGTAGCTGGGGTACCAGTGGTTTGCCGCTGGCGGCAGTGCATACCATGCGGTCTGACGATGCTATTAAAGGGAGCTCGGTGAGCGATGGCCAGGATGCCGAAAAAATATTCGATAAGTTCGATTACATCAAAGACTTCTGGCTTATGAACGCTTACTGGTCTGACCATTACGCGCTCATCTCGCTTACCAACAATGTAATCGATGCCATTGACTCGGCGCAGCTTACCGATCAGATCAGCTTGATTAATAAATCAGAAGCAAAATTTCTTCGTGCCTATGCCTATTTCAACTTGGTGCGTACATATGGTGAAGTGCCGAAAATTGATTTTAGGGTTACGGATGCTGCGCAGGCAAATGTGCCTAAGTCTACCGTCAACGATATTTATACACTGATAGATGCCGACCTGCAGGAAGCTGTAGCCCAATTGCCCGTTGCTTGGGAATCCAAATACATTGGACGTCTTACAAAAGGTGCTGCGCTGGCTTTGCAGGCAAAAACGTATTTGTACAGGCAAAACTGGGCAGGTGCCCTTGCATCGGCTAATGCTGTGATGGCGTTGGGGGTAAACGATCTGAGCACACCTTACAACAAGATTTTTACAGAAGATGGAGAAAATTCGAAAGAATCTTTATTCGAAATACAGGCTTATTATACCAGTACCATCACAAACCTGGGTATTCAGTATGCGCAGGTGCAGGGCGTGCGAGGCGCAGGCAGCATGGATCTTGGTTGGGGTTGGAACACGCCGGATACTACGCTGGCAAACGCTTTTGAATCCGGCGATCCCCGCAAAGATGCGACGCTGCTGTATGCCGGACAGGTAAACCAGCCTTATGGCGAAGCTATACCACCTGCCACCGCAGATGTGCCCAGACCATTCTGGAATAAAAAGGTGTATACCAACCCTGCCGTGCGGGTAGCTACTGGCAGCCGCTTTGGTGAATGGATGAATGTCCGTATTCTGCGCTATGCCGATGTGGTTCTGATGGCCGCTGAAGCCGCCAACGAACTGGGAAATACCACCGAAGCGCTGGCAGACCTGGAAATGATCCGCGCCCGTGCAAGAAACGGTAATGCCGGCGTGCTGCCGCAAATCACGGAAACAGATCAAGGCAAACTGAGAGACATCATTCGCCACGAAAGAAGAGTGGAAATGGGAATGGAACTGGAGCGCTTTTTCGATCTTGTACGTTGGGGAATTGCAAAAGAGACGTTCAATGCAATGGACATTAACTACCAGGAAAGAAATAAATACCTGCCTATTCCACAGCCCGAAATCGACAAGTCGAACGGGGTGTTGGTGCAAAATCCCGATTACCAATAAAATGCAGTTGTTCAGTTCTTTTTACACAAATATTTAAAGCCATTTTATGAATATAAAACGTGTTTCTTTTTCCAGGATGCTTTTCCTGCTGGTTTTCATCGGGCTGTGCATTTCATCCTGCCAAAAACTATATCGTCCTCCTTTGAACATTATTCCCGATCCGCCACCGCCGCCTTATCAGCCACTCAAAATGTTTTTTCCTTTCGAAAATTCATTGTCCGATATGGGTGAAGACAGCCTCGCTACTACCGGCACTGTCGATTATGTAACAGGAATAAACGGTATGGCTATGCATGGTGGAGAAGGCAAGTATGTGCTCGTAGAAGCACCCGGCGACACCCTCAAGAACCTGGGTAGCTTTACCATTGCGTATTGGATGAACTTTACCGGGCCTGTAACCGATGGTGCACGCGGCGTGATGTCTATTTCCAATAAGAACCAGTTCTGGGGCAACTTCGATATTTTTTTAGAAAATTTCGGAGACGACGCCACCACTGCTTTTATGAAAATACACATGTATAACAGCCAGTTCAATGCAGACGATGCGCAGTCGGAAGAGTGGACAGAAATGAAACTTGCCAATGTGTATGGAAAATGGTCGCACATTGCCATCACCTACGATGGCACTACATCTACACTCACTGTGTTTGCCGATGGCGTTTCTGCGTTTACGAAAATAGTAAAGGGCGGCGCTTATGGACCAATCTCGTTTGCCAACGTAAATGGTTTGGTGTTGGGAACATTCCAGTTTCAAACCAGCCCCAGCCAGACGACAAGCGCAGATGCACAGGGATGGGCTAAAAACTTTGATGGCGATTTAGACCAGTTCCGCATCTACAACAAAGTGCTCACCGACGCCGAAATCATGCAGTTGGTTACAGATAAAGAATAAAAGTTTTTCTATCTCACTTCAGGGAAGGGCTGCTCATTACCGGCAGCCCTTTCTTATTATCTTTCTACTATGAAATCACTCTTTTTTGGTTGCTTCCTATGCTTCATTGCTGTTTGTTTATCTGGGTGTAAAAAGAGCAGCAGCGGCAGCACGCCGCCACCATCGGCAAGCTTTGTATTAAATGCCATAAAAGTAGATGGCGGAAACTCGGGTTTTGCGTATAAAGATGTTTCGCTAAAGCCCGTAGTACAGCTTAGTTTTTCAGCATCGCTCAACACCGCAACTGCTGCCACAGCTGTGAGGTGGCAGAGCAGCACAGGCGCCGTCGTGCCTGTAAGCACCACTTTCCAGGACAATAATAAAATCATGATTGTGCAGCCGTCTTCACCATTGCTGCCGCTCACAGCTTATACCTTGTCGGTGTCCACAGCCTTAAAATCTGCTGACGGCGGAAGCCTGCAAACGCCTGTATCGGTAAACCTGTCAACAGCGATTGATTCATCAGATAAATTTTCCCGTATATCGGACGATTCTCTTCTTACGCTGGTGCAAAAGCAAACTTTTCGCTATTTCTGGGATTTTGGTCACCCGGTGAGCGGGCTGGCGCGGGAAAGAAATACGTCCGGTGATGTGGTAACAACCGGCGGAACAGGCTTTGGCATAATGGCAATGCTGGCTGCCGTGAACCGTGGTTTTATATCGCGTGCAGATGCACTGCAACGCCTGGGTACCATTATTTCCTTTTATAAAAATAATTGCACCTCGTATCACGGCGCTTTTGCGCACTGGATCAATGGCGCTACCGGTGCTACGGTTCCTTTCAGCGCACAGGACAATGGCGCTGATCTGGTGGAAACTTCTTTCCTGATGGAAGGATTACTATGTGCAAGGCAATATTTTGATGCGACTGATACGGAAGAAACAGCTTTGAGAAACTCTATCAATGCACTGTGGGACGCGGTAGACTGGAACTGGTTTCAGCAGGGCGGTCAAAAGGTGTTGTATTGGCACTGGAGTCCTGATTTTGGCTGGGCAATGAATATGCAGGTAAGAGGGTGGAACGAAGCCTTAATTGTATACGCATTGGCAGCTTCGTCGCGCACACATGCAATTACCAAAGAAGTGTATGATAATGGCTGGGCTAAAAATGGAGATATCAAAAACGGAAAGCAGTATTACAGCATAACGCTGCCACTGGGCGAAGATTATGGTGGACCCTTGTTTTTTGCCCATTACTCTTTTTTAGCCATCAATCCGCATTCATTATCCGATGCCTATGCACCTGATTACTGGCAGCAGAATGTGGCGCATACCGATATCAATTACAGCTATTGTGTAGCCAATCCCAAAAGCTTTGCGGGATATAGTACTGACTCGTGGGGGCTCACTGCCAGCGATGAGCAGAATGGCTATAGTGCTCATTCGCCTGCAAACGATAATGGAACCCTATCGCCAACGGCAGCCATTTCTTCCCTGCCTTACGACAGTGCAAAGTGTATGGCAGCGCTTCGTTTTTTTTATTATAAATTGGGCGACCGTTTGTGGGGAGACTATGGATTTAAAGATGCTTATAATCTAAGTACAGGTTGGTTTGCCGATTCTTACCTTGCTATTGACCAGGGACCACAGGTGGTGATGATTGAAAATTTGCGCAGCGGGCTGTTGTGGAATTTGTTTATGAGCAGTCCGGAAATAAAAACAGGTATGAAAGCGCTTGGTTTTCAAAGCCCGGAGCTGCAATAGGAAAGAAGGAAAAAAAGCCTGCGCATTGTGTTGGCAGGGCAAACATGAACAGTTGGCAATGAGCGGTTTCAATGGCTTCACTGCGAATACCCTATTTTCGCCTCACAAAAATAACGTCCGTTCATGAATTTATTGCTCCAGCGCCCCGTTGCCTTTATTGACCTTGAAACCACGGGTATCAACCTGGTAACAGACCGAATTGTAGAAATTGCCATTGTAAAAATTCTTCCTGATGGCACAAGGCAAATCAAGCGGAAACTGGTCAATCCACAGATGCCGATACCTGCCGTTGTTACAGGCATCCATGGCATCACGGATGACATGGTGAAAGATGCGCCTACCTTTAAACAGGTAGCCAACGAAATCAAACAATATATGGATGGTTGCGATATTGGTGGCTACAACAGCAACCGCTTCGACATCCCGATGCTGATAGAAGAATTTTTGCGCTGTGGTCTCAACTTCAATATGGAAGGACGGAAACTTATTGATGTGCAAAAGATTTTCCACCAGATGGAACAGCGTACACTGAGTGCGGCCTATAAATTTTACTGCGAAAAAGAACTGGTAGGCGCGCATGGTGCCGAAGCCGATGCCGTGGCTACCTATGAAATACTCGAAGCACAGGTAATCCGCTATCCCAACCTTGGAAATACACCAGAATCGATCGTGAAATTTTGCGGTGAAGATGACACCGTCGATTTTTCGCGCAGGCTCATAAAAGTGAATGGAATAGAATGTTACAACTTCGGAAAACACAAGGGCCGAGCTGTTTTGGAGGTGATGAAGCTGGAACCACAATATTACGATTGGGTGATGCGGGGCGAATTTACCTTGCATACAAAGCAAAAATTAACCGAGATCATTAACCGTGCTTTGCTAAAAAAAATATAAAGAAAATATTTTTCAGTCAAACTTTCTGATTGACACTGTATTTAATTGTATTTTGCTGTATTAAACACCGGTTGCTTTGACTGTGAAGAAACTCATTATCATACCCACGTATAACGAAAAAGATAATATTGCAGCCATTTTGTCGGCGATATTTTCTTTGCAGCAGCACTTTCATATTTTGGTGATAGATGATAACTCACCTGATGGCACGGCTCTCATTGTAAAAGACTTAATGACCCGCTACGAATCGAGCCTTTTTCTTGAGGAACGCAAAGGCAAACTTGGATTAGGCACCGCGTATATTCATGGTTTCAGGTGGGCATTGTGTAAAGGGTATGAATACATCTTTGAAATGGATGCCGATTTCTCTCATGATGTCAATGATCTTGACAGGTTGTATGGCGCCTGCCGGCATGGTGCCGATGTGGCCATTGGAAGCCGGTATGTAAAAGGAGGAACGATTGATAATTGGCCGCTTTCGCGTCATATTTATTCACGAGGTGGCGCTTTGTATACACGACTCATCACCTGGATGCCTGTAAACGATCCGACTGCCGGTTTTGTATGCTATACGCGCAAGGTGCTTGATACCATTAATTTTGATGAAATTCAGTTTGTTGGTTATGCTTTCCAGGTAGAAATGAAATTTGCCGCATGGAAGCTCGGCTTTAAAATAGAAGAAGTGCCTATTGTGTTTCGCGACCGCAAATATGGTGTGAGCAAGATGTCCAAAGGCATTTTAAAAGAAGGTATTTTGGGTGTACTGAAAATTCAATGGCAAAGCATGTTTAAAAATTACCGGAAAAAAGTGAGAAGCAAAATAGTTGCCACCGCACCGCAACAGCAACAAGTGCAGATAACAAGTAATATGTAATGGAGTAAAATAACGAAACATAAAAGCGGATCATTTCGGTAAGAAATGATCCGCTTTTATGTTATGGCAGATTTGCTTTGTTCGCAGGTAAAAGGAAGCTTGTTTTACGGAGCTGTACAGCTAGCTTAGTCGGCTTTGGTAACGCTTCCAGAACCATTGATGTGGCTGTCTACATTTGCACCACCTTTGTAGCGAATGTCGCCCGACCCATTTATTTTCAGGTTGAGTTGCCGGGTGGCATACACATCAGCATTTCCGCTGCCATTGATTTTGATGCTCGCAGTTTTGCTGGTGAGTCCAAAACAATGAATATCGCCCGAACCGGAGATAGAGAGATCGGCTTCTTCAGCCCTGCCGCTAAACGACATATCACCACTGCCATTCGTACGGCTTTCCACTTCCGGCACATCTACTTTTACTTCCATATTGCCGGAACCGCTTAGTGAAAACTCAATTTTATCCTCACTGGTAATCGTATTTTCTGTAGATAAATTCCCACTGCCACCAAGGCAATTTTCTTAAACCTGCGGAGAGGCAACATGAACTACAAGATGCTTTTTCGGGTGTAGGTCATAGCCTTTTTTTATCTGGATAGAAAGTGTGTTGCCATCAGTTTCCGTAGTAATATAAGGTAGCAGATTTTGATCGCCGGTGATATGTACGGCATTGCCCGTTTGCTGTGTGAGTACAACATCTGTTGGACCATCGATTCGATACGTTTTAAAGTTACCTGCTCGCGGCTTTCAGAAGTTTCGTGCCATTGCCATCTACCCGTTCGCCCGACATAAAGTTGCACGAAAACAATAAAGGGCTGATGGCAAGAAGTCAGCAATTTTTTCATAGGAAATTTTAAAAGAATATTTTAGATGCATTGAAATACGGATAAGATTCTTATTACAGAATGCAATATACTGGCAAAAAATCAGCCTTTCATTTCCGCAAAATATTTATGAAAATAAGGGATGGTTTCAATGCCTTTATAAAAATTGGCAATGTCAAATTTTTCGTTTGGACTGTGCAGGTTATCGCTATCTAATCCAAAGCCAAGGAAAACGGTTTTAATCCAGAATTACTTTCAAATAAAGCGGTAATAGGAATGCTGCCGCCGCCGCGCACCGGTATAGGTGGTTTGCCAAAAGTGGCTTCAATTGCTTTTGCTGCAGCTTTGTATTCCATACTGTCAATCGGGGTAAGATATGGATCGCCGCCATGATGTTCTGCTGCTTTTACGGTAACACTGGCTGGTGCAATTTTTTACAGATGATCGATTAATAGTTTTGTAATTTTTTCGGTGTGTTTGGTTAGGCACCAGCCGGCAGCTGATTTTTGCAAAAGCTTTGGATGGCAATACTGTTTTTGCGCCTTCGCCGGTATATCCGCCCCAAATGCCATTTACTTCAAGCGTTGGGCGAATGCCGGTTCTTTCATTGGTGGTATAACCTTTTTCGCCCCACAGTTCCTGTAACACCCAGGTCTTCTTTATATTCTTCTTCATCGTAAGGTGCTTTGGCCATTTCCTGTACGTTCCTCATGCCGATGCATCTAATACATCATCATAAAAACCAGGAATGGTGATGTGGTTGTTTTCATCGTGCAGGCTGGCAATCATTTGTGCCAGAATAGTAATGGGATTAGCCACAGCACCGCCATAAACACCACTATGCAGATCGCGGTTGGGCCGGTTACTTCCACTTCAATATAACTAAGTCCGCGAACGCCGACATCAATGCTGGGCGTATCAAGGCTAATCATGGCGGTATCGCTGATCAGGATCACATCGGCCTTCAACATGTCTTTATTTTTTTCTAAAAATTGCCCAGATGTGAGGAACCAATTTCTTCTTCGCCTTCAATAAGAAATTTAATGTTTACAGGTAAGCGTGTTGGTTTTCATCATCGTTTCAAATGCTTTTATATGCATGTAAAACTGGCCTTTATCGTCGCAGCACCGCGGGCATAAATTTTACCATCTTTAATTATTGGTTCAAATGGGCCGCTGTGCCAAAGGTTTAGCGGATCGGGCGGCTGCACATCATAATGCCCGTACACAAGTACGGTTGGTTTTGATCGGATCAATGATTTTTTCTCCATACACAACCGGGTGACCGGCGGTTGGAAAGATAGTGACATTATCGGCACCTGCTTCTGCGAGATATTGCTTTTACCGCTTCGGCGCAGTGAATCATATCCTGTTTGTTTTCGCTGCGTGCGCTAATGCTGGGTATGCGCAGCAGGTCTAATAATTCGTTTAAAAAACGGTCTTTATGTTTCAATAAGTAATCTGTCCATTCAGTCATATAACAAGTGGTTTGAGTGTGCGAAGGTAAAAGTAGATTCGGGGACGTGAAAAAGATACGAAACATTTTTAACAACCGCTCATTCACCAGCCATCTTCAGGCAAATGCTTGTAATACTCGCTGTAATTAAATAAGCGAAGCGAGCATGAGGGCAACCAAAATGAACGAAGCAATAAAATAGAACTTATCGAAATTCGCAAATGGAAAAGGTAATTTTCCTTCAACCCATAGTGAACAATATACGTTTATGATGATATATAGAAAAGTAATGATAATGTTGTAAATTGAACATTGTTTCACCATACCATCACTAAAAATGACAAACCAGAAGCTGACCTATTCATCCCAATACCTTGTTGTATACAGGTGTGCAATGGTTATACTTATGCTGATGCTAATCAGCAGGGCAGATGCAGCTACATACTATTTTTCTTCCGCAAATGGCAACGATCTCAACAGCAGCACGCAGGCGAAAAGCGCTGTTACTCCTTGGAAATCAATAGATAAACTCAATAGTTTTTTTAGCAATCTGCAAGCCGGAGATACCGTGTTGTTTATGCGGGGCAATGTGTTTTATGGTACTATACAGGTAGCACGTTCCGGCAGCTCCGGCCGCCCCATTGTGTTCGATGCATATGGGACGGGTGCCGACCCCGTCATCTCCGGTCTCAGCACGCTATCGGGATGGACAAACACGGGAGACGGAATATGGGAAAGCGCGCCCTGCACAACGTGTGGTTCTAAATTAAATATATTGCTTATCAACAATGTGTCTGTGCCCATGGGCAGGTATCCCAATGCAGATGCGCCCAATAAGGGTTTCCTGACCTATGAATCGCATGTAGGGAATACTTCGATTATTGATAATGAATTACCGGCTTCGCCTAACTGGACAGGTGCCGAACTGGTAGTAAGAAAGGAACGGTGGGTAACGGACAGAAGCCTGATTCTGAATCACTCAGGCAATACCATCAGCTACTTTTCGCAGACCAACTATAGCGCGATGGATGGTTTCGGGTATTTTATTCAAAACGATAAACGAACACTCGATAAGAAAAATGAATGGTACTATAATCCATCAACCAAAAGAATCTATCTTTTTTTTGGCGACCGCACGCCGCCGGCAAACGTACAGGTGTCATCGGCAAACAACTTTGTAAACATCAATTCCAAAAGCAACATCGAATTTCATCATCTTGCTTTTAATGGTTCCAACCTCAGCGGGTTTGAACTTATCAACGCTCAAAACATAACGGTTCGCAACTGCTCTATCAGCAACGCGGGTATAGATGCTGTATATGGATTATCGCTTACAGGTTTTACGATAGATAATTGTACAGTAACTAACTCAAACAACAATGCTATCTATTTGTCGGGTGGACCGCGTTCAACTTCGATTACCAACAATATAATCCGAAACACAGGTGTAAATATTGGTATGGGCGATGCTACACACTACAACCTGTTCTGCGGGATTGCCATTGGCGGATCGGCGCCTAACCACAGCGTCAATACACTCATTCAAAACAATGAAATAGACAGCACCGGCTATAACGCCATTACCTTTTCGGGCAGCGATGTAACTATCAAAAACAACCTCATCGACGCATTTTGTTTTACACAGGATGATGGCGGCGGCATTTACACTTACCGTGCTTCTACAGACGCATTTCACTATACCAACCGGCAGATTGTAGGCAACATTGTACTGAATGGTAAAACTGCTTCGGAAGGCACGTCTATGTTGGGGAAAACGTCTACCAATGGCATTTATATGGATGATAATTCAGAAGCCCTGACCATTAGCGGAAATACGGTAGCACACATTCCGGGCAGCGGCATTTTCCTGCACAACGCAGGTGGTGCAGACATCAGGAATAATATATTATTTGACAATAAAGAACAGCTGAGATTTGGGCACGATAATACCGGAACGCCCATCAGAAACGTTACGAACTTCGGCAATATTTTGTTTGCTAAAAATCCGGACCAACTTTGTTTTAGCTACAGCACTACCGGGCGTGATATTGATAGTTTTGGTACGGCAGACAACAACTATTACTGCCGTCCGCTGAATGAAGACAACAGCATCTACACATCAGATGCCAATGAGTTTGACACCTATGATGTGGCACGATGGAAAAGCAGGTCTCAGAAAGACAAACATTCCAAAAAAACGGCTACACCGCTTACTGAATACAACATTGATAAAATAACGGGATCGAACAAGTCGAATAATGGAAAGTTTGATAGCAACACCGATGGAAGTTACTGTTATAACGCTACAGAAACCTGCCTCGTAGGGTGGGATGGATCGGGGAAACTCGATGGTGGCAGCATGAAGGTATCTTATAGCAGAAACAAAGTGGGAACTACATATGTGATCATGAATATCGGCGAAATCAGTTCCAATAAAGATTATATACTGAGATTCAGTGTGCTGGGCACAAAGCCGGGTGGAAGTATTGGTGCATTTCTGCGGCAAAGCGGCGAGCCATATCACAATCTTACGCCGGTGGTGTTCAATTTGCTAAGCAACACACGCCTGGATGAAGAAGTGTTGTTTTCGTCGCCGGTAAAAGAGAGCAAAGCTTCCATTGTGTTCCAGGTAAACAATGTTGACAGCAGTTTCTGGCTCGACAATATTGAATTGTATAAAGCAGATGTAACGATAAACAATCCTGATGATTCTATTCGCTTTGAATACAATGCCACGAAATTGAATAAACAAATTCAGCTCGACGATAAGTATATTGGCGTAGACAGTGCAAAGTATTCCAATTCTGTAGTTCTGGCACCTTACACCTCGCTGATACTGATACGCGACAACCGCGGCAAAAAAAGAAACGGACCCTCAAAACTACTGATTACAAAAACAGCGCTTATAGAAAAACGGCTTTACCGGAATGAATGAACAGTCCAACAAAGCCGGGGGATTTTTATATAAGGCGGCTGCTATTTCAGCAGGTTGTTATAGATGGATAGAAGCTGGTCGAAATTGATATCTGCAGAAAATTTATCCTGAAAGGTTTGCATCGAATTTTCACGGTACACCTCTTTTTTCAGTGCCGGCATTTTACTCCACTGCTGAATTTTACCCGATAAGTCATACTCATCATCATTGTTGAACAGCAGCCCGTTGAATCCATTGGTCACAATGTCGGGAATGCAGCCCAGCGCGGAGGCAATCACGGGCGTGCCGTTGGAGAAAGCTTCCAGTATGGTCATTGGCATTCCTTCAAAGCATTTTGAGCAAAACAAAAGTGCCGTACTTGTTTTCATTATTTTCTTAATGGTTTCCTTATTTTGAAAACCAAGGTATTGCACTTCCGGATTTTTACTAACAAACAATTCTACCTGTCTTTTCAGTGGTCCATCGCCAATGATAACCAGTTCGAATTTTTGAATTTCGAACGCTTTGAAAATCAAGTCTAAACCTTTTTCTTCGCTTAGTCTTCCTACATACAGGAAACTGGGGCGATTTTCCTTAGGCTGCAACAGGGGAGGGCGTTTGTTGGTAAATAGCGTTTGCATGGTATGACTTTATAGGTAATAAATAGGGGTTGTCAGGTATTATCAATACAACAGATAGCAGATACCCGGTAAGCAATCATATGACTATGTTTTTCAAAAATGGCAATAAGCTTCTGAACTCAAAATTACTGAAAACCTATATAACCAAATTGATAATTATCGGCTGGCACGGGCTTGTACCTGGTTATACAAAATTTGGTTTGACGGAAAGTTTTTCTTCCTGCAAGCCAAGATCGGAATGTAAAAAGATCTTTTTGGCAAACTCAGAAAGGGTAATAAAATGATCAACCTTTTTCCAGGTTCCGATAGACTTGTGCAGCCTGATGATGGCCGCAAGCCAAAATGTAAGAAACCAGGAATTGCGGTACACCTTCCTGTTGACAGCTTTCCAGGGAAACCCGCCCGACAAACTTTCAAAAAACAATTCACCCTTGTGAAACAGAATGGCCGACGGACAGAGCAGCCGGTAATTGTGCAGCGTCATCACAATAGGTACTTTGCAATGCTGTGCCGCCCAAACCACAGATGGTGATGCCGCAAAATGCCAGTTGTGCAGGTGTATCACATCTGGCTGAAACCGCCTGATGGTACTTTTTACTTTGAGGTAAGAAATAATATTGAAAGGTGCAAGTATGATGTTTCTGAGCACATTTTTGCCATTTTGAAACAGCAGCGATTCCACCTCGATATTTTTCGACTTCAGCAAATTGCATTCAGACTCAAAAACTGCGTCTTCACCTCCATGCTGGGAGTAACAGGTATGTATGAATAGTACTTTCACAAATATTAGGGGTAGTTTGTTAATTGTGCGTTTGTAATATAATCGGCTTCAGCAATGCCTGAAATGCGCTTTAGCAGGTCTTCCAACTGGTTCCAAAGACCAAATTCTTCTATTTCCCACGAATGACCCCACAGGTGAAAGCAACCGCCTTCGGCAAGTATTTTCTCGATGTAGTTGTCGGCCATTTGTTCAAGCCCGTTGTTATAACCTATTTTTAAAAACACAGCAAGTGAATTGAGTTTTTTTCGTTTTACCAAATGCTTGATATACGTAAAATCAGAATGATTGAACACCTGTAGTGTCGTTCCCACTACAGAATTGTTGCCCGGCGTCCTGGCTGTCAGCAATTCTGTGGTTCGGATAACCTTAAAACCCGTTTTCAGCGTATACTCCACAGCAGGACTATTGTAAACACCACCCGGGAAACAAAACGAAACAGGTTCACTGCCAAGTATATCGCCAAGCCAGTTATAACATCCTTTTATCTCTTCGGCAAACAGGCTTTCCGACCTGTCGCGGATGCGCACGTGGTGAATGGTATGACCGCCAATTTCAAACTCTTTTGACAGCTCCATCATGGATGCTACGTCCATTACCTCTTGTTCTGCATTCGTTTGGGGTATGTAGAAAGTGGCAGGCATGTTATATTTATGCAGCAGCCCGGCAAGCTTCATATCCTGTGGATGCCCATCGTCCCAACTGGTCGTAATTAGTTTCTTCAACATTCAGAAATTAGGTTTTTCTTATATAACAGCGTACTTGTGTTCTATTTTCGTATACACAGATGCCACAATATTTTTCCACGTAAGATGCTCCGCTTTGTGCAGTGCCGATCTTGACAAGGAGTTGTAATAGTCGGGATCTTTATACAGTTTTGCCAGTTTCTCGCTCAGTTTGTTCACCACCGATTTTTCGTTGTCGGATTTTTCTATGTTCACCACACTATCGTAGTCGCTGCCCATTATAAAGCCGGGTCCATTGAGGTTGAGAGTCACTACAGGCAGGCTAAACGACATGGCTTCGTAGAGCACAGATCCGCTGCTGTCGTGCAGCGATGGAAACAGGAACACGTTCGATTTTTTATAATGTTCAAATACTTCCTGCTGCGGCAGGTTTTCGAGTATTTGTACATGGTTTTGCAAACCGGCTTTGGCAATCATCGCCAACAGTTTTTTCTTGAAAGGTCCTGTGCCAATCATCACCAGCTTTGTATCTGGAAAGGAAGCGTGAAATTGTTCGAAAGCCTTCAGTGCCAGGTGAGGACCTTTCCAATGAAGCAGCCTTCCTACAAATACAATGGTAAAACCTGACCGGCTGTGCGTTTTGCAGTGCTCGGCATCTGTTTCGCTAAAGCTCCCGATATCATGCGTTACATATGATTTGTTCCAGTACTTTTCGGGTACGCTGTGCAGCGATTCCTTTGTTTTGAAAAAAATCGGTTTCCGAACTGTCGAGAGAATGGATCAGTTGCGGATTGTAAAGGCTGATTTTGTTGGAAAACGACCTTACGTATTCAAACAGTTTCGACTTTAAAGGCGCTGTTTTCAGAAAGCAGTCAGACATTTTTTCGCCGCCACCCAGGGGACCGAGAAAGAGTGGCTTTCCGAGGTGATGCAGGTAAGTGTTTTGCCTGAACACACCAAAGGTGATATGATGAATAATATCGAAATTGATACGCTTATCCATTTCCATTGCCACCGGCACTATAGATTTTTGCCATATCTGGTAGTATACGTGAATACCAATATAGGGTTTCAGGTAAAGCCAGGGCTCAGCAGCTTCGTGATAAGCAAAATGTACGGTATCGTAGCCTTCGTGTGTGGCTATGTATTTTTCAATGTTTTGTTGATTATTGATTCGGGTTAATACCCACACTTCATGTCCGCGCTTTGCTATCTCGAAAGCCCAGTTCCAGCCGATGCCGGGTTCCGAACCGCGGTCAGGCTGGCACGAATATGCAGAGAGTAAAATTTTCATAGATCTGTACAGGTTTTTACAAGGTTTTCGTAGTGGATGTTCAACTTTTTATCGTTCACACATTCAGTCCTCATTGTCCGTGCAAATTCTGTAAGGTAGGGGTGCCAGTCCGTTGATACCATAGTTTGCATAAAACTTATCCAGCCAACCTTTGTTTTGCGCTATCAGATCAGCACATTTCTTACCAGGATTCAGTTCAAAATTGGTTTTGAAAATATAGGTAAACAGGTCGTAGCCAAGCACTGCTGAGCCACCCATTTCCCAGTCTATCACCTTTAGCTCACCATTTACCTTCAGCAGGTTCCACGGGCAAAAATCGCCATGGCTGAAAGAATACAGAAAGCCATTTTCGTTGGTATACAACGGATGCAGGGCTGCAATGGAATTGATGATAGAAAAAATTTCATCGTTTATGTCGAACGATTTTATTTTTTGTGCGGAATATGCCTTGGTTACCAAAAACGTATTGTCGCGAAAGTCGCCATAGGCTTTCATCTCGGGTGCTATGTCTTTGCCAGACAGTTCATTAAGAACGGCAATTTCATTTCTTACCTGCTTGCGCGATGCATCGTTGATGCCAATTTTTACGAATAGCAGATCTGATGGCGAAAACTTATTTTTCAGCAACAATAGTTGTGCTTCGGTCTTCGTATTGCGAACCTAAATTGATAACCCAGTTATAGTTTTCGTGGTTATCGATAATATGTTCAAGAATACTGAAATCAAACGGTATGTTTTTGTGCTTCAGCATGGAAGTTCGTCTGATAAACCAATTATTTTTCCATCCAAACCACGCAATTTTTGTAAGAGTAGAATAAGGATGATAGATGGATAACAAGGTTTTATCTTTGATCACCATAGGATGAAAAAAATATTGCTTTCTCCAGAAAGGGTAGTAGTACGCAATCATTGTTTGATAAGTTTTTTGTTCATCTTTTGCAGTACAAATGCAGTTGCTTCGTTTATACATTCCGGAATAGCTTTCTCCGTATTAATCAGTATAGAATTGGGTAGATAATCCTTGATGCCGAGATACCTGTTGCGTAATGATTCAGACAGCTCAAACGACAGTTCGTTTTTGCGTGTCATCAATACTTCAGAGCTGATGTCGAGAATGATCCAGACGTCAGGTTTAGGAAGCATTTTATGAAACAGTTTAATAATTCGTTGGTTGTTTGTGTTTCGGTATCTCACCGGGTCTATCAGAACATCTATAAAATACCGGTCGAACAACAGGAATGTAGACCTTACTTTCTGCGGATATATTTTGAGCCAGTAGCCCAAGAAAAATTCGATATAAAACAGCTCCAGTTTAAAAAATGAAAGCAGGCTGCTCCGCGCTTTTTGAGAGTGAGGTAATTTTATCAGTTCTGCCGATGGCTGGTTTCGGAAAATGAGCCCAGGGTACAGGTGATACTTGCTGGTATCCCGGAAGCAGGATTGCAACGAATTGACAAGGTTGGTGCTGAAAGTAGATTTTCCCGATCCGTCTCTTCCCAGTATGCATATCATAAGTCCCGTTGGCACCATGGCTCTTTTCAGCAGTCTTGCTTTGTCTCTCAGCACGTCCTTTGCACGCTTTGGCTTTTTTGCCAGCAGGTTGTTACGGATTTCTTTGAAATGATCGGTTAGCATTTCCTGGTTTTCCGTATCGAATGCGGTACAAATGATGTTGAGTTCCCGGCTGTCGAAATAGGTTTGTAAAACTTCGCAGATACTTTGCCGAGCTTGCTGCCAGCATGCCAGCAACTGCCCGAATTGCAAAGGATTGATACCCCCTTTGTCAAGCTTTTTTATAAAGTAATACAGGAAAGAATACGTGTCATTCCCCTTCCAGTATTGATGTTTTGTATCCAGTTGGCGGTTTGCCATCAGCTGTTCAGCCGTGATATAAAGACGACCCGAACGCATATAATCTGAACAAAAGTCGATATCGATAAATGCAAATGAATTGTCTTCAGCATTAAAGTGAGAAAGCACGTAATAGTAGCCTGTGCTTTCATGCACCAGTTTTTGAATGAGTAACAGCCGGTGTTGCGTGCAAAAATTCTGAACGATGCTGTCGATGCTTTTGAAAGACTCGCGCGATATACTGATATCTATATCTCCCAACACGTTGGGATAACTGTCTGCTGCGCCCAGCAAACAATACTCTATAGAAGAAGTATCGAGATAGGCAAGGAGCATTTTAAATACTTTGTCTTTTTGCATGATGATCAGAATAAAATGAAATGTTGTTTCCTGCTTTTGTGTCAGTACACGCTGGCTGCTATTCGCAGTTGCTGGCAGATGTGTACCGGATACCCTTGCTTAGAACGTGCAACACTATGTGTCATAGGTTATGTAATGTTTCTTTGCTCTCTCTTGCATCACGTAGCCTGTTGCGATGCAAACCTTTTCTACCTGTTGTGCATTGTTACATCCAATTGTCGATGCATTCTACCTGTTGTAAACCTTCCCTGCTGTGCCGGTGCCAGATACTCAGCACTGCCGAGTGCCCTGTCAGTTAGTATTAGCTGTAAGCCAGTTTCAACACCTTTTTCACCGGTAGCAGCGATACACAAATGCACCTGTACAGCTTCGTGGTAAAGTTGTTTACCGGCAGTTTCAGGTTCCAATACCGGTTCAGTATCACCACGCCTTCGCGGGCGGCTGTGCGTTTCACCTCTTTTGTATTCAACGACTTGTTGCAATCGTGCCATCTGAAAAAGGCAAGTGCTTCCCTGATGTATTTTAGTTTGTAATTTTTGTGGAGAATATGAGCGATGAATTCCTTATCCATTGTGATATGAAAATCCTTATCCACAAAGATGTTGTTCTCTATCACCACGCGGCGGATAAACAGCGACTCAGAAGGAATAAATGTGTAAAACACAGAGAAAAACTTGAATGCTTTATGCGACTTCAGGTGTTTCGTAATGTTCTTGTTCACATCACAGATAAAGACGTTTCCATATACGCCATCTGCATCGGATGTTGCCAGTGTCCTGGCTACTTTATGAAAAGCATTTTCCACATACAGGTCATCCGCATTCAGCCAGCAGATCACATCGCCGGTTGCCAGTTTGAAGCCTTTGTTCAATGCATCACTTTGCCCTTCGTCTGGTTCTGATGTCCATTTCAGATGAGGGTATTTTTTCAGCACCTCAACGGTGTTATCCGATGAACAGGCATCTATAATGATGTGCTCAAAATTTGGATAATTCTGATTGAGGACAGACTGAATTGCATCGTCAATAAACCTGCCCTGGTTGTACGAAGGTGTAATCACCGAGATCTTAACGGGTACTGTTTCGGCAGTCATCATAGTGGGTATTATTAGTTTGGTATCAGTATGCTTGTGAGACAACTTTTTTAAATGAGTGGTCAGCATGTTACTTCGGATTTATGCATATGCGGGCTGTGGTTTTGAAATGGTTGGTTTGGTAAATGATTGTGGCTTGCTTTTATTGATCCTGCGAAATATTAACCCGGAAACAAAAAACATCAGGAATGAATCGAAGTTGAACAGCGGAACGTTTTCAATAAACAGTGCTATCACTTCTGTAAGGATAAAGATGCCGAGGTTGAATGTGAGCTGATCGGTATTGCGTCCTAGTATGCTTTTGAAGGATGCATACAACAGCGGAATAAAATAAAACAGCACATAAATAAAACCTCCCTTAAGGATAAGTTCCAGAAATCCTACTTCGATGGAATAGCGCTGAAACGCATCGGAATAATCGTTGTGCAGCAATTGCAGTTCGAAAAAATATTTACTGAAATAACTGCCCAAAAAGCCCCGTCCGTAAATGAGTTCGCTACCTTTTATATCCTTAAAAAGTTCTTCGTATAAGAATGAACGTGTGTCTGTCGCATCAAACTTTTGCAGGTGAAAGGTTTTTTGAAAAAACTCCAGGAATTGCTCAAAATTGGATACGACTTCGAGTGTGAGAAAAAAGGTAACAGAGATAACCGCCACCTTCATGAACTTGTTGTTTTTAAACAAATTGAGCGATGTGAAAAGACCAAAAAACAAGATCACTTTCAGCATGATAATTCTATAGTCAGACACCTGGCTGTATACACATGCGCAAGCCAGCAGCAACAGGTAAATGAGGTGATTTTTCTTTGCATGCAATGCAAACACAAACCCGGGTATCAGCCCTGCCGACGTTACATAACCTGCATAATATCTTGGCGAGCTGAACGTAGGGAAAAACATAAAGATCATAAACAATAATGTGCTCACTGCGCACGCCTGCATTACTTCTTTTTCGGGGCTCAGGTAGCCAATGCCAAATGCAAACACCGGTATGGCTGAAAGCATGGCATAGGGATTATTGATAAGCGTTACAAGGTTGAACTGCGGCGATATGAGCGAAAATCCAAAGTTGATGATGATAAACGCTCCGAACAGCAGGGCAAAGATTTTGAACATGTTTGGAAAATGCACCTTACGCTGTGTATATAGCAGGTAGATGTAGATCATGTCCCAGATAGCCAGGTATAAAAAAAAGGAATACACAATCCTTTTCCAGGTAGCCGGGTAAGGATTGGGGTCGTCGAAAAAAACGGCTGCCAGCAACACCAACAAAAGCAGAATAAAAAACTTCGATTTCATGTTTGCTGTATTACGAATTAGTTCCAGATTTTTTTATACGATGGTTTAAACAGCGTGATGATGTACTGTCTCCGATACATGATGAGTGAGATGGCTACCCAAAAAATATTCAGATACAGCAATCCGGCTACCTGCAGGTTCCACACTTTGATGAGCAGGTAAGCCAGCGGCAACTGCAACACAATGGTGACAATGCTGAAAGCTACCTGCAGATTCAGTTTGCCTACGCCGTTGATAAACGAGTTGTAGGTTTCCTTGTAAATGGTAAGCGCCATGTATATACCGAGTAAAATGTTGATTTCGTTTGGTATCAGGATGTCGTTGCCAATCCATAGCTGGTACACTTTGCCGGATGCGAGCACCATCACCACAAGCGCCAGGCAAAGCAGCAGGTTCAGCCGGTTCATTTTGTCTACTGTACTTTTTATCCAGTTATAATCTTCGAGTGTAAATGCATCGGTAAATGCAGTCCACAGGGGCGTCATAATCAGGGTTTGAAAAATGATAATGATGCTGAAATACCGGTAGGCAATATTGTAATAAGTTACGCTCTCGTTGTTGGTGAAATAAGAAATCAGAAAGTTGTTGGAGGTCAGGATCGCCAACACAGAAATTTGTATCACGAAAAATTTAAAGCTTAATCCAAACAAAATCCGTTTGTAACTAAAGTTTACCCATCTCCATTTTGGCCGCAGGTGTTTGTACTTCCTCGCAAACAGGATAATGCTGGCTACCAGCAGTGTGAGTGGATACGATCCGGCCATCACCACTGCCAGGAACAAAAACGGGTGAAGAAAATACTGTCCAAAAAAGTAGATGACCAGCAGCGCAATTGCATTGCCTATCAATTGTATGATGCTGTTTAAAAAGTGTAGCTGCAATGCCATGAGCAACGACGATATAGGCTTGAACAGGAACAGGAGACAAAATCCGATAAATGTGATTTCAAGCGTGCTGTCAAGGACGTGTTTGTCGATGTCGGTGTTGAATATGGCGTTCCAGTTCACAAACGGAACGATAAAATAAAACAGCAATACCAGCCCTACTGTGATGAACAGTAAAATAGCATAGGCTGTAGACAAATAGATCGTCGCGAGTTGATTATTCTTTTTGGCAAAAACTTCAGTGAGTTTGTTTTTCAGACCATTTGCCAACCCGAAATCAAACACGTTTACCCATGTAATAACAGAGGAAATGGTAAGCCAGACGCCATACTGCTCTTTGTTTACATACCTGATAGAAACAGGTATCAGCGATAGCGTGACAATGGTGCTAAAAATCTTTACGAGGAAAGAGTTCAGAACATTTTTTATTACTTGCCTGCTTCGCTCGTTTTTAGCAAACTTTTCATAAAAAACGCTAACAGTTTGTGCTGACAACATGAATATTCCCGATGCTTAAAATATGATGAATGTATGTTTCTGGTTTTCTTTTCTTCCGCCACAGCTTTGCTGTCTTGCAGGATCAGGCGCTCCGGTTTTTTTTAAAGTCTCCTTTGTCAGATTCTGTAAATATCTTTTGAATGTACTCTGAGCTTACAAGCGCCGTCATGGAATAGCCAAGCGATGGCAGCAGCAGTTTTACATAATGATTCATGACTTCTACCACACTTCCTTCCATGTTCTGCAAAGGACCCTGTACAACTCTCACCGTGTCGTTTGCGTTTACCTTCTCACGTTCCAGCTGCACTGTTGGATAGTCGTGCAAAAACTGTTTGATGGTTTCTATTTCCGCATCTTTTATAATCGCCGGTTTTCCCATCCAGTACACAATATTGATAACGCCATCCACCTCTTTTACTTTTGCAATCTCAGCTTCCGTGATTCTGATAAATACATACGATATAAACAACGGTTCCAGTACCAGCTTTTTTCTGTCGCTCCACTGCCTGTACACCTTGTTGAGCGGGCAATAGTGCTCAATGGTTTTTTTCTCCATTGTGTGCGCTACCTTTTTTTCCCATCTCTGTCTTGTATGTACCGCATACCACACTTTTTCGTTGTTCATGTGCTCCGTGTTAATAGATCATCGTATCATTTTTTTTCCGGCTAAGCAGGCTTCGCCCAATCCAGTCACATTCTCCTTATTGTGCAGGTCAATTGCTGTATGTTAGTATCGAAAACAAGCTGGTATAAAAGTGTTCAGTAATCTATTTACTTGTCTTTAAGTCGCTTGTTACTTCCGGCTCATACCACCATGTGTTTGTACTATGAGGTTCGGAAAGCAGGTTGATGTAGCATTTCTATTCTGCGGTCAAAGCAAATCCTGTTCAGGTAGTCTTTATCAAATTTTTCTTTTTCAATAAGCTTTTGGTATCTTCTAAATAGCTGTAGTCGGTGTAGTCGCCATAGCCACGCTTTCCAAATTTCTTTCTCTTCACAGCATTAAGCACAATCGCCATATTTTTCAGGCTCCGGATATGACTGTACTGATCAAGCTTCTGTATAAACATTTTTGGCGTAACGCCCTGGCGAACAATGTACAGCGTTGCATCGCAATAAGGAGACAATATGCAGGCATCTGTTACCGGGTTCACAGGAGATGTGTCTACAATAATGTAGTCAAAAGCTCCTTCGAGGTAGGTAAAAAATTCCTGTAGTTTACTGTTTAGCAAAAGTTCGGAAGGGTTTGCCGGCACCGGTCCCGATGGCACGACATACAAATTGGAATGCGTCTTTGAACGCTTGATGATGGTTTCTATTTTCTTCTCGCCCTGCAGGTACTGGCTCATGCCATCTTCGTTTGGCATTTCCAGCATGGCAGCAAGGGAAGGTCGGCGCAGATCAAGGTCTACGAGCACTACTTTTTTGTTTGCCAGGGCAAGACTCAGGGCTAAATTGACCGCAACAAAGCTTTTGCCTTCGTCAGCCATAGTAGAAGTAACGAGTATTTTTTTCTTGCGGCTGCTGATGCCAAGATAGCCAAGCAGCGTGCGCAATTGCCTGAACTGTTCTGCAATCAGTGTATGGTTGTCATTTCCTATCACAACAGGCGATTGGGAATCTGCTTTTGCAAGCTCGGCCAGTACTGTTGTGCGTGTGTTATTTTCAATGTCAGCCCGCGAATCGATGGTTACATTCAGGAAATCTTTTACCGAAATATAGCCCACGCCCGACGCCAGTGCCGCTATCAATGCAATGAGGCAAACGATGAGTTTGTCGGGGCTCACCGGGTTGCGCGATGTCTGCGCATTATCTACCAACCGGCTGTTGGCTACAGCCGAAGCATAGGAGATCGCTGCTTCTTCGCGTTTCTGCAGCAGGAAGGTGTAGATATCGTTTTTAATAGCCTGCTGCCTGCTGATTTCGAGCAGTTCACGCTCTTTGGTAGGTATCACGCTAAGTTTGGAACTATACTTATTGTTGGTGGCTGTCAGGTCAGACCTGCCTGCCATCAGCCCTTTGCGCTGGCTCCTGATGTTTTCAAGAATATTGGGCTTTATTTTATTGATCTGGTCGGTGATAGACAAGACAAGCGGGTTGTTTTCAGGCGCTATTTTCCTCATCTTCTCATAATCGAGTTCTGCGCTGTAAAGTTTTTCAAGCAGGTTGGAGAGTACAGGGTCAGTTACGCCAAGGGTAGAAGGTACAATGCCGCCACTTGATTCCTTGCCCGCTACATGCTGCTCCACCTGGTTCAGGATGGCAAGCTGCATACTGATGTCGCCTATTTTCTGATCGTTAGAGCCTACGTTTTCGAGGTACAGCCTGCCCTGGGTATTGATGTCTACCACGTGGTTTTTGGTTTTGTACTTCTGCAGGTTGCTTTCTATCGAGTCCAGTTCCTGCACCACGAAGTGCAGCCTGTCTTCCACAAACGCGAGGGTATTGGCTGCCAGTATATTTTTGTCCTGAACGGTTGCTTTGTTGTATTCTGTTATCAATACATTGAGAATGTTTTTGCCTCTCAGAGGCACTTCGTCTTTCAGGCTGATGTTTACCACGGTAGACAATTTGTCTGCCGATGAAACAGACATTTCGGACGCCAGATCATCGGCGGCATAGGCTACCGGCACAAGCGAAAAGTAAAGTCCGAATTGTTCTGTGGTATTGGCCTGGTAGTTTGGATTGGGCAAAAATTTCACAACACCGTAATGGGTTGATATCCATTGGTCCAACGGGTAGCTTTTGCCTTCCAGGATGACCTGGCGGGTTTCGGCATTCCACGAAAAGTCCACTCTTTTTACCACCGGCACGGCATCCGGGTTTTTCGCCTCTACAATAACGGGTGATGACAGGTAAGCCGAACGCTTGATGAGCCTGTCTTCCGTAACCGGCGCATACAGGTATAAATCTTTCACCACCTGCTGAGCCAGCGTTTTCGACCGTATCACTTCAATTTCATTGTCCACTAGTGTTTTCGATCTGAACACGTCCAGCGACTCAATCATTTTAGAGTCGTTGATCCCTTTTTGTTCATCGGTAATAATCATGGTAGACTTCAGTTCGTAAACTGGTACTTTCAGTTTGATGTAAAGCACAGCTACAATGCCGTATACGGTAATAAGAACGATGAAAAGGGGCCAATAAGCCAGGTATTTAAAGAAAAGATTACGAAAAATGTTGGTTACGGGTTGTTCAGTTTCATATGTTTCTGGTTGCATAGAAGATGGTTAAAGTTGTAAATGTGTTTGCTGACAGGAAATTAGCAAGCTAATGGTTAATTTGTGTTGGTTTTTTATGGTTTGTTAGTTTACCCGGCGGGTAAACCGACCGTTGGTTTAATCGTAAGATACGATCTATTACAATAGCTAAGAGCGACAACCCGCTTAAAACCGAAGGCAACAGTTGCCTGCTGCGGCTCACTTCTGCTACTTTGTTTTTTCCCGGTTCTACATATACTACATCGTTTGATCTTAAATTATAGTAAGGTGATGTCAGCAATTTGTCTGAGCTCAGATCGAGGCGGCGAACGATTTTTTCACCATTTTCCCTTCGGATCAGCAACACATTCGTGCGTTTTCCGTAGATGGTCAGGTCGCCTGCCAGCCCGATGGCTTCAAGAATTGTCGTTTGTTCGTTGGGAACCATCACCATGCCCGGATTGCTCACTTCACCCAGTACTGTTACGTGGAAGTTCAAATACCTCACCGTTACTATCGGGCTGTACAAAAGTTTTTTATTCACCAGTTCATTGGTAATCTTGTCTATCAGCGCCTGTTTGGTAAGTCCTGCCACCTCCAGGTTGCCAATTATGGGGAAGTCTATCTGTCCTTTCTGGCTAACGAGATAGCCTACAGCCTGCGAAAGCGTATTGCTATTCAGGTATGTGCTGCCTGCCGGGCTGTTGGGTGCGTTAAACATCGTGGTGACATCTGCACTAAGGCTGCTTACGGATATACTCAGCAGGTCGCCCTTTTGAATAACCGGCTCCAGACCATCAGTTGACGTGGTCAGCACTGTATCTGATATGTTATTAAAATATGCCACTTTCTTGGTATTGACGCAGGAAGAAAAACATATGATGCATACGCATAGCAAAGCCATTCCTGAGAAAAAAAGGTTGTTTTTTTTCATAGCAAAATTGAGTGAACCTAAAGAGAAAAGGTTCTTTAATTCTATTGGATAATATTGTTATTTTAAATAGAAAGCGTCCGCTTTCGGCATCCATATTCTTGTGAAAGTCTGATTAGTTGTTTTGGCGATGAACTTTCAAAAAAATAGATGTATTAATTGTACAATCTAAAATGGTTAAAACCGCAGTTTTCGTTTCTTAGTGCAAATGTAAATCACGTTTTTTTGTTTGCCAATTAATTTTTAATAATAATTTAATACTAAGTAAAATTTTAATCTTTTTACACCTGCCAGTTGCGCTGAAAGGTGCTGAGTGGTTTTGTATTTTGCTTACACTGATTGAGTTTCTCCACCTACCATTACGCTACTTTCCGCCATCATTGCAGGCATGTTTCTTTTTCATGTGAGCCTGTCATAGCTGGCAGCCAAACACGTCTTCGCAATTCATCATTTGCATTGCTGCGTTTATTGTCGTCTGAAAAAACGGATTCATAAAGAAATATATTGTTCTCGATACTCCTGAAATGTGCGTTTTAGCTGACAGTTCTCATTGTCATATCCGCACATCAGGTGTACGGTAACGTACACTATCATCCGCTTTGCCTCCTGAAAGTATTGCTGCATGTGACTTTCAGCATTGGCACATCCGTTGGACAGCTTAGGTCAGAAATATTCCGTCTATCGAATTGAACTTACATGATACAGAACTTTTTTAAAATCGCTGTGCGCAATTTGCTTCGAAATAAAGGGTTTTCATTCATCAATATATTTGGTCTTGCCGTGGGCATGGCCAGCGCTATCCTCATTCTCTTGTGGATACAAAATGAAATGAGCATCGACCGCTTTCATAAACATGCCGACCGTATTTACCTTGCCAATAATTTAGATAAATTCAATGGTGAACTATGGGCATGGGGCACAACGCCAAAGTTGCTGGGGCCTACGCTGAAGCTTGAATATGCTGCCGATGTGGAAGATGCGGTCAGGATAAACGAGAGAGGTTTTCTGCTGACGGTAGGCGACAAACACCTGAATGCAAACGGATATTTCACAGATTCCGGCTTTCTGCAGATGTTCAGTTTTCCGTTGGTGCGTGGCAATGCTGCCACTTCTCTCAAAGGAGTAGGTAATATCGTAATTACGCAAAAGCTGGCAAAGAAATTATTTGGCAGTGATGATGCCATGGGCAAAACGATAACGGTAGACAACAACGATCATTTTACGGTTTCCGGGGTATTGAAAGACCTGCCAAACAATACGGCTTTCAACTTTGAATACCTTCTTCCCTGGACGTATCTGACAAAGCTGGGGCAGGACGATGAGAATCGTGGGGAAATAATTCCGTCAAAACATATATTTTGCTGAAGCCGGGTGTAAGCCAGCCTGCCTTTGATGCAAAGATCAAGAATATTGCCATCAGCCATACCGCTAATACCGAATATACATCTACCACACAAGTGTTTACACAATTGCTCGCCGACCGTTGGTTGTATGGAAAATCTGTGAATGGCAGGTATGTAGCCGGGCGAATAGAAATGGTAAAGCTCTTTGCTGTAATAGCAGCCTTCATTCTCCTCATTGCGTGTATTAATTTTATGAACCTCAGTACGGCGCGCAGCGAAAAACGCGCAAAGGAAGTAGGAATCCGCAAAGTAGTAGGTGCACAAAAAAGCGGGCTTGTTTCGCAGTTTATCGGCGAAAGCATTCTCATTGCTTTCCTGGCAGGAATCATTGCGCTCGTTGTGGTTCAGTTGTCTTTGCCGGCCTTTAATCAACTCGTTGGCAAAGAGTTGTTTATTTCGTACAGCCAACCTTTATTCTGGCTGTTGTTCCCGGGTTTTATCTTGTTTACCGGTTTTCTTGCCGGCAGTTATCCTGCATTTTACCTGTCGTCCTACACACCCGTAATGGTTTTAAAAGGCACCTATACAGCGGCTAATGCATTGGTAACACCACGAAAAGTACTGGTGGTTCTCCAGTTTACATTTGCCATCACCTTAATTATTTGCACCATCATCGTAGAACACCAGATAAAATATGTGCAGGACCGCAATGCGGGTTATGAAAAAGGCAATCTCGTTTATACAGGTATGCAGGGTGATATAGAGACGCATTATGATCTCATAAAAAGCGAACTTTTGGGTACAGGTGCAGCCGTGGCGGTTTCAAAATCCATGAGCCCCATCACGCAGCAATACAGCGATGGCTGGGGATGGAGCTGGAAAGGCAGTACCGAAACCGATGCAAAAATTGATTTTGTAAGAATGTCATCGGATGCTGATTTTGTAAAAACGATGGGCGTCACTTTACTGCAGGGCAGAGACATTGATATCAACACGTATCCATCCGATTCTACCGCCATGCTGCTAAACGAGGAGGCTGTAAAAAAAATGAGGCTGCAAAACCCGGTTGGCGAAACCATAAGGGCCGACGGTGCCAACTGGACCGTCGTTGGGGTGATGAAAGATTTTATTTACGGATCTCCTTACGAGAAAGTGGAGCAACTGGCAGTGATGGGACCCGCCGCCTGGTTTTCGACTATTCACTACAAACTAAACCCTGCTAAGTCTACCACAGAAGCTCTGAAGCTGGCAGAGCAGGTTTTTAAAAAATACAATCCCATGTATCCCTTCGAATACAAGTTTGCCGACGAAACCTATGCACTGAAGTTTCGTGAAGAGAAGCGCACAGGCACACTGGCAGCATTGTTTGCCGGGCTCACCATTTTTATATCCTGTCTTGGCCTGTTTGGCCTGGCTACCTATATGGCAGAAAACAGGATTAAAGAGATTGGAGTTCGTAAGGTGCTGGGCGCCAGTGTGGCCAACATTGCAGCGCTGTTGTCTGCAGATTTTTTGAAGCTTGTCATCCTGTCTTTCCTGCTGGCTTCGCCGCTTGCCTGGTATGCCATGAGCAACTGGTTGCAAAATTTTGGATATCATATCAATATCGAATGGTGGGTGTTTGCAGTAGCAGGTGCGGTGTCGGTATTCATTGCGGTAATGACCGTGAGTTATCAATCGGTAAAAGCTGCCATTGCCAACCCTGTTAGAAGCCTGAGAAGCGAATAAATAGTCGCTGAAATTATTGGATAAATGTGGGTTGGCGCGATAGTTTCTCACCTCGTATAATACAGATTTGGATTCAGGTAAAAGGGAATGAAGTTCATCCAGTTATAACTTTTAAAGTGTATTAATCAGGGTATCGCCTATTGTTCAAAGAATCTTATAAAACTGCAGGAAATGTTTTACAATTATCTCAAAATCGCCTGGCGAAGTTTCCGGCGTCACAAAGGCTATGCAGGCATCAATATACTTGGGCTGGCAATTGGTATTGCTGCCTGCCTGCTCATTCTGCAATACGTGAGCAACGAATTAAGCTTCGAGAATTTTCATGTGAACAAAGACCGTATTTACCGGGTGCAGCAAGACCGTTATGATAATGGTAAGCTAAGCACACAATGGGCTGCCGGTGCCTTTGCAGTAGGGAATTCTTTTAAAGATGCGATACCCGAAATAGAAGATTACGTGAAGGTGCTCAAAACCCGTCAGGTAGTGGCAGAAAAATCCGGCCAACCCATCAAAATCAACGATGTATTTTATGCCAGCGGTTCCTTTTTCAACATCTTTACCTACCCCTTACTTCACGGACATTCAGCCTCAGCTCTCAGCGAGCCTTTTACGGCTGCCATTTCCGAAACCACCGCCCGCACGCTGTTTGGCAAAACAGACGTAGTGGGACGAACCTTAGAACTAAACCGGCAACGGACTTATACCATCACTGCCGTATTTCCTGATCCGCCGTCCAATACTCAGCTACGACCCCGTATATTACTTTCTTATGCTACCTATCTAACCCTTGTAAGACCGCAGAATGATCCCGAAACTGCATGGAGCTGGGATGGTTGTCTCACGTATGTAATGCTGCGCAAAGGAGCAAGTGCTGCAGCCGTGGAAGCAAAGGCCAAAACAGTGGTGGACAAGGCAGCAGGAGAAGAGTTGAAAAAACTTAATGCATCAGTTGTCTATAATCTCCAGCCATTAACACGCATTCATCTCTACTCCCATTTTATGGAAGAGCCTGCACCCAACGGCGATGGTGCTACCGTGTACCTGCTGGCGGGGATTGCTTTTTTTATCATCATTATTGCCTGGATCAATTATATCAACCTTGCTACGGCCCGGGCACTCAGCCGGGCTGCGGAAGTAGGTGTTCGCAAAGCTATAGGGTCGCAACGCATACAGCTTATCGCCCAGTTTCTTACCGAAAGCGCCCTGCTCAACGGTCTTGCCTTGTTGCTTGCCTTATTGATTATGCTGGTAGCAATACCGGGGTTCAACCTGTTGTCGGGCCAGCAGTTGTCGTTTTCATTATTTGGCAAAGCTGATTTCTGGATTGCCCTCGTAATCCTGTTTCTGGCAGGCGTGTTTTTTTCAGGATTGTATCCTGCTTTTATCCTGTCGCGCTTCAAGCCGGTAGATGTATTGAAGGGTAAAATGAAAAGTAGCACGCAAGGTTCATGGCTGAGAAAATCGCTTGTTACTTTTCAGTTTGCAGCGTCTCTCTTTCTGCTTATGGGCATGGTTACGGTCTACAAGCAGATGCAGTATATGCGTCAGCAGTCGCTTGGTATTGATATCAGCCAGACACTGGTGATACCTCCACCCATTGTGAAAGTAGATTCTACCTATCCGGAGGCAGCCAAAGCTCTTAAAGAAGAATTATTAAAACAGGCTTCTGTGAAAAGTATTACAGAAACTACCAGTATTTTCGGAGAGCCAATCGATTGGAATGCAGGCGGCATAAGGCTTGCAGGGTCTGATGAGTCTACACAAAAGCAATACCGCGTTATGGGTGTCGACTATGATTTTGCGCAGGCATACGGCATACATCTCATTGCGGGCCGAAACTTCTCTAAAGACTATGGAACCGATGAACAAAGCGTTCTCTTCAGCCGCACCGGTGCGGAGCTGCTGGGATTTCACAACCCCGAAGAAGCCGTAGGTAAAAAAATAGAATTCTGGGGTGAGCAATATAACATAGCCGGCATTACGGAAGACTTTCATCAGCAATCGTTGCACGAACCCTACGAGCCATTGATCCTGCGGCTCATTCCGGCTTCGCATGGCTACCTGTCGCTCAAAATACAGACTTCACAATTAGCGCAAACCATCAGCGTGGTAAAACAACAGTGGAACCGCTATTTTCCGGGTAATACCTTCGAATACTTTTTCCTCGACGACCATTTTAATGAACAATACAAAGCCGACCAGCGCTTTGGACAAGTATTCGGTCTGTTTACCGTGCTGTCTATTCTGGTAGCTTGTATGGGCTTGTTTGGGCTTGCATCGTTCACCATTCTGCAGCGCACCAAAGAAATCGGTATCCGCAAAGTGTTGGGAGCATCCGTTGCAGGTATTTTACGATTGCTTTACCGTGAGTTTGCCATATTGCTGTTGCTGGCATTTGCGGTAGCCACACCACTTGCGTGGCTGTCTGCTTCCAACTGGTTGCAGGGCTATGCTTTCCGCATTTCCATACAGTGGTTATACTTTGTAGTGCCCTTTGTTTTTCTGCTCATAATCGCTTTTGTAACGGTCAGTGTTCAATCTATAAAGGCAGCCATTGCCAACCCTGTGAAAAGTTTACGTTCAGAGTAAGGATTGGGACCAAAGTCCTGTTGTGTGCCTTTTTTAATGTACCATTAAACACGCATTGTATGCTGATACATTATTTCAAAATTGCCTTTCGCAACATGTGGCATCAAAAAGGTTTTGCCATTGTAAATATTGGTGGTTTTGCCATTGGTATAGCAGCCTGTTTGCTCATTGCACTCTATATTCAGAATGAAACAAGCTACGACCGGCAAAATGCGAACAGCGATCGCGTGTACCGGGTAGTAGGAGAGAGCCGCCGCGATGGGATTACCAGTAAAGATGTAAGCTTTCCTGCGCCGATGGCGCAGGCGTTGCAACACGATTTCCCGGAAATAGAAAAAGCAGGACGACTGATGCCCAACGCGCTGTTTGGCGCCACCACCAACCAGGTGAGAAGACCCGACCAGCAGGGTGATACCTACGAAGAGGGCTTTTCGTTTGCCGATCCTTCTATGCTCGCGATCCTCGATATAAAAATGCTGTATGGCGACAGAGAGCACGCACTCGACGAGCCCAATAGTGTAGTGATCTGCAAGAGTATGGCGGATAAATATTTTCCTGCCCAGGACCCGGTAGGCAAGACGCTGATCTTTAACGACAATCCCGGACAAGCCATTAACGGTGGGTGGCGTGATGCAGGATTTTCCGGCTACCTCTCATCTTCAATACAGAAGCTTTATTTCATTGTCCGGTATTTCGTTCTGGAGTGATGAGCAGCAAACCTGGATGGCCAGCAATTACAACATTTACCTCTTGCTAAAGCCCGCAACCAACGTGGAGCTGTTGCAGAAAAAGATATCCGATGCCGTCATCAAAACCTATATGATACCTGCACTGAAAGCGGCTGGCATTGCCAATTACCAATCTGCTTTCCGGGATGCGCGTTTGTTGTTGCAGCCGCTGGCAAATATTCACCTGCACTCTTACGATATCGTTGAGCGCGATGTAAAGCATGGCGATATCCGGTTTGTGTGGCTCTTTGCGGCGGTAGCAATATTTATTTTACTACTGGCCTGTATCAATTTTTTAAATCTTGCCACTGCACGTTCTGCCAACCGTGCAAAGGAAGTGGGCGTGCGCAAAGTTATTGGCTCACTGCGTGCGGATTTAATCAAACAGTTTCTTACTGAATCATTGCTCTATAGCTTCCTTTCTGTAGCCATTGCTTTTGTGGTTGCCTGTGTGGCTTTGCCCCTGTTTAGCCATGCTGCCGGTACACAGTTGTCCATTCCGTGGCAGCAATGGTGGCTACTGCCTTTGCTGATCTTATTTGCTGTTTTCATAGGCTTGCTAGCCGGGCTGTATCCTGCGTTTTATCTCTCGGTTTTCAAGCCTGCTGATGTGCTGAAAGGCAACCTGAGCCGCGGCAGTAAAAATGCGGGTTTGCGGGGCGCGCTGGTTGTGTTCCAGTTCACCGTGTCGGTCATTTTACTTATCGGTACCATTGTCATTTACCGGCAAATGCAGTATGTGCTCAACACAAAAACAGGGTTTGATAAAGAGCAGGTAATCATCATACAGGGCGCCGATGCGCTGCACACCCAAACGGATGCGTTCAAAGAAGAACTGCTTAGGTTGTCATTCGTTCAAAACGTATCTGTCAGCGATTTTTTACCGGTGAATGGTTCTAAAAGAAACGGAAATACGTTCTGGAAAGAAGGCAAAACTCAAACCGATGCAGGCACATCGGGTCAGCACTGGATAATAGATGAACATTATCTCCCTACGCTGGGTATGAAACTGCTGCAGGGCAGGAACTTTTCTGCCGCAATGCCTTCAGATTCCGATGCAGTCATTGTGAATAAAACTTTTGTTGATAAAATGGGCTTTGCAAAACCCGTTGGAGAAATGATTACCAATGGCAGAGAACACAAACGAATCATAGGTGTGGTGGAAAATTTCAATTTCGAAAACATGAAACAGGCGGTTGGTCCCCTGGCCATGTTGCTGGGCAACAGCAACAGCATGATCTCTGTAAAGATCAGGTCTTCGGAAATAGCGCCTGCACTTTCTGCCATTCAAAAGGCATGGAAAAGTTTTGTTCCTCACCAGGCGCTGCGTTACCGTTTTCTCGACGAAAGCTACGCCGCCATGTATGCCGATGTGCAACGCACAGGCACGCTTTTTTCCGGCTTTGCCGCACTGGCAGTGATTGTGGCTTGTTTGGGATTGTTTGCGCTCTCCGCGTTTATGGCAGAGCAGCGCAGCAAGGAAATCAGCATCCGCAAAGTGCTGGGTGCTTCAGCCGCAGGCGTATTTGCGCTGCTTACAGGCAACTTTGTAAAACTTGTTTGTATTTCGTTGCTCATTGCCATACCACTTGGCTGGATGCTTATGCACCAATGGCTGCAGGATTATGCCTATCGAGTAGCACTTTCCTGGGATGTGTTTGCCTTGTCTGCTGTCATCATCCTGGCTATAGCCCTTGCCACCATTTGCTGGCAGGCAGTCAGGGCTGCATTCACCAATCCGGTTAATAGTTTGCGTAGTGAATAAGCTGCTGTACAAAGCACGCGGATGGTGCTACTATGTATGAAACAATCGCCGGCAACTCCGGTTGAGCATAGTTGCGACGCTCCGTTCAGGGTTCTGAACAAAGATGAATCGTGTAATAACAGCAGTATGTTTTTGTTCAGTTACCAAAAGCGCCGGCCTGGATGTTTATGCAGGTGTGCACTCATAAAATCTGGTTGAATTCCAGCCTTTCGCCATCCGGGCCTACGATATTGAAATAGCAGCAGCCTTTACTCCAGAAAGAAAGCTTTACCGGTTCTTCTTCCACGATATGAAATGAAGCTTCTTTTAATGCGGCAAACGTTTCGTAGATGTCATCCACATCAAATGCAATGTGGTCAATATGACCATTGCCGCGGCTCCTGATATCGTTGAGCATGTGGTCCGGCATCTGGTATAGTTCAATGATCATGTCGCCGCGCTTCATCATCGCCACCCTGCCTTTGCCACCGTCAAATTCAAACCCGGCAGCCATTACATTTTCAAAACCAAGACGATGATAAAATGCTTCAGATTGGGCGAGGTTTGTAGCCGGAATGCCTACATGCTGCAGACGGTTTATTTTTATATTCATGCATTTGTTTATTTGCCTTATTACTGCAAAAAATTACTGATTGCTTTGGTTGCAATGGCTAGGCGGACAGCTATTTGATGACACGGATACCGGATGATCCTAAAGCTGTTTGATGCTCGCATAATAAAAAGCATCATTCAGTCATCAGTTGATGAGCATTATTCAGCGTTCTCTTCTCCTTTCTCACCAAGTTTTACAATATCTCCCGGCTGAAACAAAATAGCCTGCAGGGTTTCTCTCCATTTTGGCATTTTGCGCAGCAAAAATTCGAGGTCCATTCCAAAGTGTTTAAACTCTTCCTGTTGTGCGTTCTGCATGATGGCTTTTGCATCGCTGTCTTTCTCTACCGATATGCGCTGCTCATACCAGTTGATGGCTTCTGCTTCTTCGATTATGGAAGCAAGCATCCGCGCTTTTGTTCTGATTTCATCACTCAGTTCACTCGCTGGTTCGTGGTATTGGTCAAAGCCCATAGTTCATTTTTTTAGTGGTTAAATGTCGGTCATTTACAAGAATATGCTTTCTTGTTTTGCCAAAGGCGCGCAGGTGTTGCTATTTGTAGTCACCAGGTTTTTGGTTGAATGTTTTTTGATACCCGATAAGCGAAAGATGATGTTGCTGTGAGTATCGTTTTCAAAAAGAAAAAGGGAAGCAGGCTTCCCTTTCTCTTTTGTAATCTATTTGTACAACGTTCCTTTTTTACAATTTCGCTTTTTCGGTATCTTTTGGTTGCAGGTATTTATCAAACCAGCTTAAATAGCGTTCATACCGATCTTTTATAAAACTCGGCTGCGTAAATCCATGAAACTGGTTGGGATAAATGAGCAATTCTGTGGGTACATTCAAGGTACGCAAAGCCTGGTACATCTGCTCACTGCCGGCAGCCGGTACATTAAAATCTTTTTCACCCACCATAAACTGTGTAGGCGTTGTAATGCGGTCGGCATGCAGAAATGGATAAGATATTTTGAGGTATTTTTCTACATTGCCTTCCTGCCATGGCAGACCTATTTCATTTACATATTGATTGATGTACTGATCTACACCAAACAAAGACAAGGGTGCTGCTACGCCTGCGCCACTGCTCGCCACTTTAAAGCGGGTGGTAGATGCAATTACATAATCGGTTAAAATACCGCCATAACTCCAGCCCGACATTGCCATGCGCGCAGAGTCAATAATACCCTGCGCATACGAGGTAGTCGGCTGCGCCTAAAATATCCATTACTTCCTTATTTCCCCAATCGCCCGAAATGGATTTTGAATACGCGACTCCCCTGCCATTGCTGCCACGGTAGTTTACACCCGCAACCGCATACCCATGCGCTGCAAACATCTGCCTCGTCATATCAAAACTCAAGTTCATCCTGTGCAGTAGGTCCGCCATGAATGTAAAAGATAACCGGCAGGTTTTTTTGCCCTTTGCCCGGCGGATAATAGATTACGCCCGACACCTTTGTTCCATCTTTGCTGGTGGATACAAATTTTTCTCCTTTTGCCAGCAAGAGCGAGTCGGTAAATTTATCCTGGATAGTGGTGAGCCGTCTTACTTTTCCACCTTCTACAGCATACAATTCTGTAGGCGTTTGAATGCCTGACATGGATGCGAGCCAGCTGCCATTTGGGGCAGGCTGCACGGCATAAAACGCATTATAGTCGTTGGTGAGTTTGGTGAAGTTGCGTTTGGCTACATCTATTACGGCGATGTATCGCTGCATATCATCGGATACAAGCGCAGCAATGGTTTTGCCATCGGCACTCCATTTCTGATTTGAAACGGGTCTGTCAAGCGAAGCGGTAAGCACCACGGGCTCGCCACCTGCAGACGGTATCATGCACAAGCCTGTCTGGTCGTACATTTCGTACAGCGCATCGGTAGATGCCCGCTGGTAAGCAATCCATTTTCCATCGGGGCTCCATTCAGGATTGGCATCGCCGCCCGTCCAGGTAGTGAGTTGGCGTGGCTGAGCGCCATCTGCCGTATCTACGATGAAAATGTCTGTGTTTTCGTTGCGGTCCGGATCGGAAGTGTGGTTGCTTACAAAGGCTACCTGCGCACTATTAGGACTCCAGCTAAAATCTTTTTCTTCATAAATGCCTCTTGTTAACGGATGCATCGCTTTGGTAGCCACATCAAAAAGGTACAGGTGCGTTCTGGATGTATCGTACTGGTAGCCGCTCACATCTTTTTTAAACGTAAACCGGTTGATGATGTAAGGTTTGGGCGGTTTGTTTTTGGCTGTGTCTTCCGGGTCCTGCATGGCAAGAGCCAATTTTTTGCCATCGGGGCTCCACTCATAACCTTCGAGGCTGCCTTTGGCTTCCGTGAGTTGTTTGCCTTCGCCACCGCGCCTGTCGAGCAGGAACACCTGGCTTTTGCTGCCATTGCGCGAGGCTATAAACGATATGTATTTACCATCGGGGCTAAACCGGGGCGAGCTTTCGCTTTCAGCACTGTTGGTAAGCTGCACGTTTTCTTTGCCGTCCCAGCTTGTCATCCAAATATCGCTGTTGCGCTTGTCTTTTGCCGAATCGATACCCGTAACGGTATATACAATCCATTTGCCATCGGGTGATACGTGAGCATCATTCAACGTTTGCATCCGGTAGATATCGCCGGGTTGCATTGCGCGCTTTTGAGGTTGGGCCATGGCCAATACCACAAAGCACAAAGCCGGTAGAAGGAAGAAAGTTTTCATAGATAGTGATTCGAGGTGTTATATCTTTTTTTGTTTTTTGTGACACCTGCTGCAATTTCTTTTGTTTCGGCCAACATTGAACTTTTTGCGGGATGTTTATTTCTCTTTTTTCCGCAACTTTTTTTGCCACCTGGTAATGCCGCTGATTTTGAAACAGGCCTTAGGAAATGTGATTGAGGAAAACAGGTGTCAGCGTGAAATGCATAATCTACTCGTGTTATTTTTTGCTCGGTTTCGTGGTATTACTCGTTTGATAAAATTGTTGACCCAAGACTTGAAATAATAAACAGTTTGATGACTGCCAGGATGCTTTAATGCAAGAAAGAGTCGCGAACCAGGGCACTGAAAAAGTAGGGTTAAGTCGTCTAAAATCGACAATTTGTGATTTGGAAAGGAGTAAAACAGGTATGTGAATAATATTTTTCGACATGTAAAAGTTAACAAATCAAATTAACTTTTTTATAAACTTTCCTTGTACACAAAGCGTTTCAGCCAGTTGTGTACTTCATACACCGACGAAAACGTTGCTTCTGCCTGAAAAAATTTTAAAGAAAAAGTTTGCGATGTTGATGCTTTTGTTAATTTTTGCCAAAATTGCTTGCATCATGAACAAACTCGACTGCTGGGTTACGCACGTCTGTGTAACCTGTTTCCTCATTTGTCTATCATTTACGGCTATCGCACAAAAAACAGTAAAGGGAACTGTGACCAGTGCCAGGGACAATCAACCTATCAATGGTGCCAGTGTGCTGGTAAAAGGTACCAATGTTGGTACTGCTACCGATGCTTCAGGCGCATTCAGGCTTGATGTTCCTGCCGGTAAATCTGCTCTTGTTATCACATCTGTGGGATATGATGACATGGAAGTAGATATCTCTTCACAAACCTCTGTTACAGTGTCTTTAAAAGACAAATCGTCATCACTCGACGAAATAGTAGTAACAGGGTATACTTCTCAGCGTAAAAAGGATATTACCGGCTCTGTAGCGGTGGTAAACACGAAAGAACTGGTTGCAAATCCGGGTTCCAACGTGGAAAACCTGCTGCAGGGTAAGGCTGCCGGTGTTACCATCGGTACTTCAGGTGTGCCCGGTGCCGGTGCTTCGGTGCGTATCCGCGGTTTTACAACCTTCAACCAAAATGAACCTTTATATATCGTAGATGGTGCCCGTGTGGGTTCTATCAGCGATTTGAACCCCAACGACATCGAGTCGATGCAGGTTTTGAAAGACGGTTCATCTGCCGCCGTGTATGGTGCTGCTGCTGCCAACGGTGTAATTATCATTACTACCAAAAAAGGTAAAGGCAAAACAAAAGTTACGTACGACGCTTATTATGGTGTACAGTCGCTGGTAAAAAAATACGACCTGCTGAACACGCAGGAATACGGTGAGTACCTGCTGAGATTGCAACAGGGTATACCAGCCAATGCAGGCAGAACCAAATTCAATATCGGGCAGTACAATGGTGGACTGGATTCTACCAGCACACCCGTTATTCCTGAATATATTCTTGCCGGAACAGCGAGCGGTGTGCAGGCAGGCGATCCACGTGCCAACCCGGATTTATACAAATTAAATCTGAACGATGTGAACGGCGATGGTACTTACCTGATAGTGGCTGCCAACAAACAGGGCACCGACTGGCAGGATGCTATATTTACTGCCGCTCCTATGAAGAGCCACAACATCACGGCTTCCGGTGGAACTGAAGCCGGCAACTACCTGCTGGGGCTCAACTACTTCGACCAGGATGGTATTATTGAATTTACCGGTTATAAAAGATACTCTATCCGCGCTAATACCAATTTTGTTATTGCTAAAAAAATAAGAGCGGGCGAAAATCTTCAGCTGAGCCTGATAGACAAACACGGGTTTAACAACCAGGATGAAGGCAACGCAATTTCAATGGCTTACCGTATGCAGCCTATTGTGCCTGTGTATGATATCCAGGGAAATTTTGCAGGCACCAGGGGTTCAAATCTTGGTAATGCATCTAACCCGTATGCCAACCTTTACAGAGGTAAAGACAACAAAGACAAAAAAGTAGGTATCATTGGTTCTGTATATGCAGAAGCCGATTTCCTCAAATACTTCACGCTGAGAACAGTGCTGGGTATGGACTATGGCAACAGCTGGTACAACTACTTCAACGTTCCTGCCTATGAAAATGCAGAAGGCAGAGGCGGCGTAGGTGAATATGGTGAAGGTCACAATTATGGTTACACGCTTACCTGGTTCAATACGCTGAATTTCCACAAGGAATTTGGTGACAACCATGATGTAAGAGCATTGATAGGAACAGAAATGGTGGAAGGTCAGGGTCGTGGTACTTTTGGCAGAAACAATAACTACTTCCTGTTCGACAGAAACTTCTGGCAGGTAAGCTCTGGCTTAGGCACCACTCCATACGGTGAAAGCTATGAGTACAGGTTCAGAAAATTTTCTCCTGTAATTGCTAAAATCGATTACACTTACGCAAACAAATACCTGCTGAGCGGCTCGTTCAGAAGAGATGGTTCATCCAACGCTTTTGGACCTAACAACAAATATGGTAACTTCTATTCCGGAAGCGTGGGCTGGAGAGTATCTGAAGAGTCATTCATGAAAGACATCAGCTGGATCAGCGATCTGAAAGTGAGAGCCGGTTATGGTGTTCTGGGTAATGATAATACAGTTGACTTTGGTTTTATTACTTCTTATGTGTTTGATGGGTACAGCGCCGGTTATCCGATTGATGGTAGCAATACAGGATATCAGCCAGGGTTGAGACACAATGCGATTGGCAACCCGGATATCAAATGGGAACAATCAGCTACTACCAACGTAGGTCTTGATGCGAGCTTGTTCAACAATTCAGTTAGTGTAGTATTGGATTTATACACACGTAAAACAACTGACCTTCTTTACAACAGAAAATTAGATCCGACTTTATTAGGTAATGTAAGCACGCAGCCTACCAATATTGGTGACATGACCAATAAAGGTATTGACCTGAGCTTAGGCTACAGAGGTGGCAAAAGAGATTTTAAATATGATGCAAGCATCAATTTCTCTTTGTACAAAAACACAGTAGGAAATATTGCTGACCCTTACTTTGAAGGTAGCAGATCCAGGATCGATCCGTTCAACCGTTCAGTAACCGGTCGTCCTATCTCTTCTTTCTATGGTTACCAGATCGATGGTTTCTTCCAGAACCAGGCAGACCTTGACGCGATTGTACAATCGAACGAAGGCATTGGTAAATGGAGATACAAAGACATCAGCGGTCCCGGCGGCAAACCAGATGGCCAGATCACTCCTGACGACAGAACATTTATCGGTAGCCCACATCCCGATTTCACTACCGGTTTCAACTTCAATGCATCTTACAAAGGTTTCGACCTGAGCACCTTCCTTTACTGGAAAAAAGGCGGACAGATCGTAAACTATGTACGTTACTGGACAGATTTCAACACCTTCCAGGGCAACAGAGACAAACGTGTATTGTATGATAGCTGGACACCAACCAACACCAACGCAAAACTGCCGGTGTTAGACGGTTCCGACGGATCAAGCGGTCAGGTTCCTGTAAGCTACTATGTAGAACCGGGCGGATACCTGAGACTGAGAAACCTGTCTATTGGCTATTCTCTTCCTGCTTCTGCGCTGAAACGCTTATACATGGACAGGCTCAGAATTTATGTACAGGGTCAGAACTTGTTTACCATCACCAAATACACAGGTCTCGATCCGGAAATTACAACTCAGGCAGTGGGTAGAGGCGATTACAGAAGTGCAAGATCTGATGCCAACAGCTTAGGCGTTGACTATGGTAACTTCCCGACTCCGCGCATTCTTACAGTTGGTGTGAATGTGACGTTTTAAGAATAGAATAGCGAATTGCTAAAAAATTAATTATCAGTAATGAAAAATAATACAGGGATTAAATTATTCATTGTACTCACGACTCTCGTGGTATCTGCATCCATCTTATACGGGTGTAAGAAAACGTTTCTCGATGCACAGCCCTTCGGGCAATATGGCTCCGACCAGATTAAAAACAAAAAAGGTATTTCAGCCTTGTTAGTAGGCGTGTACGGTGTGCTCGACGGGCAGGGTGTAGCCGGCGATTCATGGGAAACTTCGGCAGTAAACTGGGCTACCGCAGGTGTAGCAGCAGATGATGCCTACAAAGGAACAGATGCGAACGACCAGCCGCAAATGACTGAAGTAGAACTATACCAGTCACAATCTGCTAACAGGTATTTCTACAATAAATGGCTCGCCGTTTACGAAGGTGTATCAAGAGCAAACGATGTGATCAGGCTTGCCAACGATCCGGGTGTAACTGACATCAGCGAAGAAGAAAGAAAAGGTTTTATCGCAGAAGCGAGGTTCCTGAGAGGACATTATCATTTCGATGCAAAACGCATGTGGAATAATGTTCCTTTCATCAGCGATACCACTACTGTTTACAACAATACCACCGACATCTGGCCAAACATCGAAGCCGATTTTCAGTATGCTTACGACAATCTGCCGGAAACACAGCCTGGCGACAGGAAAGCTGCTGTAAACAAATGGGCTGCAGCTGCCTATCTTGCCAAATGCTACATGTTTGAACACAAATACGCTCAAGCCAAGTCATTGTATGATGTGATTGTAGTAAGTGGAAAAACATCACGCGGCGAGCCTTATGGTTTGCAGGATGCTTACTGGAAAAACTTTGATCCGAATTATGACAACAATATGGAAGGTGTGTTCACCATTTCTTCTGCAGCTTCCGGCACCGTAGATGGTAGTGGCGAACGTTCTTTGGGACTTGCTTTCCCTTATGGTGGCGACTTTGGATGCTGCGGTTTCTTCCAGCCTTCACAAAACCTGGTAAATGCTTTCAAAACAGATGCTTCTGGTTTGCCATTGTTCACTACGTTTAACGATGTAAACCTGAAAAACGACCAGGGTGTAGCTGATGGTGCGCCTTTCCAAAATGACAATGTAACACCGTTAGATCCACGTTTAGACTGGTCTGTAGGTCGCAAAGGCATCTACTACTGGGATTGGGGTGTGCATCCGGGTGTTTCCTGGATCCGCGATCAGAACTATGCTGGTCCATTCAGTCCTAAAAAACATATCTTCTCCAAAAAAGAAGAAAATGTACTTACTTCTTCCGGCTGGAAAAACATTACTGCCAAAGATATCTATATCATCCGCTATGCAGATGTACTGCTGATGGCTGCCGAAGCTGAAATAGAAGTTGGTTCACTGGAAACAGCGAAAGACTATATTAACCGCGTTCGTGCACGTGCAAAAGATCCGATCAGCTGGGTGAGAGAAGTGCCGGGCGACCTGTCTTCTCCTAAAGCAGATGCTAACTACAGCATGAATCTTTACACCTCACTGCCAAGCCAGGAGTATGCAAGAAATGCAGTGCGCTTTGAAAGAAGGCTCGAACTTGCCCAGGAAGGTCACCGCTTTTTCGACCTTGTAAGATGGGGTATTGCGGCTGAAACACTGAATACTTATGTAGCCAAGGAAAAGCAAATCCGTGTGTACAAAGCCGGTGCATCCTTTACCAAGGGTAAAAATGAATATTTCCCGATTCCTGCTGCTATCATTGATCTCGCAGCAAAATATGGTTCCAGCTTAACGCAGAACCCCAACTATTAATCGTTGAATAAAATGTAAAAAGGTTGCCCAAATTTTTGGGCAACCTTTTCTTATAATAGCCACTACTATAAATTGCTTTGCTACGGGAAATGTTCTTAGTTTTAAGGTTTGTTGCTATACCAATTCCCTGGCATTTTGCAGATATATCTTTCTGCTGCCTGCCTGACTTTATCGTGTATTCAAAATGTTGATTGTGAAGATTTGTTTTGCCATTCTCTCGCTCCTGTTCATTACTTCCTGTACTAATAATGATGTGCTGTTTCAAAAAGTGGAAAGTTCACAGTCGGGTATCACTTTTAGTAATACCATTTCGGAAAACGATTCCATCAATCCCATTGATCTTGAGTTTTTATACAATGGCGGCGGCGTGGCTGTGGGCGATTTTAATCGCGACGGTCTGCCCGATTTGTATTTTACTGCCAGTACAAGCAGCAACAAATTATACCAGAACAAAGGCAACCTTTCATTTGAAGATATTACATCACAAAGCCGTGTTTCGGGCGAAGGCGATTGGTCGAGTTCGGCTGCCGTGGTTGACATTAACAATGATGGCTGGGATGATATTTATGTCTGTAACAGCATCCGCAGCAGCGGTGCCGGCCGAAAAAACCTGTTGTACATCAACCAGGGTTTAAGCGAAGGGCGCGACTATCCAGTATTCAAGGAATCGGCTGAAGAATACGGTCTTGCCGATACCAGTTTTTCTGTAATTGCCGCCTTCTCCGATTTTGATAATGACGGCGATCTCGATATGTTTCTTGTTACTACCAAACTGGCAAAACGCACGTCAGTTAATTTTAGCAAAGCAAAAGATACACTGCGAACGGATGTGGACAAACTGTATGTGAACAACTGGGATTCTGCTTTACAGCATCCGGTATATACAGAAATATCGAAGGCTGCAGGAATCAACGAATATGGTTTTGGATTGGGCGTGGCAATAGCAGACATCAACGGCGATGGATGGAAAGATATTTATGTAACCAATGATTTTTTTGGCAGCGATAATTTGTACATCAACAATCATGATGGCACGTTTACGAATAAAATAGATCAATACCTGAAACATACTTCCGAAAATGCCATGGGTGTTGATATCAGTGATATTAACAATGATGGACTTCCCGATATTTTGTCGGTAGATATGAACCCTGAAGACAACTACCGCAAAAAGAAAAACATGAGCAGCGGCAACTACTATGTGTTTCAAAGTATGCTACAGGAAAAACTTGCCTTGCAGTATGTGCGCAATACGCTGCAACTGAATATGGGCAACCGCATGAATGGCAGCGATTCTGTTGGTGATCCCATTTTTGGTGATGTGTCTTTTTACACCAACACCGCAGAAACCGACTGGAGCTGGAACCCGACGATGGCAGACTTCAACAACGATGGCAACCGCGATATCATTATCACCAATGGTTATCCGCGCGATGTAACAGATCATGATTTTGTAGCATTCCGCGCGGTGTCGCAAAAAATCATGGCGAAGCAGGATTTGATAGACGAAATACCCGTGATAAAAGTGCCCAATTATGTGTATGAAAACAAGGGTAATCTCAATTTTGAAAACAAGACAAAAGAGTGGGGCTTCAACCAGCCTTCCTTTTCTAACGGCGCTGTGGCTGTAGATCTCGACAATGATGGCGACCTCGATTATGTTATCAACAATATCAACGAAGAAGCATTCGTGTATCAAAACACGCTGAATTCTGCAAAAGACATCCGCAAAAATTTTATCGATATCAGATTTGAAGGCGGCAGCAGCAATCGGAAAGGCATTGGTGCCATTACCGAAATCTATTATGGAAAGCAAAAGCAGGTGTATGACAATGAGCCTTGCCGTGGCTATCTTTCTTATGTAGATGCATCGGCGCATTTTGGGCTGGATACAACAACAATAATTGACTCTGTTATCATCCGTTGGCCCAATCATACAAAACAGGTATTGACTCAGGTAAAAACAAATCAGCGGCTTACTGTAAAGCAAAGCGATGCCACAGTGCCAGACGACCGGACACTTCCCATATTCAATCACAACACACTGTTTACAGACGTAACCGCAGCTTTGGGTGTGAACTATGTGCACGTGGAAACCGACTATATTGATTTTGATAAGGAAAGATTACTGCCACACAAGCTATCGCAATTTGGTCCCGGGCTTGCGGCGGCCGATGTCGATGGCAATGGTCTCGATGATATTTTTATTGGCGGCTCAGCCGATAAAGAAGGTTCCATTTTGCTACAGCAAACAGATGGTTCATTTACTCTGAAACCCTTTAGCAGCACCGTTTCGGCTACGCAAAATTACCGGCCGGAAAATATGGGCGTGTTGTTTTTTGATGCCGACGGCGATGGCGATGCCGATCTCTGGTGCGCCAACGGCAGCAATGAATTTCCAGCCAATTCGAGCGCTTATGCCGACAGGTTTTATGTGAATGATGGCTCAGGAAATTTTACGTTGGATACGTCGGCGTTGCCTGTCAATTATACCAGCAAAAGCTGTGTGCGCGCTGCCGATTACGACGGAGATGGCGATCTCGATTTATTCATCGGCGGTCGTTGTCTGCCCGGTCAGTATCCTTTGCCCGTGAGCTCATTTATTTATCGGAACGATACCCAAAACGGCGTTATCAAATTTACCGATGTTACGGCTACTGCCTGTAAAGACTTACAAAATATAGGTATGGTGTGCGATGCGCTGTGGACAGATTGGGATAATGACGGCGCTGTTGATCTTATTGTGTTGGGCGAATGGATGCCGGTTACGTTTTTCAAAAATAAAAATGGTTCATTTGATAATGTGACAGCGGGCACAGGTATGGGCGATCAGAAAGGCTGGTGGAACAGCTTGGTAGCCGGTGATTTTGACAATGATGGCGATATAGATTATATCGCCGGTAATCTTGGAAAGAATTCGTTTTTCCGGGCGAGCGATGAATACCCGGCGAGAGTTTATGCCAAAGATTTTGATGATAATGGAAACATTGATCCTATACTTACCCTATACCTGAAAGACAGCCAGGGAGAAATGAAAGAATACCCTGCGTTAAACAGAGATGATATAGTAGGTCAGTTGCCAGGATTGAAAAAACAGTTTTTGTCTTACAAAGCATTTGCTGTAGCGGATGTTCACCAGATATTCAATGATGAAAAAATGCAAGACGCGCTGGTGTTGGAAGCCAACAACTTCAGCACCTGTTTTATTCAGAATATGGGCAATGGAAAATTTGAATGGAAAGCACTGCCAGCCCTTGCACAACAGGCACCGGTAAATGGAATGCTGGCGGCCGATGTAAATGCTGACGGTAATCTTGATGTAGTGTTGTGCGGCAATGATTATGGTAATGAAGTGTCGGCAGGGCGCTACGATGCCATGAATGGATTGGTGCTGCTGGGTGATGGGAAAGGTGGCTTTTCGGCCTTACATATCGGGGCAAAGCGGCTTCTATGTACCGGGAGATGCCAAAGCTCTCATACAGTTACAAGGCAGTAATGGAAAAATGCTGCTTGCAGCTTCGCAAAACGAAGGTCCGCTGAAGGTGTTCAGATGGAGAAACAATGCGGATTTTATTCCTGTACATGCAGATGACAGGTATGCCATTATCAAATTTCAAAATGGCAAATTCCGCAGACAGGAACTGTATTACGGCAGCGGTTTTTTATCCCAGTCTTCCCGGTTTATTGCCAGGGACAACAACGTGGTGGAAGTAAAACTTGCTAATGGGAAAGGAGCATTGAGATTAGTGAAGTAAATCATACTATTGCTGTGCAGTGCTGGCAGAAGATTTGGAAGAAGAAATCGGAACCATAATGCCGATAGAAGTGTTTCTTTTATCTATCGGTAATTTGTAATGCGTGGCCACCGACTGCGTATACTGAAGCACAACTTTAATTTGTTTAAACCCGCCGCGGATCATGAATCCCGGTTCCCAAAATAAATGCGATTTGTGTGTTTGCATGTAACCAATTTCTTCATAGTCGTATGCATTGTGCTCTTGGCTGACCGATGAATGCTGTACACCAGAGAATACAGAACTGAATTTAGAACTCACAGCAATATCAAAATATAATGAACTATATCCAACTGATGGCTGAATAAAAAATTTTGTAACTGACGTTTTTGCCATTTCAGAACTCGAATAGTTGGCGTTCTGGTATTTGTTTACAATGCCTCCATAACCTATGCCGGCATAGGATTCAAACACCCAGTGTTTGTTTGGCGATGGAGCAAAATAGCCAGCCGCCATTTCTGCATAAGTGCCATTTCCCGATCCGTATTGACCGTCATCCCGACCAGCCGAGTATAAGTTGAGTTGAGCGGCTGTATGCTCCCCAAATGCATACGCAGACTGCAACTCGCCGCCTGATATATTGTCTCCCGCACTAATCTGTGCCTGTATTCTGCCTTGTCCTTTACTTGTAAACAACGGAACATTATTGGTGTTGGGAGCATAATACAAATGTACGCAGGAAGTGCAAGCCAATGAAGTGACAAGGCAAATAAACAGTTGGGAACATGTGTAAAATTGCATGATCTGTACATTTTAAGGGTGGTTGAAAAGATTAGCGTTTTGCAGAACTTGCGTTGCTTTCCTTTTGTCATAACGCCTTTTTCAATTATAGACGAAAAAATGCCGAGTAGAGGTAACAGTCGCATTATTAATTGAGGGCTATAGGAGATCAGGGCTTGAACAGGGGTTATGAACCTTGCAATTTGTGCATGCGTAAACCTTGGCTGCATCATCATCTACAATGACATCATCTTTAAACACAAGAATTGGCTGCTTTATGCCACCACTTCAGCATTTCTTACAGCTATGGGATCGAGGAAGTTTTCCTGTTCAGTGATCATGCCATTTTCATAAATTGTGAAACGGTCAATGATTCTCAGTGTGCAAGCCGGGTTGATGATGTCGCGGTGAAATTCAGCGGTCACGGCAGTAGCGTCTTTGTTTACATAACTATTAATAAATGTTGTTTTACCAATAAGCGAAGGTAGCGGTGCCCACCAGCCATTCCTGATCGTTTCTTTGCCTTCGAGCGGTTGCCAGATGCCAGCTTCGGTAAACGGCGCACGAAGGCTTATATTTTCAGCATAAGGAATAGCGTCAAATCCGACCATTTTATTCTGTTTGCTACCTGCCCTTACTGCTATAATTGCACAGCTAAGATAACCGGGTTAGGGCTGCTGGTATTGTAATAATACGTCATTTATCATTAAGTACTGTGTTTCACAAGATGAATTAATTCTGTGTTTTCTTTCAGGTACTGCTGAGGGCTTCTGCCCCAAAACTCTTCCAAATCTACAATAAAATGCGCCTGTTCATAAAAGTTACATTCATAAAGCACCTTAGACCACTCAACCCGCTTTTTGCCTGCAATGCAATAGCACAAATAGCTGATACAACGAATGCGTGCATAATACTTTGCACTAAGCCCCATCTTTTGCAGGAACTTTCTTTCAAATGTGCGGCGGCTCATGCAACTGTCTTTTAGCAATTCGTTTCCTGCAGCAAGCCGTTGCTTTCTACTATACAATTAGCCGCAACATCTATCTAATCGGGTTGAAGCTGTTGCGACCTTACCTGGTGAAGTAAAAAATTTCAAGCTGCTGCACCCTGTCTTGTTCATCGTTGCTTCGCCGGATGCTAATGCTATATTTTTCCACAAGTTCGGGAGCAAAAAGACTCAACAGATATAAGCGCTCTTCGATTAATTCATACATAGGAAAACGGAAAATAGTAGCCAGTGCCGTTGGTTTTGAAACAATACCGGCAATACCAATTGTACCAGTTAAAAACAGTTTGTAACTGTAAATACTTTGTCCGGATACGAACTGCATTGGCACCGATAATCTCTCGTACTTTTTATTTTGCAAATAGTAAGGGTCTCCATAATTAAACACAATAGAACAATAACCGGTGGGAGGAGATTCTATAGTAAGTGGTGATTCCAAAGGGCATTCACTGTCCCATATATAATAGCATTCTACATAAGGTTGTAATTCAAGGCAAGGAGGGTGCTTGCGATACAACATAGCGCTAAGGTTTGAAATAAATATACATTTTTTATGCATATATCGTTTCTGATCACCTGCCTTTGAGTCTCTGTGAGCCCGCAAATCTCATCAAATCCGTACAAATAGTGTTCGCAAATGAACAGCAGAAATGAGAAATCTAAACGGAAACAATTGATCATAAACGGTTTAGTCATTGGCACATCCGTTGAAATTCATAGTATCTAACCGTCAAATTACACCTGCCGTGTTTTCACATTACCTCACCATAGCCGTCCGAAACCTATCAAAACATACAGTGTTTTCCTTTATCAACCTATTGGGTTTAACCATTGGTTTCACCTGCTGCCTGCTGATGGCAATTTATATTCAGCACGAGCTGAGCTATGATGACTTTCAAACAAAAAGCAACAGAATCGTAAGGTTGGTGATGAACTACAGCTTTGGTGACGGCGAGCCACAGAAAACTGCAGTTACCAGTACCAAAGTATTTCCTGCATTTAAACGTGCATTTCCCGAAGTGGAAAGCGGTGTGCGCCTGATTGTGCGAAACCGTTTTATTTCTACCACCAACGATATGATTTCAGAGCCTGTGATGTATGCCGATTCTACCTTCTTCGATTTGTTTTCGTTTCGCCTGTTGCAGGGCAGCGCACACGATGCATTGTCGGGGCTTCATAAAATAGTACTCACACAATCTGCTGCCTCTAAATATTTTGGTACGCAAAATCCGATGGGACAAACAATGCTGGTAGGCATCAATAAAGAACCTTATTTCGTATCGGGCATTATCGAAGATTGTCCTTCCAATTCACAAATCAAATACAGTTGCCTGGCTTCTTTTTCCACGCTTGGCGAAACGCAGGAAGAAAGCTATTGGGGAGCCAATTATATTACCTATTTACTGTTGAACCGGGAGTCGGATATTCCAAAACTTGAGGCAAAAATTCCGGCATTTATGAAAAAGGAAATGGACCTGAAAGGGAACGATTTCTTTACGTTTGATCTTGAGCCATTTCGCAGCATTCATCTTCATTCGCCATATGCCGGTTTTGAACCTAACAACAGTATCTCCTATCTCTACATCGTTGGCGCCGTAGCCTTGCTGATATTAATGATCGCCTGTTTTACGTATATCAATCTCAGCACTGCGCGCTCGTTGGAAAGAGCAAAAGAAGTAGGTATCCGTAAAGTAGCAGGCGCATCCAAAGGGCAGGTGTTCGGTCAGTTTATGGGCGAGTCGGTTATTCTTTCTTTTATTGCTTTGTCGCTAAGTCTTGGATTGTCTGCTGTGTTGCTACCTACTTTCAGCCAGCTGGCAGAAAGAGAATTTTCCTATTCCGATTTGTTGTCACCTTTTCTGCTTTGGTTTTCGCTTGCAGTGGTGGCAGGCATCAGTTTGCTGGCAGGCAGTTACCCGGCTTTCGTGCTGTCAGGGTTTCGCCCCGCGAGCGTGCTGAAAGGAGCGTTTAAAAATACCGCATCCGGATTATGGCTCCGCAAATCGCTGCTTGTTTTTCAGTTTGTGATTTCTGCCTTTCTCATTGTTTGTGTGTTTATCATTTCCCGGCAGATTCATTTTATCCAAAACACAAAGCCGGGTTTCGATAAAGATCACCTGCTTGTGCTGCCAATGGACGATAAAATGTATGCAAAACTGTCTGCAATCAAAACAGCATTTACTGCTCATCCTGATATCATCAGCCTGTCGTCAACGGTAAATGATCCGGCAAATATTTACGGCGGTTATTTTATCAGTAATGATGCCATGGGCGCCGAAGAAGGAATAGAAATCAATGCGACACCGGTAGATGAAGATTTTATCCCTACCGCAGGTCTTACCATTCTTGCCGGCAACAACTTTACGCGGCAGGATATGCTGGATGCATCGCATGAAAACGCGGGTAATATTTACCATTATATCCTGAATGAAACTGCAGCCCGAAAGCTGGGCTGGAAGCCGGAGGAAGCAATTGGTAAAAAAGTATATCTGGGTGCCAGTCGCCCGGGTTTGGTGAAAGCGGTGGTTAAAGATTTTCATTCCGTTTCCATGCACGAAATCATCAACCCGGTAGTATTGTTCAATGAGAACTGGGGCTCAAAACTACTGGTGAAAATTTCGGGCAAAAATATTCCGGCAACTATCGATTTTTTAAGAAAACAATGGAAAGATCTGGTGCCGCACCGCCCCTTCGATTATCACTTTCTTGATGAGGATTTTAACTCACTATACCGGGCAGACATCAGGCTGGGCAATATACTTTCCATTTTCACCATCATTGCTGTAGTGCTGGCTTGCCTTGGTTTGTTTGGGTTAAGTGTCTATACCATACAGCAGCGTCTAAAGAAATTGGTATCCGCAAAGTGCTGGGAGCTTCTGTGCCCTGCATCGTAATGCTGTTGTCTAAGGAATTTGTGGTACTGGTATTAATTTCCTTACTCATTGCTTTTCCGGTAGCGTGGTGGGCTATGAGCAAATGGCTGCAGCATTTTGTATACCCGCCGACATCAGCTGGTGGATATTTGTGGCCGCTGCAGGTGCTTCGTTTTTGTTTCGTTTGTTACGGTAAGCCTCCGAACAGTAAGTACGGCTTTTCGCAACCCCGTACATAGCCTTCGAAGCGAATGATCATATTTGGCTATATAGCGCAATATGTCAATCGTGCATGAATGCCAGCTACCTAATTTCTGCAGGCTTATTATTCAGCAGGTAATGAAGTTTTTTTCCGTGTTTTTAATGCGGTTGCGGTTAAACACCACAGCTGCTTGCCCGGGTTTCGATACGCCATTTACACCCGCCAATCCTTGTATGGTCCATTTGTAATTTTGCCTGTTGCGCTTATGCCAGTTGTCGCGATACAGTTTACAGGTTGGGAAAATATAGTAATGACTGTCTTTGATGAGATAATAACTCGACGCCCAACTGGTTACTTTTGCGCCCAGTTGGCCACATGCTCCAGTTTGTCGGATGTTGCCGGATCGATAATATAAAAATTGGCTCGCCATTTTCCAAAATGGGCAATGCTGCTGCTACATGATAGTTCCAGAAGTTCACGAGGCTGCCTTCTTCCCGTTTCAGATACGCGCCGCCAAACACCCATCCTTTATAGTTGGGAATGCCCCATTTGCTTAGCAGAATGCAGATGGCGTTGGCTCGGTCTTCACAATCATTGTTCGCATCGTTCCAGTGAAACAGCGGATGTTGTTTAAAAAAGTCAAAAATCTGTTTCGGCTTGTTCCCGGCTAATAGTATTGGTATCGAGCACAATGTCAGATAGCATTGGCTCATAGATGGTCATTTGCTTGCTCATTGTATTGATTGCTAAAGTATTGTGGCTGGCGGTGCAAAGATATAGCCAAACTGTAAGCCCGGTTCAAGCCTTTTTATTCTTTGACGCACCAGAAGCACAGGAAACATCAACCGTTCTTAGAGACGTTCAATTGTGCAATGCGATTACATTTTACATTTCTGCAGGCTGTTTTTATTTTGCTAAATCAGTAGATCCGTCTGCACAGCTTGTGGCAGTCTATTTGAACATAATCATATTCACAATTTATTTAGCTATGAATTTGCAAGGAAATACTATACTTGATAACAGGTGGAACGTCAGGCATCGGACTGGCGCTTGCCAAGCACCTGAGCCTTCTGAACAATAAAATAATTATTTGCGGAAGGCGGGAAGAACGGCTGGCTGAAATAAAACGGCAGAATGCAGGCATAGAAACGAAAGTATGCGATGTGGCAGATTCGCAACAGCGCGTAGACCTTGTGGAATGGGTGTTTCAGCATTTTCCGGAAGTAAATATGCTGATCAACAATGCGGGTGTGCAGCTGCATGCCGATCTCACGATGCCCGGCGATCTGGTGAATATCCGTAGAGAAACGGAAATCAATTTTGTGGCGCCTATTCATTTTATCCAGATGTTTTCGGGTAAACTTGCCGCAAAAGATGAAGCCGCTATTGTAAACATCACATCGGGGCTTGCCTTTGTGCCTCTTGCCGTAGCGGCAGTTTATAGCGCTACCAAAGCGGGCTTTACATTCCATCACGCATCGTTGCGCTACCAGCTTACGAGAGACCAATGTAAAAGTGTTTGAAATAGCGCCGCCAATGGTAGATACTGAACTGGGCTACGACCATCGTGACGACAAAACAGAAACACATGGCGGTATGGATGTAGACGAATTTGTAAGTCTTGCCATCGATGCTCTGCAAAACGATGAATACGAAGCTGCCATTGGTTTCGCTGCAGGTTTGCGCGCCAATCCCGGCAAATGTTTGACACACTGAACAAGTGACGAATAAAATAATCATAAGTTTTTAACATATACAAAAAGCCACCTTTCAGAGGTGGCTTTTTATAGTTAGGTAACTGGAGAATTAATTGATTTTTTCTATTCTCATATCGAGCCGTTTTCTTTTTTATAGTATTCCAGTATCATCACGCTGCCTGTTTTCCCGGGAAATACTTTTACTTCTTTGGCAGCAGATTTCAGATTGATGCGGTCGGTTGTCAGCTTGCCGTTATAATAGGAAATGGTATTAAAAGTGCCGCCTTTGTAGCCGTCTTCTTTTACATAATCGGTATAGCCCACCTGGAAAGCAGACAGGTCAGAAGATTTTTCGGTAAACGAATAGTCGAACGCACCCATAAGCGAGGCAAACAGCGCCATTGCTTGCGGCCCCATCAGTTCGGCACCACCCGGCATTTCTATATTGTTGCTGTTTTTCTCATAGATCTTTGCATTCTTAAGTTTGAATGTGCTGTCGTATTGCAGCATTACCATATCGGTCACTTTTAGTTTCACCGCGCTCGCGCCACCGCCCATCATCTTCATGCCAATGCCCAGCGCACTTGCCTGCTGCTTATAGCCTTCGGCAATGGCGAAAACCTTTTTGTCGCTGGTTTGTATCACTTTGTGAATGTAGAGATAGCCAACTTCATCTACTTTGCCTTTGTCATTCACCGGCAGGTATTTGGCGAGGTCGCCTTCCCACGAGCTGTATTTAGAGGTAACAAGTTTGCCTTTACTGTCCATGATCCAGATGCCCATGCCCTGGCTTTTATCCTTCAGCACGCGTGCGTCTGCATCAAAATAAGGTCCTGATAAAGCAAAGTGGAGTTGCCTTCAAGCTTGGTCACGTTCATCGGGAAAAAAGAGTATTTGTCTTTGCTGTTGGTTTCAAATTCAAACGCTTTTTTTCCGTTGTGCAGGTAAATACCCAGCAGCCACGATTGAGGTTTGCCCGACAGGAGTTTTTCTTTTTTTACCACTTCAAATATGGCAATGCTATCGGTAGAGCCTAAAAACTGCGGGTGTTGAAAATTTGTCGTCTTCTTCAGGGTCATAGGTCCACTGTCCTTTTTTATCGGTTTTGTAGCCGCTCACCTGGTACGAATACTGCCGCCCGTCGCGGATGGGCAACACGCTGATAAAACCTTTGTCTTCCGCACCAAACAGCGTGGTGTTTTGCGCATCGTCTCCATCGCCATACACCATTTTCTGGTTCATGTAAGTGATGGTGCGCTTGCTCAGTTCCTGGGTGTAATTGTACTTTTGTTTGCCATCCAAATCCATATACACGGTAATCGAGCAGGTTGTCTTTGCTGTTGAAAAATTCGAACATGATATCCGAGCCATTGTAGGCATGCTTCCAGCAGCAACAACGCTTTTGCCATCGGTAAATTTGATGTCTTTAACGCGATTCACATTTTCGTCGAGAATCTGAAGCGTATACTCGTTTGTATTCTTGTCGATTTTATCACTTTGATAAAACAAAAAATAGCCTTTTACTTCATTGTTCGAAATGATAGGACCGGAGTTGCGCAGCTTAGCCGAATATACTTTGTCGATACTTAATTTACCTTGTGCCATCGTGAGCAATGGCAGCAGGGCGCTAGATTGCCAGCAGGCAACGAAATGGAGAAACATTCATAGTTGTTTTTGGTTTTTTTATTGTCAGTTTTGATTAAATTGCTTGCTTTTGCTATAATACTTCATCAAACATTTTGTCTGAAGTGCAATGGCTCTCATAAGCGGATAAAAAATGATAGTTGATAGCGGCTATATCACCGAGACGCAACCGCTGAAGAAACTGCAGGAAATCGTTGTATTTTTTTTCCTGGTAAGGTGAGGGAAGCTCCGCTATTTTTCCCAGTTCATGTTGCTTTTGAGCTTCATAAAGTTTGTTGAAACACCTGCCAATATTAGCGATCAAATAGGTATTGCCGGGGTAGAAAGGCAGCATCTGCATACTGTAATATAAGCTGCGCGAAACATTGCCCGACTGGAATGCATAATTCACCATTTCAAAATCGAACGTCTGCTGCCAGTGGCGAAAAGAAGCGGAGTCGCTCACGAGGAAATCATTACCGGTCGTTTGATCCATATCTCTGCACATTGTCTTTCAGGTTCAGCATGCGGATATCACAGTCGGGATGCGTTTTCAAAGAATCTTCTTCTTTTTTCAGTTGCTTCCTGCGAACTGATGGCAAGCTGGCTAAAAAAGTTGTTTTCCTGTGTAGCCATGTGGATTGAAAAGGATAATTGCTGAAGTTAAACAGGCTGTCGGGCTTTGGAAGCACATTGTACTTGTCATTGTCTGCCGAGTCGAGCAGGGCAAGACAGGAGAGCGAAGCGCTGATATTATATCGGGTATTTTTCAGGAATTCGAGTGCTACCGAATCGGCTTCCGATTCATGCTCGCGCGTGTGCCGGCGACCTGTGAAGGATATGCCTGTGATGGTTTCTTCCAGCATTTTTCCTTTCTGGTATTCTGCTTTTTTTATCTGCTGCAGCCTTCGCTGAAAGCTGTCCGAATACACGGTATTGATATACTGCGCGATGTGGCGGTTGTTGTGGTCGAGATACTGATGCGCTATTTCGTGGCACAGCACAAAAGCCGCCTGGCTTTCATTCTGCAGCCGGCTGAACAGACCAATGTTAAACAAAATGGTGCCTTCGCCCGTGCACAGCGCATTGGGCGAATAGGCACGGGAAAAACATGTCCGCAACTCCATATTTTGCAGAGAAGGATTGTGGCTCACAATTTCTGTCAATATCGACTGCATATATTGCTCTGTGTTCTTATCCGTAATCACAGAACTGTCGGAATAGTATTTTTGAACAAACGCATAGCGTTGCCGGTAAATATCAGTCAGGTACTTCCGGTTGTTTGCCGGCAATGATGCGACATCCGCATCGAAGCGCTTTTTTGTGGCATCCAGCAATTGTTTGGTTGTAGCTAGCCTCATCATTCAGCGGATGATAAGAAAAACTGTTTTGCGCAAAAACAGCCGAAGAATACAATACAAGGATTGTAAGGAGTGAGTTTTGGTGAAGGCAATGGAATAAGCTTGAAAATGTGGTGCAATAATAGCATAAAATAAGCAGCAATATTATTAAAAAACAAGCCTGTGCGATTATCAAATCAGGAAGAGAATACTTGAAGGATAGAATATGACAAGAATTGGATTGATATCGGATACGCACCATTATCTCGACACGGCCGTGTTTAAGCATTTTGATAACTGCGATGAAATATGGCATGCCGGCGATTTTGGATCGGCTGACATTGCAGAGCAGCTACGTGCTTTCAAACCGCTGAAAGGCGTATATGGAAATATTGATGGCTACGATATCAGGAGCGAATTTCCGGAGCAGCTCCTGTTTGAATGTGAAGGGGTAAGAGTTTTTATGAAACACATTGGCGGCTATCCCGGGCGTTACGAGCCGGGCGTTCGCGATGCCATCATTGCCCGCCAGCCAAATTTGTTTATTTCAGGGCACTCGCACATACTCAAAATCATGTACGATGAAAAGCTCAAATGCCTGCACATGAATCCCGGCGCAGCAGGACAGCAAGGCTGGCATAAAGTAAGAACGCTCGTAAGATTTTCCATTGATGGGAAAGACATCAAAAACTGCGAAGTGATAGAACTTGGCGCAAGGGGAAAGATTGTAAACTGATGTTTAGTCCACATCCGCAAACCATTTTGCAAACCAGCTGCGTATTGTTTATAACACACATTCACAATACCTTCATGCAAGCTGCGCCACAGCACCAACGATGGCTGTTAAATTAGATCGTGCATTGCGTTTGCAGGACAGCATTATTACAGATGCCATATTGATCTATATTTTCTTCATTATCAAATTATACCTATGTCTTTTGCCAACAAAACAGTTCTGATTACCGGAGCCAGCCGCGGCATTGGGAAAGCCATTGCGCTGCGACTTGCCTCCGAAGGCGCCAATATTGTTATCGCTGCCAAAAGCATTGAAGAACATGAAAAATTGGGCGGTACTATTTATTCGGCTGCAAAGGAAGTAGAAGCAGCCGGTGGCAAAGCAATGCCGGTGCAAACTGATATCCGCTTTGAAGACGCTGTAGAAAAAGCAGTGGAAAAAGCGGTGGAAGCTTTTGGTGGAATAGACATGCTGATTAATAATGCTTCTGCCATACAATTGGGCAATACGGAAGCTACAGAAATAAAGCGTTTCGACCTCATGCACGACATCAATGTGCGCGGCACTTTCCTGATGACAAAAGCCTGCCTGCCACACCTGAAGAAAAGCAGTAACGCGCATATACTTACGATGTCGCCACCTGTCAGCCTTCAGCCCAAATGGCTGAGTCCGCAAATCGCTTACACCATGAGTAAATTCAGTATGACGATGATGGCAATGGGCTGGGCAGCCGAGTTTAAAAAATATGGCATTGCATCGAATGCGTTGTGGCCCAAAACAACGATAGATACGGCTGCTGTCCGCAATCTGCTTGGCGGCGAAAAGCTGTCTGCCATGAGCCGCAAACCGCAGATTGTAGCCGATGCCGCATTTTATATTTTGAGTAAAACAATGGCTGACTGCACAGGCAATACTTTTTTGGATGAAGACGTATTGCGCAGTGAAGGCATTACCGATTTTGAGCCTTACGCGGTTACGCCCGGCGGCAAACTGTATCCTGATTTATATGTTGGATAAATAAAGCAACCGCCAGATCTTAAGTTAATAATGAAGCCATGAATTAAGACAGCTAAACGTTTTCTTTGCGCTGTAAAAACGATTCCATGAATACGATGCTGAAAGCCGTTCATCATATTGCTATTATCTGTTCCGATTATCAAAAATCAAAGCACTTTTATACCCACATATTGGGCTTGCAGATTGTTCGGGAAGTGTACCGCGAAAGCCGCCGTTCCTACAAACTCGATCTTGCCATTGGCGACCATTATGTGATTGAACTGTTCTCGTTTCCTGATCCGCCGCCGCGACCTTCCACGCCGGAATCATTGGGGCTGCGACACCTTGCCTTTTCTGTAGATTATCTTGATGAAGTAATACAAAAACTGAATGCCAATGGCGTTGCCACAGAGCCGGTGAGAATAGATGAGCATACGGGTAAGCGCTTTACTTTTTTTACCGATCCGGATTTACTTCCTCTTGAATTGTATGAAGGTTAAAGGGTTTAAAAAGTATCATTGATTTTATATAAATAGTTGTCTCCTGTTTTTGTAAGTGAAGAATGCTAAAACGAACTTTGTATATTTCTTTCTCTTTGTATTATTGCAATGTACCGGGGCGGAGACTTGCGGAGAAGAAAAGGCATAAATCGTACTTCATGCATTAGATTAATCTTTGTAGCAATGCAATATCCCGGAGCGGAAATATTACGGAAACAATAAAGGAAAGAGCCGCAAACTTGTGCGGCTCTTTCTGATTTTTAACGGTTTTATCTTTCTAACGCAAATCCAGGATCTACTGTCGGGCGTTTGTCTGCATTTGCTACTTTCCATCCTGTTCGGTACATCCATTCGGTCATGCGCGCTAGTTTTGGAATATCGATGATGTCAGGTGCATCCATGGGCGTATGGTAAAATTTATGCAGTAACGTGGTGTAAAAAATAGCAGGGTAGCCAGCTCTTGCATAAGACAGGTGATCACTTCTGAAATACCAGCCTTCTATATGTTCGGGTTTGTCCCACAATGTATCAAGCATAAAATTCGGACCTTCTTTATTCGCTTCCATTGCCATATCAACGAGCAGGGAAGAATTGCGGTGCGGTGATTGCGCACCAAGCAGCGCTGCACTGTCGGGATTGTTGTAGCCAATCATGTCGCCGTTGAGCACCGCTACAATAGATGATTTATTTACCGTAGGATGTACAGCATACCATTTGGACCCGAGCAAGCCACGCTCTTCGGCTCCATGCCATACAAACAGGGCAGAACGTTTGCCCCTATTGGCTTTAAAGGCACGTGCTATGGCAAGCAGGGCTACATTCACCGAAGCGTTGTCATCAGCACCGTTGTAGATGCTGTCGGTGCCATACGGCTGCCGCACGCCATCGTGGTCGGTGTGCCCGCTGAAGAGTACATATTCCTTCTTCAATACCGGATCGGTACCCTCTATTTTGCCAATGATGTTTACCGAAGGATAATCAAAGCTTTCCACGTAGAGATGAATGTTGATGGTAGCGCCATTGAGCCGGAACGTTTCTGCCGCCGAGCTGTGAAGCCACAACACAGGCACTTTCGGTGTTACGGTTGCATTGGGACCGCCTTCCACATCGTACATGCCACGCTGATAATTGGGTGCTACTGCATTCCAGCTGTTTTCTCCCTGTTCATCTGCAATAAAAATAATGGCAGCCGCACCGCGGTCAATGAGATCCTGCCCATATTTGCGATACACATAACCCGGGTATCGTCTTTCGGGCAATGATACATTGAGATTGATGCCTTCTTTAGTAACGGGGATGGCTACAGCTTTGCCCCTGATATCGAGCGAATCCAGCGTTTGCTTGTTGCCGTTGCCTGCCAGCACAATCGGCACAGTGAGAGAAGCAGGAGCTGTTTGTGCCACCAATACATCTTTCCATAAAGTAAGAGAATCAGAGCCGATAGTCACCGAGCTTTTATCGCTGATACGGTTTCGCTTCAGGTTGAAAAACTGGAAGAAGGTGCTATCGTCACCGGCAGGTTGCAAGCCCGCTTCGCGCAGTTTGTTTGCCCACCACACGGATGCTTTCAATTCATCTAAAGTGCCGGCTTCGCGTCCTTTAAAATGATCTCCTGCCATGTCATACAAGTCCTGGCGAAGGTCAGACTCCCTGATGGAGGAAAGGGCAGGCGGATGGCTGAGCGATGTTGCTTTTTTTACCTGTGAAAAAGATGCAAAACCCACCGGCAACAGCAATACGGTGATGATAAAATGTTTAATCATTTGCTTGCTTAGAATAAATGGTTAAGAAATGGAGAGATGAATTCTTTAAAACCTTGGCGATGCTATTCACGCTTCGGTGTTTTACTTCAGCAATTCTGCTACCAGAAAGGCGATGTAGGTGCCCAGTGCGCTGCCTGCAGACCCGGCTAAGATGCCCGGGAGCCGGAGGTCCGACCGGTTGAGGCTTGTAGCCAGTGCCGCTGCCGAAGTGGCGCCGCCAATGTTGGCGTTGGACGCAATAGCTACCAGATGCCAGTCTTGCTTCAGCAAACCACCAACCGTAAAGACAATTGCACCATGTATACCTACAATAATAAACACCCATTCGAGGAGAAGGATTGCTGTTTCCTTATTCTGAATCAACGCACCGATATCGCAGTAGGCACCAACCACAGCAAGGAATAACAACACAAACAAAAAGCCAAGGATATTGCCGCCTTTTATCTGCTCTAAAGCTTTTACCTGCGCTAACAGCAGCGCAATGGTGGTTAAAATTAAAATAGAAGGAATCTGCGGTATATACCGGCTGACGAGAGAGGATAGAAATAATGTGCAGACACCTAAAGCCAGTAATAAGGCAAGCCCGGATACAGAAATGTTTTCGTGAGACGATTCGGTATGTAATACAATGCTGTCACCTTTGTGTATGATGGTTTTATTTTTCACAGGCAGCCAGCGTTGCAGCATAGCCGGCAGGGCTATGGTAAGCACCATCCAGATAGCGGTAATGATGTTGTCGGCCGCGTTGATGGCGGCGAACAGCGTTCCGTTTTTAAACACACCATACTCCAGGGCTACAGCATTGAGATTGGCGCTGCCTCCAATGTATGTGCCTGTATACATGCCGGCTACCGCATACACTTCAGGAACTGATGTATTGTGTGAAAACAAAAGGTAATAACCTGCCAACGTTCCGGCAACTGTGCCGGCTGCACCCACAAAAAACAGGGACAGCATCGGCAAACCTGCCTGCTTGATGCTTGTAAGTTTCACATCAAGCAAAAGATAAAAAATAGCCAGCGGCGCGATATAGGTAAAAATTCCTTCGTAAAGGGGCGGCGCGTTTTGTGAGGAGGGGATGATTCCTATATTCGCAAGGATAGCTGCTGCTATGATCACAATGAGTGAAGAACCTAAATAATTGAAATATTTTTTTTGCGCCAGCCATTCTGAAAATACAACCAGTAACAACAGAACTGCAGCGAGGTAAACGGGATCGGTAAGCAGCATGAATTTGATTTGTTTCAATATATGAAATAATATGCAGGATGAAACTGTTTGAAGCATTACAGAAAATGGTCAAATCGGAAAAAACTGCCTTCAAGGTTTTATAAGTCGCAGACAGAAAAACAAATCTCTTGGATAGTCGCCGTTTAAAGTATTGCTTATTGAAAAATGATAAAAGCCTATTCGATGCAAATTGGCTTACCGAAAACCTGATTGCACTTTCAGCCTTCATTACATTCATGCATCAATATTCACTATTATTGTACGGTCATTACAGAACATGGTTTAGTAAATATCAATTGCTTTATATGAAGTGTGCCGGGCTTATCTTTTCCACCCTCTTTTTCTTTCTTATTTCCGTACAAACAGTCTTTGCGCAGCCACGTTTTCAAAAAACGGCTGATGGCATTGTCGTTACTCCTAATCCGGTTTTTTCGGGCAATGCGGCAAAAGGTGAGGTTACAGGTGATTACAGATAAAATCATCCGCGTTACAGCTGCCGCCGGTGATTCATTTCCCATCATCCGAAAGTTTGATTACTGTTTACCCCAACAACGGGGCTTCCGAATTTTCAGTATCAGAAATTCAGGATTCGGTTAGACTTGCAACGGCGTCGATGATAGCTACTGTGAGCCTGCAAACAGGCGCTGTGTCTTTTACTGACAAAGCGGGACATGCAATCGTGAGCGAAAAACAAAACAACGGCAGAATGCTTTCTCCCGCTGTATTTGATGGCGAACCATTCTATCGCGTGCAGCAGGCGTTTCAAACATCGCCCGACGATGCATGGTATGGATTGGGGCAGCACCAGGCAGACCAGTTTAACTACCGCGGACGCCAGGTGTTTTTATTTCAGAACAATACGGAAGTTGCTGTTCCTTTCCTTATCTCCCGCAAAAACTATGGTATTTTATGGGATAATTATTCATTGACTACCGTTGGCGATACCCGGCCGCTGATGCCGCTTTCTAACCTGCGACTATACTCTGCCAACAACGAACAGGGATGGCTTACAGCAACCTATCAAAACGACAAAGACGACCGCAATAGCAAAACATTTACCCGCGCCGAGTCTGAAATCAATTATCCCTATCTCACAGATACAAAGCTTCACCTGCCCGATAGCTTTGCGATTGCCAAAGGTTCTGTAACATGGGAAGGCGATATTGCCTCCGGCTTCACAGGCAGTCATGTGTTCCGGTTCACTTATGCCGGTTATCTCAAAGTGTTTGTTAATGGTGAGGAAGTGATAGACCGCTGGCGGCAGGCCTGGAATCCGGGCTCTACAGAAGTTGCCATGACCACTGGAGAAAGATAAGAAATATCCTATCAAAATTGAATGGATACCCGATGGCGGCGAGTCGTATCTCACTGCAAAATGGATGAACCCTGTGCCTGAAGAAAACAAGGATGTGTTTTCGTTCGATTCCGAAGCCGGTCATGCGGCTGATTACTACATGGTATATGGGCAAAACATGGACAGCGTAATTGCCGGCTATCGTTATCTAACCGGCAAAGCGCCTATCATGCCAAAATGGGCAATGGGTTTTTGGCAAAGCCGCGAACGCTACAAAACAAGCGATGAAATTCTAACAACTATTGCCGAATTCAGAAAGCGGAAAATACCCATTGATAATATAGTGCTCGACTGGAGTTACTGGAAGCAAAACGAATGGGGCAGCCAGGAATTTGAGTCTTCCCGTTTTCCCGATCCGAAGGGCATGATACAGCAATTGCACCAAAAATATCATGCGCATTTTATGATTTCTGTGTGGCCAAAATTTTAACAGGTATCAAAGCCTATGATGAGTTTTCGAAAAACGGCTGGTTATACAAACGTAACGTTGCCGATGAGCAGCGCGACTGGATAGCGCAGGGCTATGTGTCTACGTTCTACGATGCGTTTAACCCGGCGGCACGCAAAGGATTCTGGGATTTGATCAGCAGCAAACTGTATCGCAAAGGCATCGATGCCTGGTGGATGGATGCCAGCGAGCCGGATATTTTATCCAACGTGAGCCCCGAAAAGCGCAACTGCAAATGACGCCAACTGCTTTGGGCAGTTCAGCCCTTTACCTGAATGCTTATCCGCTCGAAAATGCAAGAGGAATTTATGAAGGTCAGCGTGGTGCCGATGCCAACAAGCGGGTGTTTTTGCTTACGCGTTCTGGATTTGCGGGCTCTCAGCGCTATGCGGCAGCCATCTGGAGCGGCGACATTGCATCGAGATGGAGCGATATGAAAGCTCAGATATCTGCCGGGCTTAATTTTTCTATGTCGGGCATTGCCTTACTGGACGATGGATGCCGGTGGTTTTTCGGTAGAAAGACGATATGAAAATCCCAATGCTGCTGATAAAAAAGAATGGCAGGAACTACAGACAAGATGGTACCAGTTTGGTGCTTTCACGCCGCTATTCCGCGTGCACGGGCAATATCCTTTCCGCGAAATATATAATGTAGCCCGACAGCAGCAGCGATGCATATCAAAGCATGTTGTATTACGATAAAATCCGCTACCGCTTAATGCCTTACATCTATTCATTATCCGGCTGGGCTTACCATAAAGATTACACGATTATGCGCGCGCTGGTGATGGATTTCCAGGATACAGCAGTAGCTAACATTGGTGATCAATATCTGTATGGTCCATCGTTATTAATCAATCCTGTTTATACTTATGGTGCCGACAGCAGGCAGATGTATTTACCTGCCGGTCAGGGTTGGTACAATCTCTATAGTTCGGAATATTTACAGGGTGGACAACACATTAAAGCTTCGGCTCCTTATGGCATAATGCCGGTGTTTGTAAAAGAAGGTTCCATTATCCCAACTGGTCCTGCATTGCAATACACGTCTGAAAAACCTGCCGATCCTATTACCTTGTTTGTGTATACCGGTAAGGATGCAACATTTAGTTTGTATGAAGACGGAGATACCACGTATGATTATGAAAAAGGTTTGTTCAGCAATATCTTGTTCACTTACAGCGAAGCAAACAAAACACTAACCATCAACGACAGGAAAGGTTCATTTCCCCGCATGCTTGCAAACCGTACATTCCACATTGTATGGATCACAAAAGACAAGCCGCGCTACCTCGATTTTGATGCCGCGCCGGATGCTGTTGTTCGCTATACTGGTAAAAAGCTGACCGTAACGATGAAGTAAGAAAAGTCCTGTGTTGTATTGAACAACTTAAATACATCAGCAAAAAGGAAAGGAGCAAAACAATTGTGTTTTGCTCCTTTCTTTTTTATAGAAGAATATATAAAGTTCATTTCTTGCTCAACGTAAATTTTTAAAATGACTCTGCATGGCTGTAGGATAATGGGCTAATGCTACTTCAGGTTCTTCAATTTCGGGATGCCACAATTTTTCCCATTCAAAACTATAATATCCTTTGTATCCACCTTTAGCAAGGCGTCAATGCCTTCAAAAATGGGAGCTTCTCCATTGCCAAGCAGCGTATATATCTTCTTTTCCGTTTACAATTTTCACATCTTTAATATGCGTATGCCTGATGTATGGTTGCATATGCTGTAATACCTGTGCAGGAGATTCTTTGGTAGCTACCCACATATTCACAATATCCCAAACCATGCCCACATGCGGGTGTGCTGCTTTCTGCATGATCGAAAGAAGGTCTGCACTCCGTACTACCTGCCCATGAGATTCCAGTAGCACAGTCACATTGCTGTTGCTGCCATATTCACCCAACTCCGAAAGCCCTTGCGATGAGGTCGATGGTTTGGCTTTTATCCTGCCCGGGAGGAAAATCGTTGGGAAACACACGGATATACGGACACCCTACCTGTGCTGCCAGGTCTATAAACCGTTTAGCGTCATCGAGATTATTTTCCGACGTTTAGCGCCATCACTGTGATGCAGGGAAGAAGAAGTGCCAAGGTCAATGATTTTCAGACCGTTATTATCCAACAGGTTCAATGTATTTCCAATGTTTTCAATGCTGTTAATGAAGGATGTTTTGGCAAATCGAGCTCTCGCTCAATGCCCCTGATCTCCAGTCTTTGTAGCCGTTTTCTTTGGCAAACGATACAATTTTTTCGAACGTCCAATCTGGGGCAGCCAATAGTGGAAAACGCAATAAAGGCATTGTCTTTTTTTCCGTAAATGCGTTGGCTGTAGCAGCTATGGCAAGCAATACTGCCGACTGCGGTTAAAAATTCTTTTCGTGTATATTCTTTCATGGCAAATAAGATAAAGAACCGGAAAGATAAGCGGAACAATAGTTTGATCGGTGTGATTGAGCAGTTATTTGATGTGGTAAAGCTGCAATTTGTTCAGTGACGCCTTAGGAACATACCTGCTTTTTGCCATTTGTCCTTTCAATGAGCATTACAAAGAAGAAAAGTTCTGCAACTACAATACCCAGGTAAAACAGCGATGTATTAGAATAGCTGCCAACACACCAGAAATATGCTATCGCGCTGATGGCAGATACCATCGCTGCCAATGAAAATCCCCATTTGAAACCTTCCATCAGCAGCAGTCGTCTGTGGCTGCGCCGTTGCCATTTCTTCCACACCAGGTTTCAGCGGGAAAGCAGGAATAAGTTTTCAATAATATCGCAGATCCAAGGCAATGCCTGCCCAAACGCAAAAGCTAAAAAAACAATCTTCCCAAATCCAAACGACATTTTACCGGCTACACGCCAGCAAAGCAAAAATATGCAGCCATAAGCCAGGGGCATAAATACAAAATCGAGCAGCAACTGACCGCGCAATGCACGTAGTGATTGTTGCGATTGCTCCGGAGACAAACGAAATAATCCGGATATAAGATTGCGCAATTCGGTAGGCGTTGCCGGTATTTCAAGTTCCATAATACTGAATTTTCTTTCCACTACATCCTGCGTATAAAAGTGCCTGCTTTGCTTCATCATGAGATAGGTGATGATGAGCAGTAAGCTAAATGCAATGGTAAATGTCAGCCAGTTGTTCAGATAGTAGATTATCATAGCAGGTTAGGATAAATGGTTTACAGATTGTGGCGTTGTTTCCTGCGCTTGCAGATTTTGGCGTAATATTCTGCCTCCTTGCTTGTAATTTTCCCAGTCGAACTGCATTAAAAATTTCGTTGCTGCTTCAGCGCCCAGCACAAACATGTCTGTTTTTTCTTCGTTGGTTGCAAAGAAATTCAGCCAGTTGAATCCCTTAAGCGGCACAGTGCCAATACCTTTTCTAAAGAAAATATTTTTGATGAGAAAGTCTTTGTCATAATAAAACCTCACCGTGTTAAAGATGCGGTACAGGTATCCTGTTAATGACCAGGTTGCGGCATTTTTACCTTCACTATCTTCCGGTGCTTCCTGCTTTTCCGCGTTGCTGCCCCAGAGGTCTTCAGCACTTTTTTCATCGTCAAGATCAATTCCAAACGTTGGCAGCCGTGGCTCAGATACATTGGGGTTAAAAAAAAGATTGAGTGGAAAATTCGAAAGAATGCCACCGTCTACAAACCGTGCTACAGAAGGAGGATCTTCTTCTCCCAAATAACGCCAGGCTTCTCTTATCTCTTGTCTTTGCAGGGAATGTTGTTGATAAAATACGATTCAAAAAATATAGGTATCGCCATCGATGCTCTTACAAAACCTGCCGCGTTGCAACGTCATTCATGTTTTTCGTAAAAAGATTCCACATCCTGGGAAATTCTATCTTATTCTGGCTCACGATTTCCGACGCGATAAACGTGACATCGCCATGCAAATCTGTTAGCAGGTCAGTTGCATTGCCACGCTCAAGTGCAAACCATTTGCCGGCGTATGAAGCAGCCGCTAGTAAATCGGAAACTGAATCTACGCCATTTTTGTGCAGTTGTGTTTTTATCCAGTCGTAGAAAAAATCTCCCGGATTTACACCAAACCCCGCATTTTTCAACCGCTGCACAGATACAGGAGATAAGCTCATGCAATGAGCAAAAGCAGATATATAAAAGCCCGTGAGTATAAAAAAGAATTTGGTGAAAAAAGCGACCCAGATGAATTTGTATTGCAATCCAAGCACACACAAAATCGATAAAGGGCAAGGCAGCAAGAATGATGAGAATATCTGGTTATCCAGTGAAGAAATGTTGTTGATAAAATCTTTTTGGGAAATGAAGTTTTTAATAGCAACCGCGCTGCAGGATGACCATCTACCAGGTTGAAAAAATTGAGACGGCGATGGCATCCAGGATCTGTTCCGACTTAGCCATTTTTTTATTTCCTTTTACGAACGCAGTGCTTGTGGTTTCATAAGCGGTTGCATTTCGCGTAGCGCCTATTACCGTCATCAAGGCCGTATTGATGGCGCCGGCGCTTGTGCCGGCAAGCCTTATAAAGCGGATACCCATTTTTTCCAGAATATATGTGTAGCCTACGAGTGCCACACCGAGCACGCCACCACCTTTTTGCACAAGGTTCACATACTGATGACCGTCATTGTCTACCACGTCTGATACAACCAGGTGTTTGCCGCTTTCGCCAAATTTGGCTTCCAGCTTCTGCAGGCAGTCTACTACTTCAGGAAGTTGTGTGAAGCTTTCTACAGAAATGGAGTTGGCTTGGGCAGCAGGCATAAGGTGATGATTAGCGTTGACTAAAAGTAAAATTAAAATGGGATGGCTCCACATTATTTCTGTAGAACCATCCCATTGTATGTACATCAAAAAGCGAGTATGTGCAGAACTTCTGTTAACGAGTTATCATAACGCGCTCTTCACTTTTGCAATCACCTGCTGAAGCTGGCTGCTGTCTTGCCCGCCGGCTGTTGCCGATGTTTTGCTGCCGCCGCCACCGCCTTTGATCAGTGGCGCAACCTGTTCTTTTACCAGTTTGGCAGCATCTAATCCGGTGGTTGCAATTTCTTCTGCCAAAGCAATAGCTACCGAAGCTTTTCCATTGATGGTAGCACAGAGAACCACAACGCCAGTTGTTTTTTTGGAAAGGTCTATCGACAGTTTTTTCAATGCATCCGCACTGCTTACTTCCACCACTTCACCAATGAAAGAATAGTTGTTTACGTCAATTGCTTTCGGCAGCAGGTCTGCTTCCAAAGCGTTCAGTGAACGGGCTTCAAGCGATTCCAGTTTTTTCCTGAGTTCGCTTTGTTCTGCCAGCAGGCTTTCAATGCTTTTAGACCAGTTGTTTTGGATTTTTTAAAATCGTTTTCGCAGCATTCAGATCTGCCAGTTGTTCATTGATATAGTCTTCCGCGGCTTTGGCAGCCACGGCTTCTATGCGGCGCACGCCGGCGGCTACTGCGGTTTCATGTTTAATGGCAAAAAAGCCCAGTTCTCCCGTGGCACCAATATGTGTGCCGCCACAAAGCTCGATGGAATAATTTGGATCAACAGTTACCACGCGGACAGTGTTTCCATACTTCTCGCCAAACAGAGCCATTGCGCCGGTTTGCATTGCATCTTCCTTGCTCATTTCACGAATGATAACCGGAATGTTGGCGCGTATTTTTTCATTTACCAGTTGCTCTATTTGCTGTATTTCCTCATCGGTAATTTTAGCAAAATGCGAAACATCAAAGCGCAGGTATTCATCATTCACAAGGCTGCCTTTTTGTGCCACATGCGTGCCCAGCACTTTGCGCAAGGCAGCGTGGAGCAGGTGAGTAGCCGTATGATGCAATGCAATGCTTTGGCGTCGGCTCTGTGGTACTGTGGCTGTAACTTCTCCCGACAAATTTTCGGGTAAATTTTCGGCAACGTGAATAATGAGGTCGTTTTCTTTTTTTGTATCTGTTACATGTATTGTTGCGTTGGGCAATTGCAGTACGCCTTTATCACCCACCTGTCCGCCGCTTTCTGCGTAGAAAGGTGTCTTGTTTAATACAATATGATAGGCTTCTTTTCCTTTTGCTTTTACTTTCCTGTACTTCAGTACTTCTGCTTTGCTTCAAGATTATTATACCCGACAAATTCGGTTGCATTTCCTTCTTTCAAAACAATCCAGTCTTCTGTATCTATGGCGTGGCTGCGCGCGAGCGGTTTTTTTGTTGCTGAAGTTCTGCTTCAAAAGCTGCTTCATCAATGGCTAAATGATTTTCGGCCGCAATCAGCCGGGTTAGGTCTATCGGGAAACCATAGGTATCATACAATTCAAACGAGTCTTTGCCGGAAATAACGCCGGCAGATTTTACCGAAATAATATCGTCAATTCTTTTTAATCCTTTTTCCAGTGTGCGCAAAAACGATTCTTCTTCTTCTTTCACCACTTTGCTCACAAAGTCTAGCTGCTGCAGCAATTCGGGAAATACAGCTTCAAACTGAAGCGCGATGACAGGCATTAGCTGAAACAGCATCGGTTGTTTGCAATCGAGATAGGAATAATAATACCGGACTGCACGGCGCAAAATTCTCCTGATTACATAACCTGCGCCTGTATTGGAAGGCAACTGACCATCGGCAATGGTAAAGGCAATGGCGCGGATATGATCTGCCAAAACACGAAAAGCTACTGCTTCCTTGCTGTTGCTGTAATCATATTTTTTTTCAGTTATCTGTTCGATAGCTGCAATGGTTCCGGTAAATACATCGGTATCATAGTTGCTTTGTTTTCCCTGTATTACTCGCACCAGCCTTTCGAAGCCCATTCCGGTATCTACATGCCGTGCAGGCAAAGGTTCCAGCGAATTATCCTTCAGCCGGTTAAACTGCATGAATACGTTGTTCCAGATTTCAATCACCTGCGGATCGTCGTTGTTTACCAGTGTAGCGCCGGCCACTTTCTGCGCTCTTCCTCACTCCGGCAATCTACATGAATTTCAGAACAGGGTCCACAAGGTCCGGTATCGCCCATTTCCCAAAAATTATCTTTTTTATTGCCGGGCAAAATGCGGTCTTCCGCTACATATTTTTTCCATTCATTGTAGGCTTCTTCATCTCTTGCCAGTCCTTCTTTTGCATCGCCTTCAAAATAGGTTACATATAGTCGGTCTTTATCAATTTGTACACTTCCGTAAGCAGTTCCCAGCTCCAGGCAATGGCTTCTTTTTTAAAATAATCGCCAAAGCTCCAGTTGCCCAGCATTTCAAACATGGTATGGTGATAGGTATCCACACCCACTTCTTCCAGGTCATTATGTTTTCCGCTTACCCGCAGGCATTTTTGCGTATCGGCTACCGTTTATTTTGCGCTGTTTTATTTCCCAGAAAATAATCTTTAAACTGGTTCATACCCGCATTGGTAAACAAAAGCGTAGGATCGTTTTTGATAACAATCGGAGCTGAAGGAACAATGTGGTGACCTTTGTTCTTAAAAAAATCGAGAAATTGCTGACGTATTTCGGAAGAAGTCATAGAAAATATATCGTTTAAAATGCCGTTATCTTTGAACGCTCTGAAAATGGGGGGCAAAGGTAGACAAAAGGCATGAGGCGCATCATAATGTGTACGAATATTTGATATTCCACACTGATAATCGAATCTTCAGAAGCGAAACATCTATTATACAGTTGCAAAAATGAGGATCGGAAATACCTGGATTTGGTATCATTTACACTCGGTAACCGGTGGCTTATATCGATTATGAAAAAAATAAAGTACTTCTATAATACACATACGCTGCGCTATGAAAAGCTGGTAACGCCGCTTCGCGTAAAGTTGCTGCGTTTTTTTGGTTTTCTTGCTACTGTTGCCGTATCGGCAGCTCTTATTGTGGCAATTGCATTTCAATATATAGAATCTCCACAGGAAAAGCTGTTGCAGCGCGAGAATAAAGAACTGCATGGCGACTATATTGTTTTGAACAAGCAGGTGCAGCAATTGCAGCAGCAGATGTCGGAACTCGAAAACCGGGACAATAACGTGTACCGTTCCATTTTTGAAGCCGAGCCTGTGCATGATAGCGCACGCCTGAAAGACATAGAAAAAAGCAATGAGGTAAAGCTGGTACAAAGCCTGAGCGAAGACGAACTTGTGCGTAGTATTTCGAAACAGGTAAACAAGCTGGGCATGCTGATGGCATACCAGCAAAAAAGCTATGTGGAAGTAGAAGGGATGGTAAAAAACAAGGAAAAGCTGCTGGCTGCTATTCCGGCTATACAGCCGCTGAGTAATAAAGACCTCACACGCATTGCTTCAGGGTTTGGCTACCGTATAGATCCTGTGTATAAAGTAACAAAACTGCATGCAGGGCTCGATTTTGCAGCTCCGTTAGGAACACCTATTTATGCTACTGCCGATGGCGTGGTGAAGAATGCATCGTTCAATGAAGGTGGGTATGGCAACCATGTTATCATCAATCATGGCTATGGTTACGAAACTCTTGTATGGACACATGGTGCGTATAAAAGCGCGTACAGGAAAAAAAGTAAAACGTGGCGAAGTAATAGGATATGTGGGAAGCACCGGTAAAAGCACAGGTCCGCATTGTCATTATGAAGTACGTAAAAACGGAACGCCCGTAGACCCCGTTTACTTCTTTTATAACGACCTTACTCCTGAACAATACGACAGGTTGCTGAAACTGGCTGCCGCCGGCAATCAGAGTTTCGATTAATATCCCGCCGATTATCTAACACACATTAGCGGTGCAGTGTAAACATGGGCGTATATCCCCAATCGTTGTTTTGCAATGTGTATTTGATAATGTAATACAGGGTTGCATGTTCTGCATCCTCATCTTCTGTGCTGTACTGTAATGTGGTGGTAGTGTTGCCCGCAACATCTGTTTTGTAAATGCTGCAAAGATTGTTTGACGAAACGCCCCGCAAAATTTCCAGTGTCTTTACATCTTTCTGAAATAAAGTGAGGAAGCCCACGGTAATTGTCTTGTCGGCAGCCTGCGCTTTAAAGCTGTTGATGTTGATGTTTTCACTCTTGTACGAAATGGCAGAAGAAGAAATGACATTGGCAGTAGGTGTGTCGGAATCCGGGGTAATTTTTTCCTTGGAACAGGACACAAGCATAATAAGCAGAAAGGTTGATAGTAGATTTTTCACGCGATAAAATTAATATTAGATTATATTGAATTAAAAGTAGCTTAAATTGACCATTAATTGTGCCATTCTTTTAACTTTTTTTAAATCGCTGATATTTAGCTCAATTTGCAAATTGTTAGCATGTGTAGTGGTATTTCAATTCCTTTTAAGGGAAACAGAGAGAGAATCTGTTTATGAGTTGCTTTTTTCTATCTTCGCACCTTTCATTAATATTTAAAAATTGTAAGTCATAAGTTACATCTAAAGGATTGAGAAATGGATCAAACAGTGTTGATTATTATAACGATTGTCATTTCATTAGTCGCAGGTATCATAGGAGGCAAATTTATTTTTGCAAAAGACACCAGAAAACAGATTGAAGACGCCGAACTGCGGGCGCAAAACATTATCCGTGAAGCAGAGCTGCGCGAAGAGACCATTAAGAAAGAAAAACAACTGGAAGCAAAAGAAAGATTTGTGCAGTTGCAGGCCGACCACGACAGGCTGGTGCTCGAAAGAAACAGGAAAATGAATGATGCGGAAAGCCGCATTAAACAAAAAGAAAACAGTGTATCGCAAAAAGAAAATGCACTGGAAAAACAGATTAAGGAAAATGAAGCCATCAAAGAAAACCTGAACCGGCAGATTGAGATTGTAAACATTAAGCGCACAGAACTCGAAAAGCACCAGGAAGAGCACATCCGCCGCCTCGAAAAAATTGCAGGGCTTACGGCCGAGGAAGCAAAAGCACAATTGGTAGAAGGCCTGAAGCAGGAAGCGCATACACAGGCGCTTGCGCTGCAGCAGGAAATTATTGAAGATGCGAAACTGAAGGCAAATAAAGAAGCCCGTAAAATCATTATCCAGTCGATACAGCGCACCGGTGCCGAGCAAACCATTGAAAACACCGTTACTGTGTTCAACCTCGAAAGCGACGAAATTAAAGGTCAGATCATCGGTCGTGAAGGCCGAAATATCCGTGCGATAGAAGCCGCCACCGGTGTAGATCTGATTGTAGATGACACGCCGGAAGCTATTGTGCTTTCTTCTTTCGATCCGCTTCGCCGCGAAATTGCACGTTTATCGCTGCAGCGCCTGATAGCCGATGGTCGTATTCACCCGGCACGTATTGAAGAAGTGGTGGAAAAAACCCGCAAAATGCTGGAAGAGCAGGTGATGGAAATAGGTGAAAGAACAGTGATAGAATTGGGTATTCATGGTTTGCATAAAGAGCTGGTACGTATTGTAGGTAAAATGCGTTTCCGTTCATCTTATGGGCAAAACTTGCTGATGCACAGCCGCGAAGTATCGAACCTGTGCGGCATTATGGCGGCAGAACTGGGATTGAATCCGAAACTTGCCAAACGCGCCGGATTACTGCACGATATAGGCAAAGTTCCCGATGAAGAAACAGAACTGAGCCATGCATTGTTGGGTGCAAAACTTGCTGAAAAATATGGTGAAAACCCGGCTGTAATTAATGCCATTGGTGCTCACCACGACGAGATGGAAATGCAATATGTGATTTCGCCGGTAGTGCAGGCTTGCGATGCCATCAGTGGTGCGCGTCCCGGTGCCCGCCGCGAAATTATGCAGCAATATCTTCAGCGTATCAAAGACCTGGAAACACTGGCTGTTTCTTATCCCGGTGTTGAAAAAGCGTATGCTATCCAGGCTGGTCGCGAGTTGCGCGTAATTGTTGAAGCCGACAAAGTAACCGATGGCGACAGCGACAAACTAAGCTTTGAAATTGCTCAGAAAATTCAAACAGAAATGACATATCCCGGCCAAATAAAAGTAACAGTGATTCGCGAAAAGCGTGCTGTGAACGTAGCCAGATAGCGGACGTTTTTAGCATTTATTATTACCCGCAGATATCGCAGATACAAAGAAAGCCAAAACTGGTATTTTTGAAAATCGCGAAGTATCTGCGGGTTATTTTATGTACAATTGCGACAGTTGCATTTAAGTTTATTTCATGTTATTCAACCCCCGGATTGTCTCTTCAGCTGGATGCTTTATATTCAATTTGATGTATGCATTTTCACATCGTATTTTTATATTATCTGGCAAATGGTTTCCAATTATTTGAAGAATTTATATTTCGTTAAGTCATGTATTTTAAAAATTAAAAAAATAAATTTTTTCACTAACTAAATTAATTAGTATTTTGCATGCTAAATAACTTGGTTATGTCATACGCCGGAAAAAATTTACGTTATCTCCGCAGGTTGCGTGGCTGGACACAGGAAGAATTTGCCAATAAATTAAAAATAAAACGCTCTCTTGTTGGCGCTTACGAAGAAGAGCGCGCCGAGCCACGGCTTGAAGTGTTACGCACTATCTGTCATATTTTCAAGCTCAGTCTTGATGATTTGTTTCTGAAAGATCTTACGGAAACAAAGGCAAATACATATTTAGACAAACGTCGCGCAATGAAATCAGAAGTTGATTCTGATTTGCGGCAAATTGAGTTCGTGCCAGTAAAAGCCGCCGCAGGTTATCTTGCCGGCTATGCCGATCCTGAAGTTTATCGATGAGCTGAATACATTTACTTTACCTATGCTTGCGCCTGGTCAGTACCGCGCTTTTGAGATCGTAGGAGATAGTATGTTGCCTACACCAAGCGGCAGCGTAATCGTAGGCGAGAAGGTAGAAGACATGGAAGACGTAAAGGCAAACCAGGCTTATATCGTGATCTCCAAAAGTAATGGGATTGTGTATAAGACGAATCAACCGCAACAACCGTGTGAAAAATAAAGTAATGCTGGTAAGCGACAATCCGCAATACGATCCATACCCTATTAATACAGAAGATATAATGGAATTGTGGAAAGCGCAGATGATCATTACCAAAGCCAATTCGCAGCAGCGCTGGGATATGGGTCAGTTAGCCGGGTTGGTAAACAACCTGCAGGAACAGGTGACCAGTATTAAGAAAAAAATGAATTAGCAAACATCAGTTTCAATACGATTTCTCATTGTGCCTCAGCATATGGCTGGGGCATTTTTGTGTTATTCTACGCAAATAGCAGCATGAACTTTATACAGGATGCATCATAAATCGATAGAAAAGTTGCGTCTGCTGATCGAGCAGGTTTGCTTAGCTGTCAGTCATTTTCCAACGGAACAGAAAACTATTTCCGCTTATTTTCAAATTCATTTACCATTTTTTCAATCTCCTGACGGCTTACAGGCGCCTGCTTGTCGTCAAGATTTATAACCAGTAAATAGCCGGCTTCATCTTCTTCGCGGGCGAGGTATGTATTCACAAAATCAAACTGATCACTCTGCAAAAGTTTGCCCGTATAGATGTTCCAGTTTTCCTGTGTGCTCAGGCACCCAAGTGTGGGCGTAAGGGGAAAGAATGGTTTGTCTTTAAAGTAATCCGGATCAATGGTTGAACCATGCGCAATAATAGCTGTGCGACCGGCAGCGCCTGCCTGCACTGCTTCCAGCATAGGTAGGTAATTACGCCAGTCTGCAGGCAAGAGCAAGGTATAGTTTTGCAAAAATGTAGCTGTCGAATCCGGCAACTGGTGCCAGTATAATAGGTTGTTTTCGAAAGGCAACAGCATCTGAAGATTGGGCGTTGGTCCTATCAGGTTGTTGTGCGAGATGCCGGTTCCCTGTACGCTGTAAATGCCTTGTGGCGTATTTCCTGCCGTAATGAAATAGGGAAGCCCCGAAGCCGATCTTGCCAGTTGTTGAAACAAGAGCAATTTTCCATGGCTGTCACGCGCGAAAGTGCCATCGCCATTCTGAACAACAGCCAATCCCGGGTAGTCGCGGTTCCAGCGCTGAAAAGAATAAATCATTTGTCTGCCTATTTGTTGCTGGTACGCAAACAGGGAATTGAGTGACGGGAGTGGTAAATGTTTTTCCGCCTGCCCGTTTGCCAGGTATGACTGCAGCGCTTGTAGTAGCGGAATCGTATCCGTACTGCCGAATACCTTTTTTGCCTGTTGACCGATTTGCTGTGCTACCTGCGCCGAGCATTTTGCCGCCAGAGGTACACTGCCTGCATACAAAACAGTTTTACATCCGTTTCCTGCTTGAAAAGAGAATTGATGTGTGGAATATATTCCGTTGGAAACAATCCATACACCGCTTCCAACAGCGCCCGTTTGGTAGACAATTCAAGCGAATAATAGTGTAGGAACAATGAGTCGAATCCTGCTTTCACCTTATCATTGGCCAGCATAAACTGCGAAGCTGCCAGGCAGGCAGACTCATACTTATATTCAGAATTGCTGTCGAGCGGTTGGGTGAATGTTTTGGCAATCACATTTTCTTTCAGGTATTGGTCAAAATGCTCTCTTTTTTCGTGCAGTACCACATCGGTTTGTATCAGTTCCCGGTTGTATTGTGCAAGCGCGATGTGCCAGCCAAAAACTACCGGCAAAATAATCAGACATACTATGAGAGGAAACGTATTTCAACAGGTTGCAAACATACTCTTCCTCCTGATAGCTTCCGGCATAAAAGATGTTATTATCGCTTCAATTTCCTTGCTCATTTACTTTGTTTTTTGACATAAGAAAGCTGTTTCAGCCAACAGATTCGCCGCTTTATTATCTTGCACACATCATGACACAAACGATTTCTTATCAACAACTCTACAGGTTTGCCTTACAGGTGTTTTTGAAAATGGGATGCAGCGCAGGAACATGCAGTCACAGCGGCGTCTGTACTGCTTTCTGCCGATGCCCGTGGCATTGATAGTCATGGCATTTCGCGTCTGAGCGGATATGTACGTTTGTGGGAAGCGGGCCGCATCAATGCAACACCACACATCAGGGTGGTGCACGAAACGCCATCTACGGCTACAATTGATGGTGATGCAGGTTTGGGATTGGTAGTTGCGCCTTATGCTATGGAAATTGCCATTAGTAAAGCAAGCCAGGCTGGAACCGGTTGGGTGGCTGTGCGCAACAGCAATCATTTCGGCATCGCTGGTCATCATGCGATGATGGCATTGCCACACGACATGATAGGTATAGCCATGACCAATGCCAGTGCACTCGTTGCGCCGACCTTCAGCATTGAAAAAATGCTGGGAACCAATCCCATTGCTGTAGCTATTCCCGCCGGTGAGCTCCCTCCTTTTGTTGCCGACTTTGCAACTACTACCGCAGCCAACGGAAAGCTGGAACTGCTGCAGCGGAAAGGTGAAAACACGCCCGTAGGTTGGGTACAGGATAAGGATGGATACGCCACCACCGATGCCAATGCGCTGAAAAGTGGCGGAGCTTTGCTGCCTTTAGGCAGCGACAGGGAGCATGGAAGTCATAAAGGATATGCCTTGGGAAGTATTGTAGATATATTTTCGGCGGTGCTGGGCGGTGCCAGTTACGGTCCGTGGGCACCTCCTTTCCCGGCTTATATTCCGATGCCGCAAAACATGCCTGGCATGGGGCTGGGACATTTCTTGGGTGCAATGCGTATAGATGCTTTTCGCCCGGCGCAGGAATTCAAAGACCACATGGACAACTGGATTCAGCGTTTCCGTAGTGCCGTTCCTGCTCCCGGTTGTGATGCGGTGCTGATACCCGGCGATCCTGAGCGTCTGATGGAAGAAGAGAGGATGAAAAGCGGCATCCCGGTATTTACCAGCGTAATAAACGAACTAAAGCAGTTGGGTAAAAAAATGGACGTTGCTTTTGGAGAATAAAGCAAGAGATCAACTGCCTCTGAATCATCCATTTCTTTTAATATAGACTAAAGCAAAAATGCTTATGCTGTGTTCCGGACACAACATAAGCATTTGATTATTTGTACGTTCGAAACTTACTGTTTTCCCATATTGATATTATTATCAAAAATAACACTTGGTGTTGGAAGGTTTTCCTGTTTAGGTGCTTCCGGTTTCAAAGTGGCAGCCAGTTGTATGGCGCCATAAGCATTCAGAAATCCTCCGCTGGTGCAAAGATCATTCATTGTTACAGGCGTTCCGGTTCCGGGTGTAGTAATCTTGATACTATCAGGTAAGCGGGTAGCCGATTTTTCAATCACATATTTAATTTGTTGCGCAGACAACCCTGGGTAATAGGAACGGAGCAAAGCCGCTACGCCAGCTACCACAGGCGATGCCATGCTGGTGCCCTGCAGAAATCCGTATTCTGAACCGCCGGGCAAGGTTGAATAAATCTTCGTTCCCGGTGCAAACACGTTTACCTGTTTTGGACCATAATTGCTAAAGGTGGCAATCATTTCTCCATTACCAATGTGTGTATCGCTGCTGGCACCCACGGTGATAAAGTTGCTAGCTGTGCTTTTAAACTCCAGTAAATTGGGATTGGGATAATTGTCGGTGGTATCTACGTCAGTAGCTTCGTTGCCTGCTGCGTGCACAATCAGCACATCTTTCATTTCGGCATAATGAACAGCTTCATCTACCCATTTTTTTTCTGGTGAATAGCCTTTCCCAAAACTCATATTGATCACTTTGGCACCATTGTCTACCGCGTATTTGATAGCGAGGGCCACATCTTTATCATATTCGTCGCCATCTGGCACTGCACGTATCATCATGACTTTTACATTATTGGCTACGCCCTGCGTACCTATGTTGTTGTCGCGCTGCGCAGCAATAATGCCGGTAACGTGTGTGCCATGCATGGGAGAACCACCCATTACATCAGGATTGCCATAAAACCTGTCATTGATATTGTAATAATCATCTTTAATAACAGAATCGCGATACTTGGGCGGGTTGGTGGTGAGTGCGTTTACGGTTTGACGTTTGCTTTCAAGTTCGTTTTGCAATTCTTCGAGAAGGGCAGTGTTTTTAATGTCTTCATCGATATTGATGAGTTTCAGAAATGTAAGATAAGCCAGTTTTGCATGTTTTCCATCGTTGGAAGATGGTGTCAGCTGTTCAAGATCGGAAGGTGTATATTCGGATTTGCCAAGATCCTTTTGCAGTATCAAATCATTTTTTTTCAGCATTTTTACCGCCATTTCTATCATACTCAGCTCCATCTGGTCCTGTCCATTGGGCTGTATAGCCTGAGCGGCTTTCAGCCAGGTGCGGTATTGTTCTTTTTCAAACAGGCTCAGGGAGTCTTCGTTAAGATTTTTTCCATCAAAACGGCTTTTGAAATTGTAGTAAACCCGCGTTCTTTCATCGATATCCTTTACCAGATTTTCACCATTTTTGTTACCCAAAAAATTCCAGCCATACACATCATCTACATACCCATTGTGATCATCGTCAATGCCGTTGCCGGGTATTTCATTCGGATTGTGCCAAAGAATATTTTTTAGATCTTCGTGCGTAGTATCGACACCGGAATCAATGACGGCAACAATCACCGGCTTTGATTTTTTACCCTGCAAAAACTGGTAAGTCTGGTTGAGGCTGATACCAAAGTAATGATCTGTAGAAGGATCCAAGAACTGCCAGCCTTTCAGATCCTGTTGGGCAAACACGGCAGAAGTGGCACATACAAGCAATAGAAGGACGCAGAGTTTCAACTTCATGAACGTTAAATATTGTAAAATACAAAATTGCTATTTAAACGGCAGCTTATAAGGATGAGTGTAAGAATTTAGGAAATTATTATGTGTGCCCTCAATTTTGAAAATAACGCTTTGCAGCACCTGGTTTTTTACCTGCGTAAACTTACCGGTTGCGCTGCTGCTGCCGGTTTACACATCTGTATTTTGGTTGCACAATTTGCGAAGCGTAGTTTATGTCTTGTAAGCCGGATGATAAAGCTGTAAGGTAGAGCGAAGAAAGTCGCTATCCATGTGCGTATAAATTTCGGTAGTAGTGATGCTTTCGTGACCCAGCATTTCCTGAACGGCGCGCAGGTTGGCACCTCCTTCTACAAGATGGGTGGCAAAGGAATGGCGAAACGTATGTGGCGAAATATTTTTTTGAATACCGGCTTTTTTTGCCAGATCCTTGATGATCATAAAAACCATGACGCGTGAAAGGCTTTTGCCGAAACGGTTCAGAAATACAATGTCTTCAAAACCTTTTACTATTTTCTGGTGCACCCTTACCCCATCGTGGTAGATTTTAAGATACTTTACTGCATCGCTGCCTATGGGAATCAGGCGTTCTTTGTCGCCTTTGCCAATCACGCGAATAAAACCTACCTCCATAAACAACCAGCTTTTCCGCAGGTTCACCACTTCACTCACCCGCAACCCGCAGCTATACATTATTTCAAGTATCGCCCGGTTTCGCGCACCATCTGGCGTGCTCACGTCAATGGCAGAAATAATCGATTCTATTTCGGCAAAACTAAGCACATCGGGTAGTGAACGTTTGAGCTTGGGAGCTTCGAGCAGGGCAGAAGGGTCGGCAGAAACGATGTTTTCTGAAAGACAATATTTAAAAAAACTGCGGATGCCGGAAATAATGCGCGATTGCGATGCGGGCGAGATGCCTAATTCTGTGATCCATTGCAGAAACAGTTGCAAATCTTTTAGTATAATAGCTTCCGGCGTTTTCGGATTGTTGGTTGAAAGTAAATAATCGGTGAGTTTGGTAATGTCCCGTATATAGGCTTCCACCGAATTTTCGCTCAGCGATTTTTCGAGCTGTAAATAGCCGGTAAATCCTTTTTTGTAGGCTTCCCACATCATCGTTTTCCTCTTTATAGATGGTCGTGAAATTTAAAATTAAAAATTAGAATTGGTATATGACAGGTTTACTGTCAACTAATTTGCTGAAGCCTGCGCCTGATATTTTGCTTATACAATTAGTAAATAATTGTAATTTGTAAGAAAGCAAACCTTATTTTATAACAATTAAGAATAGCTTTTATTCTCATTTAGACAGTATTTTTGCCGCAATGCTTTCTAAAAAGACCAAATATGCTATCAATGCACTTGTTTATCTCGCACGCGAACACAGCAAAGAACCTGTACAAATCAGCAAAATAGCAGAAAGCGAACATATACCCCGCAAGTTTCTGGAAGCCATCTTACTCGATCTCCGTAATGCCGGTATGCTAAGCAGCCGTAAAGGAAAAGCAGGCGGATATTATCTCCTAAAAAGTCCGGATGAAATCAATATAGCCGATGTGGTTCGTCTGTTTGAAGGTGCCATTGCGTTATTGCCTTGCGTAGCACATAAATATTATGAACGCTGCGACGAGTGTGAGAATGAAGCGTTTTGCGGCATCCGCGATGTATTTGCCAACGTAAGGAATGAAACGGTAAATATGTTGAAAAACGCAACGTTGAGTACCATTCTGCAACGCGAAAATGCCTTGAAGGCAGAAGAACCAAAAAAAATCGAATAATTTTTTTAATTTTAATTCCTACTAAATCAATAGGCTTTATATATTTGCACCAACAAATACTGTAGATGAATAAACTGACCAAAACAACTCTATACATCGCACTGCTTGTAACCACCTTGTCGGCGACAGCGCAGACAGACACGATCTCAACCCAACGCACTGTGCAGGCAGATACTGCTCAGAAAACAGCTGTCAACTCCTAAACCGGAAGAAAAAAAGCCTTATTCACTCAACATATCAGCCGATGTACGGGTGCGGTCAGAGTTGCGGCATGGCTACCGCAATGTAGCGATCAAAGACACGACACCTGCTTTTTTTGTAAACCAGCGTGCCCGTTTGAACTTTGATTTTAAATCGAAACGTTTTGATTTTTATGCCTCTTTACAGGATGCAAGAGTATGGGGACAGCAGGATCCGCGCGGCGGACAGGGAACGAATTCTTCCGTTACCGGCTCAGCAGCATCTGTATATCCGCTGTATTTCTTTGAACTGTATGCCGAACCACATTTCAACGACAGATGGTCGGTGCGCATTGGTCGCCAGCGCATTATGTACGATAACCAGCGATTATTTGCAGAAAATGACTGGCGGTTGGCAGCAGCGTCGCACGATGCCGTTCGGTTGATTTATAATAATAAAATAAACCTGACTACCGAATTATTAGCTGCTTACAATCAGTCTGCGGAAAATGTGATTGGCAGCAACTATGTTCCCAATGGATTTAAAAATTATAAAGACCTGGTTGTTCATTACCTCAACTGGAAATTGAGCAAAACTTTTTCGCTTACTACCATCAATTCAATGGACGGTTATCAAAGCGCTACAGCTGCCAACACTGCCTACCAGCGCTTTACAAGTGGCGGCAGACTTGAGTTTCAATCGTACAACTGGTATGCAACCTTCAGCGGGTATTATCAGTATGGCAAAGATTCATCTGGCAGAAAATTATCAGCTTATTACATTCAGCCCGAAATTAAGTTTACCTCTAAAGCTTTTACAACCCGTTTGGGTTTTGAATACATGAGCGGGCAAGATTCCTTGTCGTCCAAAGACAACAGTTTTGTGCCTCTTTATGGAGTGGCTCACCGCTTTAATGGCAGCCTCGATTTCTTTACCGCTTTCCCGTCCGATACTAAAAGCGGTGGACTGATGAATCCTTACCTGCTGTTTCAGTACCAGAAAGACAAAGTGACATTGCGGTTTGAAAATCACCTGTTTTACTCCCAAACCGCTTATCCATTTAAAGGTATGCCAGTAAGCAACAAATATCTTGGCTATGAAAACGACTGGCGCTTTAACTATAAAGTAAATCCTTTTACTGACCTGGAATATGGATTTTCTTGGGCAACGGTTTCCAACTCTCTTGTAGAAGTGAAAAACAGCATTAAGTCAGAATCAGATTTAAACAAATACTCCAAAACTCCTTACTGGATGTACGTTAGTGTAAGATTTACACCCACCATCGGCAAGTTTACATTTTAATCAAAAGCATATTAATTAATATCTGTATGAAGTATAATCAACTGGTTATAGTAGCCGCGCTTTGCCTTTTAGCGATCAGTTTCCAGGGGCGTTCTCCCAAAGCGCCAACCACGGTTTCCATTTCCATGTCCGGAGCCTTTGCCTTGTATCCGCTGGCGCAGGTATGGGCAGAAGAATACAACAAAACACATCCCGATATTCGTTTTGATATACAGGCTGGCGGTGCCGGTAAAGGATTTACCGACTGCATGACCGGCTCAGTGGATGTAGGTATGTTTTCCCGCGAATTATCGGATGCTGAAAAAGCAAAAGGCGTGTGGTGGATGAGTGTGTGTAAAGATGCTGTTTTGCCTACAATGAACCTGAAAAACGCAAACATGAAAGCGTTGCAGATCCGTGGCGTAAAGAAAGCAGAATTCCAGGGAATTTTTGTAGACAAATCTATTGCTACATGGGAGCAGCTTTTAGGAATCAATGGCGGAAGTACGCATAAGATAAATGTGTATACCCGCGCAGATGCTTCAGGTGCAGCCGATTCATGGGCTTCGTTTTTTGGAAAGAAACAGGAAAACCTCAAAGGTATCGGTATTCCGAGCGATCCGGGTGTTGCCGATGCGGTGCGCAAAGACATCAATGGCATTGGATACAACAATACATTGTTTGTATTTGATCCCAAAACCGGCAAAAAACTACCAGGTATTGATGTCGTGCCTATCGATGTAAATGGCAATGGGCAGATAGATGCAGACGAAAATTTCTATGGCAATCTTCACCAGTTTTTAAAAGCAGTAAACGATGGCAAATACCCTTCGCCACCTGCCCGCAACCTGTACTTTATCACCAAAGGAAAAACCAACCGGAAAGAAATTCTTGACTTTTTTCAGTGGGTACTTACCAACGGACAACAGTTTGTTTCGCCGGCAGGCTATGTGCAGCTGCCAAAAGCTGTGATTGCCGAGCAGGTAAAAAAACTGGCTAAGTAAAATGCTATGCACGAATACTGTGCGAGCGCCAAAAGGGTGCATCACTAAGCACTATTACGGACTGTTAATCAGCATTGAAAAACAACTTACCAAACGATTGCTTGCCCCTTTCTTGCAAACCAAACTTTAGGATCAAAATTTTGTAAAATGAATAAAAGAAAACTGATTGACAATCTCTCATCGCAATGGATGGTGGTGTGCCTGTCATTTTTCCTGGTGCTGCCGCTCGTGATAGGGCTGGGGCTGGTGGTAAAATCAAGCGATCTTTGGCGCAGTCATTCCATTCCGTTGCTCATCCGCTCCGGCGACTGGAGCCCGTCGAAGGGCAGTTTGGATTTTGGCCTTTTATCGTCAGTTCTCTCTGGGTCACCGTTACGGCTCTCATTATCTCTATGCCACTTTGCCTGTTGGCGGCAATTTTTTTAACCCAGTTTGCGCCAAAATGGATGCTCAGTTTTATGCGTCCCGTCATAGACATTTTAGCAGGTATTCCATCTGTTGTTTATGGTGTTTGGGGCGTACTGGTCATCGTCCCATTGGTGGCAGATACCATTGCGCCGCTTTTTCACAACGACTCATTGGGTTACAGCATTTTGTCTGGTGCATTGGTGCTTAGCGTGATGAGCGTGCCATACATTCTCAATATGATTCTTGAAGTATTCCGGCAGATACCGGTAGAATTGGGTGAAGCTTCACTGTCGCTTGGCGCAACCAGATGGGAAACCATTAAGCACGTGTTTTTAAGAAAAGGCGCTACCGGTATTATTTCTGCGTATGGACTTGGTTTTTCAAAAGCACTGGGTGAAACAATTGCTGTCATGATGGTTGTCGGCAATGTGGTGCAGGTGCCATCTTCCGTATTTGATGCCGGCTACCCGCTGCCGGCACTGGTGGCGAATAATTATGGCGAAATGATGTCGGTGCCTACCTACGATTCTGCGCTCATGTTTGGATCATTATTACTGTTTGTTATCATCGTTACTATCAACATATTTTTTCGTTACATCATTTATAAATCTGAAGCCATATGACACTGAGACGTAAATGGGAAGAAACTTTTTTCAAAACTTTCTCCGCGTTCATCACCCTGCTCATCGTTTTGGTTTTGCTGCATATTATTTACAGTATTGTAAATAAAGGCTTTCACAGCTTATCGTGGGAAGTAGTATCGCAGGAGCCAAAAGGTGGGTTTTATATGGGTGGCGGCGGCGGTATTTTCAATGCCATTGCCGGATCGTTTTATCTCGCTATCGGTGCTACATTGTTAGCATTTATCGTCAGCCTGCCGGTAGCCTTGTTTATCAATATTTATCTTATCAGGTATCCCAAACTGCTGGTTGGCATCCGCTTTTTCCTCGATGTACTCTGGGGCGTGCCTTCTATTGTGTTTGGCGCGTTTGGTTTTATACTCATGATGTACATGGGACTTCGCAATTCGCTGGGCGCAGGCATTGTAACGGTTGCTGCACTTATATCGCCCATTATGATCCGCTCTATGGATGAAGTGCTGATGACGATACCGATTGGCCTGCAGGAAGCCGCTTATTCTTTAGGTTCCAACAAAACAGAAATTGCGTTTAAAATTTTTTTCCGCCAGGCATTGCCCGGTTTTGCCACAGCTATTTTGCTTGCATTTGGCAGAGGCATTGGCGATGCTGCGTCGGTTTTATTTACCGCAGGCTATACCGATCATGTGCCCGAAAAACTAAGCGACCCGGCGGCTACATTGCCTTTGTCTATTTTTTTCCAGTTGAGTTCGCCCATTGAGGAAGTGCAAAACCGGGCGTTTGCAGCAGCGATTGTGCTTACAGTTATCGTATTGTTTATCAGCATAACTGCCCGCTTGCTTTATCGCAAAAAATAATGCTCCTTATCATTAAAACAACATCATTCTCTCATATCATAATCGCATTCAATGGAAGTTATCTATCTCAACAAACCCAAACATTTTGAATCCGTAACTGCCGAAGTTCCGGTGATGGAAATCAAAAATCTAAATGTACACAGCAAGACCGCGCATATTCTAAAAGATATTAATCTTACGATCCCAAAAAATAAAATGACTGTATTGCTGGGACCTTCAGGTTGTGGTAAAACCACTTTGCTAAAATGCATGAACCGACTTACCGATTTGTATAGTGAACTGAAGCTGACTGGCGCTATCGAGATTGATGGGCAGAATATATTGAATGAGAAACACGACATTACGCAGATACGGCAAAAAATGGGATTGGTAATGCAGCGCCCGTTTCCGCTGCCCATGAGCATACAGGACAATATCGCATATGGCTTAAAACTGAAAGGCATTCGCAACAAACAGGTGATCAGTGAAAAAGTAGAAAAGCACCTTCGCGAAGTGGCATTGTGGGACGAAGTAAAAGACAGGCTTAAAAGCAGCGCGCAAAAGCTTATCTATTGGTCAGCAGCAGCGCCTGTGCCTGGCGAGAGGGCTGGCAGTGGAACCCGAAATTATTTTAGCCGATGAGCCTACTTCGGCACTTGACCCCATCAGCAGCCGTGTGATAGAAGAGCAGTTTGGAATCTTAAAAGACGATTATACCATCATCATGGTTACGCATATTTTACGGCAGGCAAAACGGCTGGCAGATTATGTGGTGTTTATGTATTATGGTGAAATTGTAGAGCATGGAAATGCTGAAGATATTTTTGAAAATCCACAGACAGAAATTTTAAAAGAATATATGAGAGTAGGTCACTAACACACTGATGTGGTGATGTACGTTTGAGTAAAACCGGCCGTCTTTTCCAGGACGGCTTTTTTTTATGCTTCAATTACCACCTGTTTCAGACGGTTTTTTGCCACTTTACCTTCTAAATTTTCAAACACGCGCGTATAATAACAGTTCGTCTTACAGATTTGCTACATTTGCGCACTAATTTTTAATCCATATGGAGATTTCATCGTTATTACAACGCTTTAGCGAACCCGAAACTTTAAAAATGGCTAAGCTGGGTCGCGAACTTCGTGCAAAAGGAGTAGACGTAATAGACCTGAGCCTTGGCGAACCCGATTTTGATACTCCTCAGCATATAAAGGATGCGGCTGTAAAAGCCGTTGCCGACAACTGGAGTCACTACACGCCGGTATCAGGCTACGCCGACCTGCGCGAAGCTGTTTGCACAAAACTAAAAAGAGACAACAACCTCGACTATAAACCTGAAAACATCATTGTATCAACAGGTGCAAAGCAGAGTTTAGCTAATGCTATCCTCGCTCTTGTAGATGATGATGATGAAGTGATTATTCCAACGCCGTATTGGGTAACCTACAGCGAACTGGTGAAAATAGCCCGCGGCAAAGTGGTGGAAATTCATACGACCACCGAAAGTGGTTTCAAAATCACGCCGCAGCAGCTCGAAGAAGCCATTACCGACAGAACAAAGGTGTTCATGTTTTCTTCGCCCTGCAACCCAAGCGGTTCTGTTTACACAAAGGAAGAACTGGAAGGATTGAAAGAAGTATTCGTAAAATATCCGGGCATCACCATTTTGTCCGACGAAATATACGAGTACATCAACTTTATTGGCAGCCACGAAAGCATAGCACAGTTTCCCGAACTGAAAGACCGCGTAGTGGTAATCAATGGTTTAAGTAAAGGCTTTGCGATGACAGGCTGGCGCCTCGGCTATATTGCTGCGGATGCTGAACTGGTGAAAGCCTGCGAAAAATTGCAGGGGCAATTTACAAGTGCAACTTGTTCTATCACGCAACGCGCAGCCATCACAGCTTTAACTACTGATTTGCGCCCATCTATGGAGATGGTGGAAGAGTTTACTCGCCGCCGCGCCCGTGTGCTGGAACTGATTTCTGATGTGCCGGGAATTCAGTGTTTTGAGCCACAGGGAGCATTTTATATTTTCCCGGATGTGTCGTATTATTTTGGAAAAAGCGATGGTGAAAATAAAATCAGCAATGCAGCAGATTTCAGCATGTATCTGCTAAATACTGCTCACGTGTCTTCCGTAATGGGCGACGCGTTTGGCGAACCCAAATGTGTTCGTTTTTCGTTTGCCAACAGCATGCAGAACATCGAAAGAGGTTGGGAAAGAATAAAAATTGCTCTGGCTAAGCTAAGGACCT
>CAVXBN010000007.1:0-110069 GCA_963760045.1 uncultured Chitinophagaceae bacterium
GCGAACAGATAAAAGACAAACTTGTAAATGAAATGGGACGAGGCATCACGGTGTATAAAGGAGAAAGGGGATACCTGCCCGGTGCTTTCGATATTCATAATGATGTTGATATCATCTTCACGGTCGTTACACGTCTTGAAATGCGCAGGCTGAAAAACCTGGTTACGCAGGTAGATCCAAAAGCGTTTGTATTTGCCAGCACTATCAAAGAAGCATCCGGTGGCGTGATTAAAAGAAGGCAAAGGCACGAACACTAAACGCAAAATTGAAAACCGTTGTTGTAATGCACATTTGCAGGGTGCATAACCGCTGTATTTTCAGATAAATTGCGGTGTAAATTAATATTGTATTGGAGAAGGGTTTCTGTGGTTTGTAAATAAACAAAGGATTCAAAACTTCGTATTCATTATTAGTCCAGAACTTCGTAGGCGGTAATGGGAAGTGATTTGTTTTTTAAATTGACTTCACCAATCCTAAAGCACTTGAACGACTCTTTTACCTGTTCGTAGGCTTCTTCTGTTATTACAATCTGCCCGGGCGCAGCCAGAACCTGCAGGCGCTGAGCGGTGTTTACCACGTCGCCGATTACGGTATAGTCGAGCCGGCGCAGGTTGCCGATCCGATGTTTCCTGAAATGAGTTCGCCGCTATTGATACCAATTGATACTTTGGGTAAAAAGTCGGGATAATTGGCGTCGTTTTCTGCTTTTTCTATCTGCGAACGCACGGCGAGGCAGGCATCAATTGCCCTGTCGAGGTGAAAGTCGCCACGAAAAACCGCCATCACCGCATCGCCGATAAATTTATCTACATGGCCGTTTTGTGCAATGATTTCTTTAACCATAATGTCGAAATAACGGTTCAGTAGTTTTACCACTTTATCGGCAGGGTGCGTTTCTGTGATGGAAGTGAAGCCGCAGATGTCGATAAAGGCAACCGTTGCGGTGAGCGTTTCATTACGCATGAGCGAAGTCTCGTATTCTTCGCGGTTCATGAAGTGGAGCACGTTTTCGTCCACATACATGCGAAGGATATTATTCTCTTTTATGGCTTTCAAGGTGTCTTTCAATTGCTTCACATGCTGCATGGTTTTGATGAGCGTTACTTCGAGGTCGTCGAAGTTGACGGGCTTACACACAAAATCAAAAGCGCCACGGTTCATAGCCGAGCGAATATTGTCCATATCGCCATAAGCCGATACGATTACAGCTTTGATAAGCGGACTTACTTCTGTTAGTTTTTCGAGAAGTGTCAGCCCGTCCATTTCAGGCATGTTGATGTCGCTAAACACCATGTCTATATCGGGATGCTCGCTGATTTTGTTCAATGCATCGGTGCCATTAATGGCAAACACGAAGTTGTATTTACCTTCCCTGATCTGTTTGCGAAACTTTTGTTTGATTAATATTTCCAGGTCAGTTTCATCATCCGCTACCAGAATCTTCGCCATTAGTTTGTAATTTTTAATTTCTCCTTCAACACATTAAAATCGAGCGGCTTGGTCAGAAAATCGTCGGCGCCAAGTTTAATAGCCGCGTTATAGTTTTCTTCATCACCATAGGCTGTAATCATCATGACTACAGGAGGAGGTGTATGATGACCTTTTATTTCTTTCAGCAGATCGAGCCCGCTCATGCCTGGCATATTGATGTCGGATAGAATCAAAACAGCTTCCTGCTCGTGTTCATTGAGATATTTGATTGCCTGTTCGCCCGAATAAGCAAATGCAAAATTAACGAGGTGGTTGCGTATTTCTTTCCGAAAACGTTGCTCAAACAATTGCTGAACATCTTTTTCATCGTCTACAACAAGAATTTTTTTCATGCGGATACGTTTGCAGTTTATGTGTTGGAAGGTATGGTAATAATACACCTTCTAAACTTATCTTTTTCGCCCATTTGCCTGCACGGTACCTTTCACTGTTATTGACGTAATGTTATCACAGTACCAACATTTCGATACTGTTTCATCATTGAATGGGTGAATTGTAAAAATCGGTTTAAAAATTTTGCCCGCAAAGTTCTTTGGAAAACAGCTGTAAGCATGATGGATGCGAGAATTTGCTTGCATAGCTTCTATACTCTTTTCAAGTATGGAATTGCACAAGCTTCATCATTTTATGAAATGCTTTCATTTTATGCACTTGATCCGGCTTCAAAACAGTGGTTTGCTAATTGAAAGATTGGCAGTATCACATACATTTTTAAAGATGAAAATATTTACAATTACAATGGTTTTTGTGATGGTCAGTAGGATACATTGCTACACCGGCAGATGAATGGTAAACTCGGTGCCTTCTCCTTCCGATGTATCCACATGGATGGTTCCGCCATGATGCTTGGTGATGATATCATAACTGAGCGACAGACCCAAACCTGTACCATAACCCGCAGGTTTGGTTGTAAAAAATGGCTGGTATATTTTGTCGATCAAATGTTTTGGAATGCCGTACCCGTTGTCTCTCACCCTTATTTCAACTGTATCGTAGTGGCGTTTCGTCGTCAGGATGATTTTGGGTGCATAATGGTCTCCGGATGTTTTCTTTTTTTCACTCACCGCATAAAAAGCATTGTTAAACAGATTGAGCAGCACCCTGCCCAGATCCTGCGGAATCACGTTCACTTTGCCAACAGCAGGATCAAGATACATTTCGAGTGTGGCATTCAGTCCATTGTCTTTTGCACGCAAACCAAAATAGCTGAGCCGCAGGTATTCTTCGGCCATCGTATTCACGGAAGTCATTTCTTTTTGACCCGAGCTTTTGCGCGAATGTTGCAACATGCCTTTTACAATTGAATCTGCACGTTTTCCATGGTGAACAATTTTTTCAAGATTGTGCCTTACTTCCCCGGCAATGGTGATGGCTTCCGGCTTGTTGTCGAGCACCAGTTCAGACTCCATTTCTTCGAGCAATTCGGTGCTTACTTCCGAAAAATTATTTACAAAATTGAGCGGGTTTTGTATTTCGTGAGCAATACCGGCTGTCAGTTCGCCAAGCGAGGCCATTTTCTCACTCTGAATTAGTTTTACCTGTGCCGATTTCAGGTCATTAAGTGTTTTTTGCAGTTCGGCTTTCTGTTCTTTTAATTGTGTATTTGTTTTTTGTTTTTGCTGGTATGCATACGCCACTGCAGCAACCACCCCAATGAGCAGCACGAGGCTTACAGATGAGGGCAGACTGTTTGGTTTCTGCTATGGCGTCGAGCGTTTCCTGTCTTGCTTTGGCAACTTGTTCTTTTTTGTCAAATTCATAATTCATGCTCATTTCGGTGGCTTTCCGCACATTGTCGCGGCTTCTCACCGAGTCGTTGATGGCATAAGCTTGTTTTAAGCTTTGAAGCGCTTTGGCATAATTGCCGGTTGCCTCATAACTTTCCGATAAATTTTTATACGATACACCCGACTCTTTAGAGTAAAGATGGGCATCTTTCATGGCTGCAAACGCAGTTTCAAAAGCTGTGATTGCCGCCGGGTATTGTTTCTGCAATTTTTTTAGGGTGCCTCGTTGGTTGTAGCGCCTGGAAAATATTGAGTGGCTGGCTGCTGGAATCTGCCATAAAAATGGCTTCGTTGCTCAGTTTTTCGGCTTCGCCAAATTTTTGTTGCAATGACAGGGCTTCTGCCGCTCTTGCAAGGCAGGATACCGTTATGCCATCATCGCCGGTGGTTTTGCCAATGGCTACTGCTTTCATTGCGTAGTTGTAAGCCTTGTCAAAATTGTTTTGCGAAATATAAAGCGAAGAGAGATTGGCATATGCATACAATTCTACATTCTTGATGCCTGCCTGCTTTGCATATTCCACCGACTTTAGTTCCATCGATTCTGCCCGCGCGTAATCTTCCATATTCTGGTAGGTAATGCCTGTATTGAGATAATCGTAGGCTAATGCATTGATGTCGTTTTTTGCTTCTGCTATTTTCAGGCTTTTGGTTTGGTAATACAAAGCATTGCGGAAGTCGGATTGCATCTGGTACGAAATCGCAAGATTAGAGTACGTTTTATTCGCCTGGGTTTTATCGGTGAGGCGTTCTGTGTAAGAAAGGCTTTTTTTGTAATACAAGATCGAGCTGTCATATTTGCTTTGCAATCCATACCACAATCCATACGAAGAATGCGTGGTAGAGAGCGACAAAGAATCGCCTGAAGCTTTAAACATTTGCTCTGCTTTCTGCAGGTGAGTTTTTGCTTCCGGAAAATTACTTTTAAAAGAAAGCACCGTCGCTGCCATTCGGTGCGCTTCTGCTTCGCCGTTTGCATAATGAATCTTATTTGCCAGCGAAAGGCTGCGCGTTATGGTAGCAAATGCCGAGTCGAGATTAACTTCGATGAGTTTGCTGCAAAGCTTGTTCATCAGGTTCACTTTCGCCGTATCGGAAGAAGCGACTGACAGCAATCGGGTAAGACTGTCGGTTGCCGTGTTTTGCGCGAAGACGGTTTGCGAAACACATAGCAACAACAATACAATGAAAATTTTCATAGGAACGTGTTTAGAAAAATGCAAGACATTTCGTTTACATTGAAGTAAACATGTATCAGGAACGGGAGGTGTTCACACTGCAAACAGCAACCGGAAATTATTGCCTCATCTCTACAAGCTACACAGTTGCCGGTCTTTTATGCTGATGATTTCCACGGGCAGAACGTGAATGAAAAGGAAGTGCTAGGTTGTAAGTGTGGATCGCGTCAGGGCAGAAAAAGAAGGAATAAAATAATACATCCTGGAAAAAAACTCACACTTCGTCAGGCAGTAACAATTGATAATTCATCAATTCAATGTATAGCAGTATTTTCATTTACAGATCCCGGATCATCAAAATGATTCTCTAAGGTACTTTTCTTTGTTCTCTTGCCAATAAAATATTTTTTGATTGCCCTGTTGCTCTTTTCTCCTTTTCCATGAACTTTTTCAACTTCAGAGTACACATTTGATGAGTTGTGTCTTTGATGCATTTGAAATTGCCGATTTGTCATTAAACCATCATTTGATGCTGGTGAATGGGACACTTACCCAATGTTAAGTACCTTCGCACGTGACATGATGCAGTTTCCCGACATATTGAAAACCGTATTTAAAACCGAATCAGAGCCTTTACTTGATGTGTATTTTGAAAAAGAACAACATATTCCCGGTTCTATCAATTATACAATTACCCGTCATTTGTCCGAAACTTCGCTCATTGCAGAAGACACCGGGTTGCTTTACTATCATATCAATACGGCAGACCATGAAAGCAGTTATCTGCAGCTAAGTTTTTGTGTAACGGGAAATAAGTCGTTGTCAGACAAAAACCAGACGTTGTCGAAAAACAATCTGGATGTTTTTCATTTTCATTTTACATCGACATTTCTCAATCAGTTTGTACAGAACATAAAGCTCAGCAACCGCAAAGATGAAGTGCTGGCATTTAAGCATCCATTATCCTTTACCAAATTCTTTCCGCTGTGCAACCGAAAACGTTCGGTACTCGAAGCGTTGCTCACACACGGCTATTCCGGTGCTATGGAAAATGTGTTTGTAAACGCAAAGGTTCACGAACTGTTGTTATACAGCGTCGAATGTCTTGTAGATGAACGGGAAGATGGTTTCGCCTGCCGGTTTCCTGGCAGATGAAAGCGGGCGTGACCGTATTTACCTGGCGCGCGAAATTTTGTTGCAGCGCATTGGCGAGCCCATCACCATTAAGGAATTAAGCCGTAAAGTAGCCATCAATGAATGTTACCTGAAAAAAGGGTTTCAAAGAAGTGTTTGGCACCACTATTTTCGATTATTACCAGCAACAGCGAATGGAACATGCCAAATATCTCCTGAACGATAAAGGACTAAGCGTAACAGATGTGTCGGCTTTATTGGGTTATTCTTCCATCTCGCATTTTTCAGCAGCATTTAAAAAACATACCGGTCTGAAACCATGTGACCTGCTTCATTAAATTTTCTATACCATTGGCTTACCCATTGTGGGAAAATCTGTTTTAGACGTTGAGCGCTCAAGTTTTGCGCTGTTTTTCCCTGCTGTTCTTTTTTCCTGCATGCTACCAATAAAAGGAGAATTGCCTTTACAAATTTCTATTTTATGTAGTTCTAGGTGTTTAACGGTTTATTTTACTTTCGTGAAATAGTACGTCATGCCATCGGGACCGGGCTCGTACATACGCAGTGTATCTTTATAGATGCCGTCGGGAGATAGCTGATGCATGTAAGTATCTTTCGCGTAAAATTCCATTACATTAATTTCCCTGTTCAGCCATTCCTGTTTTAGCCAGGTGATGGTTGTATCAGACATAACCTCTTTGTCAATTGTCCAGCGGATATGATCGTGCAGCCCAAATTCGAAGTATTCGTTTTCCCGCCTGTATTCGCACACGCCGCAAAATCCACCCCGCATATAATGCAGTTGCCATTTGCCCATCAGCACGGCTTTTACTTCGGGTAGTGGTTTGTTCATCAGGTCTATATTGGATGGAGCAGGCAGGTTGTTTACCTTTTCGCAGCTCCAGATGGCAGTCATAATAGCAAGGATGGTAAAAGCAAAACAAAGTATTCTCATCATTCAGTGATTTGTGTGATTAACAGTAGTGAAGGATAGATGCAGTGTTTTTGAAAAGCGCTGTTTGAGCAGCAAATTTTTTTTAAAGAAGGTTGATAAGCGGTAAAGATACCGGCATTAAACCGGCGAGTTTAACGCCGGTCAGCCGGAGAGTTAAGGGTTGGAAAACTTGTTAGTAAAGGGTAAGGGCTGCAAAATGATGTGATCAAAGATAGAAAGTCAGTGTACGTGATTGTTACGTGTGAATAAGCGGTTTTTTGTACGGGAAAATCCCCGTATGCAGATGGTGGAATATGCGGTTGCTTACAGATGCGGAAAATGCGAAAATTGTGTTATAGATACTTCACTATATAAAATCTTGTGCAATGATTGACGAGTTTGATTTCACATAAACGGCCATGTCCGCGCATTATTATCCCCGGGAAATGAAGGAGACTTATTGGAAAACAATTTCAAAACTATAAACATACGCGATATATAGATATCTGACAAATTACGCGCCTATCGAATTTAGGTTAAGGCATTTTAGAAATTTGATTCATTTAGTTTATGAAAGTCTTTGCAAATGGGGTAGATGGGTTTCGTATTTACCTGGCAAAAGAAGAACAATCATCTGGTTTATATTTTTACGCCGATTGATTGGTGAAAAGGATCAACCTATTTATTTCATTTTGCATAATAATGAAAAATTTAGCAAATACCTAAAGCTGAAGTCAAATCCATTGTAATCAGATTATCAAAACTATTTTCATCCCTGAAGCCCAAAAGATAGTATTCAAAAATACCAAGTCTTATATTTTTTCAAATGGTTTGATTCATGAATTTATAAAGGAACTGAATCGTGCACACTGTCCGCTTCACCGATCCAAAAAATGCGTATAAAACTGGGTGCTTTTTAGAAAAAATTTAATCCTCACTGACTCTACAGACTAGACTCAATGTAATAATGATCGGATTTGCATTTGTAACAAATACAGGTGAAGAAAAAGGATCCCGACGAACTGCCGGATGAAGAATATGGATGTCAGTTATTCCGCTGGAATGACATAGCCCTGATTCTTTTCTTGCCATGAGTGCAGACACCGGCACGCCCTGTCCGCCTGGTCCCGGCTGTGGGAGAGCTTCTTTAGGTACCGCTTAAATCAATCACCTTGTTTTTTTCTCATTTATATATTAATATTATAGCTATTGCGTTTGGATGCAGTCTTATAAGTTTTAAGCTTCGGTATCCCAAACATTTACAATTGATTTCTGTACTGCTTGGCCTCACTTTACTTGCGGAATTTACAGCTGTTGATGGAATGAAAGCAGTGGGAGCTACCAATAACATGCGTGTATATAATCCTTTCATGCTGATAGAATTTTGGGCTTTTGCCTTGTATTTCAGGTTGTCTACAGATTTGACGTGGCTAAAGAAAGTCATTAATGGTTTTCTCATCCTCTTCCCGGTGCTGTGGGTCGTGTGCGTGTTTTTTATATTTGGTTTCCGCAACTGGAATAGTTACGTAAGTATTACAGGCAGTGCGTTTACCATCTTTTTTGCCGTAACTTTCTATTACGAACTGCTTACTTCTCAGTTGCTTGTAAAACTGAGAAACATGCCTGAATTCTGGATTGCCACAGGTCTTTTGATTTTCTATGCAGGCAATCTTCCTTATTTGGGGATGCTCAATTATTTAAACGCACAACATACTTCTACTGCAGCACAACTAAGCTATGTATTGAAAGGGTTGAATATTATCGAGTATTCATTATTTACATACGCTTTTATATGCCGGTCGATAGCAACGAGCTGAAGATTACCATTGTAGTAGCAGCAACCGTTTATCTTTTACTGGCGGGACTCATATTGTTTGTCCTGTTTTTTTACCAGAGAAAAAAATTTCAACATAAAGAGGAGTTATTACAAATGCAACAACAATATAACGAAGCCTTACTTCAGTCGCAGTTAGAAACGCACGAAGCCACACTTCACCAGATCAGTGAAGAAATTCATGACAACATCGGGCAGCTTCTCAGCAGCACCAAAATGCTACTGGGTATCACCGAGCGCAATCTCGATTGCATTCCCGATACGCTGCGCACGGCAGAGCAAACATTGGGAAAAGCAATACAGGATTTCGCTCCCTGTCAAAATCTCTCAATAAGGAATGGCTTCACCAGTTCAATATCACTGACAATCTCAAAACTGAAGTTGACCGCATCAATACATCCCGCGCTATTCACGCCGAATATTTTACTTCTACTTCCTATTTGCCCCTGAAAGCCGATGCACAGGTAATGCTCTTCCGGATTGTGCAGGAAGCCATGCAAAACAGTATCAAGCATGCAATTGCCAAAAACATCACCATCAGAACGCTTTTCAGCAAAGAAAAAATCATTGTTACCATAGACGACGATGGCGTGGGCATGGCAGAAAAAGAGGCAAAGTTTTGCGGTGTAGGTATTTTGAATATGCAACACAGAACCAAATTGCTGGGCGGTCTTATTTCCTGGAATACTTTGCCCGACAGCGGAACGCAAGTATTGATAACTTTACCGGTACAACAGCAAAATTTATGAAAACCTACACGCTGGCAATAGCCGACGATCACCAGTTGTTTTTAAAATCGGTAAGTATCTTAATCAGCAGTTTCAACGCTTTCTCCATCGTAGCCGACGCACTCAACGGTAAAGATTTGCTTGATAAAATTGGAACGTTAGAGCAGCAGCCCGATATCGTGTTGCTCGACGTGAACATGCCGGTAATGAATGGTGTGCAAACTGCGCAAATTTTGCTGGAAAAATATCCGCTTGCCAAAGTAGTTGCCCTGTCTATGAAAGACGACGACAATACGATCATCAGTATGCTGAAAGCAGGGTGCTGCGCATACCTACTCAAAGACATTCACCCCGATGAACTGGAAAAGGCTTTACACGAAATTGCCAGTAAAGGATATTATAATGCCGACTCTCTCAACCTGCATTACCGGCGTATCCTCATGAACAAGTCCAATGAAAAACCTCTCACACTATCGGAAAAAGAAAAAACATTTTTACAGCTTGCCTGCAGCGATCTCACCTATAAGCAGATTGCCGCGCAAATGAACCTGTCTGAGCGAACCATTGATGGCTACCGCGAAGGGCTGTTTGAAAAGCTGGATGTGCAAAGCCGCACCGGGATGGCTCTCGAAGCAATCCGTCGTAATCTTGTTTCTTTATAAATAAAATCCTTTCCCTTCATTCGTTTATATTTCAATTCTTCTTTTTTCGCTGCAAAAGTTGCCAAATTGCCCTTGCTCTAAATAGTTTGCACACTGTTTGTTTATTAGTGGTCAACCAAATGAAGAGTCACAAAAATGGACAACTTATACCAGCCCGTTGGAGCATTCTATCTCAATGGAAGCTGCGATTTTAACCTGTGGGCACCATTGAAAGACAAGATTGAACTGGTGGTGTCTTATCCTTTCCAAAAGGAATTTCCGATGCAGAAAGACGAGGCGGGATATTGGAAAATCACTCTGCCTGATGTGCAGCCTGGTCTTCGTTACAAATTCCGGATAGATGGCGAACTGGAGCGACCCGACCCTGCTTCTTTGTCGCAGCCCGAAGGCGTACATAAAGCTTCTGAAGTAATCGACCGGCAATTCGACTGGACAGACGGCAACTGGCAATGGCATTCCTTTGTCTGAAACCTATTATTTATGAATTGCATATCGGCACTTTTACAAAAGGGAAACTTTACATCGCCATTGAAAAGCTGGATTACCTGGCAGATGCTGGGCATCAACGCCATTGAAATAATGCCCGTGGCGCAGTTTGCCGGCAACCGCAACTGGGGTTATGATGGTGTGTATCCGTTTGCTGCCCAAAACTCCTATGGCGGTGCCAACGGATTGAAACAACTGGTGGATGCAGCACATAAAAAAGGCATCGCCGTCATTCTCGATGTGGTGTATAACCATCTCGGTCCCGAAGGCGGTTATCAAAGCGATTTTGCACCCTATTACACATCGAAACATAAAACGCCCTGGGGCAATGCACTTAATTTTGATGATGCTTACAGCGATGGCGTGCGCAGTTATTTTTTGCAAAATGCACTTATGTGGCTCGATGAGTTTCATATAGACGGGTTGCGAATGGATGCGGTACATGCCATTGTAGACTATGGAGCGAAGCATTTTACACAGGTACTGTCGAAAAACGTGAGAGAACTGGAAGACAAAACCGGCTGCAAAAAATTCCTGATTGCCGAAATAGATCTTAACAATCCGACGGTACATAAATGCGTGAAGAAAAGGGTGGTTATGGAATAAATGGGCAATGGATAGATGAATTTCACCATGCTCTTCATTCCATTCTCACCGGCGAAACTGATGGTTATTATGAAGATTTTGGCAAGATGTACGCATCTCGAAAAAGCGTTTCGCGAAACGTATGTGTACAACGGATGCTACTCGCCGCATCGCAAAAAAATCTTTGGCGAGCGTGCCGACGATAATGATTATGGCCAGTTTGTGGTGTTTTCGCAAAACCACGATCATATTGGCAACCGTATGCTTGGCGACCGGCTTACCGAAACCTTAAACGACCGAACAACTGAAACTTGCAGCTTCAACCGTTTTACTGTCGCCTTATGTGCCTATGCTGTTCATGGGTGAAGAGTGGGGCGAAAAAGCGCCTTTTCTCTACTTCACCAGTCATACCGATGAAGAACTGGTAAAAAACGTAAGGGAAGGAAGAAAAAAAGAATTTTCTTACTTTAATTTTTCAGGAGAATTTCCCGATCCGCAGTCAGAAGAAACCTTTCAAAAATCCACACTTCGCTGGAATACAGATGAACCGCAGCATGCTGCTATGCTCGCATTTTACAAACAATCTCATTCATTTGCGCAAAACGCTCAAACCCTTGCAGGCAAAGGAACGCAGCAGCCTGCATGTGTTTCCGGTTACAGAAAACAATGTGCTGGCGATGGAACGCAAAAGCAACACCGGCTCACTGCTGCTAATCTTTAATTTCCACAAAGAGGAAACAAGCTTTGAATTGCCCCCCGATGCTTCGTTCCTCAAACTCTTCGATTCATGCATCGGAACAGTGGAACGGACCGGGCGAAAAGGCACCACAAAATGTTACCGGGCAAAACCATAATTGAGTTGCCTGCATTTTCTGCTATCATTTATCAACAAGTAAACAATCTAACACGACTTATGTATTTTCCTGCTTCTACATACCGCGTTCAGCTAAACAGCTCATATACCTTATCACAATTCAAATCGATTGTTGACTACTTGCACAAACTGGGTATTTCCACTATTTATGCGGCGCCTGTTACAACTTCTATGAAAGGCAGCACGCATGGATACGATGTGTGCAATCCCGATAAGCTCGACAATGAAATTGGTACCTTGCGCAGCTGGAAGAATTGTCTGCCATGCTGAAGGAACGCGGCATGAGCTGGCTGCAGGATATTGTGCCCAACCACATGGCGTATCTCATGCACAACGAGCGACTTTTCGATGTGCTGGAACGTGGACCGCAATCGCCCTATTACCGCTATTTTGATATCAACTGGCACATTTTGACCCGGTGTACAAAGGAAAAGTGATGGTGCCTTTTATTGGCAAAGATCTGGACAGGCGATTGATGACGATGAAATAAAACTGGTTTTCGATAAGCTGGTTTTCATATTGCCTATTTCGAAGAGCAATATCCGGTGGCTGCAGAAACTCTACCTCTCATTTTTGCATCTGTGCCCAGAAAAATTGACCGATATCACCAATACATTGTTGGAAAACATCAGCAGTGATAAGGAAACATGGAAAGAAGCTAAAGCAAGAATGGCTGCAGGATGCAGGCGATTTCCAAAGCGACATAAAGCAGTCAGTAAATAACGTGAACGCAAGCAAAGCGAAGCTCCGCAAGCTTTTGAACCGCCAGCATTACATACTGACGTGGTACAAAGTCACCGATCAGGAAATCAATTTTCGCCGCTTTTTCACGGTCAACCAGCTTATTTGTCTGCGAATGGAAGACGAATTCGTGTTTTCCGATTATCACCGATTTATCTATGAACTGTATCAAAAAGGCTTAGTGCAGGGTCTGCGCATCGATCACATTGATGGATTATACAATCCACAGCAATATATAACACGGCTGAGACAGTTGTTTGGCGAAGACTGCTACATTATTGCTGAAAAAATACTTGAATACAACGAAGACGTAGCGAGCGACTGGAAAATGCAGGGCACAAGCGGCTACGAATTTTTATCTTATACCAATCAGTTGCTCACCAGCAAAAGCGGCAGCGAAAAAATACTGGCTTTTTACAAAGAGCTTGTGCCGCAAACCGGCGACTACGCTGATATGGTGTTTGAAAAAAAGCACTCGTTTTTGCATACGCAAATGGGCGGCGAACTCGAAAATCTGATGCACTATGCAGAAGAACTGAATGTGTTTGAGAATGAAACCTTTGAACGTGAAAAACTGAAAGAGGCGTTGGGCGTGTTTATGGCTTGCTTTCCGGTATATCGTATTTATCCAGACAAATATCCGCTGCATCCCGAGAGTATGCCACTTGTGGAAGAAGCATTTGAAAAAGCGGAGCAACGAGCTGGTAATACTGCTGCCGAAATAAGCCTCCTCAAAGCCGTCTTTTATGCGGATGGAACCAAAGCAGGCGACGACAACAAACTTTTATTCCTGATGCGGTTGATGCAATTTACAGGTCCACTGGCTGCAAAAGGCGTAGAAGACACAACCTTTTATGTCTACAACCCACTCATTTCTCACAACGAGGTAGGCGATTCTCCTTCACAACTCGGCATTACTATACAGGGCTTTCATGATAAAATGCTGAGCCGCCAGCAAAACAATCGGTATTCGCTGAATGGCACATCAACCCACGATACAAAGAGGGGAGAAGACGGACGTTTGCGCATCAATGCGCTGGCTGCCATGCCGGATGAATGGATACAAATGGTAAATACATGGCGGCAGATAAATACGCCGTTTGTAAAAACAGTAAACAACCGACCAGCGCCAAGTACCAATGACGAGTATTTTATTTACCAATCTTTGATAGGCGCTTTTGCAGAAGATCTTACAGTAACTGACAGTTTTATAGAACGCACACACGCTTTCCTGGTAAAGGCTTTGCGTGAAGCCAAAGTAGAAACTACCTACGATGCTCCCAATGCTGAATACGAAGAAGCGTGTAAAAATTTCGTGTCGTCTATTTTAGACGGCAATGCTGCATTTCTCGACAGCTTTGTTCCGTTTCTTGAAAAGGTCATTCACATATCCACACTTTATTCATTGGCGCAAACTGTCATTAAAATTACCGCTCCGGGCATTCCGGATATTTACCAGGGTTGCGAATTATGGGATGTGAGTTATGTGGATCCTGACAACCGCCGCCCGGTAGATTATGAGTGCCGCCAGCAAAACCTCGATGAAATAGTGGAGCTGGAAAAAAGCGGTGCAGAAGCTGTGTTGCCTTTCATTCGCCAGCACAAAAAAGAAGGAAGAGAAAAGCTGTACGTAACTTACAAAACACTCAACCTTCGCACAAAAGAAAATGATTTGTTTTTAGAAGGAGAGTATGTGCCACTGCAAACAAGTAACGATTCGATAGTGGCTTACGCCCGAAAAAAAGAAAATAAATGGATCATTGTTGTCATTCCATTTGATGAAGCAGCTATGCAACAGGAGAAAGCAACTATTTCTTTACCGACAGGCGCACCTGCACAATGGAGTAACATATTTACCGGCGAAACGGTAGACTCCAACAACGAACTGCACGCGGAAGTAATTCTGAAATTGTTTCCTGTAGCTGTGCTTACATCTGGTTTGGATTAGGGCAAGCATTTAAAAAAACTGGAGATATTCCTGCCGGTTATGAATGACAAACATTCTGTAAAAAACCTTTACATGAAGTTTTGCTTATTCCATAACCGGCAGGTTATTTTTATGCATACTCAATGGATTTAATCATTTTATAATCTCAATTTGGGAAAAGGGTTAGCGCTTATGAGTATCTTTCCATTTTAAAACAGGGATATGTGAAATAGTTTCATGATACATTTTACATTTATTCATGTATAGAAGAAGAAGCCACACTTTTAATGATATGCATAAAATAAGTGTTTATCGTATAAATTTCGGGTTGGAAAAACCTGGTTCTCAGAAATTAACGTATATGTTCTTAAAAATTATTTTTGAAAAAAAGTAGTGGGTGAAAATTTGTATAGTTATTGCTTATAGAAGATTATCAAAACGACCGCTGCACCAAACCAGATAGTTTTGTTAGAATTCCAATATTCATTTACTTAATCATACATAATTAAAGATAATTTTCATTCGTCACCGGGTTGTTACCGGTCAGTAACATGACAGATTTCATTTTAAATAAATTACTCAACACTTTTAAAACAATTTGGTTACCGTAAAATTCCAATTACCATGTATTTGTATACACAATCAAAATCAAAGCTGCTCTCCAATGGATCTTTTTTCTTACTGATCGCTTTATCAGTATTGGTTTCTTGTAGCAAGGTGGATATGTCGTTGCCAAAAGGTGCATCACAAATCGTTCCCAGCCAGAACGCTACAGCCAACACCCGTTTGTCTCCTGCCCGCCAAACAGCAAGAGCCGGCGTTTGGGTAAGTGAACATATCAGGGGATTTTACGAATATCTGCCCAAGGGTTATGATAATTACGACACCACTGTGTATCCGCTGCTGATCTGCATGCATGGAATCGGGCAGGTAGGAAACGGAACCACCGACTTACCGGGTTTGTTAGGTTATGGCCCCGCAATGATGATCAATAACGGAACTTTTCCTACGTCATTTGCTGTAGATGGCAAAACCTATAGCATGATTATCATTACGCCCCAACTGAACGATGTGGGCATGTTCCCGGTGGATATTGACAACATGATTGAATATGCAAAGACTAATTACCGTGTAGATACAAAACGCATTTACCTCGCAGGTCTCAGTATCGGCGGCGCCAATGTTTGGCATTATGCAGGGTATAGCACAGCCTTTGCCAACAAAATTGCAGCAATGGTTCCTATTTGTGCATGGACTACGCCTGAATATAACTACCAGCTGACGACGCAGGAAGCGCAAAGGGTAGCATCTGCCAATATCAAAATCTGGCAAACACATTCTTACAAAGACCCGACAGCTATGTTTTCGTGGAGTGTAGACAAGGCAAACATGGTGAGAAACTCGGTGCCAGCACCTGTAACAGATCCAAAACTTACCTGCTTCAACAGCGACTCACATGATGCATGGACTAAAACATACGACCCTACATACAAGGAAGGTGGCAAAAACATTTATCAGTGGATGCTGCATTATGCCAAAGGAGTAAATGCTACACCATTGCCGCTCAAAGTACCTTTTACACAGGTGGTAACTATTAAAGGATCGAACAACTTATATTTTCACAATAAAGGCGATGGTTCCACAGCACTTAGCTGCAATGCAATCAGCTATTCTGATTGGGAAGGTTTTGTAGTAAACCAGGTATCCGGAAACAAAGTTTCACTGCAAAACAGGAACTTTTACATTTCCGCTGTTCAGCCTTCAATTGTATGTTGCAATGCAACATCTGTAACCGCTACTGAAACATTTGTGTGGATTTTCAATTCTGACGGAAGTGTAAGTTTTAAGGGAAATAACGGAAAATACCTGAGCAACAACAACGGATCGGTTACCTGTCTTGCCAGCACCATAGGTGTAAACGAGAAGTTTAAGATTAATCAATAATATACAATTTGATGCAACGTATTTCTATAATAATAGCTTGTCCTCCGGGCAGGCTATTATTATGCGGGCTCCGCAACATGCCAGCCTGAAGCATCGTTTGTACTGGAAGCTGTTGCTCGCTTATTTGCCGACACATTTTACTTTGACACCAAATAATAAATTCTCATTTATTTCATTCGCCTTCGATAAAAGCCATCACTTTCATAAACTAATCATTGCATGTTGAGCACATTAGATTCCAGTATTTTAGCACAGCCTCACACTCACGCTACGCAAAACGGAACCACACCGGAGCAGAAAAGCCGAAAAAAACTTGTGAAGCTGGAGGCAATTCGTGGATTTGCAGCACTGTATGTAGTGCTCAGCCATACAATGCCAAGAGCTATTGTGATTGCCGGGAAAGAGTTTTATGTATTCAGGCACGCACACGAAGCAGTCATCCTGTTTTTTTTGTTGTCCGGATTCGTAATTCAATATGCTTATTCAACGTCTGCCGACAAATCGTTCCGGTTGTTTTTTGCCAAACGTTTTCTCCGCATTTTCATCCCGCTTGCCTGCGTGTTTGCGCTCAACTACCTGATGGTGTGCCTGAAGCAACATGGACTGGCATCGCTTGACTGGGGCAACCTGGCCGGCAACTTCCTTATGTTGCAACAGGTAGATGAACTGTGGCGGCAACCAATGCTGGTGAGACCATTCCTTGAAAATCTTCCGCTTTGGTCTTTGTCTTTCGAATGGTGGTTTTATATGATTTTCTTTTTTGCTGTCAATAAACTGGGTAGCAAAGTTTCCACCATAGTTTTTGCAACAGGTGTACTCGCTGGTCTCATGTATATATTTGCGCCTTTGTTTGTTGTGCGAATTTTGATGTACCTAGTTATCTGGTGGTCTGGTGCAGAAATGGCAAGGCTCTATCTTAGCAACCAGCCCATAACTTTCAAGAAAATGCTGATGCCGCTGGCTGCATTAGCTACAGTCGCCGGTTTTTTAATCATCAACTATTTCAGGTATATCGCTGCCAATCCTGAAAAAGAAATCATGCTTGCCTTTCACCCGCTTGTAGAGCTGAGGCATTTCACATTTTCTATCATCGCCATTGTATCTGCAATTGTCTGGCAAAAATTAAAATGGGTTGGTTTCAAATACACATTTGGATTGTTTATGCCATTCGCATCCATTTCTTTTGCGCTCTATATTTCGCATTGGTTCATGGTGTCGCAGGCTACCTATCTCGATGGCATCGTGTCAGATTTTTACATTAGAGTGCTCATTTACTTCATCATCTGCTGTGCTTTTTGCTATTTAGTCGAACATATCATTTATCCAAAACTGAACAAAAAGATCCTCCGGTACCTCAGTGCAAAGTGGCACACCGCACCGGTACAAATCGATAAAAAGAATATCAATAAATGGTAGCTGTAAAGCATACCTAGCTTGAATAAGAACTCTTTTTGAAAACTTTTTAAAAGCTTCACCCATCATGCCGGCAGGACTATCCTGCCGGCATTGTATTTCTGAAACAACTTAAGATAGTTCACTACAAAAACCAATAAAATGACCTGCGCATATAAGAATGCTTTGGCAAATGATACCTGCTATTATCACTGATTCACTTATATTTTTAACGTGTTGAACAAATTACGTTCATCTGTCTTCATCTTTGCAGCTATTCATGAAAGAAGAAGCAAAACCGACAGCACCACTCTATTTAGTCATTACTGCCTTTGCCATCGTTTATATCGTATGGGGATCCACATATTTCTTTATCCAGGCGTCTCTCGAAGGGTTTCCGCCGTTTATGCTTGGCGCTGTGCGATTTAGCTTGTCAGGCATCCTGTTGCTCTCGTGGTGTGCAATCAAAAAAGAAAAGCTGTTCGAAAAAAAACAATTGATCAATGCATTTGTTACCGGCAACCTGTTATTGTTTTTAGCCAATGGTTCCATTATCTGGGCAGAAGAAGTATTGCCGAGTTCATTTGTCGCTGTTCTTGCATCAGCAGTTCCCATTTGGTTTATTTTGCTCGATGGCAAAAACCGATCAGCTAATTTATCAAATGCTAAAATTGTTATTGGCGTTGTTACCGGTTTTGCGGGGGTTATCCTCTTGTTCAGTCAAAAACTGATGTCGGGTTTGGCAGCATCAGACAGCAATTTGCAAATTATCAGTATGCTCGTCATCATTGTTGGTAATATTTCTTGGGCAGCGGGCTCGCTTTATTCCAAATACCATTCAGGCGGCAGCGTGATGGTGGGTGCCGCTTGGCAAATGCTGGCTGCCGCTTTTTCATTTCTTATTCTCACTTTCTTTAGCGGCGAATTTCATGACTTCCGCTTGTCGGGCGTGCCGGTGAGCGCCTGGTTATCTGTGATTTACCTGGTAACAATGGGATCTCTGGCTGGCTACAGCGCCTACATTTGGCTGTTGACAGTTCGCCCGGCTACGCAAGTGAGTACCAATGCGTATGTAAACCCGGTTGTGGCTGTATTGCTGGGTGTATTTTTTGGCGGCGAGTTCATCAGCAGCCTGCAATTGCTGGGGCTGGCGATGATTTTATCAAGCGTATTTATTATCAATTCAGACAAATACAAACGTAAAGCGTTAGCTTGATTTCCTGTTTAATTTGATGTGTTGTTAATTTCTTTTTCATTTGCAATAATGTAGTAATCTAAAATGCAGATACTGCAATTGAATTGAGAAGATCAAAATTCGTTTTTGAGGGTGAATGAATTAGTATGCGTACTTTAGAACATTGCTAATTCCATAACACGCCCTTGTTATGAGCCGACCTACGATCAACGTTTTTATTTCCTACGCTCATAAAGACAGCGCTTTCTTTGAAGTATTCAAAAATGGTTTAGCCAGTCATTTGTTTACCTCAGATAAATATGACTTTGGCGTGTGGGAAGATTCTAAAATTCATCTCGGCTCTTTCTGGGACAAAGAAATTGAAGATAATCTATCTAAAGGCGGTATTGCGATTCTTTGCGTGTCTGCCAATTTTCTCAACTCCAGGTATATTGAGGCAAAAGAGTTTCTGCGGCTCATTGAAAAATATCCTACTACGCTTATCGTACCGGTTTATTTTAATCATTGTAATATCAATGCGTGGGAGCAACTTTCTCAACGGCAATTTTTCAAACCATCCGGCAATCGCTATGACAGAGCGCTAAATCTCGATTTTTCGTTTTGCGACCTTGTGAAATTCCGGCTGCAGGATGGCAACCTCATCCCGGATTCGAATATCGATCTGTATTTTAAAGATTTGGTGAGCAACATTGAGGATGCTTTGGCTACGAAAAATGGAACACAAGCATCGCCCGTAGCGACTAGGCTGCATTTTCCATCGCAACAAACATCAATAGCTGGCAATTCCTCTCGCAGGTGACAATAATGTTACTGCCTCTATCCTGGACAAAGGGGTGACAGCATTCATCCTTGTTTTTATGATCGGCTCTGCTCTCGTAATCTTTTATAACCTGTTGTCGGGCGAGTGGAATGATGCAAGGATGTTCAAAAGCAGTCTCGGATGCGTGATGTTTTTCGGTTCCCTGGCAGCGTTTCTATTTAATGCTAATCATAAAAGATCCATTGCATGAAAAAAAGTAATGTATTGATCGTGTTTTCGTTGCTCGTAATGCTATTATTTGTTGTTTTTTCTTACCGGCTCTACAATACCGTAGAAGCGCAAAAGATAGAAAATCAACAAATATCAGATTCGCTGCGGGTATTGCTGGATAGTAATCTTTCACTCATTCATCAGCGCGACAGCCTGGTGGCTAAACTGCTTGCGAAAACAGCAGGGAGCGAAAAAACAGTATCAGACAGCACGATCACCAACGTTGTCCGCAGCCTCAAAAATGTAAGCGAATCTTCTATGAAACTCAACAACCTGGATGCTTATAACGCGGTAGCCACATTAGAAAGAGCAGGCATTCACTGCTATTCTAAACAATCAGATGGACACAGCACTCCGGTTATTTACACGCATAGAGGAGTTATCGCCGTCCTATCATATGGCTTACGAAATTTCGCGGTTACTGAAGAAAAACGCAGACATCTTTTCTAAGCCGGAAACACAGTTATATATCAAACAACAGATTGTGAAAAATTATAGCTGGAAAGCACCGCCCGATTTATTACAACAAATGAAAAGTGAAACAGGCAACCAGACTACGTATTGAAGTTGTTTCGCCGTTATTTTCAAATTTGACATCATTTGCAGGATGAAGTTTTTTAAACTAAAGTTTACACCGATATTAAGTTGATCCGATTGAATCAATCTTCCTGGTTTTAAGTGGTAAAGCTAGTTCTAATGCACAGAGCCTTTGAAGGACAATCAACTCGGGTATTGATAATAAAAAGGGAACTTTTCTGCCAAAATTTATTTCATTTTTTTGTTGCGCATTCTATCTTTACGCTCTTTAACCAGCCAACTTAGCTCAGCTGGTAGAGCATTTCATTCGTAATGAAAGGGTCGTCGGTTCGACTCCGATAGTTGGCTCCTTTTTACTGTTTACTACTCCGACAGGCTGCCTTCTTTATGGAGTAGCCTGAAAAAATCGTCGAGATTTTGGTGTATCGATTCTTCGAACGCGGTTTGCATATCCGGTGGTTGCGGATGCCTGCCCTGCCACAGATTGAAATAATGCTGAAAAGCTTTGTTTAGCTTTTCTTCTCCTACTTTTTCCTCTAACAGGTACAACCACTCAGCCGCTTTTACATATACCGTCAGCGAATATTCTTCAGCGCTTTTAAACCGGTCCGACGGCGTTTCTATAGCTGCATTAATAGAATACTGCGAGATAAAGCGATACATACTGTTCAGGAAAGAGGCTTCATCCATTTTCTTCAAATAGGCAGGAGTCATCTCGCCAAACAATATGTTACTCCGGTATTTTTCAGCCATATACCTGAATTCAAAAAACGTGTTCACACCTTCATCCATCCAAGCGTATTGTCTTTCGTTGGTGCTCAGCATACTCATAAACCAGTTGTGCGCCTACCTCGTGCGTCAAGACGTTGTCTAATACAGATGGAGAGGCATTGGGTGCGGTAATGAGCGTAATCATAGGATATTCCATGCCGCCGCTGCTGTTGTTTTTCGGTCCTTCTACCGCCTGCACTACGGGGTATCGGTATTCGCCAATCCACCGGCTGTAATGCCTCACAGCGTCTTTTATATAGTCTGTGCTTTTGCGCCAGGAACTACCGGCAGTGTTGTGATGAAAAGCAAACACATCAGTTGTTTTGCCGGCAGACAATTGTAATGTATCATATTCTATCACGAAAGATTTGTCGGCAAAAAAAGCAAAATCAGGAACCGTGTCTGCCAGATACACGAGGCTTTTTTTATGCTTGCTAGCGGGGCTGTACATGCGTGGATTGCCGTCTCGCTTTGCATTGTTGTATTTGCCAATGCTGCGGTATTGTTGTTGTTCTTTTTCTGTTTGCAATACGCCCGTTGCGGCAATTACCATGTCAGATGGCACAGTGAGTGTAACGTTGTACGATGCGTATTCACTGTAAAATTCACCCATATCCAGGTAAGGCATCGGGTGCCATCCTTTTGTATCATACACAGCCGGTTTGGGATACCACTGGCACACCATAAACTGACCTCCCGAAAAGCCGGAACGTGAAAAGTAGGTGGGTAGCTTCACTTCGAACGGAGTGGCAATCATCGCTGAATCGCCGGGCAGCAGCGGATGCGGCAACAGCACTTTGACAATGTCGATGTATTGCAGGTTGGGATGAGCTTCAGTGGCAGCAGGTTCACCATCTACCGAAAAATTCAGTTGACTGATTGAACCGCGTTTATATGCAGACAGCTTTGATTTTTTTTCAGGAACATTTCTCAATTGTTCAAACAGCGCGGACGACTGGTCTCGGTAAGCATTTGGATAAAGATGAAACCAGATGTACTGAAGCGTATCAGGCGATTGATTTTTATACAGAATGGTTTCAAACCCGGTAACTGTTTTTTCTTTTGTATTCAGCTCGGCAGTAATGGTAAAATGGAGGTATTGCTGCCAGTAAACAGGATTTGTTTTTGCCAGCACCGAAATAAAGAGAAAGAGTACAGTGACAGCCATTTTCATGGTTTGAAAAATATTTCATTTTTAGGCACAAAAGTTTTTTTTAGTAAATATTCGGTCCAATTCTTTCAACAGTTTTATACCAATGCTTTTGCGCGGTAAATATTACCAACAATATCTACAAACCGCGGAGCTGTCATATGGTTTCGAACCACAAGTATTATCTTCGCCCGCCTATGAAAGAAGTGGTTGTCAGTGGCATTCGTCCAACAGGTTTTTTACATCTTGGAAATTATTTTGGCGCCTTGCGAAACTATGTGCGTATGCAGGAAGATTTTACACTGCTATTTTTTTGTTGCCGACTGGCACAGCCTTACTACGCATCCCGATACCAGCGAATTGAAACACAGCGTGCACCGGGTGATTGGCAGAAAATATTGCCTGTGGGCTCGATCCCGAAAAAGTTGCCCTGTTTGTGCAGAGCGATGTGCCCGAAATTGCCGAATTGTACCTGTATCTCAACATGATGGCATACAAAGGCGAGCTGGAAAAAACACCAACATTTAAAGATAAAGTGCGCCAGCATCCTGAAAATGTAAATGCCGGGTTGCTTACTTACCCGGTGCTGCAGGCTGCCGATATCCTGATTCACCGCGCGGTGAAAGTGCCCGTAGGCAAAGACCAGGAACAACACCTTGAAATGGCGCGCAATTTTGCCGTGCGTTTCAACAACCGTTATGGCGATGTGTTGCCACTGCCGCAGGCGTTTAATTATGGCGATAATCTCGTAAAAATTATAAGCCTTGATGGCAATGGCAAAATGAGCAAAAGCGAAAACCAGACTGGCTACTATTTATCTTGCCGACGAAGACGATGCCATCCGTAAAAAAATCATGAAAGCGAAAACAGATAGCGGACCGACGGAACACAACAGCGAAAAGCCCGATTATATTGCCAACCTGTTTACACTGATGCAAATGGTGAGCGGCCCGATGTTACCGCTGCATTTGAACATGCGTTTAATACCTGCAACATCCGGTATGGCGATATGAAAAAGAAACTGGCTGAAGACATGGTGTCGTTTCATCAACACCCATACGAGAAAAAGCGCAAAAGCTATACAAAACGACAAGCCTATTTATCTGCGCATCATCAGGCTGGGTGCAGAAAAAGCCGACGAAAGTGCAGCTGAAACATTGCAAGCTGGTGCGCAGCGCAGTTGGCGTGTACAACTATGTGTAGTACAGAAAAGACTGGAAACTATACTCAACATTGAAAACCAGTGCTGGATGCAGCGGTACGAAAGCTGCCATTTGCCAAAATCAACAACATGTCTAAACTTCATAAGCCAAAGCACGTAGCAATTGCAGGCAATATTGGTGCCGGCAAAACCACTCTTAACCGAAATGCTGAGCAAGCATTACAAATGGATTCCACAGTTTGAGGATGTGGACAACAATCCTTACCTGATGGATTTTTACGAAGATATGCCACGCTGGAGCTTTAACCTGCAAATTTATTTTTTCAACAGCCGCCTCAACCAGTTGCTCGAAATACAAAAAGGAACCGAAACGGTGATCCAGGACAGAACCATTTACGAAGATGCCAATATTTTTGCGCCCAACCTGCACGATATGGGTTTAATGAGCCAGCGCGATTTTGATAACTATTACAATTTTTTTCAAACGCTGAAAAGCATGATTCAGCCGCCCGATTTGCTTATTTACCTCAAAGCTTCTGTCCCTACGCTGGTAGGACAAATTCAAAAACGCGGACGGGAATATGAAGAAAACATCCGGCTCGATTATCTCAAAAAGCTAAACCTGTTATATGAAAAATGGATTGACACTTATACGGAAGGAAAACTGCTGGTGATAGATGTAGACAAAAACAAATTTGCCGAAAACAGCGAAGATTTTGGCGGCATCATCAATAAGGTAGATGGAATGCTGTTTGGGTTGTTTTAATACGGGTTGAATCTGGACAATATAAGCGTTTGCAAAAAAAATCCGTCGCATAAAAATGCAACGGATTCAACAAAAAACCTAACACATGATGAAAAACAACTAAGTAGTTATATAATTTATAAATTTACTTTTTATTGTTAATAAAGCCTGCCTCGTTTGCCAGTTCAGCAGGCTTTTAATTCCAAATATAACTGCTAGCCAGATTTTCGCTTGAAAATATCCAAACCCTGTCCTTTCAATAAGCCAACAGCGATCTGTCAAGTCTGTATCCTGATTTGCCATATTCAAAAATAACTTTGCTGCATCCGCTTTCTCACTTAAATAAGGCTTTAAACGGCTTAAAATAAGATGAAACACGGTGTAGAAACCGTTTTCAGCAATGTTGATGCTGATTTCTCATTTTACAACTTTCTTTTACCACCTATCGCGCGTAAATTTGCGCAGCAATAAACGCAGCTATGTTAATAGGACTTAATAATGTGACTTTCGAATTTGGTGCACGGGTAATTGTACAGGAAGCTACCTGGCATATTCATCCCGGCGAACGCATCGGGCTGATTGGTTACAACGGTACCGGTAAATCTACATTGCTGAAGGTATTGGTAGGCGAATATGCTCCCCTCGTATCGGAACGTGTAGAGCGCGGGCAGGGGCGTTACCATCGGTTATCTGCACCAGGACTTGTTAAGCTTTGATACCAACGACTCGATTCGTGAAGTGGCCATGGGCGCTTTTGAACGGGTAAAGCAACTGGAAAAAGAAATTGAAGCTAATTGGCAACGAACTTGAAAAAACAGGCGACGAAAAATTACTGGAACAATATACCGATAAGCTGCACGAAATGGAAGTGCTTGGCGGCTACGAAATTGAGCACAAAACCGAAGAAGTATTGCAGGGACTGGGTTTTGAAAACGAGCAGCTTGAGCAAGCCCTACAAAGAATTTAGCGGCGGCTGGCGCATGCGGGTGTTGCTGGCCAAAATGATATTGCAGCAGCCCGATGTATTGCTGCTCGATGAACCGACCAACCACCTGGATCTGCCTTCTATTGAATGGCTGGAAAAATACCTCACGCATTACCAGGGCAGCGTGGTGATTGTGAGCCACGATAAGTATTTCCTGAACCGCATGGTGAACAAGATTGTGGAACTGTACCAGCAGGAACTGCACATTTACAGCGGCAATTACGAGTATTACGAAAAGGAAAAAGAGATCCGCGTAGAAATGCAGCAGCGCGCTTTCGAAAACCAGCAGGATTATATCACGGCAGCAGGAGCGTTTTATTGAGCGGTTCCGCAGCAAGGCCAGTAAAGCAGCCGCTGCGCAAAGTGCCATTAAACGGCTGGACAAACTGGACCGGATTGAAAATGTGGAAATAGAACGTCCAAACCTGCGCATCAATTTCCAGGTGGACAAACAGCCGGGCAGGGTATTGACCACGCTGAAAAATGTGTCGAAAAGCTTTGGCAAACTGGAAATTGTACAACAACACCAGTGCCGAAATAGACCGCGGCGATAAAATTGCGCTGATTGGTGCCAACGGAAAAGGCAAATCCACACTGCTGCGCATCATTGCCGGTACCGATGCTAATTTTGAAGGCGAACGAGTATGGGGGCATAATGTAGAAGAAAGCTTTTATGCCCAGCACCAGTTGGAAGCGCTCGAACATCAACAATACCATTCTTGATGAAATGAAGGAATGCGGCAGCGGTAAAACAGAGCTGGAACTGCGGTCGTTGCTGGGTTGCTTTTTATTTAGCGGCGATGATGTAGAAAAAAAAATCAAAGTATTGAGCGGTGGCGAAAAAGCCCGTGTGGCACTAGCAAAAGTAATTGTGAGCAAAGCCAATTTTCTGCTGCTGGATGAACCGACGAACCACCTGGACATGCACAGCGTGGAGTTGCTTACCGATGCGTTGAACAAATATGAAGGCAGCATTATTTTGGTAAGCCACGACCGTTATTTTATTTCCAATGCAGCCAATAAAATCTGGGAAATTGTAGATCACGAAATCAAAGAATTTAAAGGCACGTATACCGAATACGTAGAGTGGAAAGAGCGGATGAGCAAAAGCAAAGCAGGCAGAAGAAAAAAAAGCTGCCGATGCAAAAAAAGAGGAAGGCGACAGCCGGACGCGCTGTTGCTAAAAAGCAGAAACACGGCATCCACAGCCTGCGAACACATCTTCCTTACTGCAGAGCAGCAGAAAGAATTGCAGAAACTGCAGAAGCAATTCAGCAAGAACGGAATCGGAAATTGAAAAAATAAAAAGCCGCCAGCGACAGGTTAGAACTGGAAATGGCTGCAGCCGGGCATATATGCAGATCGAAACGCTTTTGTACAAACTGGAAACGGAACACCGCAACAACGAAGTCAGAAAATAACCCGCAATGAACAAAGAATACGAACATTTGTTTGAAAAAATACTGGAAATGGAAGCGCAGCTGCAAAGCTGATCTTTTACGAACACATTATTATCATAAGTTGGTTATCGTTTTGACATACTATATTCAGTACATACAAGAGAAAATCGTCTACGTAAAATAAAATGGTTGCTGCTTCGTCTTGTTCTGTTGCTATTTATGCGTGCATTGTCACAGCGTTTGCGCAGCGCGAGCCCGATAAAGTGTACATGAACAACATTCATACACCGCAGCTGTTTTTGTCCGGCAATCAATATGGATATCCCATCATTCCGCTGGGCGAGATCGGTGCGCTGGAACTGCATTTTGATGATTTTGACAATGATGTCAAAACCTATTATTACACCTACCAGCTTTGCAATGCCGATTGGAAGCCGGTTGATCTAAGTACGTTTGATTATATAGATGGTTTTTCGCAAAACCGGCTGACGCAATACCGCCAATCTTCCATTGCGCTTACAAAATACATTCATTACCAGGCAATGCTTCCCGAAAAAAGCATGCTTACCCAAAAAAAGCGGCAATTACTTGCTGAAAGTGTTTCTGAATGGCGATACCTCGAAGCTGGCATTTACCGGCGGCTTCTTATTGTAGACAACCAGGTGCCCGTTGCTGCGCAAATAATGCAGCCCTTTAATGCGGCATTGTTTAAAACACATCAAAAAGTCCAGTTTAGTATTGACAAAACCAAACTGAATATCCTAAACCCGGCAGCAACAGGTAAAGGTAGTGGTGTTGCAAAATTACCGGTGGGACAATGCGGTAACAGGTGCGCAACCGGCTTTTATCACGGCAAAATGTGTATGAATACAATGGCGAGAGAGATTTTGTGTTCCCGGCAGGAAAAGAATACCGCTGGCTCGATCTGCGCAGCTTCCGCTACTGCTGAGCGACCGAATAAAATCCATCAACCGTGAAATGTGAAACCGTACGATGTAGTTGCGGCGCCCGATGGCGAGCGACCACACAGCGTTACATCTGGTACAGCGATCTGAATGGTTTTTACCAAATCAGTAGTACCGATGCCGACAATCCTTTCTGGCAGGGCGACTATGCCAATGTTCATTTTTTGTATGCTCCACAACAACCGGGAGCCTTATGACGGGTAAAAAGCTTTATGTATCGTCGGGCAAATGACAAATTATTTACCAATGTCATACACAGACTTAAAATGGAACGACAACCTGGGTGTATATGAAGGATCGCTGCTGCTGAAACAGGGCTATTATACGTACACTTTCGGTACGAAGGATGTGAACAATCCGAAGATGCAATGCCGCAGTTCAATATTACAGATGGCAACAACTGGGAAACCGAAAACGATTATACAATTTTGGTGTATTACCGCTCGTTCAGCGGCAGAAGCGACGAATTGATTGGTGTAAAAACCATCAATTCCCGGGCATCACGCACTGGTTTTTAAAATTGCATTTGTTTTTTATCTTTCAATTCTTACATTTGCGCCCGGCAGGTCTTACACGACCAGCTCCTGTTGAATCCTCCCAGGGTCGGAAGGCAGCAAGAGTAGACGGTTGTAGCGGTGCGATGTAAGTAGCCTGCCTTTTTTTATTCTTATTGTCAAGGGCATAGTTAATTGTTGCCTTCCCTTTCTACCTTTCATCGATCGATCAGATAGTTTTAATTTATTTATGGCAATCGCAATTCAGAAACGCCATTTTACAGTTACGTATAGTACATTTGTGAATCATACCTTCAAGCGAGGTGTTGTCAAATCAGAGCGTTTTCAGACTGATTGATAGAGCAATTGATCAGATCATAATTTTTCCGCTTCAGTTAATTGCCGTTTTGCCGGTAATGTTCTCTAAAAAAGCATTCATAGCCAAATGAAGCTATCGCTTTGACGGAAATCTGAGACGAAGACAATGTTGACTAGCATTGAATTGAAAAATATCTATTCTGTGATCAATCCTGGAAAGTCGACTAAAATTAAATTTGACGACTTACTGACCTAACAATCGCCTCAGTTTTTCAGAACGTATTTCAATGAGTAACAACTTAAAAATAAACCATAATGAAGTTTTTTATCGACACAGCAAACCTTGACCAGATCCGCGAAGCCCACGATCTTGGTATTTTGGACGGGGTAACTACCAATCCATCCCTGATGGCAAAAGAAGGCATCACCGGCGGGACGCAATTATGAAGCATTACGAAACCATTTGCGGCATCACCGATGGCGATGTAAGTGCAGAAGTGGTATCTGTAAAATTTGAAGAGATTGTTGAAGAAGGTAAAGCTCTCGCAGCATTCATAAAAATATCGTTGTAAAAGTTCCCCTGATTAAAGAAGGTATCAAAGCCATCAAATGGTTTACGGATAACGGCATACCTACCAACTGTACGTTTTGTTTCTCTGCAGGTCAGGCTATTCTGGCTGCCAAAGCCGGTGCGCGTTATATTTCTCCGTTCATTGGTCGCGTAGACGACAGCGGTTGGGATGGCGTACAGCTCATTCAGCAGATCGTTGATATCTATGCCATACAGGGATTTGATACGCAGGTACTGGCAGCGTCTATCCGCAATCCAAACCACATTGTACAATGTGCTGAAGCCGGTGCGCATGTAATCACTTCACCGCTTGAGCCAATTTTAGGTTTGCTGAAACACCCGCTTACCGATATTGGTCTTGCCAAGTTCCTCGAAGATGCAAAAAAATTGAATCTCTGATAGGGTTGCCAACATGTATACAAAAAAAGCAGACATAATTGCTGCTGCTTTGTTTTATGTATGTTTTTTGCGTGGCGGTTTCGATTTCATATCATTCAAAATTTCTTCTTCTGTTTTCAAAACTTCATCGTCAGGTTTTTTCTTCATATAAACGGTAATGCTTTTTGTAATTGCAGGATTTTGTTTCAACCGTACGGTAATCACCACCGATTCGCAGCTATAAGTTTTATCCAAAATCAAATTATTACCCATCCATTTTCCACCCGATGAAGAAAAATGCAGATAAGCTTGTGTCTAACGGCAGGTAACGCCCATTTTGAAGCAATCCATCTACATTAATATAGTTGTGCACTTCTTTTTTCAGGCTATCGGTGTACAGGTGAAAGTAAATGCTGTCAATGTTTTGCGCTTTTACATTGCACGCAAAACATAATACCAAACAATAACCCAAACCATACGAACCTTTCATCCAATTCATTTTTATTCGATACGATCATTGGCTCAAAAGTTACATGATTTTCAAAACTATGTATGGCCTGCGAAGATGTATGCAACTGCTTTGCTGTGCTTGGCTTGCACAAAGCATGCTTCAAAACGAGGTCATCAAGAATTGTTTGCCTATTTATAATCGTTTGATGTCACTTTCTTCCATCGTTTTCCTAGATTAGCCAGCTGCAGCTTGTTCGGGCAAACACAGTACTCATAGCGCCGCCTGCACCTTGTTTTTAAAACCAGATATTACCTGTGCTTACCATGCATTAGGGCTTCGTAACCATCTTTTGCAACATCGGCAGGATCGTCGAGATTCATATCCTGCACCTGTTTTGTATTTTCGGCATCGGCTTTATTGAAAAAATCGGTATCTGTAGCACCGGGAAGCAGGGCGGTCATCATTACATTTGTATCCTTTATTTCATTGATCACTGCCTGCGTAAACGACTGAACATAGGCTTTTGTGGCTGAATAGACAGCCAGCAAAGGTCCCGGAGTTTTGGAAACCAGCGATGACAATTGCAGAATCCTGCCTTCATTGCGCTCAATCATGTCTTTCAAAAACAATTTGGTGAGAACGGTAAGCGAATAATGTTAAGTTGAATAATATCAATGTCTCGCTGCAAATCGTAGTCAGTGAACTTCCCGTGCTGTCCCTGCCCGGCATCGTTCACCAAAACATTAATGGTATAACCTCTTTGCTTTACTTCATCATAAAGTTGCGGCGCCGCACCGGGTTTCATCAGGTCTTTGGAAATCGTATCCAACCGTAGTGCCAAACTGGTGTGCAATCTCTGTGCACAGCTGTGAGCCTTTCTTCATCTCTTGCCACAAGAATCACATGATACCCATCCTGCGCAAACAATTTAGCCAGTTCTTTTCCTATTCCGCTTGTTCCGCCCGTAATCAGCGCGTGTTTTGCATTTGTCTGTTCCATGAAATTTTGTTTAGGTGTAAAATAAAAAGGACGAATAAACATCATGCCAATGGAATACTGGCAATGAAAGGGTAAATCAAGCAAATGGAAACTTACAAGAGCAAAACATTTGAAATCTGTAGGTTGGCACTGGAAAAGTGAGTGATGAAATGAAAAGCAAATTTTTGACGAAACTATAATAGATTGTGAATAAACTTTTGCCCTCGTGCAGGAATCTCACACAATAAAAAACACTATTAATAGTTGACATCTTTGTAACGGCAGACATTGGTGTCGGGCAAAAATCTGAGCGTATGAAGAATTCCTATTTAGATCAACACTTTGAGCGAAACAAAAACCTGAAAGCTTTGGGAATTACCTGTGCCATTTGTGTTGCTCTCTTGTTATTGTATGTTTCTGGTAAGCTGGACGGCACCGCAAACTCCTGAACCACTTGCCGATAATGGAATAGAAGTAAATCTTGGCAATTCGGATGAAGGAATAGGTGACATAGCGCCACAGGTGCCGGGAGAAATGAGCGAAGCGAAAAAGAAAACAACTACCAGCCGCCTAAAGCATCAGCTGCCCACGAAGAACCTGAAGAAAACCGTGAAGTAGCTGAAAACAATGAGAAAGATGCGCCCATTATTCATACATCGCCAAAACCTGCTGTAAAGCCAAAAGCGGAAGCCATAGTACCCAAAGGCAGTGAAAAAAGAAAAAGAAGCACCCATAGCTGCCCCGCCTGCACCGCCCAAACCAAAAGCAGTGTATCAGGGGGGAACAGCTAAAGAATAATTCCGGTGGTAATGGTGCCGACTCATACAATGGTGTCAAAAACCAGGGCATTGCCGGTGGCAACGGCGACCAGGGAAAACCCAATGGCAATCCGGCTTCTGACAGCTATAGCGGCAATGGCGGCACCGGCAAAAGCGGTGTGAGCATTCGCAGCGGGCTTAGCGGCAGAAGATTTACCAAATTGCCTTCTTTTACAGACGAGTTTAATGAAAATGCAAAAGTTGCTGTAGATATTACGGTGAATAGCGATGGAAGTGTAGTGAATGCGACAATCAACCCAAGAGGAACAACAACGACCAATATCAATGTAAGAGGCATTGCTCTCTCGAAAGCACGGCAGCTGAAACTGAATGCCGGCTCGGCTGATGAGCAAACCGGAACAATAGTATTTGATTTCAAGCTTCGTGGATAGCATGTATTCAGCATCTTTGCATGCGCTATGAATTATCAGCAAACCATCGAATATTTATATAATAAGCTGCCACTTGTTCAGCCGGCTTGGCGCCAATGCTATAAACCCGACATTACCAATACCATCCGTATTTGTGACGCAACTGGGCAATCCTCAGCAGTCTTTTCCTTCCATACATATTGCCGGCACCAACGGCAAAGGCTCGGTTAGCCATATGCTTGCTGCTGTTTTGCAAACTGCAGGCTATAAAACAGGATTGTACACTTCGCCACATCTTTCTGATTTCAGGGAACGGATAAAGATCAATGGCAAATGGTGCGATGAAGAATTTGTGATCGGATTTTACCCAAAAAGTGAAACCACTGATCGAAGAGATTCAGCCTTCATTTTTCGAAATCACAGTGGCAATGGCGTTTGAATATTTCGCCAGAGAAGAGGTGGATATCGCAATAATAGAAACAGGGCTTGGCGGACGGCTCGACAGTACCAACATCATCACTCCCTTGTTAAGCATCATTACCAATATCGGTTGGGATCACGCGCAGATTTTAGGTGATACCCTCGCAAAAATTGCGTGTTGAAAAAGCAGGCATCATTAAACCTCGAGTTCCGATAATTATTGGCGAAATAATTGCCTGAAACCGAACCCGTTTTTCGCAGGTGGCGCTGGCAAAAAATTCACCGCTGACTATTGCGCAGCACAATTACTTTGTATCAGATTTTCATTCAGATCATCATCATCTTACCGTAACAGTTGCAGAAACTGCCGATGACAGCGCGAAAACTACAGACTTGATCTTGGCAGGCATTTACCAAACCAAAAATTTGCTTAGTGTGCTGGATGCGGTGCATTACCTGCAGTCTATTCACTTCCACATTACATTGTCTGTGGTAAAAGAAGCTTTGCAACATGTAAAAAAGCTCACTGGTCTACACGGGACGATGGGAACCTGCGTGAAACAAAAGCCCAACCTCATATCTAGATGTGGCGCACAATGCAGAAGGCATGAAACAAGTGGCTGAACAATTAGAACTGGCTACATATCATCAGTTGCACATCGTGATTGGAATGGTAAAAGACAAAGATGTTGCAGGTGCTTTGCAGCATTTGCCAAAAACAGCACATTATTATTTTACAAAACCCCAAACGCCCCGCGCTCTTCCCCAGCACGAACTCGCGAATATAGGACAAGCTTCTCGGACTGCAGGGAAAGCATATGATAACCTGGGAAGCGCATTGCAAACGGTGCTCACGCATGCACACGAAGCTGATCTTATGCTGGTGTGCGGCAGTGTGTTTCTTGTGGGTGAATACCAAGCGTTAATGTGTAACCAAAAACCAATTATACCTGAGTGAAGAATTATGTTATTTAGCAAAGCAAAAGTTGTTACAGTTACTCCACAGGTTGCTTGCCTGGCTTTTTGTTTCGCTTCTTTTTTCTCTTCCTCGTCTGCTTCGGGCACTTTTTTTCCTGTTTTTGCGCAAGCATCTCATCGTATTGAAGATGGATATACATTGGAAAATGGTCAGAATTGTTGTAAGGCATCCTTTTCATTTCCAGCAGTCCAAATGCGAAGAGCAAAAATGTAATCCAGTGGAAACCGCATCCACCAATGTTTGGCATTGAACGTACTGTAAAAGCCCGTACCACGGCGCGGATCAATCAGATTGCTTACTTCCTGGAACAACTCCGTTACATGGCTCCAGGCTACATCATTCAGGTCGCCCATCACAATGCAGGGTCCTTTAAATGTTCCAGATCAAGCGCAACTTTCATTAGTTCTTTGTCTTTGGCAGTAGAATACATCGACTCACCGGGTACAGGTGGCTCTGGATGCAAACCAATCAACCGTACAGGCTGACCGCCGGACAAAAACACGGTAGCATCAATCGAAGGAATATCGTTTTTCACAATGAATTTCAATTCTTTATTTATAGTTTTCAGCCGGCTGTAAAACAGTAATCCGTATGTATTATCCAGAGGATAGGAGAAGTATACGGGTATTTTTTTTCAAGCGGCTGCATCGCAACTTTCCATGCCTGGTTAGTTTCTACCAGGAATACAACATCCGGATCTAATCGGCTTCAATCTGATGCAGTATAGTTCCATATTCTGATTTTCCTGCAGCACATTAGCCGTTACTATTTTCATGTCATTGTCTTTCCGAAATGGTTACCTGCAGCATTTGCTTGGAACCTAAAACCGTGTAAGGGAAAATTTTGATCATCAGGAAAAACAAGACATCCCACGGCAGGCACGATTAGCCACAAAAACCATGACTGCAAAGTTTCCCTGAAGAAAAGCAGAACGTCAGTACTGCTATACCTAAAAAAAACTTTTGTATGCGTGGATACTCCAAAATGCGAAACGTCCAGTAATCGCTGCGTACAAGTGGCAAGAGAGTAATAACGGCGAAAAAAGAGTAGCAACCAATAGCGAAATCTTTGTAGGCATATACTTCTGTCTTCACAATTTTGAAAGTTTGCATCCGGCAATAGTTAACATGCCTGTACACATACATTGAATGTTGCCCTTTTTACCGGCGCAAATCTGATTCAATGTTAGTGTATAGCGATGATAACCTGTTTGTTATGAAACGAAGGCAAGATGCGTACAATTTCCGGATTAAACCAGCTGTGTCTCCATTATTTTCTGTAACTGAATATGATCGGTGATGTCGAGGCACAAAGGTGTGATAGATACAAACCCGTGTTCTACTGCCCAGCGATCAGAACCTTCCTCGGCTGGTTCCATGGGTTTTACATTAAACCAATAGTGCTTTCTGCCGAAAGGATCTGTTCCCGGCTTTACGATGCCGTCATAAAAACGTACAGATTGTTTGGTCCATTTAATGTCGGTAGGATTTTCGGGCAGGTTCACATTAAACAAACCTTTACCCGGCACTTTCAGCAGCATTTCAAGGCTTTTGGCCACAAATGGCGCGAGCGCTTCAAAGTTGGGTTCCGATTTGCCAACAATGGTACTGAAGGCAATGCCTTTTATGCCTAATAAAACAGCTTGTTTGGCTGCTGCCAACGTGCCTGAATGCCACATACTGTTGCCAAGATTGGGTCCCATGTTAATGCCTGAAAGCACAACATCTGTTTGCGTGTGAATGTGTGTGCCAAGCGCCACACAGTCGCCCGGCGTGCCATTGACACGAAAAGCTTCCATGCCTTCAAATTTAATGGGAGAACTTTTGATCGACAGCGGTTTTGAATGGGATACAGCATGCCCCATGAAGATTGTTCAACATCGGGTGCTACAACCGTAACTTTCCCGAATGCCGTAGCTACTTTTGCCAATGCTGCTATGCCCGGACTATAAATGCCATCATCATTTGCAATTAATATTTTCATACGCTTTTTATTTATTAGCATTATGCAAATACATAAATGCTATAGATTTATGCTATCTACCAATATATACAAATATCATGAAAGTTGCTAAGCTGTTACACAATCCCAATGCCGGAGATGAAGAACATAGCAAGGATGTGCTGATATCGAAAATAGAAGCTGCTGGCTATAAATGCAGGTATGCTTCTACCAAGCAGTCGGCACCGTTGAAGCTGGAAGATGATATCGACTTTGTAATAGTGGCAGGTGGCGATGGAACTGTCAGGAAGATCACGAAAGAATTGCTGGAACGCAAGGTGTTCGATAACAGGCTGCCAATCGCTTTGTTGCCGCTGGGCACAGCCAACAACATTAGTAAGACGCTTGCCATAAACAGCAATACAGATGTTGTTATTCAATCGTGGAAACAGGAGAAGTTGAAACAATATGATGTTGGTAAAATCAAGAATATAGAAGAAGCTACTTTTTTCCTGGAAAGCTTCGGATATGGTTTGTTTCCTTACCTGATGAGAGAAATGAAAAAGCTGAAGGAAGAATCACTGGCAGAACCCGGTACAAAATTACAGACTGCTCTCGAAGTGTTGTTTCGTATATCGCTTTCGTATGAGCCACGTCATTGCAATTTGCTGATAGACGGGAAAGATTATTCAGGAAAATACATGATGGCAGAAGTGATGAATATTCGATCTATTGGACCCAATCTGTTTTTGTCGCCCGACAGCGATCCCGGCGATGGCACGTTTGAAGTGGTGTTGCTGCCTGAAAAAGACAAGGGAAAATTTGCGGCGTATGTGGCAAATAAAATAAACGGGAATGAAGGCAACTATCAGTTTACGAATGTAAAGGCAAAAAACGTCATCATGAGCTGGGACGGAACGCACGTGCATGCCGATGATAAGGTTTTGAAAATAAAAGGAAATGCAGAAGTGGACATCGAAATCAAATGCGGACTGCTCGATTTTTTGGTGCCTTAAAAAGTTTACTACAAAAGAAAGAGCCTGCAATTTGCAGGCTCTTTCTTTTGTAGTAATTGAATACGTTGGCTATAAAGTAATCACCGTATTAAATGATCCTTTCAGCAGTGCAGGTTCGCCGTTTACATCTGTTGACCATAATCTGAACGAACCTTTTATTCGATTCGTAAGCGGATCGTAGCTGGTAATGTTGATATAGGATGGATCTGCTGCTTCATACGTTGTTGATGCATCTGAATTATAAATTAAATCGTTCACGGTCTGTGACTGATCGGTAAAGCTGATAAAACCTGTTACATTATTTGCCGGGTAAGGACCTGTTGTGATAGCACCCGCTGGGAAATTGATCAGAAGGCTGAACAACAGGTTTACATTGGAACTATCTGTGCCGCCGGTGGCAAATACGGTTACGCCTGATATGGTACCGAATGAACCAAGGGGCATATCACCACTGTAGCTCACATCGTTGGTGCTGTCTGTAAAATGCCAGCTGTTGTCTGCTGCCGGGTTGGGATCTTCGTAGGTTTTGCTGTAGCTGCTGCTTGTGTCTACGGTGCCACCACCGTTTCCGGTAGTGTCTATGCCACCCAAACCAGTGCCTGAACTGTCTCTTACATCGATAGTAAACGGACATGAAGAATCTGATGTAGAAGTAACAGTAAAGTCAGTTAGCTTCAGCAGGATAGGTGTGCCGTAGGCTTTCAGCAATATCGTATCCATACCCACCTTGCTGAAAAAGCCGGAATCGGCAAACCGGAAGCCGTTGGATAGACTGCTACCAATATAATAGTTACCGGTTGTCTTTACATTCACCACCACTTTCACAAAGTTGGTATCGCGTTCGGCAGATACACCATTGTAGTAAGTACCATTGATTTCTATAGGAAAACAGTTTCTGCTGGAATCATCCTGGAAACTAAACTGAGCCATGTTTAAATCTGATTCCTGGCTAAGTTCTTTCTGGCAGGATAACAGCATAGTGAGGGAAACGGCTAACAAAAAACCGAACGTCAGTAAGTGCTTCATAAGGAAATTTAATTTGGCGATCTCTTATTTTCAGAATTTTATAAACGTTTTGATACAGTTTAAATTGCTTCATCGGTTATTTAATTTCTCCAACCATTTCGGCTGGTACCACCCATTGATCAAACTCTTCGGGTGTCAGGTAGCCAAGCTGAACCGCCATCTCTTTCAAGGTTGTATGTTGCTTGTGAGCTTTCTGAGCAATTTCTGCTGCTTTGTAGTATCCGATTTTTGTATTTAAAGCCGTTACCAGCATCAGGCTGTTGTCTACGTGCTTTTGAATATTGGCTTCAATGGGTTCAATGCCCGCAGCGCATTTGTCGTTGAAACTTACACAACCATCACCTATGAGGCGTGCGCTGTGCAAAAAGTTGTACACCATCATGGGTTTAAAAACATTCAGTTCAAAATGCCCTGATGCACCGCCAATGTTGATGGCTACATCATTACCCAGTACCTGCGCTGCAATCATTGTTAGAGCTTCGCATTGTGTAGGGTTCACTTTTCCCGGCATGATGGATGAACCGGGTTCATTGTCAGGAATAAACAATTCTCCAATGCCACTGCGCGGACCGCTTGACAGCATGCGGATGTCGTTGGCAATTTTCATCAGGCTTACAGCAACTGTTTTTAAAGCGCCGTGAGCTTCTACTATAGCGTCGTGCGCGGCGAGTGCTTCAAATTTATTTTCAGCCGTTACAAACGGAAGCCCGGTAAGTTGCGCAATATGTTTTGCCACCAGCTCACTATAACCCTTCGGCGTATTGATGCCGGTGCCCACTGCCGTGCCGCCCAGAGCCAGTTCGCTCAGGTGACCCAATGAATTCCTGATGGCTTTGATACCGTGACTCAATTGCGAAACATAGCCACTGAATTCCTGGCCAAGTGTGAGTGGCGTAGCATCCATAAAGTGTGTGCGTCCTATTTTTACCACGTGCATAAAATCCTTACTTTTTTGCAGTAAGGTATCACGCAGTTTTTCAATGCCGGGCAGTGTGGTTTCTGTCAGTATTTTATAAGCTGCAATGTGCATCGCTGTAGGAAACGTATCGTTGCTTGATTGCGATTTATTTACATCATCATTAGGATGAATGATCTTGTCTTTATCAGTAAGCTGACCACCTTTCAGCACATGCGCGCGGTAGGCGATCACTTCATTAGCATTCATATTGCTTTGCGTGCCGCTTCCTGTTTGCCACACCACCAGTGGAAACTGATCATCTAAATGACCACTCAAAATTTCATCACATACCTGTGCGATAAGTTCAGATTTTTTCTGCAGGCAATACACCCAATTCTTCATTGGTGAGTGCTGCTGCTTTTTTCAGGTATGCAAATGCCTTAATAATTTCTTTTGGCATTTTGTTGATATCCTGAGCTATTTTGAAATTCTCAATGCTGCGTTGGGTTTGTGCGCCCCAATATACATTTTCGGGAACCTGCACTTCGCCCATGGTATCTTTTTCTATACGGTAATTCATGTCGTTTTGTTATGTGAGCAAAGATAAAAGCGAGCGTGGATTTGACAGGATTAATTGAAAAGGCAAAAGGGGAATCGTTTCATAGGCTCACTTTACAAACTGCCATTATCCTGATAGTAATCCGAAGCAACACACTTTCCTCCAACACAAAAAGGAAACTGTTTTGCAGTCTCCTTTCAGTAATCAATATATTTACCATTATGCCTTCTTCTTAGCCGTCTTTGGTGCAAACATCGCCAGCATTCTCTTGCCTTCCATTTTAGGCATGCTTTCCAGCGAGCCTACATCGGCAAGGCGTTCTGCAAACTTCAGAAGCAACAGCTGTCCGCGATCCTGGAACATGATAGCACGACCTTTAAACTGCACATAGGCTTTCACTTTGTTGCCTTCTTTCAAAAAGGTTTCAGCGTGTTTTGCTTTAAAGTCAAAGTCATGATCGTCGGTGCCGGGCGTAAAGCGAATTTCTTTTACTTCACTTTGCTTGGCATTTGCCTTCATTTCTTTTTCCTTACGTTTTTTCTCGTAAAGAAACTTTTTATAGTCAATGATTTTACAAACGGGCGGTGCCGCGTTTGGTGAAATTTCAACAAGATCCAATTCCTGTTGCTGAGCTATGCGTCTTGCTTCTTCGGTGGGGTAAACGCCCACGGTAACATTGTCGCCTACAAGGCGAACTTCGGGTACGCGTATTCTGTCGTTGATTCTGTGTTCAGGCTCTGGTTGCCTGTTAAATCTGGGGTTAAATCTTCCTTTGGGTGGTAATGCCATTAAATGCCTTTTGGGTGATTGTTTTTTGTTGTGATTAAAATTTAAATTACTCTATTATTTTTTATGATGGATGAAAAAAAGAATTGTCATTGATTGATGAACACTGCACAATTCTCTTTACCATCACATTTTAATATACTTCTCTTATCTATCCGGATTTTGCAGAATGCCAGGAAATTATGTTGTTATTTCAGAGGCCATCACTCTTCAGTTAGTTTTTCCCAACAAAGTGAATACAGAACATTTTTTGCTATAATGCAAATGATGAAAAGTTCCTGAACAAAACACTAATATAAATGTCCATTTGCGATTACTATCTCATTGGTGTGTACTGAATTGTAAACGCTGTTGTTTCCGTAAAAATAAAAATTATTCGGCAGACTTCCGTTCTTCAATCTCCAGCACGATGTTTTGGATAAATTCCTCAACAGTAATGCTGCCTGCATCACCTTTGCCCTGCCTGCGCACAGAAACCAAATTTTCGTTCATTTCCTTTTCACCTATCACCAGCATATAAGGTACGCGGCTCAATTCAGCTTCCCGTATTTTTTTCCCTATTTTTTCGCTGCGCTCATCTGTTTCAACTCTTATGCCCTTTTTCTTCATGCGCTTTCTCAGCTCTTCTGCATAAGGTAGAAACTTATCGCTGATCGGTAGAATTTTTACCTGCAACGGCGACAGCCAGGTTGGAAATTTACCGGCATAATGTTCCAGCAAGAAAGCCAATGAAGCGTTCATGTGTGCCAAGAGGTGCGCGGTGTATAATCAGAGGCGTTTCTGCTTCGTTTTCCGCATTGGTGAAATGCAGTTTGAAAGTTGCGGCCTTGTGCAAAATCAACCTGGTTTGTAGCCAGTGTAAATTCCCTGCCGATGGCGCTCCAGATCTGCACATCAATCTTTGGACCATAGAAAGCGCCTTCACCGGCTACTTCTACATAAGGTACATTGTTTTCTTTCAGCACCTGCCTTACCATTTCTTCTGTTTCGAGCCAGAGTTCCGGTTCGTTCACATATTTCTCGCCCAGTTTGGCAGGATCGTGCAAGCTGAGCCGCATGATATACTTTTCGATTCCGAAGATTTTGAAATACTTCAGGTACATATCATTTACCGCCCTGAATTCTTCAGCAAACTGTTCTTTGGTGCAATAGATGTGTGCGTCGTTCATATGCAGGCAACGCACCCGCATCAGTCCAAACAATTCACCGCTTTGCTCGTAGCGGTAGCAGGTGCCATACTCTGCCAGTCGAAGCGGCATGTCTTTATAACTGCGTGGTACTGCATCAAATATCTTATGATGATGCGGGCAGTTCATCGCTTTCAGGTAATATTTGGTACCTTCCAGCTCCATTGGCGGATACATGCTATCCTGGTAATAAGGTAAATGCCCGCTGGTGAGATAGAGATTTTCTTTTGCAATGTGAGGTGTAACTACGCGTTTGTAACCAGCGTCTTCTTCCGTTTCTTTTGCCAGTTTTTCAAGCTCTTCAATAATCACCGTACCATTTGGCATCCACAGCACCAGACCCTGACCCACATCATCGTCCATGGTGTAGATCTGCAGTTCTTTGCCCAGTTTGCGGTGGTCTCTTTTCTTTGCTTCCTCCAGCATCAGGATGTACTCATCCAGTTCTTTCTGGCTCGGGAACGTAATGCCGTATATGCGCGTAAGCTGCTTGTTTTTTTCATCACCTTTCCAGTAAGCGCCGGCAATATTGGTGAGCTTGATGGCTTTTATAAAACCTGTGCTTGGAATATGGGGACCGCGGCAGAGGTCGGTAAAGTTTCCCTGGTTGTAAAAAGTGATTTCACCATCCTGCAAACCTTCAATGAGGTCTAAGTTTATATTCGTCTCCTTTTTTGGAAAAATAATCGAGTGCGTCAGGCTTGGAAACCGGACTTGCAGGAAAATGTATTGTTTTGCTTTGCCAGTTCATTCATTTTTTTCTCCAGCAGGCGCAGGTCGTCTTCAGAAATCTGCCTGCCACCAAGGTCCATATCGTAGTAAAAGCCTTTGTCGATAGCAGGTCCCACCCAGAATTTTGTGCCGGGATACATGCTTTCTACGGCTTCTGCCATCAGGTGAGCAGACGAATGCCAGAACGTACTTTTGCCTTCATTATCCTGCCACGTCAGCAGGTTCAGGTTTGCATCTTCGCTGATGGGCTTTGTCGCATCCCACACCTGCCCGTTTACATTGGCTGCCAGCACTTTTCTTGCCAGCCCTTCACTGATCGATTTGGCAACATCAAGAGACGTAACGCCTTCTTCGTATTGCCTTACGGAACCATCCGGTAGAGTTATATTAATCATGGATCGAAAAATCATTTTAGGGCTGCAAAGTTATTGAATGTTTATGAGCCTTGTAGTAGGAACATGAAACAGCGGTACGAAATGAAAGACTTGGACTGATACCAATCAGAACAGCAAAACATTTATTTACATAAAAGCCATTACGCACAGTGCACGTAATGGCTTTTAGTATCTTTTGATTTGCATTATTTATTGATAACGGCTGCCATGGTTTTGCCAATGTCTGCCGGGCTTGCTACCACGTGAATGCCACATTCTTCCATGATGCGCATTTTAGCAGCGGCTGTATCATCGGCACCGCCAACAATAGCACCTGCATGACCCATACGACGACCCGGAGGCGCTGTTTGTCCGGCTATAAAACCAACCACAGGTTTGGTACTGTTTTCTTTTATCCATTGCGCAGCTTCTGCTTCCATGCTGCCACCAATTTCGCCGATCATGATGATGCCTTCTGTTTCAGGATCGTTCATCAGCAATTCAACGGCATCTTTTGTAGGTGTACCAATAATAGGATCGCCTCCAATGCCAATGGCAGTGCTGATGCCGAGACCTGCTTTTACCACCTGGTCAGCAGCTTCGTAAGTAAGTGTTCCGCTTTTGGAAACAATACCGATTTTACCTTTTTTGAAGATGAAGCCTGGCATGATACCCACCTTTGCCTCGCCCGCGGTGATAACGCCGGGACAGTTTGGCCCGATAAGGCGGCTGGATGTGCCTTGTAAATAATTTTTCACTTTTATCATATCCTGTGTAGGAATGCCTTCTGTGATACATACAATGAGGGCAATGCCTGCATCTGCAGCTTCCATTACCGCATCGGCAGCAAATGCCGGTGGCACGAATATGATACTGACGTTGGCACCTGTTTCCTGCACAGCATCTGCAACAGTGTTGAATACAGGACGGTCAAGATGTGTGTTGCCACCTTTGCCGGGCGTCACACCACCTACTACATTGGTACCATATTCAATCATCTGCGTGGCATGAAATGTACCTTCCGTACCAGTAAAACCTTGTACAATTACTTTTGAATTGCTATTTACTAAAACAGCCATGGGTTAATTTTTAAGTGGGACAAATGTAAGGTGTAAGGCTTAATTATTAAATAAGTAAAAAAGTAATGCTTTATTTGTTCATATTTGTTTCACAAAATGATTGCTCATGGCAGCGCCATCCATTTCCCCTTCTGTTAAAACCGGCTTGGTACCCAAACCCCGGCTTTCCCTGTCACAGATATTTACCATGAGCGTTGGCTTTTTGGGAATTCAGTTTGGATTTGCCCTGCAAAATGGCAATACCAGCCGCATTCTCCGTTCGTTTGGAGCAGATGTAGAGCAACTGCCCATGTTCTGGATTGTTGCGCCGTTGGTGGGAATGATTGTGCAACCCTTATCGGGCATTACAGTGATCGCACCTGGAACCGGCTGGGCAGACGAAAACCTTATTTCCTGACAGGTGCTGTTCTTTCGTCATCTGCCCTTGATTTTTCTGCCCAATTCCGGAGCTCTTGCGGGCATTATACCTGCCCTGTATGGATGGTGCAGGTATGGTAATGATAATGGATGCTTCTTTCAATGTGGCGATGGAACCTTTCGCGCCTTGGTGGCCGACAACCTGCCGGAAGGCAGCGTACACTGGGCTTTAGTATTCAAACATTTTTGATGGGCTTGGTGCTGTTGCGGGTTCATACCTTCCTAAACTGATGGCAGAATTGGGTGTTAGCCAGGAAGCCGGCGACGAATGGCATTGCCGATAATATAAAATACTCTTTTTATATAGGTGCTGGTGTGTTTATGCTGGCAATATTGGTTACCGTTATATTTTCAAGAGAATATGCGCCAAAAGAATATGAACAATATCATGGAAGACCTACGGATGAATCGAAAAAAGCAGGTGTAAAAGAAATCATTACCGATTTTAAAAACATGCCTAAAACGATGAAGCAGCTTGGGACTGGTTCAGTTTTTTAGCTGGTTTGCCCTATTTAGTATGTGGGTGTTTACTACCGATGCAGTAGCAACGCATGTGTATGGATTAACAGGCGAATACACCAAATCTGTAGAGTATAATAGTGCTGGCAACAAAGTAAGTGCTGCATTTGGTACCTACAATCTTGTAGCTATGTTTTATGCATTATTGCTGCCTGTGATTGCAAAATATATTGGCAGAAAAGCTACACATGCAGTTTCACTGATTGCCGGCGGCATTGGGTTTAATTTCTATTTATTTTATAAAAGATCCGGCTATGCTTCACTGGAGTATGGTAGGTGTGGGTCTTGCGTGGGCAAGCATACTTAGCGATGCCTTATGTAATTCTTGTCGGGTCCATATCCTGCCGGGAAGCTGGGAATTTACATGGGTATTTTCAATTTTTTCATTACGTTGCCGCAAATCATAAATGGTTTGCTGGGTGGTTTTATTGTAAAGCATTTTTACAACGAAAACTAATTTATGCCATTGTGCTGGCCGGCGTGTTTATGATTTGCGCGGCCATCAGCGTATTGTTTGTATAACGATGCAGGAGCTGTAAAATTCAGCAATCGAAGAGTTAAAAGTATTACAATGAAGCTTGTAATTATTCATTATTAGTTTACTTTTTCTGCTGCTTGTTTATCTGCCGAAGTGTAGATGTTTATCCGACCAATTGGTTTACGGGAATGAAAAATCAGAACGTTCAGCTCATGGTGCATCACCCCGGAATTGGCGGTGTAGCAACGTGAGCATTTCTTACCCCGGTGTTACAATTAGTGAAAACTAATCATGTAGAAAGCAGCAATTACCTGTTTCTAGATCTCACATTTCTTCTGCTGCCAAACCCGGTGTTTGTAAAATTGTACTGCAAAAAAAAGACAGCTTCTTATACGATTCCGTATTGAGCTGGAAAAACGACGCAATGGCAATGGCACGCAGATTTCGCCCAGGGCGTTACTCATGCAGACTTTGTGTATCTACTGATGCCCGACCGTTTCAGCAATGGCGATGCATCGAACGACCGCGTTGCCGGAATGAAAGATCAAACACTAAATCGCGATTCTATCTATCACCGGCATGGTGGCGATTTGCAGGGTGTTATCAACCATCTCGATTATCTGCAAAACCTGGGTGTTACAACATTCTGGATGACGCCTGTTTTGGAAAATGATATGCCCAACCGCACCGAACATGGTTATGCATTTACCAATCATTATAAAATAGAACCCCGGTTTGGCGGCGCAGACATGTACAAAGCGCTCAGCGATTCGCTTCACAAACGCGGCATGAAACTGATACAGGATGCAGTGTACAATCACGTAGGCATCCAGCATTTTACCGTGCAGGATCTGCCAATGAAAGACTGGCTGCACCAATGGCCAAAGTATACCCAAACCAATTACCGCGAGCAAACGGTTTTTGATCCGTATGCTGCCGAAAGCGAAGAAAAACAGCTGCATGGATGGATGGTTCACCACCGAAATGCCCGACCTCAATCAAAGCAATCCATACGTTGCCAATTATCTTATCCAACATGCTATTTGGAGCGTGGAAAAATTTGGTGTGGATGGCTGGCGTATTGATACTTATATCTATAATGACCTGCCTTTTATGAACCGTTGCAACGCATGCGCTGGAAGCAGAATATCCGCACATGACCATGTTTGGCGAAACCTGGGTGCATGGAACTGCCAATGAAGCTTACTTTGCCAGAACATAATGAACACCGATTTCAAAAGCAACCTGCAGGGCGTCACTGATTTTCAAACCTTGTTTTATGGCATTATACCTGCACTTACGCAGCCTTTTGGATGGACAGATGGCGTGATGAAAATGTACCAGACACTGAGCAATGATTTTCTGTATAAAGACGCGAACCGCAATTGTATATTTTCTAGATAATCATGATCTGAACCGCTGGTTTTCGGTGGTAAATGAAGATGTAGAAAAAGCTAAAATCGGTTTTGAATGGTTGCTCACATCGCGTGGCATTCCGCAAATGTATTATGGCGACGAAGTGCTGATGAAAGGTGTTACCAACCCGGATGGCTGGGTGCGGCTCGACTTTCCCGGCGGCTGGAATAGCGATACGCTGAATGCTTTTACCGGTAATGGTTTGGAAGTAACCAGCAAAGTATGCAGCAATTGATAAAAACCTTAGCCAACTACCGCAAAACTTCGCCAGCTTTGAGCAAAGGAAAAATGATGCAATATGTGCCGAATGATGGGCTGTATGTCTATTTCCGTTACACTGAATGCTCAAACGGTAATGTGCCTGATGAATACGTCTGAAAAAGAATTGCCTGTACATTTCGCCCAATTTCCGGAACGTACTGCGGGTTTTTCCGGTGGTCAAGAATGTTATCACGGGACAACAGGTACTGCCGGATTTTACGATGCCTGCGCAGCAAATGTGGATTGTGGAATTAAAGAAGTAAACTATACTTCGAGCTGTTTACTAAAGCTCAGTAAACTCTAAAAAACTGTAGCCGTAAAGGGTTTCTCTTTCGATACCAGTATATTTTTCAATCAAAGAGGCTGTTATCAGTTCGTGTGACTGCCTCTTTGTTTATTATAAAATGGGCTGTTTGTGAAGCAACATGAGCCTGCTGTGAAAAGCAGCTTACCAAAGTGATTTTACTCATATTCATACCATTTAAATTGCGATTTATAACGTAATAATTTCTTTTGTTTAGGATTGCCGCCAAAAAAAGCCGCCTCTTGCAAGAGGCGGCTTTTTTATACAAATTCATTCTATTCTTTAAAAACGAAAGCGCTTTTTCTTTTTTGTAAGTTTAGTAGACGCTACCATAATGGCGGCTGCAAATAAAACAGCACTTGCCAGGTAGATTACATTTTTATACGGCGTTTCTGTTCTTGGTGGCACATACATAAGCCCGTTTGCATCCTGAACAGCAGGCTCATTCACATAGCGTCCTTTATCCGGTATACCAATTTCATCGAAACGTTCGTATAAATCAAGGAGTTGCCTGAGCATAACGGTACCATACATTGGCTTACCATGACCGGTGGCTGCTATTTCCGGCTGCAGCAACAACAGGTTTTGAACCGATTCGTAAGCAGCTACCCAGTCAGTTGTAAGATAAGCCGGTGGTCCGCACACTTTTTTAATCTGGAAAGCTGTACTGAATACAGATTCTGATTGCGTGGTTACAAAGGCGTCACCTGCAATCAGGCACTTGTCTTCCTCTCTGAACAAACTTACATGCCCTGGAGTATGTCCCGGTGTATGAATCCATTGCCATCCCGATAAAAAAGGAACAGTATTGTCTTCGGGCAACGCCGTTACAAAACTGCTGATATCAATAGGCTTGTTGGAATACAAAAAGGACAGGTCGGAAAACAAACCGCCGCCAACAGACGGATCGCTTGGCGGGTAAGAAGACTTGCCTGTTAAATAAGGCATTTCGAGATAATGGGCATATACTGGTACGTGCCATTCTTCTGCAAGCGCATGCACACTTCCTGCATGATCAAAATGACCGTGGGTAAGAATAATAGCTTTTGGGCGATTGTCGAAGCCGAACAATTCTGCCGCCATTTTTTTTATTTTCTTACCAGACGATTTCAAGCCGGTATCAATCAGCACCCACTTGCCGGATTCTGCATCCTGCACAATATAAATATTTACAAACGTGTCTTTCAGCCCCCAAACGCCGGGTGCTACCTGGAAGTAAAAACTCTGTTTTACAGCTTCCTGTTCTGTTGTCATACGTCAAACATTTTGGGTAAGTAGAGATAAATGTCACTACTCAGAGGTAAAAAACATGCCACAAATTGGTGTGTTTCCTGCAATTTAACAGCAGGAAGTATTGACGAAAACACGATGTTGCATATATAAGGCAAATTTGTGTTTGCAGGTTTCGCATAATCGTTAGAAACATTATGATAGTGGAGCATAGTAAGCATTACTGCACAACTACAGGTTGCCAGTTAAAAGCTACTTCTACATGAATATCAGGGTGTATGCTTTTGGCAACGGGGCAGGTAAGTGCAGCATTTTCCAGGATTGCCTGTTCTTTTTCGGATAGCTGCAGATGATCGGGAAAGCGAAAGTGAATTTGCACACCACTGATTCTTCTTGGGTTTGATTCCATTTGTTTCAACACATCCAGTGTAGTGCCTTCAAGGTCTATGTTCATATTGTTTGCCTTAATGCCCATGATTGTTAACATACAGCTTCCTAATGCCGTAGCCACAATATCAGTAGGTGAAAAACGTTCTCCTTTACCATTATTATCTACCGGAGCATCGGTTTCAATAATGGTGTTGCTTTGCAAATGTGTAGCCTCTGTTCTTAAGTTTCCTTTATATACTATTTGTGAAGTCATTGCTCTATTTTTACATAAATTTACAGGTAACAAATCAATTATAAGTGAAGAAAGTTTATCTGCTGATGGTTTTTGCATCAGCAATATTGACGGTACAGGCACAGAATAAAACGAAAGCACAGGAGAAGCAGGAAAGAGCCGAAAAGCTTGAGCAACTGAGGAAAGGGGAAGATGAAAATGCGTTGATTTTTAATAAACAAAACGCATTTGGCATCAAACTCAATACAGATGGTTACGGCGTATTTTACGAACACGGAACCTACAAAAATTTAAAGACAACCAACCTTTGGTGGATACAACTCGACGAGCGGAAAGATCCAAAAGAAGACCGTATAACCAATACCACACCCGACGGCGTGTTTCAAATCGGAAATCCGTTTGTGTATGGAAAAATTAATAACTTTTACCAGTTAAAACTGGGATTTGGACAGCAGCGGATGATAGGAGGCAAAGATGTGAAAAATGGTGTTGCCGTTTCTGCTATATATGGTGGAGGTGTTACTGCAGGTTTCCTTAAACCTTATTACCTCAATGTGAGCGACAGCATCAGCTCCGCACACGACGTGAAATATTCTACCGAAACAGACAACCTTTTCCGCAATGGGCCTGTCAACGGGGGGAGTGGTTTTGGCAAAGGATGGAGCGAACTATCCTTTGTGCCCGGGGTACATGCCCGCGCAGCTCTTCGTTTTGATTATGGACGATACAATGAGTTGCTGTCTGCCATAGAAGCAGGCATTGCCGCACAATATTATACCAAAGACGTACAAATGATCATCGATCAGCCGGGAAAGAAGTTCTTCTTCAATGCCTATGTAGCCATTGTGTTTGGTAAAAGAAAGTAAGTTAGTTTTGTTCGCTTTATTCAGTAGAAATCGCTTGATTGATAAAGTTGGTGTTTAAACCAATGTGAAATACAGACAGATATGCAGGAGTTACCCGTAGTTGCAGCAGTGAAAGAAGAAACAAGAGTAAAGAAACCCAACTGGCTTCGCGTAAAACTGCCAATTGGCGAAAGCTATAAGCATGTGCGCAGCCTTGTAGATACACATAAGCTTCATACCATTTGTGAAAGCGGCAATTGTCCGAACATGGGCGAATGCTGGGGCGCTGGTACAGCTACATTCATGATATTGGGTAATGTTTGTACCCGCAGCTGTGGCTTTTGCGCTGTAGCTACCGGCAGACCTTTGCCAGTAGACTGGGATGAGCCGCAGCGCGTGGCAGAAGCCATTCACCTGATGAAGGTAAAACATGCTGTTATAACTTCCGTAGACCGCGACGAACTGAAAGATGGTGGTTCTATTATCTGGCACAATACAATCAAAGCGGTAAAAGGTCTCAACCCGGATACAACTCTTGAAACACTGATTCCCGATTTCAAAGGCGATCTTGCATGTATAGAAAGAGTAGCCGATGCCGCGCCGGATGTAATTAGTCATAATATTGAAACTGTTGAGCGGCTTACACGCCAGGTGCGCATACAGGCTAAATACAGGCGTAGCCTCCAGGTATTGCGGATGCTGAAAGACTGTGGCATGCGAACCAAAACCGGTATCATGCTGGGATTAGGCGAAACCAAAGAAGAAATTATCCAGACGATGGAAGATCTGTCTGCTGTGAATGTAGATGTCATAACTATCGGTCAATATTTGCAGCCAACGGCGAAACATTTGCCTGTCCAGCGTTTCGTGCATCCGGATGAGTTTGCCGAATTACGTGAAATTGGATACGGTCTTAGCTTCGATTATGTGGAAAGCGGTCCGCTGGTCCGCTCTTCTTATCACAGCGAAAGACATGTAATTGAAGGATACGGCAGGCAAAAATGGAATGAAGAAAAAGAACTTTCCGTTTTACACTAATCTTATCTCTACCGACAATCCAGTTTGTGTATGCGAGGAATGCCTTCAAAAGATTATTACATCCTTCTCAATGTGCATCCGCAGGCAACGCAAAATGAAATTAAAATAGCCTATCGAAAACTTGCTTTGCAATATCACCCCGACCGCAACGAGGGGAATGTGCATACAGAAGCCCTTTTTAAAGAAATCAACGAGGCATACAGCGTGTTGTCGAACGAGCAAAAGCGGGATGACTACAACCGGCTGCGCGAGCAGCACAGAACAGCCCCAACCGGAGCAAGATCTTCGTCTGCTACAGGAACTGGCCAAACCGGCAGAACGCAAAAGCAGCAAGCGCCACTCACCGGCAAAACGCTCTTGGTTCGCAGCAACAACCTGCGGAAAAAAGTAGAGCAAGCCAACCCGTTTGCTATTGACTGCGATAGTCTTCTTTATACGCTTGAATCTTTATTGTCGGATACGCATTTGCATATTCTGCTGTATGAAAACAAACGTGCCGTAAACACGCAGGTATTACACCAAGTGCTCTTTTGCTGCCAGCCATTGCCAGCCAATCATTTTTACCAGATCACATCACGTCTTTACAAACTGGCAGGTACCGATCCTATTATGCGCAATGCAATACAGCAGGCGGTAAAGGAGAAAAAAAGGGAAGAGTTCTGGCAGAAATATAAAATCTGGTGGGTGTTGATGATTACGATTATTATCTGCCTGTTTATTTATTTTATGTAACGTGTTTTCACACATTCAGAAGCTGATTTATGCATTGCACACTCACCATTGTCAGGTATCCTAAGCGTTATTCAATTTTCGGTTTTCTGTCTATGGCTGTGTTCCATATGTTTTTGCGCCTGCGGCAAAATATTTCATTTTATAAACTGATGGGATGTGGCAAAAACGGCACATTCGACAAAACGCCCGATTTGCAGCAGTGGGCTTTATTAGCCGTTTTTTCAGATGAAGCTGTTGGAGAACAATCCACAGCAGAGTTATATGGAAAGAGGATCGACCAATGGTGGAAGCGGTTTCATTGCGAAGTGTGGACTATTGCGCTAAATCCATTGGAAGGACATGGAGCTTGGGATCGAAAACAAAGCTTCGGGACCTTTGCCCAAAAGCTCTGATTATGAAGGGACGATTGCCGTGCTCACAAGGGCTTCTATCAGACCTTCCAAAATGACGGCATTCTGGAAACATGTTGGTAGCGCAGCAAGTGCACTGACAGATGCGCCAGGATTTGTTGCTTCGGTTGGTATCGGCGAAGTTCCGTGGCTAAAGCAGGCTACCTTTAGCGTATGGAAAAGTAAAGCGCTGATGAAAGATTATGCTTATAAAAGCCGGCAGCACCAGCAGGTGATACAAAAAACAAGAAAAGAAAACTGGTATAGCGAAGAAATGTTTGTGAGGTTTTCTATATTATGGACAACCGGCACATTACGTGGCAGGAATGTGGTAAAAGAGCTGATTACTTAAAATTCTTCTGTTGTGTCTGCATCCGCTTCGCCATCCGTTGAAGAAGTACCTGCATCTTCGTTCTCTTCGCCTTCTTCTCCAAAACCTTCCGTAGTCATTCTGCAGGTCATATTTTTCTTCGATGTCTACAAATTTACTGCCCAGCAGGCTGCGCGTACCATATTGCTGAGGTCCAATGCCTTCTACTCGGGCTACAGATGGGTAAGTAATTTTGCTGCTGGCTTCTTTGCTCACGTTAATGAGTTCTACAAGAAAAGTCCAGTTTTTACCAAAATCATAAACAAACACAAACTTTTGGTTGGTGTCGCGGATTTCGCTGCCAACAGTTGTATCTGCCATTATCAAAGGTTCAGCTTTATAGGCTTTGTTATACCGTTCGCGGCTTATTTCGCGCCCCCGCTGCCACTGGTCGTTGCTGCGGTAAAACGTACTTTCATGTTTATTATCAAACTCAAAACTCTTCAATATTCCCTGCTGGAGATCGGCAAATGACTGCGTATGTTTTACCAAAACATCACGATACACGGAGTCATCTTCTTCGAGGTAAATTCTGAATTTCAATACAGCCATGCCTGCCTTTTTTTATTTGCTGATCATCCAGTTGTTTATGCGGTGCAAGCTGCAGGATGATCAGCTATGGTCTATTTAGTGTTAAGCGGTTGCGCTCACTTATTTGCTTCCGTTACTTCTGCGTTTTGTGGCTTGAACGCTTTTCGTGGTTTTAAGTCCCAGCAGTTGAAACATCACATTGTCTTCGTCGAAAGACGGGTTAGGTGTGGTGAGCAATTTATCACCGGTAAAAATGGAGTTGGCTCCAGCCATAAAACACATTGCCTGTTCTGCCACACTCATCTCGGCTCTGCCTGCACTCAGGCGCACCATTGTTTAGGCATCAATATTCTTGCCGTTGCTATCATGCGCACCATATCCCATATATCAACTTTAGGATTATTTTCGAGTGGTGTGCCTTTTACGCGCACCAATGCATTCACAGGAACGCTTTCCGGATGCTGCTCCATGGTGCAAAGCGTATGCAGCATTTTGATGCGGTCGTCGTGCGTTTCGCCCAAACCAATAATGCCGCCGCAACAAACCGTTACGCCTGCTTTGCGCACATTGTCGAGCGTTTGAAGCCTGTCGTTGTATGTGCGTGTAGTAATAATTTCGTTATAATATTCTGAAGAAGTATCGAGGTTATGATTGTAAGCGTGCAATCCTGCCTGCGCTAATTTTGCTGCCTGGTGTTCGTTCAGCATGCCAAGGGTACAACAAACTTCCATGCCCATTTCATTTACGCCCTGCACCATTTCGAGCACACGGTCAAAGTCGCGGTTATCTCTTACTTCGCGCCAGGCTGCGCCCATGCAAAAACGGGTACTTCCGGCATCTTTGGCTTTCTGTGCATATGACAATACTTCGTCTTTCTGCATCATGGCGTGCACTTTTACACCTGTATGATAGCGTGCTGCCTGCGGACAGTAAGCGCAGTCTTCCACACATCCACCGGTTTTGATACTTAGCAGCGTACACACCTGTACTTCCGCCGTATCGTTGTACTGGTGATGCACTTTTGCTGCCTGGAATATAAGATCGAGCAGCGGCAACTCATATATGTCATGGATTTCTTCTAACGACCAATTATTTCTTACTGCCATAGTTGTATCACTTATTTGCAAAGGCAAATATAATGCGTACAAAGTACTTGCAGGAAGTTTAAAAAGAGTAAACTATCAAGATACTTTATATCGCATTGTCCGGTATAAATCACCGATATTATACATTAACTGCTTAGGTGAGTATGAAGCCTGGATGGCAACAAAGCGCCTTCTGTTCATGGAGATGAACAGACACATAAAATTTGTCTGAATCATTGCTTTTCCAATGTGCACAACGGCTTATCAGAAAGAATTGCTGACAAAAAAACGAAGTGAAAGAAGAATTTCTTCCGGTGTATCAAGCTGGGGCAACTGTCCTTTGGAAAGTATTTTTACAAGCTGGCTGTTGGTTATATTTCTATACATGTAATAACCAGCCTCGTGAGTAGCAAAGGCGTCATTACTCACCTGCAAAATCATCACCGGTGTAGAAAGCTCGGATAGCAGGGGTCGGCAATCTGCCTTATAGAGTAATTTGAATAAGCAGAATGCATTTTCGTTTGACATTTTTTGCATGGCATCGTACAATACATCCCACAACTGAACCGTAGTGCGCGCAATGCCTGTATGTTCTGTCATCTGGTGTTTGTGCAAAATATTTCGGTACAAAGCTTCCAACCCTTCGTCGTTCAGTTCTTTTTTGGAAAGAAGATCTGTGCCGGGATGCAGCGAAGGCGCACCGCTGGCAAGAATGATTTTGTGAAACAGGTTCGGTGCTTTGTAAGCAGCCATTAAAGCCACCATGCAATTGATGGAATTGGCAATGTAAATGATATTGCTTACCTGGTTTGACTGCAGCCAATCAATCAATTCTTCCGCATACATCATGCAGTGAAGAGTGTCGCAGATGACCTGTGTAATCATACGTATCAAATCCGCTGTCGTTATAACATACAATCTTATATTGGCTTTCCAGTTGCTGTATCACATGCCGGAAAGACTGCGGGTACAAACTAAAAAAATCACTTAAAAAAATAGTGTAGGGAGACGACAAGTTTCCAGACACCTGAATGTCGATGTTGATTGAAATGGATTCCATAATAAGTGTTCACTTATTTGATATTGATTCGATACCGTTTTCCCAATCTGGGTGCATATTCTATCCAGATTGATAAAATAAAATTAACACATTAATTATCCAGAGTCTATTAAAATAAAATTAGTTGCCTTATGTATTTTTAAGATAGATATGAGTAATCGAAGAACCGCAGCAAAAAATTGAGATGAACTTGGTTTTACAATGTTCTTTTACTGTCCCAGTTTTCTATTTCACGCACCACTTCGCCAAGGAAAGATGATCCTTCCATCCCGTCAATAATTCGGTGATCGTAGCTAAGTGAAAGATACATCATGTGGCGAATGCCAATGGTATCGCCTTGTTCAGTTTCAATCACTACCGGGCGTTTTTTTATCACACCTGCTGCCAGAATAGCTACCTGTGGCTGGTTGATAATAGGTGTGCCCATGATGCTTCCAAAGCTGCCGATATTTGTGAATGTAAAGGTTCCTTCTTTTGTGTCATCGGGTTTAAGTTTGTTGTTTCGTGCATTGCTGGCAAGCATGTTCACCGATTTCGCCAATCCAACAAGGTTCATATAATCAGCATTTTTCAGTACGGGAACTATCAGGTTGCCTGCCGGCAGGGCAGTAGCCATGCCGATATTGATATCTTTCTTTATAATGATTCTTTCCCCATCTACGGAACTGTTGATAATAGGATGTTTTTTTATGGCTTTTACAATACATTCTATGAGCAATGGCGTGAACGTAAGTTTTACGCCTTCTCTTTTCTTCAAAATCGCTCTTCATTTTTGAGCGCCAGTTTGCCATATTGGTTACATCGGCTTCCGCAAAACTGGTGACATGTGCACTTGTGTGTTTGCTGTCGGTCATGTGTTTGGCTATCAGCTTGCGCATTCTGTCCATTTCCACTATTTCCACTTTGCCGCTATAGCTTTTGTTTGTCACAACTTCTGTTGGCTGAGGTGTGGCAACTGCGGGTTGTGTTGCAGGCGTTTGCGCCCGTGGCTCTTCAGTAGCTTCTGGTTCCTGTATATTCCCAGCAGACTGTGGAGGCGCCGAATTCCTGTTTTTGACGTACTCCAGTATATCGTTTTTAGTAACACGATTGTCGGAGCCGCTGCCCGGAATGGTTTCCAGTTCCGCCATACGGATACCTTCGCTGTTGGCAATATTCAGTACAAGTGGAGAATAAAAACGATTGATGGTTTCGGCAGGTTTGGGTATGGCAGGCGTGCGCTGCGGCACATATGGAATCTCCATTTCATCCAGCTCCATTTCCGGTTCTGTTTCCGACTCTACTTCGTCCATTGGCGCCTGAGTTTCACCGTTGGTGCTGATACGTGCAATGGCTGCCCCGATTGGCACAACGTCATTTTCTTTATACAGCAATTCTGTGATGATACCACTTGTGGTCGATGGCACTTCGCTGTCCACTTTATCCGTAGCAATATCCAAAATGGTTTCATCATTGTCAACTTTATCTCCCGGCTGTTTGTGCCATTTGAGAATCGTTGCTTCCATGATACTTTCACCAAGTTTGGGCATCACTAAATCTACAATTGCCATATAAAATATTTATTCAAAAAAAGAATACAACCTGCTGCCCGTTCATTCAAAAACGGTTGAGAAAGCAGAGGAGCAAGCATTTCTCACTCCAAAAATAAAGGATTGAACAATAATAACTGTTAGTCAGTGCCAGGCATGGTATCCAGTATAAACAAACGCATCATATTTAAAGCATTCATCGTTGTCAGTTCTATATTCCGCTTTCTATCAAAACGAAAATAAAAGCTCCTGGATACTGTATTGTCTTTGTTGCCCACCGCTATCCATGTTGTGCCTACGGGCTTGTCTTCTCCGCCGCTTCCCGGACCCATCAGCCCTGTTACTGCGATGGCGTAGTCGCTCTTTAAAACGGCAAGCGTACCTGCCACCATTTGCTCTACTACCTGCTGGTCTACCGTTCCACGGGCTTCCAGAAGTTGATGATCTACCTGCAGTACGCTTTCTTTTATTTTTTTATCATAGCAAACAATCGCTCCTGTAAAGTAGGAAGAAGAATTTGCATTTGCTGTGAGAAGGTGTGAAATATATCCGCCTGTGCAGCTTTCCGCAGTTCCAATAGTTTGTTTGTGTTGGTTTAGCAGTCTTGCCAATACGGTTTCAAGGCTGATGTCTTCTTTGGCAACGAGGTATTCTCTAATGAGGGGCAACAGTTGTGCTTCTATGGAATCGAGATCTTTTTCCAGCGCTTTGGTATCATCGCCATTTGCAGTAAAGCGCAGACGCACCATACCAAGATTGGGCAGGTAGGCCAGCTTGATGTGCGAAGGAAGCTTTTCTTCTACGGGTTTTATTCTGTCTGCAAGGTAAGATTCGCCAAGTCCGTAAGTAATATAGGTACGGTGGCTGATAATGGACATGCTGAAACGTTCCAATAAGCGCGGCAATACGTGAAAAGTCATCATCTCCTTCATTTCGTAGGGAATGCCAGGCATGCTCACAAATATTTTCCCGTCTTTCTCAAACCACATTCCCGGTGCTGTGCCCCGTGAGTTGGGCAAAGGAGTGCACACATCCGGCACTTCTGCCTGCTGCAGGTTTACATTCCAGCATCGGGCGTTTCAGCACCGTTTCAAAAATGTATTTGCACATTGGCAAGTGCCGACTCATCTGTTACCATTTTTCCACCAAAATATTCGCACAATACTTCTTTGGTAATATCATCGTTGGTAGGTCCCAAACCGCCGGTAATTAATATAATATCTGCTTTTGCAGATTCTTCGTCAAGCGCCTGCACAATTTCATGACTTTACATCGCCCACCGCCACGCGTCGTTTTAGCCATACACCTATTTTGTTCAGTTCCTGCGCCATCCAGGCACTGTTGGTATCCACTACCTGTCCAATCAAAAGTTCATCTCCAATGGTAATAATTGTAGCCTGTACCTGTTTCATAAAGTTCAATAGTTAGAGAATATCCGGTGGGCAAAAGTATTTTGTTTGCCGCAATCAATATGTGAAAGAGCAGATTTGTGGAAAAGGAAACAAACTCTTCCATTATTCTGCGGTCAGTGCGAAAGGATGATACGACAAAATCACAAACACGGAATCACTTTATTTAAACTTTCTAAACCAGCAAACCAAGCTCGTTATACACTTGCTGTAATTACACTATTCGTACAATCCACAATTTATCAAATGCTTGCTTATTTTCGGGGCATGCCAAAAATGCTTTTTTTCTATGTTTTTCTTTCATTGCTTTCTTATACAGTTATCGGCCAGCCCGTAGAGAAACGCCTGTCTTTTGCCATGTCGCGCTTTTGTGCTGATAGTCAGCTTACACATGCCATTGCGAGCATTACGGTTGCCGATGGTGTAGGAAAAATAATTTATCATCACAACGATCATTTCGGGCTGTCACCAGCTTCCAATATGAAAGTGTTTACCGGCATTGCAGCGATGGATTTGCTGGGCGAAACTTATCGGTTTTCTACCGAGATGGGTATTGATGGCAGCATATCCGACAGTGTGCTTCGCGGCAATGTATACGTGGTTGGAAACGGCGATCCTACACTGGGAAGCTGGCGATATGCGCAAACAAAACCAGATGTGGTAACCCGCCAAATAACAGCGATGTTGCGCGAAAAAGGAATCAACAGGGTTGAAGGAGACATAATACTCGACGGATCGCGCTTTGCCAACAATGCCATTCCCGGCGGATGGGCCTGGGATGATATGGGCAATTATTACGGTGCAGGTAACTGGGGGCTCAACTGGAATGAAAACCAATATGATATTACGCTAAAGCCCGGCAAAAAAGTGGGAGAGAAGGTGGAAATCCTGAAAACAGAACCTGTGCCGGCTAATACAACATTCATCAACGAACTTAGCACCGGTGCTGCGGGCAGCGGCGATAACAGCCTTATTTTTTTGCCTCCCTACAGTAATATTGCCACTGTAGAAGGAACTGTGCCTGCCGGGAACTCATTTACCATTTCAGGCTCTTTGCCAGAGCCTTTCACTCCGCTTGCCGCTGCAATCAAAACTGCGTTGACAACCGCCGGCATATCGCATAGCGGTGAGTATCGGAGTTCGCTGGATTTTGCTTTGCAAAAAAAAGAAGTGCCTCACTATCAAACGTTGATTGGTAAACTGTATTCGCCACCGCTCGATAGTATTCTGTATTTCTTTATGAAAAAAAGCATTAATCTCTATGGCGAAGATTTACTGAAAATAATAGCGCTGCAGCAAACAGGTCGTGGCACCACCACGGATGGTGTGCAAAGTTTAAAAAAGTTCTGGCAGGCAAAAGGCGTTGATAGCATTGCGCTCAATTGTAAGGATGGCAGCGGCTTATCGGCTCAAACCAAAGTAACCACCGAAGCGTTGGTAACTGCGCTTTTATACGCAAAAAAACAGAGCTGGTATCCGGCTTTTTACAACTCATTACCGGTGCTAAACGATATGCATGTGAAGACGGGGACCATTGGCGGTGTAAAAGCATTTTCCGGCTATTATCGCAATGCAGCAGGTCAGGAGTATACTTTTTCATTCATTGTAAATAACTACAACGGAGCCACCGCTTCTGTGGTGCAGAAAATGTACGGGTTGCTGGATGAATTGAAAAAATAAGGCATCGCAAGTTTAATGCTTTGCCTAAAGGCTTTTGTTAGTGATAGAACAATCTGCAGCGCGGAGAAAGCGCGGATTGGTGTGAAATATGGTTAATTATTTGTCTGCAACTCAGTGTCAGGATGTGTAATTTTTTTAGTGCAAATGAATTGCCGAAAAATGGATAATGAAAAATCATTAGAGCAATCAGATGATTGCCTGCAGCATGTTTCGTTTCCCCGATTTGCCCCAGTCTTTCATTAAGTCCTGCAGGGTTTTGGTAAATACATTGCCGGTTTGTTTTTTGCCTTTTGTGGGTGCTTTTAAATCCGAATCAGATACTGGTGTCAGTTGCAGTGAAGTGGCAAACCATGTGGTATTGAGCCGCGGTATGGCGATGCCCAAAATCATCCCGGGCAATCCATTGAAAGATTCCGGTCCGCTCGTCGATAGAATCTGGTCGGTATAAAATGCAACCACGTAGATACTGTCAAGCATTTTGCCTACGGCTTTCCGGCATTTAAAGCCAGCAATGTCCCTGAGTTCGCCAGTGATGCGCCATTCTACTTCCCGCGTTGAATCGTCAATCAGAAAGGTGCTGCCGAAAATGTTTTTCTGCGAAACAAGCGTTCTGTTTGAAAGGTTGGTGTAAACAATATTTTCGCGTGCGGCGCTTTGACCAAACATGTTGCTCTTTTGTTCTGCATTTTCCCTGCCGGGCTTGTAAAGGCTTTTTTCTTCATTGAAATATAAATCGAAATACGTGACAGAAAACTGAGGTGTATTTTTCTTGATTTCTTCCATCCATGAGCCGCCGTTTTCGCCCCAGTCTTCTGCCTGCATATCTATCATTTTATGCAGGTTTTCTTTTTTCTCAAATTCTATTTTGCCGCTGCTGATAAAGGTCGTTTGCGCAAACAGGCATGCGCAAAAGCAGCTGCATACAATTGTACAAATCATCTGTTTCATAGAACGTAATTAATTTGTGGGTGACGGCGTGCCGCCGGGGCTTTTTGAAAAATTCCACGTAAACGCCAGCATAAAATAACGGCGCAGTGTCTGGTAACTGCTTTGTGTAATGGTATTGGTGCTGATATCGCGGTTCACACCTTTATTCTGGTTCAGCAGGTCGTTGGCAGTAATTTTCAATATGGCTTTGTCGTCTTTCAAGAATTTTCGCCCACATATGCATTCCACAACATCACATTGTTGTTGCCGCCAAACAGGTTTGTTTTTTGCCTCATGTTATACATAATTTCCGTGTTTACTTCCATCTTCAAAGGAAGAGAAATATTGAAATTGAGTTGATGAAGCATGGTCCAGTATTCTGTGGAAAATTGATTCTGTACCGTTGATTTCGACAGGTTATAGGTAAACTGAGAATTGAGCCAAATGCTGTACTTTTTTTCTTTGTACTTCGATAGTCCAAGATTCAGGGATGGCGCGTTGTTGGTCGTAACATTGTTCACACCATTCACCACATTGTTGTATCGTCTGCCATTGAAATCTATACCGCCATTTATATTGATATCAGGCTTTTTCCATTTTCCATTGATGTTGAAGTTACTGTAGAAATTATAGTTTCCATTTGTGTTGATGTACTGAAGAGTTGTTTTGCCCGTTGACGTATCTGTAAACTGGCTGGTGACAACATCACGGTCTGTGGTTGTAAACGAGCTCCATAACCAGAATCCCCTTTGTTTGAAAACATTGTAGCGGTTGAAATTGAGAGAAACGGAGTGTATAAACGATTGCTTCAATGCTGCGTTGCCCTTATATTCTATTAACGGGTTGTTGTTCACTGTCACCGGTTGTATCTGCGTAATCGAAGGCTGACGCGTGCTGCCGTTATAATTGATGTTGAAACGTGAGTTGGTATTGAATTTAAACGTCAGGTTTCCTTTTGGAAAAAAGTTAGTGTACCTGCGGGTATAGTCTGTGTCTGCAATCACATCTTTCTGGAAGAAATGTGTAAGCCCGATGTCTGATCCAGCCGATGCTGTTATCTTTTTTGAATTAAAGCGAAATGCTGCGCCTGTGGTGTGTGTAAATACATCAAAACGGTAATCGTTGCTATATACATCATTCAGGCTTTCGTATTTACCATCTGTTGTGCTGTCGAAAGACAGTCTTTGCGATGTGCTCGTGTTGCTTCGTGCAGCATAGTTTACTTCAAGAAATAATTTTTTTGTCAATGGTTCGGTATACACCGCTTTTGCGCTGATGGTGTTCACTTTGCTGTTGTTGTCCTTCATCTGGTTGGTGATGCTATCGCGCAGGAATGATCCATCAGCCGGGTTAAAATAATCGGTTGTATTTTTTAGAAAACCAGTTGAATTGGTGCTGTTGTATTCTTCTCTGATGTTGAGCGAAAACGATCTTCCGATGTGTTTAAATTTTTTCCTGAAAATGGCGTTTACATTCAGGTTTGCATTTTCTGCATTTGTGCTGGCAGATCGGCTGCTGCTGTTCACCAGCGTATTATTGCCATTGGTGTTGGCGCTAAGATAACTGTTGATTGCCTGCGATGTACCCGTATAGCCACTCGCTGTAATTTTTGTAGAAGTGGTACTGTCTATCTGCCATTCATACAGCCCGTTTACCGTGTGGCGTTCCCTGGAATTGAACATCCCGGAAGATTCGCGCGTTACAAAGAATGCATCGCCGGGCAGTGTTGATTTGGATACTGTCGTGCTGTTGCCCGATGTATTGAGTTTATTGTATTTGTAGCTGCCATTCATGTTTTGCTTATCTCCATTCCATTTTTCAGAGCCATTGATGCCTGCACTCCAGCTTTTGGGCAAACCTTCCCCATTGAAGCTGCCGTTGGAAAATTCATCATCAGATCCATAAATCATAAATCCACCAAAATCGTCGTTATATTCTACACTGTTACCGCTGCTGTATTTGTCCTGCTCGCTCCAGTCAAGCCCCGTTTTGCCGGTGTTGCTCATGATGCCATATGCCGACAACTTTGCTTTTCCTTTAAAGTTATTCAGCATAGCGCTATTGTTCCAGCGGTTGGTGAAGTTGGAAGCCACATCAAGTTTTCCGAAGTAACCTTTTTTCTTGTCTTGCTTTAGTGTGAGATTGAGAGTTTTTGTCTTCTCGCCATCGTCGATGCCGGTAAATGCAGCTTGGTCGCTTTTTTTATCATACACCTGCACTTTGTCTATGGCATCTGCCTGTATGTTTTTAGTAGCGAGTGTCGGGTCATCTCCAAAGAATTCTTCCCCGTCTATCAACACTTTTTTTACCTGCTCACCCTGAGCTGTTATTTTCCCATCTTTATCTACCTGTATGCCGGGCAGTTTTCTCAGCATTTCTTCCACCGAAGCGCCTTGTCGCACCTTAAAGCTGTCGGCTGCATATTCCAGTGTATCTCCTTTCATCCGCATGGCAGCAATTTGCTGTTTCACAAATACTTCCTGTAAAATATTTGCCTGCAATGTCATGGCTATAGATCCAAGGTTGATCGTTGAAGAATCCTTCACCTGTATGCGATCGATATAATCGGCATAGGTATGATGCGTGATGAGCAAAAGATAGCTGCCGGTATCGGCATGGCTGAAAGAAAAATTACCTTGTTTGTCGCTGCGTGTGAAGCGGTAAAGCACCGAATCTTTCTGGTGAAGCAGCATCACGGCAGAGTTTTGCATGGGCACTTGGTTGATGGTATCGGAGAGACTGCCGGTAATGCCTGACTGTGCAAAAAGCATCGGCGAGATGATGATGGCAGCCAGCAGAAATAGAGTTGCTTTCATGGATAATGGTTATTCTTTAAGCGCAGTTGCATTCCGTTTTTCAATGTTATCGATTTTTTTACAGAGTATTGTTTTATAAAGAGATAATGAGGATGAATGGTTATTTTCTTTTTTTCACGGTAAGGGAGACTTAAGCATTATGTCTTTCAAACAAAACATTCATTTTCGTCAATTGTTTATACTCATCAATCATATCTTTATTCTTACCTTTCAACAAAATCTCTAATCATTGCCGCATTATGAAAAAATACGAAGACATTCATTTTGTTGACACTTCAAAAGCAGTATGGAATTATTCTTTGTTTACGGAAGCTGATATAAGCAATTTTCAAAACGGAACACACTATAGTTTGTATAATGTGTTTGGTAACAAACAGCTTGAAGTAAACGGTGTAGCAGGTACCTACTTTGCCGTATGGGCGCCCAATGCTACCAAAGTGTGTGTAAAAGGCAATTTCAACGACTGGCAGCCACATACACATCCGCTGTTTGTGAGGTTAGATCATAGTGGTATATGGGAAGGATTTATTCCTGGCATGGCCAAAGGCGAAGTGTATAAATATCATATTCATGGGTTTGAAGGCATAGTACTCGACAAAGGCGATCCGTTTGCTAACTTCTGGGAACAGCGTCCGCTCACTGCCTCTATTACCTGGAACCTCGACTATGAATGGCAGGATGATGAGTGGATGAAGATCAGGGCAAAAAAGAATGCACTGGATGCTCCTTATTCAGTATACGAAGTGCACCTGCACAGCTGGATGCGGCCCGATAAAAATGATGAAGAACGATACAACACTTATGGGCAAATTGCCGAATGCCTTGTTCCTTATGTAAAGGAAATGGGCTTTACGCACGTAGAGTTGATGCCCGTCATGGAGCATCCTTTCGATGGCAGCTGGGGATACCAGGGCACGGGCTTTTTTGCACCTACCAGCCGCTTTGGAAATCCGCAGGATTTATGTGGCTCGGTCGATTGCTTTGCACCACGCCGGCATTGGCGTTATACTCGATTGGGTGCCTTCGCATTTTCCTTACGATTCGCATGGATTGTTTATGTTCGATGGTACACATACCTACGAATATGCCGATATGCGCAAAGGTTTTCACCCCGACTGGAACTCATACATTTTCAATTATGCACGGGACGAAGTAAAAAGTTTTCTTATCAGCAGTGCTCGCTTCTGGTGCGATAAATTTCATGCAGATGGCATTGCGTGTAGATGCGGTTTCATCGATGCTGCGCCTCGATTACAGCCGCAAGAAGGACAATGGGAACCCAATGAATATGGTGGTAACGGCAACATTGAAGCGATTGCTTTTATCAAAGAGCTGAATGAAACGATTTTCCGCGATTTCCCGATGTTCAAACCATTGCTGAAGAAGCTACCGACTGGCCGGGTATCAGCCGTCCCACATTTATCGGAGGACTTGGTTTTGGCATGAAGTGGATGATGGGCTGGATGCACGATACGCTGGACTATTTTAAAATGGACCCGTTGTATCGACGGCGTCACCAGAACAAGTTTACGTTCAGCATGATGTATTTCTACGACGAAAACTTTATGCTGCCGCTAAGCCATGATGAAGTGGTGCATGGCAAAAGCCCGATGATTTATAAAATGCCCGGCGACGAATGGCAGAAGTTTGCCAACCTGCGTTTGCTGTACACTTATATGTTTACGCATCCCGGTGCAAAGTTATTATTCATGGGTAATGAATTTGGACAAACCAGCGAGTGGAACTATAAGTCAGAACTGGACTGGCACCTCTTGCAGTTTGTCAGTCACACAGGCATGAAGGAATGCGTGAAAAAACTGAATGAACTGTATCGGAGCGAACCTGCGCTGTACCAGTTGCAGTTTAAACAGGAAGGTTTTGAATGGGTAGATCTGAACCATAGAAACGAAGCCGTTATTGTTTTCAAACGCAAAGGATTGTCGCCCGACGATGACCTGATTATCATACTAAACATGACACCCGTGGTGCGATATGACTGGTATCTGAACGTGTGGGGAAAAAATAAATGGACTGAGATCTTCAATAGCGACAGCAAGGAATTTTGGGGAACCGGCGATGTCTTTAACCCCGATATTCCCGTTACGCTAGAGGATAAAGAGGAAAACCGATACTCATTGCGCGTGCATTTGCCGGCATTAGGTGGAATTGTGTTGAAATAAAATGGATGTATGATTGCGTTGTAAAATCTTCGCTCAAATAAGCTTTACATTTCATGTCAATAACTTGTAAAAAACAGGATGATTTATTTCATCCTGTTTTTTTTGCCAATGAGAGATAAGCAGAAGTTTCGTATTTATTGATACTCTTTTTCCTTTGCGTCATAAAAGGATTTCAGCACGTAAAAGGCTTTCTTTTTCTGTCCTGTTTCCGATATCAGCCCTTTACGGTTCCAATAGTTCTGGTACACCGGGCTCAGTCGTTTTGGTGAACGAAAATCTACAAGTAACCACGGAGTCATTCCTTGTAAACCATCAATCTTATTAATGATTTGTAGTTGATTTTTATAAAACGATTCCTGGAATTCTTCTGAAAACCTGACGGTAGAATCGGCATGAAAACCTCCTAAAGCACCTGCCCCAACTTCGCTGATCAGCACAGGTTTGTTATAGTCAATCCGGAACCTGAACTTGCCTATTTCCCAGGGTTGCTCCTTTGTATACCAGCCATAATATTCATTGAAACTTGCAATGTCGAGTTTCTTGCCAAGCGGGTCATTTAAAATGATGGTATCACCTTTTGAATGCACAAGCAATGCGGCAGCAATCAGCCTTGTACTGTCGAGCCCGCGTGCTGCATCGGCTAAGTTTTCCATAAACAATTCTCTTTCGGGAATGTTGGGTGTTTCGTTTCCAATGCTCCAGATAATTATGCTTGCCCGGTTCTTGTCGCGCGTTACCAGTTCTGTTAGTTGATTCACTGCATTGTTGTAGGTTCCTTTGTTTGTCCAGTCTATTGTCCAGTAAACAGGCACTTCTTCCCACAGCAAAATGCCAAGGCTGTCTGCCAGCCGGCTCATGTATTCGTTATGTGGATAATGTGCCAGCCGTGCAAAATTGCAGTTGAGTTGCTTAGCCCAATGCAGCAGCATTTCCAGGTCGCTGTTGCCACGCGGACGTCCGGGAATCAACGGGTTTTCTTCATGAATAGAAATGCCCCTGAGGAAAACAGGTTTGCCATTCAGCAGTATTGTTTTGCCTTTTGTTTCAATGGTTCTGAATCCGATTTTGTCCTCAATGGCATCCGAAGAAGATGTAATGGAAACATTGTAAAGTTTTGGGTTGTCGGGTTGCCAGTACTGCAGTTTTTTTACCGGAATATGGATCAGGGCTTTGCCATTGTTATCAGTTGTCACCTGTGAGCTGATGCCTGCTTCCGGGATAGACACGGTCACCATTTGCGATGCAGAAGAATCGCTCATCTGCACAAATCCCGCAATGGTATGCGCATCGTTTTTTGTGAGTTGAATCTTGTAATCGCTGATATAAGTAGCCGGGAGCTCAACAAGACTAACGTCGCGGGTAATGCCGCCATAGTTCCACCAGTCGAAATTGTCGGTAGGCACCGCTTCTTTTTTGCGGTTATTATTCACTTTCACTACGATGGAGTTGGCGCCATTTTGCAGCAGGTTGGTTATATCAAATTCAAAAGGAGTGAAGCCGCCAGTATGAATACCCGCTTTTTTGCCATTTACCGATACAAAGGCTTCATAATTCACGGCTCCAAAGCGGAGCATGTAGCGACTGTTGTTCTTTGGTGCCGCGTCAAAATTACGCTGATACCAGATTGTTCCTTCGTAAAACAACAATTCTGCACTTTGCGAATTCCAGTCGGCAGGGACCATCAGCGTGGGCGATTTTTCGAAATCGTATTCCGACAGTTCGCCCGGCGATTCCTGGTGCTTGTTTTGAAAAAAACCAGACAGTTTGTTGTCTTCATCTGCCATGGCACCCTGAAAACCCCGGAACCCGGTTTCGTAGCGGTCAATGATATAATGCCACCTGCCATTAAGGCTTACTTTGTTTCGGGCATCCACATTTTGAAGAAACGAACTTTGCGCAGATGACGAAATGAAAAAACAACAAAAGCAGGCAAACAGAAAAGCTTTCATGACAAACAATTGATGGATGAGAGTGGCAATGTAAGGGTTTTGGAAAAAGCACCGCCTCTGATTTGGGTTATCGGGAAACAGTATTCGGTCGATTTGATAAAAAAAATCCGGACCTATGAGAGTGTCCGGATTTCCTTAACTGAATTAGCCTTTTTTCTGTTCTTTCGCCCAGGTGTCTTTAAGCGTGGCTGTACGGTTGAATACCAGCTTTTCTTCGCTGGTTTCCATATCGAGCGTAAAATATCCTTTCCTTATAAACTGATATCTCTCGTCGAATCTTGCACTTTTCAGCGCCGGTTCTGCATAGGCATTCATAATAACCTGAAGCGAATCTTTATTTATATATTCTTTGAAATCGCCAGGTGCTTCGTCTACGTTTTCTTCTGTAAACAAACGGTCGTATTGCCTTACTTCCGCATTCACGGCATGTGTAATACTCACCCAGTGCAGCGTTCCTTTTACTTTAATGGTAGAACCTTCGGCGCCGCTTCGGCTTTCGGGCAGATAGGTGCAGCGCAGTTCTGTAATATTGCCGTTTTCATCTTTTACCACTTCATCGCAGCGAATAATATAAGCACTTTTGAGACGTACCATTTGCCCCGGCGCCAGCCTGAAGAATTTTTTTGGCGGGTTTTCCATAAAATCCTCGCGTTCTATATACAGCTCACTGCTGAATGGAACGTCACGATGAGTAACCGTTTCTTCTTCCGGATTGTTTTCGCTTTGCATCATTTCCACCTGTCCTTTGGGATAGTTGGTAATAACAACTTTAAGCGGATCGAACACCACCATGCGGCGTAGTGCAATTTTATTCAAATGTTCGCGTACGCAAAACTCGAGCAATCCGTAGTCAATCAGGTTTTCGCGTTTGGCAACACCAATTTTATCGCAAAAATCACGGATGCTTTCGGGGGTAAATCCGCGCCGGCGCATGGCGCTGATTGTTGGCATCCGAGGATCGTCCCAGCCATCCACAATGTTTTCATTTACCAGTTGCAGCAGCTTTCTCTTGCTCATGATCGTATAGGTAACATTCAGCCGCGCAAATTCGTACTGGTGTGAGGGGAAAATGTCCAGCTTTTCTATAAACCAATCGTAGAGCGGGCGATGTGGAATAAATTCAAGTGTGCAGATAGAATGGGTGATATTTTCGATACTGTCGCTTTGCCCGTGAGCAAAATCGTACATGGGGTAAATGCACCATTTGCTGCCTGTGCGGTGATGATCTGCATGTTTGATGCGATACATGAGTGGATCGCGCATGTGCATATTGGGCGATGCCATGTCGATTTTTGCGCGAAGTACCTTTTCCCCGTCTTTGTATTTTCCTGCGCGCATATCAGCAAAGAGTTGCAGGTTTTCTTCAATACTGCGACTGCGATAAGGGCTTTCCGTTCCGGGTTGTGTGGGCGTGCCTTTGCCGGCTGCAATTTCTTCGCTTGTACTGTCATCTACATAAGCCAGACCTTTTTTGATAAGCTCTAGTGGCAAAGTCGTACAGCTGTTCAAAATAGTCAGATGCATACAATTCTTTTACCCACTCAAATCCCAGCCATTTCACATCTTCTTTTATACTGTCTACATATTCTGTTTCTTCGGTTGTGGGATTGGTGTCATCAAAACGAAGATTGGTGCCACCGCCATATTTTTTTGCCAGGCCAAAGTTGAGGCAAATGCTTTTGGCATGCCCCAAATGCAAATAACCATTTGGTTCGGGTGGAAAACGGGTAAGAATCGATTTGTATTTGCCGTTGTGTAAATCGTCTTCTATGATTTCTTCAATAAAATTTAATGATTTTTCTTCACTCATTCCCATAATGTTATAAACAACAAATATAGGAATATTGAATGTTGGTAATGTGGTTCTGTTGGGGAGTGGGAAAACAACGGACCGCGACAACCAAGTTTTTTAAAAAGGCACTCTTTTTGAATACGTTACGTGCGCTCCCCATTAGATTCAAGTGCACAAATAGAATTACTTTATGAACCAAGACAAATTGGATCCTGTCTCTTCGATTCACCTGAAGCAAATTTCCTTTTTTGTATTGCTGATTGCCCTTGCTTACTTGCTTTTCAGCCATCTTATTATTTTTCTGCCTGCATTTTTGGGAGCCGTTACATTTTATGTTCTTCTGAGAAAGTGGAACCTCACATTGGTGAATAAGCACAAAATGAAAAAAGGCATGGCGGCTGCTTTGCTCATCGTTCTTGTCCGTTGTGATAGTGCTGGCACCCTTCTATATGTTTGGCAACATGATAGCCGGGCGTATTGTGGCTGTAATGGCTAAAAGTGAAGATATTATAGGAGTGGTTAAGAAATTTGCCATGAGCATTCAGTCGCGATACAGCATCGAATTGCTCACCGAAGAGAATATGAACAAGGCAAGTGGTGTAGTTGCATCTGCAGTTCCCAATATATTAGGCGCTACATTTAATACATTGACCGCACTGCTAATGATGTACTTTATACTGTATTTTATGCTGGCGCAATGCAAGGAAATGGAAGCGTGGATGGTAAAATTTCTGCCATTGAGAGATGAAAACGTGATCTGGCTGGGTACTGAACTACACGGATTGGTTCTCAACAATGCCATTGGTGTTCCACTCATTGCACTGTTGCAGGGAATTGTGGCGCTGATTGGTTATTTAATTTTTGGTGTGCCCGATCCCTTATTCTGGTTTGCCATTACCGCTTTTGGCGCTATGCTGCCCGTGGTGGGTGCTGCCGTAGGATATGTTCCTCTTAGCCTGTTGTTACTGGCTCAGGGACCCGTCTGGAAAGGATTTGTGATACTTGCTTATGGTCTGCTCATCGTTGGTGTTACAGATAATGTGGCGCGATTTGTTTTACAACGCAAGCTTGGAGATGTGCATCCGCTGATTACAGTACTTGGTGTAATACTGGGAATTAATTTGTTTGGATTTATTGGCATCATTTTCGGACCTATCCTTATATCGCTGTTTATTTTGCTTGTTCGTATCTATATCAACGAATACAGTAAGGCGTCAACCAAACGTTAATCCTGCTTTTTTATCTTTTTCTGTCGTTTTAAACGATTTATTTTCGCGTGCTCAACAATAAATTATTTGTTTCAAGCATTATTGTCATATTGCTGATAACATAAACTTATTTACACATGCGAAAAACCGTCCTCATCAGCTTCCTTTTTTTATGTGCATTTACTCCCAAGACCCATATCGACACAGATCCAAAGGATGCTAAAAAGTTGCCCGGTTTACTTTCTGACAACAGTGTTTCGCCTGCAGCTTTTCAATTGGTAGATTCACTGTATGCAGATATGCAGCTTGAAGAAGCAGGACTAAACAAAAAAGCTTTTTTCAATGCTTACAAAGGCTACCAATATCTGAAAAGTAAAAACAAACTTCCTAAAGATAATCTACTTACCATTTGCGATTATTCTCAGCCAAGCAATCAAAAAAGGCTCTATGTAATAGATCTGCAAAAACATTCCATTGTTTTTAATACTTATGTAGCTCACGGTCATAATTCGGGTGAAAGCATGGCAACCAGCTTTTCCAACCTGAACAGTTCTAACAAAAGCTCGCTTGGATTTCTGGTTACCGGTGAAACATACGTCGGTCACAATGGATACAGCATGCGCTTTGATGGTATGGAACGTGGCATTAATGACAATGTGCGTACAAGAGCCGTGGTGATGCATGGAAGCGCCTATGTAAATGCCGATAGGGCAAAAGCTAGGATGATGATGGGTCGTAGCTGGGGCTGTCCGGCCGTTTCGGAAGCAGAAAGCAAACAGATTATCGACAAAATAAAGGGAGGCACATGTTTTTATGTATATAACCCGGATGCGGTTTATGCGAGAAACTCACCCATTTTGAATTCGAAATTTGAGTGGCCTGATTTGACTTCCTTTCAGTTTCTAGCGCAACAATCACCTGTTGCCAACCAATCTGCAAGTGTAACTAACTAAGCACATTGTTTCGAATCGCGTTGGAACAATCTGTTTTAATTGCATTTGGTCTCAACTTAACGATCAAACATACTAAAAAGAAAGAGCCTGCAATTTTAATTGCAGGCTCTTTCTTTTTATATAAAAACTTATTATCGAACTTCTGTTAGAGTGTACGCTTGATTTCTTCTTCTTCAATAGCAATGATGGTATCACCAACATTGATGTCTGCAAAGTTCTTGATGGTCAAACCACATTCGTAACCCGCTGCCACATCTTTCACATCGTCTTTAAAGCGTTTCAGGCTGCCCAATTCGGCAAAGCCACCTTCTGTTCTCGGATAGATCAGAATGCCATCGCGGAACAGACGGATTTTGCTGTCGCGGCGTATTTTACCATCTGTAACATAACAACCGGCAACTGTAGCTTTATCAAATTTGTATACTTCACGTATTTCGACAGTAGCCACTTCTTTCTCCTGAATTTTTGGTTCCAGCAAGCCTTCCATTGCGCTCTTCACTTCTTCAATCGCGTTGTAGATAATGGAGTACATTTTGATTTGTACGCCTTCTGTATCCGCCAGCCTGTTTGCCTGTGTACTTGGACGAACATTAAAGCCGATGAGGATGGCATCTGAAGCAGTTGCCAGCAATACATCGCTTTCTGAAATCTGGCCAACTGCTTTGTGAACCACATTTACCGCAATTTCTTCGGTTGAAAGTTTTTGCAAAGAATCGCTCAGGGCTTCTACAGAACCATCCACGTCACCTTTGATAATGATGTTCAGTTCTTTAAAGTTGCCAAGTGCAAGACGGCGACCAATTTCATCCAGCGTAATGTGTTTCTTGCGCGCAATCCCTGTTCGCGTGAAATCTGGGCACGTTTGGTAGCAACGTCTTTGGCTTCGGCTTCATCTGCATATACCTTGAATTTTTCACCTGCCTGCGGCGCACCGTTCAGACCCAAATATCTGTACCGGGGTAGATGGCGGCGCTTCATTGACACGCTGGTTACGTTCGTTAAACATGGCTTTTATGCGACCATAATGCTGACCCGAAACCATGATGTCGCCCACTCGCAAAGTGCCGTTTTGTACGAAAACTGTGGCTACATAACCACGACCTTTATCGAGTGATGCTTCAATTATGCTACCGGTAGCTTCCCTGTCAGGATTTGCTTTCAGGTCGAGCAATTCGGCTTCAAGCAATATTTTTTCCAGTAAGGCATCTACATTCAAGCCTTTTTTGGCAGATAGTTCCTGGCTCTGGAATTTTCCACCCCATTCTTCTACCAGGATGTTCATTTGAGATAAGCTGCTCGTAAATTTTCTGCGGGTTTGCGCCGTCTTTATCTATTTTGTTGATGGCAAAAATCATGGGTACACTGGCAGCCTGCGCATGGCTGATGGCTTCTTTGGTTTGCGGCATCACGGCATCATCGGCTGCTACCACAATAACGGCAATATCCGTAACTTTGGCACCACGGGCACGCATGGCAGTAAACGCTTCGTGACCCGGCGTATCAAGGAAGGTAATGTGTTCTTCGTCCGGCAGTGATACTTCGTATGCACCAATGTGCTGCGTGATGCCACCGGCTTCACCAGCTACCACATTGGCGTTGCGGATGTAATCGAGCAATGAGGTTTTACCATGGTCCACGTGTCCCATAATGGTAACAATGGGAGCGCGGCTTTGCAGGTCGGCATCATCATCGTCCATATCATCATCACCATCATCTTCATCCATATCATCGAGACCAAGGAATTCCACTTCATAACCAAATTCGCCCGCTACCAGTTCAATGACTTCGGCATCAAGACGCTGGTTGATAGATACCATGATGCCGAGGCTCATACACTTGCTGATGATGTCGGTAAAGTTTACGTCCATCAGGTTAGCCAGTTCGCTTACAGTAACAAATTCCGTTACCTGCAGTTTGTTGTCCTCGTTTACGCCCATGGCTTCTGCAGCTTCCTGGCGTTTTTCGCGGCGGTATCTTGCTTTCAGGCTCTTGCCACGTCCACTTTGTCCGGACAGTTTTGCCTGTGTTTCACGGATTTTATCCTGAATTTGTTTTTGATCGATTTCTTTGTCCTCAGGACGTGGAAACCGGTCGTTTCTGCCTCACCTGTTTGCCCGGGGCACCGCCACCGGTATTCCGGGTTGGCTGTATGCGGTTTCCAGGTACCGGCGCTTCTGCCTTGTACAAAAGGACGGTTGCCGCCAGCCTGATTGGCTCCCCCTTGCTGTCCTTGCCCGGCACGCTGCGGAACAATTGTTCGTTCGCGGTTGAACGGTGGATTAGCTCCGGCGCCGGTTCGGGCTTGCGGATTAAAAGATGTTTTGGCCTTGCGGGGCACCTTCGCCTTTTTTATCGACCGGAATGCGTTTGCGCTTTCTTTTTTCGTCTCTTACCCGCGTTTTTGGGACGCGTATCGCTATCTACAGGCAGGGCAATTTTACCCAGAATTTTAGGACCTTCCAGCTTATCGGCTTTGATGTTTTCGATAACAGGTGCTGCATCTTCTGCAGCTACTTCCACGTTTCGTTGCGTGTTCATTGTTCCTGTGCAGGTTCTGCTTCGTGCAGTCAGTTCCGGCTGCATTTCCTGCTCATCGGCCGCTTCACGGTCCACCTCAGCGTTCCGGTGGGGTTTCTGCTTCTGGTTCTGTTTCCGTTCTTACGGCGATTACTTCTTCCTAGTGCGGGTGCAAAAGGGTGCTTTGTAATTCCGGTGCTTGTTACGGGTTCTGCTACCGGCAGCGGGGCTGTTTGCGTGGACGTGTAGAAGAATCGATGTCGGACAAGTCTATTTTGTCAAAATTTTGGGACCTTCAAGTTCAGGCACTTCGATACGAAGGGTTTCTGTTCCTGTTTGGGGTGCGATTGGTTTCTTCCACTTCCGGCGCAGCTTCAATGGTGCGGGTGGCTCTGGCGTAGCAATGGCTACCGGTTCGGCTGCATTTCCGATCTCGGGCAGGCGGTACCACAGCTGACTGAACGGGTGGCATTGGTTCAGGGGCAACCACAGGTGGCGGCGGTAACGGCTGCCGGTTGAATAATTTCTTCTTTTTCCTTAAATACCGGTTTTTTTTCTTCTTTCCTGATGCTGATATCCTCATCTTCCCTGCGCCTGCGTTCGGTTTGCGCCTTTGGAATTTCCACAAGATCAGCTTTGTTCTTTGCTGTTTTATCGTTGTGAAATTCCTGTTGCAAAGCACGATACATGGCTTCGTTCAGCTTTGCTGTGGGTTTAAGATCGTCACGGTTGAAGCCTTTACCAACAAGAAAACTCAACAGGGTGTCCTGCCCTATATTGAATTCTTTTGCCGCTGCTAATAATCTTGGTAACTTGAGTTCTGACATTCAGTGTTTTTATTTGTCCTTACTGTTTAGGTAAAATAAACAGCTTTTTTTTATTTTTTGTAAAGTTTATTATTAAAAACCAGGATAGCAAATTATATTTTTTACGATACTTACTACCTCGACCGCTTTAACAAAAATTATTATGGCTTCCTGCAAAAGTAACGTTTCAACAAATTACGAATACAGTGCTTTTATCCAGATGCTGGTGAATACGTTGAATTTTCAACTATGATTGGGAAATTTGAGGTCCGCAACATTTACCTGATCACTCAGATGAAATGCAATCAAAGTATAATGCCAACTTATTCTTAATTTATATTACCGATGTTTAACTGAATGAATACTATTAATCCCCGGTCGAATTCTGCCTGCAAAACATTGATAACATCTGAAATTGTTTCTTTTTCCAGATCGGTACGGCGTTCCAGTTCTTCTGCACTAAATGTCAGTACACTTCGTGCAGTATCGCAACCTACACGCTTCAGTTCATCAATGATCCAGGGTTCAATTTCATCTGCAAAATTCATCCAGATCAATATCAAATTCTTCTTCCTGTCCTTCATTTTCACGGAACACATCAATATCAAAACCAGTCAATTCCTGCGCCAGTTTGATATTTACACCGCGTCGTCCAATAGCAAGCGATACCTGGTCGGCTTTCAGATATACGTCTGCCTGTTTTGTTTCCGTATCCAGATTCATATAACTGATTTTCGCGGGTGTAAGCGACGCTTTGAATAAGCAGTTGCACGTTGCTGGTGAAATTGATAACATCAATATTTTCGTTTTTCAGTTCGCGTACAATGCCATGAATACGGCTGCCTTTCATACCTACGCAGGCGCCTACAGGATCAATACGGTCGTCGAAACTTTCAACTGCTACTTTTGCGCGTTCGCCAGGCTCACGTACAATTTTCTTGATAGAGATTAAACCATCAAAAATTTCGGGCACTTCAATTTCGAGCAATTTTGCCAGAAACTCGGGCGCAGTGCGGCTTACGATGATGACCGGAGAATTGTTTTTAATGTCTACGCGGCGCACAATGCAGCGGATGTTTTCTCCTTTTTTGAAGAAATCCTGAGGGATTTGTTCCGATTTGGGCAAAATCAGTTCGTTTCTTTCTTCATCAAGCAAGCAACACTTCTTTTTTCCAAACCTGGTATACTTCGGCAGTAATGATTTCATTGATCCTGTCGCCGTATTTTTTTACCAGTACATTTTTCTTCAAATCGCAAATGCGGCTTGCCAGCGTTTGTTTGGCAGCCAGAATGGCGCGGCGTCCAAAATCAAGGATGTCCATTTCCTGGAACAATTCTTCGCCTACTTCAAAATCGGGCTCAATTTTCACCGCTTCACTGTATTCTACTTCGCTAAGCGGGTCCATCACTTCGCCGTCTTCCACAATCATCCGGCGACGGAATATTTCAAGGTCTCCTTTTTCGGCATTCACAATGACATCGAAGTTGTCATCGCTGCCATACTTTTTGCGAAGCAGGGTTTTGAAAACGTCTTCCACTACTTTCATCATGGTGGGGCGGTCAATGTTTTCCGCATCTTTGAATTCCTGAAACGCGTCAATCAGGTTAATACTTGCCATACTTTGTATGTTTTATTCTTTATAGCCTGCAGATGGTATCAACATGCTGTATTTCTATTAAAATGGAATTTGAACCATTGCTGTTTTAATGTTGTCAAACGGAATCACCACATCTTGGGTAACGGCTTTTTTGCCTTTGCCGGTTGTTTCTTCAATGGTGATGTCGGTGTTCCGCCACTGTTCAACAACTTCCCTTGTTTTTTCGATTCGTCTTTGAACACCACTTCCAGCAGCCGCCTATATTTTTGGTGAATTGACGATGCGTTTTCAGCGGCTCATCCACGCCGGGCGAAGACACTTCCAGCGAGAAATCGCCATCGGGATACAATGCCGCTTTCTTCCACCAATTTGTACAGCTTCCTGTTGAAATAAACACATTTTTCGATGGGTAATCCATTAGTCACCATCCAAGAAACACCTTGATATTATTGGTTGGTTTGATGCGCAACGACACTAAAAAATACTCTGTTTCATCTGTGAGCACCTGCGAAACAAATGTTTCAATTTGTTGTAATTGTTCTGCTAATGTCATATGCTGATAACAGAGAAGGGAACGTTCTCGTTCCCTTCTCTCGTATTTTTCCTGTGCAAATATACAAACATAGTTGGCTATAGTATCCAAGTAGCAGTCCTGTTAACCGTTTGTAAAAATCGAAATGCTTAATCCGTGCGAACCCATCCGTCTTGATTATCTTTGCTTCTATGGCATTAATCGATTTATTGTTTGTAATATTTATTTTATACCTGCTGTATAAGTTTGTATTCAATATTGTATTGCCTGTTTCCAAAGCTTCTTCCGCCGTTCGCGACAAAATGCGGCAAATGCAGGAAGAACAAATCGGGCAGTCGCCACCGCCATCCGCGCAACGGCACTGCTGCACACATCTGCGAAAAGCGATACGGCCAGCACCGATAGCGAGTACATAGAATTTGAAGAAATAAAATAAACAAAATATTTTTTGGTAAGCTATCGTAATCCCTCTATTTTTGCCGTCCTTTCGAAGGTGCCACGGGATGATGTGAAAGGAAGAAAGGTCCGCACTTCTGCAACACAAACGGGGAATTAGCTCAGCTGGTAGAGCGCTTGCATGGCATGCAAGAGGTCAGCGGTTCGATCCCGCTATTCTCCACAGTATAAAGGCGAAAGCCTTGCTCTTGTTACATTTACGCAGTTGCCAATCACAAACCCGGAACAAAACCCGGAACAAAAAAAGGATTGGCAATGACAAACAAAACTGAGAAGTCGTTTACGACACCCATCATTTGCAAACCCGCAAATGGTGAATGGTTTATCTTTTTCCGCTACCGGAACCCGAAGACTGGTAAGCTGCACCCTATTAAACGTTCGGAGCAACTAAACCGGATCCATGACCGAAAAGAAAAAGATGCTGAGTTTAAAGCGCTGTTAACAGCCCGAAAAGCATGGCTCGAAATGGGCTGGAACCCGTTGGATGATCCGACTTTCATCCAACGCCCTCTGCAAGCGTTTCAGATTGACCGGCTTCAATTAATGTCATTCAGCGAAGCGCTTGACTTCGCATTTGAAAAGAAAAAGCCTGACTGGGCGCATAAGACATGCCTGTGTTTTGATTCCTGTATTCGCTACCTGAAAGAGGCTGCTGCAGCAACCGGATCATTACACATGCCGGTTGTATCGCTGAAACGACCCCATTACCGCGATATGCTGGAACGCGCAAAGGTGCAGCGTGGATTCTCCGCAAAAGGTTTTAATAAGTACCGGCAGTACCTGTCTTGCCTCATTGGCGAACTGGTTCAATATGACGTATTGGAGTATAATGTGATTGAAAAGATTGAGCGCAAATCTGTACTGAAAACAATAGCCCACCGTCCTCCCACCCAGGATCAGCGGGTGCTTATCGTCAACCGCATACGCAACGACTATCGTCCGTATTACCGCTTTCTGGCAATCGAATATGGGTGCACCATTCGCCCAAAAGAGATCACCGGGCTAAAAATAAAACACCTGCACCGGCTGGAACAAATATTTCGTCTTACCCCCGATAATCAAAGCAGCATGAAAACCAAAGTAGAGCGCGATGTCACAATACCGGATTGGGTGATGGATTTACTGGCGGAAATCAACCTGCATACCTACGACCCGGAGTGGTATATTTTTTCTACGCACAATAAATACGGCAGTTTTCTACCTGGTCCTAAGCGCATGCACGTGAATACATCGACCACCTGGTGGCGTAACATCGTTAAGAAAGGTCTTGGGCTCGACATTAACCAATACAGCCTGAAAAAACTATCTGGCAACGATATGGTAAGGCTGCAGCGCCGCGAGGGTGTTGACAAGCTGCTGGAGCTGCCACGAGAGCAAATGGGGCATGCAGAAACCCGCATGACTGAGGTATATGTTACAGAACACCTGGACATTATGAAGGAATTGGTGAAACGAAAGATGCCTGCTATTGTAAAGCCCGCCGTAGACACGACAGGCTTTGTTCTGTACTTATGAAAAACACCTGAGATAATTCAACCATTGTATAACGCGAAATGCATACTGTCCTTGCGGCTTGTCCAGTCGCCACCCCAATGCAGTCCGGCGGCTTTCATAATGGCGATGAACTGAGCGCTCCAGTGCGTCTCATGTTGCGCCAACCTTTCCTTTGCAGCATTCAGGTCAACTGCCATTGCCCAGGCATGCAGGCTTGTTGTTTGCATGCCCCGCACGCTACGTTCATTGTAGCAGCCATCCCACGTTTTAATTTCTGTATGAATACCTGCTTTTGTCAGGTTGGTAAATGCTTTACTCAGTTTTGCTCCAAAGCCTTTGTGTATCAACACGCGCTCCACCGGTCGCCCTGTGGCAGTATTGGTTACATGAACCATCCAGGGAAATTCCTGCTGTGGCTTCCAGATGGTGCAATGAGCAGACTGGTAAGCGGCGCCAGGTAGTCCGAACTGAGGAATAATGATTGTATTCTGAACTGACATACTATAATTTTAAAGGTCTACACTATCTTCGTTTCTCGCCAGCATTGAGCGGCGCAAATCCAGTTTCAGATGTGGTTTGCTCCATGTGAACCGATAGAGTCCGTTGGCTTCAGCATAGATGTCTTCATTAGGATCAAACTTGTGGTGACACATGATATCCCATCTTTTTTCATAACCGCGTTGCTCGCTCTTGCCATGCCAGTAATGAAAGCAAATCCCTTTTACATAACCCACGTTTTCCTGCACATAGCGGTGACTTCTTTCTCCCCAACGTTCCAATGCCCTGCGAAATCCTGGACTCATTCCCGGACGTGTAAAAAGCGTTACATCACCCATCAGTGCGTTAGCCATATGCGTATCTGCACTGCCAGCCACGCAATAGTCTATTAGACCACCCAAATCGTCGAGCGTTTGCCGGCGCGCTGCCCACGCAAGCCCCGGATGCCCTTTCGCCACATATTTTAAGGGCAAAGGCGGCGATTGATGATAACCACGTGACAGAAAGTTAAAAAATACAGAAGGACATTTCCACATGCTCTGATGATTCGGACACATGTTGTGAGCTTCCGAATACAACTGCACCACGCAGTATAGCTGAAGTGCTTTAATTGTATCTTTTACCCAATGGTGATTGCTGAATTTTACGTCGGCATCAATCCAGGCAATGTATTTGGCATCCGGATCCAGCTGTAGCAACTTCTGAATGCCAAGATTAATAGCTCTCTCCTTATGCCACATTTCTTCCGATGTACGTAGCTGAAGATGCCATGGATTGTTGGCTGTTGTGACTTCGTATGGATGGTCTTTATAACCAACTTCTACAGTGATCAGGATGGCTCCTGAGTGTTCGATATAAGGGACAAATTCCTGGTACAGTTGTTTGCGCTTTTTCCATCCGTATGGATTGAAGTAGGCGGTTACTACGTAGAGTTTTTCATGTTCCATAAAAGTGTATTTAGAATCGTAATAAATCGTAAGAGGCTGAAACAACCGGTCGCCATTCACCCATTTTCCAGTTGTAGTAATAGGCGCCGTAAATGCTCATATGTTTGAGATCGAACCGGGCACCAATACCGGTGTTGGCAGTATTGGATATAAAGGAATAATTCTGCGTTGCCTGTATGCGCAACCCCCAACCAGGTTGTCGCTGCGCAACAGTGTATTTTCTCACTCCCATGATGCTGGTGCGCGGATCCTTGCTACTAATGTCCGTATAGCTTTGCCGCGCACCAATGCCAATGCCGAGTACTTTTCTTCGCTTCCAGTATTGCATGATAGAGAGGTCGGCGTTGTATTTAAAATCGAACGTTCCTTTGTCAGATGAGTCCAGCGGGTTACCTCCTTTAACGGCAAGCTCTAGATACTTATCCTTAAAATAGTAGGAGAGTTGGCTAAGGCTGTCCACTTTGCGCTGCAGGAATGCGATTTTAGCCGCTTCCGTCTGCTGCGGAACAACGAGTATACTTTCTAATTGCTTTGGCTTTATCGACAAGGCTTGCGCCACGCTGTCGATAAAAGGAACAAGTTTCTCTGCAGAGTGCTCTGCCTGGCTGTATGAGCTGTACGTATGATCGCCGGTTTTGAGAACTATATGCGTGGCGCCAGCGCTGTCTTTATACACGCGCGCTGGCTGCACCACCCCTGCAATAGATGCTGTATGCGCATTTTCCTTTGTTACGGTTTTTAATTGTTTATTCTGCTCACATGCATAGAGTAAAGTGGTACATAGTGCTACAGTCAATACAGCGATAAGAAGATTCTTAATTGACATTATTTACTTGTTTTGGAGGTTCTCTTTTGTTTTCTCTTCCAGTTTAGTTCTGAGTAAGCTGTCAAGCTGCTCAGCCGACTGCTCTTTTTTGATGAGTTGCAGAATGAGAGTGTTGTTCCATTGCCGCTCCACGGTTAAATCCCTGCTCAGCTCTTCTTTTTCCTTCCTGAGAGCTGCTTTCTCAGTCTCGCAATTCGCGTTCACGAGGTCGCTTGCGCCGGTGAATTTGAACACGAAATAATAAATCAGTCCTGCAAACAAAAAGATTACGTAACTGCGTGGATCCTTTCCAATTTGCTTTAATAAATCTTTTGTTGGCACATAGTGTTGCATCCCTTTTCATTGTCTTTTTCTTTACGCTTCTCATATCTTATTTATCCAGTACATTCAAGTTGCGCAGAAGTCTCCAGTATCTTGTCGTAGGTGATACCAATCATCAGCGCCACAAACATGGTGAGATGTTTACCGGTAATTTCTTCGCAAAAGCGAACGGTGATGATGATGAGCAGAATGTTGAGCATAATGCGTTGCCAGTTGTCGCAGATTAGATAATTAATGTCGAAGAGATAGGGTGTGCGCATGCTGTCTTTGTCGCGGTTACTGGCATGTATCAGCAAGCTGATAATAGCACCGAGAAAAGAAAAGAAGATAGCGGCAAAAAACCATGCAAGATCATCGGTACCTATGAGATGATTAACAAATGAGTGATTCATGTTTATTTTTAAAATTTATGGTGCTGAAATAGTTACGTTATCCTGTGTGAGAAACCTGTACTTGCCGTTGTCCCAGGCAGAATTGATTAATACGTTGTCGGCCACTATTTCGGCAGCAGGCACAGTTTGCACCGAACGGACTTTGATAACGGTATTGCCGCCTGGCGCCGGTGATCCGGCAAGATTAAATGTGTTTCTAACCACCTTCCAGTTAAGACCGTAGATCTCGATTGGCGTGCCCGCCATCACGTTACTGTTCAAAGTGTTATCCTGTATCGTGACATATCTGAACATGTTGTTCGTGGCATCAATCATTTTGTGAGTTATGCCGGTCAGCGTATTGTTGCTGAATGTCCAATAGGCGGCGTAGTCTGTTATGCCTCTGTAGGTAGTATCCTGCGTTGTGGGGTCTGTCGTTTTTCCGATGAGTTTAAACCCATTAAATTCGGTAGGAGAGTAAGCATTGGGGTTGCTTCTGTCGGCTTTGAAATTGTTGTTGCAAATCAAATTGTCATAGCCGTAAAATTCACCGAACGATGTGCGGGTAAGTAATACAGTAGGTGCAACACCCTGGCTGGTATCTTTCCAACACTCTATCCGCCCGGTGTTGCCGGCAATAATGCCCCCTATCAGCGTGCCTTCCATAAATGTCCGGTCTGCAGTCAGAAATTTGTTGTTAATGATCTTGCCGTCCCTCGTGTCGAACGAGATGCAGAAACCACCGTTGCGAGTCGGGTAGAGAAATTTGTTATTTTCCACCAGTAAATTATTCCCCAGGTAATCGCCGTTGAATTCCAGACACATTCCACACCGGAACATGGTATTGTCCTTAATCGTCCAGTTGCCTGCATATTTATTGTTGCGCAGCCCGAAATTCGGTCCATATCCATATACACCATCGTTAGAAATGAAGCGAAAGGTGCAATTACGAACCGTTGCTCTTAGCGTAGTTTGATTGAAGTTGATGCCGCGGCATAATACACTATCGGGCAAGTCTGTTGTTTCAGTTGGATATAACGGATTATAAAGCGCTTCAAAAACACAGTTTTCAATCAGCACATTATCTGTCCAGTGCGTGGAATCGTTGGCAGCCGCACTGCCAAACAGGATAGCATTCTCAACATTCGAGTTGATGAACTTGCAATTCTTAATGGTAATGTTGGTGCACTTGTTTGGAGAACTGTTGAGCTTAATAAAAGCAGCTAATTTCTTTGCAAAATTGTTGGTAAAGGTGATGCCATCGAACGTTATGTTACTCTTTCCAATCGACTCAAGCATAACGCCATTGTAAGCAGCACTGGCGTCCATCACAAAAATGGTTTTATCGGCACACCTTGTATGTAAAGATTGCTTTCCGGATAAATGTTTGAGTTAAATAAATCGAGCCGCCCGGACAAAATAATGCGGGTGCTATCGCCATTGCTGTTGTTGATGGCAGTCTGCATTTTAGCAGACTCATTACCGCTACCTGTGAAGTTGGTGCCGCCAATGAGTGGCATGTCTTTCTTTACGTTAAGAACATAACGATCATAGCCAACCTGGGCATTGGTGGCAAGTGACACGAAAAGCAGAATTGATAAAATATATTTCATGTGCAGTTATTGTGTTGATGATTTGGTCGTTGTTTATAATTACAATCGAGCTATTGAATGCAGCTGCATATCCATTGGCGCGGTGCTGTTGGTTGCAGTATTGGTTACGTTGGTGTAAGTATTGTAATATCCCTTACCGCCTGCATCGAGACTTATTGCTGTAGTGCCATTTGCGAAGGAACGATGATCTACTATCAGCGCGCCGCGTACCGCAAGCTGAAGCTACCGAAGTTGGTGAATGTGCTTCGCTTTACATACTGAGCTTTTGTCACGTCTGAACTGGTTGTACCGTAAAGCTGCAGTTGACAATAAAGGTGGCATTGTACACGATGTTGTTCACCACATTGACAGCGCCGTTTGTAACGAATTTGCATTTATTTAAGATGCCAATAAGCAGGTTGCTTGCCTGGTTAAAATTTACCCTGGCATTAGTAAAATTGGCAATTGCTGAACACTTACTATACCACTCCGGTTAGAAAGGTGAATCCGCTCTTTGATCGCTGTGTCTGCAGCAGCGGTTAGATTACAATTGAAGAAGAAGTTTTTATAACAATCTTCTATGTGAATGGCATCTTGTTTCTGTGAGTTTAATTACAGTTAACATGTACCGACAGTGTTGCATTGTCCATGGTTTGGTTGGTTGGATAGCTAACGTGCGTGCCAATGTGCCGCCTGTGCAAGTCAGATTCAGAAAGTACGATGTCTTTAAACCCACCCGCGTGGTCTTGAAGTATTGCCCTGGTTTCCGACTGTGTTGTAATCAAATGCAGCTCCACCGCTGGCAGTGCAATTGTTGAATACCGCTAGGTTACAGCTTTCTGCAGTAGGTCCGTCCATTACAGTGTTCACACGTTCACGTCTGAAAGAGGACAAAATTTGCATCTGTCACACCTACAAACCGACCGTGCGCTCCACAAAGTCGCCGTTATAACTTCCGCCATGCGGATTTCCCGTGCCACGTGATGTTGTATTGGTTCGCCATCCAGTGTGCCTCCGAGCCCAGAGTACCTTGTGCGCGTATGTACCATTTGAATTGAATTCAGCGCACTGTTCTTGCCACCGTTTTGCATTTTGATGGTGCTGCCATAAGCCCAAACAATCATGTCTTTCGTCAGTGTAAAAGTGTTCCAGCTGGCTCAGATAAATGTTTTCCCAATTGGAATATAAATCCTGTTCCCGGAAGTATTCAAGAAACGAATTGATGTGCAACAACAATGGCGGCATTGTCGTTTGTTGATCCATCCCCGACAGCGCCAAAGGCTGTCACATTTACCAGTTTTGTGGTGTCGATTAAATTATAGTGAGCATGCTTCTTTTTAGCAAACGGGTATGGATAGTAGCTGGGCAAACAGGTATTCGTTGGTTGGGAATACTGTTGTATCGGTTGTCTGTGATTTGCCGGCAACCGATACGAACAATAACAATATGGCGATGAATTTTTTCACTAGAATGATGATGTATTGATGTAGTAAGTATAGGTATTCGCAGGTAAGTTATTAACGGTAAGTACTAGGCTCGTTGATGGACGGCGTAATGCCATACACCGTGCCCCTGGCTACATTTCCCGGGGTAACACTTGGCACCACTGTGCCAGCCCACGGCGAGGCAAAATTGATGGTGCATGCCTGCCCGTTTAGGGTTTGCCCTGGTGCCACCACGATGGTAAGGATAAAGCCTGCATCTTTGCCGCTGACCGATACGGAAGTGATATAGGCGCCGGCATTATTGGTTACCGTCAGTACCGCCGTAATAACGTGGATGAACATTATTCACACTGTTTACACTATCGTTTGCGCAGATCGGAAAACCCGTAATTGTAATTGGAGAACTGCCATTACGTTTGTTTAAAAATGTGTTCCCGTTTCTGCGTCGAATGTGCCGGGAGGTACCATGTTGTTGTTGTAGGCGCTGTCGCCGGTGGCTGAGCTGCCCGTTGAACTTGCATACACAGGAATATTGATCGTATCCTTAACTAGCCCAACTTTTAATGTGGCGTTTCCACTTGTGCCAATGTTTGTTATTACAATGGGCTTTTGTACCTGAACTATTGCTACCGCCATTGTCACTCCCCGTAAGACTGTTTTTCTTGAAATACACATCTTCACCATTCTGATTGACTCCTTTGATGAGTGTGTCAGTTGTGTTCATTTGAAAAGAATCTGACTGAACAGGTCTGCCTAAACCTATCATCAAATCTCTGACAAGATTGGTAAAGATTCTAACCTTAGTTGTGTCCATCATCTTACCACCAACCATAAATGCGCCTATACCTGAAGTACTATAAGTTCCATTGCCATCAGACAAGAGGTTTACATTTGTCATGGATGTAGAGCCTGCTGCACCGATTGATGGACCTTTAGTAGTATTCCAACTGTTCTTTTTACTATCTAGGTCAAAAAAGTTTAATTGTGATGTGGAAACTCCATTTGTAGATACCTGTCCAGTATAGATAGCTCCTACAGATGCTGTTACTCCTGTTGCTATTGTTGTACCTAATCCGTATATGGAGTTGTTAGTCGTACCAATTCTAAATGCAGATGCACCACTACCGCCATAATAACCTAACATAGTAGTATTGCCTGTGCCCCATACTGGCTTAGTGATTTGGACAAAGAGAGAAGTGTTTGAAACATCAAGATTCAATGCTCTCATACTAACTCCATAGCCTGTGCCATTACCTATCCAGCCAGTATCTTTTTTGTAGTTGTCTATTCCAGTCAAGTTTTGTAAGCCAAATTGTTTGTAGATTATCTTTTCACTACCTAATAGTGGTACTCTGGAAGCAGAATGTCTCCAGCTAATGGATAGAAGATACCAGCATATTCACGTAGACCATTTGCATATATACCACGTATGAATCTTTTCAACGCTGATGTGTCTGAATTGCTTAGCACTCCTCCATTCTCTTGTACCCAAATCTGATAGATACCCCAATCTGTCTCCTTATTCTTTTGTGCTGCTAGTAGATCTAAACTACCATATTGGGCAGTATGTTCATCTTTGAGTGTAACAACAAAATCCTTATCCTTACGGTCAGTGCCAGTCTGTCGGTAGAATCTATTGTTGCTAATATCAACGTGGCTATCCATAGGACGAGCATACTTTATAGAACTAAAGCCATATCTCCAACCAAAGAAGTCATTGTCTTTAAAGATGAATCGAGTTGCAGGCTCTTTAGTAGCAGCAGCATCTACAACATTACCAGTTGTGGTAAGTGGTGGAGTTGAATAGGTGCCATGAGATATGATAGTATTCTTTTCAAACACTAAATTCTCAGGATCTGCTCTTTCTAGAATTTTATCTGTGTAGCCTTCAAATGTATTGCGCCTCATAAATACTCCCTGCCCCCAATTGAAAATTCTATTGGTACTGAATTGAGTATTTGTATCTGAATAAGCCCAACCATCAGTAGAACCAAAAGGACTACGACATGAACCTACAATCTTATTGTCGTCAACATACGTAACACCTTCTTGATTCACAAGGCTAATTACAGCACCAACGTCCTTAACATTAAAGATGTTTCTTGATACAGAATTGAATGTAGCACCTCTTGATGTAGTGTTTAGAACGTCACTGTAAGCTGCAACCACATTTTGTAAGCCGTCAGAGAAAAATTCGTTATCTTCTATTATAATTCCAGATGTAGAGTGACCAACATTTATGGAATATGCACCACTACTAAGATTTCCTGGTCTAGCAGTCATGTACCATTTACAGCCTCTTACTAATACATCAATTGCATTTTCAGTAAATTCTATACCAATATTATGGAAGTCGCAATTAATGAAACGAGTATCAACAAAACATCTGGCAACCTGACTACCAGACAATGAAGAGTCTGAATAAACACTTACATTCTCTAACGTTGTCAATCTACCGCCATCTCCATTTAACCAATAGGCTTTTGCTTCCAATCCACGCTGTATATTTAGTTTGATATTCTTTGCAGTGAATCCGAATGTATTACTGTTGATAAAGCCTTGTCCATGTGCATTGATCGTCATGTCTGAGATCATTGTGTTGACAGATACTGACAATGGAAGAACAATTGCTCTCATCTTGAATATCCTTGTCTTACGCGGAACTACTGTACCAGGAGTACTGCCCTTACCAAGATTTTTCAGTGTCCAATATTGGCTGCCATTACTTGCCATTACTTTGTACAGGTCATTGCCAACTGAAAATGTTGCACCAACTCCTGGATAGCCTGTGATCTTAGCTACCACTGTTTGACCACTGTCAGGTGTAATGAATTGTTCCAATGTACTATCTGTAAATTCACTTCTTGCAACTGTATAATCTCTAACTGTATTGGTTGTCATGTATACCCTTCTGCCTATCACCGTATCTACTACAAACATTTCGCCGTACCATTGGTCAAGGTAATGACCCCCACCATTGATAAATCCAATCGAACCTTTCTTCATTATAGCTTGCAATTCCTTTGTTTGACCCGCTCTAACATCAAACCAACCTTGCCCAATAGTTACGTTGTCTTCAAAGGTCATTATAGCACTATCGTCATCATTCCATCCACCAGTACGATAATATGAAGTTTGAAAAGCAGTTGTATTGCCTACAGGAGAATTTAAGATCGTTTTATCTATGCCTTGCCCCTTCACATGAATATTACTACGTCCATAGGCAGTCCAACCTAAATTGTCAGACATATAAGTACCTTTACCAAACTCAACAATACCACCACTTAAAGGAACAGCATTAATTGCAGCATTAAAAGCAGCTTTATCATTTGTATTATTTTGTGCTATCTCGGAACCAATCCACTTTTACAGTTGTGCTGTCATAAATTCGTTTAAGTCTGTATCCATTTTGTGCAATATTTACAGTTCCTATATTTTCAGGAGTTGTTTTATCTAATGTGTCAACTCTCCATATACCCCCACCATAATCTGTAGTATAATAGAGATTGCCGGCAATAGGGTTTTTCATGTTACGCAATTGCACAAGAGACATGATGTTCTTGGTGGTATCTCTGTACACTTTGCCACCATCTACTACCAGTTTACCAGTTAGAACAGGAATAATATAAGAAGGTAAGGCAGGCATTTCTACACCTCCTGTGCTGAATTTATTGTAAATACATTTGACAATGTATCAGCCTTTAAGGTATAGAAATTGCGCTTCTCCAATTTGAGGTTTTCCTAAAGCAATATTTGTAGTCACATTAATTCGATACCATCTGTAAGCTGTTGTATTGGTAAAAGGGAAGTAACGGGTTTCACTTGTTTTATAGTACATAGCGTATTTGAGACAGAACTAAGAATTACCCAATTTGTAGTGTCATTTGTACTTCTATGTATATGTCTTTGGCATCTGTGCATTCTCACCTACCCTTGCTTGTAGATAGTAAGGTGGCTATTTTTGGTGTACCAAATTCTATCCTTAATGATGGATTGATTGCTGATGCATTTGTATTGCTCCATGTTGTAGCAGAGTCCTCTATCAAATGCTAAATAAGCAGCATTACCTATTGTATTTGAATGAGCAATGTATGGAGATGGACTACTATTGCTTAGCATTCTAGGAATCAGTGCAATAGTGTCATATGAAACCCGTGGCGCTGTTAACTTATATTCAGCATTGACAGTCCCGGTGTATTTCTTCTTCATATTATCCCAGACTACATCGCCCAAACCAAGGGGAGCAATGGTAAAACTACTATCCTTAAACCTGGTAATTATGCTGTCTTTGGTCGCGATTCGCCGTGTGTAGGCAATGCCTGCTGTGGTATCCTGCTTGCCGGCAATCGCCTTATTCAGCGCTGCAGTATCGAGGCTGGTGCCGGCACTGGAAGCAGATCCCGGCACCAATGAACCATCCGGCATAATCACCAGTGGCAATGGTGTTGAAGGCGCAATACCCGTAAGCAATACCGTTCCGTTTTGCGTTTTTAATATGTCCTTAGGCGCGGTTTTCAGTGTGTCGTTTGCCTGCTTCAGCGCTGTGCCTTGCGGTGCCAGGGTATTATCAGACAGGTTGCGGATCGTATTGTCATCTGTACCACTGGTAGCGGTGCTCACACCACCATCATAATACACGACATACGGCACATTCATTTTCGCCAATTGTTTCAACATCTGCACCGGAATGGTGGCGCTGTTGTTCTTTGTCCCGAGTTCATTGGTGATTCCTGGTTTGCCGGTGGCGCGTGAATAATATTCAAAAGTCCATTGCATCGGGCGCACGTCTATACTCGCAGGCGTAGTGCCATTAGTTGGGGCTTTCCAATGTATGTTTACATAATCAACGGCGGAGCTTTTATAGCCGGCAATTAATTGCTTCGTAATGGCAATTGCTGTTTTGAAAGGACCTACGGTATTCCAATTTTCGAATTGCCCCAGCGTATCAGCCGGCGTGAATTCGGAAATCTTAAACAATTGAGCATCGGCTGTTCTGCCCTGATCTTTCAGGTCCTTATATACCAGCCACTTCATCGCATTGCCTGTGAATCCACCAGTAGAAACCTTGTAGCCCACTGCGTGCATTTTTTCAACAAAAATTGCCAGCATATTCAGATACAGGTTGGCGCTGTTCACCGTATCGAGAATACGATAACCAGTATTGGCTTCTTCGTTTTCGCAGGTCAGTAAATAATCTGAAGCTGTACCATATTGCGACATGTAGGCAATCAGTTCATCGAGGTCAGTGCGGTATTGCGGCAGTTCAGACGGTTGCAACCAGCCGCGCGTGCCACTTTGTCCAAAAGCATTCACCACCACATTAACGAAAAAGCCTGCCTGCCGCAAGTCGCTGATTTTGGTGTAAGTGTGGTTGGAAAGTGTGGAGCCATCACGCACGAAGTTCACACCCAGCAGGTTGGCTGTTTGTGCCGAAAGAGAATTGGGAACACTGATCACTCCGAACCTTGTATTAGTGCCTTTCCCGCGAATGGAGAAAGTATCGGCAGCAATACCAAAGCCATAGCCGGTTGCATCTATGGTGTTGTCTTTATTCTTGCTTTGCTTCCACGATCAAATGTTCTCTGCAGCGTGCTTTTATCCAGCGAATCCTCAGTAGCTGTGCTCACAGGTTTGTCCGGATCCGAAGTATTCAGCCACAGACAAACCAACTGCAGCCTTGTTCAGATCATGCGCAGCATCATCTGCGCCAATGTACTTCGCCGCGCTGCCATAAAAGCGACGAGTTTCTTTGCCAGCGAGTGGCGCATCGGGTTGCTCAATGGTTTGTTTAAGTCTGCAGTGTATACATTCGTCAGGTCCGGGATATCGCTGTGCAGTATCGTAATGTCGTTGGAGAACGTTTTGTTATTCACTTTGCGCACAGTTGGTGTATACGTTTTCGCCGCTGCAGTACGCGTCAACAATTTGTTTACCGTATCTACCGAAATGGCATTCCCGGAGATTCGGATGATGCTGTCGCCCGGCACATATACACTACCGCCACTTACTACTTGGAGCTGCGAAGGTGTAACATATTCGTCGAGGCTATCGCCTGCATTCAGTTCGTTGCATTCAGCACATTGATGCGGTTGTTCAGCGATGTTGTATCGAGTAGCCACCTACTTTATAGCCTTTTCTCACCCCGTTCTGGAATACATACAACGTATCAAAATGCTGCGCTCGTCGCAAAGAATCGATACCCTGCAGGTCCATCACATTCAGCGTGCCATTGAAAATATTGTTCAGCTGCGCGAGCCGTAATATTGCGGGTGCTGTTGGGCACGACCGTTGCATTGATGTAATTGCGCAGCACATTCGGGTCTGTGATTTGTGCCTTTGACAACGCGAATGAACAATAAGGAAGCTGGCAGCTAAAATTTTCAGTTTCATCTTAGTAAATAGATAAGTGGAATTTTGCGTTGCTTTTGGGTCTTGTTTCCCGGCTGCCGGTAGCCTGTACCGAAGTCGTGTCGGTTCCATTACCGTTGTTCTCCGGTGTTGCCGCCCGGTATGTGCCGCGCGTTCGGTGTCCCGTCACTCCCATTCAACTCCCATCTGATCGGGTGGTTGTGCGTTTGGATGGCCATGTCTTCGTAGCCGCCGGCATAGCCATACAGCCGGTCGGTGTCCATGCCGCGGAAAAGATCGAGATACCGGTCAAACAAACCACGGTCGTCCGGCAGCCGGAAGGTGGTGATACCGTTGCCGGTGCTGAAACAGCCGCGGTATCTGGGCACCCCGCCCGGATCGCTTAGCCAGGTAGCGTCGCTGACGAGAATTGATTGATTGTCAGCTTGTCGTTGATCCATTTCCACAGCCTCGGAAAGTCGGCGCGGTTGAGCGTGCCGGTGCTGCCCTGCCGGATCATGGTGCCTGGCATCTGTACATAACAGGAAACACACTCGCCCACGCGTTCAAAATTGCCTTTAGTAGGCAATGACGGTCCAGGTGGCGGTGTCGCGCAGCAGGTACAGCACATCGCCATCGTGCATGTATATTTTGTTGTCGGTATAGCTGCTGCTGAGGTAGATGAGCTCGCCGTTGCTGCCCTGCACCGTTACATTGCGGAAAATGGAACCACAGGTGGCGGCGATGGGCAACACATAGCCATATTCGAAAGATGACAACGCCGCCAGCGTGACCACCACGTTGCTGCTGATGGCTTTGACAGAAACGAACTTGCCCACCACGCTGCTGTCAACTGTGGCAGATGCCTGCAACAGCAGCTGGCTGTCGTACCGGTATAGCCTGTTTTTCAGGTAGTACGTTCTGTCGAGCAGGGCTTTCAGCGGGATGTTGCTTTCGCCATTGCTGCCGCCCTTCACGAGGTCTACGAGGTCGTAAATCTGTGTTTCGGTAAACAGGTCCTCTGCTGTGTAGTCAATCATCTTACTGTACTTTTATTTTGTACTGAATCGAATATGTGGCGCCGGCAATTTTGTTGACCTGCGTGATCACTTTGCGGTATAGCAATACCCCGTCTTCGTCGGTCAATCCCACTTCCTTAATCAGCATGGCCGGATCGCAGGCAGTGAGCGTGGCGTTGAACTGCACATGTCCGTCTTCGAAATAGTTAACCGTTTCGATGGCTTTTGCAAATGCATTGGTGATGCTGGTGTCGGCTTCGCTGACCGGCGTGTCGGAAGTACCCACCACAATGTGGGTGAATTGCTTGCCTTCGGCGTCGCCCGCCATTAGTTTTTGCACATCTATACTTCCCGCTGTTAATAACATGTTGTTACAGTTGTGTGATGATTACAATATCGCTGTCGCCCGAATGGTCATACGTTCCATCATACAGCCCTTCCCCGTCGTATTTCAAAGTGCCGGACAGTACCAGCTTGTCGTCAATTTTAATGGCGGGCCGGATGTATGCTTCGTCGTCGCTGATGGTGAGCGTATCTTCCACCAGCACGGTGAGGGAGATATCTTCAGCACGCATACCGCCCGCTTGTATTCCTTCACCATCTGCGTGATGTCGGTGAAGGTTTGCTCGGTGAGCTCCACGCCCGAACTGGTGATGTCCAGCCCGAATTTTGCCCAGTGATCATAGCCGCCGGCAATGCCTTTTTTCATTTTCACGTCTTCGAAACCAATGCTTTCAAGGCTTCGAAAATTGCCCACTCCGTACCTTTGTAGCGATGCAGCTCGATGGCTGTTTTTAACAGCTTGCGCTGGTCTTCTTCCGTTTGCGCCAGCCGCATCCCTTTGTAACCCAGCACATCGAACTGGTAGGCGAGAAACGGAATGGCGCACTGCATCCACCGTGTCTATCATGTACACCAGCAATTTGCTCAGGTCCACTTCGGCGAGGGTGTCGCCGATGACACTGTACCAGGCTTTGAACTCCGGCAGGTAGGAGATGCTGTCTGCCATTACTGCATTACCCATCGTTGCTGCCGGTTATGGTGACGGTAATCCCTGTGCACTTGGCATACGTGTATTCGTCTGCGATCACGTCTGCCGCCGGGCTGATAATGATGTTGTTGTAAACTTTGTCCGGTATCATGCACAGGGCGCTGATCTGGCTGCGCACGGCATCCATCCCGAGCCGGTTTTGCCGGTTGCTGCGAAAGGCTTCGAGGTTCGCCATTACCGTTGCCAATACTTCTGTGTTGATGGCGCCGGTGTAGGTGATCAGCTCCACTTCAATGGCATATTGCACCACAGTAGGATCAGCCACCAGCACGGTATCGTTTTGCGGGCGTACTTTGTATGCTGTCGCAGATGGCCAGCACGGCGGCTTTTATTTCTGTCTGAAGGCAGCGTGCCGCCATCGCACAACGGGTATAAGTGTTACTTCACCCGGCTGCGTGGTAATGCAGCCACATCCACGATGGTAGGGTGGGCTGACTTTTGCAAAAAAGATATAGGCGCCTTTCGGACCGGCGACAGAAAAAGAAGCCGGTGCGAGCGCGATGCGGCTGCGCAGCTGGTCGTCGGTTTCTTCGTCGATGCCGCCAGCGGTTATATCAATGTTTTGCGCCGTCGTGATGAACGCCTGCGGATCGAGAATGATAGTGATTTTTCCGGCTTCGTAACCGTTGCCGATATACGCCCGGCGTGGTGCAGATGGCGCTCACATCGGCAGTATCGGTGCCGATGGCAACGTCTACCGCGCGCGTGGTTTGAAAGATGGCTTTGCCGTCGATACTTTGCACCCGGATGCCGGCAGGAATCTGCACATCGTTGTGCCGATAACCAGTGAAAACCGTATGGTGCAACGGCGCCCTGTGCGGCAGGCGCGATACGCCCACCAGCATGCCGAGCATTTCGAGCATAGTGCCGGTGGAAAAAGAAACAAGGTTTTGCCGGAACGCTTCATTGCCGGCGATACACTGCAATTGCAGTTCATACACAAAACAGTTTGCCACCAGCATTTCGATATCTGCCGGCGCCAGCGGTCTGCCCAGGGCGGCTTCCAGCCTGGCCTGCATCCGCTGCAGTTTTGGCTGCACATCTTCTTCAAATATGATGGGAAGTGTTCTGCCATTACTGCGTGGTATATTTGTGTTGAATAATTACATGTGTTGCTTTGTTGGTATAACTGCAAAAATTGCTGGTACACGGAGAAATCATCGTTGAAATCATCGGAGAAACTATCGGGATAGATACGATGCCCAGGTGCCAAGCGACCTCAAACACGGATCGTTCTGAACATAATCGAGAATTTCATTCGGCGGTAAAAGACGTGTCGATATATTGGTTGAGTAGCACGCCATCAACCGTTATATTCACAGTGTATTTGTAGCCAGATGGCAACACTGGAATGCCGCCTTCAAAGCGAGTTAAATTGTGTGACGGTGATGGTAAGTGAACCGCTTCTATATTCGGCATTCATATAGCCTACAATGGATCGGCTGTTAAATACCAGCGCCCGTAGTTGACCCAGTTTGCCTGCACCCAATCAAACATCTCATATACAGTACCAAAGCCATAGAATGGCGCTGCGGTAGCTTTTCTTCGCCATCCAGCATGAGATCGATAAGATATTGATAGTTGTTGCGGGTTGGGAGGAAAATAGCCCTGTAAAATAAGTTGTGCGGGGCTGATGCCTGAAGTCGATACCGTCGCTGCTACGGTAATGAGTATCGAATCGGTTAGCGTGCCATCTGCTAATTTGTAGAACAGGTTAAAAAATAACGATCCTCCTTAATGTCATGCAGGATCTGCGTTATGAAACGCGTTTTTCCCAGATGCCAATGGCATCCAGCAAGGCTTTTTTAATGTTGGGAATGGCGACATCTACAGGGTAATCCTGGTACTTATACACATCAGAGCCAAACTCGGGGCGAAGCGGGTCTGTTCGCTTAGTAGTCGTACAATAATATCTATACATTGCCGGATGGCGGAAAGACCTTCTGCTACAGCGCCGCCGCCTTTTTTACCTAATGTCCATACAGGTGATTTTATGTCTGTAAATGTTGCCAAGAGTGCTTTTCAAAGGGCTATAAAGTTGCCAGTGAAAGCCGTGGGATGGTAACAAGTAAGTAACAATGTTGTAACAGCTATACGAATAGCTGCTTCACCGGTAACCGGACCGCCCTGCGCGCCGCCGGGTGCTATCAGTCCGGCTGCCGGCACCTGCGCATGATCTTTAATATGCTCCACGATCGCATCTGCCATGGCTTTGCAAAACGAAGCCGTGCAGCTTCCAGATCGCCGGTGGCATGTATGGTCCTTATCGTTGAAAGAGTGTGAGGGCATTGTACAGGGACTGACCCAATATGTCTTTGTCGAGTGCCATTATGAAAACAGGTTATTGATTTTCGTGAGTGCCTGGGTGAGCTTGGCATAATCGGGGTTGTTGCCATACAGCACAAGGATCGGCTGCACCGCCTTCAATATGAGCGTGAGGATATCTTTCAGGCTGTCGCCGTTAGGCGCCGCTACTTTAAATTTGTGTGCCGCCTTGTCATATTCCAACAACGCCCATCTTCGAACAGCTTCCGGAATTTGCGGCTCCGGCACCGCGTCGGGCGTATCGGCATCGCTGTAAATAGCACCCAAAACCACGCCTTCTTCCAGCCGCTCATCAGCAGAGGCACACCACATGCTCGTTTACATTCAGTGGCCAGCTTTCTTTGTCTTTCAGCGAAGTGCGCTGCAGCACCGGCCACCAGTCGGTGACAATCTTGTCGTCGCCTTCAAAATAGACTTTTGCAAAGCCGGGTTTGCTTCGCTGACAATGCCATATTTGAGCGGTTGCATCAGTTTTTTCACGCGTTTTAGATTGGCAGATACCTGATAGCCGCCATCGCGGCTGATGCTGTGGTTTGCCTGCAAAATATGATAGGTAGCCGCAGAAATTGCCGATACCGGTGAGCTGCATATTGTTGCCGCTAACGACAATGCACATTGCCGGGGCAGGAGATATCGCCGCCCACGCCAGCGGTATTGCCTTTGTACAAAGCATACTGTGTTTTGGCTTCTGCCTGTTGTTTGTTTTCCACGCGCATGTGCATTTCCAAATCATCATCGCTGTCGGTTTCTGTTTCACTTTCTTCATATTCCACCACTTCTTTTTTCAGCGGATCATGGTGCCGTGTTCGGGCTTTTTTAAAAGTCTTGTTGGTGGTGTCTTTCAGGCTGTAGCTAATGAGGTCTGATTTTGTAAGAGACAGGCTCGCAGCCCGGTTTTCGAGGTCTTTATAGTACGTAAAGATCAGCTGCTTGCCCCTGAACGGAAAACACATAGCCGTATTCACTGCCAATTCGGTTGAGGAAGGCAAGATCCGTTTCGCGGTATTGGTGCACCCGGTGAATGACGATATTCTGCACCGTACCCGAGAGGGATAGCCCAAGGTTGGCGGCTACGGTGTTGGCTATTTCGCGCAGGCTCTTGTCTTCATGGGCATAACTTCGTTTGGTGCGCAGCTGCCGGCTGATGCCGGCAGCCAGCGCTTTGATGGTAAATATATCGCCGTCAGTACTGCTGCTGCTTTCAATTTCATCGATCTCGAAACACGCCGCAGTCAAGTTGCTGGCTTTCCTGGTAAATCTTTAGCTGAAGCTGTGCGCCTTTCTCCGGGTACCAGGTATTCTGCCAGCGCGCGTCTGCATCTTCGAGGGTGATTTCCAGTTCATCGCTTTCGCCGGTGATTTTATCGGTATACGACAAAGAGATCACCTGCCGGGCGATGTCGGCGGTAATGTCCTTGCTGTTGTACAGCAACGTAAAATCGGCGGTGGCTACATTCATAGTTTACCGGTTAAAAACGAGCATGCCGGCATCGCGGCTGTGTTCATTGGTGGAGCCTGTGTATTTTGTATACAATTTAAATTTATCCGCGTCGAGCTTCGTGGCGTTGTATTTCGGATGCACCATCTCGAAACTGATGTTCATATCCGTAAGGAAGTCGTACCATATAGTGCAATCCCGTTCCACCGATCCTGCACCTTTCAGCCGCTCCTTGCCGGTGGCACCAAACCACACCCGCAGGCGCGCGTCTTCCACCCGCAGGAATAATTTATCGCCCCATTTCACATGCATGTCACGTACTATATCCTGCGCCCGATGAATCATCATACTTCGCAGCATTGCAAAGCTTTTATTGTCGCGGCTCCAGACGGCAAAACCAGTATTCACACCAGGATCTAACCCCACAAGGATGCGGTGCTGAGGCGTAATGGCGCTGATATTGCGGGTTGCTTTCTTCATCGCTTCCATGGCGGCAGCAGGTCTGCCGTGGTTTTTATGCTTGCGTTTTCGATAACGGGTATGCGTAGTAACAAGCCTTCCTGCAATGTATCGGTAATGGGCAACCCCGGATTGAACCGGATGATATAAGACATTGCGTTTACCTGCGTGCCGTCGCCCAGCGTGATGCTGTCGGTGGTGCCGTAGGCTTTGTAAGCAATAAGATCCCACCGGTCGCCGGGCTTTGTGATGTATTCGGTTGTCTTACTCATTTTCTTATTGCGTTTGCCTGCAGGTTTTTAGAGACCGCCGCCTGTAGTCCTTTGATGCCAGCCTGCAATGTGGTGTTGTACAAGGCGATGCCATTGAGGTCGGGCGCAAAAGGCTGCGCTTCGTTTTTATTGATGGTTATGGTGAGCGAATCTGCCGACTTGTTGATTTTATCCCATGCCGTTACGATGGCGTTGTTGCCGTTGATACAGGCATAAGCCGGATCGGCTACTTTCTGCATCAGTTTTGTGCTTTCGCTTTTGATGATGGCGATGGCGCTGAGGGCATAAACGTTGCTGTCGCTACCCACGCGATAGGTGCGCATGTAGCCATCTACCTTGGCGCCGTTGGTTTGCACGAGGCTCATCTGGCGCGACACGAACGTATTGCAGGGTGTTGGGTTCACACGGGTACTTTTGGTAGCCGGCTGCTTGTCGCCGGTAGCGAATGCGTTTTTTTTGGCTTCCTGCTGCTGGCTATCCACTTCGTTTTCCTTTACGTATTCTTTCAGGCTAAGCGATACCGTAGCGGCGATCACATTGCCAAGCGCATCCATTTGCGAGTGCTGAACAGATAGCGTCGTGATGACAAACGACCCTTCGATCTTGACCGTTGCCCCAAAGCAGTGGCAGCACTTCATAGGTATCTTTTGCTGCACGCAGCTTGCTTACCTCATCTTTTACGGCGCAGAACTCCTGGTGCAGAAACAACGAGATGCTGAGTGCCCGCAAGCCAATGCCTGCGCCCTGGAGGCGTGGCTTTCTATTTATCAAGGCATACTCTACCAGCACCGCTTCTTCTTCTGACGAGAAGCTGACAAAGCTTTGTAAGCCATCGAAAACGGTCGTACCTATCTGCGCATACATAATGCAAGTCTATGTATGTAATCAATATTTTTGGTAACAAACAGGTAACAAAAAACCCCCGGCAGGTGCCGGGTGTGAATACAAATATGGTTTGGATTATATTTTAGAGCTTGTCATAATCACAATGGAAAATTACAACGAGACTTGGTGCCAGCTTTTACAACAATGCCATTTGAAAAATATAACTTAATGGTTAATAAACCACTCATTGAAATAGTATTAACTACTTATATAAACGATAAACCACAGTGGAGAACCATTGAATTTGTTTTAATCAAAAATGAGAACCGACCCGATATTAAACAAGTAAATTTAATGCCGAATGAAATAAAATTACCTGTTTGTTTTCCTATTGGCATCTACGAGTATTTAGTTCCCGATGTACATAGTCATACTAATTACCTGAACGATTGGAAGGACCTAAGTAAGAAAGTCATAAACTTAATAAAAATTGAAGCTATGCATGACTCCTGGGTTGCTGAGCCTATCGATGTTATAGGTATTAAGCCGGATAATAGTTACAAATGGATCGTAAGAAAAAAAAGATGTTATTGAGATTCAAAAAGACTGTCATTCTTAAAGACAATCAATGAATCCTGTTGATTTGACCCAATTATCCACCCTATTAGTGGAAAATTTAGTTTCTCCAGTACGCATTCCTGAAATAAATATCCTTTTAGGTGGGAGCACCAAAACAACAAAAAACAAACAGCGAAAAGCATTACATTTTTAATCATAATGAATATCTTTTGTATATGAGTAATTATAGTATTATAGCAAAGATTTATTATGCGCTATCGCAGAGAACGATAGCTTTTTTATTTTGAAAGTTTTGCCGCTTTGACCAAGATACTAAAAACCTACTCTCGCTTTTTGTGCGTTGAACTCTTTCATCATTTTTGAAAACTCTGCACGTAGGTTTTTATTAATCAGATCGCCATCTTTTTGCGTAGCTGTGCCGCTTACATTGATTACCGGTGAGAAGTTGATGACCGTGCCGCCGCCAGCGCCTGCGCCTTTTGTTGAATTGAATTTTCCAAACATACTGTCGGTTACACTACGAATCGCATTTATAGCAGGTGCCGGCTTCATGCTTTGCGCCAACGTCTCTACAATCTTTGTTTTGTGAAGTGTGCGAAAAGCGCCTTTTTTGCTCGGGCTAAAAGGCAGGTAATCTCTTATCTTACTTGTAATATCTGCAATGGCTTCCACGGGCTTGTTTGCCATGGCTTTCATGCCTTTCCACACAGAATTCACTATGTTGGCACCGGCATTCCAGAACATGGAACCCAAATTGGTTACCCATTTTAAAGCGCCACTGAATACTTGTTTTGCATTGTCCCACACCTTACCGAACATGCTTCCAAGCGGCGCCCAATGTTTGATGATAAGACCAAAAGGGGTAAAGTTCAGAAACAGGCTTTTGGCAGTATTGATAAAGCCGGCAACGATGCGTTTGGCATTGTTGAAAATGCCGCTGATGTATATAATGCCCGAGGCAAATGCCGTTTTGATATTGGTCCACATCCTGGAAAAGAACTCACCCATGGGGGTAAAGAATTTAACCACGGAATCCCAATTTCTATAGAGCAAATAACCTGCTGCAGCGATGGCTGCAATTACCAGCACTATCGGGTTGGCAATAATGAACCGGGAAGCAATGCCTATCGCTTTTAATACGAACTGAAATGACTTGCCGAGGTATGTGGCTACTTTCATTGCTGTAGAAAAGCCAGAGATAATGAAGCTGACTCCTTTCATAATGCCGCCAAATGCAAGGAGACCACCACCAAGAGCAACGGAAGTAGTGAGAAACGAATTTGCCAATTCAGGATTTGCAGAAATCCAGTTTTGTATTTTGTCAATCACAGGAGTGATACGTGCAAACAGTTCGTTGATCCTTGGGATTAACATGTTACCCAACGATGCGGCCACCATTTTGGCATTGTCTGACAGCGTGGATAACTGACCGTAAACCGTTTTGCTTTGCGCTTCCATGCCGCCTGCAAATTTGGTATTCCCAATGTTTTTGAGATACGTTTCAATCGCTTTTGAATTTTTAGCAACGCTAGTCGTGATGCCCTGAAAAGTAAACTTAACGGTATCTCCCTGCTGGTTAGCTTTTATACCAAACTCCTTCAACCTTTCGAATTCAAATGTGGATGCGTCCGCAACCGCTTCTATCATCTGATCAAGACTTTTTCCCATTGCGGATGCGGTATTGCCGTAAGCTTCTAATGAACCCATAGACGGATCCAATCCTAAGTTTTTTAACTTCACAAAAGCTGTCATCGCTTCTTCCAGCGCATACGGCGTTCTTGCTGCAAACGTATTGATAGTATTGAATGCATCTGCGGCAGCAGCTTTATTACCCTGGAATGACGTGGTGAGCGCCACCTGCATTTTTTCCATATCGGCAGCAGCTTTTACAAACCCAACGATGGGGGTAAGCATCGCAGCGCCGCCAATCATTGATTTATCTGCAATGCCACTGAATGATTTTGCAGTTTTGTCTAATGCCTGTGCTCTTTTTTCGGCATTGGAAAATACTTTGTTCAGCACGCCGGAAGCTTTGTCCAGCGCGGAAAGCACAATGGCTATCTTCAGATTTTTATCCATCGTTTTCGGCTGCTTTTTTTTGTGCTTTTGCTTTTTGTGTTTCCAGGTTTATCGCTTCGTTGAACCAGGTATTTACTTCGCCGGAAAACCATTCCATCAGTGCACGTGGGCTTTGGCTATAATACGCAGCCGTATAAGCGATGATGGAATGGTCAATTAAAAATTTAGTTCGTTATTCATCAGCATCAAAATCTGGTAATCTTTAAAGCTCAGCTCTTTTACTTCTTCAATGATGGCTTTTTTGCCATCAAGTGTTGTCGATGCTGTAATAACGGCCATCTGGTATTTTTCCGGGTCTTTGTCCATGTTTCGGCTTACCTCAACCGACTCTTTGGCTTTGAGCATTCTTACCAATGCATCCCTTTTCGAATGCGGCAGTTTTACTTTTTTTACGATACTGCCATTGTCATAAGTTTTGGTTTGAATGCCGAGAGATTTTTCGTCTTCGCTGGCATACATAAATCCATCATCAAATGGAAGGTCATTGCTCAGTGTGTTTTCTTGCATAAGTATTGTATTTGTAAATGAAAAAAGGCTGACCCGGTTCTATGCCACAAACACACAAACCAGCCAGCCTTTAAAACGTATATCTCTATTTAGAACCCGAGATTATTCCGGTAGTTGACCATTTGGTCTTCGTTTGCCAGGAAGAAAACATTGGTCATTGCATCTAATTCAATTACACGCTGCCCATCGATTTCAAGGCGGTAATAGGTGGCTGAAAATTCAGATTCCTGCTCAGGATTGTCGCCAGATTTGATGCCTAACCCCGGTAAAATATCTTTAAATCGAACAGTGAGAAAGGCTACTACACTCACCTCTTTGGTTCTGCCGCTGCTGTCATAAGTTTCGAGACTTGCCCGCACCTGCATCTGCTTTGTTTTGTAGGGCAAGCCAAACGTACCCAGCACATCCTGGTAAACCGCATTCCATTTTACTTTGCCAGACATCTTCTCAAAGCCGGAAGGCAGTTCGATATCTGATTGCAAGCCCAATACTTTCACATCCGAATATTTGGCTTTGATCATTGGCAGTGTAATTTCTTCCGCTTTGCCAAGCATCGAATTGCCCTCAACGTAAATATTGGCGTTAGTAAGCCGGTTGATATTTATTGCCATTGCTGGTTATTTGAATTGATTGAGTAATGAGATATCGAGCACGTCTTTGTAAGTTATGCGCTCTGCCGGCGTTGGTGTCATATACACCCTTTCGAACGTAATGTGCCCGTTTGCCAGTTCTGCAGCGCTGTTGTCGTCCTTGTTATAATTAACCGTGGAGCCCGGCAGGATGGCGCCACGCTGAATGAGCGTGCGCATGAAGGTGTTGCCCGCTTCGCGGATGGTATCAATGAGCGCCTGCGTGAGCGGCAAATCGATATAAGGCAGCGCAGCCTGTTCCATGCTTTCGATCACTACATCATCGGTGCGGCGAACCGAGATAAAGTTTTTTACAGAATTGGAGGAAGGATATGCTGCGGACCTGTTGCCCCACAAGCGAATTCCAGTGCCAAAGCCTGCCACGAGGGTGGCAATGCCTGCAGCGTTGAGCTGGTTGGCTTCGCAGCCCGCATCGTTGATTGACCATTGGATGACGCGCTCAGTGCCGGTCATGGCGCTCACTTCCTTGTTGGAAGGTGAGTACCAGTATCCGAGATTATTGTCTGTTCTGGCAATGAGCCCCGCAATGAAGGCTGATGCCGGGTAGTCGGTATCGGTATTGCTGTAATCGTCGTATGTCTTGCCATACGGATACAGCAGGAAGGCACGCTCATCGCTGGTGTTGAATACAATGCTTCCGTTAACCCACGTCCTGCAATAGCGCCGGCGATGGTTGTGCCATAGGGTGCATCTACCAGGTAAACTGCCCTGAACTTCTCGGCAGCAGTAGCAAATGCCGCAACAATAGCGGATAAGCTACTATAGCCGGGAGACACGAATATTTTCGGGTTGAACCCAAACATGTTGAATGCGAGATCGAACAGAGACAACCCTGAACGAATATCGTTTTCATCAACACCGCCAATCAACAGTCCAGCTGTGATAGCGGATGGGTTCAGCTTTTTGTAAGTCAGTTTGAACTGCGTGTTTTCCGAAATGGTATTACTAATAACAGTGAAATTGCCGAAGGCATCGAGTGTGTAATCACTGTTCTTAACAATAGCGGCAACGGTGGTACCGTCGGCTTCGAAAATGGATACATCGCCAATGGGCGCAAACGCCATTTTAAATTTGCCACCGGTCACGGTAGCGGGTTCGCCGGTTACCTGCGAGTATGTGTCGTAGGATTGAAGACATTCACCACAAGCACGGGCGTATTGCCGGCAATGCTGCGGATGAGCCCTAAAGTTTTTGGAATGTTGAAGCCAGGCAACGCTTTGCCAAAGTGCGCATCATCGGCAGGCGAATAGCAGGCGGTGAGAACGTTGGCGAGCCAATTGGCGCAATGCCGATCAGCGCAATAACGGAAGACTTCACGACCGAGATCGCCTGACCCGCCAATTTCTGATTCCAGAGTTTCGACCCCGTGAAGATATGAAGTTGGCATAATGGATTATTTAGTTGGTTTCGGATCTACATTCACTCTTCTTCAGTTTGCCGGTTTGTACCATCGCTTTCACGGTGGCATTTTCTTCGGGCAGATCGGCCGCATCGCCTAGCACTCATGTTCACATCGAGTACGGACCATTTGCCATCTTTTTTGTAGCGGAGGAAGCGACCCAGGGCATGCTGCCGGTATAAGTGAACTTGGTCATGATCAGTAGTGATTTATGGCGCTGAACGCCGGTACAATAATTTCGTCGTTTCCGCTTTCTGCACCAGCAATGCCGATGTTTCGAGATTGTAGATGTGCACCCACACGTTGTCGTCTGACTGGGTGATGTCGTCTTTTACAAGGATAAGCTTACTGCAGTTGACAGGTGCGTATCCGATTAAAGATTGTTCTACTACATCTCTTGCCACGAACAAACCGGTAACGCCATTCAACTTGCGGCTCTGAACTTCTACATTGAATTTGAGTTTACGGGTTTGCACGACGGCGCGGGTGTCGGCACCCGGATCGGCAGCGCTGCCAATGTAGGCGATAAAGACAATGGGCGCGGCAACGGCTTTCTGAATATCGTTTGGCACATCGGGCAGATCGAACGCTTTAAAAGGCAAAGCGGCGGCGATGAAGTCAGCCTGCAGCTTGTTTACCATGTCGTTCTGTATCGGGAGGATGTTCATGTTGCCTGTATTACGTCTACGATAATCGTTTTGCCATCGTATTTGCGGTTGGCGATGAGTGCGATGTAAGCCATGCCATTAATTGTTATCTCCTGCCCGCCGTTGCTGCTTCTGATGGCTTCATACAATCCTGGGAAGTTGCCTTGTTTGTACTCCATCTGCGGGTTGGGAGACACGTATTGCTGCTCGCTTACCTTGTCTTTGTCGTCCGTCGGCTCGTTAAAAAGAACTTTTGCTGTGAATGCCGTATCGGCTCCATCTGGCAGCCAGCTTGCAGGGTAGCCCATTGTGGTAGCCACAACGTTGTAAGCATTATCCTGCAGGCTGGTCAAACAGATTCATGTTTATGCCAGTTGTTTAAGCAAAACATAACCCGGTGGTATCGCCACTGGCAGCGCCGTAGTAAGCATAACCTGCTGCGGTGTTGGAGGTTGCCGTTTTGGTGAAGGTTTTAGCGGTGTTGTCGAAGTACAGTTTGTCGCCCTGACTCCAGGCAGTGCCTGGTGCTTTGGGAAGGATCCACACACCTTCAAGCTTCAACGGCATTAAGCTTCACCCTGCGCTGTAGTGGCAGTTGCCACACCAACGATAACGCCCACCTGAACAGCAGCGCCGGAAACATAGCCCCCTGACGGGGTTACCACATCCAATGTGTCGTCTGACTGATAATAATTTTGTGCCATGACTTTTATTTTAGTGGACGGCTCACATTTTGAGCCGTCCGATGATACATTTTTATTTAACTGGGATTCGGAAACCAGACGGATTATGCGCCGGGATTTTTCACGGCACCTCTCCAACCCACGGCACCGATGCCGTAGTCGAGACGCACTTTCCACACCACGCCATCCACTTCAAAGCCCTGCTGCATTTCGAGATATGGCGATTGATTGCCGTCGAGGAAATCCACTTCGATCACCGGTTCAACGGAAGGATCGGCGAAGGCATAATATTGGTTGCACCTGTGATGCGCGGGGTATCCACGATGTTGCCAAACAAACCGTTGACAATATTGGGCACCTGGAATTTGTTGCTCACGGTAGGATCGTACATGGCGTTGTTGAGCGTTTTAGCCAAACCACCCTGCGCGATAGACAGCAGCAGCACGGAAGGACGCAGATCGAGGAAGTCGTTTCCGCTCGGGTCTTTCTGCTGGCCATCATCTGGCGGATGATGTCGAAGGTGGTAACGGCAGGCGCTGCGCCGGTAGCCACGAGGTTGTTGTGGCTGGCATGGAACAGCGTTAAGCCATCACCCATGACGGGACCCAAACCGCTGTTGAGAGCAAGCAGGGCATATACATCTATCTCGATGGAACGGGCAGCCGCTCTGCCCAGCTGTGCAGACAGGTCGGTGAATGCACCGAGGTCATCGTTGACGATCATTTTCCGGCTTACGTTGATGAGGTTGCCGTATGTTTCAGCCTGGATGGTTTCTTTGGTGCCATCGGGGATGGGTTTGTTCTTGAATTCGGCGTCTTCGGCGATCTTATCGAGCCGACCGAAGGTGCCTTTGTGAATGCGGCTGTACGGTCGGAAATCGGACACGCTGCCGACGTGGCAGAACTGGCGCCAGGTGTCTGGAACGATGCTGTAATTGCTAACAGCGTCTGGTGGATGATGCCACCCAGCAGAACCGGGAAATCGGAGGTGCTGGAGGTGATGGCGCGTTTGGCAATGTCCATTTTGTCCATGTACCGGAAGTCAATACCGGCGCGGGTGAGACAATCTTTCGCGATATCTATCAAGCTCATGCCGCGGAATTCGCGGGCGGCGCTCTGCGGGTTTCGCTCATGTCTTTGGGCGCCTTGTTGGCACGCAGCAGAAGACCATCCTGCATGGCGGTGCGGCGTTTGTCGGCTTCGTCGGCACCGACGGTGATACCACTGTGGTTGGCGGGTGTAACCGGATTCATGTCTGCCATTTTATCGATAATTAAGGCGCGGGCACTGTTGATGTCGGTGCCATCGTCAATTAATTTGTTGGTGAAGGCATCGTCGAGCATGGCAGCGCGGCAGGCGGTGCGGATGTCGCTGATGCGGGTGCGTTCGGCTTTCATAGCCTCGGGTGCGCACTTCGGTTTCGTTGATTGCTGGAGCGGTCGCTTCTGTAGCGCCGCCAGCAGCAGGAGTGGTCTCCGTGCGTGGTTCTGTACCGGCTTGTCGCGCCGTTTTGTTGATTCTCCATTGTATCTGAATTTGAGTGTGTACGGATGATGTGAACGGTGTGTGGCTGGGTGTCGTCGCCGGCAGAGCGGATGCGGCTGTCGGGGTCTGCCTGCACGGGTGCGAGGCTGATTTCGGTAGCTTCCCAGCGGGTGCAGCGCATGGTGGGGATGGTGTCCTGAACGTTTTTTACTTCTTCGTATTCGTGTGGCATGTAGCCAACGGAAATGCCGGTGAGAATGCCGTCTTTAACGTCCTGGAAAGTGGGTTCTACGTCGGCGCGTTTGCTGAAGCGTACTTTGGCGATGGCTTTGCCGCCTTCGAAGCGGGCTGTGCCGGCTACCACCACGCCAAAAACATCGCTGGTGCTTCCTTGTCGGTGTGTGTTGAGGAGCGGAGCGCCGTTGTTGAGCCGGGTGAGGTCGCCGGCACCGGGTTCGCAAACGAGAATTTCGTTGAAGCGACCGATGTTCCAGTCGTACATGAGCACTTCACGGTCGGAAGCGAACACGACTTCGACGGTGCGGTCCTCCACGTTGATGGTGGAAGGAAAGAACGAAGCCGTGGTGCGCATTGAGCCGGACATCTGAACTGTGGTAATACGTGTAGCCATGCTGTTTATACAGCTTCAAAACTATTTTTCTGTTTTCGGGTATGATGTAACAAGGAAGTAACAATGATGTAACAGGGAAGGTAAAACTTGCATCTGTTTTTATAAAAACGTAATGCCTAATTATACACGTAAAAGAAAACGAAATATGGTACGCTTATCCGAATGCGGATTTTACTCTTTTGGTATTATTTACGGTTTCCGATTCAGAATGATCATTTTCCCGAAGCAAAAAGCCATAGTTTAGTGAATAGTAAATGATAAACTATGTCTTATTCCATGTGTAGCAAGGTTAATTTTTCATCGTCCTCCTCTGCCATACCCGGCGCGACGCGGTTGGTGTCGAACCGGGGATCTGACGTGGGCGCCATGCCCAGTTTGTCCCACATTTCCTTATCCTGCTTCAGTTCTTCTTCCAGTTCGGTGGGCACATAGCCAAAGGTTTTAACCACTTCCTGCCAGCTGATGAGCCCGGCGCGCAACTGTTCGCGCACCGCCTGAATTTCTTTCATCGGGTCTATCATTTCGCGGCGTGGCGGCGTCCAGGATACCTGCACGAGGCAGGTTGAACGGAATGATGCCGGAAAACTGGCTGGCTTCAACAAACCAATCGTACACGCGGTCGCACATCTTCGGGATCATCACTTTCCATTGCCAGTGCTCTACTTTCGCGCGCAAATTCGATCCATCCCATTCTGCCGGAGGAGAAGTTGACGTTGGAGTAGTCGCCGGTCAGTCGCTTCGTAAGAAGCGCCGGTGCCAGAGGCGATGCCGCGGAGGTTGGCTCTCATATATTCACCAAAGCCGTCTTTGAAGGCGGTTGGGCGACGGTAACCTTTCTGCCCGGCGGCAGCTTTTCGATGGCGCCGGGTTCAATTTTTTCTGTTTCATAGTCGATATGGATCTCTGTCGGTGCTGGTATCTTCTACAAAAACCGTGAAGCAGGCCGCGATCTTATTTCGGATGCGCTCCGTGAATTCGTAATCATCAAGGTCGCGCAGGCGCAGCATGACGGATGACGAGAATGGCACGCCACGTATCTGGCCCGGACGTTCGACTTCGTACAGGTGAATGATATCTTTGGCATCTACAAGCACACGTTTTGGAGGCATATTCGGTAGGATGGTGTCCCACAGCCAGTAACCAATGCGCTCGCCCTGCCGGTTGATACGCACGCCGTAATAATCGATGTAATTCCCGGCCATTATCTTCGCCTGCCAGAAGCCGGTATGTTTCGTGGTATCCATATAGTCGGCTTCCGAGCAACTGCAAGCGAAGCGGAACCTTGTAAGAAGAGCCGGCGCGAACCCGTCGGATAATGCACTCGCCGACTTTCGGCAACGGTGCGCATAGCCAGCCATTGCAAGCCGTAGAAATTGTAATTCTGATCGTAATCGCATACCAGTTTTTCTGCCCAGCTATACCATGCTTCTTTAAGGCCTTCACCTGGTTGGCCGCATGTTTTTAGGCGTTGGCATGATGCCGGTGCCCACTACATTATTAGGATACAAACGAAGGCTCGGCGGGCATAGGGATTATTTCTGCCAAGGTCGCGGGAGCGGTCGCGCAGCCAGGTCAATGCCATGTGCACTTCCTGGTTGGCAGACTGGGAGGGTGCGACCCAGTCGGAAGTGTGGCGGCTTTTGCTGGCAGCATCGTACTTGCGCTGGTGACGGTTGTATTCGTTCTTTACATCGTACAGCATATCGAGCTTTATCCGCTGCTGATGCCGGGCAACTGCCAGCCGGGGAGAAAAGAATTCGATTGCGCGGTCGAGAAATGATTTTTTCATATTATCGGTTTAAGCCGGTGGCGAATTCGGCATAACGGCGGTTTTGTCGTGGTAAAGGCGTTGGGAACAGTTCTGCTTCCATATCGCGGCGGATGCGGTACATGTCTTCGAGGCTGCGGTAAGTAACTTCCTTATCGGCATACTTAACGGAAGTAGCGCCCTGCGCAATGGCGGCAGAGAGCACATTGTACTGATCTATTGTATATGCCATTCGATTGTTTTTTCAAAAGTATTGGCTAAAACCACTATTCCTTTCAAGCTGTTGCGTGTTTGTTGGTAGATTGTGCGATGGGTTTCTATTATGCCACGCGCGAGCGCACGAAGACCGGTTGGTGGCTAGCCGGTTTGCAATAAACTTATCCTTAACGGAGTATTGGTAAGGATGAGAAAAAAGCATTGGCGGCGAACGGCAGTAGCTTCCATCGATTTGTCTGCATACTTCAGTTCTTCTTCTGAAATCTGATAATATAAGCAGGTAGCCCAAATAATGGCTTCCATCTTTTCCTTATCGCAGGGAGAAATGTAAGCCGATGGAGAGGTCTTTTGTTCCATGGAGTCAGTTTTATTGGTTGTCTTCTGTCGCTGTTTTCGAACGGGCATATTCCACACCTGCCATGAATGCTTTTTGTGCGGTAATATCATAGGCTTTGTAGTACCATTTTAAAAAGGCTGTTTCGTCTTCCTGTTTCCTGGCAGCATCTTTAGCCGAAGATTCTGCCATTTGTTTGAAAAAGTCTTTCAAGCTTGTTTTTCTATCCATGTCTTTTTAAAAGTTTAATAAGGTCTATTGACTTCCATTTGTATTTATAATTGCTCAATATATTTTCCATGTCTTCATGATTTCGTTCTTGATTGCATTTAAAACAACAGAGAACAACATCCTTACAGATTGCCCGGCGTATATCCCATTTTTGATATGCATGATCGAGTGTTGCCGTATTTTTGAATTGTATTCCTCCATGTAAAGGCTCAGGTATTATGACTTTACAATGGCAGTAAGCGCATCTGCCTTTTGATTTAATAAATAGCTTAATTTTCATTTTTCTAACCTTTACACCATTTCTAATTGTATTGTCATATGGCGATCTTTGGGTAGGAATCATATTCTTACTCATCAATATTATGCGATTTTATTTCCAGAAATCTGATTTCTTCTTTTTTGGGTGTTGGTTTAGCCGTTGCCGTTGCTTCGAGCTGCTTTTTTTCATACCCTTCCTTTTCCCGTTTCCATCGTTCGGCTGACCACCGGTCTATACCAGCCACCGCCGATGCAACGCGGGCATAAACCCGGCAGTCGAGGGGCTCATTTCGCCTGTATTTTTTCACCCATACAAATTCTTCGAAATTGCGTTTGTTAAGCACTTGCACCACTTCTTCGGCAGTGAGTCCCCGGAAATAGGAGGGTTCGCGTTTGGGAAAATGGCAGTATCCGGTCGGGATTTCGCCTGTTTCGTGGTCGATGCGGAGTTTCAGAAAGCCGTACATTTCGCTCTTGAGCATGGAGACACCGACACCCCACACCTTCACCTTGCCGATTTTCTTACCTGCTTTCACGATATCTACAGCCTGAGGTGCGGCGAAGAACATATTCAGTTTGTCGCGTCCCTTTCACCGGAATTACGCGGTTTATACTATGTTTTTGGGTGAATTGATATACTTTTCCGTATTATAGCCGGTATCTATCGCCATTAACCGGATGGTCAACAGTGCATTATCGCCATCCCGCAC
>CAVXBN010000008.1:0-20843 GCA_963760045.1 uncultured Chitinophagaceae bacterium
CAATTACAAACGTCGCCAACATCAGCAGGATACCAAAAAGGTAAAACAGGTTGGCAAAAGCCGTATAGAGTTTGCTGTCGCTGAGCAAAATAAAAGTAGCCACCACAATACAGATACCGGTAAATAAAACCTGCTTACTGTAGTTGGTCTGCCCGCTGAGAAAAGAGGTAAGTCCTTTTTCCTCGGGATTGTATTCTACCATGAAAATGCAAACGATTCCTATAACAACCAGGATGGCATATAGCACAACTGTAAGCCAGTCGATGCCCTTGGAAATAGATTTGTTCTGATAATAAAGCGTACTCATTTCTTGTTTGTATTCGGTTTTCTCCGGGTATCATCTGCCGGAGAGATGGCTGTTGAAGGAGTAGGAATATTGTTGCCGGAAGAAGAGTCTTTACGGTCCGGCTCAGCTTCGGGATCAAACTGAACTTTTCTGTTTTCAAGATTATTTTCCAGTTTGTTGGGAATGGTATCCACAGCTTCAAGTTTAGCTGCCTTGATAGCACGGAGCGAATCTTTTACATAATACCAGTGTTTAATAGCGGCCGGAATCAGATCGGCGCTAGACACCCGGTCTATTTCTTTCAACCTGTCGGTGGCAATGGTATCGTTGAGATATTTTTCCATCATAAACGCGGCAATGGGGCCTGCCCATGTAGCGCCATATCCTGCATTTTCTACTACCACAGCTACGGCTATCTGCGGATTTTCGGCAGGAGCATAGGCTACAAAGATGGAGTGGTTTTTACCATGCGGGTTTTGAGCGGTTCCTGTTTTTGCGCTAAAATTAATGCCGGGCACTTTAATGCGTGATGCGGTTCCGCGAATGGCAACGTCTTCCATTCCCAGGTGAATGGCATCATAATCGGCGTTGCTGATGTGGGTAGCCACGTGCTTGGTGCGATATTTATTGAAAAACGAACTATCCTGTATGGTTTCATTTTCTACGCTGTCTACAAAGTGCGGGGTGTAATAATAACCGCTGTTGGCAATAATGGCCATCAGGTTGGCGAGCTGCAGCGGTGTTGCCAGCATTCTGTCCTGCCCGATACCCAGCGTTTCATTAAAGCAGCTTCCCCATTTATTATTGCCATAGTCCCTGTTATAGCCAGATGTGTCGGGCACTTTCCCGGCGTCTTCGCTCGGAAGGTCTACGCCGAGGCGGCGCCCCATTCCAAAATTGTTCATGTATTCTTTCCATTTCATGTATCCCAGCCGCGGGTTGGCGTATGCAGGATTGTCTACCGCCATGCGGTACACATTCACAAAATAGGAATTGCAGGAATTGGCTAAAGCAATGCGCAGGTTGGCAGCATGTCCGCCGCCACTGTGCGTGCACCTTACACGTACACCGCAGGCAGTATAAGCACCGCCGCAGGGATAGCCATAGGCAGGAGTAATGAGCCCTTCGTCAAGCGCGATCAATCCGCCAAGCGGCTTAAAGGTAGAACCCGGCGGATACATCCCTTTGATAGCCCGGTTAAAAAGAGGTTTGGCAGTATCGAGAAACATACGGCTGAAGTTTTTGCGCCGGACCGAACCCGTCAGTTCCTGCGGGTCGTAGGTTGGTCCCGATACCATGGCGATAATACCACCTGTTTTGGGATTGATGGCGACTGCGCTGCCAATCTTGTTTTTCATCAGCTTTTCTGCCAGCTTTTGCACTTCAACATCCATGCTGGTGTACAAATTGCGACCGGCTACGGCAGCCGTATCGAAAGCTCCTTTTTCGTAAGAACCCACGAGGCGTGCATGATTGTCGCGCAGGAGGCGTTTTACACCGCGCTGACCCATCAATATTTTTTCATATATTTTTTCAAGACCGGCAAGACCGGCATAATCGCCCATCTGGTAGCCTTCGCCATCGTGCTTTCGTAAAAAGGCAGTATCTACTTCACCAATATATCCCAATACCTGCGCCGCCACATGATAGGGATAGCTGCGAATAGGACGATCCTGCAAAACAAATCCTGGAAATTTGTACATGTTTTCATTTAGCAGTGCGTATTTCTCCGAGGTAAGCAAGGCTTCAAACACGCCGGGCTTGTAGCGGGAATTTTTGTAAATACTGGTCAGTACACGCTTTTTAAACTCCGTAGTATCAATTCCTAAAATTCTGCAAAGTGTAGCTGTGTCGGTACCCCTGATTTCGGATGGTGTTATCATCAGGTCATACATGATGGTATTTTCCAGAACCGCGCGGCGCTTGTGATCGTAAATAATGCCACGGTCGGGATATACCACTTTGCGGTAAATGGCATTGCTTTCTGCCTGCAGCCGGTATTCGGAAGAAAACAGTTGCAAATGCAAAAGCTGGACAATAATGATTACAAAAACAATGAGAAAAATAATCTGGATGATTCTGCCCCTCGATTCGTTGTAAACCCGCATGTTATGTTTGAAGATATAATAAATGAAATGTATAAGATTCGCTGTTACAAAATTGCTGTTTCGAAGCAAACAACCCTATAGCGTTCACAAATAAAATTTTTATAAAAAGATACTGGAATTATGCACAGCTGCTTTCCAAAAGGGTGTGAATAAGTATCAATAAGGCGCAAATTAACATTCCTGCATCGGTAATCTGCTTTTCCTTTTTTAATAGAACTAATAACTTTGTTTAATGATCAATTTCGTTCCCATCTTTCCTTTGGAAATTGTTGTATATCCCGGCGAACAACTCAACCTCCACATATTTGAAGAAAGATACAAACAACTGGTAATGGAATGCGTGGCAGAGAAAAAGCCTTTCGGCATTCCTGCAGTTATTAAAAACAGTGTGGCTGAAATGGGAACCCTTGTGCAAATTACAGAAGTAGCGGCAGTGCACGATGATGGAAAAATTGATATCCGCACCAAAGGCGTAAGCGTATTTCGCATTCTCGAAATTATTAAAACCGTGCCCGACAAGCTCTACAGCGGTGCTATTGTAGACTATCCCGATAATAATTTTACATCTCAACTAAAGCTGAAACAACGAGTGGTAAGCGGTATCAGGGAACTGCACAAATTGCTGAAAGTGAATAAAGACTTCAAAAAGCCGGATGATGAACTACACAGTTACGACATTGCCCATCATGCAGGGCTTTCGCTCGAAGAAGAATATGAACTGCTTGGACTCATGCGTGAAGATCAGCGGCTCGAATACCTGAAACGCCATCTGAAAAAAGTGCTGCCAGCCATACTCGGCGCAGAACTGCTGAAAGAAAGAGTGCAGCTTAATGGTCATTTTAAAGAACTGAAAGGCTTTGATCTCAATTTTTAGCCTTGCAATAGGTTTTTAGCGCTATTAGCCTTGTGCTTGCAGGGCAAAAATCAATTTTACATCTGGTACGAATCCGCCAAAACTTCGCTGAACGATAAATCTACTTTTCGTTTGAATTTTTTCCCCAACTGGTTTCCATTCAGGTAACATTGCTCTGTTATTTGCTGCACTGGCTTATCATCCAATGTTCCATTACGCCATGCATTGCTTAATGAATAAATTTCAGCCTCAATCTTTTTTTGGATGGCGAACGCTTTTCTACAATTACATCGGGTGACGGAAAAAGCATTTGCCCCGGTATAAAAGCCTTGAATGTTTCTTTGGTGAAAAATACAATAGCGAGTTCATAGCTGATACGGGTTAAGATGTACCATAAATTTCCCGGTGTGTACTTCCCCTGAATCGCGTTTCAAAACATATTCATGGAACATATCAGCAACTTGGCTGATGCGCCGGCAATTTCCATTTTCTAGGTGTTTGCATGATCGTTTTTCTGTAAATGAATTCTGCTTTGTGGTTTCAGTCATTTGGATGTAAAATCATTATGTCGTTTTGCTTCTTTTTTATCCGTTTCGTCAATTCTTCTACCAGCTCATCCATGATCTGTATTTTAATAGCTTTCACTACAAGTTTTTCAAGGAAAGTTGGCTGGCCGCCTGCGCCAGCCGTTATTTCTATAATTTAGCCACTTTAATACAATATGAAAACGACGCTTTGTTTTGATTTTGGCAATACACGATTGAAATGCGCCATCTTTTATGGCAGGAACATGCAGGAAGTGATAGTACTGGAAAACGGCGAAGTAGAAACCATTGATGGGCTGTTGCAGCAATACAAACCTTCCAAAACCATCTTGTCGTCGGTCGTCAATCATCTTCCCGGGGTAGAAGAACTGCTGGCATCGCGCACGTCTTTTCACAAACTCACGTATCAAAGCAAGCTTCCGTTTTCGTCGCCCGTTGGCAAACCAGAAACCATAGGTGCCGACCGGCTTGCGCTTGTAGCTGCTGCCGTTCACCTGTATCCGCGCCGGCACAACCTGGTAATTGCTTTGGGCTCGTGCATTACATACAATTTCATCAATAAGTTTGGCGAGTTTTTGGGCGGCAGCATTTCGCCGGGGCTCGAAATGCGTTTTAAAGCCATGCACGACCATACAGCGCTTTTACCGCTGATAGAACCCGACCCCAATTTTCCCCTTATCGGCTACGATACCCGCACCAATCTTTTAAGCGGCGTTATCCTCGGGATGAGTAAGGAAATCAACGGGTTTGTAGATGAATATGCATTGAGATACAGCAACTTTAACGCGCATTTAACCGGCGGAAATATGTCTTTTTTTGTACCTCACCTTAAAAAGAATGTTCTTGCAGACCCTTATCTGTTATACAAAGGATTATATGCGATCAGCGAAGAAAATCATTAACTATACTGTTGTCTTAACCTCTTTCTTTTTCCAGGTTTCTATTTTATACGCTCAGGAAAATTCACCTTATTCTCGATACGGAATCGGCGATTTATACCCGTCTCAAACCATTGCAGCCCGAGGGCTTGCAGGGCTTACGGCGGCTTATTCCGACGGAAGAACCCTCAATTCGGATAACCCGGCTTCTTATGGCGACATCCGTTCATTTGCCAACGGCGGTTTGTTTTCGCTGGACATGGGCGTGTCTATCGATTCACGCACGCTCTACAGTGCCAACCCGGTGATGAAGTATAATTCGGTCAATTTTATTCCGTCTTATATATTGGTTGGCTTTCCGCTCAACAAAAAGCATTGGGGCATGGTGGCTGGGCTGAAACCTGTGTCACGCGTTAGCTACAACATCCAGACAATGGGACGCGGACCGGATAGTATGCAGACCATTTACAAAGGTAGCGGCGGACTGAACCAGGCGTTTGTGGGTATCGGAAAACGCTGGGGCGGGTTTAGCCTGGGTGTAAATGGTGGTTATATGTTTGGACGAAAAGAAATATCTACCAATATTTCGCTGATCAATGATTCCATTGGTTATCAGAATGGCAGTGTATCGAGTACCGGCAACTATGGTGGCTTGTTTGCCAACGCCGGTGTGCAGATCAACGTGAAACTGGGTGAAAGATCGGATAGCCTGAGCAAAATAAAATCTACTTACGGCCTGGTGCTTGGCGCATCGGGAACGCTGAAGCAAAACCTCAATGTGTCGTCGGCAGTGCTGAACCAAACGTTTTACTATACCGGCGATGGCGCTACGTATCCGTACGATACCGTGAGCTACAAATCTAATTCTAACGACAAAGCTGTGCTGCCTGCTACCTTCAATGTGGGTTTTATGCTTACGCGGCAGGTAACATCGTATGTATATAGTGACAACAAATGGATGCTGGGTGCCGAATTTTCGGCTGGCAACTGGGGCAGCGATTACCGTTTTAACAACCAGAAAGACCAACTGGTAAACAACTGGATGTTTCGTGTCGGCGGTTCTCTGACACCCGATCCGTTTAGCAATGGTTTGTTTGCGCATACCACCTACCGGCTTGGTTTTTATACGGGCAAAGACTACATTAATGCAGATGGAAACGGACTGAAGACAACGGCTGTTACTTTAGGCACCGGATTCAGAGTGCGGTCCGACAGGCGGTCAAACCAAAGTACCGTTATCAATACGGCGATTGAATTGGGCAAGCGAGGTACAAACGTTAATAACGTAACGGAAAACTTCTTTAAACTTTCTGCCGGCTTATCTTTGAGCGACATCTGGTTTATCAAGCGTAAATATGACTAATTTCATTTGTAAACATATTGGGAAAGCGGCTCTGTTGTGGAGCTGCTTTTTTTTATTTTCCTGCGAAAATGATATAAAGGAAGTGCAGGCGCTAAGCCAGAAACAAACGAGTGTGGAGCAGGCTGTAGATATAGAAAGCTACCTGAGCCAGGACGCACGGGTAAAAGCCAAACTCACCTCGCCGCTGATGCTGCGCATTCAGGCCGATACGCCCCGAACTGAATTTCCCAATACACTTCATGTAGATTTTTATAACGACAGTACGATAGTGGAAAGCCAGCTCTTTGCCAAATATGGCCAGTATATGGAAAACCAAAGCAAAGTGCTGCTGCGCGATAGTGTGGTCGTGTTCAACATCAAAGGCGATACCATGCGCACCAACGAGCTGTGGTGGGACCAGACAAAAGGTAGTTTTTACACCGACAAGCCCGTATATATTCATCAGCCCAATGGCAATATTATCAACTCTATCGGCATGACGGCAAGCCAGGATCTGAACGACGTCCAATTGTTTAAAATTCAGCCGACCACGTTTTTGTATGTAGCAGATAGCACCATGCCGCAATAAAACAGCTGTGCTTATTCCGGTGCGTGTTCATATAATTTGGCAACCATTTTTTCAAAATGTTCCTGATAATAAAAATCGTAAGCACCTTTGCCTTCCACAATTACGTTTGGCGCAAAATGATACACTTCAAGAAGCCGGTTTACTTTTAACCCTTCAGCAATAGAAAAAGGAAACGATTGATTGCCAATAAACAGCCGGCAACTATGGATAACAGTTGCCAGTTCCAAAAAGTTGTTCACAGGCTGGTATTGCAGCGCCGGAATCTGCTGTTTCATTTCTTCATATTCATCGGGCAGCCCCACAAACAACAGTTGCGAATATTTTTTTAAAAAGGAATAATTGATATTGGGTGCGCGGTAGCGCGAACTGCGGGCTATCACCAGCTTGTCGGAAAACTGGTTGTCTGTAGGTGCAACAAGCCACGCTTTTCCAAGGTCGGCATAAATAGCAAATACATAAAAATACCAGCGGGCAATATTTCCTTTTTCGCCGGCAAATGCTTGCTTGCGAACGAGGTCAAAATCGTAATCTACGGTTTGCGTGGAATACACATCACACACTTTTATCTGGGGCTGGTACATCATCAGCGGCTGCAGCCATTCTATCATTTTCGTGTTGAGCATCACCTGACCAAGAGGATGTTTGAAATTTTTAGGATAATGCGCCTGCAGATCCGGAGCCAGGTGAAAATGAAGAAAACCCTTCTGCGCTAGCGAAAAGGCCGCCGGCAGCGAATAGATGATGTCTCCGCAATTGCCGCTATGCTTAATGTGAGTTATTTCTTTGGGCAGATGGTCCAAACAAATATTTGGCTTGCTGTTTACTTTCAACAGGTACTTATACTCTTTATAAGCATCTTTGTCGGTGTATTTCAGTTGTAAACGTTTGTAAACGTTTAAGGATTTACGAATCATTCCGGGGCTTGTTTATAAAAGGTAGTGAATGTTAACTTTTTAACTGTTTAGATCATCAATAATGCTGCGTATTGTTAGTATGCTGCTGCGAAAACGCAGGTTTTTAAAAAATGAGAAAAAGAGTCTCAAACGCTTTGCCGATTATCTACAACAGCAGAAAATACTGCCGGCATACACACAACGACAAAAGAAGCTGTTAATTATCCGGCTGGATGATATTGGAGATTTTTTATTGTTCAGAAATACACTTCCGTATTACAGGCAATCTTCCCGCTGGAATGGCTATACCATCACCCTGCTGGGCAATGCCGCGTGGCAACATTTCTTCTTAAGGTTCGACACAGAGTATGCAGACCAAACCATTTGGGTCAACAAAAAAGAATACTTGCGGAATGATGAATACAAATTCAACATATGGCAGCGATTGAGAAGTGAAGGTTTTGAAGTTGTAATCTGCCCTTCTGCCACCCGCCCTATTTTGCTTGACGATCTTTGCCGGATGGCTGCAGGCGCGCCTGCAGCCTATGCCTTCACAAACCTGACGCCTCATTTGCGCTGGGCAACAGCGTCGGACACTCTGTATAATAACCTGTACCCGCCAACAGCCATAACACACGAATTCTTTCTGAACCAGCAGTTTGCCAACTGGTGCTGCGATACAGACATTCATCTGGCTCGCCCTTCCATAGATGATGTGCCTGCAGCCAACGGCGGATACATTCTTTGCTTTACAGGCGCCTCTACGATCAGCAAGCGGTGGCCGCAAAAACGTTGGGAGCAAATGATCCTGCTCATGAAGCAGCCATACAACCTGCCGGTAAAAGTGATAGGCGGTGCGGAAGACAACGAACAGGTTGAAAAAATCGCTGTCCGCACGCAATCGGAAAGTATAACAAACGCGAGCCTCGACGATGTATTGAATCTCATCAGCCAGGCGAATGCCGTATTGACAAACGATACTATGGCTGCTCATCTCGCCGTTTCGCTGGGAAAAACAGTTGTGATCGTGGCAAATGGCGGCAACAACTTTAAACGGTTTACGAATTACAGGGAAGCTGGCATAAATAAGGTAGTTACCGTATATCCGCCTTTCTTCTACAGCAAAAAGTCGCGTACCGCCCAAGAACCGGAACACCATATGCCTTCGAGTGCTGACATTGGCACCATAACCGCAGAATCTGTCTTACATGCATTAACAGAATTACTATAATTTTTACAAATGAACGGGCAGAATCAACCACTTGTTTCTATTGTGCTGGCTACCTATAATGGTGAACGTTATTTGCGCGAGCAATTGGATTCTGTATTCAACCAAACCTACCCGAATATTGAAGTTATAGCAGTGGACGACAGAAGCAACGATAACACCGTGGCAATTTTGCGCGAATATGCCTCTGCGCATTTCAATATGAAAGTGTATGTAAATGACAGCAATCTGGGCTTTATCAAAAACTTTGAGAAAGGCTGCCGCTTGTCAGCCGGCGATTTTATTGCGCCCTGCGACCAGGACGATTACTGGCTGCCCGAAAAGATAAAACGGAAAATGGAAGCCATCGGCAATCACTCCATGATCTATTGCGATTCAGATATATGCAATGAAACGCTTACCCCAACCGGTAAAAAAATATCTGACATCGTAGTGTGCCGCAACTTTTATAGCTGTTTGGAATACGCGGTTTTTGCCAGGATTTATGGTCATGCACTTTTATTCCGCAGATCCTTGTTCGAGAAAGCGTATCCGTTTATCGACGTCATTCCGCACGATTGGTGGCTCGCGTTCAACGCAACGCTTAACGAGGGCTTTGCTTTTTTACCTGAGTCGTATATTCTGTACCGGCAGCATGCATCGAATGTGTATGGTGTAGTGGGTAGAAATAAAGTTGATGAAAGATGCCGCGCCTGCTGCCAAACCGGCGTCTGATGTGGTAAAGCTAAACTTAGCCATGACGAAGGAAGACGCCATCCGGAAACGAATGAACCTGTTTTACCAACAGTGCCCCGATCATTTAGTGAAAGAGAAAAAGGTGTTGTATAAACTGGATAAAAGCTACCAAAACTATTCGCTGTACAACAACCTGCTGCGCATGGTTACGTTTTTTCAAAACAACCGGCTGCTGCTCGCTACCAAAAAGCGGTCGCTGCTTCGCAAATACCTGTTTTGTTTAAAGATGTTTGCCATCATCAAATAGTAGTTTGCGGTTCTTTTCAAGTGCGTCTTTGATGTGCAAAGGCGTAATTTCTTTTATGCAATGGCAGGCTGCACTATTCGTGCGGCAATCATTACAGTCTTCATTTAATACAAACACTTCTGCCTTTTTTCCTATCGGTGCCCACCTGCCCGGGTGCATCGGTTTGATGGGTGGATAAATGCCATAGGCTTCAATGCCCGAAACGGCTGCAATGTGCAGTGGTCCTGTGCTGCAGGCTACCAAACCGTTGCACTCATGAATGAAACTGATGAACTGCGAGAGGCTCAGTTTACCACAAATGTCTGTAACGTTATCGCCGGCAGCATCGAACAAAGGCTGCAATAAAACCCTTTCTTTTTCTGTTCCGGAAATGAAAATGTTGTATTTGATTGGTATCGAGTAAATGAATGAGTTGAATAAAATTTTCCAATCCCCATTCACGCGCGCTGCCCTGCGATTTTGGATGAAGAATCAGGTTGTATTGGTTCTGATGAATGAGTTTAGTGAAGGGGCTTTGGAGAGGAAGAATGTTGGTAAAACCAAACATGTTTTGAATCTCCGGAAGTTTATATGAAGTCTTTATTCCAAAAGCAGATAAAAGCCTCAGGTTCATTTGTGCTTCGTGCAATTCAGACTGGCTGCGGCTCAGCTTTACCAATTGGTTGCAGGTAAACCAGTGATACAAACGGTTGGTGGTGCCAATGCGCAGCGGAATCTTCAGTTCTTTCGCGCGTTTGGCAATTTTCGCTACAGGGAACACGTGCAGAATGCAGTCCGGCGCATTGCCCGCGAGCGTTATGTTTTGGTGTAAAAAATGGTCTACGTCAATAAACTGATCTACATGTTCGCAGGCTTCAATCACGGCTTTGGTATACGCTTTTCCCATAAAGCCAATGAAGATGCCGGGAAAATGGTCTTTTAGCGCCTTTGCCACAGGCAGCGTAAGCACTACGTCGCCAATGCTGTCGGTGCGGCTGATGATGATATTTATCGGGTGTTTTTTCAAACTGCAAATGAACGGAAATAAAGAAAGGCAACCGGAGTTGCCTTTGCTTTTTTATGAATGATATAAAATGTGCTCTTTCGATTAGCCCAGTTCCGGGTATAGCGGAAACTGTTGCATGTAGCTGTTTACTTCGCCTTTTAGTTTTTCCAACAGCGCTTTGTCGTCAGCATTCATCAGCACTTTGTCTATATTGTCCACGATAAACGACATGTGTTCTTCCTTCATACCACGGGTGGTAATGGCCGGAACGCCCACACGGATACCGGACGTAACAAACGCACTTTTATCATCGAACGGCACCATGTTTTTGTTCACGGTGATATCGGCTTCGCCCAAAACAGCTTCCGCTTTTTTACCACTGATGTTTTTGTTGCGAAGGTCTATCAGCATCAGGTGGTTATCTGTGCCATTGCTGATGAGGTCGTATCCTTTTGCCACAAACGCTTGTGCCATTGCCTGCGCGTTCTTCACGATCTGCTGCGCATAATGGGTAAATTCTTCGCTCAGAATTTCGCCAAACGCTACGGCTTTCGCTGCAATTACGTGTTCCAGAGGTCCGCCCTGCGTGCCGGGGAATACAGCAAGATCAATGAGTTTGCTCATCATCTGCGTGTTGCCTTTGTTGTCTTTTATGCCAAACGGATTTTCAAAATCTTTACCCAGCATAATAATACCGCCGCGTGGTCCGCGAAGTGTTTTGTGCGTGGTAGAAGTTACGATATGGCAATGCTCAAACGGTGAAGACAACAAGCCTTTGGCGATGAGACCCGCAGGATGTGCAATGTCGGCCATGATGAGCGCGCCTACTTCGTCGGCCACTTTGCGGATGCGGGCAAAATCCCAGTCGCGGCTATAAGCGCTCGCGCCGCAATAAATAAGTTTTGGCTTGCATTCGCGCGCTTTGGCTTCGAGCGCATCGTAGTCTACAATGCCGTCTTTTGTTACGCCGTAAAACTGAGCGTCGTAGAGTTTACCGCTATAGTTCACCGGTGAGCCGTGTGTCAGATGCCCGCCCATGCTGAGGTCTAAACCAAGCGTAACATCGCCGGGCTGGAGGATGGCTAAAGCTACGGCTGCATTTGCCTGCGCGCCGCTGTGCGGCTGCACATTGGCATATTCTAAATTGAAGATTTGCTTTAACCGGTCAATGGCAAGCTGTTCGCTTTCGTCCACCACTTCGCAGCCGCCATAGTAGCGCCTGCCGGGATAGCCTTCCGCATATTTGTTGGTCATCACGCTGCCCATTGCCTGCATCACCTGCTGGCTGGTAAAATTTTCCGACGCGATAAGCTCAATGCCGCGGCGCTGACGTTCCAGTTCTTTCTGAATCAGGCTAAAAATCTGTGTGTCTTTTTGCATAAGGTAAAAATCAGGCTGCAAAAGTAGGAGAAACAGATGGGTGATTTGTGATTTTTGATTGCTGATTTGGGATTTGTGATTTTGATAGCCGGAAGAGGAGGCAGCTGAACGGGATGGAAGCAAATTGAAAAGTGACAGACGAATACTTTTAACAACATTGACTTGAATAATGAATGCTGCAGTAATCAACAGGAAAATGTTGTAAAAAAGGATAATACACTTTAGCCCGGTAGTAATTCGTGTACCATTTCGTAATGCTGCGCCTTTGCATCGAAACGGGAAAGAATGTTGCGGGCAGCCTGCGGCACATAAGCGGTTTCGTAGTCTTCGCCTGCAAACTGCCTGACCGCATCAAGGTCTGTAAACTTCATCAGGGTAACAAACGCCACTTCATTTTCCTTTACTGAAATTCCAAGTTGTATTCCCTTGAATCCATGAATGTTTTTGCCCTGGATTTCATGAAACACTTCGTGCTTCAGCAATGCTTCATAAGCTGCGGCATTGTCGTGCGTGGTATAGCCGTTCCAAATGCGTAAGATCATAACGATTGTTTTAAATGATATTTAAAGATATTGAAGAAGACTTCCGCTTGCTTTGTGTTTACATTTTCTGAAACCATCCGCGCTTTTTAAATGCCCTGATCATGTAGATAGGGATTAGCAGCATGAGCCCGACGGCTATCCAGAAGCCATATTGATTATGCAGGTAAGGAATGCGGTCGAAGTTCATCCCGAAAATGCCGCCAATCACCGTTGCCGGCGCCATCAGGCAGGTGACAATGGCCAGCAGCTTCATCACTTCGTTCATTTTTATGTTGGCTTTGTTCAGGTACAGGTCCTGCATGTTCATCATCATATCGCGGTAGTTTTCTACCATATCAGCAGCCTGCGTAATGTGGTCCTGCACATCTTTAAAGTAGCGGAGCACTTTTGCATTCAGCAGGTCGCTGTCGCTGCGGATGATGCTGCTTACCATATCGCGCACCGGCAATATATTGCGGCGCAAGACCATAATTTCTTTGCGTAGCCGGTTGGTATACGAGAGCGAGTCGGCGCCCGCGCGGTGGAAAATTTCGTCTTCCACGGCTTCCAGCCGATCGCTCAGTTTATCCATCACCAAAAAGTAATGGTCTACAATCATATCTATCAGAGAGTAGGCCAGATAGTCGGCCTGCGTGTTTCGTATCTTGCTGTTGTTCATTTTCAGGCGGTCGCGTATCTGGTCGAATACATCGCGCTCAATATCATCCTGAAAGGTGAGTACAAAGCCTTTCCCTAAAATAATGCTGATTTGTTCCTGTTCTACCCTTGCTGTTTTATCATTGAAATAAAGCATGTTGAGCAGGCAATACATAATATCGTCCACTTCATCCATCTTGGGGCGCTGGCCTACGCTGAGGATGTCTTCTTCTATCAGGGGATGAATACCAAAATGCCGGCAGATTTTAGCCACATCGTCCTTGCGGATGCCGTCAATGTTTATCCAGCTTACGCAGGATTGATCCTTGAAACGAAAAGTGTCTTCCACCGTTTTCAATTCATGAATGTTGATATCACGACCATCGTATTCGTATACACAAATTTTTACCTGTGTGGCATCTTCGCGGCGCGGCGCAGAAATAGGATTGTACATCCTGTCTCTGCGCCGGTTGGCCTTGCTGTCGGTGATGTCGAAAATCTGCTTGATGTAATGGGTGGTTTGCGATAGCATGAAACCTTATTTTGACTTTTCTTTTACCAGATCTTTTAGTGTGTTGGCATTTGCCAGCGCATGACCATTGATGTCATTATTAAAATACGCCCAGATGGTATGCCCTTCTTTTTCCCACTGCACAAATTTTTGGGCATAATCGCGCAACATTTCGTCGCTGTAAGAAGATGCATACAAGGCATCGGGACCATGAAAACGAACGTAAACGTTTTTTGCCGTAATCATTTCTGCATAGGGAAACTTATTTCCCGACTGTGAAATTACAAAGGCTACATCATACTTTGTGAGCAGGCTGAGGCTGTCTACTTCCAGCCACGACGGATGGCGCACTTCCAGCGCATATTCATACTGTTTGTATTCTTTTTTCAATAATGAAAAAAGGTAGTCGGTACGTTCATAATCAAACGCCAGTGAAGGAGGCAATTGCAGTAAAATAATGCTACACAGCGGCTGCACGGGTTCTATGGCGGTAAAGAAGCGTTCCAGTGTTTCTTCAGGCTCTTTCAGCTTTTTCATCTGCGTGAGATATCGGTTCATTTTGATAGTAAACCGGAAGCCGGGCGGCACCTGCCGCTGCCAGTTTTCTACGGTAGAAATGCGCGGAATGTGATAAAACGTAGTATTGATTTCGGTAGTGGAAAACTGCTTTGCATAATAGCTCAGGTAATCGGTAGATTTTGTGCCTTTGGGGTAAAATGATTCTTTCCAGTGCTTGTAGCTCCAGCCCGATGTGCCAATGTGAATGTTCATCTGCAAACGTCATTTTTTATACCAGATGCGAATAGCAGACCGGATTTGCAAACATGGAAGCGAATACATGATTTGGTGGATATTACAGGTTTCGCAAAACAGTAGAATGCGTTAAGATAACCGGTTGCCGCCAATCTGCGTTGCAGGGAAACAAATGTTGGTGTAGGTTTGCAAAAATTATGAAGGAAATGATGAAATCTTTTATTGCGCTTTTTGCTGCCACCGCATTATTGGCCGGCGGCGTATCTGCGCAGGTAACTATGCCTCAGCCAAGCCCTACGCAAATGCTTGTTCAGGATTTTGGTACAGGAAAAATTGAACTCGTGTATAGCCGTCCGTCTATCAGGGGACGCCAGCTGTTTGGAGAGAACAGCGTGCTGGCACCTTTGGGTAAACGTTGGAGAACCGGAGCTAATTCGGCAACGCGCATTCATTTTACCGATAGTGTAACCGTAGGTGGCAAAACACTGGATACCGGCAGCTATGTAATCTATACCATTCCCGCAAAAGGACAGTGGGATGTGGTGTTCAGCAAAGGCAAAGCGTATCCCGGTCAGGAAGGCTTTACAGAAAGTGACGATGTGGCTTCTGTGAAAGCAACTGCCACAAACACAACAGACAAAGTAGAAACCTTTACTATGCAGTTTGCCAACCTCCTGAATGAAAGCTGCGAATTGCAGATGATGTGGGGAAACACGCGTGGTTAAAGTGCCCATTAGCACCAATATCAAAAGCCGCTTGCGCACACAGATAGAATCTGCACTGCAAAGTGATAAAAAACCTTACCAGCAGGCAGCGAATTTTTATTTTGAATGGGATAAAGATTATGCAAAAGCACTGGACAATGTGAACAAAGGCATAGAAGAAAATCCAAAAGCGTTCTGGCTGTACCTGCTGAAAGCAAGAATACAAAAAGAAGCAGGCGATAAAACAGGAGCCGTAGCTACTGCCAACAAAACCATTGAAGTGGCTACCGAAGCCAAAAACGATGACTATGTAAGAATGGCAAAAGAACTGATTGCCGGCAAATAAACAGGAAATGTTGATATTTGTGCAATGTCTCTTTTTCACGCCGTGAAGGCTTGAAAAGAGACATTGTTATTTCCGGTATTAGTGTTTTCTATTAAAAGATTCCTTCCACCTACTCGCAATCATACTCAAACGTTTCATCGAATGTGGAAGTACCTGTGGATGAAATATTCGTATTTGTTCTCACAAGCGGAAACCCGTTGCTGTTGTAGGTATACGTCATTTCTCTTTTAAAGCCATCGGGTAATGTATAGCCAAGCGGATTGTTTTTACTCAGGGCAGTAAACAAAGGTTCAGGGTCATAGTTATTCCATGCCGCATGCATAATATAAGGCCAGTTTTTAATGGCTGCAAATGGTGTAGGCTTGTCGTCATATCCAATGGCGGCGATGGTGGTAACAGTTCTGGGACCGGTGGTAAACTCATAGCTTAAGGAGGTTACATTATCCTGGTCGTTGTAGTGAATGGTCAGGTCGTATTCATAGTCGCCGGTCACATAATCTGTTTGTTCGCCCACCTTGTAAAGCCTGTTTTTGGAGTCGTAGAAAAAGAAGTAGGTAAACTGGTTCACACGCGTAATGCCGTTTTCGGTGATAGCCATAATGCTTTTGTTTGGTAGCAAATCAAAAGATAGATCATACTGCATCAGCGTGCTTGCATAAGGCCAATCATACACATTGTAGCGCGCAATGCTTATGTCTGAAACAACTGAAGAATCCTGCAGCACATGGTAAGAATCGCCGATAAATTTTTTCATCATAATTACGTTTCCATTTGCATCATACGTGTAATCGTAAGTTGCATGATTGCCCGATAACGTGGTCGATTCACGAACTAATTTACAGGTTGCCTGACCCGTAGGAGGAGAAGGAGAGGTGCCGGATTTTTTACAGCTAAAAAGAAACAGCAAACACAATAGCAGGGCAGCAAATAAAAAGGTTGGTTTCATGTGAGTTTTAGTAATAGTCGCGCATTGTTCCGGCAGTGGAAACAATAGGGTATTTGCAGTGTTGCTGTGCTTTGTAAGGAAATGAACCAACAGAAACGATGTTGTCACTTCTCAGGAAAAGATAAAGGTGGCAATGGAAGATGCAATGGCTCTCTGCACCAACCTGTTCGTTGCTATTGATATAAGGCTGCATGCATGTACCTCGGCAAAAGCAAAAAGCATATCGTAGTGATATGCTTCTTTACTTGTATTGTATAAACTCTGAATTAATTGAATCAGGTGATCAAAGTGAAAACGAAGGAATAAGCAGACACTTGTACGTTACTCAAAGCATCACAAACGCTTTACCTGTATATCTTTCAGCCATACCTGCTGCCCGTGGTGCTGAAACATAATGTGCCCGCTTGTATTTTTTGCAAACTTTGGATTGTCTTTGTATTTGCTTTTGCCAATAAGGTCATTCAGCGCCGCAGAACCCAACTCGTATTCTACTACTTTCTCACCGTTGATCCAATGCTCTACATGACCATGATTGACCAGTAAACGTGCTGTATTGTATTCACCTACCGGTTTCAGATGTTTATTCACAGGCGTTATCAAATCGTACAAAGAACCAGCTGAACGGATAGGATCTTTATCATTAAAATCGATATCATCCAGGAGTTGCATTTCAAAATTATCCAGCCAGTTTGGGCTGTTGCCATTGTTCGATTCATGCGCGGAAGCTTCCTGCACATTGTAAAACACACCACTGTTGCCTGCTTTGGAAACCTTCCACTGAAACGTGAGATCAAAATTTGTAAATGTATCAACCGTTACAAGGTCAATGTTCGGTACGCCTGTTTGTGCAACCAGCGCGCCATCTTCTATTTTCCATGCCTGTGCGGGAAATGTATCCAGCATATAACCTCTTAGCTGAGCAGTGGAAGAACCATTAAATAAAGGCGTCCATTGATTGTTGTTTTGTGCAGTGGTGATGTGGCTGCAACCAACCACAAATAAGAAGACAAGTATCGTTTGAATTTTCATAAGGTGTGTTTAAACGTTTTTCAAATTTACACCTGTTTCGATGATTGTTTGTCAGTAAAAATCATTTTACATCCATGCAATGCATTGCAAAAGAAGCATAGGTTCTGAAATGAAACGAGCCGTGAAATAAATAAAGTATGTAAAGCAAATCAAGGCAGAAGTATTAATGGCTCACATTGAAGTATTGCCGAAGGCGGAATATTCAGTGTTATGGATGCTGATACCGAAGCTGATTTATTTTCTATTGCTGAAGGCGACATTTGTTGCCAAATTGAATTTCGTACCCTGATAGCTGAAGATAACTGGTTAAACAATTGCTGATGCTGCATAATGTCAGCCTGGCTTTTGGCAATGTATTTATTAGCGGTAGTTTTTAGATATTTTATTTTTAATTTTTTCTTTTGAAGCGCTTCTGATTTTTTTTGAAAGCGTGAACTTAAAAATATCAACAAAGCCTTTTCGGTCATATAGAAAACTTATTATTGGAAACAGTACAATTCCAAGCTGAAACCATTTTCCGTTTCTATGGTCATTCCAAAAAATAATAATTAAAACTGTTGGAACGAACAAGCAAAAGAAGTAAAATGAAAATTGCCCAAATATTTTTAGTTGCCTTTGTCGAAATGATTTGTCTGTTTTAATTTGTATAATTTCGGTAATTAATTTGTCCTTTTCAGTGTCACCAATATTGTTTTTAATCTCTGAAAGATTTAAAACATATTCAATTGTCGTTTGAGTTTTTAGGTAGAATTCCAACGTTCCTTTTACTGGTATAAGTTGATTCTTATATTTGTCATTAAGTTCTTGCAATCTTCCAATGTGTCCCTTCAAATAGTCATTCAATTCCCTGAGTATTGTGATTGGCTCGATAGGACTTGAATATGCATTGTCGTAATATCCAATAAAAATTTGTTCATCGAGTTGAAGATGCAAAGTGTACATTAAAGAATAAATTTCGCCGACTTCATCAAAGTGTCCATAGTAAGATCCTTCGCCATGCCCAAATGGTTCTGCAGGAACAAAATCACGTGCATTGTCATAAAAGTGTCTGCGGTTTAACTCTCTAAATTTGGTTAGTATTTTTTCTGTTTCTGGAAGCATCTAATAAAATTACTGCTGACAAGGGTATATTTCTCAGCATCTATAAAAAGAAACAGAAGCTGCCAATAAACTAATGCCATCAATATTGGATGCCAGTGAAAAAGAATGGAGCAATAACTAAGCTGGTAATCAAGACCAGCCACGCGGGAACTTTACGAGTAGAAAACGGTAGCCAGATATGCATAAGGGTTGATGGAATAATTCATATCCATAACCTGCGGATGTTCACACAATTCAATATTTAAAAAAGTTCTTGCCTGCAGTAATGTCCCACATATAAAGACTTTTGCCGGCAGCGGTTTTGTTTACAATGCCCGGCAACATTTCATCCAGCCAGCCGTTCCAGCAGGCAGATTCCAATTGCTCGTCCGGTGAAAGATTTTTCGCTTTTTCAGAAGCATCATTTTCGTACAATTCTCTTTGCGACAGTGATGTATCTTTAAACAGTAATATTTCCTGTTGAGTTGAATATGTTTTCATGATATAGATTTTTCTACTTGATATAGACGTGAAATCATGGACTTGGATAATAATTGGGATAAAAAAGTTGCGTTAAATTTATTTACAACTTTCCGCCTGAGAGTGCAATAAGAATACCAGAATATTTTCAATGATTTTACACCTGGTTTCACTTTTCTTTTTCCCAATTTGGTTTTTATCTTACCGTTTTGGAATCATACCCGTATGACGTTAATTTCCGGAAGCTGCACCTGAATCATTACGGTCCACTTGTATAATGTCTGCAGTATGCCTCTACAAATAGATACGTGTTTTATTAGTGTTTGGTTTCATAAAAGTGTTTACAACCGCTCCATTTCGGCAGCGATTTATCTTTTTCACCACTATTATTTTGAATGGCGAATAAACTTTTTTTCAGCTGTTATATTCATCATTTGCGGCATAAAAAAACACCCGCGCAACGGCGGGTGTCTGGTATAAAAGCAATGCTGTATATTATTCGTTAGGATAAACATTATTACCCCTGTTTACATCAGGATAATTTTTGTCCGGGTCAATCAGCACTTTGGTAATCGCGCTCGTATTGTTGTAGCGGAAACGCCAGGTGCTGCCATGCTGCCACACTTCTACCGGCAAGGTTACGCGGGTTTTTTTGCCATTGGCTTCGGTAATTTCAACTACGGTTGGCATAGGCAACTGCCCTAAATTAGACACACGAATAACACTGCCCTGCGAAGGATCGCGGCGGTCGGCAGGCATTACACCTTCCACTGACTGGTCTATTTTCCATTGGTTCATAAACCAGCCACGCCAAAACCAATCCAGCGTTTCGCCGCTGTAGTTTTCTATACAATGAAAAAAGTCGTAAGGCGTAGGATGTTTAAACGCCCATTGGTGCACGTAATAGCTAAGCGCACTGTCGAACCTTCCTTTACCCAAAATATTATTCGCGCAGCAGATGTTAAACCTGTACCCGGCTTTACATAGGCTACTGCACCTAGGTTCGGCCCTGGGTTACATCAGGAACGGTAAAAATGTTTTCGCTGCTATCGGTAAAAAGGTAACGGGCTGTACCGCATGAAGGTTAGAGCACTGCTATCCAGGTATTCGCCTTTATGAAAGGCGCTGTCGGCCAGGGTATTGATAAAGGTATTAAAGCCTTCATCCATCCACGGAAATTTGCGTTCGTTGCTGCCCACAATCATCGGGAACCAATTGTGACCAAACTCGTGCGACGTAACACCCCACAAGCTGCCCCGCTTTGCGCGTCGACGCCGCAAAATACAATACCCGGATATTCCATACCGCCAACAATGCCTGCTACATTGGTTGCTACGGGATAAGAAAATTCGTATAAATATTTCGAATAAAATTCAATAGCACCTTTTACATATTCGGTAGAGCGTCCCCACGCACTATCACCTGCTACTTCGGTTGGATACACACTCATTGCCAACGCTTTTTTACCACTGGGCAAATTCATTCGTGCAGCATCCCACACAAAGGCTGCTGAGGAAGCCCAGGCAACATCGCGCGTGTTTACACCGAAATTTCCAGGTAGCTCGTTTTGTTTGCTTGCGTTGCATTGGTTTCGTCGATGGTGCGAAGCATAATTGTGGAGTCGCTGTTTTTAGCATTGTTCCAGCGTCTTAACTGATCGGCAGTAAGCACTTCTTTCGGGTTTTGTAATTCCCCAGAGCCAACCACAATTTGCCCGGCAGGTACGCTAACACTATAATCAATATTG
>CAVXBN010000009.1:0-136226 GCA_963760045.1 uncultured Chitinophagaceae bacterium
AATTAACTCTGGCAAACCAAACAAAAGGCAACCATTATACCTGTACTGAAAGAAGTAGTGGTGAAACGCGTGATGCTGGTAGAAGAAATTTGTATTACACAGCATCAGGTAGAAACAGTTGCCGAAGCCAGGAAATTTCCATACGAAAAGAACAAATCAGCATAACCCGCACACCATCCGCAAATCATTAAAACGGATTCTGTTTTAACATATTATTCTTTAACTATTAAATCCCTGGAGGACATATGAAACAAACAGTAATTGGCTTTTTCGACAAGTCAAGCGATGCGCAACAAGCTGTAGATCAGCTATTAGAAAATGGTTTACCAATCGATCATATTGATATGTCATCAACATCTGCCCACAGTAAACAGGGGCACAACAGATTTTGCATTAGACAACGATAGTACCGGCAAGCGACACGATAATGATAATGATAATGACAGCGGATTGTAAGGTTTTTCAAAAACCTCTTTGGCGATGATGACAGGATGTACACAGGTATAGTCGCGTTGGCATCTCAAACAGACTCTATCATTACGGTGCATACCGACTCAATGGATGACGCACAGCGTGTTGCAGACATTCTTGACGACAACGGTGCCGTAAACGTTGATGAGAGGGATAAGCATACACAATACGACAACAATGCAGACAGCAACAGAACCGGTTTGCTGACTACCGATGATATGTCGGATAATACAAGGTACAATGCAACATCAGATACCAACAGGATGGAAAGAGATGATCGGGCAACAGACGATGGATTTAACGGGATACCGAACATGAACCTAATGGGCAATAGCACTACAGATGATAACCAGTTTAACGCTTCTGATAACACCAACACCAAGGAACAATGATAACTCAACGTCAGGGGAAATGACATAACACGATGTAAGAATGCGTAATAATGATTCCCGGCAGACAGGCTGGATGATAATTTTTCGAACAGAAACCTGGATTCTGCGGAGATATGAATGCCGATGTTAACGGAAACATCACCAACAGCAATTATGATGTCATTGGCAATTCAGATGATCTTACAAAAAGGTCGGTGCCGGTGATTGAAGAAAGCTTTGAAGTAGGGAAAAAAGCTGGTGCAAACAGGTGGTGTGCGTCTCAAGAGCCGCATCGTAGAGCGCCCTGTGGAAGAAGAAATGCGCCTTCGGCAGGAACGGGTAACGGTAGAACGAAACAGCGTAGACCGCGAAGCAACAAGCGATGAATTGCAGGCCTTTACCGAAGGTGAAATAGAAATGGTAGAAAATGCAGAAGTGCCCGTGGTAAATAAACAGGCAAGAGTGGTGGAAGAAATACGGTTGAACAAAGAAGTGGATGAACATACTGAAACGGTGCATGATACCGTGCGCAAAACAGAAGTAGATATTGAAAACTTGACAATAACACCAGCAACAATGTAACAAACAGGGACGGGGCGTTGACAATTAAATAAACGTTGCCTTGCAAACAGCATTACCAACAGCTTTGTTGCCTAAGGGCGATGAGGCTGTTGTCTTTTTAATCTGATAATGCCATGTTAGATAGCTTGTGAAATTGTTGGTGCTAAGGCTTGGATGTAAAGAGTTAAAAAACAAAAACGCCTCACAAACCAAAGTTTACAAGGCGTTTCTATTCATATTGACGCAGTCTTCAGACAACCCTATGGTTATTTATTTTTCATCATTGTTATCTTCTAGAGATTCTTTTCCTTCCTCCGGTTCGCCACTGTCAAATGTATCGCCGGCACTGTGCATAAAGAAGAAAGCGGACCTTCCATATGATCCTGCGGATCGGAAGTGTTCAGCGTTTCAGGATCTGGTTGAACAGCAGCATCCGTTTTACTTACATCTTTTTTTTGTTGTCCATGTGTACTTCTTCCATGATGATAATTTTAAGTATGCAATGAGAGATATAAGTTGCAAATCGTTTGCCATATCTGGCATAGTGCCAGGTCTATAATGCTGCAATCCGAAAATGAAAAGTTTATTAACCTTCTGCTAAGACATAAGGAAAACAACAACTCATTCCAATCACTATACAGCGCTAGCTCAATTGCGCTTCTACCGGCACCACTACATCGAGCGCATCTGGTTTATGCAAGCTTTTACATTGTTTACTTTCCCAAGATATTCGCCATCTACCTGGAAGTGTGCTTTCTTTTTAGAATTGATCTGTATATAACCCGTTTGATACACTTCCGTCTTTGCAGGGTTGTATGGACGGTGTGTAACCATCATTTTAAAAATTTCAAGCAGCGATATTTTTTTCATTACAATGACTTCAAACTTATCATCTTCCAGCGTGCCATCGGGGTTTATGAGTGCGCCGGTGCCATATTTGGTAGCGTTGGCAATTACGATCATCGCGGCACGTTTGCGCTTTTTTTCACCATCTACTTTTATCTCCACTTCCATATAGGAATGGATGCGCAATACCTGCCAGAGAGCTTTGGCGTAGCCCCACATGCCACGTGTGTGAAAAGTCTCAAATTTCTTCATCATAAAAGCATTGAAACCAATATCGCTCAGGTGAATGCACAACTCCCCGTTTACATCCACAAGGTGTATTTTTTTTACACAGCCTTCTGCTATCACATTCATAGCCTGTTCCGGGTCTGTAGGAATGCCCAGTTCTTTTGCCATACCATTGGCACTTCCAGCCGGCAAAATGCACAGCGGAATATTCAATTCCATACAGCATTGCGCAGCCAGCTTCACCGTGCCATCGCCACCTACAGCAATTATCTTATCGGGGCTTGCTTCTTTTGCTTTTTGCTGAATGTCTTTTGGCACACAGTTGTCTGGTAATACATACAGGTCAATGCTATGTGGTGTGTTTTTGAAATGATCTTCTATCAGTTGCGGCCAATCCTTGTCATCTTTGCCCGAACTGTTGTTGATAATAAAAAGTAATTTCAGCGCCTTTGTGTCTTGCATGGACATATCAGTAATAGATTGTACATAAATATCTAATAAACATGCCATGAAATTGGAAAGCAGGAATAAGTTGTTTGTAAAAGTGTATCATGGCTACGGGCATGCAGGAAACCTGATTGTGTTTGGGCATGTGTTTGAAAAAAAGCGAACAGCGCCGGCTGCTTATGCCAAAAGGCATTTTCACCAATATACTTCGGCTGTTGCGACTTTTTTTGTGCAACCTGTGCCTGATGTAAAACTGCGGTTGCGCTGGCACGATGTCACCTGCTATACCACATCGCAGGATGACGGGTATTTTAAATTTGAATGGGTGGCTAATGAAGGCATCAGCGCAGGATGGCATACCGTGATGATAGATTGTGTGGACGAAGCCGATAATATCCTGTGCACCGGCGAAGGCAAATTGTTTGTGCCACAAAGCACGCAATATGCATTTGTATCGGATATAGACGATACAGTTCTTGTTTCGCATTCCTCCACCATTTTTCACCGTCTCCGAGTCTTGTTTACCAAAAATCCGCACACTCGTTCCGCGTTTCCCGATGTTATTATGCACTACCGCTTGCTGGCATTGGCGCACGCCACTACAGATGTACCCAACCCGTTTTTTTATGTATCGAGCAGCGAGTGGAATCTCTATGACGACCTTGTGGAATTCTTTACATTCAACGGGCTGCCGAAAGGAGTTTTTTTACTCAACCAGGTAAAAAAATGGTACCAGTTGCTACAAACAGGCAAAACAAAGCACGAAGGAAAACTACTGCGCGTGGTTCGCATCATGGAAGCTTTCCCGGTGCAGAAGTTTATTTTGCTGGGCGATAACTCTCAAAAAGATCCGTCTATCTATGCTGCTGTGATAGAAAAATACGGCGATAAAATTTTTGCTGTTTATATACGCAGCGTGCACGGAAAAAAGGAAGCCGCAACCCGCGAAATATTGGAAAAGATGGAACAACGGAACGTGCATACCTGCCTGTATAGCCACAGCAGTGAAGCCATAGAGCATTCGGTAAAGATCGGGCTCATCTCGTCGCGCAGTTTGTAGATCTCGCTTGCTTGCGATCTTCTTAACTTTTGTTATGGTCTTTTCTATTGCATGCTTTGCTCTGGTATTGTAGTCAGCGAAACGTAAAGACGGGTTTCTAAAAAAAAATACTGTCTTCTTACTCTGCACTGACGCTATCTTTGCACCGGCATGGTATATCTTACAAGGATTGAACACTTCAACGCAGCGCATAAGCTGTATAATCCGAAATGGAGCCGGGAAAAAAATGAAGAAGTGTTTGGCGTGTGCGCCAATGAAAACTGGCATGGGCACAATTTCGATTTGTATGTAACGGTAAAAGGCACTCCCGATCCTGACACCGGCTTTCTTATAGATGCCAAGAAGCTCAGCAAACTGGTAAACCAGGAAGTGATTGAAAAACTCGACCACAAAAACCTTAACCTCGACGTGGATTTTCTGGAAAACGTGATGTGTACTACCGAAAATCTGGCAACTGCCATTTGGCAGCAACTCTCTCCTCATTTGCCTCCCAACGCACAACTTCACTGCATCAAGCTGTACGAGACACCCAGAATCTATGTAGAGTACTACGGTGAATGATAATTGAATGCCCTCATTTTAGCAGTATCATTAAGATTTTGTGCAGTAATTTCGCTGTTTGAAACAAGATAGCTATCGCAGATCTTTTTTATCGCAAATGCCGCTTGGTCAGCATACTTCTGGCGCAGCGCTTGCAGGTAGTATATCCCTTTTTTTCACCATCTCAATTTCAACAGCTTCATGCCTGAAATAACGGTTTGCCGGGTAGAACATTTTAATGCAGCGCACCGGCTTTTTGTTCCTGAATGGAGCGATGAAGAAAATGCGAAAGTTTTTGGCAAATGCAGTAATCCCAATTATCATGGTCATAATTACAAACTGATTGTTAGGGTAACGGGCGAGCCCAACCCACAAACCGGTTATGTAATCGATCTCAAAAAGTTGAGTGACATTATCAGGGAAAGTGTGCTGCTTCGCTATGATCATAAAAACCTGAATCTGGATACGGAAGAATTCAGGCACACCAATCCCACTGCCGAAAACATCGCTATTTCAGTATATAATATTTTACGGGATGAACTTGAGACTGCATTCAAATTAAAAATTACATTGTATGAAACAGAAAGAAACTTTGTGGAATACCCAGCATAACGACGATAAATCTCCTGTAGAACTCAGCGATATTACCATAGACGAGATTGGCGAGGAGCACCTGAGCACGTCCATCAATACGCCGTTGAAACCAGATGCTTTCGACAAAACGGACGATGAAAAAATTGATATTATTGAAAAACATTTTGCTGCTATCATGGATACGCTTGGGCTCGATCTGGGCGATGATAGTCTTCGCGGCACACCCAAGCGTGTAGCCAAAATGTATGTCCAAGAAATCTTCAGCGGTCTGAACCCGGCCAACAAGCCGGCTGCTACATTGTTTGAAAACAGGTACAAATACAACCAGATGCTGGTGGAAAAAGATATTTCGTTTTACAGTAATTGCGAGCATCATTTTGTTCCCATCTATGGCAAAGCGCATGTAGCCTATATCAGCAGTGGAAAAGTGATTGGTTTGAGCAAGCTGAACCGGTTTGTTCAATATTTTGCCAAACGTCCGCAGGTGCAGGAGCGCCTCACAGTGCAGATCGGCACCGAATTGCAGAACGTATTATCTACCGTAGACGTTGCCGTGATAATAGACGCGCGCCATTTGTGCGTAGCCAGCCGAGGCATCAACGATACCAGCGCTGCTACTGTTACCGCTTTTTATGGTGGCAAATTCAGGGAAGATGCTGTAAAACACGAGTTTCTGAAATATATTGACATGAAGACGACAACTGCCTAAAAGCTGCCAAATTTTAGTGTTTTTGACTCTTTTTTAGTTTTTGTTAAGACAAATTGGCATTTTTACTCCGGATTTTAATGCATTTTGTGGATTGGTGGCATAGTTCTTGGCTTTGGCGGATTATTATTCAAGCAAAACAAGAAAACTATGAAAAAGCTATTAATCGCAGGTGCATTTATACTCTCTGCCGCCACCATTCACGCCATCGGCAGCGACAACTCGAAAGCCTTAAGCGACAATTTGTTTACAATGAAGGATGTTATCTCTGATACTGTTCCTTCTGATACTACCAAGAAAGACACCTTACAGAATGGCGCCTTAGCCTACAATGTAACAGACACGGTACCGACCGACACCACGAAGAAAGATTCACTCTTTACTTCCGAACTGGCTATCAACCGTATGGTAATGGATACTGTGCCGGCAGATACTACCAAAAAAGACACGATGTTTACGTCTTCTTTAGCGTTCAACCGCATGGTTAGGGACACTGTTCCTACAGATACTACCAAAAAGGATACAATGTTTACATCTGCGCTTGCCTACAACCGCATGATGAGAGATACTGTACCTACAGATACTACTAAAAAAGACACTACCATGTTTGCGGCACTTGCCTACAACAGGTAATCAGGAAAACATACAAAGAGGAGCAATAAAAAATAGAGCTTTTACCAACTGCAACATCTGCTGCAGCGGGGTAAAGGCTTTATTTTTTTAATTCTCTGTTTAGTCCTATAGCGTAATAGCCGCAGGTTTATCTTTGCCACTTTATGAGTCAACAGCTTTCTCTCTCCACTGTACTTACACCACGGCTTCTCGATTTGTATGATGTGAACAACAGCGTTGTGGTCATTATCGATGTGTTTCGTGCCACTTCTACCATTGCAACTGCTCTTTACAACGGTGCCACCAAAGTGATACCCGTAGATAGCGTAGAGCAATGCAAAGCCATTGGAAAAAAACTCGATGCCATTACAGCGGGTGAGCGTGACGGAAAAATAATACCTGGTTTGCAATACGGCAATTCTCCCGCAGAATATTACCGGGGCTTTATAGAGGGCAAAACGCTGGTGCTCACCACTACCAACGGAACAAAGCTGCTGCATATGGCGCTTGCCAATGGTGCTTCTGAAGTCGTTACAGGATCATTTCCCAACCTCTCTGCGGTTTGTAACTATTTGCTTTCTGCCAATAAGAATGTGATTTTGGGTTGTTCAGGTTGGAAAGACCGCTTCAACCTGGAAGATACCTTGTTTGCAGGCGCAGTTGTGCATCGGTTAAAAGAACATTTCACTATTCATTGCGACAGCAGCCTTATGGCAGAAAACATGTATAGCCTGCACAAAGAACACTTGTATGAGTTCATTCAAAAAACGTCGCATTGGCACCGGCTGGCAAGCTATGGTCTTGAAAAAGATTTGCAGTTTTGTGTAACGGAAGATATTGCCAACGTTTTGCCTTTTTACAAAGACAATGAACTGGTAGCGCTGAAATAGCGCATAAAAAAACAGCTTTCAATTGCTTGAAAGCTGTTTTTATCATTATTCGTTGCTTATTTTTCTGAAAGTGTTTTCTTGCCGTCCAGCAGTTTTTGCTGCACCGCTTCCAGCCTTCTCTTCTTTGTATCTGCTCTTTTTGCGTCTTCAATCCAGCTTACAAAATCTTTCTGGTCGTCTACCGGTAGCGATTTAAAGAAATCTTTTGCTTTTTTATGTTTCACAAAAAAGATCTCAAGTTCTGCCGGCAGTTTGATCAATCGCCTGTCAAATTCTTCATTTTCCGCTAATTCGTCTTCACCACTTGCCTGGTTGATAATCGCAATATCCAGCTTTTTAAAACAAATCGCCATCCACACATGATCGAGAGCTACCTGGCTTTCTATTTCATAATCATGATCGGATAATACCTGCCAGCTGCAATCCCTGTTCAGATCCGATGCAATCTTACTCGTTGCCTTTGGATAAGCAATCCACAACTTGCTGTCGGTGTGCAACGCAGGAAATACATCGCTGAGTATAGCGCACATCTGGTTTTGGTGAATCGCAAAAAGCAGAGCAAAATCTATTTTCCGGCTTTTGAGAAGCGGAGTTACATTTTTTGCGTAAGGAAGCTTGGCAAATTGTTTTTCGATTGCTGAAGGAAGACCTTGGATAAGAACATTTTTTTCATCTTTCAAGTTAAGCTTTTCAATCATACTTTGCATAGACATACCTTATAGTAAGCGATAAAAAGGTATGCAAAGGTATTAAAATGTATTGCATTTTGCAATGAATAATAAATGTTTTTCATACAAATAATCGCTAAATTTCAGCTTAGCCTCTTACTGGCTTGTAATATTTGAGAGCTTCGGGCATCCATTTTTGCAATTTGTTGATACGTGACGCGTCGCTTGGGTGATCGCTCAAAAAGATGGGTGTGCCTGCAGAACCGGATTTCAGGCTTTGCATGCGCTGCCAGAAAGGAACGGCTTCCTGTGGGTTGTAGCCAGCCATAGCAGCAAAGATGAGCCCGTAATGGTCGGCTTCCGTTTCCTGGTTGCGCGAGTTGGGCAGCAATACACCGATTTGCGCGCCTGGTGCATACACTGCGTTGAAGATGCTGAGAGCTTTTGCATTGGAACTGAGCGCTACGCCACCCAGTTGTTCGATGCCGGCAGCCAGCATTTGCTGACTCATGCGTTCGCGACCGTGGCCAGCAACAGCATGTGTTATTTCATGACCCAGAACCACTGCCAGTCCGGCTTCGTTTTGCGTAATGGGCAACAAGCCTGAATACACCACCACTTTTCCGCCAGGCATACACCATGCGTTTACTTCCTTACTGTCTACAAGGTTAAACTCCCATTGATAACCGGCAAGCAGATCGGCTTGCCCGTTCTTTGTGTAAAAATCAGTGATGGCTGTAGCAATACGCGAACCTACTCGGCGCACCATTTCTGCATCTTTGCTATTCGATGCACTAACTACTTTACTTTCATTTAAAAACTGTCTGTATTGGCTTTTCGCGGCTTCCTGCACTTCGGTTTCTGATACCAGCGACAACTGGTTTCTTCCGGTAATGGCATTACGTGTACACGATGTCATAAACATCAGGGAAGCAAAGGCAAGTACGGTTAAACGCATATTTGAAATCTTTTGTTTGATGAGTCAATATCTGTACCAATCAATTGATACTGATTCCTTTGACAACAAGTGATAAACTACGTTTAATGGCGCCTGAACTTTGGCTTCCCGGAATATTGTTCAATTGATTGTTAAAGACTTAAAAAGGAAATCTGAAACTGGAGATGGGTGATTGAATGTCAAGAATAATAATACAGATTACAGCTTGCAATTGAATACTAGTAATAAAAGTTACTAAATATTATAACGGGTAACGGATTGGTGTATCGTTGTTATTTTAGAAAAAGATGTGCATGTGTGTTTAAAAATAAATAAACAGCAAACAACAGCACTACTGGTCGAATTAATGTAGATGCTGCAAAGCAGCCAAAATATGGAATAGGTGTGGAGTTGTATAGATATGATGGTCGCTTAATGACCATGAGTTAGCAATGAAAATTGAGATTATACTCTCGCCGAACAGAAAGCCAGTGTTTTTGAAATTGAATAATTATTAGTCTGAAAAATTCTCTGGAAACCTTCCGCTGTCATATTGAATTTCTTAGCCCAGTATGCAATTTCTCTTGATTGATTAAAATTTACCTGTGGATTGTCGTTTACTTTTTCCTTTCTCGCAAAGTGTGTCATGCCCGATGTGTTTGTGTGAAAATAGCCAAACTTTGTGCCTGTTATTGGTAGATCTGAAATAAAATCTGAAAGAAAGAAAAGTTCACCGGAAGCGTGTATTTGTAAACGATTAATTACCGGATTTTGTTTGTCAGTGCAGCCTGTCGCCCCGCAGTGTTAGTTCTTTCATTACATTGGCTTCATACTGAAGCCATTCCTGCCAGCGGCTACGCACTTTATCTTTATCTATATACAGCTCTGCCAGGTTGATAAACAGGGCATAATGACCAGCTTCGCTTTCCATAAACCGCCTGTAAAACTGTTGCAGATATGGATCTGGCAGTCCTTCGCTCAGTTGTTTAAAACGCTCACAACTTCTTGCTTCTACCAATGCCATCATCAGCAGTTGATCGAGGAAACGTCCTTCTTCATTCCCACCTTTTACCCTGAATTCCTGCAACTTATTTACATATTCATCTTTGCGCTGCCGTTGCAGCGGCAGGTTTCGTTTGCGCAATTCCTGCAGCACAAGACGAAAATGTCCCCACTCTTCCGTCACAATGGGCGACAATTGGTTTACCAGTTCATCTTTTGCCGTATAATACTGAATGAGAGAAATGCAACTGATTGCTGCTTTCTGTTCGCAGTAAGCGTGGTCGGAGAGTATGTGTTGCAGGCTGATGTGGGCAAGGTCTACCCAGCGGGGATCGGTGGGCAAGGCTAATCCCAAAATGCTTTTTTGCGCTTCTGTATTTGTTTCCATTTGTTTGGCAGTAGATAAGTGCCAACAAAAATAAGATGCACCCGCAATTAGAGGTTGAGAATATAGTCCCTAAATCTTTAGCCGGTAATTACATTGAATTCAATAATGTTCATTTTCACAATACGCAGAATTTTATCATCGGCATCATCCACAATTTCGTTTTCCTCAAATGCTTCATAGCGGCGCAACATGTTTTTTTCGTCACCATGAGAAGGATAACCTTCCAGCATTTCCGTAATTTCAAAAGACGTTTTAAGATAACAGGTTTTTTCTACGTAGTAAAATGTAGCAAACCAGTCGATATACAACTCAGGAAAATACTGCTGTATAAAAAATGCAACTTTATACAACACGTCGTTGGGCACTTTTCCGGATGCAGACAGGTGGAAAATGCATTCTGAACAAACACAACCATCCGTTATGCGAACTTCCTGCAGAGAATCGTGTCCAAAACGAAAGATGGGAAAAGCATCCTCGTCAATAATATGAAGTAAATTATTGCTGCTGATTACCTGATATTGCATTTTAAAATTTTCACGTCTAAATTGGCTCTTATTTCTAAGAAGCTTCTTAAACGAAGATTAGTATTTGATTAAAATATGCTGAAAGCTGCAGTGAGAAAAGATTGTAAGAACGCAATGCCTCCTGCTTGTCAGCAAGTTTTGCAGTGAAGATAAAGAAGCAGAAATAGATATGGAGGAAAATAATTGTGCATATGTTGTAATCGTTTTGCATTGACTGAAGCTTCATTCTCAATTACAAATGCTTGTGAGCATTTGTAAAAAGACGGCAGCAATATGGAATAAAAATTATATTTTCATTTCCTGTAGAAAATTCAATCGTTCTACTTACCGATACAACAGGCAGGCATATATAGGCATCGATCTGATCGTTTGCATAAACGGATAACCCCCGAACGCACGGAATACCTTTTAGAAAACAGTTTTCCTGTCCATTCTTCAAATGGACAACCCGTTATTCATTGCCCTTTTACCCATAAAAAAACACCTTTCACACCTGCCAATTGTTATGAGACACCAGAAACCAAATCTGTTCAACGGAGTTATTCTGCTATTGCTATCATGCGTTATTTTATGTTCATTACCTTCCTATGCTCAAGTAAAAGCAGGTATTAAAGTTAATAATGTTGCCCGGAAATTGGGCGATACCATCCGCATTTGCAAAGGCACTTCATTATCCTACAGCAGCAGCGCTGTAAATGTAGCTGCCGGCAATATTGTATGGAAGTTCAAAAATGGATCGCCTAACAATTATACAGGCACAGATATTATTGTGCAATACGATAAGACAGGCACCGATACCACGTTTCAATACGTGAGCGCGGGAAGTAAGAAAGATTCCATTTTCATTTTTATAAAAGTTTCGGATACGCAGCCAAAGGCAGATTTTATTTTCAACCCGACTGGCATTAGTTGTGGCAGCGAGAAGATCACATTTACCAGCACGTCTACAACTGTTGGAAAAATAACGGGTTATCAATGGGATTTTGGCGACAATGGCACTGCAACCATTAGCCCGGCATCGCATCAGTTTACAACCGCCACCGGCAACGGAACCAAAAGCTACGATGTGAAGCTCACTGTCACCAACGATGCAGGTTGCAGCAGTGATATTTCGCATCCCATCACCGTAAAACAAATACCGGATGCAAGCCTTGGCAATGCAGATATTGATGTAACCGGACCTACAGATTTTAATGGTGTTCCTACCTTTTCCAAATGCGATGTGCTTTCGTTTTATACGTTTTCTTTCCGTAAAGTCACTTCCACGTCCGGCACCAATACGGGTTACAAAATCAAATGGAATGATGGCAGTGCCGACAGTTCGTTTTCTACGTGGGCCGATGGCGATATCATTACACATACATTTCCCCGCGGCAATACAACCATTACTGTAGAAGTAAGCGGCAGCAACGGTTGTACCGCTTCCAAAGACTACAATGTATTTTTAGGAACCACGCCTAAAGTCGGGCTGTCCAATCTTGGCAACAGCGCTATCTGCGAAGGTGAATCGCTGAAGTTTAAGGTAAACGATGTAGCCGACAATCCTCCCGGCACATTTTACACCTTTGTTATTTCGGACGGCACTATCCAGGATTCTTACAGTGCGCAGCCGCCCGAGTTTTTAGATCATACGTTCAACAGCACATCCTGCGGTTCCAGCAGCCTCAGTTACCAGAATTCCTTTTATGCACAACTGACCGCTATCAATTCGTGCAACTCGGCAAAAGCTACTGTTGAGCCCATTTATGTTTCAGGAAAAGCGAAAGCGCAGATTACGCCTTATCCTGCCGATGTAGCCTGTGTCAATTCTACCGTTACGGTTTACAATTCATCTTTATTGGGAGGCGTGATAGTAGTGGCCAATGGCGTATCTACCTGCAAAGCAGATGTATCGCAGGTGTGGACGGTCAGTCCATCTACGGGTTATACAATTGCAAGCGGCACTCTTGGTTCGCTCAATGGCAGCGCCACAAACTGGCTGCTCTGGAAAAGCGGGTCATCCAATCTCGATCTCAAATTTACCGAAGCCGGAACTTACACTGTAAAAATGTATGTTACCAACCAAAGCAGTTGCAGCGGAGGTATCGATAGCACAGAGCAAATCATATGCATACGCAATCCACCGGAAGCCAGCTTCACGCTCAGCAGTGCAGAATTGTGTGATGATGCGACGCTGACTTTGAAGAATACATCAAAGCAGGGCAACTGTAGCGGCGACAGCTATTACTGGTATATTTCTCCTTCCGATCCATCTGATTGCGCGCCGTCTTCCACTTATTCGTTTGTAAATGGTACTTCCGCAACTTCTGTTTCCCCGGAGGTAAAATTTACAGGTGCAGGCAATTATTACATTCAGCTCACAGCTACCGCGCAGGATGCCGGCTATGGCTGCCCGAGCACTTTTTTAACAGATACGTTTACTCTTGCTGCAAAGCCCAAAGTCACTATTGATGCATTAGCGTCAGTTTGTGTAAACAATGCTGCAAAGCCTTCCGCAACTGTTTTCAATTGTTATTCATCTGCAACGCCAATCTATCAATGGACATTCAGCAACGGCAGTCCTGCAACGGCAGATACCTTGTTTCCGCAAGGCATTATGTATAGTAAACCAGGAACATTTCCCGTAAAGCTCAGCGCAACTAATCATTGCGGCACCACTACCGGCGAAGGAGAAATTATCGTCATTGATCAGCCGGTAGCAGCCGCAGGCGGCAATAAAGAAACGTGCAGCGGACAGCCGGTAACGATTGGTAGCGCTGCGCAAACGGGATTAAGCTATGAGTGGTTGCCTGCTGCCGGTTTGAATGATGCAACAAGCGCCTCGCCCGAAGCCACCTTGTTTTACAACGGACCTAATAACGATACGACTTATTCATTTGTAGTAACGGCAAAAGCGGGTGCCGGCTGTTCGGCTACAGATACCGTGTTGGTAAAGGTGAAAAAATCGCCCGTTGTTACTGTCAGCCCGATCGCAGCCAATATTTGCGGCAGTGCATCTGCGCAGCTCACTGCAAGCGGAGCAAGTTCGTATACATGGACGCCGGCATCCGGTCTTGATGCGGACAATAGCGGCACAGTGATGGCAAAACCTGCAGCTACTACTACGTATGTGGTAACCGGCTTATTGGAAAATGGCTGCAGCAGTTCTGCCTCAGTTACCGTAACTGTACAACCGGATGCGAAAGCAGAATTTACAGCCACCAAGACATTGGGATGCATTGAATTCAAATTACAGGATGTAATCTCTACCACGCCTTATCCTGATCAGAATGAAACCTATAACTGGTATGCCAATAATGTGCTGATTGGCAGCAATGCCAACGGCATTTTTCCTGATTATGCAATAAAGAATCGCAGGCGATAAAGTCACCATCAAACTGGTAACGACAAGCCGTTATGGATGCAAAGCAGATAGTATGCAAATGGAGTTTACAGCCGCTGTTTCTGCTACAGCAAAATTTAAAAAGGATATAGAGAAAGGTTGCGGTCCTTTGCCAATTGTTATCACCAACGAAACAGCTTTGGTAGAGAACGTAAACTTTACATGGGATTTTGGCAATGGGCAAACGGCAACTTCTGTGCAGCCAACCCAGCCTGTTATCTATAACAGCAGCCCGTATAACAACGATACTATTTATTATATACAACTCACCGCCGACGATGGCTGCAGCATCACCACAGCTACCGACAGCGTGATGGTAAGTGCTAATCCAAGGGCACGGTTTGGTGTTGACAGCACGTTTGGCTGTTCGCCTTATTTTTTCACGGTAAACAATACCTCGCTGGGCAAACCCGATACATATTATTGGGATTTTGGCGATGGGAAAACCGACATTACAATCTCTTCGGTGCCGTTTCCGTACAGCTATATCACGGGTGTTCTCGATACATTCCGTATTCAATTGGTGGCGGAAAACAAATGCCGTCGCGATACACAGTTTGTAGATGTGGTGGTAGTTCCCAATCCCATCAAGCCGCAGATCAACATCAGTGGCAGCAATGCAAGCGGTTGTGCACCGCACACTGTTTTTTTCAACAACAATACCACCGGTGCGACTAAGTATGCCTGGAACTTTGGTGACAATCAGCCGCCGCTCATAACCACCGACAACGAAACAACAGTTTCGCATACTTATACTGCAGCAGGAAATTATAATATCACAATCGATATCACCAACGGATGCAGCGATACTTCTGTAAATACTTCGGCCATTATTTATACCAAACCTGAAGCAGATTTTGACTTGTCGAAAACCTTGTTTTGCCAGAATGATACGGTCGCCGTATCTGCAACCAACACTAATGCGGACGCCTATCGCTGGAACTGGAATGACGGCACTCTTTCTTCGGGAGCTTCTGCTACGCACACATATGCCAATGCAGGCACTTACCTCGTTACTTTATTTGCAGACCGCATCAACAATTTTGGCGTGGTGTGTTCTGATATGGCGCAGCAGGTGATTACTATATCTGGCAAGCCAGATACAAAGATCATTGCCAACAACGCGCCTGTCAATTGTGCTCCCTTTGTGTTGGCGGCCAGTGCGCCCGGCATTGCAGATGAAAATTTAAAATGGTCGGTTATCAATACTTCTACGTCTGATACTACTGGCACATTTACACAAAAGTCCCTTCAATACGCATTTACCGAAGCAGGAAAGTACCTGGTAAAACTGGCTGCTGCCAACAGCGCAGGCTGTACAGGCAGCGACAGTATCAGCCTGCAGATTTTTACAAAACCGGCAGCCGCTTTCACGCCTTTGAGTGCCGCTACCTGCGCAAGTGATACGGTTATTTCTTATGCCAATACAAGTGCTTACAATGGCACTGATGCGGTAACATACAGGTGGCTTGTAAACAATGCACTTCAATCTTCTGCAGAAACGTTTGATTACCGTTTTCTTGCAACAGCAAATGAAACGTTGCCCAAAACGTTTAACACAACTCTTGTGGCAAAAAACAGTATTGGGTGCAGTGATACGGCTACCGGATCCGTTGTGATGCATCCAACAGCCGAAGCGCAATTTTCACTCACGAATGCTGCTACCTGTGTGCCATTTAGCGCTGCTGTCAGCAATACCTCTTCTGATGCTACCAGCTATCGCTGGCTTTTGAATGGCAGGGACGCTGGTATTCTTCCATCACCGGAGATAATGTTTACAAAACCTGCTTTTCCCTATACAATCGAGTTGATTACGGGCAATGAATTTTGTGCTCCCGATACCGCTGTGTTTTCTTTTACAACACTTGCCAAACCCACGGCAGCGTTTACTCTCAACGATTCATTGGGATGCGCGGGAAGCCTTAATGTAATACCTTCCAATCTCAGCAACGGGGCAAATGCTTACCAGTGGACATGGGGCGATAATTCTCCCAACAGCACCGTGCCTGCGCCTACACACCTGTATGAAAATGCAGGTAAATTCACCATCAGCCTGCAGGCAACAGATGGCAAATGCGCCGATACAGCCAAACATACGGTTGCCATTGAAACAAAACCCGTTACTGATTTTGCTGCAAGCAATACAACAGGATGCGATACGGTAGCTGTGCAGTTTACCAACCTTTCCACAGGTGCAAAAACTTTGGAATGGCGCTTTGGCGACAATACTACCAGCAGTGAATCAAACCCGTTGAAACGCTATCCGCCTTCCGAGATGCCTTATACCGTTACGCTGGTGACTGTTGGGCAATATGGCTGCCGGGACTCTGCTGTAAAGCCAAATCTGATAACGACGATTCCTGCGCCGTCTGCCAGTTTTACAGTATCGCCGGGTACGGTGATCAATGTGCCGGATTACAAACTGAATTTTCAGAACACTACGCTGGAACTTCCTAATTACCGCTACCTCTGGGATATGGGAGACTATACGCGCTATCCGTTCCTGAGAGATGTGAGCGGTTACCGATATAAAGATACCGGCAAATACACCGTGCGCCTCATTGTAAGCGATATCAATACCGGCTGTAGAGATACGGCATCCGTTGACATGATCATAAACGGAGTGCCGGGCTGGTTGTATGTTCCCAACGCTTTTTGTCCTAAATGCATTCAGCCGGAATTACGATCTTTTTTGCCCACTGGCAGAGGTTTACAAAGTTACGACCTGAAGGTGTTTACAACCTGGGGGCAACTGGTGTATCACACCAGCCTGCTGGATGAAAACGGCTCGCCGAAAGAAGGATGGAACGGAACCGATGTGAAAGGAAACGCCATACAGCAAGATGTTTATATCTGGAAGATAACGGCTTCTTTTATCAATGGAACAGAATGGAAAGGCATGAAGTATCCCTACAGCAATTCGTACAAACGCGAAGGCTCGATAACCGTTGTAAAATAAACTTTTCAATCCCTCATTATGTATAAGTTTTTCATCAGTATATGTCTTACTGTCTGTATGGTGCAACAGCCGGTGGCACAGGATCATATTTACTCACAACCCTTTTTATCACCTTTATATCTCAATCCTGCGGCTGCCGGAACAGCCGACAATGATCTGCGGGTAAATGCCATTTTCCGCAAGCAATGGTTTTCAATTCCCGGCGGGATGAACTACTTCACAGCATCTTTGGATAAGTATGTGCGTAACCTGTCGGGAGGTGTTGGGCTCCTGGCAACATCTTCTTCAGAAGGCTTTATACAACGCACCAATTTTGCCGGCGCTTATTCGTTTGAAATCTGCAGTTCCAACTGGGAATTGCGCATGGGCTTGCAGGCTGGCGTGAGCAACAGGCGGCTCGATTTTAATAAACTGATTTTCTCAGATCAGCTCGACCAGGATGGTATAATTCCAGGATCGGTGACGGCGGCAGAAATCGCGATTAACAATAAAAAATACTATCCCGATTTTGGGGGTGGCGCTATGTTTTTCTGGAGAAATACACTGATGATCAGTGGAAGCGCCAACCACATCAATCAGCCGGATGAGTCGTTTACCAGCAATACAGAAAGCAAATTACCCATCCGCTGGAATGGCGCAATGCGATACCTGCTGGAAACCGAAAACCTCTACATCGTGCCCGGTGCAACGTATAACCGGCAAGCAGCCAACCAGGCGTGGAGCATAGGCTGCGATGTGAAAAGCCATTATGTAAATGTGGGTTTGTGGTACCGAGGAAATGTAAACTTCCAGGGAAGCAACGCATGGGTGGTAACACTGACGCTCGATAACTTTTTAGGACGTGGACAAAACAGCGACAAATTGCGGTTTGGGATGGCATATGATGCTACCACGGGACCGCTTACTTATTCGCGTACCGGCGGCAGCCTCGAAGGCGCGTTTGAATACCAGGCATTGACAAATCAAAACTGGTCGGCTGAAAACCGCTGCCGTGCAGAACTCGATAAACGCGGAAGTGTAAAGTGCTATGGAGGATTTTATTGAATCAGTTTTTCCATGTGTTTTGCCATTTCCTTTACTGCTATTGCCAGCATTACCAACGCAACAATCAGGAACAGGATTCCTAATGACACTGCCGTTGTTCTTCTTGCTCTATCTGGCGTGAAAGAGAATATTTTTTTCAGCAGAAATTGTATGGCAGTTGCCATCCAGAAAGGTGAATATTTCACTATCAGGTTGCCATTGGTAATACCATTTAGACCCAACACAATACAGAAAAACCCACCTGACAAGCAGAAGGCTGGAATAAGAACATCATCATAATTGAGATGCATATATTCTGTAAAAACGCCGATGAGAATGATGCAGGAAAAAAGCAGGAACAAAATGATCAATATCCATTCGAGCTTTTGTTCGTTTCTGGGTAAAGGGAAATATTGCTTCATAAGATTTAGCCGTTTAGAGTATTAGGGATAAGTAACATTTGCTTGTAGCTTCCAGCTGATTGAACTAGCTACGCATTGTTCTTATAGAAACGCACAGTTAAATTACCTCTTTTTTTTAAAAATAATAGTTGATGTCAACAGGTTTTCTCTCAGAATTTTGTGCAAATCTGTTGCTAAACGTTTTGACGTGATAATAACCAAACAACAATTACCATCACAGAAAATACAGTTTCATATATTCCTTTTTATTTTATTCCCTGTCTATCATAGCCTTTATAAGCTTCGAAGTCCTGAAATGTGGACTGAATCAAAACCCATTTGCTATCGGTACAAAATATGCATGTTGTTTAGGGTAATCTGTTGCTTGTATTTTGCTGCAGCACACCCATCGTAAAAATTATCGAAATCAACTATGACAACTAAAACTACGTTCCCAAAAACGTTACCTGGTCTACTTGTGTTTATCGTGTTCAATTTGCTGTTGTTATCTGCCTGTAAGCAACTGGAAGCCAATACAGAAACAGGAGCGAATGAAAAACATTTGCCTGTTGTAGAAACCGATACGCCAGTTGTAGCTAAAAAAGCAATACCGGTGATAGATAAAGCGCTTTATGATTCGCTGCAGATGCATCTTGTGGCAAACAAACCTACCGCGGCATGGCCGGTAAAGACAGACTATCCTGCGCCGGGTGCTGTGTTTCCTTTTAAACGCATCATAGCTTTTTATGGTAATTTTTATTCTAAAGGAATGGGCATTCTGGGTGAATTGCCACCCGATGAAATGCTGCAAAAACTGCAGCAGGAAGTAGCACGCTGGCAGGCAGCCGATACCGCAATTCCTGTGCAGCCTGCCATCCATTATATAGCTGTAACGGCGCAACGCAACCCCGGCAAAGGAAATAAATACAGGTTGCGAATGCCTTTTACACAAATTGACCATGCGATCGAATTGGCTAACAAAATAAACGCACTTGTATTTCTGGATGTGCAAACCGGGCATAGCAGCCTGCGTGAAGAATTGCCTGAGCTTGAACCTTATCTGAAAATGCCGAATGTGCATCTGGGCATCGATCCCGAATTCGCCATGCCTGCAGGGCGTGTGCCTTCGAGCGTAATTGGGTCGTTTGATGCGGCAGATGTAAACTATGCAACGTCGTTTCTCGATTCGATGGTGAGCCGGTATGGCGTGCCGCCAAAAGTGCTGGTGGTGCACCGTTTTACTAAAGGTATGCTGACCAATTCCAAAAACATAAAGATGAGCCCCAATGTGCAGGTGGTAATAGATATGGATGGCTGGGGTTTTCCGGCTAAAAAGAAAAGCAGCTATGAACTGGCAATTACAAGGGAACCTGTGCAATACGCGGGTTTCAAGCTGTTTTACAAAAACGATACAAAAGGTTCTTACCGCTTAATGGAACCTGCAGATGTGTTGGGTTTGTATCCAAGTCCTGTGTACATTCAATACCAATAGTTGCGGTTCAACCTCGGCAATTACTACGTCGCGAACGATAATTGTAAAAATATAAACAACAAGTGAATCGCTTTTTGCAATGGAATATTTTATAGCAAAAAGTCGAAATGCCGGAACAGGATGCTGTCAACAACATCCTGTTCTGGCATTTGTTTCTGATTTAACAAGCAAATCAGAACTCGTAATCAAACAACGTGGCTGTAAATTCTCCACGTTCGCGCTGGTGAAACAACGCATGAAAATTGCCTTTGTAGCGCAGCACCTGCGGTACAAGAATATTGTGGATTTTGGTTAATTCTACTTCCATATTCACGTCAAAATCGTAGACACCTGCTTTGTAGCTGAGCTGATAATTTCGCCCTAATACTTCCATTGTTTTCGGATCGAACCATGTGGTCATATTGTCAATTACTATGTTGCCGGAAGGTGCGTCTGCATTGGCGATGATGGAAAAAACAAAAGCATATTCGCCTTTGTATAGAGAATAGTCGAGGTGGTAGTTGTAATTGTTGTGAGCTTCGTGGTCGTACAGGTCAAGCTTATTGCCAATAAAAGGTATTCCGGGTATGCGTTTGCCCGGGTTAAAGAACAACATTTTTAATTGCTCTTTGTGTTTTTCCATACCTTGTTTATCATCGGGGTTAAACTCCATGTCGCCCACAATGTTTGTTTCGCCACACACTTTCCCTTTTGTAAAAAAAAGGCTTGCATACATTTGCCCGGTTACATAATTAAAATCGCCTTTTCTGTCGAAAAAATCGCCGCTTGTCTTTCGGTTTTCTTCCGTCATTGTACGACATCCATTGCTCACACGTTGTACTGTTTTGCTATTGTATGAGGCACTCGTATTGCCCCGTTTATCTGTCATGCGGATGCTGTTGTATGCCGAAAAACCAATGGTATGCAAAGTGCGGAATGCCTTGTAGAAAGTTGTATCTTTTTGTATGCGCTGCAGGATGTCTGCGTAGTTGCTGTAGTTGCGCACTACCACTTCGGGCAATGTATAATATTCATTTTCTACCTGAACTGTAGTGTCCTGTGCAAAAGAAATAAGAGAAAGAAGAGATAAGGCGACACAAAAGAGTACCCTCATTTGGCAAACGACATTTTATAATCGGTTTTGATCTTACCTCTGCTGATGTCGTTTAATTTACCCAATAATAATTTGCGGCGAAGCGGTTTCATGTAATCAATAAACAGCTTGCCTTCGGTATGGTCGTATTCGTGCTGTATCACCCGGCTGGTAATGCCTGTAAAGGTTTCGGTGTGAGATGTAAAGGTTTCATCCATATACGTAAGCGTTACGCTTTGCGGGCGCACCACATCTTCGCGGATACGCGGAATGCTGAGACAGCCTTCGTTATAACTCCAGCTGGAGCCGGCAAACTCATTGATGTAGGCATTGATAAACACTTTTTTGATGCCCGGCGCATCGGTATATTTTCCCAGTTCATCAGGTTCAAGGTTTTCGAAAATAGTAGTGCTGTCTACGAGGAACAGCCTGATATCCCTGTTGATCTGCGGAGCCGCCAAACCCACGCCGTTGCTGGCATACATCGTTTCCCACATGTCTTCAATCAGCTTGTCAAGATGAGGATATTCTGGTTGTATGTTGGTAGCTATTTTTCTGAGAACGGGTGCCCCATAGGCCACAATCGGTAAAATCATACAATAACTTCTTTATTTTTTCAGTTTGCAAAGGTACTTTATCGGCTATACATAATGTATATGATAAATACTAAAACTGCAAATGCTGCAGATATTCCTGCAGCATGAGGGTAGCCGCTATCTTGTCGATGTTTTCTTTCTGACGGCGGTCTTTCTTCTTCATACCCATATCTACCATGGCACGCACAGCCATTTTTGACGTGTAACGCTCATCAATCGTTTTCACCGGGATACCCGGAATTTCTTTTTGCAGGCGTTTTAAAAACTGCTGAACCAGCGGCGTAGCGTGGGTTTTAGAGTCATCGAGGTTTACAGGTGCACCAACAAGTATAAGTTCAACCTGTTCATTTTTGATGTAGTTTTTCAGAAATACAAACACCTCTTTCGTGGCAACTGTAGTAAGTGCAGTTGCAATAATCTTGAAGGGATCAGTCACCGCAATCCCGGTACGTTTCGCACCATAATCAATGCAGAGAATACGCATAATGCTTCAAACCTACACTGTTTTCTAACCGATTACAAAAAATTAACAGCGATCAATACGTTGTGTTTGTACGTTTGCAAAATGAATGCACTTGCCGTTAGCAGCCGAGCCCAACAGATGCCTCCATCGCCTATCAGGAAGTTGGTGCCTTTTGCCGAAGCGGCTAAGAAAAGAGGTGTTCATGTGTATCATTTAAACATTGGTCAGCCCGACATTGTTACGCCCAAACCAATTTTGGATGCCGTTCGCAATTCAGATTTTACCATCCTTGAATATAGCCACAGCGCAGGCAATGAAAGCTATCGCCGCAAACTGGTAGAATATTACAGCCGCTATCAGATTCAGGTAGGAATAGAGGATATATTGGTAACCACCGGCGGATCGGAAGCTATCCTGTTTGCCTTTATGTGTTGTATGGATGCGGGCGACGAAATTATTATTCCAGAACCATTTTATGCCAATTACAATGGCTTCGCGGTAGAAGCAGGCGTAACGGTAGTGCCGGTAACGTCTTACATAGAGTCGGGTTTTGCGTTTGCCGCCGATAGAAGATTTTGAAAAGAAAATAACCGCCGCACCAAAGCGATATTAATCTGTAATCCCAACAATCCTACCGGTTACTTATACAGCCGCGAAGAACTGGAAACCTTGCGCGACATTGCCAAACGCCATGACCTCTATATCATTTCAGATGAAGCTTACCGCGAGTTTTGCTATGAAGGAGACCATTTTAGCGCACTGCAATTGGAAGGTATGGAAGACAATGTGATTGTTGTTGACACCATCAGCAAACGATACAGCGCCTGCGGCGGCAGGATAGGAGCGTTTGTGTCGAAAAACAACATGTCACCGGTGTTGCTATGAAGTTTGCACAGGCAAGACTAAGTCCGCCTTCCATGGCGCAAATGATAGGGGAAGCAGCAGTGGACCTGCCATCCGATTATTTTGAGGAAACGAAAGCCATCTAAAAAGCCGCCGCGATATACTGGTGAGAGAACTGAACAAAATTCCGGGAATTTTTTGCCCCAACCCTGGGGGTGCATTTTACGCAATTGCTCAATTGCCTGTCGAGGATGCAGAACATTTTTGCCAGTGGTTATTAGAAAAATTTCAATATGAAAATCAAACCGTTATGGTTGCACCTGCAAATGGTTTTTATAGTAATCCATTATTGGGAAAAAATGAAATAAGATTGGCTTATGTTATTGATAGTGAACAGATTATTAAAGCAATGAGATGTTTGAAGGAAGCATTAGCCATCTATAATAATTAAATTAATATTTTTTAAATTTGTTGCAAATGTGTTTTGGTTTTATATTTGCTTTATAAATAACAACAGAGAGATTAATACATTATATTTATAATAAGAGATTTGTAACTTTTTCATATGGCAAGCAATCGAAGACACCCGTTGTTTCTACAATGGGTTTTTCTTTTTTATTCCTCGAGCTTTTTTAATAAACGTTTCTTTTTTTAGCATCAGTCACCTATATTTGCACCCCATTTGGCGAGGTAGCTCAGGTGGTTAGAGCGTTGGATTCATAACCCAAAGGTCTCGGGTTCAACTCCCGATCTCGCTACAGATAAACAAAAAGCCTCCTGCTTACATGCAGGGGGCTTTTTGTTTATTACACATTGTGTTGACCTACTGATAGTTGTCGTTATAATTCTATAGCATTCGAAAATCCAATTGATACAAATTTTTTCATGTAACACACGAGTTGGCATATCCGAGTACAATAATCATCTCAAACTTGCCTATTTCACTTCCTCCAAATTGTCTTCAAAGTATTTACGGGCTACATACCATTGGTCCGCGTGATTATCGGGATTGCGGGCAATCATTCCCATATCTGTTTCAGGATGGTCTTCTTTAGATACGCTGATGCCTGTTAGATCTTCGCCTTTTACATAAGGTCGCATTTCCGACAAGCCTTTTCTTTTGTATTGTTTCCAGTTGTCCATAGTTATTTGTTTTACAATTTCAAAATTAATTGCGTTTCATTGGTGACTTCCAGATTGTTGGCAGTGTATAGCTTCTTTAGCTCGCTTATTCTTTAGATGCAAATTGCGTTTACTGATCTGATATATTCCGTCAGCCAGAATACTGAGATTAATTACGAACTCAAAATTATTGCATTGGTGTGTTTCTTATTCCACGTAAGTTTAAAATACTTATGCTGCAATATCAAGTTATGGAATACTGGGTACGGCACTTACATGCATATCTGTGCGGTGATACGTAATGGTATTGCACAACAAAGCCTCTGCGTGTGCAAAGGCTTTGTTGTGGCACAGATACTTTGTTATTTAATCAGGGTTTCAAATACAGGTTCGTCTTTAAAGTAGCCGGTTAATACTTCACCCACCATACATTCTCCTACGCCTGCCGGTGTGCCCGTGTACAGCAGGTCACCAATATTGAGAGAGAAAAAAGTGGAAACAAAGGCGATGACTTTCTGCACTGAAAAAATCATTTGTGTAGAATTGCCCTGCTGAACGGTTTTGCCATCTTTTTGTAAAGAGAACGACAAACCTGCATGAAGTTCATTCAGGTCCAGTGCCTGCCATTTGCCAACAACGGCAGAATGATCCCAGGCTTTTGCAATTTCCCAAGGAAGACCTTTCTTCTTCAACTCGCTTTGAAGGTCTCTTGCCGTAAAATCGATACCCACTGTCACCGCGTCTACATAATTCAGTGCATTACTTTTTGTTATGTAGCGCCCGTTTTTGCAAATGCGAAATACCAGTTCCGCTTCATAGTGCAGTTCGTTGGTAAATTCGGGATAAGATAAACGTAGCCGGGTTGGGCAGGAGAGCCGATTTTGGCTTCATGAAGATAACGGGGTTTTCCGGCACCTCGTTGTTCAGTTCCTTGGCGTGGTCTACGTAGTTTCTACCGACACAGAAAATCTTCATAGTTGTTTCATTGAACAGGTTAACTAAATTCTTGTTTATTATATATGTTCATTGTGTTTTCCAATCCGGCAAAAGCAAAGCTTTCAATAATGCCTGTACAGGCTTCTATTTTCCTGTTGATAACCGGCTGCTCTTCTTTCTGCCATTTTCCCAATACAAATTCTACCTGCATGCCTTTTGGATATTCGTTGCCAATACCAAAGCGCAGCCTTGCATAGCTGTCTGGTGCCGAGGGTTTGTTCTATATCGCGCAATCCATTATGTCCTGCGGCGCTTCCGCCGGCCCGCAGCCTGATTTTGCTAAGGGGCAATGCCAGATCGTCTACAATGGTGAGCGTATGTTCAAGCGCTATTTTTTCTTTATCCAGCCAGTATTTAAACGCTTTGCCGCTCAGGTTCATAAAAGTGGTAGGTTTTATACAAACAAAGAGTTTGCCTTTCCATTTGATCTCTGCCTTATCTGCCAGCCGGTCGGGTGAAAATGTTCCCTCATGTTTTTGTACAAATGCATCCAATACATCAAAACCAATGTTGTGGCGGGTATGGCTGTATTCTGCTCCAATATTTCCAAGACCGGTTATCAAAAACTTACTCATACAATTATCGATTCTAACACAATGCCATAACTCTATAACAAAACAAAGCCCCGCATGTGGCAGGGCTTCGTTTTGTGTAAGTAGGTTTGAATTATTTTTTCTTTTCTTCCTTGGCGGCTGCAGATTCTTCCTGCTTCAACTGCCTTGTAAGTACTACCGACGCAATAGGAATGCGTGGTGAGTTTAATATTTCAAGATTCGGCTCTTTTACGTCTTCTACGCGAATGTTTCCGTTCAGATCGAGATTTGTAATATCTACTTCGATATTTTCTTTCAGATCTTTAGGAAGTGCTTTTACTTTCAGCGCATTGATTTTAGTAATGAGTTTACCACCGGCTTTTACACCAACAGATACACCCACAAACTTGATAGGAAGCGTAGCTACAATTTTCTTGTCGCCAACGAGTTCCAGCAAATCTACGTGAATCAGTTTGTCTGATACTTTGCCAAATTGCAGGTCTTTTAAAATACAGGTGTAGCTGCTGCCGTCTACATCTACCTGTGCTAACTGAAACTGGCCGGTATAAACGAGTGGCTTGAAAGCCTTTGCCGAAGCGTAAAAATTCACTTCTTTGGCACCACCGTAAATTACACCTGGCACATTGTCCTGAGAGCGGAGCTGGCGGGTGGATTTTTTGCCGCTTTCGGTCCTCAGGTGACCTTCGATTGTAATTGTGTTCATGATTATGATTGATTAAAAAATGCGTTGTTGTTGTAGTAAGTATTATATGTAAAATGTATTAAGTAATATGTATTATGTAGTAAGATAAATGAAATCTAAAATCATAATACCGAATACTTTGTACCTAATACCTTATACAATATTAACTACCTGATTCCTCTCAGTTGTGAATGGATGAACAGGCTTGTGATACTTTTGTTTTCGTAGGCATTGCGGATAGCGATTGCAAATAAGTCGGCTACAGAGATCACTTTTATCTTTTTGCTTTCCTTTCTCATCGGTATCGTATCGCACACCACCAGTTCTTCCAGCAAGCTGTTGTCGATAGTTTCGTATGCATTGCCGCTCAAAATAGGATGTGTGCAAAGAGCTCTCACACTTTTAGCGCCTTTTTGAATCAGGAGGTGAGCTGCTTTTGCCAAAGTTCCGCCTGTGTCGCAAATATCATCTATCAGCACAATGTCTCTGCCTTTCACGTCGCCAATCACTACCATGCTTGCTATCTCATTTGCCCGTTTGCGGTGCTTGTCGCAAATCACCATATCCGAGTTAAAATAGCTTGCAATTTCCCTTACCCGGTTCGTGCTTCCCACGTCGGGGGCGGCAAAGGTAAGGTTTTCGAGTTTTAATTGCTCAATATAAGGGATAAAGATTGCCGAACTATCGAGGTGATCTACGGGAATATCGAAGAAAGCCTGTATCTGCGGAGCATGTAAGTCCATGGTTATCACCCGGTCGGCACCTGCGGCTTCCACAAGTGTGGCTACAAGTTTGGCGCCGATGGCCACGCGGGGTTTGTCTTTTCGGTCCTGCCTCGAAAAGCCAAAATAAGGCATTACTGCTATGATTTTATAAGCGCTCGCACGTTTGGCAGCGTCTATCATCAGCAGAAGCTCCATCAGGTTATCGGTAGGCGCAAAGGTGCTTTGAATCAGGAATACATAGTCGCCGCGGATACTTTCCAAAAATATCGGCTGAAATTCTCCATCGCTAAACTTCTGTATATTGATTTTGCCAAGGGGTGCGCCAAAACGTTGTGCAATCTTTTTTGCAAGTTCCTGGGAACCGGTACCGGAAAATACTTTTACAGACGGATTCATACAGATAAATGAGGGGCGAAGATAATATTTGAAATAGAAAACATAATTTGTATTTTACCATTCTATTCCTGTATACATGGCTAACTCTTCCATAAAAAACTGGGCTGAAGACGATCGCCCACGCGAAAAACTAATGCTCAAAGGCGTAGAATCGCTGAGCAATGCCGAACTTCTTGCGATTTTAATCAACAACGGAACCCGCGATAAAAGCGCCGTTGATGTTTGTAAAGATTTATTATCCGCTGTAAATAACGATCTGCAACGTTTGGCGGGCTTGCCGGTAAAAGAATTACTGAAACTGAACACAAAAGGAATTGGCGAAGCAAAAGCCATCACAATTGCTGCCGCGCTAGAATTGGGCGTGAGGCGCGATGTTGCCGCCAAAAAGCGCGAAACCATCACGCAAAGCAATGATGTGGCGGCATATCTGCGGGCAAAGCTGCAATATAAAAAGCATGAAGTATTTGCCGTACTGTTTTTAAACCAGGCCAATAAAATCATGCATTACGAAGTGCTCAGCGAAGGCGGCATTACCGGCACGGTAGCCGATCCGCGGATTATATTGAGAAAAGCCTTGTCGCACGACGCAGTGAACATTATACTGTGTCACAATCATCCAAGTGGCAGCATCAAGCCAAGCCGCGCCGACCAGGAATTAACCCGGAAAATAAAAGAAGCTGCACTGCTTTTTGACATGTCGGTGCTCGATCACATCATTGTGAGTTGCGACGGGCATTACAGCTTTGCCGATGAAGGAATTTTATAAAATAGTGAGTTGCTATTCTGGCGAAAAGGATTTAATGCCATCTTTATGGCGATCATTTACTCGTCCGGCAATTTGCCACCAGGGCAAAACCATTCCCTGGCATCGGATTTTTCATAACGATTAACCATACGTCATATGTTTAGTTTACAAAACAAGATTGCCGTGATTACCGGCGGCGGCAGCGGGATAGGAAAAGCCGTTGCACTGCTGTTTGCAAAACAGGGCGCCCACGTATACATTGCTGATATCAATGAAGAGCAGGCTTCGCAAACCATCGATGAAATAAAGTCGGCTGGCGGCAAGGCTCAAAGCCTTATCTGCAATGTGGCAAAGCAGGAAGAGGTAAAAAAGGCTTTTGGCTCGTTATCCCATATTGATTTGCTGGTAAACAGTGCAGGCATTTCGCATATTGGCAAGGCAGATTCTACTTCGGAAGAAGATTTTGACCGTTTGTATACTGTAAATGTCAAAGGCGTTTACAACTGCCTGCACGAAGCATTGCCCCTGATGAAGGCAAAAGGCGGCGCCATTCTCAACCTTGCTTCCATCGTAAATAACGTTGGCATCCCGGATCGTTTTGCCTATAGCATGACCAAAGGTGCCGTGCTGGGTATGACCCTTTCTGTAGCGAAAGATTATCTGGCTGATGGCATACGGTGCAACTGTGTGTCGCCGGCGCGTGTGCATACACCTTTTGTAGACGGATTTATCAGCCGCACTTATCCGGGAAGGGAAGAAGAAATGTTTGAAAAATTGTCGAAAACACAACCTATCGGGCGCATGGCAAAACCGGACGAAATTGCATACTTAATTCTTTATCTATGCAGCTCAGAAGCTTCATTTATTACCGGCAACGATTACCCGATAGATGGAGGATTTATCAAGCTGAATAATTAGGAATCTCACCATTCCCTGACTTTTTTATTTTTCAACGATTGTAGTTTTTTTATTGCCATCCATATGAGAATTGATGCACATCAGCATTTCTGGAACTATACCGCGCACCGAGATGTGTGGATGCAGGATTTTCCTCTTTTGCAACACAATTATTTACCTGCACAACTGAAGACTTTGCTCGCCCGGCATAGTATGGATGGCTGCGTAGCCGTGCAGGCCGACCAATCGGAAGAGGAAACTCATTTTCTGATACAGCTGGCTTTAGAACATTCATTTATCAAAGGAGTAATTGGCTGGGTCAATTTAAGCGCTGATAATATTGAAGAACGTTTGCATTATTTTTCCGGGTATCCGATTGTAAAAGGTTTTCGCCATATTATCCAGGCTGAGCCCGATGACGCTTTCATGCTCAATGAAAAATTTTGCAGGGGCATTTCTTTATTGCAATCGTTTAATTTTACTTACGATATCCTAATTTACCCAAGACATTTGCCATATGCACATCAATTGGTTGAGCAATTTCCCGATCAGCGCTTTGTGATAGACCACCTGGCAAAGCCTCGCATCAAAACACGCAGGTAGAGCCGTGGAAAGAGGACATGCAAAAAGTAGCAGCTTATCCCAATGTGTATTGCAAACTTTCGGGACTAGCCACAGAAGCCGACTGGCAGCAACATTCCTACGCCGATTTTGTGCCGTATCTGGATGCAGTAACGGAGATGTTTGGACCACAACGGCTGATGTTCGGCTCTGACTGGCCCGTATGCCTGCTGGCAGATTCTTACGATGCTAATTTTGCCATCATTGAACAATATTTTTCTTCTTACTCTGCTGAAGAGAAGGCAGCTATTTTTGGTGAAAATGCAAGCCGTTTTTATCACTTGTAAAAAGCAACAGCTAGCTTGTAGATTAATGTAAAAAAATGAAACAAAGAGTACTACAAATACACCCGTCAGACAATGTTTTGGTTGCACTGGATTCGCTGAAAAAGCATGAAATCATCGTGTTTGAAGGCAACGAATATTTTCTTAGCGGAAGATATTCCTGCGAAGCATAAATTTTTCATGCAGCATATGCAAGCAGGCGGTGATGTGATCATGTATGGCGTGCTGGTTGGCAAAACGCAACAGCAGTGGAGCGAGGTGCACGCATGACGGTTGATAATACCAAACATGCCGCTGATAACTATGCTTACCGCAACTATCAGTATCAGTGGACTCCGCCCGATGTGTCACTTTTTAAAGACCGTACATTCAATGGTTACAGGAGAGATGATGGTAAATGGGGCACGGCAAATTACTGGCTGTTTATGCCCACTGTTTTTTGCGAAAACCGTAATCTTGATGTTATCCGCGAAGCCTACACAACGAGTTGGGCTACGCCGTTACATCGAAGTATAAACAATATACAAAGCAACTGGTAGAAGCCTATGAAGAAGGCGGTATTGCATTTCCCGAAATCGTATTGCCGGCAACAGAAACCCGCAACCGCCTGTTTCAAAATATTGATGGTATCAAGTTTTTAAATCACCAGGGTGGCTGCGGCAGCACAAGGCAGGATGCAAATGTGTTGTCTAAACTTCTGGCTGCCTATGCCGATCATCCCAACGTAGGTGGCATTACAGTATTGAGTTTGGATGCCAGCATCTGCAGGTTCAGCAATTAAAAGATGATATTTACCTGCCGCAATCCATCGTTCAATAAACCATTGCTCATATTTGAGCAGCAACAGATTCAAAACGAAGAAACACTGGTGCAGGAAGCTATTTATCACACATTTGCAGGGTTGGTGGAACTAAACAAACTGGAGCGTGAGCCCGCACCACTCAGCGAGCTTGGTATTAGGGGTAAAATGCGGTGGCAGCGATGGCTTTAGCGGCATTTCTGCCAATCCTGCTGTTGGCTATTGTGCAGATATGCTTGTGGCATTGGGTGGTAAAGTATTACTGGCAGAATTTCCCGAACTATGCGGCGCGGAGCAAAACCTTGTAGACCGCAGCGTGAGCGAAGAAGTTGCTGCAGAAGTTTATTCGCCTGATGCAGGATTACGATCAGAAAGCACATGATGCCGGTTCGGGTTTTTACATGAATCCATCCCGGGCAATATAAAAGACGGGCTGATTACGGATGCTATCAAATCGGCAGGCGCTGCCAAAAAAGGAGGCACCGCGCCTGTTGCCGATGTGCTCAATTATACGGAACCTGCTACAAAGCCGGGGCTTAACCTTGTGTGCACACCCGGTAACGATGTGGAAGCCACCACCGGCAAGGCCGCGGCGGGCGCTACGCTGATCTTGTTTACAACGGGACTTGGAACACCAACCGGAAACCCGGTATGCCCGGTGATAAAAGTAGCTACCAACTCATCGCTCGCAAGGCGCATGAGCGACATTATTGACATCGATACAGGCGCTATTATTGAAGGAGATAAAACCATACAGCAAATGGGTGAGGAGATACTGGAATATTGTATAAAAGCTGCAAGCGGTGAAGTGGTTCCCAAAGCGGTTCAGCTAAACCAGGACGACTTTATCCCATGGTTTCGGGGCGTGTCTTTATAAGTCGGCAGTTGCCGGCGTTGATCTTTTTACTTATCACTTTTTTATCCATTACTTTATTAATTCCTACTATGAAACTCATCCGTTTTGGCGAAGCCGGACACGAAAAACCCGGTATACAGATCAGCGATACCAAAAGAATTGATGTCTCGCTTTTTGGCGAAGATTATAATGAAGAGTTTTTTGCAACTAACGGGCTGAACCGGCTGCAGGATTGGCTCAAAGATCACCAGTCTGAATGCCCGGAAGTAAGTCCGCTGATCAGGCTGGGACCGCCTGTGGTAAAGCCTTCCAAAATTATTTGTATCGGGCTCAACTATTCTGATCATGCGGCTGAAAGCGGCATGCAGGCACCGCCGGAACCGCTCATTTTTTTCAAATCCACAACTGCCATTGTAGGACCCGATGATGACCTGATTATTCCAAAAAACAGTACCAAAACCGATTGGGAAGTAGAACTGGCAGTCGTTATCGGCAAGCGTGCTTCTTATATTGAAGAAAGCGAAGCAGAGAACTATATAGCCGGCTATGTATTGCACAATGATTACAGCGAGCGCCATTTTCAGCTGGAGAGAACCGGGCAATGGGTGAAAGGAAAAAGCTGTGATACGTTTGCTCCGCTGGGTCCGTGGCTGGCTACAAAAGACGAAATTCAGGATATCAATCATCTACGCCTCTGGCTGACGGTGAACGGAGATATGCTGCAGGATGGCAATACACAAAACATGATCTTCAAAGTGCCTTTTCTTGTTTCCTACATCAGCCAGTTTATGACGCTGTTGCCTGGCGATGTGATCACCACGGGAACGCCTGCTGGTGTAGGTCTTGGTATGAAGCCGGAACCCTTTTACCTGAAACCCGGCGATGTTGTGGAACTCGGTATCGACGGACTGGGATCTTCCAAACAAACAGCAAGAGCATATGGCTACTAAATAAACGGAAGCAGGCATGAATCTGAAAATGGAAAACAAAGTGTTCATCGTGACCGGCGGTGCCAGCGGCATTGGCAAGTGCTGTGTGCCGCAAAATTGCGGAAGAACAGGGCATCGTGATTATTGCAGATCGCAATGAACAAAAGAACAACGCATTACTAACAGAACTGAAACGTTCCGGCGGCAATGCACATGCGGTACAGCTGGAACTGACGGACGAGGAAGCCTGTAAAACATTGATTGACACAGTGGTGCAACGGTACGGAAGAATAGATGGACTGGTGAACAATGCCGGTTTGAATGATGGCGTGAGCCTGGCACAAGGCACTGTAATTCAGTTTGAACAATCGCTGCGCATTAATCTTATTCATTATTATGCAATGGCTCACTATGCATTGCCTCATTTGAAAGCGGGAAAAGGAAGTATTGTGAATGTTGGGTCTAAAGTATCGGTAACTGGGCAAGGCTCAACGTCGGGATATGCAGCGAGCAAAGGTGGCGTGAATGCACTTACACGCGAATGGGCGGCAGAGCTGCTGCCGTATGGCATCAGGGTAAATGCTGTGCTGCCTGCTGAAGTAGACACGCCATTGTACAAAACGTGGCTTGATGCGCAGCCTGACGGCGAAGAAAAACGCGCGCAAATTGAGTCCCGGATCCCGCTCGGTCACCGCTTTACCACGGCTGATGAAATTGCCAGTACAGTTGTGTTTTTGCTAAGTACATTATCGTCTCATACAACCGGGCAGTTACTTTTTGTAGATGGTGGCTATACGCACCTCGACAGGGCGCTGACGTAATATGGTTTGTGTGCTCAATTCGCCATTCATTCTAAAACAACAGACATTTTCCAATTAATTTATCCATCATTCTTTGCCTTTTTGCCAATCTCTATTTATCAAACTCAATTATGAATAACCGGACAATTTTTGATTCTGCATTCTACATTCTTTTTTCTGTGTTTTTTGTTGGTTTACTTTCTGGTTGCGCTGCTACAAAAACCAGCAGGGACAAGGAAGACTGGCAATCTTTATTTAACGGAAAAGACCTCAGCAACTGGACTGTCAAAATTAATCATCATGAAGTAGGAGAGGACACTGCCCATACCTTCCGGGTAGAAGACGGCATGATAAAAGTGAGGTATGATAAATACGATAAATTCAATGAACAATACAGTCATCTGTACTACAATCAGCCATTTTCGTATTATCATGTAAAGTTTGAATACCGTATCACCGGCGAATGGCGAAAAGATGCACCCGAATATACCATCCGCAACAGTGGCGTTATGTTTCATTCGCAGGATCCGAAAACAATGCCACGCGAGCAGGATTGGCCCATTTCTGTAGAATACCAGATTCTTGCAGGGCTGGATGATGGCAAGCCACGACCTACGGGCAATATGTGCTCACCGGGTACTAACGTGGTGTTTAAAGGCCGCATAGACCCCAACCATTGCATAGAATCAAGCTCCAAAACCTATCCCCCGGATGTGTGGGTGAAAGGGGAAATTATCGTACTTGGCGATTCACTGATCACGCATATTGTAAACGGCGATACGGTATTGCAGTATTCCCAGCCACAGATTGGCGGTGGCGTGGTAAACAATTTTGATCCTGCCATAAAGCAGGATGGCAAGTTGTTGTCGGAAGGCTTTATTGCTTTGCAAAGCGAAGGGCAGCCGATAGATTTCAGGAACATCGAATTGCTCAACCTCGAAGGTTGTATGCAGCCTTCTTCCAAATACTATAAATCTTATTACCTGAAAATGAATGCTGCTGCGTGTAAATAATCGACTTCTTTCGACTTATCTAAAAGATTCTGGCAAAGCACTTTGTTGCCAGATTTCTAATGGTTTGTGTAACTGTTTAAAGCAACGAAGACTGTAGGTGTAGTATGAATACTTTTACGTTTATAAACCAAAAGCTAATTACTACTTAAGCCCGTTTTTTAGTTTTACATGATCAAAAAAGTAAATAAGCTTTACAGAAAGATTGTTGTTGTTTTAAGCGGTTGCGCTTTTGCGGAGATTAATAAAAAAATTTTTCTCTACGGAAGTTGTATAGTCCTGCGAAACATCTTTTCCATACAACATTGAGGATAGCCCATATACAAGTAATGATTCAGGTAATTGTTGTTGGTAAAAATCACCCATATCATCATTGTTGAGGGCTGTGTCGGTTTGCTCCTGCGACAAGTTCAGGTTAAAGCGGCCGCTTGTTTTTTGTAAGTGTAGTTCGTGGTTAAAGCCCGTTTAAATTGTGCCCGGCAAATAGCCAAACCGGTTGCTGACAGCGAATTTCCGCCAACATTCCAGGTATTGGTTTTATCATTCATCTTAAAAAGGGCTGCGCTTACATTGGCATCGTAATCTTTGCAGGCGCATCACATGGATATTCACAAACAGTCCGCTTAATTTGTGTTTCATCGTGTGGGCCAACGCAAACAGATTCTAGTTGGTAAGCGGTGATGTAGCCACCTGTGTTTATTCTTTGGTTTCAGTGTATTCAATAGTGGCATATTGCATATTGGTAACGGCATTCAGGAAACCAGTGCCAAGCCTGCTGCCGGTTTTGCCAGAAATTTTGGTGGCGTTTATCAGTTACGCTTCTGTCGATTATTTTATCAGCGTTTCTTAGTGGTTGGTTTAGTTATCTACATCATACTGGTGCATCAGTCTTCTGCCTATTCGTCTTAAATAAAACAAATAACAATTTCAAAATGGTGTTTAGGTATACATGATGAGTAATCAAAAAAACGTGGATGCCTTAAGCTTGTTTCCCGACAGATGAAAACGCAATGCCATTTAGCATTGTGAGGACTCACACTTCATGTTTTGCAGGTGACTTATCGATAAGAGGTTGTCCAAAAATTTTGCCTGCAGAATAAAAGTTACTGTATGTTTATCGGTCTAATTTGCTTGTTATGTTAGTGAAAATTTCCTTCCTTAAATGGTTTGTCATTTTTGGTTTTCTGTGTTCAACAATTGCTTGCCGCACTGTTCACAGCACCCATACAGGCAGCCATACCAATGTGGCAGAAAGAAAAATGGTTATTTACCAGGTATTTACCCGTTTGTTTGGCAACACGAACACGACCAACAAGCCGTGGGGAACAATAGAGGAAAACGGCGTTGGTAAATTTGCCGATTTCACAGGTACCGCGCTCGATTCTATCAAAGCGCTCGGCGCTACGCACATCTGGTATACCGGCGTGCCTCATCATGCTGTTATCCGCGATTATACTGTCTATGGCATTCACAACGATGATCCGGATGTGGTGAAAGGTCGTGCAGGCTCGCCATACGCCGTAAAGGATTATTACAATGTAGATCCCGACCTTGCCACCAATCCTGCCCAAAGACTGGAAGAATTTAAAGCGCTCATCGACAGAACACACCAGCACGGGCTGAAAGTGATCATAGATATTGTGCCCAATCATGTGGCTCGTCAATATATTTCTCTGGCAAAACCAGACAGCGTGCGGGCTTTGGCGCTGCCGACAACAAAACTGTGGAATACAGCCGCGACAATAATTTTTATTATATACCAGGGCAAAATTTCAAAGTGCCTGCTGCCCAAAATGGCTATCAGCCTTTGGGCGGCGAACTTCACCCGCTCAGCGATGGACAATTTGATGAACAGCCGGCAAAATGGACGGGAAACGGCAGCCGGCTGGCGCAACCCGACTTTAACGACTGGTATGAAACGGTAAAAATCAATTATGGTATTCGTCCCGACGGTAGCAAAGATTTCGACACGCTTCCTGCTGATTATGCTACACGTTCCGTTGCAGCTCATCATGCATTCTGGCAGGGCAAAACAGTGCCTTCGTCCTGGAAAAAGTTTCGCGACATTGCTTTGTTCTGGGTCGACATGGGAATAGATGGGTTTCGGTTTGACATGGCTGAAATGGTTCCTGTAGAATTTTGGAGCTATATGAATTCAGCCATCAAAACAGCCAATCCTGCTGCCGTAGTGGTGGCTGAAATTTACAACCCGGCGCAATACCGCAATTATATTCAGTTTGGCAAAATGGATTATCTGTATGATAAGGTAGACACGTACGACCGCCTGCGTGAACTGGTGCAGGGCAATGGCAGTACCGATAGCATTGCCGCTATTCAGCACCGATATGCAGATATTGAACATCACCTGCTGCACTTTCTCGAAAACCATGATGAGCAGCGCATTGCCAGCCCTGAATTTGCCGGCAATCCGCGAAAAAGCAAAACCTGCCATGGTGGTGTCTGCAACCATGGGCACTTCGCCCACACTCATTTATTTCGGGCAGGAAGTAGGCGAACCCGGCGCGCAGGATGCGGGTTTTGGCAAACAAAGCCGCACTTCTATCTTTGATTACGTGGGTGTTCCGCATCATCAGCAGTGGATGAATGAGGGAAAATTTGACGGCGCGAAATTATCACGTTCCGATAGTTCGCTTCGCGACTTTTACAAACGGCTGCTCAATTTTACCAAAAGCAGCGCAGCCCTTGCCGGCAGCTTTGCAGACCTGCATTCTTACAACCGCGCAAACACAACAGGATATACTGATAAGCTTTATTCATTTGCCCGTTGGGGCAATGGGCAAAAACTGGTGGTTGTATCAAATTTTAGCCATGAAAACATGTATTCCGGCAGCCTTGTCATTCCTGCAAACGTTATACGAGAATGGAGACTGAAAGATGGAACATTTATACTCACTGATAAGTTGTATGAAACTACGCACGTCACCATGATCGTTTCCAACGTTAGGGGAAGTATTCAGCTATCGCTGCAACCTCTGGAATCACTTATATTGGCTTTGCCATAAATCTATATTTTCCTGAAACCTTTGTATTTGCCAAAGGAATATGATGCTTTAAACACACTTGCCAGAAAAAAATGAACGCAATAAAGTTGTATTTGGTAACAAAAAACCTGACATGTAAAAAAGACAAACCAGCTTCGATAAAGTACATAAAAAAACCACCTGAAACAGGTGGCTTTGTGCCCAGAACAGGAATCGAACCTGCACTCCCTTGCGAAAACCAGATTTTGAGTCTAGCGCGTCTACCAATTCCGCCATCTGGGCAATACGCTTTCTCGGGGTTGCAATATTAGTGTATCAGTTCATACCTGCCAAAATACGGGTCAGATATTTTTTCTTGTAGTAATAATCTTTTACCTGCAGCAACTCTTTTTCGGTAGTAACACCTTCCTGATAATTCTCAATAATTTGTTTAACAGGCTCATATATTTCTGTTTGTACGTTATGAATCTGTTGCTGAACCGCTTTTACCGCGTTTCATCTTCTTCCATTTTCGCATCCATCATTTGCTCGCTCAGTTCCAGCATTTCCATCAGAAAAAGCGAAGGCAGTTCATATTTTTCTTCTTCCACCAGCAAGCCTTTCTGCATCAGGACGTATTTGATCACTTCATCGCCGTTCTGAAACATCTTATAAGCTTTGTTTACCATCGACGATTTTTCCAACATTTCTGCCTGCTCTTCTTTACCCGCACCCGAAAAAAAATCGGGATGATATTGCCGGCTGAGCTTGTAAAACGTTTGCTTAATCAATTGCTGATCGGGTAAAAAACAAACGGGAATTCCATACAATTCAAAATAATCCATATCTGCTGCAAAACTATTGCGTGGCCTGCAAATGCAATACTAAATTTTAAAGGTTACACCGGTTTGATCACAAACCCGAATCCTTACCTTGCTCTAAATTGTTTCATGTTTACCATCGGCTTAATCAGGGAAGGAAAAGTGCCGGCAGACAATCGCGTTGCGCTTACGCCATCGCATTGCCAGTTTTTGCTCACAAGAAAAAGAAGATCCGCATTATTGTGCAGCCTTCAGACAAGCGGTGTTTCACGATGAAGCCTACTCCAAGGCGGGTGCTGTGGTAGCGGAAGATGTATCGGCGTGCGATGTATTGTTTGGTATAAAAGAAGTGCCGGCTGCAGAACTGATTGCCGGGAAAACATACCTGTTTTTTTCGCACACCAAAAAAGAGCAGCCACACAATCAGCAACTGATGCATACGATGATGGACAAAGGCATCACGTTGATCGATTATGAATGTCTTGAACACGAGGATGGTCAGCGCATCATTGGTTTTGGCTTTTTTGCAGGTGTGGTTGGTGCGCATAATGGTATGATGGCATATGGCAACCGCACAGGTGCATTTTCATTAGGTCGTGTGTACAAAAGCAAAGATTATCTGCAACTTATCCGAAGCTATTTTGGCTTGCATCTCCCCAATCTGAAAGTAGCAGTTACGGGCAGCGGGAGAGTGGCGCATGGCGTGCTCGAAGTGATGAACCTGATGGATATCCAGGAAGTGGACCCGGAGGAATTTTTGCGAAAGACATTCAGCTATCCCGTTTATGTTCATCTCAAGGGTGCTGAACTATATACACACAAAGACAAGCGCACCTACAGCCGCGACGATTTTCATTCGCATCCGGATCAATATGAATGTTTGTTCGCGTCATACGGTTCTGTTACGGATGTGCTGATCAATGGCATTTATTGGGAAACAGGAATGCCCCGATTGTTTGAGCCACACTTTATGCAACGACTCGATTTTAGCATACAAACTATTGCTGATATCACAGACGATAAGCTGGGCAGCGTGCCTTGCAATCTTGGCGACGCGACCATTGAAGATCCTGTGTATGGAGTGGACAAAATGAGCCTTAGAAAAACAGCACCTTACCTGCCGGAAAGCGTAGATGTAATGGCTGTGGGTAATCTTCCCAACGAGTTGCCCTGCGATGCAAGTGAATATTTTGGCGACCAGCTTATCAAATATATTATCAGGGATCTTGCCGGTGGCGAAAGCCCGGTTATAGAAAGAGCTACCATTCTGCAAAACGGACGTTTAACAGAGCGATACAGCTATCTCGCCAATATGCCGCGCATTAAACACTAAATGCTTACAAGTACAGGTAATAAGCTTTCAGCAGTGCAATGAAGGCAGGCGTGTACGCACCTTCCTTATCTTTTATCGACATGTCATCTACAATGGCGTCAATTTTTATTTGCTGCAAACAATAACAGGCTTCTGAAAAGGGAGTGCATGTTCCGTTTGGCGCACGTGGGTTTTGTGTTGTAAAAAAAGATGATGATGTGCTGCCAATGTCTTCGGCTTCTTTTGTGCGATGGTAAGGCAGCAAAAGCGTAAGAAATCCGGATGGAGAAAGCAATGGTACTGCAGAAAGGAACAGGTCTGTTAGTATAAGTTCTGTGTTGTGATGCGCTGCGTTTTTTGCACCGTTTTCTCCCTTCAGATCGTTGTGATAAAATGGCGGGTTGCAAATGATCAGATCGTACGTTTTTCCGGGGATGAAATCCTGTATCCGGGAATGAAAACTATGTAACCGTGATTGCCACGGTGAAAGATCAAAATTTAGCTTTGCCTGCGCTGCTGCAGCAGGGTCTATTTCCACAGCGTCGAACGATGCTCCCGGGAGCTGTTGCGCCAGCATCAGGCTGAGCAAACCGGTGCCGGCACCAATATCAAGAACAGAACGAATGTCGGTTTTGTTTGAAACCATCTGTTGCGCCACCCACGCACCAAACAGGCACGAATCGGTGCACACTTTCATGGCACAATGCTGCTGAAAAACGGTAAACTGTTTGAACTGGAAATGTTGATTCGGCATGAATAAAAAAGAAACTTACCTCTAAGTTCTGGGTTGGCTAATGATTGCAATCTTCTACATGGCAATGCGCTGCTTTTTTGCAATACCTATAGTTGTAAAAGTGGGCGGTTACGATAAAAAATACGGCCGGTGGCAACAAAAAAAACTGGTATTGATGCCAGATTTGTTTAGCTAACAAAAAGAGGATGCCAGTTACAAAAAACAACAGCGGCGATAGTTGGTGATGATGTCTTTTATATCCATGTGTCAATGAATAAAATCCCACTCCGGCAGCCAGTGCTATCATAAACAAGTTCAAACAAATTGTTGTCGAGTAATTCTACCCCAAACACAGGCAGGCTGGTGAGAAACAAAGGCAATAATGCACAGTGAATTGCGCAGGCGAGCGATGCCGTAATTCCCAATCCGTCCCAGTTGATTTTGTAACGCATACAAGTGCAAAAATAGGGCTTTGTTTCTTATTTGCAACAATGTTGCAAATGTTATAACAATTTGTTACTTTGTCTAAAGCCAAATTCTGATGTCGTAATTTTGATGCATGAAAAGGAAGAAACTTCTTCTATATATTGCTTTTTTTGTGGTGCTCACAAGTGCGTTTTTATTCTTTGTCTTTCAGGGAACAGATAACTGGAAAACAAAGCTGCCTGTAGCTGAACGCATCGGTACAACCTTTCCGTTTCGTGACGGAAAACAACACGGAATTTACACAAAAAGACATGCAGGGTAAAGTGTGCGTGGTCAATTATTTTTTTACTACCTGTCGCGGCATTTGTCCCCGTATGAATGGCAATTTGAAGCAGGTGTATGATGAATTTAAAGACAACCCGGATTTTATGATTGTCTCTCACACGTCCGACCCTGAAACAGACTCATCGGCAAAGCTGAAAGCCTACGCGCTGCAAATGAAGGTAGACCCGAAGAAGGAAAACTGGGTGTTTCTCACCGGCAGAAAAGACAGCCTGTACCAGCAAGCCCGCGACAGTTATTTGCTCGACGATCCTAAGAACAATGTAACAAATATAAACGACCAGTTTTTACATACCCAGTTTGTAGCCCTTGTAGACAAAAACGGCAACCTGCGCGGACAGATTTACGATGCGCTTAAAAAAAATGATTTGGCGCAGTTGAAAGATGATATCAAAATCCTCCTGACAGAACGAACCCAAACAGGCAATTTTGCCAATAGCATTTTTACCAATTCTCCCCAGTAATACGATGGAAAGCATCCACACCATACTAAAAAAAAGTCAGCTGAGCCTTACTGATAGCAGGAAGGCAATCCTGAAACTGTTTTTGGAAAGCAATGGAGCGCTCGAACATTCGGTTATTGAAAAAGAAACGAAAGACCAGTTTGACCGCGTCACTATTTACCGCACGTTGCAAACGTTTCAAAAGAGCGGCATTATTCACACCATCCCTTCTACCGATAGTATTGTCAGGTATGCATTGTGCCAGCATGAATGCAGCGGCGGGCATCATCACGACAATCATCTGCACTTTCTTTGCGATCAGTGCGGAGTTACGTATTGCCTGCAAAATATTGTAGTGCCACATGGTTGCATTGCCGCAAGGCTTCACAGCCACAGCCGTAGACGTGCTTGTAAACGGCGTGTGCCGCGAGTGCAAATAAGCATTGATTGGCACAGGTTATTCAAATTTACAAAACCAAACTTTCGTGTTATACGGTCATGGCGTCGTAAACGACTACCTTATCCCAGAGGTGACTGTAGTTTTTAATAAATGCCTGGTGAATGGCATCGCCCTGGTAAGATGCCTGATCCTGCAGATTGTCGAAATACATGATTTCTGACACACCCCACGACTGGTCAACAACATCGCGCTTTTCTGTTTCCGCTACAATTCCTACAAAAAGCTTTTTGATCTGGTGAATTCCGGCAAGCGTTTTCACGCCTTCCACAAGCTTGTCGCGGTCTTGCTCAGAGCCAGGATTTTTGAGCCAGAAAATGGCATGGTGAATCAGGGGCTTGCTGTTGTCTTTCTTTTTGGCAAAGGGCATAGAATGAGCAACGGCTGCTGCACCCATGGTTGCAGCAGCCGTTACAAATATTCTTCTCCCTGTTCTTTTGTTGAACATTTCGATAGAAGGTTATTTTTTTAAAAAATATCTGAGCGGTTGTCTTTAATGGTCGAATTTTTTCGCAATGCTTCAAATACGCCACCACTGTTGCTTTGCTGGCGCTGAATCATATTTCTCAGGTTGTCCTGCACCTGCTCTACCGACATGCCTGAAGAAGCAAGTGCCGAAACGCCATTGCTTTTTACTACAAAAACACCTGCATTGCCGGCAATCGGTTCGCTGATTTTTGATACAATACTTTTGTTGAAAGCTGCACCCGTAACTTTTGGTTCAAAACCTACATTCGGGATGGCAGGCGACTGAAACGAAATGCTATCAGCTGCCATTACAGAAGTGCCTGCATTTTTAGCTACTTCTTCCAGTGTATTGCCTTTGATTTTGGTATCGATAATAATTTTCGCTTTCTTCTCGTTGCGCACTATAGATTCTACCATTGGGCGGGCAGCGGCCGGAGAGCTGAGACCTTCTTTTTCTACTGAAGAAATAATGGCTACCACAAACTGGTCGCCCAGTTCGAAAGGATCAGATACATCGCCAACTTTATTGTTGAAAATCCATTTGATGAAATCCCTGTTTTCGCCACCTACAACACCCAGTGAGTAATCTTCTTTCCTGATTTCCTGGGAGCTGATAGGAGAGAGATTGTTCTTTTTTGCATTGGCTTCAAACTCTTTCTGGTCTTTGCTGGCAGATGCAAACTGTGCGGCTGCAGAATTCGCTGAATTGATAGTTTCGCTGCTTGCGTTGATAGGTTTGGCAATATAGGCTACATCATATGCTTCCTGCATGTTTTTGTGATCCAGTACTTCGATATAGTGATAACCGGAATAAGAACTGTTGGCTACTTTTACCACCGTTTTTGTACCTACGGGGCTATAAAAGGCAGTTTCTGCAAATTCTTTGCTGATGCCACCAAACTGTGAGTAAGGAAAATCGTAAACGCCACCGGTTGTTTTGCTACCGGCATCGTCGCTATATTGCTGTACCATCTGGTTGAAGTCGGCACCACCTCTGATAGCGGCTGCAATTGAGTCGATTCTTTGTTTTGCTACACTGTCAGACAGCGTTTCATTAGCTGCATCTGCAGTTTTGATAAGGATATGTCGCACTTTCGCTGTGTCGGGTACAGTGCGTTTGCCCACCAGTTTTGCAATCACATATTCACCACCTTCCACATAAGGTCCAATGACAGTGCCAGTTGGCAAGTTCATGATGGAATCCGCATTGGTATTGGTAAATTCTGATTTCGTGATATAATTACCATTGTAAGGAAGGTCGCTGTTTTTAGATACAACAAACGATTTTACGTCGCTCGCAGCAGCGAATGCCGGTTTCATAGCTTCCAGTTGCTCACGAATGGCAGCTGAATCGGCTGATGTAGGTGTTTCACTGAAACTTACATACTGAACCGTACGGGTTTCTTCTTCACGGTTAAACTGATCTTTATGCTTGTTCAGATAAGTGCTGATATCGTCGTCGCTCACTTTCACAGCGCTATCGCTTACTGTTGTATAGGGAACAAACACGTACGATGCTTTTGCTACCGCGTTATTATCGGCATTTACTTTTTCTGCCATCCATTTTGGCACATATACAGCTCCGCTGATGAGGGCAGAATATTTGGTAAACAAAGCCTGCTGCACAGTAGGTTCGATAAATTGTTTCTGAATTTCCTGAACACGCGGATCGTTTGCGTTTTTCTTGATCTGCGCAAACTGCTGACGGGCAGCATTGGCATCAAAGACACCCGTTTGCGGATCGGTAAACTGTTGTTGCATCCATTGTGGCGGATTTTGACCAAATAATACATCCGCCAGTTCCGTTGGTGTGAATGTAATGCCGAGTTTGTTCAGTTCCTGGTTGAGCAATGCCTGCTGCACCATGTAGTTCCATGTTTGCGAATTGAGCATTCCGGGAGGCATTTCCTGCCCACGTTGCTTGCTTACGTTATCAAACAGGCTCACTGTATTTTGAAATGCTTCACGGTCAATATCGTCGCCATTTACACTACCCACTGTTTTGGATCCCGACGTCATGCTTCCTCTCATAGACGAATCCTGGAGAATAAATGCAATGAGTGCTAGGGCAATAAAGCCAAAAAGAATCCACGCACCTTTATCACGAATACTTTGAATAACTGACATACAACAATACAAATTTTTGAGGATGGCAAAAATAGGGGAATATCACATGCAAAAAATGGTATATTAAAGCACAGTGTTGCAAGCTGTTAGGTTTGCCTCATTGCATCTGCGGTTATTTATTACGTGCACTCAATACAGAAATAATATTGAGAGAAGGAGAATGAAGCTATTTGAACATCTCTGCTTTATGCAATATTGGTTGTATCTCAGGGTTGCGATTATGTAAAAACCAAACATTCGGGTATGTTTTCTTCGTTTGGCGTTTACCTGATATTAAGCAAACAGTCTGTTTGGGAAATTATTTAGATAATTGTTTCACGATGATTGTGACACCGGGTGAAAACCAAGCTCGGCTGCTTTTTGCAGCATAAACTCATGCGCCGCTTCGTATTGGTTGGGAATTACGCCATCCAGGATGGCTTCGCGAATAGCATCTTTTATAATACCCACTTCCTTCGATGGTGTCAGCGAAAAGGTCTGCATAATGGTTTCGCCGGTAACGGGCGGTTGCCAATTACGCATTTTGTCATTTTCTTCCACCTCTGCCAGGCGCTGCCGCACAAGCTCAAAATTTTGCAGAAAACGTCTCGCTTTGTGCTTGTTTTTCGTAGTAATGTCGGCTTCGCAAAGGATCATTAATTTGTCAATATCTTCTCCTGCGTCAAACAAAAGGCGGCGGATAGCGCTGTCTGTGATGTTTTCTTTCGTAAGGGAAATGGGGCGCAGGTGTAGCTGAACCAGCTTTTGCACAAACTTCATGCTTTCGCCAAGCGGCAATTTCAATTTTGCAAAAATTTTCGGAACCATGCGTGCGCCCACCGCTTCATGCCCGTGAAATGTGAATCCGTGTCCTTCTTCAAAACCTTTGGTTGCGGGTTTGCCAATGTCGTGCATCAAGGCAGCCCAGCGTAGCCATAAGTCCTCGCTTTTGGCAGCTACATTGTCTATTACCTGAAGGGTATGATAAAAATTATCTTTATGACCCATGCCGTCTATATTTTCGGCGCCTTGCAAATCAGCCATTTGTGGAAAAATCCGTTGCAGCAATCCACTTTTGAACAATAATGTAAAGCCTACAGATGGTCTGCGGCTAAGCATAATTTTATTGAGTTCATCCGTAATTCTTTCCTGAGAAATAATGCTGATGCGGTGAGCGCTGTGGCGAATGGCATTGAAAGTGTGCTCTTCAATTGTAAAATCGAGTTGCGATGCAAAGCGGATAGCCCGCATCATACGAAGCGGGTCGTCGGAGAATGTAATTTGCGGGTCGAGTGGGGTGCGGATAATTTTTAGGTCAAGATCATTCCGACCATTGAAAGGATCTATGAGCAAACCATAATCTTCCTTGTTGAGGCTGATTGCCAACGTGTTTATCGTAAAATCCCTCCGGTTTTGATCGTCTTCCAGCGTGCCGGGAGTAACATCAGGATTGCGGCTATCGGGGTGATAGCTTTCTTTTCGGGCTCCTACAAATTCAATTTCAAACGTATCTATCTTGATTTGTGCGGTTCCAAAAGTTTTGAAAAAGGCAACTACAGGCTGCGGATTAAAACGGCTGGCAACATGATGTGCCAGTAAAATGCCATCTCCTAGGCAAACGATATCAGCATCTTTTGATAGCCGTCCTATCAGTTTGTCTCTAACAAACCCACCTATGAGATAAGCCGGAAATTGAAGCTCGTGAGCGGCAGAAGCTATTTTTTTGAAAATAAACAGCTCTTTATCTGTACAATTAATCTGCATTGTGGCAAAGATAATTTGCCAGACTACATGTTTCGGTATTCATACAAGCGGAATGGTAGCACTTTCTCTCAAAAATGTGTTACTTATTCAAATTCAAGTTCGTTTTTATTCAAATCCCAATCAAAGGATACACGGCTTTCAGAAGGTTTGCGAAACCAGCTTTTAGGCATAGCTGTATAACTGATAAAGTTTTTACCCGCAATGGATTTGCGTGTAGATGAAGATGAAGTAACCATTTGAACAGGCAAAACCTGGTTCCCAGTATTTGCAGTGTTGTGAGAAGTTATAGATGTCATAATGCTGGTTTTAAAATTTTACACACATTCCATTCACATAATTGTGCCATAATTATTCTAAATCCTTGGCTGAATCTGAAAAAAAATATTAAAACAATACAGACAATGATTTTTAAATATTTATACAAATGGGAAAATATTTAACTAAGTGGGGAATTAAATGCAGGCTGGTATAAAAAATAAGCAGTTCCTGACAAAAATTTTCACTTAAGCTTGCGAGGTAAGGCATTCTGTCATTCTCCGGCTAATCCGGCAGTTTAAAAGGCGGATGTAAAAAAGTTTTTGCATTTTTGCAACTCGTATCTTTATCAATCTGAATGAAGCAACAACTATATCAACAGTTTAAGGATAGAAAAAAGCTTGGGCGAAAATCATTTGCAGTATTGATTGATCCTGATAAAGTTGATATAGCTAAAACTGATCAACTCGTTTCTCTTGCCCGCGAAGCGCAGGTAGATTACCTGTTTGTGGGCGGAAGCCTCGTGATATCCAACCATCTCGACGATTGTATCAGGCAGATAAAAGATTCATGTAATATTCCTGTTGTTTTATTTCCCGGATCGCCATCGCAGATCAGCCGTTATGCGGATGCATTGTTGTACCTGTCGCTTATCTCTGGGCGCAACCCGGAGTTGCTCATTGGTCAGCATGTAATTAGTGCGCCGGCGGTAAAAAGCAGTGGTCTCGAAATAATGCCCACCGGGTATATGGTCATCGATGGTGGCGCGCCTACTACGGTTTCCTATATATCCAACGCGTCGCCCATCCCTGCCGATAAGAACGAAATTGCGATGTGTACGGCGATGGCTGGCGAAATGCTGGGTATGAAACTCATCTATATGGATGCCGGCAGCGGTGCCAAGCGTGCCATTGGCGAAATGATGATAGAAAAAGTATCTCAGCATATTGAAGCCCCGCTGATTGTAGGCGGTGGTATCAGCGATCCTGAAAAAGCATATCGCAACTGCAAAGCCGGAGCCGATATCATTGTTGTGGGTAATGCCATCGAAAAAGATGCTTCCCTCATAAAAGAAATGAGCGATGCCATTCATTCGGTGCCTATTGTAGCCTGATGTAGGACGAATTACCCCGGTGCTTACTGCTGCTTTACAACTGCTTACAATCTCTTTACTCCTTTTATTAAAGACTCCTGTATGAAGCCGTTCCTCTTAACATGGCTGCTTTTAACGTCGGCGGTTTCATTTGCACAATCCCTTCTGCCTTCGGCAAGCATAGCGGAAAGTGAGAAGAAATCGGCACATCAAAAATTGCTGGGAGATGATGCTTCATTTACATCAGCCTCAGCTAATTTCACCACCTACTATGCACGCTGCCGTTGGAATATCAATCCTTCAGCTTTATTACATCAGCGGTTCTGTTACGTATTACATTTCGGTTACCAGCAATGCCGACGAACTCGTTTTCGATTTAGATAATGCTCTCATTACAGACAGTGTTTTATTCAGGGAGAATAACATTTCCATTTCCCAGCAAACCGATAAAACGCTGCATCTTTTTTTCCTGAAACGCTACCCGCCGGCACGCGCGATTCTCTTACTATTTACTATGGTGGTGCGCCTTCCAACAATGGGTTTGGCAGCTTCACAAGGCGCATGCACAATAGCACTGTTCCTGTACTCTGGACATTGAGCGAGCCCTATAGCGCGCGCGACTGGTGGCCGTGCCGCAATGGTCTCGACGATAAGATAGACAGCGTGGATCTGTATATCACTCATCCGGCTGTTTATTCCGCATCAGCCAACGGGTTGCCAATGGAAATTACGGTAAACGGATTGAATGCTACCTCGCATTTCCGGCACCGGTATCCTGTGGCAACTTATCTAATCGGATTGGCAGTTACCAACTACATTACGTTCTCAAAAGAGTTGGTTTTGCAAACCGGTACACTACCTGTTACCACTACGGTTTACCCGGAATACCTCAGTTATTTTCAAAAATATATTCCGACTGTTTACGATGCTTTACAACTATACGACCGCTATTTTGGTCCTTACCCGTTTATGAAGGAACGGTATGGGCAAACGGAGTTTGACTGGGGCGGCGGCATAGAGCATCAGACCAATTCATTCATCACCAATGCAGGTGAAAACCTTACAGCGCACGAATTGGCGCACCAGTGGTTTGGCGACAAAGTAACCTGCGCAAGCTGGCAGGATATATGGCTCAACGAAGGATTTGCTACTTATTTAGCCGATATTTTTTATACCGAACATCAGCACCCCGAACTGCTGGCAGGCGTTGTGTCGCAGGACATGGAATTGGCTACGTCGGTGCCAGGCGGGTCGGTGTGGGTAGAAGATACCACCGATATCAACAGGATTTTCAGCAATGCACTGAGCTACAACAAAGGAGCGATGCTGCTGCGAATGCTGCGCTGGACATTGGGCGATTCAGCATTTTTCAATGGGCTGACGCAATATTTGTCTGATCCTTTGCTCAGTTACGGCTTTGCCCACACCCGCGACCTGCAGCGTCACCTGCAAAATGCCAGTGGCAAAAACCTGGATCGTTTTTTCAAAGACTGGTTTTATGGTAAAGGCTATCCTTCCTTTTTTGTGCAGTGGCATTGGCGGAATGGTCAGATTCAGTTGCAGATAACGCAAACAACGAGCGATGCTTCAGTAGCAAGTTTTGCAGTGCCGCTACAGCTTGTTTTTTCGTCTGCTTCGCAAAAAGTAGCAACTGTGGTAAATGTGGAAAATAATATAACACAGCTCACCCTGCCGCTGTCTTTTTTGCCCGATTCGGTGCTGATTGATCCTGATCAGTTTGTCATCAGTAAACAAAACAGCTCGCGCCGCACAGGTAACATCCACCTTGTAGAAGGAGGTAATAATACGGGGCGTTTATTATCTGTTTATCCAAATCCTGCGCGGCAAACTTTGAATATCAGCCTGCCATCGCCATTGCCTTCGGTTGCCTATATTCAGATTATCAATGCTGTGGGTGTGCCTGTTTATCAACGCTCGTTTACCAGTGTTGTTCAAAATATACTCCGGGTGCCTGTAGCGCAATTACCTGCCGGAACCTATTTTGTGTTTATCAGGGATAATAAAGACTCTTCTGTAATGAAGAAATTTATTAAGCAATAATCACTCAGGGAAAGACAATGGCGAAAAAAAAGAAAAAATGGAGAAAGCAGTGGCTGTATTTTTTCATCGTGGTGATTCTGATGGTATCGGGTTCGGTTGCCTACCAATTATACAAAATATACCTTTCTTACCAGCCAACGTTTGTGCGCTACGATGGGTTTAATATTGATGTGCCGGTGGGATATACCATTCATGGTATTGATATTAGCCGTCACCAGGGAAATATCACATGGTCTGCCGTTAAAGCAATGCAGATCAAAGACATAGCGCTCGATTTTGCCTACATCAAAGCCACCGAAGGGCTTACAAAAGTGGATGTTAGTTTTAAAAAAAACTGGAGTAAATGCCGCGAACTGCATATTCCGCATGGCGCCTATCATTTTTATCTTGCCAACAAAAGCGGAATAGCGCAGGCAGCTAATTTTATAAAAACCGTAAATCTCAAAACCGGGCGATCTGCCACCCGTAGTAGATATCGAAAAGCTATACCGGGCTAAGCCTGAAGTAATGCGGAAAGAATTGAAACTGTGGCTGGCTGCGGTAGAAGGGCATTATGGTGTAAGACCAATAATTTATACGTATGTAGATTTTTACGAACGATACCTTGGTGAAGAGTTTGATGAATATCCGCTTTGGATTGCGCATTACACGCAGGAAGAAAAACCGCGGATCAGCCGCGACTGGCAGTTTTGGCAGTTCAACGAGCATGGAACCGTGAACGGCATTTCGTACAACACCGATTTTAATGTGTATAACGGCGATACCGCTTCCTTTAATGATCTGCTGATGAAATAAAATTTTGGTGTTGAAATCGAAGCGATATGTGAAGAATGTGGAAGAGAATAGTTGCACATAGGTAAAAACAGTGGCTCATTTCTGTGTTTTATTGAGTTCTACTTACGATTTGGAAAACAATTGATGCAGCCTGATGTAATCAAATTTTACAGTTCTGTTTTTCCCTGAATTTTTACCGGCGGAATAAACGTCATGATTTCTATAAGCAGGGAAAGAAACAGTAAGAGGAAAATACCAGCTTTTTTTTCCGGGCAAATGCCGCCTGAGCACGAACCTACCAGCAAATAGTTGCGCAGGCTCCAGGCAATATTAAAGGCACCAACAAACAAATTTGTCCGTTTCGCCCACAGTCGGGGAATAGCAAACAGCACAATCATGAGAGAAACAAGGATGATATTCAGCAAACCCGGTTTGCCAAACTGCGGACCGGCCTGCATACCCGTAATTTCCAACTGAATTTCGGCTACATAGCTCCATGGCATATAGCACACAACAATCAATGCGATACAGGCAGCAATGCCTGCAAACTGTGAATACTTCATACCAAAAATTGAAAAACCTATAAGGCTTTGTTCACCTTATAGGTTTTAAGAAAGAGGTCCCGACCAGAGTCGAACTGGTGTGGAAGCTTTTGCAGAGCTCTGCCTAGCCACTCGGCCACAGGACCATTAGCAGGGCGCGAAAATAATATAATGAGGTCAATTATAAAATTTTGATTCTAATTAATAATGTGAAACCCGATTTTTGTACCTAAATCGCATGCATGAATCTCATTGCAGAGAGTGAACTTATCATTAATAACCGCGGCGCGATCTATCATTTAGACGTAGCTCCCGACGAATTGGCAACCACCATCATTACCGTTGGTGATCCGGGACGGGTTCCTCAGGTCAGTAAATATTTCGATAACATAGAAGTAAAGCAGCAGCACAGAGAATTTATAACCCATACAGGATATGTAGGTAAAAAACGGATTTCTGTAGTGTCTACCGGCATCGGCCCCGATAATATTGACATTGTGATGAACGAACTTGATGCACTGGCAAATATTGATTTTGCAACCAGGACAGTAAAGCCCAGCCTGTCGTCGTTACAGATATTCCGGTTGGGAACCAGCGGGTCGTTGCAAAAAAATATCCCGGTCGATAGCTTTGTGGCTGGTACACACGGACTGGGCATCGACAACCTGCTTCACTTTTACCGCCACGACAACAATGAAGAAGAGCGCCAGTTGCTCAGTCATTTTATCAATCATACCGGTTTTGGCAACTCATCCTCACAGCCTTATATCTCAACAGCAAGTGCGCAACTGATTAAGCATTTTGCCAACGATTATCATCATGGCATTACCGTGACCTGCCCGGGTTTTTATGGTCCGCAGGGGCGTGTGCTTCGCCTTGGCTTAAGCCACCCCGACTTTGTGAACGCAGCTCACGTCGTTCCGGTATGGCAATCATTTCATTTCCAATTTTGAAATGGAAACAAGCGCCATTTATGGATTGGGCAAACTTATTGGGTCATCAGTGCCTCAGCATCAACGTGATAGTAGCTAACCGCGTAAGTAAAGAATTTACAAAAGATGGTGCGGCTACGGTAGAAAATCTTATTCAAAAACACATTGGAAATAATCGCTTCTATTTAGCTATGCAACTAAATTTTTTTAAATACCAGGGCACCGGCAACGATTTTATAATCCTCAATAACCTGAATAGCCAGATTTCACTTTCTACCGAACAGGTGCTCAGTTGTGCGACCGGAAATTTGGAATTGGTGCCGACGGATTGATGTTGTTAAACCCTTCTGCAATCCATGATTTTGAGATGGAATACTACAACTCCGACGGTCGGGAAAGTTCGATGTGCGGAAATGGCGGGCGTTGTCTTGTGAAGTTTGCCAGCCACCAGGGCATTCGCAAACATGCCTATACAGTTCACGGCGATTGATGGCGTTACACGAAGCTACCATAGAACCCAATGGTTGGGTATATTTGAAAATGAAAGATGTAAACAGTATTGGAAAAGCACAGGTGACGCTGTGCTGAATACAGGATCGCCGCACTATATACGTGCAGCCCACGACCTGCGGCAGCTTAATGTTTACAAAGAAGGTAAAGCCATTCGCAACAGCAATGGTTTTAAAGAAGAAGGCATCAATGTGAATTTTGTAGAAGAAGTATGAAAAAAACATTTTTGTACGCACTTACGAACGGGGTGTGGAAAATGAAACTTTAAGCTGCGGCACAGGTGTTACGGCTGCTGCACTAGTATATGCGCATAATGATCTTGGTTTTAACAGGGTAGAAGTTACCACGCTTGGTGGAAACTGGCTGTGGAATTTGACAAAACGGGCGAAGACAGCTTTCGAGAATATCTGGCTGTGTGGTCCTGCCGAGTTTGTATTTTCGGGAGTTATTGATATTTAGTGGCTGCTGGTGTCTGCAGTAGCTCCGGAAATAACAGCCTGCCCGTTTTTCACAGTATCGAGCGCCACGGCACCGCGTTCCTGTATGCAGTTGCCAGCTGTCGTCGTAGCAATGCTGTCGGTTCTGGGCTGGTAGCCGCCATTCGGCATGTCTGTGGATGTATCGGTGTTGTTGTTTTTACACGAAAAAAGGTAAAGGCTGCACAGAACGAGAAAAACAAATAAGAGTGGTTTTCATTTAGTCTGGTATTATAGACAACAGAAATCCAAAATAAATGCCATGATTAGATTTCCCCCTGCCACAGCGTTTTAATGGAGCCATCGTTATATGCTGCTATCACCATACTGGCTCTTTGTATAAACAATCCATTGTCTACCACACCCGTGATTGCGTTGATGGTATCGTGGAGGTAAGCGGGGTTTTCAATCTGTCCAAAATCGCAATCGAGAATATAATTATGATTGTCGGTGAGGTAGGGCTGCTGTTCCTTTTTCCTGAGCAGTTGTGGTGCAGCCTAGTTTTTCGAGTTTGCCGTTTTACCACAGTCAATGCAAAAGGTACTACTTCTACCGGGAGTGGAAAAGCGCCAAGGTGCTTCACCAGTTTTGTTTCATCTACAATGATGATGTTTTTTTGTGTTTGCACCGAAACTATTTTTTCGCGCAGCAACGCTCCGCCACCGCCTTTTATCAGGTTCAGGTGCTCGTCTACTTCATCAGCACCATCAATCGTAATATCAATTCTATCTATCTCCTCAAAGCCAACAATGGGAATTTGTAGTTCGTGTGCCATTTGTTCCGATCTGTCAGACGTGGCAATGGCTTTTATCTGTAAGCCTTCCTCTGCAACCCGTGCCCCGATTTTTTGAATGGCAAAGGCTGCCGTGCTTCCTGTGCCGAGACCCACCGTCATGCCATTCTGAATATGAGTGACCGCTTCTTCTGCGGCTACCTGTTTTGTGTTTACAGCTTGCATATATTCCGTTATAATGCTGTCAAAAGTCAGCATTCCTTTTTAATAAAGCGCAGCCTGTTCAATTTATTTTGTTGAAAGGAGTAACACAGGTGCTTTGCATTGTTCGGTAGCTGTTCGTTTGCGCACCTTCATGCCGTATTTTCCCAACATCAAACTTTACCCTAAGTTCGCGGTTAAATTGCCTGGTATGATTCCTTCTTTTTTAATGGATTTGTTCACAGAACAATCTTACGATTCCGATCAGTTTTTCCTGATTGCAGGTCCTTGCGTGGTGGAAAATGAAGAGCTTGTGATGGAAGTAGCCGACAAGGTTTCCGCTATCTGCAGGCGCCTTGCTATTCCCTATGTGTTCAAAGCCAGCTACCGCAAAGCCAACCGCACAAGCGCAGGTTCTTTTACCGGTATCGGCGACGATGCGGCTTTGAAACTGCTACGCAAAACCGGGAATGCTTACCACCTGCCTACTACATCCGACATTCATGCACACGACGAAGCCGCCGTGGCTGCCAGCTATATTGATATTTTGCAAATTCCGGCTTTTCTCTGCCGGCAAACCGACCTGTTGCTTGCTGCAGCCGATACGGGAAAAATTGTCAATGTAAAAAAAGGACAATTTGTAAGCGGCGAAGCCATGAAGTTTGCTGTAGACAAAATAAAAAAAGCAGGTAATGATAAAGTGATGCTGACTGAAAGGGGCAACAGTTTTGGCTACCAGGATATGATTGTTGATTACCGCAACATTCCCATCATGCAAAGTCATGGCGTGCCAGTAGTAATGGACTGTACCCATAGTTTGCAGCAACCCAATCAGCCGGGTGGCGTAACGGGCGGAAACCCAAAAATGATCAGTACCATTGCCAAAGCGGCCATTGCGAGCGGTGCCGACGGACTGTTTATAGAAACGCATCCCAACCCATCGTGCGCGCTCAGCGACGGTGCCAATATGCTGAACCTGTCGCTTGCTAGAAGGTTTGCTGGAGCAGCTTGTAAAACTCCGGAAAACGGTGGTTGACATTTCGGGTGAAAGATCTGAGCCTGTATAAATCAGCACCAAAGTTTGTTACCTCTGGTATAAAAGAAACGCCGGTAAAGGAATTACCGGCGGCATCAAAAGCAGCCAATCTCCCGGCTACCATCATCAAAACCATTGTGTGTTAGGTAAACGTCGCTGCACCTTTATAGATACGTTACTTCACCACCTCCCGTTCTTTTTATTCAGAATCAAATTTTACCTCTGGGCAGCAGAAGTAGTTTCATTTTTAATTTTATAATGAAGCGTTAAAATAAGCATCGCTTATCTTCGTTTTCATTCATTAGTATGAGGAATCCATGGCTGCTGCTTGTGCTTTGTGCTTTTGTATGTTCGCTGCATGCGGACGCACAGTTTCGCACTTATTCCAACGAGTTTTTAAATATTGGAGCCGGTGCCCGTGGCTTGGGTATGGGCAGCACTTCGGTAGCCACCGCTTCCGATGCCAATGCGGGATATTGGAACCCGGCAGGGCTTACAAATGTTACTTCCATCCGTCCCTTTCTGCCATGCACGCAGAATATTTTTCAGGTATCGGTAAGTATGATTTTATCTCGGCTGCATTTCCCATCAGTGGCGAAAAGCCCCGCACTATCGGCGTTTCCATGCTTCGTTTTGGCGTAGACGATATTCCCAATACGCTTCTACCTTGTGCAGCCCGATGGCAGCCTCAATTACAACAACATCACCACGTTTTCTTCAGCCGATTATGCTTTCTTATTATCGTATGCTGCCTCGGTAATAGATGAAGAAGACCGCAAGCTTGAGTTTTGGTGGCAATGCAAAAATCATTTACCGGAAAGTAGGCAGTTTTGCCAATGCTGTTGGCTTTGGTTTCGACGCCGGGGTAATGTACCGTTCCGGTAACTGGCGGCTTGGCGCTTCGGCACGCGATGTTACTACTACGTTTAATGCGTGGAAGTTTAGCTTCACAGATGCTGAAAAGCAGGTATTATATCTTACCGGCAACGATATTCCCGTAAAAAGTACAGAACTTACTTCGCCACGGCTCGTATTGGGCGGCGCTTACAATTTCCGGTTCAGCGATCAGTTTCATTTGCTTGCAGAGCTTAATACCGACATTACATTCGACGGGCGCCGCAACACGTTGATCAGCGCCAACCCGGTAAGCATCGATCCGCGCGCTGGGCTTGAAGCTAACATTAACGATGTGGTATATGTAAGAGCCGGCATTTCCAATTTTCAGCAGGCACTGAAAGACGGTGATACACTTAACCAGCAAAAAACATGGATTTACCAGCCCAGTATTGGCGCAGGTTTTCATGTGGGCAACGTAACCGTTGATTACGCTTTTACCAATCTTGCCAACCAAAGCAGTCCGCTATACACACACATATTTTCGCTGAAAGTAGACCTCGTGAAGAAAGAAGAATAAACGACACACGCGAATAAACGTGAGGATTTTTTTGGTACGAACGTCAGCAACTCCGGTTCATAGTCGCTTGCGACGCTCCGTTAAACTGTTGCAAACGAATGGAGCAAACTGCGGCGGCTGCTGGATCATGCGAGAAGGCATTTGCCAATAGAAAAAGAATTGAGATGAAAAAAAGTTTACTCGTCATATTCCTGCTTTGCGTATGTAGCTGCGTTGCACGCGCAATACAACAATGAATGGATTGATTATTCCAAAACTTATTACAAGTGTAAAGTTGGCCGAACGGGTTTGCACCGCATCAGCAGCGAAACACTGTCTGGGCTCGGGCTTAGCAATGTGCCTGCAGAGCAGTTTCAATTGTGGCGCAATGGCAGGCAGGTTTCCCTGTATACCAGCGCAGCATCGGGCACCTTGCCGGCGGGTGGCTACATAGAATTCTGGGGAGAAAAGAACGATGGCTCGCTTGACACTAAACTGTATAAAAATCCTGCTGATCACCTCAATGCGACCTATAGTTTAAGTACGGATACCGCTTTCTACTTTCTAACGGTGAGCGACGCCGTCAACGCTCGCTTTGCACAGGTAACCAACGATGTACAAAACAATACGCTGCCTGCCGAGCCTTATTTCATGTACACATACATATCTGATTACAAACAGCAGATTAATCGTGGCAAAGGCTTGTATTATGGTGAAACCATTTATTCATCTACCTACGACCGTGGCGAATTCTGGAGCTCTTATGATATCGCCGGCAACGCTTCACGCTCAGCTACTTTGAGCAGCCTGAATGTAGCAGGCAGCGGACCTTCCGCAACACTGACTGTTTCGGCTGCCGGTAATTCGGTTTTGGGAAACCTGAGGCGGATATCGGTAAGTCTCAACAATACAACGTACATCAACGAACTGATGACGGGCTACAATGCGGGTTTGTTTACCGCTACTGATATTCCGCTATCTGCATTAAGCACCAATACAGCCGTGGTGAAAATTACCAATGTGAGTGAGAATTCCAACGACCGTATGGTAGCCGGCATTATTCACCTTACTTATCCGCACACATTCAACTTCAATAATGCCAAATCGTTCCCGTTTCAAATTGCAGCTTCCGGCACAGGCACGTATATAGAAATTACCAACTTCAACAGTGGCAGCAGTACGCCAGTGTTGTATGACCTAACCAACAACCAGCGCTATGTGGCCAATAATGCTTCTGCAGGTGTGCTGAAATTTAAACTGACAGCCAGCACCGCGGAACGTTCGCTTGTATTGGTAAATGAAGACGCTGCCAACATTACGCAGGTTACGGCTTTCACCAAGCGCAACTTTGCCAACTATGCAGAAACTGCCGCGCAGGGCGATTTTATCATTATTTCTAACAAGGTATTGTTTGCCGGCGACAACCCTGTGGAGCAATACCGCCAATACAGGTCGAGCGCAGCAGGCGGTAGCTATACTGCTAAGATTTATGACATTGACGAGCTCGTAGACCAGTTTGCATTTGGCATCAAGAAGCATCCGCTGAGTATCAAAAATTTCCTTTTATACACCCGGAATATATACAGTGTAGCACCAAAATTTGTGCTGCTGCTTGGCAAAGCGGTAACGTATAACGACTACCGCGCCAATGAATCTTCGCCTTTTGCTGACCTGCTGAACCTTGTGCCTACCTTTGGCTGGCCAGCTTCAGACGTGATTCTGGCTTCCAACTCCTTGGACCCTGTGGCAGCAACGCCCATCGGTAGAATTTCGGCGATTAGTGGCGAAGAAGTAAAAGTGTATTTGCAAAAAATAAAGGAATACGAACAGCAGCAAAACGACGCAGTACAAACCATAGAGAATAAAGCCTGGATGAAAACCGTGGTGAACGTAACAGGTGCCAATTCTACTTCGGAAGACCAGTTGCTCAGCGGCTACTTGAACATTTATGCCAATATGCTGAAGGACACGCTGTTTGGCGGCGACATTCACAGCTTCAATAAATCGACTACAGGTGCCGTTACACCTATTTCCGATGCAGAAATGCAGAGGTTATTCAACAATGGTATCGGCATTCTCAATTACTTCGGGCATTCGTCGTCCACAGCACTTAACTATAACCTGAACGACCCGGAAACCTATAACAACGAAGGAAAATATCCTGTATTTATTGTGAGTGGTTGCGATGCCGGCAATTTTTATGCATACGATACTACTCGTTTCAGCGTGCTTAGTTCTATTGCTGAAAAATATGTACTGGCAAAACAGCGCGGCTCTATCTGTATGCTGGGAAGCACCAATTTTGGCGTTGCCGATTATCTCAATTACTACAATACCGGTTTTTACAGAAACTTTTCCAGCAACAGTGGTTATAACAAAAACATTTTCGTGAACATGGCTGCGGGCACCAGCTATTTGCTGGCACAACGGTCTTTTGGCGATTTTGATTCTACGTCAAAATTTCTTCATGCCGAGCAGGAAGTGCTTCATGGCGACCCATCCTTAAAAATAAACGCGTTTCCGCAACCCGATTTTGCAATAGAAGAGCCGCAGATTGTTATCAATCCTACGTTTGTATCTGTCGCCAGCAATTCATTTACCGTAAAAGCTTATTTCTATAATATTGGAAAAGCCATCGGCGATTCAGTATCAGTTTCGCTGCAGCGACAATATCCGGATGGTACTACAGAAACCGTATTGTCGAAGCAAATTCGCGCGGTACGTTATATCGATTCGGTTTCTATAGAACTTCCCATTGTAGCATCACGCGACAAGGGACAAAATAAAATCATTGCAACCATCGACAATGCATCGCGTTACGATGAATTAAGCGAAGTAAACAATACGGCGACCAAGACTTTTTTGATATACGAAGACGCACTGACGCCGGTGTACCCTTACAATTTTTCTATCGTCACCAAGCCGGGTATACGTCTTGCAGCTTCTACCGCTGATCCTACACTAGCATCGAGGCAATACGTAATGGAAATAGACACCACCGCTTTGTTTTCTTCAACGTTTAAACATACTGCCACTGTCACTTCATTGGGTGGATTGGTAGAGTTTGATCCCGGCGTTTCCTTTAGGGACAGCACCGTTTATTATTGGCGCGTATCGCCCCTGCCTGCTGCCGGTGAAACTAACCGCTGGAACGGAGCCAGCTTTGTGTATCTTCCATCTTCCTCTTTTGGCTACAACCAGTCGCACCTGTACCAGCACCTGAAATCTGATTTTAGCCGGATATACATAGACAGTACCAGCCGACAGTGGAAATATGTGGACCGCCCGAGTACTGTGCAGGTCACCAATTCTATTTTCCAGGTGAGCGGCACGCTCGACGGAGATTTTGAAGTGCGGATGAATGGCGAAATTATCACGCAGGCTGCCTGCATCGGGCATTCCGTGATTTACAATGTATTTGATCCTGTTACGCTTAAACCACTGTTTAACCAGCCGGTGCCATCCACCACGGATGCCGGTGGCAACAAAGGTGGCTTTATGGGTAGCGCGCAAAGTTGCGGACACCTGGGTACTGGATACAATTTTGAGTTTAGCTATATGGATACCAGCAACCGGCGCAAAATGCGTGATTTTATGGATTGGGTAAAAGATGGCTATCTCGTAACGGCACGTATCATTTTCGACCAGCCTTTTGATAAGAATCCATATGCGGCAGATTACAAAAGAGACCAGCAGGTATACGGTGTGGGAAACAGCTGGTACGACAGGTTGCTCACTGCAGGTTTTACCAATATTGATTCTTTTTCTTTCCCGCGCACCTGGGTATTGATTTATGAAAAAAATAATGCTGCTTTTGAAGCGACGCAGGTATTCAGCCGCGGTTTGAGCGACAGGATTATTGTGAACCGAGATTTTACCTCGCCGGATAGCACAGGTTTTATTACCTCGCCGCAGTTTGGTCCTGCCAAAGCCTGGAAATCGGTGAAATGGCGTGGCAAATCTATAGACAATACGGCTGGAGATCAACCTTCCGTAGATGTGATTGGTGTTACGGCTGGCGGTCAATGGCAAACTTTGTACACGCTTTCGGCAACCCAGCAGGATTTTGATATCAGCAGTGTAGACGCGAAGCAATATGCCTACATCCGTCTGAAAATGCGAAATGCCGACAGCATTCATTTTACTCCTTACCAGTTGCAATACTGGCGTGTGCTCTACGATCCTGTTCCGGAAGGCGGATTGTCGGCAAATGTAGCTTACAGTTTCAGGGATTCTTTGCCGGTAGGCGAGGTGCTGAATGGTGCTATCGGGTTTAAGAATGTAAGCGATGTAGCATTCAGCGACAGCATAAAAGTGAACGCCGTTATTTACAATAAAAGTAATGTGCCGACGGTAATCCCGGTAAATCCAAACCCGCTGAAGAAACTGGCACCGGGTGATACGGCCGTTATTCATTTTACCATCGATTCAAAACAATATAGCGGGGACAATACGTTTTACCTTGATGTGAACCCGGATGGCGCGCAACCGGAACAAACACACAGCAACAATTTTTTATACAAAGCCCTGCAGGTAAGCACCGATTTGTATAACCCGCTTCTGGATGTCACGTTTGATGGTGTGCATATTCTGAACAACGACATAGTCTCCTCAAAACCTTACGTTACTGTAAAGCTGACGGATGAATCGGAGTTTTTGTTGCTGAATGATACTTCTTTGTTGAATGTACAGCTGCAGTATCCGGACGGCACTATGAAAAAATATAGTTTTAACAGCGATACGCTGCGCTTTTTGCCTGCCACGGATGGAACGCATAATGTTGCTACGGTTGAATTTCTGCCTTACCTGACTGCTGACGGGCAATATAAATTGTTTGTAAGCGGAAAAGACCGCAACGGCAACACGGCGGGCAATGTGCAGTACAGCGTGAGTTTCCAGGTCATCAATAAACCGATGATATCTGATATGTTCAATTACCCCAACCCGTTCACTACATCTACAGCTTTTGTATTCACCGTTACGGGCAGCCAGGTGCCGCAAAACCTGCGCATCCAGGTGCTGACCATTACGGGGAAAATAGTAAAGGAGATAACAAAAGCTGAACTGGGCGACATTCACATCGGGCGCAACATTACCGAATACAAATGGGATGGCACTGACCAATACGGACAGAAACTTGGCAACGGCGTTTACCTGTACCGTGTTTTGACAAACCTTGATGGTAAATCGCTCGACAGGTTTAGTATCACAGATGAAAGCGGAAGTACCGTAAATACATCTAAATATTTCAATAAAGGATACGGAAAAATGTACCTGATGCGGTAATCACATTTTGTAAATTATTCAACGGAGGAGCACTTGAAATGTAACGCATTTAAAGTGCTCCTTTTTTTGTTTTACTATCTATAAATCCTCTGGATGATGCATTTTTTCGGAAAGCATTTTTGTAAGCAACTTGTAATAGCTTTAATCAGCAATCTTTGCTTTTCGCTTCTTTGCACAAAGCCCTCAGCCCATTCATTTCATCTATCCTAACTCGTATTAATTCTTCTCAAAGCTGCTGTTCAAAATGTGTGGCTGGATAAGGAAACTGAGCTTTGAGCTACATGGATATTAAGTTTAGACACAGGCAGTTTACGCGATTCAAATTCTTATTTAAATGAAGAACGAATAAGCGATCATACAAAAAATCAACGTAAAAAATAGGGATGATAGGAGGTGATTTCTGTGGCTGGAAACATCTGAATATTATCGCTTCCGCTATTATCTTTTTTAATATGTTACCTTTGCACCATGAAAATTTCAAATCCTGATGTGATTCAGTTAACAGAGATCAAACAATATTTTGTAGAACCACCCCTCAGCTTCAAATTATCCGGCTATGCGCTGGAACGTTTGGAAAAAGCACTGGGTGTACTTCAGAAGTATCCGTTTGTAAAGCCTTCAGACATTGAAGTGCTGGAAACGCTTCATCATGATATTGAAAAAAACAAGCTGAGTCGCGACGACTTAAAAATGAAACTGAAAGAAGCAGGAATTATGATTGCAAAGCTGAACAACCGTTAATTTACCCGGTAAGTGAAGGCATCATCTCTATTCTCATTTTTACAACACCTTTCCATTTTTGGAACTAATGTTTACAACAAGCAGAGATAAGTGTTTGATAATCAGTGAAGGAGAAATTGGCATTTAGCTTGGCTACTATTGTTGTCCTTTTTCGTGTGATTCTTTTTTGTTTAATTTTAAGAACCGTAACCAAAACTACTACTGCTTAAGTTTATCGCCCGTCTTTTCCAAGGCGGGCTTTTTATTGTCATACCGTAAAAGCAGACAATCAGTTCACAATGATAACCTGAAAGCTCAGCTCTTATACTTATGTGTATATGTTTTTAAGTTTTTTACTCTGGCACACAGTTATCCCCAACCTGTTAGCCTCAATTATATGGTATTCTGCCGAATGCACTGATTTGATGGATTTAATTATTTGAGTTGATTTTTTATTACAATTAGTTTAAACTATTGACAATCAGCATGCAATTACTTACATATTCAAACTTTATTATGCATACGATGGCTGGCAGTCCACTTTCTTTAATCGTGATTGTTGGGAAAGAAAGTTAGCTTAGTACCAGCGAACACCTCCACTCCTCACTCAAAACCTAGTTCTATGAAAACAACAACTACACAGATTTTACTGTGCCTGCTATTGCTGATAACTCTGATCGTACAAAATTCTCCTGTAGGGGCGCAAAACGTGGACATGAAAACAACTTCCGCTACTATTGCAAAACATGCCCGTGAACTGAACTTAACTCCTTCCAATCTTTTGAATTACCGTATTTCAGACGCTTACCACGACAAGGCTTCAGGAGCTACTATTGTTTTTCTCCAGCAAACCAGCAAGGGCGTTGATGTATTCAACGCGATTAAAACTGTCGCGATCAAAAATGATAAAATCTTATCCGCAGCCGGCAGTTTCAACGACGATATTGAATCGGCTGCAGCCAGCTATGCTGGCAAAAGAACCATACAAGCTGCTGATGCCGTGCGCACGGCACTGCAACATTTATCACTCTCATCACCAGCTGCCATCTCTGCAATCATGAATACAGGCGGTGAAATAAATTTTGGAAAACTCGGCGTTTCGTCGGTAGATGTAAAAGCCAAACAACTCTGGATTTTTGATGAACAAAATACATCGGCAGCGCTACACTGGCAGGTAGAAATTCAGCCGCTGCGCAAGTCTGACTATTGGCTCGTAAACGTAGACGCATGGAAGGGAGCAGTGACGAGCAAGCTAAACCTCACTATCAGTTGCGACTGGCAGCATCCTGTAAACGCGATGGCTGCAGCAGTTACACCACCCGATACCACGGCGCCTGTAGAGGAAGCTGTCGATACATCGATCCTTCCGGAGGGCGGCGCTTATCGTGTCATTGCTTATCCTGCCGAAAGCCCGGTGCACCCGGGCGGGCATCCGCACTTTGATGTAAACCCCTGGAACAAGTCTGGTATGGATAATCCTGCCGTTACCTTCAAATGGTATGCAGACAGTACCGGCAGTTTCGACAGTTCGAGAAGCAATAATGTGCTGGCGCAGGAAGACGTGAATGGTAATAATGGATTCGGCATCGGGGCTCATTCTTATTTTCCCGCACCACACCTGTTGTTTCAGCGCAAACCCGACCTCACACAAGACCCAAAGCTTGAAAAGAACCAGCAGTTTGCCATCACCAATCTTTTTTACTGGAACAACCTGATGCACGATGTTACTTATCAGTATGGTTTTGATGAAGTGTCTGGCAATTTTCAAAACAGCAACATGGGAAGAGGTGGTAAAAGCAACGATTATGTATTAGCAGATGCGCAGGATGGCTCAGGCACTGATAATGCAAATTTTTCGACTCCTTCAGATGGAAACAAACCAAGAATGCAGATGTTTTTGTGGAATACTGGCTCTACACTCAAAGTTAATTCTCCTGCTGAATTCAGCGGGTTCAAAACGGCTCTTGAAAGCGCTTTCAGTGCCAATAACAAATTGGACGACAAAGGACCCATCACCGGTGAGGTTATATTGGTGAATGATGATGCAGCCGGAACCACGCATATTGCCTGCGGACCTGTTTTTAATGCTTCCGCGCTGGCGGGCAAAATTGCACTGATAGACAGGGGCACCTGTACATTTACAGAAAAAGTAATGATTGCCCAGAAAGCAGGCGCTATTGCAGTCATTATGATTAACAACGTTCCAGGATATCCCATTACTATGGGCGGAGCAAACGATTCTATTGTAATACCGGCAGAAATGATTTCGCTGGAAACCGGCGATTCAATGAAGCTTTACCTTGCCACACAGCCGCCTGTATTGGTGACAATGGCGCCCGGCATACGTATTGACGGCGATCTGGACAATGGAATTATTGCTCATGAGTATGGACACGGTGTTTCCAGCAGGCTCACTGGTGGGCCGCGCACTGTTACATGCCTGATCAATGCAGAAGAAGCCGGCGAAGGTTGGAGCGATTACTTGGCGCTGATGACCACTACCAACTGGACAAAATCCATGCTGTCTGATGGTGCCGCCAAAAGGCCGATTGGTAATTTTGTAATAGGGCAAACACCGGATGGTGGCGGTATCCGCGCCTTTCCTTATTCTACCGATATGAGCATCAATCCATGGACCTATGCTGATATGACTGCCACAGGCGGAGAAGTGCATATAATCGGCGAAATATGGTGCGCTACCGTATGGGATATGACCTGGAATATCATTGAACAAAATGGTTTTATTGACGGTAACCTATTTAATGCAGCCAGCACAGGCGGAAACAATATTGCCATGCAACTGGTGATGGAAGGCATGAAACTTCAGCCTTGCCGTCCGGGATTTATTGATGCGCGCAATGGCATACTGAAAGCCGATACACTGCTCTATGGCGGACGCTACAGTGCAGCTATCTGGAAAGCCTTTGCCCGCAGGGGAATGGGGCTTTATGCTAGCCAGGGAAGCTCTAACAGCACTGCCGACCAGGTTGCCGATTTCACAGAGCCAACGACAACAATGCCGATCGCAAAAACTGGCTTAGAAGCTGCGAAGCAACACAACACTACATTCTTAACCTGGAACAGGAGCAACTTTACATCTTCGTCTCCTCTTATGGTGGAAAGAAGCCGCGATGGTATTCATTTTACCACTATAGGCACAGCTGCCGGATCGTCTTTTACTGACGTGTCGCCTGCAGATGGCAACAATACTTACCGCCTGAGCCAGTTGGAGAAAAGTGGCAAAAAAGTGTACACCAACCTTTGTTCTGTAGAATTCAATATGGTGACTATAACACCTAACCCTGCAAAGGATTTTATTGCCGTTACGGTGAACGGGAATACGCAGCCACTTACAATAACACTGTTGGGCAGCAATGGTCAAAAAATATCAACTTATAAAATGAACGGAAGCTTCAGGCAGATACATTTGCCTGCTGTTGCTTCTGGTGTTTATTATGTTCTTATCACGGGCGATAATGTGTCTTATAAAAACAGGATCGTGGTACAATAATTCCCATATTAACGTAAAAAGCTCCCGGCATAACCGGGAGCTTTTTAGTATCTATAAGTGCAGGTTGCTGGTAAAGTCAGTTTGGAGTTTGCCAATTATCAAAAAAACATAAACTACGAGAAATTTGAAAAGAATAACTATGGGAATAGAACGCCTTTATTTTTCGATAGAAGAAACCAACACTTGCATTCTTTTATGAAATAAAAACTCTCGATGCTGCCAATTTGAAACAGGAAACTCAGTAATATACTGCATAATGCTAAAAAATCTTACTGAAGAAAAGCGTATTCAATTTATAACAGAAAGATTTTTTGTACAAATCAATAAAGAGATTGCTACACTTCGTGCAGTAACATCCACGACGTTCCAAATTGATCTCGCAACATGGCAAAACGGTTGGCAAAAAACGTCTTTTCCATCTTCATAAATATTTCGCCGTCGTCGCGACAAGAGTTGATAAATGTCCTCTGCTTTCTCCGCTGTTTCAAGCCTTAGCGTAAGATAGGCGCTGCGCATAGGTTCGGCACCCGGAATGTCTGCACCCCTGATCTGTGTGCCACCAATTTCAATAATTGCATGAAGAATAGGTTTCTTCCATTCTGCCGGAAAATGAGGCGGCTGCTGTTGATGTGGCAACATCAGCGTTATGTTTCCGCCGAGATGTTGTTCGTAAAACTGAAATGCCTTTTCGCAATGTCCCGGGTAGTTGATATAGATGTCGAGTTTCATGGAATTGTCCGTACTCATAATTCTTCATTTATTAGGCAGTTAACTGAAGTGTAAAGGTGAATTGTGTTTATCAACATTTACAAGGTAGAGTTACGACAAATTGCAGGCATATTACGCCAGTGAGTTCAATGCTATTGATTTTAAATGCTTTTGTTCTCAAAATTCTTTCTCCGTTTTTCCCGCTATGATAGTTGTTGCTAACATGATGATATTTTTTGCAAAAAGATGCTTTGTTATATCACTTGCAGGCTATACACGTTGCGTAAAACACGATCTTTTTCAGCCATCAATTTGTGCCATTTACACTGAACATTTTTCATAGAAAGCCAGGCTGAATGTCTCAGTAAAAAACTATGAAAATGTGCCGGATTTTTGTGTCCGTTTGCTAAAATTTTCCGCAAAATGCTGCTATCTTTACGCGTATGTCAACCAGTAAACAACGCGATAGCCAGCAGCAAAAATTCAGGGAAATTTACAACCAGCTAAACGAACAGCAACGCAAGCCGTGGATACCATTGAAGGTCCTGTGATGGTAATTGCCGGACCGGGCACAGGCAAAACGCAGATACTTGGTGCGCGCATAGGAAAAATTTTGTTGGACACCGATACGCAACCCGACAATATTCTTTGCCTTACCTATACCGATGCAGGACGTATGCTATGCGGCGGCGTTTGCAATCGTTCATTGGCGCCGAAGCGCATAAAGTGCATATCAATACTTTTCATGCATTTTGTAACGATGTGATACAGGACAATTTATCCTTGTTTGAAAAAACTTCGCTCGACCCGATCACCGATTTGCAAAAGATAGAATTATACAAAACAACTGATTGATGCGTTTTGCCAAAAATCATCCGCTGAAACGCTATCGTGGCGATGTGTATTATGAAATCAACAACCTGCAATCGCTTTTCAGCGCCATGAAGCGCGAAGGCTGGAGCCCGGCATTCATTGAAGACCGTATAGATGCTTATATCCGAAGCCTTGCAATTTCGCGATGAATACATTTGCAAACGCGCCACAAAAGAGTTTAAGAAAGGCGATGTGCGCACAGATAAGATAGCCGAAGAAGACAGAAAAAATGGAAAAGCTGCGTGCGGCTGTCAACGAGTTTGACAATTTTCAGCGCTGATGCACGAGCGTAAGCTGTACGACTTTGATGACATGATTAACTGGGTGATCAAAGCTTTTGAGGAAAACCCGGAATTGCTGAACCGTTACCAGGAACAATTCTTATACATACTGGTAGATGAATACCAGGATACCAGCGGCACCCAAAACAAAATAGTAGAACTGCTGATCAATTATTGGGACAAACCCAACGTGTTTGTGGTGGGCGACGACGACCAGAGTATCTACCGCTTCCAGGGTGCCAACGTGGAGAATATGCTCAGCTTTGCCAAAAGCTACGAAGAGCATTTGTTGTACGTAGTGCTCACCAGACAATTATCGCAGCACGCAACCCATATTGGATGTCAGCAAAACGCTTATCAACCGAAATGAAGAAAGGCTTATCAGCCAGTTGCCCAATCTGAGTAAAGAACCTGCTGGCCGCCAACAGCAACATCAATCATCTTACGCACCTGCCTGTATTGAAAGAATTTACATTGCCTCGCGAAGAAATGAGTGAACCTTGTTCTGGAAACGGAAGAGCTGATTGCACAAGGCGTAAAGCCCAATTGTATAGGAATTATTTACCGGGAAAATAAATATGGCGATGAGCTTACCAAATATTTCAAACTGCGCAAAATTCCTGTGTACAGCCGGCGCAGTGTGAACCTGCTGCACGAGCCATTGATTCTGCACATAATAACAGTATTGAGATATCTCGCTGCCGAGCACGACATGCCTTATGAGGGCGATGAAATGCTGTTTGAAATATTGCATTTCAACTGGTTTGGCATTCCGCCGGTAGAAATTGCAAAATGACGTATGGAAGTAGCTGAACGGCAGTTTACAGCAAATAAAACTTCGATCCGCAGGTTGCTGTACGATAAAGCTACATCAGCCACCACGCGATTTGTTTGCCAAACCCTTACCCGCACAAATGCTGAAAGCGTCGCTGTTTTTAGAAAACATGGTTGCCGCTGTGCCCAATGTTACTTTGCCGCAATTGCTCGAGAAACTAATCCGCGAAAGCGGCGCGCTCAATTGTGTGATGCAAAGCGACGAAAAACATTGGCAAATGCAGATGATAACCGGTTTTTATGATTTTATAAAAGAAGAAACAAGCCGCTCGCCATTATTATCACTGCAGCAACTGGTAAACATTTTTGACCTGATGGAAAGGGAAACCATCGTTTGCCACTGATACAGGTAAATGGCAGCGAAAAAGGCGTGAATTTGATGACGGCACATGGCAGCAAAGGGCTGGAATATGAATATATTTTTTTGGCGGGTTGCAATGCTGCCGGATGGGAAAGAAAACGCAAGCCACCCGGGGGATATTCGTTGCCCGATACCTTGTTTCGCAGTATTTCCAAAAATGCTGAAGAAGAAGAATTGCGACGGTTTGTTTTATGTGGCGCTTACACGTGCGCAAAAGCATTTGCCCATCTCGTATGCCGCTTTCAAAGCTGATGGCAAGCCTACCGAGCCAAGTATGTTCATTGCAGAAATACAGGAAGAACACGACATCAGGAGGCAGGAGGTGAGAATACCGGAAGACATTGTAACTGAATTCCGCGTTCTTGAATTTGCCGATCTGCAGTCGCCCGAAATAGACAAGATTGAAAAGGAGGTGATGAGTCCGCTGCGTAGACAGTTTTGTGATGAATGTATCTGCGCTGAACAATTACCTGCGCTGCCCGCTGGAATTTTATTTTAAAAACATGGTAAGAATACCAAGCCCGCGCAACGAAGCAATGGAGTTTGGATCGGCTGTGCACCATGCACTGCAAAAGTTGTTTGAGCAGATGCAGCGATACAATGAGTTTCCATCTGCCCATAGCCTTGTACAGGATTTTGAATGGTATATGCACCGCCACCGCGAACTGTTTACCAAAGCGCAGTTTGACCGCCGGTTGGAATATGGCGAACAGGTGCTCACTAATTATTACAAGACCTATGTGCACAACTGGAATACAGTGGTAGCCATAGAACGAACGATCAAAAATGTAATCCTAAACGGTATTCCGTTAAAAGGAAAAATAGATAAGCTTGAGTTTGATGGAACTGATGTGAATGTGGTGGATTATAAAACCGGCGATCCTGATAAAGCAAAAGATAAAGCTCATGCTGCCAAACAATAAAGAGCCCAATGGCGGCGATTACTGGCGGCAGGCAGTATTTTACAAAATATTGCTGGACAATTATGCAGGTGGAAAATGGAACGCTGGTAAGTTTTGAATTTGACTTTATAGAGCCTGATAAAAAGGGAGAATACCAGAGCCAGAAAGTGAACATTTTACCGGAAGATATTGAAACAGTAACACAACAGATTACCACACGTGGGAACGAATACAGCAGCATGATTTTTATACAGGTTGCGGCAAAGCAGATTGCCACTGGTGCAATTTTGTAAAAACAAATGATATGACGGTAGCCCTGCACGACATAGAACCGGTGGAAGAAGAGGAAGCCAAAATTTAGAATTTCAGTTTCATTCTTTCAATTCTGAATATGCTTTTAGAATTTCCATTTTCATGGTTGTAAAAAAATCGTAATGTTCGTCTGTTTGGTCAGGTATAAATGGTGCCGATATAAACGGGTGAAAACATTTAGTGCCACCGCTGAAGCGCTGTATAAAAATGGTGTGCTGGCATGTGATACAGAGCTCGGCTGCAGGGTCGCCCTGCACAAAAAAATCAATGTCTGCATGTTGAAAATTGAACGATAAAGCATAGCCGACAGGAAACTGGATCATAGGGGATGGATGTTGGGATGTGATAAATGAAAATGTATGATTCGGTTTTAAATTTGGCTAAACAATTGGCTGTTCTATGTTCACACGTTACCTTGTTGTTTGTCGGCTGTTGCTACCCGAAATGGGCTCGACGCATCGTAAAATTTCAGTTCCGTGATATCTGCCGGCAGGTTGAAGCCTTCTGCTTCCAGGGCGGTTTTTACGTCTGAATCAATTGTCCACGCGTTTCCAGCATGCCGCGCCTGAAGTCGTCTGTGTGTACCCATAGATACACTTTCAGGTTCACAGTGCTGGCAGCAAGTTCGTCTTCTACCACAAAGCTCGAATGAACTTCATCGTTTACTATACCCCTAGCATTTTTTAAAATATCTTTGATAATGTCTTTTGCTTTTTGTATATCGTTTTCATAAGCAATACCAATCACAAAATCGGTTCTGAAAAAGCCATCTTCAGTATAGTTGTACACAGGTTTTGTCAATACATCAGAGTTGGGAATATATACACTGCGACCATCGAACGTGATAATTTTGGTATAGCGGAATTCCATTTCTTTCACTTTGCCAAATACGTCTTCCACCTTCACCGTATCATTCACTTTAAAAGGGCGGTTAAAGGCCAGAATCATACCTGCCAAAAAGTTTTCCGCTATGTCTTTAAATGCAAAGCCAAGCACAACCGCCGATGCGCCGGCAGTGGCCAAAATAGCGGCAGCAATGCCGCTGAGCCCGGCTACCTGCAGCGTAAGCAGGCAAATGAGTATAATGAAAACGAGTTTGATGGCTTTACTTAAAAAGCCGCTCATCAAAGGGTCGTGCGATTTTTTTCTTATTTTTTCTTTTATCAGGTTGCTTATCCAATTGGCTAGCAAAATGCCAATAACCAGCACAAATATGGCAAGGGCGAGGCGGGGCAGTAATTTTAAAAAAATATGATAATACGACGATAGTTTGTTGATCACTTCTTCCATGAAATACCAGTTAAAGGAGTGCAAGTTTCAGCGCCTGTTGTTATACCACCGTAAAGGCAAAAGCGCTTAAAATGTGCAGGTGAAAAGTTAGATGATGCATGAATCGTTCCGTTATGGTTTTACCAATCAGTATGACTTTGATTTTTTTTGTGAAGGTGGCAATCCGGGCAAAAGTAAAAGGAATAATGACTTTATAACATTCTGCAAGCAAAGCATTAACAGAACGCGGCACTGTTTTGTCACTACTATCCAATACAATCACAAATATAATTTTATGGAAAATAGAGCAAAAATGGAAGCAATGGATAAAATGCTTCGTGAATTGGAAGATTTGAAAAACAGCCAGACATCTGTGTTGAAAAAGATTGCACAGATTGAAGCCGATAATATGAATGCAAACGTGGCATTGCTTGATAAAGAATTGCCTACTGTGCATGAACATGCCGACACAACGGTGGAAACAGTAACAGAACTAATCAGCAAGCTGCAAACACACAGGGATGAGTTTGTAAAAAAATACAACTTAGACGTAGTGGAACAAGCTGTATAATTGCAGTATTGCCTAAATGCATAAAACCGTTGCGTATAGCAACGGTTTTTTTGTGCCGGTAACTCCCGGAGCTGAATGCCGGAAAGCGGGAAGACAAAGCAACAGGAAGGAATCGTTTTGTCACACGTAAAGTTTATTCTTATTTTGATGTTTGATCATCATCGTTCTTCATTTCCAAACACAACAGCTTTGACAATATTTCAACAGACATTCCGGTTGCCGCAACAAAGGCGGGGCTTTCATCTCATTACTTCAGAAGTAGTACAAGCCCTTCCGCAAATTGCAAACTTTAGTACCGGCATGTGCCAGGTTTTTATTCAGCATACGTCGGCATCGCTGGCAATAAATGAAAATGCAGACCCGACGGTTCGTAAAGATTTTGAAACATTTTTCAATAAAAATGTTCCCGAAAACGATCCAGATTACCTGCACAACGATGAGGGATCAGACGATATGCCTGCTCATCTGAAAGCTGCCCTGCTGGGTAGTTCTGTTTCTGTTCCTATACGCAACGGGCGGCTTGCGCTTGGCATCTGGCAGGGCATTTACTTGTGCGAGCACCGCGATAGGGGTGGAAGCCGCAGCATTGTGGTAACTGCCTGGGGTGAATAGATTTTCTTTGTTTTTTTAGCAAGTATTTTTTGTAACTGTTGCAAATCCCTTTGTAAAGCGCATGAAGTATCCTTGCGAACCACTTAATGGCAAAAGCTATTTTTGCATAGATGCAATAATATTTTGAAAGTTTTTTTTAATTTGTTTTTCAGTGGGTGTCAGTTGCGTGGTTCGCAAAGGTATTTTTTCCAGCGTGTCAGTTAAAATATTAAAAAACCGGTTGTTGTTGGTGCTGTCGTAAAGCTTGTAATTTAGGTCCTGCACAAAATGTTTGTTTTGATTCTTGATTGCCCAAATCTGGTTTCCAGTAGCAGTACGACCATGTTCTTGGACTGGCTGGCGAAGTGCTGTTGAGATAAGGAAAAAACGATTTACTGTCCAGTAAGCCCGCTGTGGAAAGCGTTGGCAGATGAAATGTTTGCCATATCTGTAAAGGAGGTAAAAAAATCGCTGTAGTCTACTATGGCAGACTGCACTGTGCCGGGTGCAAAACGCGAAGGACAACTTACCACGAGCGGCACATGAACGCCATAATCGGTGGGAGTAAATTTTCCACCCTGGATGGTTCTTCCTTGAAATTTTGAAAAAATAGTAGAAACGGAGCCATTGTCGCCGCTAAACACGATTATGGTATTTTGAGACAGACCTTGCGACTTTATTTTGTTTACCAATACACCTATTTTTTTATCCATATACTTCACCATCGAGGGAAAGTATTTGGTGTTAGATGTGCCGGTGAGCGGATCCCAGGAGGCAAACTGAGGATCATCGGGCGTAGGCGAAAAAGGTACATGACAAAGACTAAGCGGATAGTATACAAAGAAGGGTTTGTTTTTGTTGCTGTCAATGAAATGGCTGATAAAATCTACAAACATATCATCCGCATATTTTCCCTGCGTTTCGCTTGAAGGCAGGTAAGCGCCGTTTTTATACAACACCGGGTTTTTGTATCGTCCTCTTCCTTCCTGGCTATCATCTTCTTCTTTGAATGGATCGAACAAAAGGTATGTATCAAAACCCATTTGATTAGCAAGTACGTTGGCATTTCCCAACTGCCATTTGCCTGCCACACAGGTGGCATAGCCGGCGTCTTTCAGGTAGTTTACAAAGGTTTTTTGCGTTGGGTCAAAAACACTCCAGTCTATATAATTTCGCACACCATATTTCCCCGTTAGCAGTTCTACGCGCGAAGGGCAGCAATCGGGTGTGGCAAAGCAGTGTGTAAATTGCATTCCCTTGCGTGCAAGAGAATCCAAATTGGGCGTTTGATAAGATTCGCCGCCCGAATAAGTGGGAATTTCATAGCCAATATCATCTGCCAGCAGCATAATAATATTGGGCTGTGTACTGATTGCCTGTGTACGGTTGAAAGTGGCATTTTCAATGTTTGAAAATTCATCGTTATCCCTGAAAGATTTTTGGCAGGATTGTAATAGAAAACAAGCAGAAAGAGCAGACAGGCAAACGTGTATTGCCTTAAAAGATGGCATCATAAGGTAGGTTTTAAAAGTTGGGTATTGAAGAAGTAAGTTAAACTAAAATTTGAGAAACAGGTCATTAAAGTGTCGGTAGTTTTTTCGTGTCAGGGTCAAAAGGTTTGTTGATTAAGCTAGTCGTGCTCCATACACTTTGCACAGAAATGAAAATAGTGGGTGAGTTACGACACTGTATTTTTTACAGCAGAATAAGGCTTATGTCCGCAATTTATTTTTCATGAAAACCTGGCTTGAAACAGGCATTACAGCAAGCTTAGCAAGGCTCGACAGCAATGGATATTGGTGAATACATCTACATAACAGGATGCAAATACAGAAGGTATGTTTATACAATTTCTAAACTGTTTATTTTGGCAAAAGTTCATGGTATTGAACCAAGCTTCGAACAGGTTTGGAGGAGCAACGCCCGGAAACAAATGCTCTTACCTACATGCAAACTCTTTACTGCTTTATCCTACCTTCTTCGGTTATGGATATTTTCTTATTGGCGTTGCCCTGGCTCAAAGTTGCCGTGAATTGTGAAGCCGTTGCCAGCATTTGCAACTTGATGGTTTGCCCACCGGTTTCTATTATAGGTGGAATCTGCAAGGCAGAAAGGCTGCCTGCGTACCGGTTGTTTTGCTTATAAAAATCATGCTGTTTGTAGTAAACGAGCCATAGATAATTTTTTAATGTTTCAACAGGCGGCACTGCAATATTTGCAGGTTCGTGGCTGAAAAATACATATCCCCAGCGTTCGGGATAATGCATATTTATAACACCCTGTGGCGACCAAACCCAATTGTGTTCAGGAAGGTTGCGACCTTTTGCATCTTTCTGCTTTTTATACCTGTTGTTGTCTGAGTTCCAGTCCCATTCTACCCGCGAAAAATTGATGCGGTAAAAGCTGTTGACGGCTGGCGTAAAAGAAGTTTTAAATCCGGCATTTATGGCTCTGAATGGTATCGCCATTTCAACAGTCCAGCCCGAGTCGGTATCGCTGCTGTTGTTGAGCGTTCCCTGCAGTTGTACTGCCGATTGCAGACCCTGAACATCGTAGCCGATGAGTGCATCCGAACCATTGCGGTATGGCTTTGGCATCAGCAGGTCGAATATCGTATTCAGCGCGTTCACTTCTATTTCTACATATTCGTGGGTATTGTTGTCAGGATCGATAAATATTTCAAAATCGTTATCATGAAACACGATGGTGTCGTGTTGCTGCAGCGAAGCCTGCAGATGTGGTTCCTGCAAGTAGGCGGCCACATACAGGCAGCTATCATTCCATATCATCTTTACCCGGGTGTCGAAAGTGGGTTTTGGTTTTGCGTTTCCTTCGATATCGGTAAACAGGTCTGACCACGTTGCTTCCTGCCAGCCTTGTTCATCAAGTTTGCCATCGATAACTACAGGTGCTGCAGTATGCACAGCCGTATAGGTGAGCGGAACCGTGAACAGTTGTGGATTGTAGGCGTTGGGTAATTGCTGCGAAAAGCCCGAACACACAACGTTGCAAAGTACTAACGACCAGATAAATTTTGACAACATAAGGAATGAATCTTAAGCGTGAAATCAACGGGACATGTCTTTTTTCGGCTGTGCGTAATTCATCATTTCCACGGCTTCAAAATCTTTAAGCCAGGCAAGATACAAGCCACTGTTTTTTCCGTAGGAGTTGTCGAAAACATGCACTTTTTTTTGTAATAAAACAGAAAGGATAAATACATGCAGCCGTGTTGCATACACTTCATCATATTGATTGATAAAGTTAATTCCCATTTCCACGTATTCCTCCAGTGTATTGTTTTTGCTGAATACAAAACCATATCTCGGATCAACCAGTTTGTCGAGCAAAGGAATGTTTGCGATAATTTTTGTGAGTCCCAATCCACGCAGTGAAAATCCTGTTGGTTTGGTAGTTGGTTCAGAGTTGCTATTAAATGTAGGCCAGTCTTTCACGTCAATTACGGCTTTGTTGCCGATAGATGCAATCAGCTTTGCTTCGTCGAAGTTTTCGTGTAGTTCTTTATCTGTGCGCTTGAGTATGAGTATGCGGTTTTTGGGACTGTTGTCCACCCGGTTTTCAAGATTAAGACAGAACGCCATATCCGGTACCAGCAATACTTTATATCCGGAAAAATATTGCCTGAAAAGTGCATACGACTGCTCATCGCGCGCGCATAAAATAGAGGTCAGGATGCTCGTTAAACAGCTTTGCATCTGCCAGCATCTGCTGATGATCGTTATAGAAAACAGACTGCGGGAACAGGATAATACGTTTGTTTCTAAACTTGCTGATGATGTGCCTGCGAAAAGGCTGGTAACCTTCCCATAAATCACCAAAGTTGCCGCCGCCCTGCAGGAGTATCACTTTTGCTTTGGCTACCTTACTGTCATTGCACAACGTAGAATTTGCGGTATACAACATTTTGTAGGGCACTCGTTTCAGGTATTCCAGTTCGCCCAGCCATATCAGGTTGTCTCCAATGTTTTTATGCGCCGGCACATCCAGCAGGCAGTAATCACCATGGATGAGAGGGTCAAGATTGTTGTAAACCACCTGCCTCAGGCGTTCTATTTTGCTTTCGTTCATGGCTGCTTTTTTAGAATCATTTGCTGCTTCAGCTTGTTGTATATCGTTGATAGCAAAAGCCTGTTGCAATATAAAAAGATAAGAATGGCAGCCGCTATCATTGCCACACTTAAAAAAAGATTATCAATACGGATCAGGAAAGAAAACACAATACTCACCAGCAACAAAGTAACAAACGTTGAATAATGAATATCAATGTGGTAAAAGCTTTTGGTTTGGCGGATGCGCACTATCCACATGCAGAAAAAACCGCTTGCCATGCCCACAGCGGGAGCATACAAGCCAATAAAGCGGATGCTGCCAAATGTAACGGCGATATTCACAAGGCTGCCAACAATTGTTGTATAAAAAATGCCTTTCGTTTTTTTTGCATTCAGATATCCGACACCTAAAAAAGAGGCAAATGATGAAAACACCACGGCGAGATACAATAGCGGAATGTATTGCCAAGATGCATAAAACTTTGCATCTACAAGAAACTGTATCATGTAGCGGGTAATGGAAATAAGAAAAATGGCAAGCGATAACTCCAGCACCATAAACATGTGGAAAATGCGGGTGGCATCTGTCTTCTTCTCCTGCGTGCCGCTGCTGCTGATGGCATGATCCTGCCACGCCAGCATGAAAATAGAATTAACCATCAGAATCAGTGAAGGAAAACGGTTGGCCATGGCAAAAATGCCATTAAATTCAAGACCAAGAAAGTAGAGAATAATAAAGCGGTTCACTTCATTGATCAGCCACCAGCTAATAGTGTTGGGAATCAACGGACCTGAATACGCAATCATTTTTCTGATGCTGCTCCGGCTGATGGAAGAAATCCGAAAAAGAGGGTAAAACTTGCCGGTTGCCACCGTTGCTGCCAGCATCAGCACATAGGCTATGATTGAAGCGAGCAGCAAACCTTCCACCAAAAGGTTGGTGTAAAACAAAAACACAACATTAAATCCAACCAGCAGAAATGTGTAGAGAATGCCTACAAAAGAATACAGCTTGTTGTTGCCCAATCCGCGGAGTATTTGCTGAAAAAATACAGAGGCAATAGTGAGGAAGAGCAGGGATAGAAAATAATAACCGTATTGTATATTCAGATACACGTCTGCAACGAAAAACAGGAGGGCAAACGGCACAATGGTGAAGCAAAGCACGGCGGCTCCATTAGTCACAGCAGCGGCTTTTTCAGCATCGTTGCGTGCCTCGATGAGCCAGCGGTACACGGCATCTGAAATCTGAATACTGAGAAACGGAACCAGCATCATCACTGACGTAGTAATGAGATCGTAATAACCAAGATCTTCCTTCGACAAATAATAGGAATATAGCGGCACCAGCAAAAAAGCCAACACACGCGACCCCAGGTTTCCGGCAGCATATACAATTGTATTTTTCAGCAGCTTGTCAGAACCCGTCATGTCGAAATATTGTGCATCTGTTTAGTGTGATGAAATGGAGCATCTGTGTATGCCTGGTGGTAAGCATGTAGTGCTGTACATCACGGAGCCTACGGTAAAAAGGGGTTAAAGATAGCAGTAAACAAATAAAGTGACCTCAATGCCAGGTTGCACCTGTCATCGTCAAAATGCGACCCTGGGCGTAGGAGGAACGATGCCACTATTGTTTGCAAAAAAGGCATGTGCCGTAAGCTCTTAATTGTCTGTTTACTAACTAAAAACTAGGGTGTATTGCCCCGATACAACATTGCTACCACATTACCCGCGGGCATTTGGTGCTGTAGTCTTTGATAAACGTATAATTGACGCCTAATGTTCATCATATAATAGTTGTCTTTCCGGTTACTGTTGCCCACGTAACTAAATCCGTCCAAATAATCGGTCATAGATAAGTGATAGGCGGCTTCGCCGAATAAAGACCAGCGTGGCGACAAAGCATAATTAGCGCCTGCACCCAGAGGGATAGAAACGATGGACGTTGGCAAAAGTGCTGCCGAGTCGGCAGCCAGGGCGGTTGCCATTTTTTCGCTGGCAATGGTAGCTGCCGAAATGCCGCTCCAGTCGCGCTTTACGCGAACCTTTGAAACGCCGGCGCCACCAAACAGGTAAGGATACAAACGCCTGTCGGGCGTACGGCTGCTGTTGCCAAACGGGCTAAATAAGATGCGTCCGGTGATTTGGGTAATTGGTGAGCTGAAACGCAGGTTGCGATCCTTCTTCCAGGCTGGTTTTGAATAGTCAGCATCGTTGGCTTCAATCTTTCCGGTACCAATACTTGCACGCACCTGGAAGTAAGGATTAATCCATTTGCCGGCATATACCTGCAGTGCCGGATGCAATGCCTTGTAGCCACCCATGTAAGATGGTACAAGATCGCCCTGGTATACATAAGTGCCCGCACCTATTCCGACTACAAAAGGACGATCATTTTGAGCCATTGTTGTAGAGCTGGAAACAAGAAACAGGAAAAATGCCGTAAAAGTTTTAAAGCAACAGTTCATACGCTTCTGTTTGGTGTTTATTAGAAGGACAGTATATCGGTTTATAATCAGTATTATGAATAGGTATAGCGCTTCAATTTCTCCTAAAACTCGCTTTTGCCCATTGATAGTATCTGACAATGGGCAAAAAAATGGTAAAATGGTTTGTCACTCTCTGGCAGCGAGGCGATAAATTAATTCCTCCTTATCGCAAACTATCACCTTGCCTCAGTTATGTTTATAAAAAAAGCCCTCCCCAAGAATAGGGACGGCCTCTAACGATTGCTTGCCATATGAAACTCTTCTCTTATTTCTTCCGCAAGCAGGAGAGAAACAAGTTTATAATTAATGTTGTTCTTTCAATGAATCTTTAGTAGCATCTGCAGTAGAATCAATCATATCCTTTTTTGCTTCTGCAGTAGAATCGATCATATCAGTTTTTGCATCTGCTACTGAATCTACAGCGCTGATGGTAGAATCTGTTGTGTTCTCAGTAGAAGTACCATTGTCGCATGCTGCGAAAGTGCCGATTGCCAAAATAACTAAAAGCTTTTTCATTCTGTAATGTTTGTGTATGATTTACATGTTAATACAAAAAGGGAAAGCAGGTAACCCGAAATTTTAAAAAAGATTACAAATTATATTTTTAAATGTATAATCTATTGTATCGTTAATTATTTGAATGAAATCTATCTTGTAAAAATATATCTCATTTCGCCGGTCGAACGGCATCGTTTTATTTTGATTCGGCTATTTCCAGCACCACGCTTGTTCTTCTGCCATTTACATCCGGGTTAAAGCCAGCTTTCATCAGGTAATCACCACTGTATGTTTTGCCCTCCGGCAAGGTCGTTTTGCTGCCGGGATAAAGGTTGGTTTCCGTTATGGAATATTTCTTATTCGCATCTAGCCCTTTCAGCACCAGCGGGTTGATAGTATAATTATCTACACGGTTGTTTGCCAGGTATGTAAACATTACTGCTTTGCGTTTGTCTTCCGATACATACATCACAGATGATATATCACCTTCATGCGGGTTGGCAAGCCGGTACATTTCACCATGCCATACAATGTCTTTAAAAGCCATTGTAATGCTGCACTGCTTCCTGGCAAAACTTCAAATCCGTACTGCTTAGTTTGTTGGCTACAATATCAAACCCAAGTTTCCCCATGCTTGCTACATCTACCTTGAACTTCATAGGTTGTTTTCCCCAGTTGGTTACATGGCAGTCGGTTGCAATGGCCGGAAAGAAATAGGAATAATCGTATTGCTGGTAAATGCGCTCTACAGGTTCGGTATCATCGCTTGGCCAAAATTCAGTAAAGTATTTCAGCAGTTCATAGTCGCTTCTGCCACCTCCGCCGGAACAAAGCATCATGGGCACTTTCGGGTATTTGGCACGCAGTCTTTTCAGTACATTATAAAGCCCCTGCACATACTCTACATACAAATGTGTTTGCGGCAATTTTTTCTTTTCAAGATAAGCCGAATAAGCATTATAGATCACCGAATTACAATCCCATTTGATAAATGCCAGCGAAGGGTTTTTGGTAAATAGAGAATCGACAATGCCAAACACAAAATCCTGTACGGCCGGGTTGCTCAGATCGAGCACCAGCTGATTTCTGAAATATACTTCCGGGCGTTGGGGCTGGCGTATCACCCAATCGAGATGCTGTTCGTATAGCTCGCTTTTAGGATTCACCATTTCAGGCTCTAACCAAATTCCAAATTTCACACCTTGCTCCTGAGCTTCTTTCACCAGGTAGCCAATGCCGTGTGGCAGTTTTTTTACATTTTCCTGCCAGTCGCCCAATCCTGCATTGTCGCCGTTGCGAGGATACTTGTTGCCAAACCATCCATCATCCAGTAAAAATAAATCGACACCCAACTGTTTTGCGTCGGCAAACAGGGCTGTGAGTTTGGGTTCATCAAAATCAAAATAGGTAGCTTCCCAGTTGTTCAGCAAGGTTAGTCTTTCGCCGTTGCCATCTACGAGGCTGTGCCGGCGCACCCACGTTGTGCAGGTTGCGGCTGGCTTCGCCGGTGCCATGGTCAGAAAAGGTATAGGTAAACGGCGGTGTGGTAAATACTTTATTGGATGGCAATGTGTATGCAGAATGGTAAGGATGAATGCCAGCCAGCACACGAAGGTTTTGGTAAGAGTCTACTTCAAAATCTAATTTGAAATTGCCACTCCATGCCAGTTGCCCCAGCATCACGCTGCCTTCATTTTCCTGCGCCGGTTTGCCATACGATAATATAAAGTCGGGAGTTTGCAGCAGCATAGCGCGCGTGCCCAAAATGCTTTCCACGCTGCGAATGCCCTGAGCCAGCTTTGTTTCGGCAGGCTGCATTTCTTTGGCATACTGACCTCCAAACGTGGTGAGATAAAAATCATTTCCGGCAAAATATAGATTAGCAGACGCGTATTTTTCCAATATTACTGGTTTGCTTTCCGAGTGTTGTATCTCGCTCCATTGCTGAATTACTTCTTCATCCTTCCATAGTTTATAGTTGAGTGTTACTGTAAAAGGATATACCGGGTCTTTCAGAACAATGCGCGTAAGCGTGGCACCATCGGCAGTTGGCGCAGAACTGTGGCTCACATATGTAAGCTCCAGCGAATGATTGCCATCGGCATGTACCACTTCTATTGCCGGCAACGAAAGATTCCAGGTGCCGGCAGGCGTGTAGGCTACATTATAAATGCCTGCATTATCATCATTCAGGTGGTAGCCGCTGGCAATATGTTCATATTCAGCTGCTGATTGCAACGCAGCGCCGGAGTACACCATACGAAGACGGTTTTGTTTGTCGGTCTGCATCACCATCGCGTGATGAGCAGTCTGCAACGGTATGGTTACAGATTGTGCAACAGCAAAGGTTTGAATGAGCATTGCTATGAAAAGTAAGGTGAGAAACAGGCAAGACTTGTATTTCATGATGTTGATTTGTTGTAGCGGGTGCTAAAATATAGCTTTTGCTGTAGCCTTGCAGCAGCTTTTCTACTTCACTTGGCGATATTACTTTATTCATTTCCAACAAATGGCTTCGATGCATGTTTCAGTCTAAGAATGTAGTTGTGTTGGCTGGTTTCAGGCACTGTGTAAAAACAACTATTGCATGTTCAGATTTTGACATTGGCAGTATAAAGTAAGTTAATCCATAGTTTATACCGGTTTTTCGGAACACAATCGTTATGTATGGAATTTATTTTGTAATTCTGCGTCACTTCAAGCCTGGAAACAGTACGTAGAAAGTTATATACCAACAGCCGGATAAAGTATATCAGAACTAATATCACACAGTCGTTAACCAAACTATAGTAAACTACGTATCTAAATTGTACTAATTCATTTCTTTATCATTCCCCAAAAACGCCTATCTATGATACGTTTATGGTTTATTTCTATCCTTACTTGTGCCTTAGGTATACAGGGTTTTGCACAAACTATCTACGAACTCACCGATAAAAAGAATATTGTTTTTGCACGCAACCTGCGTGACTGGCAACTGAACCCTGTGGACAGCCTCATGTTTGACATCTATTATCCCACGGGTGCTATGTCAAACAAGAAATACCCGGTTTATCTGAGCCTTCATGGCGGCAGCTTTGTAACGGCAACAAAGCAATCGGTTACCGAATTTTCAGACGAGTTTGCAGATAAGGGCTTTATCGTCATTGCGCCGGACTACAGGGTAGGGTATCCGGGCAGCGGGCAGGGTTCAATCTGCACCGGCGGCGACGATTCCACCGGATTGCAGGGCGCTATCTACCGCGCTATGCAAGACGCAAATGCCTGTGTTCGCTTTATAGCCAACCACGCAAGTGAATTTAATATAGATACCAGTGCCATCTTCCTTGGTGGAGCGAGCGCAGGCGGCACGTTGTCCCTCAATATGGCTTATGTGACCGATTCGGCAGCTGCCATTCATTTTCCCGACCTCGTGGCTGAGTGGGGCGGGCTGCAAAATTCCGGCAACAATGAACCTTACCGATACCGTTTAAAAGGACTGGCTCCTATGTGGGGAGTGATGCCCTACTGGGATGGATTGATCAACAGTCATTCTGCCATTCCGACTATCCTTTTCAAGGGCGGGAAAGACGTGAATATACCCAATGGCATCGGGTACTATCTCAAGTGTTCGTCCAACAGCATGGTAAGGGCGGGCAGTGGAGTGTATGATGTAATGGTTGCTTTGCGGGTACCGGCGGTTTTTCATTTTCAACCCAATACTGGCCATGCCGCTTACGACAACGATTTTTGTGTAGACCAGATCGCCTGCTTTTTCGATGGACTGATTAAGAAGCAACCTTACAGTGGTTATTTCCAGGTGTTCGATTCAAGCTGTCCTCAACCATAAACCTACTTTTATGAAACCTGTTTTGCAAACCTGCTTTTCCGTGTTCTTCCTCTCTTTATTATTCAATATTCTGTTGCCCAAAATTTCTGTCGCGCAATCATTGGTCTGGCAAAAAGTTGTAGGTGGCAATGGCGAAGACAGCCTCACGGCCATGAGTGTTGGAAAAAATCAAACATTCGTTGTTTGTGGATGCAGCAAGTCTGCAGTTTCGGGAAATAAATCGGAACCCAACCTCGGCGGTTTTGATTACTGGGTGGTGAAAATGGACTTTGCCGGCAATGTGCTCTGGAATAAAACGTTTGGTGGTGCAAAAGACGATATGGCTACTGCCATTATTCATACTACAGACGGAGGATACCTCGTAGGCGGATATTCTATCTCAGAAACATCGGCTACCAAGAGCAGCATCAGCTACAAACAAAGCAATGACTACTGGGTGCTGAAGCTTGATGCCAATGGCAACAAGGTTTGGGATAAAACGTATGGAGGCGTGTATACCGATAAACTCACGACTCTCGCACAATTGCCCAACGGCAACTATGTAGCTGGTGGCTATTCGTTTTCTGCAGCCGGCGGTATGAAAACTCCTGCAAACATCGGCTCTGAAAATACCGCAGATTTCTGGCTGCTTACGCTGGCTGCCGATGGTTCTGTGCTTTCACAAAAAGTGTATGGCGGCACCAGCCACGACGTGGTAAACAGTGTGCTGCCGGCTGGCGGCAACGATGTTTATGCTTTTGGATATTCGTATTCCAATAAGTATACAGGCTATAAAACTGTTTTGCCTGCCGGCAATAATGATTATTGGTTTGTGCGCACCGATGCGGCCGGCGCAATCAAATATGAAGGTGGCTTTGGCGGCGACCGTTCAGAATTCCTGACGTCAGCACAGATGTTGCCGGATAGTTCGTTAATTCTCGGCGGCTATTCCAATTCGCCGGCTTCTTCTTCCAAATCGGGCAGCTTTTTGGGTGTAACCGATTATTGGATTGTGAAAACGACAACCGGGAAGGCAAAGCTTTGGGATAAAACCATTGGCGGTGCCGGTGGCGATTATCTTACTTCGGTGCAGCCAACTGCCGATGGCGGTTTCTTGCTGGGAGGTTATTCCAACTCAAACAAAGGCTTTAGCAAAGGTGAAAATTCGAAAGGCGGCTTTGACTATTGGATTGTAAAAACAAACAGTGCCGGCGATATGATGTGGAACCGCACGCTTGGCGGTAGCGGCAATGATATGCTTGTAAAAATCTGTGAGATTGCACCCAACCAGTATATTGCTGCCGGCACTTCGAGCTCTCCAAAATCGGGGAGTAAAACCAGCGGCACTGTTGGTGCCAGCGGCGCTGGAGATTTCTGGGTATTGCGGCTCAATGGACCTGCATCGCTGACAGCAATGGAAACTGCATTTGTGAGTAATAACATAGCTGAACCCAATAAAAATGAATACATTCTAGACGCTTCTCCCAATCCTGCAAGCAGTGTGATGACTGTACGTTACCGGGTGCCCGAAGCAAAAAAAGGAACGCTTGTTCTTTATTCATCCACGGGTGTTGAACTGCAAAACGTACATTGCCTGTTTCCGGTTCATTATCCGCCTGTCACATTGAATGTGGCTACACTACCAAAAGGCGCATATCATCTCGTGATGTATACAGGCAATAAACAGGAAGTACTTCGGAAAACAGTTTTGAAACAATAAATAATTGTTCGCAGATTGTAAAGAGGCTATTTCACTTATATAAAACAAAGCAGGCAGTGAGTATTCATTATTATCAACGAATACTCACTGCCTGCTTTGTTGAACGTCATTATTTTAATGGGCTTCCAGCCAGTTTACGCCAACGCCCACTTCTGCTTCTACCGGCACATTGTTGGGCAATGGATGAGCCGCTTTCATATTTTCCAAAATCAGTGGTTTCAACAATTCGACTTCACTTTCCAGCGCATCAAATACCAGTTCATCATGCACCTGCAAAATCATGCGGCTTTGCAGGTTTTGCTCCTTTATGGCAGCGTGTATTTTTATCATCGCCAGCTTTATCATATCGGCAGCCGTGCCTTGGATAGGTGAGTTCATGGCATTGCGCTCGGCAAAGCCACGCACCGTAAAGTTGTTCGAATTGATATCGCGCAGCCAGCGTTTTCGCCCCATCAGCGTTTCCACATAGCCGTTTTGCTGCGCAAATTTTACCATGTCTTCCATGTAGCGGGTAATGCCCGAAAATTCCTTTTTATAATTTTCAATAATTTCTTTGGCTTCTGCGCGGCTGATGCTCAGGTTGTCTGCCAGTCCAAACGCGCCTTGTCCGTATATAATACCAAAGTTTACACTCTTGGCTTTGTAGCGCATTTCTTTGGTAACGTCAGCTTCGGCTACGCCAAACACTTTGGCTGCCGTAGCTGTATGAATATCTTTGTTTTGGGCAAAGGCTTCGCACATGTTGGCATCGCTGCTGATGGCGGCAATAATGCGCAGTTCAATCTGCGAATAGTCGGCACTGATAAACACGTGTTTTTCATCTCTCGGAATAAAAGCTTTGCGTATTTCCCTGCCACGCTCGGTGCGGATCGGAATGTTTTGCAGGTTGGGCGCATTGCTGCTGAGCCTGCCTGTTACGGCAACTGCCTGCGCATAGGAAGTATGCACCCGCCCGGTTTTTGGATTGATCATCAGCGGCAACGCGTCTACATAAGTAGATTTTAGTTTGCTTAGTTGGCGGTAAATTAAAATATCGTTGACAATGCTGTTTTCGTGTGCCAGTTTTGCCAGCACATCTTCGCCGGTGGCATATTGCCCGCTTTTGGTTTTCTTGGCTTTAGGGTCAAGTTTTAGTTTGTCGAAGAGAATTTCGCCCAGTTGTTTTGGTGATCCAAGATTGAATTTTGATCCGCATGCATCAAACACGCGTTGCTCGGCAGCCAGGGCTTCTATATCGAGCTGCACACTGTATTCTTTTAAAAATGGTTCATCTATTTTAACACCGGTAAACTCCATATCGGTCAGCACTTCCACCAGTGGCATTTCTGCTTCGTTAAATACTTTTTCTACTTTTTTTGTGCCAGCAGCGGTTCAAATTTTGCTTTCAGTTGCAGCGTGATATCGGCATCTTCTGCAGCGTAATCTTTTATTTTTTCAAAAGGAACATCGCGCATATTGCCTTGCCCTTTACCTTTTTTTCCTATAAGCTCCACAATGTGCACCGGCTCATAGCCCAAATATTGCGCGCTCAGCAAATCCATATTGCGCCTGCCTTCCGGCTCTATCACATAGTGGGCAAGCATGGTATCAAAGAGGCTTCCTTTCAGCTCCACATTATACCATTTCATTACCAGCATGTCGTACTTCAGGTTTTGCCCCACCCAAGTAATAAACGGATTGTCAAACAATGGTTTGAAAAGACCAAGAATCCTTACCGTGGTTTCGCCCGTATAGAGCGGCACATAGTATGCTTCGCCCGGCTTGAAGCAAAAGCTCATGCCTACCAGTTCGGCATTGTTGGCATCGATGCCGGTAGTCTCTGTGTCGAAGCAAATTTCTGTCTGCTGCATCAGCTCGGCCAGCAGGTCAGTGATTTTTTCATCAGTGTCTACCAGGTGGTACTCGTGCGGTGTATTGTTTATATTTTTATCAGCATTTAAACCCGTGCTGATCAATGATTCTTCGCCATCGGGTGATGCCGGCGGTATCAGTTCGCTCGCGTCATCGCTGTTGCCAAACAAACTTTGCTGTAAAGGTTGCGGCACTGTCTGAAAAGCATTGAATCCGTCGCCCAGTATGCGTTTGCCCAGCGTTTTAAATTCCAGTTCCGTGAATACTTCCACCAGTTCGGCATTGTTCCATTCTTTCAGCCTGTAGTCTTCGGCATGAAACTGAACCGGTACATTGGTAATAATGGTTGCCAGCTTTTTACTCATGATGGCATCGGCTTTTCCTTTCCGAATTTTTTCGCCCAGCGAACCTTTGATATTGTCGGCAGCTGCAATTACATTTTCGAGAGTGTCGTATTCTTTCAGCAGTTTGGCTGCTGTTTTTTCGCCTATGCCTGCAATGCCCGGAATATTATCTACCGCATCGCCCATCAAACCAAGAATATCGATGACCTGCTCTACGCGCTGAATGTCCCATTTTTCACAAATTTTCTTTGCATCCAGTATTTCTTCGCGGCTGCCCATGTAGGGAGGTTTGTAAATGCATACGTGGGGATGTACCAGCAACTGGCCATAATCTTTATCGGGTGTTACCATATACACACTGTAGCCTTCATCGGCAGCCTGCCAAGCCAATGTGCCAATGACATCATCGGCTTCGTAGCCATCTACCTCCACAACGGGGATATTAAACCCCCGGATAATGCGCTTGATGTCGCCGATAGAATCAGACAAATCTTCGGGTGCCGCCTGGCGGTTGGCTTTGTAAGCTGCAAAATCAGTGTGGCGTTCGGTGGGCACGCCTGTATCAAAACACACAGCGAGGTGGGTGGGTTTTTCTTTATTGATCAGATCGTATAAGGTATTGGTAAATCCAAACTGCGCATTGGTGTTGCGTCCCTTGGAGGTGATGCGCGGATTGCGGATTAGCGCGTAGTATGCCCGGTAGATAAGAGCAAGCGCGTCGAGCAGAAACAATTTTTTTTCCATCCCGGCGAAGGTAACAAAAGAGAAGTTGCAGCAATAAAGTGAAAGACAGTTATAAGATAACCGGATAATATTTTTAAGGCATCAACTTCTGGAATAAGCTCTGTTTTTTGAAAACAAATGCCCGGCGTGCACAGATGTAAACGATGGTTTTGGTATTGGAGAAATGAGTTAATTTATTTCAAAATAAGACAGCTTGCATGGCACACCCGGCGGTCGCCCATCTACAATCATCAGCACGCCTTTTTTGTAAGGTATGATTCCTTCCCAGTTGTCGTTGGAATAGCTGATGGCTACTTTTTCTTTCCAGTGTACCTGCTGATGTTGAACGGTGAGCTGAACAATGCGTGTGTAGGAAGTTTGCCTTGGATCTGCGCCCATTTCCCTCGTTGCTTCGTCCTGCCTGCCGCGGATGTAATAGCAATATTCTGTTTTTATATTCTGACCATTGGCAAGCAGGCTGTCGCAGTTTTCAAGCGGGTTGTATTGCCTGTAATAATGGTTGATGCCCCAAAGCACATTGCCCGCAACATGGGTGATATCTGTGAGGCGAAACAGCATTGGCTTGCTGAATGTTACCTCTTCTTTCCTGCCCAGATTGGTAGTAAATGTATAGGCGGTTGCCTTTGCAGTGATTGCGTTGTTTTCATACATGGCTATCAGTCTTTTCTGATCGGGAAGCCAGGCGATGCTTTCGTAGCCTGCATTGGAAAACTGGTAGTCGGGTTTGGGCAGTGAAAGTGTATCGTTCACACGAAAATTTACCTGCATTGAATCGGCATCAATGGTGCCTTTTACCACATAACAAAGGCTGTCAGTTTCTACTGTTAAGAAAATAAAATCTCCTACCACTACTGCGGCTTCAAAACCGCCAAAGTCTTTACGTGGCAGGATGGCTGCTTTTATAGCATTGTAAACGGGCGAAAGACTGTTGCCAAACCGGATGGTAGCAGCAGCCGTGATAAAGTTTTGTTTCTGTTGTAATACTGCATCAATAGCTGTTGTGTCTATTGCGGTAATGTGATAGTTGCCGGTATCATGCACGTGTTGCGGAATCAATAAAATTTTGTCTCGCCAGGCTGCCAGTCCTGAATATTCAAAATGAGATTCGTTTATACTATCGGGCAGGTACACGGGATGTTCGGCTGCAAAGGGAGTCGCCTGCGCGAAAGATGTCAACAGGAAAACATGAGAAGACAGGAAAACAAACAAAATCTTTAAAAGGTGTTGCCGGATGTTCTGACTGGAAGCCATAAAGTGGTTGACTTGCTTTCGGTGATAATATACGTATTGACAGTGCAAACTTAGCATCCCGTTCTTTGCCGATTTGAACCTTTTTTTATGACCTTATTTGTATGGAAAGATTTTTTCCTGCAGGTTCAATTTATTTCTGCCTTAATCTTTTATAATTCTCACAGTAGTGCCGTGCCCGGGAGATGATATGACGGATACGGTATGCCTGATCTGCACGGCACGATGCATGAGATTTTTCAATCCGTTGCCTTCAGAATATTTTGTTGTGTCGAAACCTGTTCCGTCGTCAGAAATTTCAATTTGCCGTTGTTTTGCGTCCTGTACTATATCCAGCAGTATGTGTTTGCAATTCGCATACTTGATACTGTTGTTGATAGTTTCTTTTATCATCAGCAACAGGTTTCTTTTTTCTGTTTTGGAAAGTGGATATTCAGTTCCATTGACATGCGTTCGGCATTCAAATTTTATTCCATTGGCAGATGCTACGGGCAATGCGAATTTTTTAATCCTGTCTATAACAGAATCTATGGTATCGCCGGAATCATCGAGCACCCAAATCAAGTCGCGCAAACCTGTTGTGGCTTCTGAAAGCGACATATCGATCTGGTCTAAATACGTTTGTTTGTTTTCTTCCCGTTTGGCAAGATGCGTAAACACCTTGATGGTATTGAGCGAACTGCCGATATCGTCGTGCAGATCGCTGGCAAGGTTTCTTCGTATAGTGTGCTGCTTTTTGAGCTGGCTGAGACGATAGTAGTAAAAAGAATACAACAGCAGGGCAATGCTGATACCTACACTAACCTGGAAGCCAAGTGTTTCAAACCAGCGGGGCAGAAACACCAGTTTTAATTCCTTTACCTGCGAACAAAGCCCGTCTTCGTTGCAGGCTTTTACCTGTAATGTATAGGTGCCGTTGTGCAAACCTATCAGCGACACGCTTGCCTGTGTATACAGGTTCAGCCAGTCGCTTTTGTATTCTTTGATGCGGTAGGCATAGTGTACACGTTTGGGATTGGTATAATAAATACCGGAAAAATATACGTTTGCCTGCAGGGTATTGGAAGGCACGGCATAATTGTTCATATCAAGGCGAAAGGTATCTAGGTCGTTATGGTCTTCTTTTAGTAATTGCAACCCTGTGATATACAGCTCGGGAGCTGTAGACGACGGCTGAAACTGGGCAGGTTGAATGCACACATAGCCTTCTACGCCGCCGGCATAGATGGTATTGTTGAGCGTATCGCCGCAGGCTTCTTCAAAAGTGTTGTTTTGCAAGCCGTCTTCATCGTAATAAGTTTTGCCCTTATGGCTGAATACATTGAAAAAGGTAATGCCAGAGTTGCTTGTGAGTACGAGATTGCTGTCTTTGTAATTAAAAATTTTATACAACCCGGTGTTGCTCAGTCCATCTTTCAATCCAAACGTTTTCAGTAGCCGGAACGATTTGTCGAGCATCAGCAAACCTTCGCCGTATGCGTTTATCCAGTAGTTGTCTTTCGTTTCAGCCATATCCATCAGCACATTGACAGTTTTGCCTGTAGACTTCCTGGTAAATTGCAGCTTTTGTGTATTACCGGATGCAGGATTTAGCAGCGTTATGCCATAATCTGACAACACAACCACCTGTTTATCTCTTGTGAAAAATAAAGTATTCACGGTGTTGCTATACAGCGTTTTTCGCGGATTGTTGCCCGATTGCCGGATGTTAATAAGTGTGTGTTGCTTTGTGTTCCACACCAGTATTCCCTCATAGGATTCTGTGCCCAGAATGGTGATAGAATCGTTGACTATCACTTTGCTGTTAAGCTGCATAAAACTGTAGCGATTAAATTCACTGTATTTTTTCCCAACGGGCATCACAGTCTGATTGTTGTAAAGCAGCAAACCGCTGCTCGTGGAAAAAAGAATGTCGGAGGCGTTTAGTCTCACCATGTTCTGTACCATGCCGCCTTCATACACTGGGATGATGGTGTTCCTGTTTTTTATGAGGTAGACGCCTTCGCTCGTACTGGCCAATGTTTGCGCTGTATCTATCGCCACAAGGTTGAACACATGGCTGAGCTTGTTGTTTAGCTGGTTGCCATTTTTTACCGGTAAAAACGTAATCGCTGTACCTTTCAATTCACCAAGTCCCTGCTTGCATCCTAGCCACAGATTGTGCTGTTTGTCTTCCATGCAATACACAATATTGGTGAGCCATTTTTCCATTTCCGTATCAGCAGGTTTTATCTCATGAAGTTCATTTGTCAACGGGTGATACACATTCAGCCTGTTGCCGGAAATAATCACCGAGTTTTCGCTCGTGAGCCTGATATAGTTGATCTGCGTTGTGCTGAATGGTTTCAGTACGGTATTGTTTACAGGCAGCAGTGTTGTGGTATAATTGTGCGAAAAACCAATCTGGTACAATCCATATTGCGTACCCATCCAATAGATGCCATGACGAACGATGGCAGCCGTGAGCGGCCAAAACGTTTTGGTAGACTGGTGTGCCAGCAACTCACCGGCAGGAATGGCACGAATCACCGTATCGGCTGAGGTATGATAAATGAGGATGCCTTTATCTTTTAATCCTATCCAAAGGTTTTGATGTTCATCTACCGACAAGGTGCGCACATCGCAGTTGTAAAAGCCATATGGAAACGACAAGGTTGCAGCATTCAGCGGAATGAATTGCCTCGTACGCGTATTGAATACTTCCATGCCGCTGGTGGTGCCGATGTAGATATTGTTTTTCAAAAAGCAGGCGCTGGTTCGCCATCCCGCTTCCAGCATCCGGTTGCTGTAGAGCGCAGTTGCCACAACGTCGCCATTGATCACATCCACGCCGTTTATTCCGCCTACGTTGTTGATCACCCAGATTATCTGCTGCACAGAATCGTAAATCAGGTCGCGGATATCGTTGGACAGCAATGCATGGCGGTCATCGAGTCCTTTGTTATACACAATGAAATGCGTACCGTCAAAACGGTTCAGTCCGTCCTGTGTGGCAATCCATAAAAACTTTTTATTATCCTGTACGATTTTATGTATATTGTAATTGCTGAGCCCGTCTTTCTGTGAGTAGAAGGAAAAGTTTTTTACTTCCACATTCTGCGCCATCCCGTTGATACCTGGTATCAGCAAAAAAACAACAATAATATGACTGAGCAATCCTTTCAATACGAGTGGTTGGTTTTAGCGTTGGTGTATAATCATAAGTATTATGATGATCTTCATAACCTGGCTTTTCCAAACGACCCTTCTTACATCACCATGGAAACCCAGAGAAATCAGCTGTTTAAGGCACTTAAAGATAGTAATAATGATGATAGATTGAGAATGATCATCATTGAGAACAAACTAAGTTTTGTAAATCAAAACGATGCTGTCTTTGTGATGGAAGAAGTGACGGGATATGAAAAAATAAATACACCGGAAGGCACATCATGGCAACCATTGCCACTCGCAGAAATTACCGAGCCCGAAACCATGACAGATGGCACTCAATTGGGCTCTTTTTTACAAAATATCACATCGCAGTATGGCGCCAGGCGGCATATCATCATTACGTTCGGACATGGCGCTGTACTGGGTATTAATCTCGCCACACGTACCAGTTCGCTGCAAAACGGTGCGACTGATGAGAAGGAAGTAGCAAAAGCACTAACCGTAACCGCGTCTGCCAAACCTCTCTTTAAAAAGTACAGCCAACTTCATTTTCACGACAAGTCGTTGTCGGATAAAGTTTGTGAACGTGTACGCAATCATTATGATGAAAAACGAAACCTGCACTCACCCTCGGTGACGGTGCAGGACTTTACAAGAGTAATGAAAATGGCTGCCAAACTGGTGATATTAACCAACCAGGAACTGAGCATTGCCATTGATAAAGCTTTGCCCCAAAAAAAGCTGGATATACTGGTAATGTATAATTGCCTTATGCAGAATATTTACCTTCAATATGACCTTAGCCAGTGCGTGGAATACCTGGTAGCGCCCATGTCGGGCATTAGTCATCCGGGATATAACTACACAGGTGTGTTTAATGATTTATCTGCCGACCTGGAAAAGCCAACCAACGAAACTGCCCGCTTATTTGTAGACCTGTTGCGCCAGGAAGGATCAGCATTTTATACGCAGAATAAGGACATTGTAGAAGGAACCTGGAAAATATGCTGCACACGTCTTGACGGTGAAGCATATGTGTCGATACAATCTCATTTCAAAGCGTTGATACAGGAAATGATACGATTAAACCGTGAGGGACCGGATATGTTTATCTACCTGAACATGGTGCTGCGGCAATGCTTTAATTACACACTCTATTGCATCAACAACGATCAGAAGATGATTGACCTGCTTGTTTTTTCTACCTACCTGGCCGAGCATGCCGGGAAGCCCGGCTCGCCCATAAAAAGCATTGCTGCTCTTGCCACCCAACTTGCAGATGTACTGAAAACACTGGAAAGCTGCTCCTTTTTGAGTCGCAGTTTTTTTAAAGTGGAAGGTGCTTTTGCAGACAAAAAATACAAGACTGATCATGGTTTTGGCTTCCTGCTGCAAACAGAGCTTTATCCTGAAATGACGGTACAACGCGATGCGCTGTCAGATCTTGATAAAGACTTTTTTCCTTCCTTTTTACAGAATACCGGATTTGATGAATTTTACCGCGCGTATTCTGTGTTTAATTAAAATTATTTTTCCCATTTTTATCGGTTAAACCTCTTCGGTACCCGTACCCACATTTTGGGTTTTGAAAGCCGCATTTTGGGTTTTGGCAATGTTTATAACCGGGATAAGCCGCAGGATAATCTGCCCGTTCGATTCCGTTTTGTGTGAATGGAGAATGCTCAGCTCTACTGTTTTACATAGAATGTCTTTCGTTTCGGTGTCGCCTGCACTGGTAAAGGCTTCCATATACACCTGGTTTTGATGTTTGTCTGCAAAATCTTCGCCTGGCTCCAACGTTGGAAAATCTGTAAACCGGCGAATGATGTCTTTGGCTTCTTCAGCTACAATTTCGGCTTCGAACTTCAATATCCACGAGCCATCAGTATTCTGTACCAGTTTCAGTCCTTTTTGACCGCCGGTAGTAGAGGGGTACACAATTCTTCCGCCGGCAAAGAAGAGTGCGTTTTCAAGGTTGTCAGGCATGATTGTTTGGTTTATAGTATTCAATTTAAAACTTTCTGAGAAATTTGTACCAAATGATTTGCAGTTGCCATTTTGCTGTCATTGCATTTGAAACAGTGATGCAGCAACAGTTTGCGCAGCCGGTACAGGCATTTCAATATTGATGCGGGTGCCATGCCCGGGCTGGCTGTGGATGTGATACTGCGCACCTATCAGCTGGCTCCGGTTTTGCATATTGCGCAAGCCAAGTCCTGCATGCTGATCGAACAGGGAAGTGTCGAATCCTTTTCCATTATCCAGGATAGTGAGCTCGAATTTATGGGGATAAAAATGGATATACACGGTTACAAATGAAGCCTGCGCGTGCTTTAAAATATTGTTGGTGACTTCCTGGAAAATTCGGAACAGGATAAGCTCCTTGTGATCGGGCAGGCTGTACGGCTCGCCTTCTACCTGAAGTGACGTACTGAACAATCCTGTTTTCTTCAGTAGTTCAAATTCAAATTCAATGGATCTTACCAGCCCTTTTTCGGTAATGTTGTCGCTATCAAGACTCTTTGACAAATCGCGCAGGTCCTGTATGGCTTTGCCTACGAGTGATGCGGTAGTGTTTATTTTTTCCTGCATTTCATATGGATTGTCGTGCCAGTGCATGAGGTTGATGTTGAGCTTCACTACGCTGAGCACCTGCCCGATATTATCGTGTATTTCCTGCGAGATGATCTTCATGGTGCGTTCCTGTATTTCCAGTTTGCTTTCCAATATTTCTTTGTCGAAGTTGGCTTTCAATTGTTCCTTTTCGTTGAGATATTGCAATTGTTTTTTTTGATAGACGAATACGAGCACAATTATGCCCGTTGCTACAATCATCGATAGCACGGTGACTAACATCAGTGGTATCAGGTCAGCCATGTTGCAGTTTTTTCTTATGCGCTATCGATATGCCCGCCAGCAGCGAGACAATGGCACATAAGGTAAGGATAATGTTTTGCATAGCCCACATATTTCCACGCCGCATAACGTCTGCATTTTCATAATAAATAACGATAATAAAAGAGCCGAGAAAATACACCAGGTAACCGCTGATAAGCCAGAAATCAAAATTGAGCAGAATGTTTTCGTCTTTTACATCTGCCAGCAACTGGTGCAGGTAAAAAAGGGAATACACGACAACTGAAATAAATGAAATGCCGTACACGATGCTGTTGAACATTGAAAAAAAGGTTTGCTGAACAATATCGAAATACACAAACATCGCCGTGTTCAAAACAATCGAGGCGACAATAAATAACCGCTTCCGGTACCCGGTAATGAGAAAATGATAATACCAAGATAACACGAGTATTTGTAAAATAAAGAGAAGGTTGTAGCTCCAGTTATTCAGAATGGAAGTGATGATAATCCCGGTATACAGCAGGATGGCTGCCAAGGCATAAAACACCATCAGCACAAGAAGCCTGTGCTGCCTGTGCTGATGATATTTTATATAGACTGCCAGCACGTATAGCAGGTAAGCTATGGGCTCCAGTTCATTACAAATAAACGATCTCACACTTTTTCGGAATTTAAATTTCTGATGGTAATGCGACTTTAGGACAAGGACGCGGGCAGATTATAAAACTGCCGGAAGACCCGGTGGCAATAATCTCATAACCTGCCGGTTCATCTGCATGATACAGAATCTTGAAAGTGAGCTGTGTGTCTGTGGTGGATACCTGATCAACTTCGTTCTTGGGAACAGTAAAGCTAACTACTTCTTGTGCCATGATTTGTGTTTTTAAGGGTTAAAAATTAATCTGTAAAATAAGAAATGTTTTTGTGATGGGATAGAAATGAGGTTTGGGAAGTTGAGTGAAAATGTTATGCAAAGTCTTAGACAAATATGATCGTCCCTTTGCATTGGTCAACAACCATTAGTAATTGCTACACTTCCGTTGCCAATTTCTACATCAACACTATAAACATATGTTGTTGGTAAATATAAATCCCGGAACATCTCTTTCCCACGGGGAAAACCCCAACAGTCATCCGCTTTTTTCACTACTTCCCGTACGTATCAATCTGCAGCTTCCAAAACAGAAATGCGTTGTCAAGTTTGAATTGTATAAAGGGAAAATCCGAATACACAATCCCTCCAATTGCCGCTGCGAATTCATTTTTATGACATCTGATCGCCACATTGTTACTTAGGAAAATCCGAGAAAAAGGACTATTCATTCTCTTAAAAAATCTTAGAGATTGTTCTACATAGAGGTTGAAATTATTTGCAACTACACCCCCGGAATTGCGCTGAAGATGGTATCGGTAATGAGGTTGATAACACTGTTTCTAAACTGTTCGGCTTTGATAGCTGCCAGTCCGGCTTTTTGCAAAGCAGTCATTTCCACCAGGTCTTTTTGGGCGGTCACCAGCAGTTCAAAATCTTCCAAGGTCAGGGTGCCTTGTGCCAAAAGCACGGTCCACCGTTGCAAGTTGTCTTTCATCGATTCCCAAAGGCTCAGGGCATCGGCTTCTGCTTCTTTGCTAAATGATACAAAAGAGGCTTTCGCAAGCGTCAGAATATTCTGTTTCAGTTCGGTAAACAGTGTTTCGATATTGATAGGCATAACAGGCTTTTTATTTGTTTAGGAAATTGGAAACACCCGGCGTTTGAATCTTGTATTTTTTTCGATTCCAGTTCAGCAATCAGGTCAAAACCTTTTGCTGCCAGCGGTGTAAATTCTGCAATCAAGGCAGTGCTTTTGGTTCCTGTTCGTTTCCAGCTCGAGAGGTACGAACCCACGATGCCTTTTTGAGCCGTAGAGTCGATCATTTTTTGCCACATCTTCAGGGTTATGTCGTTTTTCGGGCGGTGCTTCTCATATTCAATCGCTTTTTTCAGACCCGATACCACCTGCTCTACTTCCTTTTCGTGAGAAGAATAAGGCTCGGTGGATAGTTCAATCAGATTGAGCACATCTACTTTCAGCGAAGTCGTTTGGGTGTATGCATATTGGTCGTAGGGAGAAATATAATGACTGCAACTGAGCAACATGGTCAAGAGCAGTACAACGATGGATGTTCGTTTCAGGCTGTGTGCTGGGCTTTTCATGGTTTTTGGTTTGAGCGGTTATCATGCAACAGGTTAGAGAAGTGATACTGTACGCGATTGATGGTTGATTGTATTAAATATTTTTTTATAAATTAAAAACCAGGTTGTCGGGCAGAAACATCCTCTGTATTGCATTTCTGTGAAGCAATGAGCTTTGTTCTGTGTCGACAATCGTTTTACAATCCGTTGATTTCTGAGGTGATCAGATCCGGGCTTTTATAATGCTGATGCTAAAGTAAACCTATTTTTCTTATTAGAAATGCGAGAAATGATCAAGTGATGGATGCGCAGGAACAAGCGAAAACAACCTGATATTTATACGGACAGCAATCGTTATAAAACTATTCTTTTGAGCCGGAAGTTAATATATACCGGCTCTGTTTTAAAATGAGAAAAAGACATCAGATAATGCTGTAGTTGTGACAGGAATCAGTATTCCATTTTGCGAAGTGTTGGAGCTTTAAACCATGTAACGCCCACCACAAGAAGCGTCATGCAACCGCCAAATACCACTGAAGGAATGACACCCATCAGTTTTGCTGCCACGCCACTCTCAAATTGTCCCAGCTCATTACTACTGTTGATGAACATGGAATTTACACTCAGTACCCTTCCCCGCATATGATCCGGCGTTTTCAATTGAGAAATAGTGCCGCGAACCACCACGCTGATTCCATCTAAAATACCGCTGATCATAAGCACCGCAAACGATAGCCAGAACAGCTTAGACAATCCGAAAATGATGATACAAACCCCAAAGCCCGCAACGGCATACAGCAGCTTGCGACCCTGTTGTTTTCTGAGTGGGAATAATGTAAGAATAATGACAATGATGATTGAGCCAAAATCTGAAGCTGCATTCAGCAAGCCAAATCCTTCCGGGCCAATGTGGAGAATGTCTTTGGCAAATACAGGCACCATGGCAACCGCACCGCCAAAGAGCACGGCAAACAAATCGAGAGACAAGGCGCCCAGCAATTCTTTTGTCTTATACACAAAGGCAAGTCCTTCCCGCACACTGTCCCATGTTCGTCTTTCGCCCCGTTCGTTGGCAGCCGGTTTTTTGCGAAGCAAACTCATAGACAATAATGAAAAAATGAGTAAGGCGCAGCTTACGCCCAGTGTGCCTGTAACGCCTGCGTGCGCTATCAGCAATCCGCCGATGGCATGTCCCGTCACAGACGCCGACATATAAGTACCCTGGCTCCAGGTGGTAGCGTTTTGCAGCAATGAGCGCGGCACTATGCTGGCTACCAGCACACTAAATGTGGGTCCGGCAAAAGAGCGAACAATGCCCGTACAAAAAATGATGACATAAATGGCTCTGGCGATGCCATGATTGCTGAGATAGCCCCGGGTGTTTTCGGTAGATAATATGCAAAGCAGGATGACCGCTAGTGCATACAGCGATATGCAAATGAGCATCAGCTTTCGTTTTTCGCTGATGTCTATTACATGCCCAGCATACAACGCCATGCTCACGGCCGGTATCACTTCCGATAACCCGATAAGCCCGATGGCAAACGGATCGTGTGTAAGGCTGTATATCCACCAGCCCAGAACGGTAGTGAGCATGCGCATAGACATGGTAAAAGAAAAACGGCACATGAGCAGGTTGCGGTATTCGGCTATAGATACTGCCGCAAAAGGGCTTTGTGATGCTTGGGTTATGTTGCTGTCTGCTTCGGCCATTCCTGTTATGTTTTATCTGTCAGATTTCATCCGTTTACAAGGTAATGTAAAGCTGTTCTTCAAAATCTTTTTCCAGCGCTTCCAGAATCGTTTCTATCTGTGCCTCATTGCTCAGAAAGTCAGCATTGTCGGCTTCCACAAAAATTGTTTTTATCGAATGCTGCTTTATATAGTTGGTATACGTATCCTGAATACTGTGCAGGTAGCTGTCAGGAATTTTTTGCTCGTAGCTGCGGTTTCGCTTTTTTATATTTTTCTGCAATTTCGCTACAGAACTGTGCAGGTAAATGAGCACATCCGGAAACACAAGTTGCTGCTGCATAATATCGAACAGCTTTTGATAAAGCTTAAATTCTTCTTCCGGTAAATTGATCCTTGCAAACAGGAGACATTTGTAAACAGGTAGTCTGATACCGTAATGCTTTGAAAAAGGTCGGTCTGAAACAGCATGTCTTTTTGCTGTTTAAATCTTTCTGCCATAAAAAACAGTTCCAGCGGGAAGGCGTACTGTTTCGGATTTTCGTAAAATTTGGGCAAAAACGGGTTGTCGGCAAATTCTTCCAGTATCAGTCTGGCGTTCAGTCTTTTTGCCAGCAGGTGCGCAAGCGTGGTTTTGCCGGCACCGATATTTCCTTCTATTGTTATAAAGCGATGTTGCATGAAGTTGGCGTCAAAAGTAGGCATTTGTAAGTCCATCATCAACCTTTACCTCTCAAATCTTCGCAGTTTTCTGTGATACATTTACCTTAAAAGAAAGATGCCTTTTTACGCCAACTTTGCCCCATTGCTGATAAATTTGTTGTTTCCTACTTTACAGCTAATTTTGCTGCCACTAAAAAAAATTAAGAACGATTGCTGTAATTGCCGTAATCGTCTATCTGCTCATTTTTTGATAAATCAAAATAATATATGGCATACGATGTAGTAGTCCTTGGTAGCGGTCCGGGCGGGTATCCGGCAGCTATCCGTGCCTCTCAGCTTGGTTTTAAAGTAGCAATCATAGAAAAAGAAAGTTTAGGCGGCATTTGCCTCAACTGGGGTTGTATTCCCACCAAAGCCTTAATTAAAAGTGCGCAACGTATTTGATTATGCCAAGCACAGTTCTGCCTACGGAATCAATGTGGAAAATCCAACTGCCGATTTTGGCGGTGTGATCAAACGCAGCCGTGGTGTAGCCGATAAAATGAACAAAGGCGTTACCTTCCTGATGAAGAAGAACAAGATCGATGTCATCATGGGTTACGGAACGCTTACCGGAAAAGGCAAAATTGAAGTAAAGCAGCCGATGGCAGCAAACAAACGGTTGAAGCAAAACACATCATCATTGCTACCGGCGGCCGCAGCCGCGAATTGCCCAACCTGAAACAGGATGGCAAAAAAGTGGTGGGCTACCGCGAAGCCATGGTGTTGCCTGAGCAACCCAAAAGCATGATCGTAGTAGGTAGCGGCGCCATAGGCGTTGAGTTTGCCTATGTTTATAATACCATGGGAACCAAAGTGACCATCGTTGAGTTCCTGCCGAGCGTAGTGCCGGTAGAAGACGAAGAAATTTCGAAAGAACTGGAAAAACAATTTAAGAAGCAAGGCATCGACATCATGACGAACTCTACTGTAGAATCAGTAGATACAAGCGGCAATGGTGTAAAAGCAAAAGTGAAAAAAGCGGGATGGCAGTTACGTTACCCTCGAAGCCGATGTTGTGCTGAGCGCAGTAGGTGTGGTGGCAAATATTGAAAATATTGGTTTGGAAACCGTGGGTGTAAAAACCGAAAAAGGAAAAGTGGTGGTTGATCAATATCAGCAAACTTCTGTTCCCGGTATTCTATGCAATCGGCGATTGCACGCCCAACCAGGCGTTGGCGCACAAAGCCACCAAAGAAGGCATCAACGTAGCAGAATACATTGGTTTCCTGGAAAAGAAAACCACACACAAACCCGAAGCGATGGATTATGCCAACATTCCGGGTTGTACCTATTGTACACCGGAAATCGCAAGCGTAGGATTTACCGAAAAAGGTGCGAAAGATGCCGGTTACGAAATTAAAGTCGGCAAATTTCCATTTGTTGCAAGTGGTAAAGCCACGGCTGCCGGCGCTACGGATGGTTTTGTAAAAGTGATCTACGATGCCAAATACGGCGAGTTGCTTGGCGCGCACATGATCGGTGCCAACGTTACCGAAATGATTGCTGAAATCTCTGTGGCCCGCAAACTCGAAACCACAGCACACGAGATTTTAAATGCAATTCATCCGCACCCAACCATGAGCGAGGCAGTAAAAGAAGCTACTGCCGTTGCCTATGGTGAAGCAACAGACATTTAGTGTATCAAAATTGTTTATAACAAAGCCGGTTACTTGTTTTATTACCTGTAACCGGCTTTTTTTATTATTGATCCTTTTCAAGAAGTATGATCACTCATAATCAGCCATTTGCCATTGATTTTTTTAAACAATAAATCAAAATGCCCGGTCGGCGTATCCCGGTCTCTCAGCAAGGTAAATTTTCCAACCACAAAATAATAGTCGGGCGACAATTGTTTCAGCTCAAGTAAATCAAATGAAAGAATGCCCATTGCTGCTTTATCGGGATAGTTGCGTTTGTAGCGCGCCATCGTACTGTCCCAGCCATATGTGATTCCTTTACTGCCAATAAACATGAGCGAATCACTTTTTATATAGCCTTGCATAAATGCATCAATGTTGCCGCACATTCCATGCTGCCGTTTGCTCCAGCAACACATTGCGCACCTGTTGTTCATCGCTCGAGTGCCTGCGCTTTCAGCGATATGGAACTGGTGAGGCCTATCAAAGAACATATCCATATTATCCCTTTCATTCCTTTACGAGTTTTACAATATAAATCTACAGAATCCCCCGCGTTCTTCTGCAATCTCTGCCGGAAAAAGGAATAGCATGTTCCTGTTTTCAACTATGTTCGCAGTTGAGAAAATTGAAAAAAGTTTGCGTTTAAAATCTCTCGAAATCAAGGGCTTTAAAAGTTTTGCCGATAAAACAGTACTCACATTCGATGAGGGAATTACCGGCATTATAGGTCCGAATGGGTGTGGCAAAAGTAATATTATCGATAGCATCCGTTGGGTGATAGGTGAGCAGAAAATCTCTGCCCTGCGCAGCGAAAACCTGGAAGCACTTGTATTCAACGGCAGCAAAACACGCAGTGCCAGCGGTCTTGCCGAAGTGAGCCTCACATTTGAAAACAACCGGCAATTGTTGCCCACCGAATTTACCACCGTTACCATCACCCGCCGCTTTTTTAAAAATGGCGAAAGTGAATACCGGTTAAATGATGTGAGCTGCCGCCTGAAAGATATTCATAACCTCTTTATGGATACGGGCATCAGCACCGATAGCTATGCCATTATTGAGTTGGGCATGGTAGACGATATCATTAAGGATAAAGACAACAGCCGCCGCCGCATGCTGGAACAGGCAGCCGGCATCACCATTTATAAAACAAGGAAAAAAGAAGCCAAAGCCAAACTCGAAGCCGCTGAGCAGGATATCAACCGCATTGAAGATTTGCTGTTTGAAATCAACAACCAGCTGAAAACACTGGAAAGCCAGGCAAAGAAAGCAGAGCGTTATTTCGAAATAAAGAAAGAATATAAAGAAGTGTCCATTGAGCTTGCCAAAGCATCGCTTGAAGGATTTTCTGAAACGTACAAAGACCTGACGGAACGAGCAAGAGGAAGAAACTGTAAAACGGAAGCAACTCGATGCCGAAATTGAGGCAGACGAATTGAGCCTTGAACAAAGCCGCCTCGATTTTGTCGAAAAGGAAATCGCTTTGCAAACAATGCAGCAGGAGTATAACCTATTGCTGCAGCGGCTTCGCAGCGAAGAAAGCAGGCGCAATCTTGCCAGCCAAAAGATGCAATACCAACAGGAAAAGGAACCGGGTTTGCGCGATTTCTTCCAAAGAGCGCAAGGTCAGCTCGCAGCCATATCTCAATCTATAGAACAAACAACCGTACAGAGCAGAGCAGGAAAGCGACGCGTTATACGAATTAGAACAACGCGTGCATCTTGCGCGCCTTGATAAGCGAGGAAAAGCGTTTGATATTCGACGAGAAGCGGAAAGAAACCGATCTTTTAAGAAGCAGTTTTCAGCAATTGCAGCGCAGATCAGTTTGCGGCAGAAAAAAAAGTAGCGGTAGCCGATTCGGGCATTGTGAACCTGCAGCGCAGCCATGCGCAGCTAACCGACGAGCAGCACGGACGCACCATGCAATTGCAGAATCTGCAAAACGACCTCACAGATAAACAGGAAATACTGGAAGAAAAGCGTAGCCTTTTGCACGATATGCAGGACGAGCAGGAGCGCATACAGTTGCAGATAAAAGACACGCAAGCGCAGGCGGAAGCGCTCAGAATCACACTGGCAAACGACACGCGTGTGCTCGATGCCCGCCGCAATGAATATGATCTGCTCAAAAGCCTTGTGGATAGCATGGAAGGCTATCCTGAAAGTGTAAAATTTTTACACAATAATAAAAACTGGAATCATGAGTCGCCCATACTCTCCGATGTTATTTACGTGGCAGAAGAGTATCGTGCCGCCATCGAAAACCTGCTCGAGCCCTATTTGAATTATTATATCGTCAGTTCGCCGCAGGAGGCTTTAACCGCCATTCATTTGCTCGAAGAGCACAAAAAAGGAAAGGCTAATTTCTTTATTCTCGATCATTTGAACGGTGTTGGCAAACAGCCAGGCAATCAGCCGCCCACACCACAGCTGCACTTGATGTAATAGAAATAGACAATAATTATCAGCAGCTTGCAGACTATCTGCTGGGAAATGTATTTATTACAGACAGTGAATCGGTGGAAGCAACAGATGGCAATACGATTTTGCATAAAAGCGGGAAACTTGTTGCAGGTAATTATACCTTGTCGGGTGGAAGTGTCGGTTTGTTTGAAGGTAAAAAAATAGGCCGCGCCAAAAACCTCGAAAAGCTGCATGGCGATATTGCCCTGCAGGATGCCATTGTGCAGGCTACGCAAAAAGAAATCAAATTTTTGCAACAGGAAATTGCTGCGCTGCAGCAGCAACTGAAAGACCAGGACATCAGGTATTTACAAAACGAAATCAACGGTCTTGCCAACGCCGTTGTCATCACTACCAATAAAATTGAAACAATCCATAGCGCGCAGCAGCAGTCGTTGCAACGCATACAGGATATTGACATCCGCCTGCAGGACGAGCATGAAGAGATTGCAGATACACGCGAGCACCTGTACCTGCTAAACGACCGGATGAAAGAAGTGGCTGCGCAAATACAGGATGCGGAACAAAATCATCGCACTGCAGAAGATGAGTACCGGGCCGCCGCTGCTGCCTACAATGAAATGAACATTCAGCTTACGCGGCAGCAAAGCAAGTTGCAGACAGCCAAACAAGAACTTGCCTATAAGCAAAATCAACTGAGCAATTTGCAGGTGCAGATTGAAAACAATACGCGTCAGTTGGCCGACTCAGCAGTCGTGATTGAAGAAAGCAGCAAGCTGATACATGAAACAGAAACATTGCTTCGAGAGCTGGAAAGTGAAAAAGAAGCATCAGAGCAACTGGTAAACACGTCAAATAAAGAATATTACAGCCTGCGCACCGTCTTGCAGGAGCGGGAAAGTGGCCTGCGGTTAAAACTTAAAAGCCGGGAACTTGCCGACCAGGTGGTGAATGGCATAAAAGACAAACTGAACGAATTAAAACTTCAGCTTGCTGGTATGAAAGAGCGTTTGCAGGTAGAGTTTCACATTGTGCTGGACGACATACTGGACCAGCCACGTACCTCGAACACACCGCTTGCTGAACTACAGGCTGCCAGCGACCGCATGAAGAAAAGGCTGGAAAATATCGGGGAAATCAATCCAACGGCTATTGAGGCCTTCACCGAAATGAAAAAGCGCTACGACTTTATCCTGGAACAAAAAAACGACCTGCAATCGGCAAAAAACAGCCTGCTGCAAACGATAGAAGAAGTGGAAGCCAGCGCCAACCAGCAATTCCTGGAAACCTTTAACAAGGTGCGTGAACATTTTCAACGCGTGTTTAAAGCTTTGTTTACCGAAGAAGACACGGCAGATTTAATCCTCGAAAATCCTGATAACCTGGCAGAAACAAGCATTGATATTGTAGCCAAACCAAAAGGAAAACGTCCGTCTTCCATCACGCAACTGAGTGGCGGGGAAAAAACGCTTACGGCAACGGCTTTACTGTTTGCCATTTACCTCATAAAACCCGCGCCTTTTTGTATTTTAGACGAAGTGGACGCGCCGCTCGATGATGCAAACGTGGGAAAGTTTACCAACATGATTAAGCAGTTTAGCGACAATTCCCAATTTATTATCGTTACCCACAACAAAACCACGATGAGCACGGTAGACGTTATATATGGTGTGACCATGCAGGAGCCTGGCGTCAGCAAACTAGTACCCGTGGATTTCAGAAACCTCAACTAAGTGGTAAAAAACGTAGTCATATTATTCCTTGTTATCTATCCGCTCTACGTGTTGTTTTCGCGGCAGCCGGATTATTTTGATGGCGAATACAGCCGCGCCATCATTCATTACGCGGTGGATTCTGCAAATGGGCAGAAGGTACCCATAGCAGATTATTCTATTAAGCGGCACAATTACCGGATTCAAGCCGGTTACCCATTTGCTTCATTTGCCGAAGGCGATACTGTAAAAATTATTTATGAAACCGCGTATCCCGAAAACGCGAGCGTTTACCGGGTTTGGGGATATTGGATAAGATGGAAAGAGTTGTTTTCTATACTACTTTTGTTTGTGTTTATGTATCTTCTTGCCGTTTCTATTACCAGCCACCCTACGCCCGAAAGCCTGCTGGAAGAACTGGAAGGTGGAAAGCCAACACCCAAAAAAAGGCGTTACGACAATTAAAAAAGGCGCCCCACATCCGTGAAGCGCCCGTTCTTAACCCCTGCTGCAAAATTTGTAAGTAGAATCAATTCACAATCACAACGGCTATAGGACAGCAATTGAAAACCTAAGTTTAAAAGCTATTTGAAAAAAAATTGATTTTAGGTTTCTTTAACAGATGGCTTCGCCAAATGCACACTTCCCAGGTTCGGGATTTAAGAATATTGTCCTCATTGCTAACTATAAAAGTGTGCATTTCGTAGCTCTGCCTGTTTTCCTCACAACTTTCGTATCTAACTCTTGTCTGTTGAATTTCACACTTATAAACTCCATAGTACCATAGTATCAAATTGTTAGCAATAGATGAGCATGACAGATTTACAATTCTGTTCGCATCAAAAAGAGGCACAATCACCGAAAACAAAAAAGCGTAGCTCTTATTTGTCATTAGCTTGGGTGTTCATTTCAACATCCTGAGCGCCTTATGAAAAGTTTTGCCTGTAACAGAAGTGTTCTCGTTTTTACAGCGATTCTTATTTCGCTTATTCTCTTTATTACCTGCTCAAATCCGGCAGAAAAAAGCCCTGATATTGAAAATGCTTACGGAGAAAAATTTGCCGGTACGGCAAGCTGCGCATCTTGTCATTCAGAGATTCATCAACATTTTTTGCAAACCGCTCATTACAATGCATCGGGTCCCGGCACCGAAAAGTTTATAAAAGGCAGTTTTGAAGAAGGTGAAAATTATGTAGCGTACAACTATTACGATCGAGTAATAATGGAAAAAAGAGACAGCGGGCTTTACCAGGCATATTATTACAAAGACATACAAAAGAGGGCTGAGCGCATGGATATCGTGATTGGATCTGGTATAAAGGGACAAACATATCTCTATTGGAAAAATCGCTCGCTATACCAGTTGCCGGTGTCTTATTTTGGTGATGCCGACCAATGGACCAACAGCCCGGGCAATGGTGAAGCCATTGTCTACAATCGCATTGTGTATGCCCGATGTCTTGAATGTCATACCACTTTTGCCAAAACGCTGGCTAACAGCACCAGTGAATTCGACAAATCGAAGATTATGTATGGCATCAACTGCGAAAGCTGTCATGGCGCAGCCGGCAGGCATGTAGAATTTCAATCGAGCCACCCGGAAGTAAAAACGGCTAAGTATATTGTCAATCCGGCACCGGTTGTCTCGCCAGCAGCAGTTGGATCAGTGTGCCGCATGTCATTCAGGAACAAAAGAAAACCTGCAACCTTCCTTTACATTCAGACCAGGAGATACACTCAGTCATTTCTTTAAGCAAAAAGATGCTACGGATTCTGTGTCCAATCACGATGTGCATGGCAATAAATATAATCTTTTGCTAATGAGCAAATGTTTTAGAAAAAGTGAGGAAATGACTTGCGCAACTTGCCACAATACACATAATAACGAAAGAAATAATGTGACTTTGTATTCACAAACCTGCATGACGTGCCACACGCCGGGTAGCGAAAATTTTTGCAAAATGGCGCCCGAGTTGGGTACTTCCATCACCACCAATTGTATAGATTGCCACATGCCCAAAAAATCATCACAGGTTCTTAGTGTGTATGTGCCGTCCACGCAAAAAACAATTGCAGCCGTTATCCGTGAGCATCTGATTGCCGTTTACCCCGAAGAAACAGTCAAAGTATCAGCGATGATAAAAGCTGCCACGGCTCACTAATCCCGCCGGTAAGCTAGTCTTGTGATATGCTCTAATCCCTTGTGATAACCGTGCAAATCGCAGCAAATTTTTATAAGGAAAATGTCAGTGACAATAGTGTAAATCATTGCAAACCATCGGTATTACCAAACAATTCCCGCTCTATTTCTTCCATTTGCACAATATCCCAGGCTTCACTTTCTGTTAATGTTATGTTCAACGTATCGGTAAGCGCTTCATTTCTTACAACACTCATCACGCTGGGTTGCACATTGCAAAGCACAAACGAAAAATTCTGACTATACATGTGTTGTTGCAGCGATGCGATGTCATTGATTGCCGACTCATCGGTTCCGGAAACGTTCTGAAGGTTCACAATGACATTCCCTTGCTCATTAGTTATACACAATGTGGCGGTTTCCCATAATTTGGCTGCAATATTGGCATCTATAAAATCCATTTCGGGCGTAATTACCGTAAATTTTTCCTTGGTATCAATTTTGAAACTCATATGGCTTTAAAGGATATTTTAACTGCTATTAAAGACTGCAAAGTAACAAGGTTTAAAAATATTCGTTATAATTGTATCTAATTTAATAAATCATGGATAATAATTTTTCAGCTCAGGTAAAGGAAATTATTTCGTTCAGCAGGGAAGAGGCGCTGAGGCTGGGGAATGATTTCATTGGGACAGAACATTTGTTGTTAGGACTGATCAGAGAGGGTGAAAACACAGCAATAAAAGTTTTGAAACAGTTGAATGTTGATTTATACGAATTACGCAAAGAAGTAGAGCTTGCCGTTAAGGATAAAACTGGAAAGAATATCGCAAACATCAATAGTTTGCCTTTGACAAAACAAGCAGAAAAAGTAATCCGTGTAACGGTTTTAGAGGCAAAAGCATTGAAGAGTCCATTGGTAGAGACGGAACACTTAATGCTTTCTATTTTGAAAAACCGTGAAAACATAGCTACACAAATCTTAGGACAGTTTGATGTGGATTATGATACATTCCGCAACGAAATTGGCGTGGTGCGCAGCAGCGACCCTCGCAGCGAGTACACAGAAAATGATGATGATGATTTCGACGACGAAAAGAAAGGATTTTCATCTCAGCAGCGAAGCGGCAAACAAGCCAGCAACGCAAAAAGTAAAACACCGGTACTGGACAATTTTGGCAGAGACATCACCAAATTGGCCGAAGCCGGCTCTCTTGACCCCATTGTAGGCCGGGAAGAAGAAATAGAACGCGTGTCGCAGATTTTATCGCGCCGCAAGAAAAACAACCCGATTCTCATTGGTGAGCCGGGTGTAGGTAAAACAGCGATTGTAGAAGGATTGGCACTTCGTATTGTGCAGCGCAAGGTGAGCCGTGTGTTGTTCGATAAACGTGTGATCAGCTTAGACCTTGCCGCTTTAGTGGCTGGTACCAAATACCGTGGTCAGTTTGAAGAACGCATGAAAGCCATCATGAACGAACTGGAAAAAAACCGCGATGTGATTTTGTTTATCGATGAAATTCACACTATTGTAGGTGCAGGTGGCGCAAGCGGCTCATTAGATGCGAGCAATATCTTTAAGCCTGCCTTAGCCCGCGGCGAACTGCAATGTATTGGTGCTTCTACATTGGATGAATACCGTCAGTACATTGAGAAAGATGGCGCACTCGACCGTCGTTTTCAGAAAGTAATGGTAGATCCGCCATCTGTGGACGAGACCATTATGATCCTTAACAACATCAAGTCTAAATACGAAGACTATCACAATGTGGTGTACGACAATGAAGCAATCGAAGCTTGCGTAAAACTGAGCGACCGCTACATGACAGACCGCCTGTTGCCCGACAAGGCAATTGATGTGCTTGACGAAGTGGGAGCAAGGGTGCATTTGAAGAACATTAACGTACCGCAAAACATTCTGGATCTTGAAAAAAAGATTGAAGAAATAAAAGTAGAAAAGAACAAAGTGGTGAAAAGCCAGCGCTTTGAAGAAGCTGCTGCTTTGCGCGACACCGAAAAACGTCTTGGTGAAGAACTGGAAAAAGCGAAAAACATCTGGGAAGAAGAAAGCAAACATAAACGCTACCCGATAGATGAAGAAGCCATTGCCGAAGTCGTCAGTATGATGACGGGCATTCCCGTAAAACGCATGGTGCAGGCAGAAACAGAGAAACTGCGCAAAATGCACGACGACATGGGCGATATGGTTATCGGTCAAAGTGATGCCATCAGCAAAGTGGTGAAAGCCATTCAGCGTAACCGGGTAGGATTGAAAGATCCGAAAAAACCAATCGGAACCTTTATTTTCTTAGGTCCTACAGGTGTGGGTAAAACGGAACTTGCCCGTGCGTTAGCCCGTTACATGTTCGACAGTGAAGATTCGCTCATTCGTATAGATATGAGTGAATACATGGAAAAATTCACAGTAAGCCGCCTGGTAGGTGCGCCTCCCGGCTATGTAGGTTACGAAGAAGGCGGACAGCTTACTGAAAAAGTACGCCGCAAGCCTTACAGCGTAATCTTGCTGGATGAAATAGAAAAAGCGCATCCGGATATCTACAATATTCTGCTGCAGGTGCTTGATGATGGTATTCTTACAGATGGATTGGGCAGAAAGATAGATTTCAAAAACACGCTTGATTATTATGACTTCCAACATTGGCGTTCGCCAGTTGAAGGAGTTTGGTGATGGAGTGGGTTTTGCAACCGCCAGCCGCATTCAGAACCAGGATGAGAACAACAAGGCAGTAATTGAAAAAGCACTGAAGCGTACGTTTTCGCCCGAATTCCTGAACCGTATCGACGATGTGGTGATTTTCAATTCGCTGAGCAAGGATAATATTTTCTCTATCATCGATATTCTTATGAAGAATGTATTGAAGCGCTTAAACTCGCTTGGATACAGCCTTGAACTCACGGAAGATGCAAAAAGCTTCCTTGCAGATAAAGGTTATGATGTACAGTTTGGCGCAAGACCGTTGCACCGCGCCATTCAGAAATACCTTGAAGATCCTTTGGCAGAAGAAATTCTGAACCTGAATATCAAAAGTGGTGATACGCTCATTGCCGAACTTGACAAAGAAAGTCAGAAGATTAAGTTTAAATTTCGCGGAAAAGAAGAAGCTGCCAACGTGTAGTCTTCCTTAATGCTTAAACATTCAAAAGCCAGGTTTTCAAAAAACCTGGCTTTTTTTATTAATGAAATAGTAGAAATTGAAGCAAATAACAGTAATGTATTAGTTAGAAATTTTTGGTGCCTTGCCCAAATGATGGTTAATAGTGTGCAGCAAATCATTTACCTCGAAAGGTTTATGGATAAAGTCATCCGCTCCATACTCGGCCATATTTTTCGCCGTACTCGGGTTGGCCGAAAACATCACGATGGGAATGTGCCGGGTAGTGCTTTTCTTTTTCAACACTTTGCAAATATCTCTGCCATCATTGCCCGAAAGTAAAACATCAAGTAAAATAAGATCAGGAGAAAATGCTTCTGCTTTCTCATATATTTCTTCCCATCTTGACAGTGCGACTACCGTGAACCCTTTTGTTTTAAACAGCAACTGCATAACTGCCAGAATATCCAGGTCATCATCTAAAATCAGTATTTTTCTTTGACTCATTTTATTTTGGTTCAGTAAAATTTATAACTGTTTTATATTGTGTTTATTAAAAAAATTGTTCAAGGGAAAATGTTGAGTGCCGTTTTTACATCGGGTGCAACAGCCCATTACACAGAAAAACAGCTCTTACTGTAAATAAAAGTATAAAGACAGATAGTTACCTTTTTAAAGCTTGTAAATCGACAATGAAAAAACTTTTCAGTTATAATGATCATTTTAAAATGATACAGCTTTGTTCAGATACTGAGATTCCTATAGCAAAAATGCATGTAAAAAATTAATAATCAAAACAAAAGGCACATTAAAATTTTGCCTCCGAAATTTTGATATAAATTTTAAATTTTCGATTTTTTTTGTTATTGAATAATCTTAGCTTTGCCGACTTATGTATTTTCAAAGCTCGCAACCTATCAAGCAGCAATCTTCGATTCGTATATTCAGTTTTAACACCGGGAAACATTCTAATTTCTTGCTTTTGCCTTTGGTATAAATCCATGTATGGACATATAGTATTGGGCATAGCCAGTCATGTTTTTGGTGATAAATGAATAACAGTTAGCAGGTTTTTGCCAGTTGTTTTAAAAATACATCTGCTGTTTACTTAAAATTGTAACGTTAATATGGCAATTAAAAAAGACAACCGTCCCCGGGCTACTTTCTCCAAAATTACCATTGGGCTGGCAAGTCCCGACAGTATTCTGGAGCGCAGCTTTGGTGAGGTATTAAAGCCGGAAACCATTAATTACCGCACCTACAAACCAGAGCGCGACGGTTTGTTTTGCGAACGTATTTTCGGACCGGTAAAAGATTATGAGTGTGCTTGCGGTAAATACAAGCGCATCCGTTATAAGGGTATCGTTTGTGACCGTTGCGGTGTGGAAGTAACGGAGAAAGAAAGTGCGCCGCGAAAGAATGGGACATATCAAACTGGTAGTTCCCGTGGTTCACATCTGGTATTTTAAAAGCTTGCCAAATAAGATCGGTTACCTGCTGGGCATGAGTTCCAAAAAGCTCGAAAGCATTGTATATTATGAAAGATATGCAATCATTCAGTCTGGTATCCGCGAAGATAAAGGCTTGCAGTCAGGTGACTTGCTCACCGAAGAAGAGTACCTCGAGATTATCGACAATCTTCCGAAAGACAACCAGTTTTTGCCTGACGAAGATCCGCAGAAGTTCATTGCAAAGATGGGTGCCGAAGCCGTTCATGATTTATTATCACGTATAGACCTGGACAGCCTGAGCTTTACCCTTCGCAATGCTGCCGCCAACGAAACTTCACAGCAGCGTAAGGCAGATGCCCTGAAACGCCTGAGTGTGGTGGAATCGTTCCGCGATGCGCAAACACGTATTACCAATGAGCCGCAGTGGATGGTAATGCAATACATTCCCGTTATTCCACCGGAACTTCGCCCGCTTGTTCCATTGGATGGCGGTCGTTTCGCATCTTCAGATCTCAACGATTTATACCGTCGTGTCATTATCCGTAACAACCGTTTGAAGCGTTTGTTGGAAATTAAAGCACCCGAAGTCATCCTGCGCAACGAAAAGCGTATGCTCCAGGAAGCGGTAGACAGTTTGTTTGATAACAGCCGTAAGTCGAATGCTGTAAAAGCAGAAGGCGGTCGTGCGTTGAAATCACTGTCAGATGTATTGAAAGGTAAACAAGGTCGTTTCCGTCAGAACCTGTTGGGTAAACGTGTCGACTATTCTGGTCGTTCTGTTATCGTGGTAGGACCTGAACTGAAAATGCATGAATGCGGGTTGCCAAAAGATATGGCTGCCGAATTGTTCAAGCCATTTATCATTCGTAAGCTTATTGAAAGAGGTGTTGTAAAAACAGTGAAATCTGCCAAGAAACTGGTAGATAAAAAAGAAGCCATTGTTTGGGATATCCTCGAAAATATATTGAAAGGTCACCCTGTGATGCTCAACCGTGCACCAACGTTGCACCGTTTGTCTATCCAGGCTTTCCAGCCACGGCTGGTAGAAGGTAAAGCAATCCAGCTTCACCCGCTGGTAACAGCATCTTTCAACGCCGACTTTGATGGTGACCAGATGGCGGTGCACGTGCCGCTTAGCAGTGCAGCAATACTGGAAGCCCAATTGCTGATGTTGTCTTCACACAACATTCTGAACCCTCAGAATGGTACACCTATCACCCTTCCTTCTCAGGACATGGTATTGGGTCTGTACTACATTACGAAAGGAAAGAAAAGCATTGACGGGTTGGTAGTAAAAGGCGAAGGAAAAGCTTTCTATAGCCAGGAAGAAGTATTGATTGCCTACAATGAAAACCAGATTGATCTTCACGCACATATCCGGGTGAGAACCAATGTACGCGAAGCAGGCCAGTTGAAGAAAAAACTTCTGGAAACTACGGTTGGTCGTGTATTGTTCAACCAGTTTGTTCCTGCAGAAGTAGGTTTTGTAAACCAGCTTCTTACCAAGAAAAGTCTTCGTGAAATCATTGGAGATATTATAAAAATCACCGACGTTCCAAAAACGGCTAAGTTTCTTGATGATATCAAGCAGCTTGGTTTCCGTATGGCGTTCCGTGGTGGTTTATCGTTCAACGTAAATGACCTGATTATCCCTGCCGTTCGTAATGAATTGCTCGACCAGGCAAAGGTTGAAGTAGAAGAAGTGTGGGAAAGCTACAACATGGGGCTTATCACCAACAACGAACGCTACAACCAGGTAATTGATATCTGGAGCCGTGTGGATACACGTATCACAGAAACGCTGATCCGCGAAATGGCAACAGATAAACAGGGTTTCAACTCTGTGTATATGATGCTCGATTCAGGTGCCCGTGGTAGTAAACAGCAGGTAAAACAGCTGGCTGGTATCAGGGGACTGATGGCAAAACCACGTAAATCTGGATCTACCGGTTCTGAAATCATTGAAAACCCGATTCTTTCCAACTTCAAAGGCGGACTGAACGTATTGGATTACTTCATCTCTACGCACGGTGCCCGTAAGGGTCTTGCGGATACTGCCTTGAAAACAGCAGATGCCGGTTACTTAACCCGTCGTTTGGTGGACGTTGCCCAGGATGTGGTAATTAATGAAGAAGATTGCGGAACCCTTCGTGGTATTGCAACTACAGCATTGAAAGATAATGAAGATGTGATAGAACCATTGTCAGACAGGATCATCGGCAGAACTTCTTTGCACGATGTATTCAATCCGCTGAATGACGATGTCATCCTTGAATGCAGGTGAAGAAATTACTGTCGAAATTGCCCAGGCTATTGAAGACGCAGGTATTGAAACGGTTGAAATCCGTTCTGTACTTACCTGCGAAAGCAAGCGTGGTGTGTGCGTAAAATGCTATGGTAAAAACCTTGCAACGGGCTATACTGCTCAGCGTGGTGATGCCGTAGGTATCATTGCTGCGCAATCTATCGGTGAGCCGGGTACACAGCTTACACTTCGTACCTTCCACGTGGGTGGTATTGCCGGTTCTTCTTCTGTAGAGTCTACATTGCCTGCCAAATTCGATGGTACCATCCAGTTCGATGGATTGCGTACAGTGGAAGCGCTGAATAACGAAGGTGAGAAAGTGCAGATCGTTATTGGTCGTACAGGTGAAGTAAGAATTATGGATGTGAAAAATGATCGTTTGCTTATCACCAACAACATTCCATACGGTGCTACGCTGAATGTAAAAGATGGTCAGGAAATCAACAAAGGCGATGTGATCTGCACATGGGATCCGTTCAACAACGTTGTGGTGTCTGAAATGAGCGGTGAAATCAAATTTGAAAACATCATGGATGGTTTCACATTCCGCGAAGAAGCAGATGAGCAAACGGGTCACCGCGATAAGGTAATTACCGAATCGAAAGATAAAACCAAAATTCCGGGACTGATTGTAGAAGGTGCAGAAATCAGAAACTATAACCTTCCTGTTGGCAGCCGTTTGATAGTAGAAGAAGGCGAAAAAGTAAAAGCCGGGCAGATCATCGTTAAGATTCCACGTACCCTTCGCAAGTCGGGAGATATCACCGGGGGTCTTCCACGCGTAACAGAGTTGTTTGAAGCCCGTAACCCAAGCAATCCGGCCATTGTGTGCGAAATTGATGGTGTGGTGGCTTTCGGTAACGTAAAACGTGGTAACCGCGAAATTATCGTGGAAGCGAAAGATGGTGTGGTGAAAAAATACCTCGTTCCATTGACCCGCCAGATTCTGGTGCAGGATGGCGACTTTGTAAAAGCAGGAACAGCCATGTCGGATGGTCAGACAGCACCGGCAGACATTCTTGCCATCAAAGGACCTTTTGCCGTACAGGAATATGTGGTAAATGAAATTCAGGAAGTATATCGCTTACAGGGTGTAAGAATCAACGACAAGCACGTAGAAGTGATTGTTCGCCAGATGATGAAGAAAGTCGAAATCGTAGATGCCGGAGATACACGCTTCCTGGAAGAAGATCTGGAAGACAGGTTTGATTTTAACGAAGAAAACGACCGCATTTTCGACAAGAAAGTAGTAACAGAACCCGGCGACAGCACCAAGCTGAAAGCAGGTCAGATTGTGAGCGTGCGTGAACTGAGGGAAGAAAACTCTGTATTGCGCCGTACCGATAAGGCTCTGGTAGAAGTGAGAGATGCACAACCGGCAACTGCACAACCTGTATTGTTAGGTATTACCAAGGCTTCACTGGGTGTACAAAGCTGGATCTCAGCCGCGTCGTTCCAGGAAACTACCAAGGTGTTGAGCAGTGCAGCTATCCAGGGCAAATCTGATGATATGCTGGGCTTAAAAGAAAACGTAATTACCGGTCATGCAATACCTGCAGGTACTGGTTTGCGCGAATTTGAAAACCTGATTGTAGGCAGCAAGGAAGAATATGAATTGCTGACAACTGCGAAGGAAGCAATGAGCTTTGATGATGAAGAGTAATCTTTATTTTCTTTCCAGATAGAAATTATTAAAAGCAGGAAGTGTAACAGCTTCCTGCTTTTTTTATTGCCGAATTTATCGTAGCTAATTTTGAAAGTTGTTTTCAAACGTTGCTTTGAGAATGAACCTCAAACCTTTTGCTCTTTCCTGGCGATGCTGTTATCCGGCAGCTGCGAGCAACTGGTAGATGACTGAGAGATGTGAAAACAGCACAAGCGGTACAATGCAGCCGGGAAGCCACACAAACGGAAAATAAAGCACAGCGATATTTGGCTGCTCAAACCCAAATTGCTGAAAGCGGAATGGCGTGGATAGCACCGCGTTGATCACAATATTCATGAGTAAAGCCAACGCAAGAAAATTCCAAATCAGCAGACCTTTTTTTCCCAGCATCTTTCTTCGATACCCAAGCAGATAAACAAAAATGGCTGATATGCCCGACAAAATATCGAAGTTCCTGCCTTCAAACGTCATCAGTTGAGGCACCATTTTATGTAGGTAAAGCTGGAATAGAACAATCTCAACAGGTATTCGAATTGTGTGTAACAAGGCAAGATGTTCCTGGCTCAGGTTGCTGATGAAACTTCTTCCTTTTGCAGAAAGAAATAACCCAATAATGAATAAAAGCGGTGGAAGCACAAGCCATAAAAACCGTGGCGGTACCGAAGTCGTGACTGTATAGAAATTCGTTGCGGCAACAAACCCCTGCACTACGAGCCAGCCGATGAGAATTGCCAAGACCGTTAAAGAATACATTCTGACAGACTTATAAAACAGGTAAATAGCTGCTAATGTAGTTGCAATGAATAATTCGCTGATATACAAGGGTAAAGTGTCCATGGAAAATACATTGAATAATTACGGGAACGGTTGGGTTGTAGCTGAATTATAAACTAAATGTACTCATATTCAATTTTGTAAAGGGACAAAACCTGGTTAAGGGTTATGCTAATGCAACCGGCTGGGACAATGTATGAACTGAACGCCTATATTTACAATACGTAAAAATGCAAACCAACATGTATACGATTATCCAAACCAAAAGAAGGCGAATTTAAACCATTCACATCCGTATATATCAACCTTATACCAGATGAATCGAAAGTGACAGACCTGGCAATTTTGTTTGAAGAAATAAAAAGCTTCGTTAGTCAGATCCCTGAAGAAAAGCTGCACTACCGGTATGCTGAAGGTAAGTGGACAATTAAGGAAACGCTGGTGCATATGATAGATACTGAACGCATCTTTGCGTACCGTGCCCTGCGGATTGCCCGCAACGATGCTACCAATCTGCCCGGTTTTGATCAGGACACCTTTGTGCCCTATAGCAATGCCAACAACAGAAGCGTTACAGATATCATGAATGAGTTTGAACTGGTCAGAAAGAGTTCTCTCGCGTTATTTACTTCTTTAGACGAAGATGCATGGAAAAGAGTAGGGTCGGTAGACAATCATCCCATAAGCATACATGCTATTTTCTACGTGTTGGCTGGTCATGCCATGCACCACATCAACGTCATCAAACAGCGGTATTTATAAAGGCGCAATCCACCATCAAGCTTATATTTTCTTCAGCAGCAATACCAGGATTCTTGGAATGGTAGAGGCATTGCTGTCATCGAAATATTCATGGAGGAGTTCAATGGTGAGTCCGCACCTCTTTGCCGCTTCGGTAAAGTCGGAAAGATGATGGGTAAAGCATGGCACTACATGTGTGCCTTTGTCTGTATCGAATCTTGCCTGGCTGCCGCTGTATTGTTTAAATGGATGTAGCTCGCCTACATATACATAGCCGCCACTGTGTAGCAGGGCAGAGGCTTTCTGAAACACAGGAGAAAGGTGCTGAACATGTTCCAAAATAAGACTAAACGTGACAAGATCGTGATCGAGGTCTGCAAATGTCCAATCTTCCAGTATATCAGCCTGCACAAACGATACTTTATCAGATTGAATTTTGGAAGCAGCTTTTGCCAGCATCTCACCCGATAAATCTACGGCTGTAATATTTTCGGCGCGTGCCAACAGCCATTCTGTATTTTTCCCGGTGCCGCAGCCGATTTCGAGACAATGTGAAAAGGAATATGTTCCAATGTTTTCCGCAGAGCAATCCCTTCAAGATCTCTTGTTTTGTTGACGTTCGTATCGTATTGTTCAGCCCAGAGATTATAAGCCTGTTGTACGTTCATCTTTTTGTCTACAAAATCTTGAATTGGGTTACGACGGATTACCAAAGTTTTTGCTGTTCCAGTCCAGCATTCCACCTACAAGGTTCTTTACATTCTTGTAGCCAAGCATTTCGAGTAAATGAGCCGCCACCCCGCTACGGTTTCCGCTGCGGCAATAGAGAATAATTTCTTCATCTTTTTCCCAATCATCCATATCATCAAGCTGCATGCTTTGCAGTTTGCCAAGGGGAATGTGCGTTCCGCCGATATTGAAATCGGCGCGTTCGCTATCTTCTCTTACATCAACAATGTGAGATGTTCGCCGGCATCAAGGCGGGCTTTCAGTTCGTCAGTAGTGATCGTATTCATACGGTATCAATTTGTTATGGAAGGTCATCATCCGGGGTTTCTATATTGTCGGCTGTAGTCTGTTACAGGCTGCAGTTAAGGCTGAGGTACACATCGATCACCTGTCCGGGATGAATTTTATTATTGATGGTAATGCCTGTTCCCGATTTCGTTTTCTCTGCCGGGTTTTGTTTGTAAACAAATGCGTCCTCATGCCTGGTGATGCCTGCATCAGGCACAATGGCACCTATGCCAATATTCAGGCTTTTCAGGTAGTCTCTTGCATCGCCAAGTGTCATTCCTATCACATTTGGAACGTTCATCAGCACATTACCAACGCCATCGCCTAAAATCAGTGCGATATTGCCGCCCATACTCACTTTTGTTCCCGGCGCTATGGTTTTTCCGTTATACAATTGTTCGAGCACCGAATTGCGAGCGATATCAGGCCTGTAGCTGGTGTCGCCCAGTTTCAGGCTAAGGCTGCGCAGGTACATTTCCGCACTTTGAAATGAAAATCCCCGCAGGTCAGGCATTTCTACCGTAGGTGCTACCGTTCTGTTGACCGTCAAAAAAATTGTGCGGTTCTTTTTTACAATCGAAGCGGCATCGGGAGATTGCCGGATCACAGACGCTTTAGCGGCTGTATCAATATACACCGAATCTATCACTTCTATATCAAATCCTTGCGACTCGAGCAGGCTGCGCTGCATCCTGGATATTTTTACCTAAAACCGATGGCACCTGCACATCTTCGTTGTGATTGGTAATAAACTTAAGTGAATAAAAAAACAAATAGATGATCAGCGCGATCAATGCCAGCGCAAGTAGCAGGTTGCCTATAAAACCTAGTTTGGAAAGAGACTTAAACAATGTAATAATCAGTTAGGTGAATTAAAAAAGTGCATCAGGCTTTCTGCGTTAATGCGTCCTGTAAGATAATGGTATAAAACTGTTTCAGCGACAATCGGGCTTCACGCACCTGCTGCGGCACAATGCTCGCTTCACTTTGTCCCGGCACCGTGTTTATCTCCAGCATATAAGGTTCGCCCGATTCTTCGTTATAAATAAAATCGATTCGCACCACGCCGCGGCAGTTGAACACGCTGTAGATTTTCTGCGCTGCGTCTCTTATTTTTTGCGCATGCTGTTTCTTCCAATTTGCGCAGGGGTTACTTCCATACTTCTGCCCAGGTATTTGGCTTCAAAGTCAAAAAAGTCTTTTTCCGTAATGATTTCCGTCATGGGCAACGGCACTACCGACGAACCATTTCGGTACACACCGATTGTAATTTCGCGACCGGCAATAAATTCTTCCACCAGCACCTGGTTGTCTTCTGCAAATGCTTTTTCGAGAGCAGCAGGCAGGTTGTCAGCGTTGGTCACTTTGCTCATGCCTATACTGCTGCCACCATTGTTAGGCTTCACAAATACTGGCAGCGAAAGCTGTTGCAAAATCTCCTCTGCCGGCACGGGCGCATAAGCAAAAAGGTGCAGCGATTTAGCTACTTTAATGCCGCTGAAAGCCGCAACGGCTACCGTATATCTTTTATTAAATGTAAGAGAAGATGTTGCGGCATCGCAGCTTGTGTAAGGTATATGCAGCATATCAAAATAGCCCTGTAGTTTCCCATCTTCGCCTGGCGTGCCGTGAATGCACATCATCACCGCATCAAAATTTATTTTCTCGCCGCTGTCTATCACCGAAAAGTCACTCCGGTCTACCGCGCTTTTCATTCCCCGCTCACTTTCATACACCCATCCCGCCGGGCTGATGTCTATTTTATACACATCAAATAGCTCCGTATCTATATTGTTCTGCATCGTAACGGCGCTCAGGTAGCTGATTTGCGCTTCACCACTATATCCGCCCGTAACCAATGCAATTTTCTTCTTCATAACTATTTACAATGAACGCAAAGAAATAGAAAATGTTTGATAAGAAGGGGTGAAGAATGGAGCGCCAAAAACATTACTTATCCTCAACCAGCGCAACTCAGTTAAGCCAGGGAAAAATAGATTTTTATGTTGTGTCCTGTTCACTTTTTATCGCACGCAGAAAGTGCGGGTATTTTTTGGATAACGGGCAATAGCGCCCCCGATGATTCGCCTGTTGCGTCGCACACTTGTACGTTCGGGGCATTGATGGGCAAAGTGATTCATCAGCACTATTGCAATACTTACCTGATCATGTTTATTATGATGAATGATTTTTATTTCCAGATCTCATTAAAATCAATCACAGCTTAGCAGTTTGTTTCAAAGCAAAAAGGCAAAGAAAAGCTACGTTCTTTCTTTAGCAACTGATACTTTCCGTTTAGCAACTGGTATACTTCCTCTATTTCGTCATCGGGCAGATACGATGATGTAATAAGGAATAAGCTAAGATTCGTAAAAAGGAAATTTTACGTGCCGGTCTTTGTCGGCATAGACGGTGTAACAATTTAACCACAAGAGAAGGAGAAAAATCAAGCAATTTTTTCTGATTGGCTGGCATAAGGAATACCGGATGAATGATTTTCCATTTGCCTTCAACATGTTTATATATCATCGTCGGTATAATTGTGGTAAAATCTAGATACAGACCGCATTCCATACTTCCGACATTAGGGATATGTTATATTTTCACATCAGCGAAGTTACGTTAACCCAGAAACAATTCCGACCAATTTGCCAATACAGTTGCAGATAGCATTTCCCGCGCTGTTTCTGCAATGCCTGTCGCATCATAGCCACATTCAAGGTGCAGTTCTTTTAAAGTTCCATGCTCAACAATTCTGTCAGGGATACCCAGCATTTTTACTTCAGCAGTGTAATTGTATTTTGCCATAAACTCAAGCACCGCGCTGCCAAAACCACCGTAATGGTTCCGTCTTCTACCGTAATAACTTTTGTATGTGTGCAAATACTTCGTGCAACAATTCTTCATCCAAAGGCTTCACAAACCGCATATCATAATGTGCCGCATCAATGCCTTCTGTTTTCAACTGCCGGATGGCTGTTGCTGCAAAATTTCCCGGATGACCAATGCTGTACAGATCGCAATGTCTTTCCCGTCTTTCAGTTTTCTGCCCTTCCCGATTTCAAGTTGTTCAAAAGGCGTTTGCCAGTTGTGCATCACACCTTCTCCACGCGGGTAGCGGATGACAAACGGCAGTTTTGTTTCATCGAGTTGCGCTGTGTACATCAGGTTGCGCAGTTCCTGCTCATTCATTGGCGCACTGATAATCATATTGGGAATGCAGCGGAGGTAAGCAATATCGTAAGCGCCATGGTGGGTAGGTCCGTCTTCGCCCACCAAGCCCGCCCTGTCGAGACACAGAATAACGGGAAGTTTTTGTATAGCTACATCATGCACCACCTGGTCGAAGGCCCGTTGCATAAACGAAGAGTAAATATTGCAAAACGGTCGCAATCCCTGTGTGGCAAGTCCTGCGCTTAGTGTTACCGCGTGTTGCTCGCAAATACCCACATCAAATGCCCGGTCGGGCATTTCATCCATCATCCATTTTAGTGAGCAACCGCTTGGCATAGCCGGCGTAATGCCCATGATCTTTTCGTTCTTCCAGTGCCAGTTCTATAATGGTACGCCCAAACACATCCTGGTACTTGGGAGGCTGAGGCGTATCGTATTTTTTCTTATAAATTTCTCCGGTTACTTTATCAAACAATCCCGGTGCATGCCATTTGGTCTGGTCTTTTTCAGCCAGTGCATAGCCTTTACCTTTTACCGTTACAATGTGCAGCAACTTTAGGACCGGGAATGTTTTTCAGATCGTGAAGTGTATCAACCAGCTTCGTAATATTATGCCCGTCGATAGGTCCGAAATACCGGAAGTTGAGGGCTTCAAACAGATTGCTGCGTTTGCTTACCATGCCTTTAATGCCGGCTTCCAGCTTGCTTGCCATATCGCGCGTAAAGCGTTTTCCAACAGGCAGTATACCCATCAGGTGCCAAACATCGTCGCGGAATTTATTATAGGTTTGCGAGGTAGTAATATCGGTCAAGATATTCTTTCAGTGCGCCCACATTCGGGTCGATGCCAATGCCATTATCATTCAGTACCACCAGCATATCGGCATCGGCAACGCCTGCATGGTTCAGGGCTTCAAAAGCCATACCTGCCGTCATAGCTCCATCGCCAATAACGGCTACCGATTTGCGGTCTTCTTTCTTATACTTGGCAGCCATAGCCATACCCAGCGCTGCAGAAATTGAGGTGGATGAATGCCCAACTCCAAACGTATCATATTCACTTTCGGTGCGTTTAGGAAAACCACTAAGGCCTTTGTATTTGCGGTTGGTAACAAAGATTTCCCGTGCGGCCGGTGAGTATTTTATGACCATAAGCCTGGTGACCTACGTCCCACACCAACTGATCGTATGGTGTATTGTAAACGTAATGCAACGCTACGGTTAGTTCAACCACGCCCAGGCTGGCTGCAAAATGACCGCCATGTACACTCACCACATCAATAATGAACTGCCTGAATTCGTCGGACAATTGCGGAAGCTGTGTTCTGTCTAGTTTTTTGACATCGGAAGGTGTGTGAATCATTTGCAGAAGAGCGCCGGGAGTAATCTCCATGTACTGATATTTATGTAAAAGTAAGGTAATGATGCGTAAAAGCTGCTTCAATATACGATACCAACGAGTGACAAGATGCCATCCTGCCCAATTTTTCTTAACCCGTTTTTATTCTCCAGATTCCATTTCATCCATTTCCATACCCCTGCCCGGCATCCCGTTCACATCTTCATCAGCATTCGGATTCATGCTTTTCAGATTTTTCATCAACTCCTGCATTGATCCAAAATAGCGCGTTAGGGTAGAAAGGCTGTTTTCTTTTTCGTTCACGGTGCGCAATTCCGCATGACCTTTAATAGCGCCATTGCTAAAATTGCCGGTAGTGGCGATTACATCTTTAAAGGTTTGCCTGGCTGCGTCGATGGCTTCCGCATTGGCAGTGTCTGTAGGTATGGCAATTAACATGGCTGCCAAGATCGAAATAAAAAGCACGTTGAGGTTCCTTTTGCTTTGTCATAAATATCGGATGGCAGACATTACTTTGCCCGAGCCAGACAGGTATTGCTGGAGAAAAGAAGCGTAGAAGCAAAAACAAGATTTTTATTGTCGGCAGACATGGTAAATCCATAAGGGATTGTCTGCGAGGAAAGAAGGAATATATTGACCGTTTTGTTCTACCATCAATCCACTTTTGGCAAGCTGCATAACAATTTTGTCATAAGCTGCTTTATCGCCAATACCTGCATTAATAATGAAATTGGCGTAAGGCGTTGCATATTTCTCCCTCTGTTTCTTTTTGTTCGCATGGTAATATTGGAAAACATACCGCAAAATCGCCTGTAGAAGCTTCGGTAATGTCTTCCAAGAGTAAAGCCTTGGTTTTGTAAAAACTGGTTGGCAGTTTGCACAACACCCATAAAATCCAGTATGGAAATGAGCATCTTGGATCGAAGGAAAACAAGGCAAAGCCATTTACAGCACCGGGATATTTGTCAAGCAAATCCATATTCACCTTGGGACCCGCATATTTCTTCAAAGTATCGGCAAATACTTTGTTGGTGAAGGTATTGAGATCAATATCTACTTTTCCCGTTTTCGAAGTTATGGTGCCGGCAGTATAAGTATCTTTAAACAATTCTGATGCTTTGCTCATGGCTATCATGGGTACAGAAGCAAGCGCACTGTTAGAGTTGGACCAAAACAGCATATCAGCCTTTGCCCTGAGGCATTTTTAAACTGTGTCAACTGAGGAAAGCGATGTTTCTTCTTTCAGGTTGAACAAAGCCATGAGTTGTTGTTGTGCTCCGCTTCCGGCAGGCGGATTGGCAACTCGCGATGTTTGATAGGAAGCTACCTCGTTTGCCACCACTACATCATCATTCCAGCCGATAGCAACACCATTTTGTAAAATTGTGTAACTGATGTCTTTTTCTTTCTTAATGGATGCAGAAGGCATTTTCTTTTTTATCAATGCTTCAAATGCCGAAGGTTTGTCCAGAATCGCCACCATACCTGTGGTGATAGTGGTTCCGGTCATCATGCTGCCTGCCTGGCTCACAAAAGCATATACTTCCTTGCTCAGATCGATATCCCGAAGATCATGATGTCTTTTGTGTAAACCCGATAGAAGAGTCGGCGGAAAGGGTAGTGCGTAGCAATAGAGTCGAAGCTGATATGGCTGTTTGCCAGCTTGTCCTGCAATTGTTTGGGATTGATGTGACCACGAGAGACGCATCTTTGGGGATGTATTTTGCCTGGTCTGGCAAAGCCTGTTTGCAGGAAGTAATGCAGCAAACGACCACCAGAACAACATCCGGATGATCCTATATGTTGTATTCAGAATGTGAATGATGATTTAACAACGAAAATATTCATTTCCGCTGTAGCGCTGTTGCCGGTTATCAAAAAAGCCGTGCAGCCAATCCTGTGAAGATCCATGCCAAAGACTTTTTTATATGTTTGAAAACAAGTAGGATGACACACTCGATGTTCCCTTTCAGCGCAAAACGGATTTACAATGAAAGATTTGCTGAAGCTCATCATCAGATACTGCAGCAATCCAACGGGTGGCAGTCGGCGTGTCAGTTCTTTCCAGTTGGCATCTTTACCAAACACTTTTTTAGCATGGGCAAAGCTTCTTTCAGACTATGATTATTTGCCAGCGTAATGGCTGTCCAGTATTGCATTTCCAGGTTGTCCGGAAACATTTTCATGGCGGCATTGTATTCCGATTTTGCCAGCGGCATATCGCCTTTTTCGGTGGCGAGATCGCCATTGTTCATATGCTGGTAAGCCACTGATAAATAATACAGCCTTCTCAATTCTTTCAATGGCAGTTCACTGTCGTCTACTCTTACGTCTATTTCTTTATCATTCCATGGTTGTGTTGCAGTGCGGGCCACCACGAGCAGCGCTGCGCTTTGTTTTCCACGAATATCGCCCCCTGCTGTTTGCGCAGCATCTAGCGCCGCCAGCACTCTTTCTGCAAGTGGTTTGCCGGCCGATGCAGTATAAGCTGCTGCCATGCTTTGCACACATCATTGGTGAGCATCATATTGCTTTGCACACTAAAGCTGCTACCCTTAATGTGCGAAGCATATTGGATGCAGTTTTTTCCTGTAAACGATGCTACATTGCCTTTTGTGTCTATGAAGGCTACCTGCCGTACTTCCCGGCTGCTATCCTGTTTCAAAAGCGAATCCAGCGCCTGCTGTGCAGTGTAGCCTTGTTTCAAAAGTGCAAGACCTTTGGTTCCATACGATTTGTCGATGAACGACTGCGTGGCTATTGCGCCGACGCCAGATTCTGCCCAGCTAACGGAAGTGCCCACACTAAACCAATGACTTTGCACACCTACTGCCATTTGCCCGGTTGCGCTGTCGCGTGCTACAATGGAAAAGGTATGCGCAAGTGGCAAAGCCGCCTTGTAGACCTGAGCATGTGTTGTATGTGCGGTAATGGATAACAGTAAAATGAAAAGAATGTGGTGGTAGTTTTTCATGCCAATTGGTTTAATTGTAAAAATAGCTGATGCAGCGAATATGTTTCTTTTCTTTATAAATGATTGTAAATAAGTGATAACGGATGCTTCAAAGTTGCAGACATGAAATATGGCATACATTTTACATACTTTATAACATTGAAAAACACTTAAAAGTTAAGTCACAATGGAAACGACATCACAAAGCATTCATGCTGAAAAGCAGTTTGAGAAAAGCGTTGAGGAATTATATGATGCATGGATCAATCCTGAAAAACTAAAGCAGTGGTGGCACCCCGCCGAAAATAAACTGGTAAACGTAGAAAACGAAGTAAAGGAAGGCGGCAACATCCGATACGAATTTGCAGGCGAAGGAGACGAAAAAACGATCATTATTACAGGTCAGTATAAGGAAGTAAAACCCGCAGAAAAGCTGGTGTATAGCTGGGATTGGAAAGTGCCCGGATCAAAGAATGTAGGCGAATAACAATTTTGAGCTGACCGTTGAATTTTCCGGTAATGAACAAAGCAGTGCCATTAAAGTTTCTCAGAGCAACGAAGATGAAACCGAATCAATACATCCGCACGAAAAAGGCTGGCAGGACGAACTCGAAAGCCTGCACAAATTTTTAAGTTAAATGCAAGAATTTTTATCTCTATTGCTGCATGGTTATGTATGTAATCATGCAGCTTTTTTATGCAATAATAAAATGGGAAAAATACATTCATTGGAACGCGTTCAGCTGTTCAAGTTATCGCTCGATGAAGCCTGGGATTTTTTTAGCAGTCCCAAAAACCTGCAGCATATAACGCCGGCATATATGAAGTTTAAAGTGATCAACAATATGTTTAAAGACACCATGTATGCCGGGCAGATTATTGAATATACCGTGCGCCCCTTGCTGGGAATACCCCTGCACTGGATGACAGAAATAACACATGTAAAAGACAGCGAATATTTTATAGATGAGCAGCGCTTTGGTCCTTATAGCTTCTGGCACCACCAGCATCATTTTAAAGAAACAGATAAAGGCGTGGAAATGACGGATTTACTGCATTACAAAGTGCCGCTGTATTTTGTGGGAAGACTTGCCAACAGGTTTTTGGTGCACAACCAGGTAAAGAAAATTTTTGATTACCGTTTCCGGAAAGTGGAAGAGATGTTTGGGTGAAAAGACGGCAATTCTTTTTCAGTATTGGTGGCTGATTCTTGTTTGGTATCATCTACGATTTGCATCTTGTTGCCTGTTTGTTGCAGATACTTTCTTTCTTTGTAGCGGAACCATTCATCAAAACTGAAGTACAATGCAGGAAAACGGGAAGTTGCAAATGTTTGAAAACAGGTTGCAGAAAGTGTATAAGCACAAAAGCAAACTGGCACGGCGGCAAAATGTAAGCTGCTACCGCGTGTATGATCACGATCTGCCTGAGTTTCCGTTTTCCATCGAGTTGTACAATCAGAATGTATATGTAGCCGAATACCTGCGCAGGCATGGCATGGAAGAAGATGAGCACGATACCTGGATGAATGATTGCCTGCAGATTGTAAGTACGGTGCTGGAAGTGGATATTGATAAAATGTTTACCCGCGTGCGCCGCCGAATGAGCCATCGCAGCCAGCAGCAATATGAAAAAGTAGGACTTGGAAAAAGAATTTCTGACAGTGCAGGAAAGCGGGCTGAACTTTATTGTAAACCTGGCTGATTATGTAGATACAGGTTTGTTTTTAGATCATCGTATCACAAGGCAAATGGTGCGCGAAGAATCTGCCGGCAAGCGTGTGCTCAATTTGTTTTGCTACACAGGTTCGTTTTCGGTGTATGCCGCATGTGGCGGCGCGGCGTCTGTTACTTCGGTTGACTTGTCAAAAACTTATTTCCAATGGGCAGAAGATAATTTTACCGCTAATGAAATAGACAAAACACGTCATCATTTTGTTCATGCCGATGTGAAACAATACCTGAAAACACTGCAGCCCAACAGTTTTGACCTGGTGATCATGGACCCGCCAACATTTAGCAACAGCAAGCGAATGAAAGATTTTCTCGACATTCAGCGCGATCATGCCGAACTGCTAAATGATGTGTTGAAAGCCACTACAACCGGCGGCATCATTTACTTTAGTACCAATCATTCCACCTTTGTGTTAGACCGTGAAGATATCCTGTCTGACAATATCAGGGACATCACAAAAGCCACAACTCCTTTTGATTTTGAAGGAAAGCTGAAACGTTGGTGCTATAAAATTATCAAGTGAAATAGGTGTATGGAAACTGGCAGTACCTTAAAAACCCGGCAAGAAGTTGAGGTCAAAGTGAGCAAAACGATCATTGCTTTGCAGCTGCCAATGTCATTAACTGGTGGTGCAGCGATACAACTTGTGGTAACAGCAAATGCAGATCATCATTCAGCAATACAAAATCGCAGAGTTTCATTTTTATATTTTCATCAATCTGCTTGCGCAGTCTGGCAAGCACTTGTTCTCTCGTAACGCCGTCGCGCTGCATCACCCGCAGTATGCGAAGCTCTTCGCGGCGCCGATACGCCAATTACATAATCGAGCCCGGCAGACGATCCGCTTTCAAAGATAAGCGCAGCTTCTTTTACCACATACGGCGATGTTTGACCAGAAATCCATTTCTCACTGGCAGCAATGGTTGCCGGATGAACAATCGCGTTTAACCGTTCCAGTTGCGCTGCATCTGCAAACACAATAGAAGATAAATGCTTTGTGTTCAAAACCTCATTGTTATATGTTTCTTCACCAAATGCTGCTACAAGGTTTTTGCGCAATTCAGGGTCTGTATTCATCAGTTGTTTGGCTAGCGTATCGGCATAAAACACAGGAATACCCAGCACTTCAAAGATGGCTGCCACAGTGCTTTTCCCGCTTCCGATGCCACCCGTTAGCCCAACGCGTAGTGGTGTGTTCATCATGTTTTTTTATACAAAAAAACCAGAAGTTTTCACTCCTGGCTCGTAAAATTATTATTCAATGTAACCGATTACTTTTTATCAGTCGTAGTGGTTATTGGTTTGTTGATAGCGGCTGTCCATTCGCTGCTGATAGCCGATTTTTCTATTTTCATATACATGCCCGGGCTCACTTCCATCTGGAATGTATTGTCTTCATTCACTTTATTGATAGTACCATGTATGCCGGCAATAGTTACAATGCGGTCGCCCTTGGTAAGGTTTTCCAGAAATTTCTTTTGCTCTTTGGCTTTTTTTGCCTGCGGGCGAATCATAAACAGCCAGAACACAAGCATGATAGCCCCCAGCATGATAAATTGAAAACTTCCGCCGCCGGCAGGTTGTCCATTTGCGCTTGTGGCTAATAATACTGATAAATTGTGAATCATATAAATTGTTGTTTTATAATGTAGTTAGTTGGCTGCCACTTCGCCTGTAAATACCAGCATTTTATCGGCTGGCAATGTATTGGTAGAAACGGTAATCGTTTTCCTGATTTGCCCTGCAGAGCCATGATTGCTGTCAAACGTACCGGTAATTTCTCCGGTTTGTCCCGGCGCAATGGGTGTTTTTGTAAAGTCGGCAACGGTGCAGCCGCAGCTTGGTCGTGCGCTGCTTATCAGCAAAGGTTTGGTGCCTGTATTTTGTACGTGAAACAGGATTTGCACTTGTTTTCCCTTTACTACTTTACCAAAATCCTGAATGGAATCGGCATAGGAAGCCGTCGTTAAATCGGGGGAATAGGAAGCTGTTTGGTTGTACTGTCAGAAAGTTGGGAGCTGGTTTCAGCACCGTTGTTGCAGGATGCAATAGTGAAAAATAGTATCAGCAACATAGCGGAAGCCAGCGGGTAAGTGCTTTTCATTTTCATGTATTTCATTTGCAATTTAATTGCTTAACCGTTAGTCTTTTGTTTAAAATCTATTTTATGGATTTTATTGTCGCTCAGCAGTTCTTTATGAATATTATCGAGAATGCCGTTTACAAACTGACCACTTTGTTCGGTGCTGTATTCTTTAGCAATATCTATGTACTCGTTGATGGTCACTTTGGGCGGGATGGTTTCGAAAAAAAGGAGCTCGCAAATGCCCATGCGCATCAGTATCATATCCAGCTGCGCAATGCGGTCTGCATCCCAGTTTTTCAGTTTTGGTTTTATCATGTCCATCACCACATCTTTCTTATTGATGGTGGTGAGCAACAGGTCATTGGCAAACTGCCATTTTTCTTCTGTCATCAAAAGGCGCAAATCGAAACTGTTGGCTTTCGATAAAAAACTGATCATCAGTTGCCTCAGCATGTCGGCGTCATCCTGCCAGTTGCTGAAATGCTCTTCGATAAACGAAATAAAATCTTCGTCGGGCAGCATCAGGTCGGTAAAGATGTATAATAAGATATCTTTTTCGCTGTTTTTGTCTCTTCCCTGAATGCCCGTATATTTTTGTATGCTTCTGAAGCGACAAAGAGTTGTATATCTTGCGGGTGATGATCTCATCATCCACTGTTCCGGGATGAAACTCACTGATGATGCTTTGGTAGTCGGGGCTTTCCTTTATTTTCCAAAGCATTTCGTTGCCCGAAATTTTGATATTGACATTTCTGTCTTCTCTGTTACCAGGTTTTTCGCCATGCGGTTGCGCGAGTCGGTTTCTGCATAGCTGGCTACGCCTAATATAAACCGGAGGAGATAGGCAAACAATTCCTGTGTCTGGTTAATCTGTTTGCGAACTGTTTTAGTTGGGCTCAGCATTGCCGCAGCGTCTTGCATCGATTCTGTTGCATATATTATCTGCATTACCTTCACACGAATATTTCTTCTGCTGATCATGGTGCCTATGAAATGTTTTAGCGGGCGCGAAGATAGGCGTTTCGCTTTTGCCCGATGAATGCAAGGTTGGTAACAGCTCGTTATTTTTCTAAAGATAGACAAATCGCATACGCTTTGCAAGCAAAAGAAAGGTTCAAAATTTGTTAGCTACCATGCTTCCATCGCTGCATCCGCCGTTATATTTACGACCAGCATTTTCTAAATTTAATAATCATATGAACTACCGCACTTTCAAAGATGTACAGGTTTCAGAAATCGGATTGGGAACCTGGCAGCTCGGCAGCGCCGACTGGGGAACTGTAAACGAAGAAGAAGCCTTTGGCATCTTACAGCAGTTTGTAGACAATGGTGGCAACTTTATAGATACCGCCGATGTATATGGAATGGGTGTAAGTGAAAAGCTGATCGGGAAATTTTTGAAAAAACAATCCAAAGAAATCTTTGTCGCCACAAAGTTGGGAAGGAGAGGAGATGAGCCAAATGGATGGGATCAGAATTTCACCTATGAATTCATGCGCCGGCAGGTGCAGGATTCTCTGGATCATTTAGGGCAGGAGCAATTGTTTTTGGAGCAGCTTCACTGCATACCCACCGAAGTGATGAAAAAAGGCGAGGTGTTCGATCACCTGCGGAGATTGCAAAGCGAAGGTCTTATCCGCTATTGGGGCGCAAGCGTAGAAACTTCGGAAGAAGCGCTAATGTGTCTTGAAGAAGAAGGCATTGCTTCCCTGCAAATCATTTTCAACCTGTTTCGGCAACACGTGGCAGATGAAGTATTTGCCAAAGCAAAAGAAAAAAACGTAGCTATTATTGTTCGGGTGCCGTTGGCAAGCGGACTGTTAACGGGAAAATTTACCGAAGAAACACAGTTTGACAAAAACGATCACCGCAATTTTAATGCAGACGGTCATGCCTTTAATGCTGGCGAAACATTTTCGGGCATTGAATTTAAACAGGGCGTACAACTTGCCAACGAAATGAAAACGATGATGCCAAGCGATAAACTGGCACAGTGGGCACTTCGATGGATACTTGATTTTCCGGAAGTAACGACCGTCATTCCGGGCGCATCTAAAATTTCGCAGGTTATTAGCAATACAGAGTCTGCCGATCTGTCGCCTTTGCCGGAAGAGGTGCATGTCAGGCTCAAATCTTTATATAACGAGCAGATAAAGCCAAATATCCGGGGTCATTATTAGTGAAAATGAATGGACAATGACCTGGAACTTGTGCCAGTATTGAAAAGTACTGGCATTTGTTTGTGAATGAAATTTTGTCACAGCCGGTAAAATTGTATTTCTTTGCGCCTCTTTTCGCTGCCATACATCTGAAATTTTGGCTTTCTCCGGACGGGTGGCAAGCAAATTGCGAACACTGAAACATCTCACAAAAATTATTTAAAACAACAAATATGGCTGACACACTGAATACTTATTCCTGATTATCTCGCCCTTGTTGGCGATAGCGCCGACGGTTATCCGGGTATTCACGGAATTGGTAAGATCGGTGCAGCCGGACTGTTAAATCGATATGGATCGATCGAGAATTTCCCAACGGAGGTGCTGGCAGGACAACAGGAACAGGCTTTGCTGTTCAAAAGCCTCGCTACACTGCGTACTGATGAATCTCTATTTGACGATGTTAACGAACTGCAATGGCCCGGGTCTACCGCAGCTTTTGCCGAATTCGCAACAGAGATAGGCGAGCCAGCTTTATGTGAACGGGCAAACGCAGTCGCGGAGAAAATGTCGAATGGTTGAAGCTGGTTTCCGCGTGTTCAATATGACAGTATATCGGGTTATTATTGAAGCAACCCGCCCGGTAAAAAACACCAGACTTAATAGCGCTCAATCGGGCGCAGGTGACTGTCTTTTAATTCCTGTTTGTATTGCTTCATATATTTCCGGTTCTTTTTAAAGCCGATACTGCTTGCGATACCGCTTAAAGTGGTCTTAACGATGTAGTTAACAAACGACTGTTCGCTTAAATGCTTATAATAGATCACTCCCTTCCGACTGGTATTATTGCTTCTTATTACAAATGTGTTAGCAATAAAACTTTTTACATCCTGCATAAAAGTTGATTTGTCAGGATCTCCATCTTTTACAAATTGTATGCGAAGGCCGTGGTAATGCATATTCATCTCTCCCAGCGCAATATCTTGCCGGCCAACAGCGGTAAACGCAACTGAATCTAATTTCCCCGAGGCGATTTTTATATTAGATATTGGCACAAGAAAAGGATTTAAAACAGTCAGATCCAGGGCATTCATTGTAGTGTTCATAAAAAAACCACTTAACAAATCAGTATAGGATTCTTTTAGCTTAACGCTGATATCAGCCCTGTTCATTAAGCTTGCATTGAAAGTGAGTAAAAGCGATTCCCCGGGCAATAAATCGGTGTTCTTAATGTTTGCAAGGGTGCCGCTCACATTGCTAAGCAACAGCTTTCCGGTTTGTCGTGACTTTCCATTTTTTTCTGAGTAGGTGATTGTACCGCCATCTAATTGAATGCTTTGAACCGAAACCGGAAGAGCAATATTTTTAATCATGTTCACCGGCAAAGGTTTGTCTTTACTAATGGGTGAAGAGGGCGGCTTCTTATCTCTGTAAACAGTTAAAACAGGGCTATTAATTTTTATAGTATTTGCTATAAAGGAGCTGTCTTTTTCATACTGTTCTACATCAAGACCGCTGATGGCAACTGACCCTGTTTTAAGTGTTAGGTAGTCTAACTGGTACGGCGCATAAGCAAGGACCGAATCGAGGGGTTGCGTCGGATGGTAAATAAACAAATCCAGGCTTAACGTTCTGCTGCTGTTATTATAATTCGCATTGTACCATTGTATGGTTGTATTACTATCAACAAATTGTCCCTCCGGAATGCTTAGCCACGCAGATACATTTGCTTTCATCAGTTGGCTGAAGTCGGGCAAAAACTCGGAGGATAAACTTAGGTTCCCCAACGAGGCTTGTCGAAAACGTACATTATTTTTTATTTTTCCTATTTGCAGTCCGTCTGCGTTTTGAAGGTTTAGATTATTAATCAAGCCGCTCCAGTTCATTTTGCCATCCTTTTTGCCAAATTGGATATTTGAAAGATCTATGTCTATCTTTCCCTTTTTCAACACCTGCTATTTCTCCGGTTGGTTTTGTATAGGTTGCAGCAGTTGTGTGTATGATTAAGGAACCAATCTTCATTCCGCCACCTGATATGTTTATTCCGGCAGACTTTACAATGCTTTTATCAGATGATGAAATCTTAACGACACCAACGGAATCATTCCGGTGAGTAGAGATAGTTATATCTGGTTCAACAGCGGTTAAGTTATCAATGCGAACCGGTGATTGTGCTGTTGCTGAGTCCTTAGTTGCCGAGGCTGTATCCCAATTGCTAATAATTATAATGGGAGCCGTTGCATATAAATTCGCCAGATGGAAATTATTGGCAAACAAATCATTAATGTTAGCAGAAAAGTTTACAAGTGAAGAGCTGGCACTTAGAGAGTTGTATCCACTGGTCTGCTCTACCCGAACACCTGTAAGAGACGACGTTCCCGTGCCTGACACTTTGTAAGAAGCTGCCATCACTTTTACCTCATTGCTGTTAACCAGCAAATTATTTCCGGCTATAAAAAGCCCTTCCGCGCGCAACAGGTTATCTCCTTTTTTAAGCAGTGATGAAGCATTGAAAGTTTGAACATAAGTAGCTATTACCGCTGGTTTACTTGAAAAATTTAGCTGAGTGTTATTACCAGCAACATTGTTTAAATGGATGTTGGTGCTGTTACTGCTTTTTTCTTTACCGGCAGCAGGAAAAGCTTTTAAATTAATATTTGCACTTTGCCACGTTAATCCATTCACTTCAATATTATCTGCGTTATCATCCCACTGCAGGTTGTCTATATAAACCTTGTCCACGGTTGCTGCTATCTTATTGTCCTCGCTCGATATACTGACTTTATCAGCATAAATAAGATTGTCGCCGCTAAAACTCGCATTTTCCAGTTCTGCTGTAAAATCTTTTAGCCTGAGGAATCCTTTTGTAAACGAAAGATGATCAAGTGAGCGCCGCAGGCCTTCTTTAGTTGTTGACTGTAATAACCTGTTACTGTAAATTTTAAAATCTACGTTTTCAACATAAAACGAAGTGCTTGGACCTAAATGGATATTCACCTGGCCATTAAGGACTGATACATTATCGATTCCTACAAGTAAGTCAAGGTTTTGCAAAGCAAGAAAAAGGTTTACTTTCTTGCCCGGAGTACCTGCTTTTCTCTGTGTAAAATTTATAACCGGATGATTTAAAACAGCTTCCCGGGCTACCATGTTTTGTTTAAAGATCAGTTGGTACCAATCGACCTGTGACAGTTCAAAATAAGGAACCCTAATGTCGAGATTATCACGAAGTTTTCCTAATTCCGGACCGCTCGTCATAGCAAAGTTATTAAGGATTATCCTGCTGTTTAAGAAATGAAGACTATCGAAGCTAAAGGTCGACGAACTATCCTCATTATATAAATGATAGTCGCGCAGAGTCATATTAAAACTTCCGACCGAAACAGGTTGCGACGAGTTTGGGTTTATGCGAAAGCCTTTTATCTCAAAATTATCTTTTTGAGAATTAAAGAAGGACAGCTTTTTCTTGCCATAAATATCAAAATGGATTCCCGCATTTTTCACCCCTACAAAGGCAAGGTTAAGGTTACCTGTAAGCTGACGTATTATTTTATTGGGGTCAGGTGTTTCATTTTTATTTTCAACAGCATCAGAACCGTAAAGGCTTACATTGAAGAGTGGATTTTCACAATAAACAGTATCAGCCTTTATTACATTTCTAGCCGATAATGCGTTAAAATCCACACCTGTCAGCAACAGCTTTTTAAAGAACACTTTATAGCTGCTTTTCACGCTGTCAATCGCCATTGCTGTAACGGTACAACTATCCAATTCAATCGTTTGCTTAAAAAGACGAAGACTAAATGATTTGAAAGAAAGACGGTGACGGCCACCCGGTAGTGATAT
>CAVXBN010000010.1:0-388697 GCA_963760045.1 uncultured Chitinophagaceae bacterium
CACCAGCTGCTCAAGCAGTATCCCTTCATGCCAGTCAGGTAAGCGTTAAACAACACCTGTATACCGTGTGGCTCTTATCAAATTCCGAAATCGCTATATAAATTAATACTAAAATGGTACCTTTAAGTGGACCACTCTATTGTATATTAACGTGATAAAGTAATTAGTGGCTAGCGTTGTGATGTCACATTCCATCATACAAAATTGTGTCATTTACACACACCCAAGCACTCATGTTATATAACATGATGTACATCATAATAGCATGTAGGGTGGTGTATATCATCCAGGCTAGGTTAGCAAGTACTAAAAAATTCAATTATTAAATAGCACCACTAATGAACACAAGGATGGGGATGTGTTAATTAATCGTATGCATCTGAGCGCGATGAAAAATGTGACAGCAAAGTGATTCTAGCCAACAGGCGGCGCATCGTCCAGTTTTCCCAGATTTGGGCCTACATCCTGGGGGCGGGCTCCACTCTAACCCATCATCCACCAGTTCCTGCTTGTAAGTATACAAATACATGTCACGTGACTAGTATATCAGTCACAGCAATACGTAATGTGGCCATGTTCTGTTGTGGCGCCGAGTACGTATTGCTGCCGGCGTCGGAGCCGGCCTTTGGGCTGCGGTTCAGGCCGAAGGCACCAAGGACCTCGCCTGAGCACAGCTTCGGCAGCCGCTCCTGCTGCTGCTCCTCGGAGCCGAACAGGAAGATCGGCTGCGTGCCGAGCGAGGTGTGGGCGCATAGGGTGATGGCCGGCTCGGTCGGGCCCCCGAGGTCAGCTCCTCGACGGCGATCGCGTACTATGAAGCGTGGTTCCCCCGGCGCCGCCCACGGATTCGGGGAAGGGGATGCCCCTCCAACCCAGCTCGGCCATCTGGGCCACCAGCTCGTAGGGGAAGGACTTGGTGCGATCCAGCTCCTCGGCCGCGGGCGCGACCTCCTGGGTGGCGAACTCCCGCACCGTGCTCTGCAGGAGGCTGGTCTGACGATGGCGGTGGCCTTGTCTGACCCGTCATCCTTCCCGATGGGAGCGCGCGGCGGGGAATCGCGGTGGCGCCCGGGCGTGCAGGCCAGCACCGGGAGTGTCGCCCTTGTCGCCGGTCAGTGGCCGGGGAAAACGGCGGTGTGAAGGCGGCGTGGTGTGGTGGGTGGGGGTGGGGGTGGCCGCTGCATCTCCGCCTGCGCCGCCAGCGTGAAAAAGAGAGTGTGTGCCAGTGTCACAATGCCAACAGGCGTGCAGGGCTCCTGCTGTGGATGGGACGGGCAACGCAGAGCATTGAAAACAATGGCCATGTATATGCATCTACTCGTTTCGTTACATATGCTGGATAATGGTGGCATTTTGCTTGCTTTTTAGTACCAGAGTTCATTTACCAAACTTCTTGACCATGTCTATACCATCTCATGGTATTCAAGGCACATTCACTACTTCCTGGCTGGTAATAACTTCCTTCGAAACGCGCACTCTGCCTGTTTCAACCAGTGCTTTTTCTATAACGACGCGTTCTTCAAGAACAGGAATGATACGATGTGCAGAAACCTGTTCTTCTGCAGATTCCTGGGCATTATTATGAGAAAAAGAATCGTTTTCAGCAATCATCATCTTGTTATGACTTAAAAGTGTGCCATATCAAAACCGAAAGGTTGATTTAACTGTATACAGCGCACATGTGCAAAACAATTTTTTATTTTACACATCAATGCACATATTCTTATCGGCTCTGCTTTTTGGTGATCAGATGTTGCGAAAAGTTGGGTGCAATTCAGTCAATGATAATGCATGACGTTGTCGGTGCAAATTGTCATGTTGCCTCATGGCAGAAACATTTATTTGAGGATGAGCACAGGCTTCCGGGTATTGCGGTACAGTGCCTCTGAAATGCTTTTGTGCGTGAGCGAATATAGAAAGCTGTATTTGCCCGGCAATGATATAATAGCCTGCACATCATGCGTTCTGGAAAACTCGATGATACCATCGATGATATTTGTGTTGTTGGAATAATACACTTCGTGTGGAAAATTAGCGAGATAGTGATGGAGAGCTTCTTCTGCCTTTCTAAACGACTCGTCAGGCTGCAGGTATCTTTCCTTCGGGTCTACATTCAGCACCAATAATTTTTTGTTTCGCCACTGTGGCGTAGTGGACTGATAACTATCCAGTTTACTGAGAGAATGAATCGCATCAAAATTGCAAGGCACAAGCGCCTGCTGCACCGGCTGGTAGGCAAAATGCGAGGGAACAATCAACACACGAACAGGGCTGGTGCGGGCAATGCCAATAACATGCCCTGAATATAAAGCTTTCGCTTGAATAGCTGTGATGATCGCTTCCCAATACCACGAGTGATGGCTTTTCTGCTTCTACAATATCGAGAATGGAACGCAGCAAAGGCTCATCACTCACTGCCAGCGATACCTTCATAGCCGGTGCTGCTTGTTTTACCAGTTTGTTGCACAGGTCCTGCAGTTGCTCTTTCGCTTCCTGCCGTTCCTGCAGCCTGTAGTCTCCGCTTACGTGCATGTAGTCTACCGCCGTAATCATACTGCCAAACAAAGAATCATACAGGGTTTTCAGCAGGATGATGTGCTGATATCCATATTCTTTGCTCCATTCCACGGCATAGCGAAGAGCATTGTCTGAAGTAGGCGTAAAGTCGACAGGCACAACCATTGTCTTCATCTGGCATTCATTTTTTCTCAGTAATCAAAGTACAGATTTTATCCCTTCGGGTAGTGAACTATTTTTCTAATTTACTGTTATTCAATGTGCGCGCGGTACCGAAAAAACAAAATGAATACAGCAGCATTGGTAATAATCATTTTATTCAAAAGATTGAACTTTATTGTAAACAGGTTTATTCGGGCTGCCTTTTCGTATGTATGCCAATGCGTAAAATTCATACATTGCAAACTTTACCAATTGCCTTTCCAGCTAAAGCTTACCATTATGAATACTTGCCGCTCTCTTTATATTTCTGTAATGTTACCCGCTGTTGCCCGCAAACGCATTCTTTGTTTATTCTTTTATTCATTGCGTTTCTCAGGTTCTATGTATGCTCAGCAAAAGCTACGCGTTGTGGTGGCAGGTCTTAATCACGATCACATTCACGGCATCCTTCACGCCTTCAACGATGGCAAGGTGGATATCATTGGCATAGCCGAGCCCAATAAGGAATTATGGAAAAAATTTGGAGCTGCCTATCATCTCTCCGATTCGCTTTTTTATACAGATTTAAAACAAGTGTTGCAGAAGCAAAAACCAGATGCCGTATTGGGGTACAACGAAGTTGCCAATCATGTGGATGTTGTGCGCCTTTGCGCGCCCATGCATATACCTGTAATGGTAGAAAAGCCACTTGCCGCCACATTGCAACAGGCAAGGAAATAGAGCAACTGGCCAACAAATACGATATTAAAGTGCTTACCAATTATGAAACCACGTGGTATCCCTCATACTACGATGTGTACAATACGCTCCGTACAGATAGCTTGGGCAGCATTAAGAAAATGGTGTTTCACGATGGGCACCAGGGACCCAAAGAAATTGGCTGCAGTGTGCAGTTTCTTCATTGGCTGACTGATCCGGTAGGTAATGGTGCTGGCGCGCTCAACGATTTTGGATGCTATGGTGCCGACCTGATGACCTGGATGATGAAAGGCGAACGCCCTATTGCAGTAACAGCGGTAACCCGCAATTACAAACCGGAAATATATCCGAAAGTAGATGACGATGCTACCGTAATTGTAGAGTATCCTGGCGCTACAGGCTTGATAGAAGCATCGTGGAATTGGCCATTCGGCATCAAAGACATGGAAGTATTTGCCGAAACAGGCTACCTGCATGCATTGGATGGTGTGAACATCGTAAGCCGCAAGCGTGAAAAAATTCTTGGTACTAAAACAGCCGATGCGCTGCCCTCGCCCATCGACGACCCGATGACCTATCTCGCGGCGGTATTGCACAACGAGATTCCGGGCACAGATGATTTTTCATCACTGAAAGTAAATATGATAGCCATGGAAATACTGGATGCAGCCAAACGTTCGGCAGCTTCAGGGAAAAGAATTGTGTTAAGTAAATAACGGCACTTCATTGTAATAAAAAACCGGGCAAAACAATTGCCCGGTTTTTTTCTGCATTTAACAAAATAATCAATTGCAGTACCGCAGACAATTGGGCATGGGCTTTCAGATGTGGCTTAATAGGCTGCAGGTATTCACGAAGAAGCATTGCGCTTATGTCATTGGATTTGCATAAATAGCAAATGCAATAACACTTTAGTAATAGACCAATTAAAAAGTTCTCTCCCGAGAGCCCGCAGGCAATCTTTCATACCCTATCAGCGGCTGCGCAACATGGTTGTTTAGTTCATCTGTCGAGGCGATGTAGACCCGGCAGGCTTTATATTCTGGTTCACCTTGAACAGGTTGTTGGGATCGTATTTGGCTTTTATTTCCGCAAGTTTTTGATAGTTGTTTCCATAGCTTGCTTTCACCATAGCTTCTCCTTCATCCATCAGGAAATTGATATAAGCTCCGCCGGCAGCATAGGGGTGCAGATCTTTCCAATAATCTTTTGCCCAATTGGTAATTACCTCTTTATTGGCAGGATCGGGATCTACACCTACAATAACTTCAGCCCATTTGGCTCCGCGAAAGTTCCAGGCGGTTTCTGTGCTGCCCACCCTGCCTGCCGCGCCATTGATGGGATACAGGTGCATAGAAGAATGAACGGTGGGCAACAGGTGAGCATGTTTTATATGTAAATCAATGGCATCATCACTGAGTTCATTTACAAAATCTGCTTTCCAGTACCATTGTAATCCCGGCGGATACAACCCGTCGAACATCGTTTGCAAGGCAGGCAAAGGAAGCGATCCAACAAAGTCGAGTGCTGGCGTTTTAAATTCCCGGATAGGCTTAAACACTTCTTCTGCTTTATCCTATCGACCGGTATAACACCAAACAATGCCACACATGCGTTTAAGGTGTAAATGGGCTGGGAAATGGTCGATAGGCGGAACAGTGAGAAAAGCAAAAAAACCATACACATCATCCGGCGCTGCAACAATAAAATCCCGATACCATTGCATCATTTCTTTCTGTCTTCATCAAGGTGCCACAGCATAGGTCCGCCATAAATGGTATGCACCGGATTTAACTGGAACAGGAAACGAAACCACTACACCAAAATTCCCGCCGCCGCCACGCAAGCGCCCAGAATAAGTCGGGATTTTACAGTGGCGATGCCGTTACCAGTTTTCCATCTGCAAGCACTACATCTGCCGACAGCAGGTTGTCGATAGTAAGCCCGTATTTGCGTGTAAGATAACCAAGCCCGCCACCTAAAGTGAGCCCGGCAATACCCGTGGTACCGATAATGCCGCCCGGTACTGCCATTCCTACTTCATGCGTAGCCGCGTCAAGCTCTTTCAACAAAACACCACCTTCGCGCGAACGGTTTTTGCATTTTCATTTACATCTATGGTTTTCATACCCGACAGGTCGATAACTAAGCCTCCATCGCAAATACCAAGCCCGCCTGCATTGTGTCCGCCACCTCGTATGGCTACCAGCATTTTATTTTCGCTCGCAAAGTTTACGCAAGACTGCACGTCTTCGACCATTGAACAGACAACGATCATTTCGGGCAGTTTAGAAATCATTCCATTGTAAACTGTACGCAACGACTCATATTCATCATTGTTTTTATCAACTATTTTACCCGAAATTTTGTTTTTGAAAGAAGAAAGCGTTTCAGTGCTCATTGTTTAGGTTTTAAAGTGAAAAGAATTGGTGCCAACTGTTACCCTTACACGCCCCTGAAGTTGGGTAATGGCAACAGTCAGGCAAGTGGACAGAAAGAATAAGGGGTAACCCATGTAGAATGGGCTTTCGAATTGTGGAAGAACAATACGCGTGGGAAAACCATGTGCAGATTCGCAAATCCGGAAGGCATTGTTACACCTTCAATTAATACAAGATGAGTGTGTGGCTTTATACGCTTACGTAAGAATACAGGGAATAGGAGTAACCCTAAATCAAACAAAGGAAACAGGATGCATTGCCTGCAGCATCACCAGACATGGTTGGTATCCTGAAACGACAAGAAGAAGGATACAGAGCTTTCGGCAAAATGCTAAGCAGCTAACGATTCTTTAATGCTATAAAGATGCATTTGATGTTCTGCAACTTACCATGCCATTCGCCTGGCTTTAGCTGATGATTTTATCGTGCCTGAACAGGTAAGGAATTAAAAATGCGGCAAGAGCGCCAATGACCACTTGTGTGATAATGACAATCACCCGGAACTCTAAAGGCACTACACCTTCAACTGAACGCCGGAGTGTAAGCCCTACAAACACAATGAGAATAGTAATGATAAAACACCGAAACCCGGTAAGCAGGAATGCCTCTTTTCAAATAATGCACAAAGAAATAAAAAATCACTCCACAGGCAAGCGACAGTAATAAAGTGCCAAATACAATGACCGTTACATCAAATCCATTAAAGCCCTGGAAGTTGGTAGCATATCGGTAAATATACACAAACAACATGTTGATAACAGTTGCTATATGCCGGCATATAAACCTCCCAGCACACTTCTGGACAAATCACTTTGCTGATAATCGTAATTCAAATGCATATTCGTACGCTTTAATGAAGAAGAAATAAATTGAAATAAAGCGAAAGGTCAAATGCGGTCAGGAACTACAACCAGTCAATAGAGGAACAGGCAATCGTGAATAGTGAACAATCTGTGGATTAAAGATAAAATTTATTTTTCCTTCCAAAAAATAATCCTGCATTATTAACAGCCGGCGCTTCAACTTTAGCCAGGTTAATAAACCTAAATCATCATGAATGAGCGCTTTTTACAGGTAATAGCTGGCACACGCAGCAGGTTCGTGGCACAACCAAACTGGTGAATAGTATGGTTTGAAAAGCAGGTAATTCTCCTTCGGTTTGTTTCTGTAATATTTGTAGGTTTGGTAAAGATTTCGGATTCATCGGATACTATCTGTTGCTGCCATTCACACCCGGTTGTTATCAGTGTAGCACTCGCGAAATAAACGGGACAAATCAACTTGCCTCTTCATTCTTATTGTAAACCTTTTCCCGACAAATAGTTACCGGCTACGGAACTTTTGCCTAACTCATAAAACCTTCTAAAATGCCCAACAGCGATTTCACCATTGACCTGCACACCCATGCTACCTACAAACCTTTCGGCAAATCCTTTCAAAGCAATGCCGGCAAGCAAAGCGGCTCGGTGAGCGACAAAACCAGCCTGTGGTTTTACAATCCGCCAACACTAAGTGACAAATTACTCAATTACATCGGCGGGCTCACCAAATTTTCCCAAACCAACTTTACTGCCAATACTTACGGCAGGTTGTGGGTCATCACCATTGGAATGGGAAGCATCGAAAAATGGTTTTTCAACAACAAACTTGGCAAAGGATTGATCAGTGATATCCTTGGCGATTTTGCTACTGAGCTCGGTAAACCACGCATCAATACCATTCAAAACATTGAGAATTATTTTGATGACCTGCTGCAGGAATACGCTTTTTTGCAACAGATGCACAACAAGCCGGTAAACATAGACGGCACCAAATACAAATACGTAATTGTAGATAGTTTTGCCGATCTGAAAGCTGCCATTCTTGAAAATGAAATAACGATGGCTGCGCCTGGCGATGGCAATAAAAAACCGCTCAATATTGCCGTCATTCCTTCCGTAGAAGGTATGCATGTGCTCAATTGCGGCACCGACCCCGACAGAACACCTGTGAACCTGAAAGCCAATCCCGATGAAGTGAAACAACATGCGCGTGATTTGAAAAATCATCCGCATAAGCCCTGGTTTGTATCATTTGCGCATCATTTTTACAATGAACTGTGCGGGCAAAGCCTTAGCCTTCGCGGATTGATAGCCAGCAAGTGCGACCAAAGCGTAGGGCTTAATACCGGCTTTACAGAATTAGGCAAAGAAGTGCTCAGCATCTTACTCGACAATACGGATGGCAAGCGAATATTAATAGATATCAAACACATGAGCCCGGAAGCAAGACAGGAGTTTTTTGCCATTCGCGAGGAGCGGCATCCCGGTATACCGGTTTTCATTAGCCATGGTGTAGCCAATGGCCTGCCCGATAAGCAAACAAAGATTTCACACTATCCCGAAATAGGCAACACGCTCAACAATGGGGAAATTAATTTTTATGATAATGAACTGATTCTGATGGCAACATCTGGCGGCATCATCGGGCTGCAACTCGATGAACGCCGCCTGGCAAATGAAGAGACCATTAAGCGAACAAAACATTCCTTATTCCGCAACAAGATTATGCACTACCGCAGCGAACTGTTGTGGAAACAGGTGCAGTATATCGGCGAATTGCTCGACGACAATGGATTGCCTGCCTGGAGCAATATGTGCATTGGCTCCGACTATGACGGCATTGTAGATCCACTAAACAGTTTCTGGACTAGCGAGCAGTACCCCGACCTCAAATCCTACCTTGAAAGGCATGCATTTAACTACATGCAAAACTATTCTTCGCGTCTCAGGAATTCATTTAATAAAATCAGCGCGGATATCATTATTCAAAACCTGTTTCAGACCAATGCCTGGAATTTTTTCGAAAAATGGTTCTGAGGTCTCCGGTTACTGATATTCACTTACCATTTACCAAAAATCACCTTTATGATTGGCAATATTGCACTCGATGTCTTTATAGGATTGGTGTTTGTTTTCCTGCTGTATAGCCTGCTGGCTACCATTGTGCAGGAAATCATTGCCAGCTTTCTCAATCTGCGCGCCGTAGTGCTGGTAAAAGCCATCCGCATTATGCTAAACGACCGCAAACCCCTGAACATCAAAAGCAAATATTTCCTGGGGCAGTTGTGTGAGCGGTTCCTGTTTACAGCGCAAATGCAGTGGCACCACATCTCCTGCCGACTTCCCGATTTTTCGCTGGCTAAGGCATTTTACAAACATCCTTCTATCAAGTATTTAAGTCCCAACTCGCTGCGAAGCAAACCATCTTACATAGAGCCACAAAACTTTTCGGCAACCATGATACAAATGCTGCGTGGCAAAGATTACGATGGATCAGTGCCGCAAATGCTGGCGATCTACAATACGCTGTTCCCGATGAAAACGGCGGCGCAACCCGGCACCCACCTGGCCGAAGTGGAAGTAGGACAAACAGATCCGGTGCTGGCTGTTATTCAGCCTGAAACACTAGACCGCATGCGCCAGCTTTACATAGATGCGCAGAGAGACATCAACTGCCTTTGCAGCGTCGCTCGAAAACTGGTACAACCAGACAATGGACCGCGCAACCGGCTGGTACAAACGACAAACCCGCAGAATCCTTTTTTTCATCGGGCTCACCATTGCTATCTGGGGCAATGTAGACACTATAAAAATTTACCACATACTATCCAAAGACAAAACAGCGAGAGACCAGATGGTGCAGCTTGCAGTGGCGGGACAACAGAAATATGCAGGAGCGGTAGAAGCTATCCGCGCCAACCAGCAAATAAGCAGCGCTGTTGCAGATTCCGCCAATTCGGAAACGATCGTTGCTGATTCTACTACCAATGCCATCAGGAAACAAGTATACAAAGAAGTGCAGAACGACATAGAACAGTCGAACCAGGTAATGGCAATAGGCTGGCATCAAAGTAAAAAGTATAAAGAATATGATTCTTTAAAAAAATTAAAATCCACACTGGAAAAAGAGCTGAAAAAAGACACGGGCAATGCAACTTTAAAATATAAAATACGCGGACTGAAAAAACAGGTAAATGCGATATCACCTTTGGTAAATGACAAATTTGATGGCGTGGCTTCCATTACCGGATGGCTCATTACGGCATTGGCGCTTATGCTTGGCGCACCTTTCTGGTTCGATCTGCTCACTAAATTTATGAGTATCAGAGCAGCAGGCGTAAAACCACCTTCACCACCACCGCCAACCCCTGCTCCAGATGCACCTTCGCCCATCATACCGGCTGCTGCAGCCAGCGCAGGCGGCAGCGTCGACAGCCAGTATGCAGCTACCGATGGCAGCCAGCCCGAAATAGTGCCCGACGAAGCCACAGACAACAGCATTGCCCAAGGATAAAACTCTACTCTTATGATCATTCAGAATATCGTAAGCCCCAATTTTTTGCAAGGCAGAAAACAATACAGACCCGAAGCCATCGTGATTCATGTAATGGAGGGCACACTGACCGGCACCGATAGCTGGTTTGCAAACCGCCGCTCATCTGTATCCGCCCATTATGGCGTTGGAAAGCGTGGCGATGTGCACGCCTATGTGTCGGAAAACGATACCGCCTGGCACGCCGGTCGCGTGAACAAGCCAAGCTGGCCGGGTATCAAAAGCGCAGGCAGAGGCATGTTCATCAATCCCAACTTTTATACGATTGGCATTGAGCATGAAGGAAACGAACATTCTGACTGGACAGAAGCGATGTATGTTTCCAGCGCCGCACTCATCAAAGATATTTGTACCCGCTGGTCCATTCCAATAGACCGAAAGCACATTGTTGGGCATCATGAAATTTATTCTTTAAAAACATGCCCCGGCTTCAAGGCAGATATCAACCGGCTGATATTGCTTGCCGGCGGAAGCACAGACACTTCAGCCATCGTTGTACCTGCAGGGTTTACCAAAGTAGCGGAAACTGGAAAAGTAACCACTATCTCTCGCCTCAATCTTCGTTCGCAGCCCGATACAACGCTAAAGCCCATCAACACCATTGAAAAAAATATACAGCTTGCCTACGATGGATTTACCGAAAATGGGCAGATCCTGAATGGTAATGGCAAATGGTATTACACGAATGAAGGATCGTGGTTTTGGAGTGGTGCCGTTAGTTCTGCTCCTGTGGCTCCGTTGCGAATAGTGGAAGCACCGATAGCAATTGGTGGTATCACGGTTTTGCAACTGGCGGCAGGCGCAGGCGCAAAGACAGAATATGCCCAAAAATTTCTCCCTTATATAGCCGATACCTGCACCCAATACGACATCAGTACGCCGGCACGCCGCATTTGTTTCTTCTCGCAGGTGGGGCACGAAAGCGGAGGTCTTTTCTACACCGAAGAGTTGGCCAGCGGCAGAGCTTATGAAAACAGGAAAGACCTTGGCAATATTCAGGAAGGCGATGGCATCCGGTTTAAAGGGCGCGGACTTATCCAGATAACCGGACGGGCAAATTATGAGTCGCTGACACATAGCCTGCACGAAGATTTTATTAATCACCCGGAATGGCTGGGCGGCAAAAATGTGACAAGCTGCGACGACCAGCAAATGAAATATGCTGTACTCAGTGCCGGGTGGTTTTGGAATACGAGAAAACTTAACAGCATTGCCGATGAAATAGACATTAGCCTGCCGATAGATGTGGGTAATAACCTGAGCCAGTTTAAACTCCTGACAAAGAGAATCAATGGTGGCTACAATGGATTGCAGGACCGGGTACAGCGATTCAAAGCAGGCGTTGAAGCCTTCAGATAAGTGGCGTTGGCACGGCGGAGAAATTATCCGGCAGACCGGAATTACTGCTATTGTCTTTAAGCCCAATGCCCGATTGCTGCAAACGCAGCGCTTCCGATACAAGGTAATAAATTTTAAAGGCTGCTTCGCTATAAGGCAATCCTTCGGGACGTATATTGGAAACACAGTTTCTGCTTTCATCCGTGACTCCAATCGCTGGCGCAAATGTGAGATAAGCGCCCATGCTGTCAGGGGAAGATAAACCCGGGCGTTCGCCAATGAGAATAAGAGAAAGCTTTGCCTGTAGCAATGAGCCTGTTTCATCGCTGATGGCAACACGCCCGTTTTCTACAAGGCAAACCGGTGCTATACTGATCTGTTTAGCCGCTAACATAGGCAACAATTGTTGCATTACAGGCACCGCATGCCGGTTGATGGCTTCGGCAGATAATCCATCGGCAATGGTGATACATACGTCCGACCCGGTATGGAGAAGGGAAGATAAAGCTTTTGCAGAAAGATCATTCAGCCGGCGTCCCCAATCGGGTCTTTGCAAATAGGAATGCCTGTCTCCTGCCCTGCTTTTTAAGGACATGATTTCTAATGACAATCGGCGGAGCTGCTCTGTGATGGTTTCTATTTCCAACAAAGAAAAAACAGCATCCCGCGCATGAGCATGTGCCATTTTGAAACCGAGCATTTCCTTTGCCGGTACAGACACGCCTGTTCTGCCAAGCGCAATTCTTGCGGCTGTATATTGTTGCAGCGCATGCCATCCGTCGCGGATTATTACCCCGGTTTCTTTTTCAATCATTTTGCTGTATCTATGAAATTATGGATCAATTGCCGGTTGAAGGCGGCATTGTTTAACTGGTTGCCGTTTTTATCCATTATCTGCTGATGTATCAGCCAATCTTCAAACTCCGGAGCTGCTTTTAGTCCCAGCGCTTTTCTTACATACAAAGCATCGTGAAAAGAAGAAGACTGATAGTTGAGCATAATATCATCGGCACCGGGCACGCCAATGATAAAATTGCAACCGGCAGCGCCTAAAAGCAGGAGCAAATTATCCATATCGTCCTGGTCGGCTTCGGCATGGTTGGTATAACACACATCCATACCCATTGGCAAACCCAGCAGTTTACCACAAAAATGGTCTTCCAGCGCTGCACGGATAATCTGCTTGCCATCGTATAAATATTCAGGACCAATAAACCCCACAACAGAGTTGACGATAAGTGGTTTGAATTGTCTTGCCACCGCGTATGAACGGGCTTCGCAGGTTTGCTGGTCTACACCTTCGTGCGCATTTGCCGATAAAGAAGAGCCCTGACCTGTTTCAAAATACATCACATGATTGCCCAGCGTTCCTCTTTGCATCGACAGTGTAGCCTCATGCGCTTCCTGCAACAGCGACAAACTAATACCAAAGCTTCTGTTTGTTTTTTGGGTTCCGCCTATCGACTGAAAAGCAAGATCTACAGGTGCGCCTTTATTGATGAGTTGCAGTGTAGTGGTAAGATGGCACAATACACTCGATTGAGTAGGAATGGAAAAACGCTGGATTACTTCGTCGAGCATCTGGAGCAGTGATAATACATGCGCAGGGCTGTCGGTAGCGGGATTGATGCCAATCACTGCATCACCGCTTCCATACAGCAATCCATCGATGATTGCAGCGGCAATACCTTTCCTGTCATCTGTAGGATGGTTGGGTTGCAACCTCGTAGAAAACCTGCCACGCAGCCCGATAGTATTTCTGAAGCGGGTGATGACTTCGCATTTTTTGGCAGCCAGAATCAAATCCTGGTTTCGCATAATCTTGCTAACAGCCGCAATCATTTCAGGCGTGAATGCGTGTTGCAGTTGTTGCAAGGTTTGTGTATCGGCGGCATCGCTCAACAAAAAATCTCTCAGATCGCCTATTGTAAATGATTGTACCTGATGAAAGGCAATACTATCATGCGTATCTATGATAAGCCGGGTGATTTCATCGTCTTCATAAGGAATTAATACTTCGTTGAGAAACGTTTGTAAAGGCAGATCGGCAAGGCACATTTGCGCAGCTACTCTTTCTTCATAGCTATTGGCACACAAGCCTGCCAGCGCATCGCCGCTTCTGAAAGGACGTTGCTCTTGCCATCAGAGTTTTTAAATCTGCAAACTGATATGTATGGTTTTGGACAGTGTGTTTATACATGTGCAGTTTTCATTTATTTCAACTTACCGGAATCGTATGTACCTGAGTGTCATTGCCTGTTTGCTTTTGCAGATTTGAGCAGAGCAATAAATAGCGGTTACACAGTTATTTCGTCTGCCACCTCCATCAAACTTGCATCTGCCGGCTGTTTGTGTTTACCCATCAACAAAAATAAGAACAGCAGCAGCACGAGCGCAGCAAAAAACATGAGGCTCAGTACTACATTGTACCATATAATGGCGATGAGGCAAATGATTGATAATGAAAGTGCAATGAACGGAAACCACGGGTAAAACGGGGTGTTGAATGTAGGATGATGATCCTTTTGTTTTTTTACTTTCAGCAGGCTCATCATACTGATGATGTACATGACCACAGCACCCAGCGCTGAGATAATAATGACTTTGTCGGTAGTGCCCGAAAAAAGTGATACCATACCCACCAGCCCGCCTGCTATTAAAGCCCAATGTGGCGTCTGAAATCTTTGATTGACCGAACTTAAAAAAGCGGGCAGAAAGCCGCTTCTTGATAAGGCGAATATCTGCCTCGAATAGCCGATAATCAACCCGTGGAATGATGCGATTAACCCAAACAAACCAATTCCGGCAAAAATTTTTGTCCAGCTATTCCCTTTTCCCAGCACCAGACTGATTGATTCCGGCAACGGATAATCAATGGTGCTCATGCTTTGCCAGTTGCCAATTCCGCCTGAGAACACCATCACGCCCAATGCAAGCAGTATCAATGTTGCCATTCCCCACAGGTATCCTTTCGGAATGTTACGGTGCGGGTCGGTTACTTCTTCCGCCACCATGGCTACGCCTTCAATCCCGAGATAAAACCAGATGGCAAACGGCAACGCGGCAAACACGCCGGCTATGCCAAACGATTCGTTATGCTGAACAAAATTGTGCAATTGAAAATGGGGTGATACAATGCCGATGAAAATAAGGAGTTCTGCTACGGCAAGCAGCGTGACTACTAGGTTGAACACTGCTGATTCCTTGATACCAAACAGGTTGATAATGGTAAAGATAATATAGCAGCCAACAGCCGTATACATAACAGGAATGGAACCATACAGAAAATGAACGTAGCTGCCCAGAGCAAAAGCAATTGCCGGTGGCGCAAATACAAACTCGATAAGCGTAGCATAGCCGGCTACCAAACCACCTACAGGACCAAACGCTTTGTGGGCATAGGCAAAAGGACCGCCTGCATGCGGAATGCTTGTGGTGAGCTCCGTGAAACTGAAAATAAAGGTGATATACATGACCGTTACCAGCAGTGTGGCAATAAGAAAACCTATGGTGCCGGCTACATTCCAGCCATAGTTCCAGCCAAAATATTCGCCGGATATGACAAGGCCCACAGCCAATGCCCAGAGATGAATGGGTTTTAATACCTTTTTTAATTCCCCAACGGCTTGCTTGCTCATGCCCTGAAACTAAACCAGAAACACGAAGTGAGAAAATTTATCTTCGGAAAAGATTGGTACTCACTGCATTTTTATTCCGGCATAAATTTTTCATTGACAATGTGCGAATTGTAAAACATTGATTTATTTTTACACCCTGAAAAGACTTATTACTTATGGAAAATATGCACAACAACGTTTCGTTGCAATCAGCGTTCAATAAGAAAAAAGCTTCTTTTACGCCTCGCGAGCTGATAAGGCATCACATGGAAAATCCACACTTGCCGATCACTGACGAAGACATCGAAAATCTCGATCTGAATCACGACATCACACTGAGTTCTTTTGCCATTGATTTGGCGGCGCTCCCTGAGAAAGAAGACAGGCTTATTAATTGATTCATTTTCCCCCAACCTTATTTCATACTTATGCTGCAGTTATGCGAATGCATGCATGACTGCCTCAATTGGTATATACATCCACCAATTGACGTGAGTATTGTTATCGATTCCATAATCTGAAGTTCACATTCAGTTTACATCTACATGCGACATTTGCATCTGAAAGCTTTTCTCATGTGTATGTTGCCTGATAGTCTTATCAGGCATTTTTTTTTATCCTTCTCAACAACATTGTTTCCTACTCAATTTTTGCACATCGTTCTCCGACTTCAATTAGTTCCTGTTTTTACAGTTCAGATTCTTCCCGAACCTGTACGATTTCTGTTTTTTTCGGTATTAAAAGCAGAAGAATGGTGATGATGGAGGGAATAAGTATACCACAGAGAAACATGCATTGTGCTTCCGAACCATGAAAATTGTTTTGCATCACTTCACAAAAGCGGCTAAGCATGTAAAACAGATCAATTTTCCGCTCATAATCCAGCACGCAGGCTATAGACAAACCAAACAGGATGGTGATGGTTATTTTAAAGTGGGTTGCCAGCTTCCTGTCGAGCAACAATGCCCAAATAATAGGAATAATAATGAAATAGATGAACACGATGGTAAAACGGCTCGTGAGTTCAAGTGAATGTAACATATGAGAAATAAGTAAAGGAAAAGGATTTTATAAAATGGTCTCTATACTGCACGATTTATGAAGCAGCCGGATAGTAACCCGGCTGCATTTGTTAACAATGATTGATCACAGGAAAACAGGATAATCTACCGGATAAGCATGGTGAGCAAATTGCCGGTGCCTACTGTATTGCCGCTGGCATCGTAGGTAAGATTTCGCCCTTCGTGATAAGTGCCAAGCGTTCTGCCGCTGGCGTCATAAATAACAAGACCGGAACCGTATTGACGTATTTCTGCAATGGTTCTTCCACTGCTGTCGCGAAGGATTTGTGACATGAGTTGTTGGTTTAAATTAAGTGATTAAAGTAGCTGACACAACTACAAAGAATCAGGTATAGAATGTCGAATCGTGTTAAAGTTCGCTATTGCATGGCAATCTATGAACTAAAAAAACATTAAACCTCTTTTTCAGTCATTTGCTTATGCAGGTTGCTCTGTATTTCATAGATATTTTGATGCCGAATGATAAGTCACACGCAGATTTTTTTTCTGCATAATGATGACTTGCCATGTTCGCCATTTTAAAGCCTCAGACATATCATCAACATAATCGTTTGGGTTCACTCCGTGTTGGGTTTCAAAAAGGTTTAGGGTTCAATCGTTCAAATTTATATTGCATCCTTTCTGCAATTTTGAAACTGGTTGAAAATACATTTGACTATGCCGTTCGCTCTGCCCTGGAGACGGCAGAATAGATTTCAACAATAAAAATTCAGACATGTAAACATCACAGCGCAGCAGCAGTCGAAAGTCATCAACAAAAGCTGCCGCATGTGGCAGAGAATGGACAAATGCTTCGAACAAACTCAACACATGCACAACGACCGCCGGAGAAAAGGAAATTTTATTGCTACCAATCAACTTGATAAAATAGATTCGCTCTTGGTTTGAAGAACAAGATGAATAAGTAATACAAAATAATAAACAGATAAAACAAACGTATGAAAAGACGCTCTTTTGTAAAAGCTTCCCTGCTGTCCGGATCGTTGCCGCTAATGGCCACTTCATTATTTGCCAATGACCATCGCGCTCATAAAGAATCCAGAGAATATTACGAGCTCCGCACCTATATACTTAAGGATGATGCACAGCAAAAACTGGTAGAAGACTATTATAACAAAGCTGCGATTCCGGCGCTTAACAAACTGGGAAGCGGGCATATTGGTGTGTTTACAGAAATGAAACCCGAAGGACAATCGAAGTTGTATGTGCTGATTCCTTACCGTTCTGTAGAAGACTTTATACAAACGCCATCAAAACTGGCAAAAGACAGCACTTATATGGCTGCGGCAGATGCTTACCTCAATGCACCGGCTACAGCGCCTGCATACGACCGCGTTGAGAATATGCTGATGTATTCCTTTTCGCTGATGCCCAAACTAAAAGTGCCCGGACAGGAGAAGCGGATTTTTGAGCTGCGCCGCTACGAAAGCCCAAGCGAAGCGTCGGCTAAAAAGAAAATAGAAATGTTTAATGAAGGGGGTGAAATTGATATCTTTTTACAAAAAGGATTGCAGCCGGTATTCTTTGGCGAAACGCTGATAGGCGATAACCGCCCCAACCTCACCTACATGCTGGTATTTGATGATATGGAAGCGCACGATAAAGGCTGGAAAGCTTTTGGCACCAGCGATGAGTGGAACAAGCTGAAATCGGTGCCTGAGTATGCAGATGCGAAAATTATTTCTAAAATTACAGCTACATTTTTACTGCCGGCTGCTTTCTCGCAGATATAACTTCATTGTCCCGCAGATCGCGCAGATGTTCGCTGAAGTTGACAATTTGTTTCAGTATAAAATGAAAGGTGTAAATGCCTCTTTTCATTCTGAATGCACTTGTCGAATGTTCTCAATACAAGGTATTTCAGAAACCTTGAGCGATGATTTGCGCCATCTGCGGGACATTCATTTTAGAGTATTCATCCACTATTTGCTTCCATAGTCTAACCCCATGTTGTAGAGCATAAACGCCCATTTGTCTGCCTGCTCCTGTATCACCATTGAAGTTGGTTTTCCCGCACCATGACCCGCTTTTGTTTCTATCGCCATCAATACAGGATTGTTACAGCTTTGTGCTGCCTGCAGCGCTGCACCAAATTTAAATGAATGTGCAGGCACCACGCGGTCGTCGTGATCAGCGGTGCTTACCATTGTGGCAGGATAGCAGGTTCCGCTTTTCACATTGTGCACGGGTGAATAATGGTATAGATAATCAAACATTTCTTTGCTGTCATCGGCAGTACCATAGTCGTAAGACCAGCCTGCGCCGGCAGTAAACTTGTGATAGCGAAGCATATCCATGACACCCACGGCAGGAAAGCACACGCGGTACAATTCAGGGCGCTGCGTCATGCAGGCACCCACCAGCAACCCGCCATTGCTGCCGCCAGAAATGGCAAGATAATCCGTGGATGTATATTTCTCTTTAATCAGGTATTCGGCTGCAGCAATAAAGTCGTCAAATACATTCTGCTTTTGCATTTTTGTGCCTGCTTTGTGCCATTCATCTCCATATTCTCCACCCCCACGCAGGTTGGCTACGGCATAGATGCCGCCATTTTCCATAAACACAACATTGCTCACACTAAAACCCGGCGTAAGGCTGATACCAAACCCACCATAAGCATACAGCATAAGTGGATTTTTCCCATTTAACTGCATTCCTTTTTTATAGGTGATAATCATGGGTACACGGGTGCCATCTTTCGATGTATAAAATACCTGCTTGCTTTCATAATCGCCGGTGTTGAATTTAATGCCCGGTTTTTTGTAAATGGTAGAAGTTCCGGATGGAATATCATAGCGGAAAATAGTAGATGGGTAGATATAGGAAGTAAAGGAATAGTATACCACCTTTTCATCCTTTTTACCGCCAAAACCACCCGCCGAACCGAGCCCGGGCAAATGGATTACCTGCTCTAGTTTACCCTCGAGGTTATATTGCTTTACTTCCGAAACGGCATCTTTAATGTATTGTGCAAACAGCTTTCCACCGGCAGTGGAAATGCTGAGCGGAAACCTGGTTTCAGGTATGAGGTCTTTCCAGTTGTCGGGTGTAGGTGTTGCGGCGTCGGTTACCACCAGTTTGCGGTTGGGAGCATTCAGATTGGTAGAAATATACAGCTTACTTCCTTCGCTGTATTCAATATGCTGCTCGGTTTCAAAACCAGTAACAATGGGAATAATCGGGGCATTTTCCTTTGTCAGGTCCTGCAGGTAAAGCTCGTTGCCATACGTGGCTACGGCAGCTGTAATTACCAGCCAGTGCTGATCTTCCGTTACGCCTGCACCAATGTAGCGGCGCGGTGTTTCATCGCCGCCAAACACCAGTTTGTCTTCCGATTGTGCAGTGCCCAGTTTGTGATAATACAACTTGTGAATCTGCGTTTTGCCAGATAGCTGGCTGCCTTCTTTGGGTTTGTCGTAGCTGCTGTAGTAAAATCCATCGTTTTTGTTCCAGGCAATACCGCTGAATTTTACGTCTGTAAGCGTGTCGTCCAGTTGATCTTTTGTCAGTGCATTGATGATGATCACTTTGCGCCAGTCGCTGCCACCTTCCGATACCTGGTAAGCAACCAAAGAGCCGTCTTTTGTGAAATCGATGCCAGCAAGCGAGGTAGTGCCATCGGTCGAAAATTTGTTTGGATCGAGAAACACTTCCGGTATCCCCGATTCCTTTTCCCTGTAGAGTACCGACTGGTTTTGCAAACCGTCGTTTTTGAAAAAATAGGTGAAGTTGCCTTCCTTGAATGGGGCAGAATATTTTTCATAATTCCACACTTCCGTGAGTCGCTTTTTGATGGCATCCCTGAAGGGTATTTTACTCATATATTCATTGGTTGCCGCCACTTGCTGTTGCACCCAATGTTTGGTGTCTTCTGCAGTATCGTTTTCCAGCCAGCGATAAGGATCGCTGACGGATGTTCCAAAAAAATCATCAGTTTGGATGACAGTTTTGGTAGTGGGATAATTGCCGGTAAAAGCACCGTGTTGTTGTTGTGCTGTCGAACTCATTGTCATACTTAGTACTGCTATTAAAAATGTTACAGTTTTCATGTTTTGCAAATTAGGAAAAATCAATCTTACCAATGCACAGTGCCTGCAGTTGATAAGCCTTTTGGCTTAGAGGTAGGTGCAGATGAATAGAAACCGGGACAGAACCGGATGAACACCAAGTTATAAACAGCTGTAGGCAGTGCAGGACTAACAGATGCTTTTTTCATGCCCGTATTGCCGTGTTAAACCATGGTTCAACTGAAGATGACAAGTGTTGCTAATAACAATGCACTTATACCAACATTACGTATCAGGTGGCGCAACCACGAGCCAGTGGCATAGTATATCCTGATAATGAAAAAACAAGAATATTCTGCCAAGAGTTTTTTTACTGTAATGTTCACAAGCGGATGCAATAAAATCATCTTCACTGCACGTTTTAGCCTGGCAAAGGCAACTTCCTTAGTTTCGAAAAATCCGAACTATGAAAGCTGCTTACCGCTTCCGGTTGGCTTTATAAACACGCAGGAAATTACCGCCAAGAATTTTATTCACTTCTTTCTTACGATAACCTCTTTTTAAAAGCGCCTTGGTGAGTATGGGATAGTCAGTAATATCATTGATACCGAGCGGCGTGGAAGAGATACCATCCAAATCGGAACCAAGCCCAACATGATTAATACCAGCCAGCTTTACGAGGTAATCGATATGGTCTAACAACAGGCTCAATGGTGGTCGCATCTCCTGTATTTCATCTTTGTATTTGTTAAACAAAAAATCACTGGCGTAATAACTTTCAGGATTGCGTGCGAGCAGTGAATCACGCTCCTGCTTATGTCTTGCATTAAAGGCGTCGGACTTTCGCTCGAAAGTGCTGTCTACAAAACCAGGATAAAAATTCACATCAATTACGCCACCATTTTTTGCAATGGCAATTACCTGGCTGTCTTTAAGGTTGCGCGGCACATGCGTGAGTGCCCAGGCGTCGCTATGAGAGGCAAGCACCGGTTTTGTGGTGGTCTTCATAACATCCCAAAACGTTTGCTCTCCTATATGGCTCACGTCGATCATCATCCCCAGTTCGTTCATTCGTTTCACTACCTGCCTGCCAAAATCATTCAGTCCTTTTGGTTGATGCAGAAGTGAATCGCGCGTTTCATCACGTGCGCTTGTAGCCCAAGAAGTTGAATTGTTCCAGGTGAGTGTAAGGTATACAACACCACGATTGTAAAATGTATCGAGATAAGCAGGATTGTTTTCTATCATGTGACCGCCTTCCACGCCAAGCATAGCAGCCAGCAGTCCGTGGTTTAATGCCTGTTCCAAATCGCCCGGATTCCTGATGATCCGCATTTTAGCGGGATTGCGCGCTGCAGCAGCATATAACGTATCAATTTGTCGAATTGCCATGTTGTATGCAGCACCATCGGTATAAGATCCATCGCACCAAACAGAGAATACCTGCACATCCATTTTCGCTTTTCGCATCCGGTCCAGGTCGGAGTGCGTTTTGCCACGCAAATCTTCATCAAAACTGTAGCCTTTTTCAACGCATGTAGACAGGATGTCGTTGTGCGTGTCTACCAGCACCGCTTTTCTGTGAATCCGCTGATATCGCTGTGCAAACAAAAGTGAAGGCAGCACAAGACACGCAATAAAAAATGTGTACTTCATCCGGAAAAAGGTTAAGTGTGAAAGTTAGCGAATTTGATAGCATTTAAATGAGTAGGAAACCATGAGGGCTTAGATGAAGAACGCACAGACCCGGATAAAAGCAATGCCTGGTTTGTACAAATTTCAACCAACACATTAGTTTCCTGCCTGTTGTATCAGGCTTCATTATTGACCTAACAATTTGTCGATTTCGTTGTGGAATTCTTCTTTAAATGCTTCATAACGCTCGCCTGTGGCAGGACCATCGTAACCGGTATGAATCTTATCTACCTTACCTTTTTTATCTATAAAAATTGTAGTGGGAAAAGCTTTCAGGTTGTTTAGCTGGGGCAAGGTTTTTTCTGTACGATTGTCATCCGTAACTGTTACGCCGGTGATGAGAAAAGGATATTCCACACGGAACCTTTTGAGAAAAGGCTGCAATGCTTCGCGTGATTCTGTAAAGTCTTCAGTACGTTCATAAGCCAGCCCGATTACTTCAATTCCCTTGTGCCTGTTTTCCTTATAAAAGCGACTGAGAAAAGCTGTCTCATCCATGCAATTGGGGCACCACGATCCTAATATTTGCACGATCACGACTTTGCCTTTGTATTGCGCATCATTGATAGATACCAGGCTGCTGTCGGTGGATAAAAAACGAAAGTTCAAAGCTGTTTCGCCCGGGCGCATGGTGGTAATGCTGTAGCCGTCGGGAAGAGTTGCCTGATCGTTTCGCCGCGCTGTCCATGTTTGCTTGTCTGACCATCCTGAATACATAGCTGCATCTGCAATGGTGCTGTCGTTCAGGAGGCGTGCAGTGAACAACATAGCATGTCCGCCGTCAAAGGCAGACAACTGCATACTATCGGCATTTACTGTGCCTTCGAGGAATCGGTAGTCACCGGTGGGCGTTGAAAAAGTGCCTGTTATTTTGCCGTCGGGAGATTGCGTAAAATCGCCGATTGCCGCCGTATACAGCGGATCATCGCCTTCAAACTGCACCTCCCATTTTCCTGAAATATTGTATACCGGTTTGGATACCGAGGCATATCTTTCTGCCTTCCCGAACGTTGCTGTAAAGGGCATCATCCTTAACCTGTCGCCATAATTTTTGATGTAATTTCCTTCCATGTTACCATCATCCCTGATGCGCAATGCAAAGCCGGAGGCAAAAAATGGCATTTGTATCCACACAGAATCGCCTTGCTGGCGGATGCTGTCTACCAGCAGGTTTTCGCTGGCATTATGAACGTATAAATGCAGCTTTCCGTTTTCTTTTTTTGCTGTAAAATTGAATGCAATGATTTCACCATCCGACCGGTGCAACATACCTTTCCAGCTCCCGGTTTTAAAAACCGGATTTTTTGTTTGTGAAAAAGCTGGCAACGCAATCATCACGTAAAAGATCAATAACCATACACCTATTCTGCCGGTCAATATTTTCATACTTGTTTTTTATATCCTTAGCCCATACACAGCGCTAGACTATCATGCCAATAATACAAATAAATTATGATATGGCAGGTGTAACACACTGCTTTAGATCGGTTTGCTGTGTCGGTAATAAATGAGAGAAATGAATAGGTGCACGAAACAAATGCCGGCAAGATGGCAGAAGATGAGAGAAGAGCAAAATGGAATGAAATATTGAACATAAAAAAACGCTTGCAGATCGCTTCAGGAAATAAGCCATCAACAAACGTTTTCTTGTTGGTTTAGCGATTTGTTTTCTTTACGATGTTTTTTACTTCTTCATCCAATTCCTCCGCGCTTTGCACCATCATATCTACCAGCGATTTTAAGCTTTCATCCATCTGCATCTTACTGAGAATATGTGCAATGCCCAACACGTTGGCAAGTGGTCTTCGCACAATGTGCGACTGCTGATAAGCAATTTCTTTAAGTTGGTCTTTCGATCTGCCAAGCTCTGTGATATCATACCCGATGCAAAAAATACCTTCGGGAGTTCCATCATCCGCAAAGCCTGCTTTAAACTCCCACTGGGTGATGATATAGCCACCTTTGCCATCGTGCTTTCGGATGGTTGCCGGGAACATCTGATCGGGATGCTCAAGGCATTTCATGGAGGTTTCTTCACACACTTTTGTGTCGTTGGGATGCATGGTGATATGGTAGGGCTTGCCCACAAAGCTTTCATTCACGTAGTTGAAGCTGCGGGCATAATTATCATTCACATAACTATAGTTTCCCTGCATATCGGTGCAGATAACATAGTAAAAAGTAGAATGCTCGAACAAGCGAATGGTCGATAGAAATTTTTTCATCAGGAAATGGTGTAGAGACGAATCAGATTTGCCACACCCATCAAGGTCAGCAATAAACAACGGAATCAATTATCAAATCTTTTTTTAACCAGATCATTTCTGCAGTCAAAGGCTTTTCTACATATCCTTTTACCAGCGAGCAATTCAGCGCTCTTTGCTTGTCGGCGACATTCAGGGAAGAAGAGAACATATAGATTGTCAGTAGATCTTTGCATGCCTCAGGCATTTTCATGATGGCGTCCAACACTTCCCAACCACTCATTTCCGGCATATTGATATCGAGAAACAACACGATATTTTCATCAGTTTCCGGTAGCAGAGCTTCCAGGTGGGCTAACCCCGATACAGGATTTGTAAAATCCTGGATATCAGCGAAATAAGGCTTACAAAGACAAGTGATGATAATTTTAAAAATGAGGTTGTTACATGCATCATCGTCTATAATTATCACCTTTCTGCACTTTTGATTCATAAGTTAATGACATTGGAAAATGAACGAATGTAGCCTGCGCAGTTTGCTTCGGACTAATTGACATTGCATCTGTTTAACCGCAGAAACAGGCGCCAAGGTAAAGCCCTAATCAACTTAGACAGGTAAAGACCACATTAAATCTGCATTAATTTTCCATTTGGTAACTGCACAGGATGAGAAAAGACCCCTTTAAATCTACAGCGGAATGTTCGCATTCTGATATCCAGATGTGACAAAACATCAGTATATCAACGATTGCCTCAGCGTTTTTTGTAAGCCAGCAGCCGCAGCGCGTTGAACACGACTACTAGTGTAGAACCTTCATGACCAATAACGGCAGGACCCATATGCGCAATGCCCAGCAACGTGAGAGGAACCAGGATTGCCACCATTCCAAGACTGATAATGATATTCTGCCTGATAATCTGGTGTGCCTTGCGGCTTAGCCCGATGGCAAACGGAAGATTGGATAGTTCATCTGCCATTAATGCAATGTCGGCCGTTTCCAGCGCCACATCCGAACCCGCAGCGCCCATCGCAATGCCTACCGTACTTTTAGCCATCGCAGGAGCATCGTTTACACCATCACCTACCATTGCCACTTTCTTTTCGCTTTTTTTCAATTTCTCAATGGCTTCCACCTTTTGCTCGGGCAGCAGGTTGCCCCACGCATCGGTAATGCCGGTTTCTTTAGCAATGGCATCTGCCACATTCTGGTTGTCGCCTGTGAGCATAATCATTTTACGGATGCCTGCACTTTTCAGTTGCGCCAGCGTTTCTTTTGCATCACTTCTTGCTTTATCCATCAGCGTCAGCATTCCTGCGAATGTGTCGTTTTTCTTCACCAGCATCGTGGTATTTCCTTCTTTTTCCTTTTCTATCACCTGTTGCTTTATTTTGTCGGGAAGAGTATGGATACCTTCTTCAAACATTTCTTTATTCCCGATAAAAATGGTGCTGCCTTCATACATTGCCTGTATACCTCTGCCAGTAGTGGCGGTAAGATTGGATGCCGGAGAGATTTCTTTTTTTAACCTGTCGGAACTGCCTTTTACAATTGCCATGGCGAGAGGATGATCGCTCAGTTTTTCCACAGCAGATGCCATTGTCAGCAAATCGATTTCCGTAAAGCCTTCAAAAGCATAAACACCCGTTAGTGTTGGTTTTCCAATCGTCAGCGTTCCTGTTTTGTCAAATGCAATAGCCCGCAATGAACCAAGCTCTTCCAGCGGTCTTCCGCCCTTTACCAGCACGCCTCCCCTGGCTGCCCTTGCCACACCACTAAGCACTGCGCTGGGTGTAGAAATAGCCAGCGCACAAGGGCTGGCTGCTACAAGCACCGACATGGCGCGATAAAAGCTTTGGCTGAAGGGTTCATCAATCACCAGGAATGCAAATAACAGCAGCGCAACGGATATCAGTACAGCGGGCACATAATATCTTTCCAGTTTATCTGTGAAATTTTGAGTGGGCGATTTTTGCGTCTGCGCTTCGTTTACGAGCTTTACCAGCCGGGCGATTGTTGAGTCGGCTGCTATTCTTGTGACCTTGATAGTAAGCGTGCCGCTGCCATTGATAGAACCTGCAAACACCCTGTGCTGCGCGTCAGCATTTTCTGCCTTGTCCACTGGCACAGAAGTTTCTGTCATTGCCCATTTATCTACAGGCACACTTTCGCCTGTAATCGGCGCCTGGTTCACACTGCTGTTGCCACCCACCACCAATCCGTCGGCAGCTATTTTTGTGTTTGGCTTTATTACAATGATGTTGCCTTGTTTCAGCTCTTCTATGCTCACTTCCTTCAAGGTGTTTCCCGTTTGGAGCAAGGCTGTTTTTGGAGCTATTTCGGCTAAAGCAGCAATCGATTTTCTTGCTTTCTCCATGGCGTAGTGTTCCAGCGAATGACCCAAACTAAAGAGGAATAGCAATAATGCACCTTCTGCCCACTGACCGAGAACTGCAGCACCAATGGCTGCCACGAGCATGAGAAAATCAATCTCAAAATCGCCTTTGCTGATGCCTTCAATAGCTTCTTTGGTAGTGTAAAATCCACCGAAAAAATAAGCACCGCAATATAAACCCAGTGACACCCAAGAAGGCAATGTGTTCACAAATGAAAGGGCGAAACCTAAACCAAGAAGGATGCCGCAGATGATGGCAAAAATGAGCTCTGTTTTTTCACCCCAAATGCCGCCATGCAAATGATCATGATCATGATCGTGTTTGTCGTCTTTCTGATGAGTGTCCTGCCCGTGATCGTGACCATCCGGTGATATCATACCATTCTCTTCATCGTGCTGGTGAAAGTCTTTCACACTGAGTATTTCCATTCCGCTTTTTCTTACGGCAGCGGTAATATAAGATTCGCTGGTTTGCATTTTATCGAATTCCACTTTTATAAATCCGGTTCCTGATACGGACACCGACACAATGCCGTCTATATCCTTTAGCTCGGCTTCAACCACGCGCGCATGACGCTGGTGCCGAATACCTTTTACTTCTATCAGCAAGTGCCCGTATTGCTGCGTAATAGCAGCGCCTGCGTCTCTTGCCTTGTTTTCAATATCGGCTACAGATATCACATTTGAATCGTAGTGAAAGCAAAGCTGCGCGCTGGCGTTTCCGTCTTTCTGCAGCAAGTGCACTTTATCTATCCCTTTTTTCTCTTCAAGCGACTGTATAATACGGTGCACACAAGCATCTCTTGCATCGGGAACCTGGGGCAACAAAATATCAAGATTGATTCTGGTTTTATCCATTGGTTATTCTGTTAAATCAAACATTACATGTCTGTATAGAGATACACTAAGGGAAATTAGTGCCATGAACAACCAAAGTACAAAAACTTGGCAGGGTTTGTAAAACAAAAAAGCAGCCTGGCTGCATCAAATCTATTGATGAAACCAGGACTGCAAGATTATGTTTCAAGGAAACGGCAGCTAAAAATGAGCGGAATATTACCGGTTGCTCATCGTCGTGCGCTGATCCCAGCTTCTGCTGTTTTTGCGGCTGCGGGGTGCAAAGGGGCTTTGCACTCTTTTGCCTGTACCTTCGTTATGAATGTAAGCCAGGTGATAAGGATGTTCGCTGATCACCGGTATGCTTTGCATAGTGAGCTTGTTGATGTCTTTTAGATAAGAACGCTCTTCAGCATCGCAAAATGATAAGGCAATACCGCTGGCACTTGCCCTGCCGGTTCTGCCAATACGGTGCACATAAGTTTCAGGAACATTCGGCAATTCAAAATTGATTACGTGCGACAGGTCGCTTACATCAATGCCACGGGCGGCAATATCGGTAGCTACCAGCACGCGGAGCGTACCACTTTTAAACATGCTTAACGAACGTTGCCTGGCTACCTGCGATTTTTCGCCATGAATTGCCTGTGCGCCAATGCCGCTTCCATTTAAGTAACGTGCAATCTTGTCGGCACCATGTTTTGTGCGGGTAAATACAAGTGCGTTTTTGATGGTTTTATCCATCAAGAGGTGCACAAGTAAGGCACGTTTGTTTTCTTTACCTACATGATAAACGGCTTGTTCTATTTTTTCGGCGGTAGAAGAAACAGGAGTCACTTCTACTGTTACCGGCTCATCCAGGATGGTATTTGCCAATGATTGTATTTCGGGTGGCATGGTTGCGGAGAAAAACAAAGTCTGCCTTTTTGCAGGCAACTTTTGAATCACACGTCTCACGTCCTGTACAAAACCCATGTCGAGCATACGGTCAGCTTCATCAAGCACAAACATGCTGATGTGCTGAAGGTTCACAACACGTTGATTCACAAGATCCAGCAATCTGCCGGGAGTTGCAATCAGGATGTCTACACCACGACGCAAAGCCTGCACCTGCGGCACCTGCGATACACCACCAAACACCACAAGGTGATTGAGACCGGTGCGCTTGCCATAAGCTTCAAAACTTTCGTCTATCTGTATAGCGAGTTCACGCGTTGGCGTTAATATCAGCGCTTTGATGGCGGGAAAGCCTTTTTCATTTGGCTGGTTGTTGTGTAAAAGCTGCAGAATAGGAATTGCAAACGCTGCTGTTTTACCAGTGCCTGTTTGTGCACATCCTAAAAGATCTCTGCCATTAAGTACTACGGGTATTGCTTGTTGCTGTATGGGTGTAGGTTGGGTATATCCTTTCTGCTTTAGCGCATCTAATATAGGCGCAATTAAGTTCAATTGTTCAAATAACAAAGTGTAAAATTTTTATAGATCAATAAAGTACAGCCTTCCGGACGGTACAGAGTGGCTGGTATATCCTGCTCATTAAGATTGACCAGATGAAACTTATTGGAGAAGAAAGAGTATCGGTCCTGTTAAAAAAGAAGTATATGAATGGAACGAAGATAAGGGGAAAAAAGCAAAGGGTTTGGTAAACGTTAGTTATAGAAGCCGTTAGGAGGATAAGAGTAATTTATTTTGCGCCTGTTAGATAGTGAGCCTTAAACATAAGACAGCTACATGATGTGGAAGATAACGAATCATAATTGGAAGAAGTATCTACCAACAAATATTGAGAACAGATGAAAACCATTACAGCAATGAATACAATAATCCATACAACTGCATCAAAATCTTGTACATAATCAGAACAGTGAATTACAGTGCGGATTGCAACGACTTATCTACCCGGCACCATTTCCCCGAATAGGGTCTAAAATTTGCAACGAATTCTGCATATTCTCGTATTTCCCTATAAAACACCTTCCGTATGAAAAAAATCATTACCCTACTATGCTCCGTCGTCCTTTTAAGTATCAACGCCCAATCCCAGTATATTTATTTTAAAGGCATTTTGCAAGGCTCGCAGGAAGTGCCGGCTAATGCCTCTGCTGCTACCGGTGTTGTAATTGTAAAATACGATACAAGCAGCAATATACTGATGCTGATGGGCAATTTTACAGGACTTAGTGCTGCTGCCACCGCAGCTCACATTCATTCACCTGCCGCACCCGGATCTAATGCTAACGTCATTGTTCCACTCACGTTAACCGGCGATACCACCGGCTCCTTGTCCGTTACAGACACACTTACCGACACGCAGGAGATGGAACTGATGGATGGACTGATGTACGTGAATGTACACAATGCCATCTATGCTGGTGGGGAAATCCGCGCGCAGCTGACACAAGCCACAGCCGGACAGTCCACATTTTTTAGTGCAAGACTACAGGGCGCACAGCAGGTGCCGCCCAATAGCTCCGGAGGCACAGGCAGTGCTTATGTTCTGGCAGACAATGGCACCGATTCGGTATTTCTTACCGGCAACTTTACTGGATTATCTGCACCTGCCACCATGGCTCACATCCACAATGAAGGATTGCCGGGAGTAAACGGACCGGTGCTGATACCCTTAGTGGTTTCGCTGGCCACGCAAGGAACCATCCATGTGGCAGCTGCTGCATCGGATGCAGCCATTTCGCAGATGACTGAAGGTTCTACCTATGTGAACATTCACAACGCGACTTACCCCGGCGGGGAAATCAGGGGTCAGCTCACCATGCTGTCTGAAACCTATTTTCTGAAAGCTGTGCTGCAGGGAAGCCAGGAAGTACCAGCCAATGGTTCTGCAGGAACAGGCACTGTGATTGTAAAATACAATTCAAACACAAACATTCTTGAACTGACCGGCAACTATCAGAATGCATCTGCTGCCGTAACAGCATCGCACATTCATGGTCCGGCAGCTCCGGGCACTAACGCAGACGTAATTACCCCGGTTGTTAATACTGCAGGCAATCGGGTACGCTGACATTGACAGATACACTAACAGAAGAAGAGGAAATGGATTTGCTGGCTGAATTGATGTATGTAAATGTGCATACTTCGGAATTTCCTTCGGGTGAAATCAGGGGTCAGCTGACACGCATCTCCGGCGAAGCTTATTTTTTCAAAGGTAGTTTGAACGGAGCACAACAGGTGCCGGTAAACACAACCGCCGCTACAGGAAGCGTAACTGTTTTGCTCGACCTCACGACAGACAGTGTATTTGTAACCGGTAGTTTTTCTGGATTGTCGGCCGCTGCTACAGCAGGGCACATTCACCGTGGCGAAGCCGGTGTCAGCGGACCTGTTGTGCTGCCGCTCAACGTTACGCTCAACACCGAAGGCACTATTTCAGTTGCAGGTGTTGTGTCTCCTGCATTTGCCGATTCTATGGTGATGGGCTATTCCTATGTGAATATCCACAACAGCATTTATCCGGCTGGTGAAATACGTGCGCAGCTTGGTAATCTTGTTTTACCCGTAAAACTTCTGTATTTCAACGGATACCGCGAAGGCAGTGGCGTAAAACTTGTCTGGAAAACAGCAGAAGAAGTGAATCTCCGGAATTTTGAGATACAACAACAGGATATCAGCAACAGGTGGATCACAAAGCAAACAGTCGCAGCAAAGGGCAGCAGCACAGGATCTGCCTACCAGGTAACGGACGCGCCTTCAGCGGCTAAAAACGGTGCCCTTCTTTACCGGCTGAAAATGACGGATAACGATGGAAAATTGAGCTACTCTCCTGTTATTAACCTCGTAATGACCGGCACCAGGCCAACACTGAGCATCGTGCCCAACCCGGTTGTAAACGGTGTAATGCTGTATACCATCACAGGATTATCTGCAGAAACAAAAGCCATGGTGAGAGTTGTGGACTTCACAGGAAAAACAGTAACTGTCTGCCTCCGTATCTACTTTGCAAAACAACCGTATGTATGTAAGCAGCCTGCCATCGGGTTTGTATAAACTGGTAGTCAGCTTCAATGGTGAAACACTACAAAAAACATTCAGCAAACAGTAATCAGATAGTTTGAACCCATAACAAAGAGCCGCTCTGGATAGAGCGGCTCTTTGTATTCGTATAGGACCGATAAAAAAGGGATTAATACATGAGACTATCCATCAAGCTTCCAGCTTGTTTACAATCACTTTGTAATGCGGGTCTTCCCAATAATTGACTTCAATCATTTCGGCTGCATTATCCAGCAATAAGCGGCAGTCTTCACTCAGGTGTCGCAGGTGTACTTTTTTGCCTGCCTTTCGGTATCGTTCGGTCAGTTTGTTCAGGGCTTCTATTGCTGAATGATCGGTAACGCGGCTTTCCCTGAAGTCGATGATGACTTCCGCAGGATCTGTTTGTACATCAAATTTTTCTGAAAACGTAGCTACCGAGCCAAAGAACAGCGGACCATAAATTTCATAATGCTTGATCCCATTCTGATCGATGAATTTTCTTGCCCGGATGCGTCGCGCGCTTTCCCACGCAAATGCCAGCGCAGATATAATGACGCCGATGATAACAGCCACCGCAAGGTTGTGAAAGATAACCGTAACCAGCGTTACCAGTATCATCACCACCACATCGGTTACCGGTACCTTGCGGAATATTTTGAGACTTGCCCATTCAAATGTACCAATCGATACCATGAACATGACACCGACCAATGCAGCCATGGGTATTTTTTCTATCAGTGAAGAGCCAAACAGTACAAACAACAAAAGGGATACGGACGCCACGATGCCGGAGAGTCTTGCCCTACCGCCAGAACTTACGTTGATGATGCTTTGCCCGATCATCGCGCAGCCACCCATCCCACCAAAAAAGCCGGTAGTAATATTAGCCGCACCCTGTGCCACACATTCCTTATTGCCCCTGCCTCTGGTTTCCGTCATTTCATCTACCACTGTCAGCGTCAGCAGGCTTTCTATCAGACCCACAAGCGCCATTACCAATGCGTAAGGAAATACAATTGACAATGTTTCAAAAGTGAAAGGAACAAGCGGCAAATGAAACTGAGGCAAACCGCCTTTGATAGAAGCAATATCACCCACGGTTTTTGTAGGAATCCCAAACGAGATGACAACAATAGATACGAGTAAAATAGCTGCCAGCGAAGAGGGAACTGATTTGGTAAGCTTAGGTAAAAAATGAATAATCAGCATGGTGATGGCGATAAAGCCAAGCATGATCCAGAGTGCATTACCGCTTAGCCAGTGTGTGCTTCCGGTGGCATCCACAGTTTGCAACTGAACTAACTGAGCCATAAAGATCACGATGGCCAGCCCGTTTACAAATCCAAAAATAACCGGCTGTGGCACGAGGCGTATAAACTTACCAAGCCGAAACACCCCTACCAGTATTTGCAACATACCCATTACCAGCACAGCCGCAAAAAGATATTCGATACCATGCGACAGCACCAACCCAACCGCCACAACAGCTACCGCACCTGTAGCGCCCGATATCATGCCTGGCCGACCGCCAAACACAGAAGTAATAAAACCTATGATAAACGCGGTGTACAAGCCTGCCAGCGGGCTTACATGAGCAATGATGGAAAATGCTACGGCTTCCGGCACCAGTGCCAGCGCAACGGTTAATCCTGATAACACTTCGTCTTTCGGATTGATATTTCTTTTCCGTAACTGATCTTTAAGCCACATAATAAAAGTGTAAAACGAATTTAGAAATAAATGACGCCGGCGATACGGGCGTCAATACATATAGTGAGTCAATAAAACACAGCCTGGTTATAATGTAAACGGCGATTGAATAATCAACTGCCGGAACCCGTTCCTGATGAGCTGCGAAAGTAATGATAAACAGGCAAATGCATTTTCTACATACAACTTGCGGTGAAAAGGGAGCCATGCCAATGAGTGCAAGATTACCTTTTCACATTATGTTGTGGTTGCTGTGGCGGGATTGTTGCAATGGAACAAATTCAGCCGGTCCGTGCATTACAAATTTTGGATGCGATAATGCCGCTTTTTATTTTATAATTTTTACCAATGAAACGAAAACTATTATTTTCCCTGTTATTATCCGGCACATTACTCGTTGCACAAGCCCAGCGCACAGAACCCGACCATATGATGGTGAAAGGAAGCGAACTCACGATTCAGCCGGTCATGCACGCATCACTTGTGCTTACTTACCGCGACAAAACCGTTTATGTTGACCCGGCTGGTGGTGCCGGTTTGTTCAAAGGATTGGCGGCTCCCGATGCCATACTGATTACCGACATCCATGGCGATCATCTGGACAGTGCGACGCTGATGGCGCTTGATACCAAGAATGCCATTTTCATTGTGCCGCAGGCGGTAGCCGATCAGCTGCCTCCTTCTTTAGACAAAAAAAGAGTGGTGGTAATGAACAACGGCGATACATTGTCGAGGTTGAATTTTTCCATTACGGCAATACCTATGTACAATCTTCCTGAAGCACCCGACGCTTTTCACACAAAAGGCAGAGGTAATGGCTATGTGCTGGCAATGGGTGAAAAAAAGATTTATATCTCCGGCGATACTGAAGACATACCCGAGATGCGCTCACTACAGGGCATTGACATCGCGTTTGTGTGCATGAACCTGCCTTATACAATGCCGGTAGAACAAGCGGCAGAAGGCGTACTTGCGTTTAAGCCACGCATAGTTTACCCTTATCACTACCGTGGTCAGGACGTAAATGAATTTAAAAAAATGGTGAATGAAAAAGACAAAAGCATCGAGGTAAGGTTGAAAAACTGGTATCCTGCTGCACAATAAATTTTATTCTGTTCAGAAATGAACTGTTTTAAAAAAATGCCCGTGCCTGTTGATGAACTGGTCACGGGCATTTTTTTGTGCCGGTATTCACCAGGTAAGAAACGCATCTTCCAACATTTTCACCAAATTGCCTGCTTTCTTTTTTCCGCTGTTACCGAAATAAATTAATAATACACATTGCTGTTAATACTCATTTTGCTTCGCGCATCCAACCCTTCGTTTTCAGCCACGCGTTTGTAATTGTCGGCTGCTGTCTCCAAGTTCCCAGGTATATTACAGAAAGGATAAGATTATTTGGTTTTCATTGCTAGAAAGTTTGAGATTATAAGCTACCTTATTTTTACAATAAACCATAATTAACTCTCTATCAATAAAATAGCCCTATTGTTTCAACGTGAAGTTGTTACAGTTATATAATTTCCATGCACCTGCTTACCAAAAGAAAAATGACTCAAAACAAGAAATGCAGACACTTAATCGCTCGCCGATTAATCTATCACCTTGTGCAAACTGCCACCTTTGGCAAACAACCGATCTATGTTGCGTTCTGTGGTTTCATCTTTTTCGAGTGCCGGCGCATGGTGCGGCTTTATTCGTGCGTCTATCACTAGGCTGCCGTTGCAACCCCAATGTTTGTTTTCGTAGTAAGAATCTATGCCGTAGATATCATGAGATGGATTGCACCGCGTAAACGTAACCCAGATAAAGTTGTTGAGCGTTTTAGCCGTAAATTCCGCGTCATCGCATACAATGATGAGGGGCACATCGGCAAGTTCAGCTATCTGACTCACTAACTGCTGATCCAGACGGTTCATTTCTTCTCTCGCATTTTCATATGTGGTAAAAGCATTTGCCTGTATCACTACAATTCCCGGCAATGCAAGCGCTGGCTTCACATAGCCGTTTAACCCATAAAATATTGAAGGTACTTCTGTAGCTAATCGGCGTTTTATTTCACCATATGCCGCAAATACCACTTTGCTCCCGCTGTTTAAGCCGGTACCCGAATAGTCGAGTGTATCAATGGTGGTATGCGTATAAAAATGAACGTCGCGCCTTAGGTCTATGCGCGACAGCAGGTAGTAAAAAAAAGAAGGAACATCGTGAGATGACAAATGGTTGGTGTCATCGGCTGTTATGAACAGAAATTTGGCCAGGCTCAATTGCCCGGTGCCCAAAATATGGTTGGCAATGGTAAGCAGTTCTGCCGGTTGTTTTGCCGGAGCGTATGGAGTATACCGCTCGCTACCTATAGCCAGCAGCAGGGGATGCACACCTGCGGCATCTACCGCGTGCACTTCTTTTACACCGGGGATTTCTGCCGGTATGGCATCTCCCGTCATGTCGTGAATCAGCTGTCCGAAACTTGTGTCTTCCTGCGGCGGACGCCCCACTACGGTAAACGGCCAAATGGCGCCTTTGCGTGCATATACTTTGTGCACTTTCATTAGTGGAAAGGGGTGTGTGAGACTGTAGTAGCCAAGATGATCACCAAATGGCCCTTCCGGTTTGTTGTCGCCGGCATGCACTTCGCCTGTAATCACAAAATCAGCATCGGTACTGATGCAATAGCCATCGCGGTAGGTATAGCGAAAACGGCGGGCACCCAGCGCGCCGGCAAATATCATTTCGCTCAGCCCCTCAGGCAGAGGCATGACGGCAGCTAGCGAATGAGAAGGAGGACCGCCCACAAACACACTTACTTTCAGCGGTTGTCCCCTGCGGTTAGCTTTGGTTTGGTGCACACCAATGCCGCGGTGAAGCTGGTAGTGCAGACCAATTTCCTGGTCCATCTGGTAGTCATTGCCCGATAGTTGAATGCGGTACATGCCCAGGTTGGCATTCATGATACCCGGCTTGTCGGCATCTTCGGTGTATACCTGCGGCAACGTTACAAAAGCACCTCCATCCATTTTCCAGTGCTGTATGAGCGGTAATTGGTGAATGGCAATCTCTTCGTAGAGCACCGGCTTGGTACGTGGATTTTTCAGCGGTAATGCGTGAATAGCCGATAAGGCTGCGCCAGCGTGTGTCAACGGCTTTTTTAGTGCTGCCATCGGGTTGTTTTTCAACTGTATCAATTGTTGAATGCGGGTATAAGTATTGCGAAAAATAAAGCGGCTTCTGTCTAATGTACCAAAGATATTGGAGGCTGCACGATAAGGTGTTCCTTTCACACGCTCGAAAAGAAGTGCCGGACCGCCCGCTTCGTGCACACGAAGATGAATAGCCGCCATTTCCAGATATGGATCTACTTCTTCTGTGACGCGGATAAGATGTCCATGCTTTTCAAGATCGGCCAAACACTGCGCTAATGAACGATATGCCATAAGTGCAAATGTGTGGGCAAATTTAAAACCAATCGCTAATGTGTGCCTCCGGTTATGCGAAACATGGTTGCGTAGTTGTCGGCAATTTGCATGGCGAAAGGTCCGGGAGCGTGGCAGGTTGGCTGTTTTGCAATGCTGATACTTTGCACTCCACTAAACCATTTGCCGATATCGGCTGTAATGGTGAACGTTGTACTATGGCGGAATTTAGCAGGTACCGGGAGCGTTACAATCCGGGATGCATTTTCTCCCCACTTATAGCCACCGATATCATAACTGAAGTTTTTTCCCGGCATACTGGAAACGGGCGAACTGCCTTCCAGTTTTGCCATGATATAGCCCGTGTTCCAAACCCAGAACATGCCTTTTGCAGGGTCAAGATCGCCTGTTTGAATACCCATTGTATTTGTGGTGCTGTCAACACCCAGTAAAAAGCTAATGGATGAAACTTCCCCGCCTGGTGCAGTAAAAGAAATATGTTTGGAAAGGCTATCAGCTTCATTCACCAAATGCGGCTCAGCGTCTGGCGCAAACTCGCTACCATCACTGAAGTGAACCTCAATGTGAGAAACATAATATTTGAAACTGCGTACGCGGAACGTTTCATCGCATGTTGTTTTTGTAGCTGCTGCCCAATTGCAATATGGAATCGCCGGCTTTGTGCGTAAATGAAATGCGCATTGCCTGTTGTACACTGCTTGGCTTTTGCGCCCTGCAGGAGGTTGCTATCAGGACAATGATTAGTAGTAAATGCCACTGTGTTATCAATCGAAACCCGGTGCCCATTTTTTTCGCCTTTCTTTTATTTCAGATTGTTTTCTCTTGCCTTCTATCCTTCTTGCCTGTGAAGCTTTGGAAGGTTTGGTAGCAATTCTTGCTTTCTTTTTTTGCAAAGCAGAATTGACTAACGCATTCATCTTTTTGATAACGACAGATTTATTGCCGGATTGTGTGCGCTCTTCCTGCGACTTTACCAGCAGATAGCCTTCGGATGTAATACGGTTGTGCAATTTTTCGTAAACCTGCTGCTGCTGATCTGCCGATGCAATCTGCGAGGCGGCAATCAGCCACCTGCCTTCTACCATTGTTTCTACTTTATTCACATTTTGCCCGCCTTTACCGCCGCTGCGGGCGGTTTGAAACACAATTTCAGGTGTAATATCTATCTTCATTTTTTTGAAATAAATGTATTGCCGGTTCTACAAATGAACGCAGAAGAATTGAATCTTTTATGACTTTCAACTGGCAAGAAAGCCAGGAAAGAAGAAACGGTAAACATGTTTTGTAACGATTAATGAGTAATCTATATGCGCGTGGTGATACAAAGAGTGGCAAATGCCAGTGTTTCAGTGGATAGCATAGTAACTGGCAATATTGGTAAAGGCTTGCTGGTATTGGTGGGCATTGAAGACAGTGACAGCCAGGAAGACATTTTATGGCTGAGCAATAAAATTGTGAACCTCAGGATATTTGAAGACGAAAATGGTGTAATGAACAAAAGTGTGAAGGAAGCCAACGGCGACATTCTGCTGATTAGCCAGTTTACTCTCCATGCGAGTACGAAAAAAGGAAACCGCCCTTCTTATATACGGGCATCTAAACCCGGCATTGCAATACCCATGTATGAAAAGATGATACAGCAGTTGTCTCTGGATGCCGGCAAAGAGATACAAACCGGCATCTTTGGTGCGGATATGAAAGTAAGCCTACTTAACGACGGACCTGTAACGATTGTTATCGATTCGAAAAACAAAGAGTAAAACGTTCCAACACCACCACTATCGCAAGCCCATCAGGTAGATGGTTTGCCCGCTGATCATGTAATACAATTTACAGGGAATCTTTTCAGACTTGTATTCTTTTACCGATTGGTATAGCGTTTCGGAATAGCTGTGCCTTTGCGTCAATTCTGATAATTCTGACAAAAAATGCTCGTAAAACTGCTTGCCTGAACCTTTGGATTGCTGCTCGCGAATATTGATTTTATCTTCGAGATCGAATAAAACAAGCGGTTTGATCTTGATTTCAAATTCCATATTTCTTGAAAATGTATTTTTTTAATACTCTCGATGGAGACGCCTTCATCCGGAGCTGCCTGGTGTAGCTTCAGTCTTTCTTTGGCGAAAAAAGCGCTGCTGCTGGCAATCATGGGAATGTAATCGTGATGGTCATTAGAAGCAGATGCCTGCATAGTAGGAAAGTTGTGTGTATAGTCTGATAATAAGGCTTGTGCCGGCTCAATATTATACATGCAGTTTGTTTTGGTAAGATACTTCTGTAAGACTCAAATATAAATCAACAAAACTTCTCCTGCAATACTCAAATAAAGATTATTTAAGCCAACTTAAATTGAACCTAAAAACCTGGTATATAGATATTTGAAAGATGAGATGATTGTGAATACTTTATGCTTTTACGTGTATATTTATGTAAACGAATCTCGTTCTTTTGGCGCCGCGTTTTAATGAGATTTTAATGTTGGAGGTTTTCACCAAGCTTTTCAAAACAAAACCGATTTACAAAGCCGTTTCTGCAATTATCCATATGAGAAATTTTTACATAAAAAACAGGACCTCCGTTTTATGGAGATCCTGCAGTTATGTAGAAGAGTATGTTAACCAGAATTATCCGACAGCCACTCTTTTAAATTCCGTTACTTTAATGTCAGCACCTACCGTTTTCAGGTAATCGCCAACGCTTTTGCTGTTGTCTTTTACAAAAGGCTGAGCCAGTAAGGTTTGTTCCTTAAAATAAGCTTTCAATTTGCCTTCAGCAATTTTAGCGATCATGTCAGCAGGTTTGCCAGCCATTTTCGGGTCTTGCTGAATTTGCTCAGTAGCAATGCTTCTTTCACGCTCAACGGTTTCTGCAGGTACAGAATTTTCGTCGATAGCTACCGGGTTTAAAGCGGCAATCTGCATGGCAACGTCTCTCCCGGCTTCTGCAGCTTCGCCTGTGAGACCAACCAGCACACCAATGCGGTTAGCACCATGCACATAAGAAGATACATATGCAGCTTCTACTCTTTCAAAACGGGTAACGTCTATTTTTTCGCCAATAGCAGCCAGCTTGTCGTTGATAAGGTCAGCCACTTTTGCGCCATTTACAGTTGCTTCTTTCAGTTCTTCAGCGCTTTTTACATTATTGGCAATTGCCGCATCGGCGATGCTCTGCACAAACGCTACAAAATCGGCATTTTTAGAAACAAAGTCCGTTTCGCAACTTACGCAAACAATCACACCGGTTTTGTTGTCATCGGTAGTTTTTGCAATCACCACACCTTCTTTTGCTTCACGGTCGCTGCGTTTGGCAGCCACTTTCTGACCTTGCTTACGCAGCCAGTCAATAGCGGCTTCAAAATCGCCACCTGTTTCGGTCAGGGCTTTACGGCAATCCATCATGCCGGCACCTGTAGCCTGGCGAAGCTTGTTGATTTCTGAAGCGGTTATCTGAACAGTTGTTGACATAGTAAAAGTTTGATACCCCATCCCCTGGAGGGAATTTGAAAATTTGATTTGACAGAACCGGATTACAGGGGAAGTAGTCCGGTTATTTGTTTAAACACACAACCCAACCTCTTAGCAGTTGGGATGTGTTTGGTATTCAGTATATAAAAACTTAGATGCTTGTACAAACTCAACCGCTATGGTTGAAGAACAGTCATGAGCTATAATGATTGGATAAAATGAAGCGCATTTAGATAAATAAAACATAGAATGCTGCTTCTTCTTTACCAATTATCTGCGTGGACCGCCACCACCTGGCGCACCACCACCCGGACGACGGGTAGCGCCACCTGGCACACGACGCTTAGGCTGACCGCCACCCTGGGGTGCTCTGTCGCCACGTGCACGTCCGCCTTCTGCTTCAGCTTCTGCCTGCAAACGGGCTGCTTTCTTTTCAGCTTCGTTGTCGACTTCTTCTACATCTTCGTCTTTTGCCTGCTGACGTTCCTGTAAACCTTCAGCAATAGCAGCGGTGATATAGTTAGTGATAATAGCAATTGACTTAGTAGCATCGTCGTTCGAAGGAATTGCGAAGTCTACTTTATTGGGATCGCTGTTGGTATCTACCATGCCAAAGGTGGTTATTCCCAGGCGTTTGGCTTCGGCCAGTGCAATGTGCTCGTGCCCGATGTCGACCAGGAATAAAGCTGCCGGCAGGCGGCTAAGCTGTGCAATACCGCCCAGCACTTTTTCCATTTTATCTTTATCGCGGCTCAAAGTGAGCTTTTCTTTCTTTGTCAGATTTTCCGCTGTGCCTTCACCCAACATTTTTTCAATGCTCTGCATCTTCTTTACGCTCTTACGAACAGTATTGAAGTTGGTAAGCATACCACCCAGCCAGCGCTCAGTAGCATAAGGCATATTTACACGTTTGGCACATTCGCTCACTATTTCTTTAGCTTGCTTTTTTGTGGCTACAAACATGATTTTTTTGCCGCTTTTGGCTATCTGTTTCATGGCAGCTGCGGTTTCCTGCAGGTGATCTACCGTTTTGTTCAGGTCGATAATGTGAATACCTTTTTTCTCAGCGAAAATATAAGGCAGCATTTTCGGATTCCACTTCTTACGCAGGTGACCAAAATGAACACCGGCATCAAGCAGTTGCTGCTGTAAAGAAGGAACTTGTTCCATTTGTATTGTAATTAATTATGTATGATAAATAGGGATTGCTGTCAGCTTTCAGCCCGCAGCTTTCAGAAAAAACTGATTGCTGAAACCTGATTGCCGGCAACACGTTAACGCTTGCTGAACTGGAAGCTGCGACGTGCTTTTTTGTGACCGAACTTTTTACGCTCAACGCCACGCGGATCGCGTTTCAGATGACCGGCTGCTTTCAGGGCAGGACGAAATTCAGGATTTACTTCAAGCAGTGCACGGGCGATTCCCAATTTGGCAGCTTCTGCCTGACCCTTTAAACCACCACCCTGCGCATTGATTTTTATATCATACTTGTCGAGCGATTCAATGGTTTGCAAAGGCGCTTCAACCTGATTTTGCAAATAAGGCAATGCAAAGTAAGTTTTATAGTCTTTGTCGTTCACCAGGATTTTGCCTTCACCGCGGCTCAAGAACACGCGGGTAACAGCTTCTTTACGGCGACCAACTGCGTTTTTTTGTTTTTCCATTATCGGAATTTGAAATTTGAAAATTTGAAAATTTGGAAATGGGTTAGAATTTCAATTCTTTAGGTTGCTGTGCAGTATGCGGATGTACGGTATCGGCATAAACAAACAATTTGGAAATCATTTTGCGACCTAACCTGTTTTTGGGCAGCATACCTTTTACAGCTCTTTCTACCACTACTTCCGGACGACGGCGAAGCAAGTCTTTGGCAGCTTCTTCTTTTTTACCACCCGGGTAGCCGGAATAATTGATGTACATTTTGTCTTCAAACTTGTTGCCGGTAAAAACAACTTTGTCTGCATTGGTAACAATAATGTAGTCGCCGCAATCTACGTGCGGTGTGTAATAAGCCTTGTTCTTACCGCGAAGAATGGCTGCGATCTGTGCGCACATACGTCCGACGGTTTGATTAGTACCATCAACAACGTACCAGTTACGCTGAACGGTAGCCGCATTCGCATGCTTTGTGGTGAAATGTAATTTACTCATTGTATTATTTATTTACGTAATACCGGCGCTATCCCACCGGATTTTTAAAAATGGCTGCAAAGGTAGCTGTATAATGCCTGATTTTCCAAGCTTTTTCATTATTATTTTTTATACTACTTTTGCAATAGATTGATTATCAATTAAAAAAATGCTACCATTTTGAAATATAGTATATTTTTAAAGTAAATAATGATTAGTTTTCAGGTAAATAAGCGAAAGAAAATCAGTTCAGGACACAAAACAGATCATATGATTACCCGACAATTCTATATCGTGAATCTCGCCCGGACACCTTCTCAGGTTTGACTTTTACCTGATTTGGGTTTGCTGATGTCTTTATTCGAAACTTTTTTTATACACTATTAAACTTTGCTATTCCTTGCGTGTCTAGGGCGCCTGAAACACCAACACAATATCAAACTGTTTTTCATTAGCTACAGTGATGCAAAGGAATTTGCAAACAATGAAATCTACCTTGAAACAAAACCAAATATGCCAACTATTTTTTTCCTTGAAGATGATCCAGACATACTGTTTATACTCACAACCTGGTTTGCAAGGCATCAATTTACCGTATTTGGTTTCGATTTGGCAAACGAATTGCTACTAACACTAGACAACGTAGTTCCTGATATCATGATGATCAATATTAAACTTACCGGATCTGAACCGGGAACTGTCGTTTGCAGAGATTTAAAACTGAGGCATCGCTACCCCAATAAGATTGTTCTTACATCGGCAGGCGTATTTGCAAAAGAAGTAATTAAAGAGGCATTGGCTGACGACTTTATTGCTAAACCCTTTGATTTAGATGATGTTTTAAATAAAATTAAACAACATCTAAAATTATAAATTCATGATGGAGGCTCTATTCATTTCTTGGCATGATATATTGTGTTAAAAGCCAAATTGTTACCGTGTGCGAAGACTTTTTATAGTAGATGATGATTATGATATTTTGCTGGCCCTCAAGATATGGTTTACCAAAAAAGGCTTTGAAGTAAAAGTTTTTCAGCAATCAAAACCGTTTTTTGACGCATTATACGAATCGTTACCGGATCTTATTTTAATGGATGTAAATCTTCAGGGTGAAGATGGCAGAGTATTGTGCAAACAAATCAAAAATGAATTTGCTGTAGATCGCCCGATTATCCTGTTTTCTGCTAACGCACAGGCTTTAGACAATTATAAAGACAATTGCGCCGATGGCATTCTTCACAAGCCATTTGAACTGCAGGAAATTTATAACCTCATCAATTCATATATACCCGCCGAAACCAGCAAACCCTCTTAGTAGTTTTACTCATATACAATTATACTTTTTCGATTGGTTGGCTGCTCACAAACATTGTTGTCTAGTTTATGATTACTCCTTAGTATGGACGAGCCATTTATTATCACAATTGATTTTCAGAATATTACCCTACGAGTTCGAAGCACAGCTTTTCACATCTGCCTACAGCTACTTTATACAGGTAACTATTGAGGACGACGAATATCAATTTTGAGAGAGATGATGAAGGCAATTTCAGAGCCCTTGCTGCCACACCCGACGACAAAAGAATACAAAAACTAAATCCCGCCTTGTTGCAGGCAGTAGCCCGCAAAATAGAAGAATTGCTTTCTTAGTTTCCGTTTACATCATTAGGTGCGGCTGGCAATCAGCAGATTCAGATCGGTATATTTCAGATCGTATCGCTGACTGATATAAATGTCGTCAAATGCCCTTTGTACATATACACGCCATGGCGCAGGTTGAAGTTGTGCCACAGCATTTCTTCAATACCACCGGCATCGCCGGCATCTATCAGCAAAGGCATCAGTACATTACTGATGGCGTGGCTGGCCGTGCGGGCAAAACCACTGGCAATATTGGGAACACAATAATGTATCACATCGTGTTTGCAGAAAGTGGGTTTTTGGTGCGTGGTAATTTCGCTGGTTTCAAAACAGCCGCCGCGGTCTATACTTACATCGATAATTACACTGCCGGTGCGCATGGCGGCTACCATATTTTCGGTGACCACAATGGGGCTACGGCCCAGCTTTCGCTGCTCAGGGCACCAACAGCTACTTCGCAGGTTTTCAATTGCTTGGCCAGTATTTTAGGTTCTATCACACTGGTCCAATACCCTCACACCCAAGATTATTTTCGAGCCGTTTTAGATTGTAAATATTATTATCAAACACTTTTACCGAAGCGCCCATGAGCAAGAGCCGTGCGGGTGGCAAATTCTCCCACCACACCTGCACCTAATGATAATCACTTTGGTGGGCGGAATGCCGCTGATGCCGCCGAGCAAAACACCTTTGCCATCATTGGCTGTACCCAGATATTGACCGGCAATCAGCATGGCTGCGCTCCCGGCAATTTCGCTCATACAGCGAACAATAGGAAAAGTACCGCTATCATCTTTCAGATTTTCAAAACTTATTGCCGTAATGCGCTTTTGCATCATCTACTTCAATAATTTCCTTTTTCAACAATGACAGATGAAGCGGCGAGATAATCATTTGGTTCATCTGCAGGTAAGAGCATTCTTCAGGCACAATGGGTGCGCTTTTAATAAGAATCGGCGCTTTATATACCTGGTCTTTGTCATACGCAATTCTTGCCCCGGCGTCCGAATAGTCTTTATCGTCGTAATTGCTTCCGATCGCCGGCCTTGTGTTTCATATCGTTACTTCATGCCCGTTATTTACCAACACATTCACCGCATCGGGCGTAAGCGCAATCCGGTTTTCCTGGAAAGCAGTTTCTTTAGGAATGCCAATCTGCAGCCTTTCTCCCGCCGGCTTAATATCTAATTTTTCTTCCAGTGTTTCGTAGGCAAATGATCCGCTGACAACAGCTTTGGATACAGGCATTGTTTACCGCTTTAAAGTATAAATGAAGAGTGTGAATGTATGTTTGTGATAACATGGAAAACCTCCGTGTCAGATTCCCGTGTTGCCATTGCTTGCTGCAATATGCATTTTTCGATTGCATGTTCTTGTTTGTTTGTTATCTGCCAGCGCAATAAAGTGCAAATTTAGTTGAAAACCTTTCAATTATGCAGTAGTTAATAACCGGGTGTCTTTATCTACAAGGCTGATGTGGATATGCCAGGTGTTTTCAGGCAGCAAGGCAGGCGCAATTTCCGGCCATTCCACTAAACACAAATGACCACTGAATAAACCGTCTTCCACGCCCGCCTGAATCGCCTCTTCTTCATCGCGAAGGCGATACCAGTCCATATGATAAATTGTGCTGGCTACAGGGCTTTGGTATTCATGAATGATAGCGTACGTAGGGCTGCCGATTGCGTCCTGCACCATCAGCACATTTTTGCACAGCGCATGTATCAGCGTTGTTTTGCCGGCGCCCATCGGCGCTTGAAACGCCCACACAGCATGTTGTTGTCCATATTCCCAAAGCTGTTGCGCCACAGTCGCTATTTCTTGTTTGGTAAATGTCAGCTTCATCCTGCAAATCTATAAGTACACGAACAATGTAGAACGAAACTGTTGTAAATTAAAGAATGTGAAACGATAGAGTTCAAGTGATGAATATAGTCAGAGAGTAAAAAAAAGTTGTGTGTTTTGTTGGGATTCATCATCACCAGATCATGTATTGATAAAAGACACCGGCAAAGTGAAATAGTTTTTAACAGTGACAGAATGTGAATATGTAGTTCTTACAAATGCATTTACAATCCAAGAATTGGTTTGAATACGATTGTCTTTTCCTGTTTCACCGTAATATTTTGCGAAAGAATAGCCATCCCTAATTCACTTGCAACACTAGTGTTTAAAAAATATACAAAGCCTGCATCAAACGCATAGCTTAACTACTTAGAATAAACCGAATGCGCAACATATTTTTTATCCTGGTCTGCTATTTTCAACGTAACATGTTAAACAACGGCTTTTTGCAACAGGTATGAAAAGATAGCTGCTTCCTATTTAGAAATAGGAATACGATGTTGGTAACTTTGCCACAAAATATTCAGGTATAAAAAAAGGGATAACAGTGGAAGAAAAAGAAAAGATTAACTGGAAAGTGGAGGGCATGCACTGCGGCGGCTGCGCCATGTCGGTAGAAAAATATCTCGCCAAACAAGGACAGAAAAATATAAAAGTAGATTTCATCGGCGGTGAAGTGAGTTTCGATAAAAACGGAACAGTCAGCAACGGTGCTTTGCAAAACGGCATAAACAGTCTTGGCTTCCGCGTGCTGCAAGGCGATCATCAGGACGTACAAAAACCTTTCTTTCAAAAATCACCTGCAACGGTTTTTGTTTTGTCTCCTGTTTACATTGCCGTTGTGGCTGCACATGCTGGGGCTGCACGTTCCGGTGTTAATGAACGCTTATGTGCAACTAACATTAACCATCCCTGTATTTGTAACGGGCATGTTGTTTTTTGGCAAAAGCGCTCTCAAAAGCCTGCTGAAAGGTGTGGCAAATATGAACCTGCTCATTACGGTTGGAGCGGTAGCTTCTTTTGTGTACAGCTTATATGGCACCATTGCGGGCAAGGCAGAACAATATATGTTTTACGAAACCACGGCGACTGTCATTACGCTGGTTTTCCTAGGCAACTGGCTCGAAGCCAAATCGGTAGAAACCACGCAGTCGGCATTGCAAAAATTAGTCGTCTCGCAAAAGCTGATGGCAAACATGATTGCCTACGACGACAAGCACGAAGAGCTGATCTTCCCGGTAGAAAGCAGCAGCTTACGATCCGGTGATTTATTGCTGATAAAAAGCGGCGAACAGGTGCCCGCAGATTGTAAAGTATTGTGGGGCGAAGCAAGCGTGAACGAAGCCATCATCAGCGGGGAAAGTGAGCCGGTTTTAAAACAAATGAATGACCGGCTGATTGGTGGAAGCATGGTGGAAAACGGCACGCTGAAAGCCTACGTAACCGCTGCCGGCGACGATACGGTATTGAACCAGATATTAGCCATGGTGAGAAAAGCGCAAACCGAAAAACCACCCGTTCAGCAACTTGCCGATAAAATCAGCGGCATCTTTGTGCCAGCCGTTCTTAGCATTGCATTGCTTACTTTTTTAGGCAACTATTTTATCGCGTCTGTCGGCGTGGGCGAAAGCCTGCTCCGCAGCATTGCGGTGCTCGTGATTTCCTGTCCCTGCGCCATGGGATTAGCCACGCCCGCTGCCATTGCCGTTGGATTGGGCAGAGCCGCAAAAAACGGCGTGTTGTTCAGAAACGCACGCAGCCTCGAAGTGTTTAAAGATATAAAAAGGGTCGTTTTCGATAAAACCGGAACCTTAACCACCGGCGCATTTTCCATCACCCGTTTTTGGGTGTCGGATACAGCAGAATCATTACTCTTTCCCTTACAATCTTTACCCAAAGAGCCACAGCAAACAGGGACAAAAAAAGCAGGCATTTCAACCCAGATACAGCCACTCAGCAGTGATGAATTGAAGCGCATTGCCTTTTCTCTCGAAAAATATTCGAACCACCCGATTGGAAAAACCATCGCCAAAGAATGGAAAATGAAAGGCGATATTCGCTGGGCAACCATTGAAGAGAAAAAAGGCTTGGGCATGATTGCAAAAGACAAACAAAACAACGAATATATTGCCGGGTCATACAAAGCAGCAGCACACCTCACGGATGATGATACGCACAATGTTTATATCCTTCGCAATGGCGAACTGCTCGGCTGGATAGACGTGGAAGATGCCCTGCGCCCGGAAGCAAAAGAAGTGGTTCAATACCTGCACAGCAAAGGCATCGCCACCATTTTGCTCAGCGGCGACAGCCGTACCAAATGCGAACACGTTGCCCGGCAATTAGGAATTGATACCGTAATCGCTGAACAAACACCCGAACAAAAGCTGGAAGTCATCACGCAATTATCCGCGCAGCAACCTACCGCGATGGTTGGAGATGGCATAAATGATGCGCCGGCTTTAGCCAAAGCGACTGTTGGCATTTCGCTGAGCGATGCAACACAGATAGCCATGCAAAGCGCACAGGTGGTTTTGCTGAATCACGGGTTGAAAAACCTTCCGCTTTCATTGGGTCTGGGCAAGCATACGTACCGTACCATCAAAGGCAACCTTGCCTGGGCATTTGCTTACAACATCATCGCCATTCCTGTTGCTGCATTGGGTTTTTTAAGTCCGTCCATTGGCGCACTGCTGATGGGTTTCAGTGATGTGGTGCTGGCGGTTAATTCAATTGCATTGCGCTGGAAGCGGGTTGTATAAAAACCATTATTTTTAGACTTATGCAATCGCCGCTCTCCATTCTTCAGCAATACTGGCAACACACGGCTTTCCGCGGCAGGCAGGAAGAGATCATTCAATCGGTGATCGATGGCAACGATACACTGGCGATATTACCGACCGGTGGTGGCAAATCCATATGCTTCCAGGTGCCGGCAATGCTAAAAGACGGATTTGTGCATTGTCATTAGTCCGCTCATTGCCCTGATGAAAGACCAGGTGCAAAACCTCGGTAAAAAGGGTATTCCTGCATTGGCATTGTATAGTGGCATGACGCCCTTTGAAGTGAGGCAAACGCTGCTTGAATGCAGTATATGGAGACTTATAAATTTTTATACCTCTCGCCTGAGCGTCTCGAAACTTCCTTGTTCAAAGAATATCTGCATGCGTTGCACATTAATCTCATTGCGGTAGATGAAGCGCATTGTATTTCGCAATGGGGCTACGATTTCCGCCCGCCTTACCTGCGCATTGCGGCTTTGCGTAAAAGTCTAGATTACGATGTGCCACTTCTTGCTCTCACGGCTTCAGCTACACCACAGGTGCAGGAAGATATTGTGGAAAAGCTGGATTTTACCGGACTTCATCATTTTCGGCAGTCATTTGAAAGACCTGCTTTATCGTATAGTGTTTTTAAAATCGACAGTAAAATCAATAAACTGTCTGAAATTCTGCACAAGGTGCAGGGCAGCAGCATCGTGTATTGCAAAAGCCGCAAGCAAACGAAAGAAGTGGCTACGCTTCTGCTCTTATCAAAATATAAGTGCAGACTTTTATCATGCCGGTCTTACCGCAAAAAGAACGCACCGAAAAGCAGGAAGCAATGGATAAACAATCGCACACGCGTAATTGTTTGTACCAATGCATTTGGAATGGGCATCGACAAGCCGGATGTGAGAACCGTGGTGCATTTTGATGTTCCGGATTGCCTGGAAAATTATTACCAGGAAGCAGGTCGCGCAGGCAGAGACGGAGCCCGTGCATTCGCCGTACTTTTATACCTTGCAAAAGATGTGGAAGACCTTCAAGCGATGCCGGATATTCGTTTCCCTCCTATAGACCAGATCAAAGAAATTTACCAGCATCTTTCCGACTTCTTAAACATACCTGTGGGCAGTGGCGAAGGCATGTATTTTGACTTTGATCTCAAAACCTTTATCACTAATTTCCGCCTCGATTCCACACTGGTGATGTATGCCTTAAAAGCATTGGAAAGCGAAGGCTATATCACGTTTCAGGAAAACATGTTTTTGCCATCGAAAGTTTGCTTTACAACTGATAAATACATCATTGAAGAGTTTGAACAAAGCCATCCCACGCTCGAGCCACTCATTAAATGTTTACTACGCACCTATTCGGATATTTTTGACAACGTAGTGCCGGTATATGAAAAGCAAATGGCTTCCATACTGAAGATACATGACGACCTTGTAAGAGACGGGCTGCAACAGCTTCGTGCGTTTGGCATTATCGATTATACACCTCAAAAAGAAACGCCGCAAATTCATTTTATACACAGCCGAGCACCTGCAAAATATTTGAACATCAATAATACAGCGTATCTGGAAAGACGCCAGCAATTTGCGCAGCGAATCAATACCATACTCGGGTATCTCGATCTTGAACACCAGTGCCGCAGCCTGTTTATCGCCTCTTATTTTGGCGATGATACAGCTACTGAATGCGGCGTGTGCGACAATTGCCTGCAACAGAAAAGCCTGCACATAAGCCAGGAAGAATTTGATCATATCGTGGATCATATTTTACAACATATTCCACAGGTAGGTATTCATATTAATCATCTGAAACTGGCATCTCACAAGATTCATAAAAATAAATTCTGGAAAGTGCTCAACTACCTGCAACAGGAAAGAAAAGTAAAAAGCAGTGATGGCGTTATATCTCTTGTTTAAGAATCATGGATTTATCCGGGAGAAATGAACCGGGCGAATAACAGCGCCGCCTCACAAAGAATAGGAATATCAACTTCCACCTGCTGAATACAATGTAATATATTGGATAGCCATCCTTGGTATCACGCACCTGCACGGTTTCTTTGATTTTATACTTAAATCCACCTACCTGACAATGACGCGAATTCTGGTCCGGACAATTACAGGTTTTGTTTTACTTTTCGGGCTGTGAACAGAAACATCCCATTAGCGGAACGATTACGTCCTTTGTCTCTGGAAGACCTTGTTGGGCAACAACACCTGACCGGTAAAGGCAGCATTTTGCGGACGGCCATTGAAAGCGGGCGCATTCCTTCTATGATTTTGTGGGGTCCGCCGGGCGTTGGCAAAACCACCATTGCCAATATTATTGCGCATACTTTACAGGTTCCTTTTTACCAGTTGAGCGCCATCAGCAGCGGTGTAAAAGAAGTGAGCGAAGTAATTGAAATAGCCAAGCAGCAATCGGGTGCGGTTTTGTTTATCGATGAGATACACCGCTTCAACAAAGGCCAGCAGGATGCACTTGCTGGGTGCCGTGGAAAAAGGCACCATCACACTCATTGGCGCTACAACAGAAAACCCTTCTTTCGAAGTCAATTCAGCCTTGCTCAGCCGTTGCCAGGTGTATGTGTTGAAAGCACTGGGCGAAGAAGAAATGATACAATTGCTGCAACAGGCGATAGAAAAAGACGAGTGGTTGCTACAGCCAAACAAATAGAACTGAAAGAAACCACTGCCATGCTCAACATTTCGGGTGGCGATGCGAGAAAACTGCTGAACCTTTTGGAACTGGTGGTAAATGCCGCAGGTAATACAGACAACAATAGAGATTACAAATGAATATGTGATGCAGGTGGCACAAAAGCGCATTGCCTTATACGATAAAGGAGGCGAACAGCATTACGATATTATCAGTGCGTTTATCAAAAGCATGCGTGGCAGCGATCCCAACGGTGCTGTATATTGGCTGGCGCGAATGATAGAAGGCGGTGAAGATGTAAGATTCATAGCCCGCCGCATGTTGATATTTGCCAGCGAAGATATTGGCAATGCCAATCCAAACGCATTGCTGCTTGCCAATGCTACGTTTGACGCCGTAAATAAAATCGGTTATCCTGAATCACGCATTATACTCTCGCAGTGCGCCGTATACCTAGCTTCTTCTGCCAAAAGCAATGCCTCGTATGAAGCAATTGGGCTGGCGCTGGAAGCCGTGTAGAAAGACATGGCGATCTGCCGGTGCCGCTGCACATCCGCAATGCGCCTACAGGGCTGATGAAAAACATTGATTATGGGAAAGGCTATAAATATGCACATTCGTTTGAAGGCAATTTCTCGGAGCAGGAATATTTACCGCAAAATCTGTGCAGGCACTGCATTTTACAAGCCGGGCAGCAATGCAAGGGAAGAAGAAATGAGACGTTTTTTGAAAAGTCTCTGGAAAGGGAAATACGGATATTGAGGAATCAAATGCATCACGGCGTTATAGCTTTTTGAAAAGTGTAGAGTCTGTTCCAACCTGCAGTTAGTTCAATAAGTTATTTCCATTATCAGTCCAATTACTTCAAAAGCATATACATCTGCATAAAAACATATAGCATTAGTGGCGGTTTAGTTAGCAATAAAAATTTCGCTTTCTTTCAGCGCAGGTGCCGATGCACACAAAGCAACTATTTCATGCACAAAAAAGCGGCTGCAGCAAATTCTGCAGCCGCTTTCAACATGATGCTATGGAATTAATTACTGACCATCTTCATTGTCACCATTATCATCGTTGCTTCCCAGGTTGAGTGGATAAGCATAGGTTTCTTCATAACCGGGATAAATACCTTCCAGTTTCACAGTTCCGTTCACATTTGCCAGTAAGGTTCTCAGTTCATCAACCGATTTCACTTCACGTCCGTTTACACTCAGGATAATAAACCCTTCATCGATACGGCTGTTTTTCAAAATACCGCCAGCAACTATTTTTTTCACCTGCACACCGCCGGAGATATTGTTTTTTTTCGCGGTAGCTGCATCTACAGTTACCAGTTCGCCACCCAACAGGTCGTTGAGAGAAGATACGGCAGCCTGCGCATAAGTACCGGATTCTTTTTTCAGGGTTACGTTGGCAGTGCGTTCGCTACCATTTCTCACGATGGACACACTCAGCTTATCTCCTGGTTTGTAGCGCGAAAGCTGTTCCTGCATTTCTGCACTGCTGTTGATGCTTACACCATTGATTTTGGTAAGAAAATCACCTTTCTGGATACCTGCTTGTTTAGCAGCGCCATCTTCTGCTACGCCTGTTACATAAATACCTTCGCCATCTTTAATACCAAGACTTTTTTTCTGGGCATCACTTAAAGATTCAGGTGCATAAGACAAGCCAAGATAGCCTCTCTGTACTGCACCATACTTGATAAGGTCATTTACTGTTTTGCGAACAATATTCACAGGTATAGCATAGGAATAACCTGCATAAGAACCTGTGGGCGATGCTATGGCAGAATTGATACCGATAAGTTCGCCATTGGTATTCACCAGGGGTCCGCCACTGTTGCCCGGATTTACTGCCGCGTCAGTCTGTATAAAGGATTCTACCGGAGATTTGCTTTTGTTGATACCAATAGAACGGGCTTTCGCACTTACGATACCAGCCGTAACAGTTACATCGAGTGTAAGCGGATAACCAATGGCTAATACCCACTGACCCAGCTTTACATCATCACTGTTGCCATACACCATATAAGGCAGGCTTTGGCTGTCGATTTTGATCACAGCAAGATCAGTGCTTGGATCGGTGCCTATCACGGTAGCTTTGTACGATTTTTTGTTGGCAAGTGTTACATTCACTTCATCAGCTCCGTCTACCACGTGGTTGTTGGTAACGATATAGCCATCGTCACTTATAAGAGCGCCGCTACCGCTGGCACGCTGTTCAGGAATTGTTTGCACACGAGGACCACTGAAAAAGTCACCAAAAGGATCGTCACCGCCAAAGAAATCAGAAAAAGGACTTCTGTTTTTAGGCAGATTATTGGTAACCTGGCGGGCTTTGGTTCTTGTTTTAATGTGTACGACTGCAGGCGTGGCAGACGATGCTGCGGCGGTAAAATCGACAGCACCAGCCGGAGCATTGGTACCAAAAAATCCTGCATAATTTACCGGCAGTTTGCCGGTGGTTGTTTGAGTATCGGAGTATTGGGTTTGCACAAACCTGCTATATCCCCACACACTCAAAACGGCTGTAGCTGCACTAATCAAGACTACAAGGAATACATTTTTGAGTTTCATTTTTACGTTTTATTTTTATTAGTAAATCAAATTTCGTTCCTGCTCAGTAGCAAATAAACAACTCTGTTCAATTGACTATTGGTAGAGCTTTTCCAATTAACAAATGTTTGACGAAGACTATCGTAGTAGCTGACATTCTTACAATCGATCTAAGAAATATACATGTTTCCAGCCAAAAATTGACTGCCCTGTGAAGATATGTCAGAATTTTAGCGTTCGTGTTTCCATTTTTACCTACTTTGCTTTTCATAATCCGATTGCTATGACATCAGACGCTTTGCATCCTGTAGTTTGTTTTGGAGAAACTTTGTGGGATGTGCTTCCCGACGGAAAACAACCAGGTGGCGCGCCTATGAATGTAGCTTATCATTTGGGCAAATTAGGAAAAAATCCGGCAGTCATTTCGCGCGTTGGCAAAGATGAGCTGGCAAAGAATTGCTCGCGGTAATGAATGAAAAACAAATCTGTACCGATTTTATACAATTGGATTCTACACTTCCCACCAGTTCTGTAATTGCTTCCCAAAAGGAAAATCATGAAATGGTCTATGATATTGTACAAAACGTGGCGTGGGATAATATTGTGTATGATCACTCGCTTCGCGATCTTGTGAGTGCTGCAGATTATTTTGTATTTGGAAGTCTTGCTGCCCGAAGCGCGCAAACAAGGGACACATTGTTTCAATTGCTCGATGTGGCAAAAACGAAAGTCCTCGACATCAATCTTCGTGCGCCTTATTTCGACCAGCCGCTTGTAGAAACATTGCTGTCGAGGGCAGATATTGTAAAACTGAATCTTGCCGAACTGGAAATGATCAGCGGATGGTACACCGATTTCGATAATGAAGAAGATGCCATCAGCCGCCTGCAGGATCGGTTTGACATTCATACAATGATTGTCACCAAAGGTGCCGAAGGCGCCTTGCTGAAAGTGCATCATACACTATACAGCCATGAAGGTTATCATGTAACAGTTGCCGATACAGTGGGCAGTGGCGACTCATTTCTGGCAGGGGTTATTTTTCAGTTCATCGATAAGATTCCTCACGAGCATATTCTCGATTTTTCAAATAAACTGGGTGCTTTCATCACTACACAAAAAGGAGCATGTCCGTTATACCAACTAAACGAAGTGACAACCAGCAGCTTTATGACGAAGACAGCAACTGGTAAAGTAATATTACAAATCCACGGGCTTCACTTCATATACCGGGCTAAACAAATACATGGCACCTGTGTGCACTTCTTTGCATCGATAGCGTTTGCGCAGGCGTGTGCCTTTCACAAATTGCCTCCCGTCTTTGGTGATAAACAAAGCGTTTTCGGGTAATTGCTCCAGCAAAAAAATACCTTCTTTCGGCGCATCATAGTTGCGCAGTACGCGCATAAGATGATCTTCGGAACAGGTACTCGCACCGGGATTTTGAAGCGATTGCAGCAACGCCGTCTTGATGTCGCCGGGGAATATATTGTGCTCGATAAAGGTAGCCAGCAGCCCGCTGTATACAGACTTCCATTCCTTGCCATGCGATGCAACGGTGTGCCTGTATTTTTCAAAAGTCAGCAGGTGCGCCAACTCGTGCAGCAGCGTGATAAGAAAGGAGTAGGAATTGAGATTGCCATTAACAGATATCCTGTGATTTTTGTCCTGGTAGGCATTTCGGTAATCGCCCAATACACTGCTTCTCGCTTTGGTAATGGTGAGGTGCACTTTGTAGCGCTGAAGATAATCGGCTACATATGGGTAACTATTTTCGGGCAAAAAAGCGGTCAGCGAATGCATCGGCTGCTCATGATGCGCCATTGTTTGATTGCTTGTTCAGTTTAAAAATTCCTCTTAATTCTACCGTTGTGTAAATTACATATAATACCATCCCTGCAAGAACGGCGTATACACTTTTTTTCTCCCCGGCTACAAACAGGTAGATAAGCGCAGCCCCTGCTATCACAAACAATTTGAGAACCGTAGCTCCCAATACGCTGCGCAAAAAAGCATGAGGGTTAGATTTTGCGATTGCTTTCAGGTGCAGGTAAGCACTCGAAAACATCAATATAAATAACAGCAGGTTGGCACCCTGCACAACCAGGTGGTTGATATGCCATTCGTCAAGCTTGTTATTGAAAATGACACACAGTGCATTGACAGCAACAAATATAAATACCAGTGGAAGATAGGTATTGCTAAGCTTCAGTTTTGTCATGCAGTTTACTTCTTAGACGTATCTTTTATAATTTTCACCATCATGCCTACAATAATCAGCAGCGGCAATATCCACACCAGCAGTGGCATGCTTGTATTCAGCCACTTGTCTGCCAAAATGCCGAGATAAACAGCAATACCCAATCCGGCAATCATTTGCCAGGCCAGTGAAAAATATTGTATGATTAAATTTTTGTTTGGCGGCTCTTTATCCATAGTTGCATTAATCGTGAGAAATTTCGGGTTTGGGTACAATAATAGAGACAGTATCTTTTACCGCATCAGTATTTCCTTCCAGCACTTTCCGGATATTGTCGAGATATTGATCTTTGTATTGAATAGCCTGTTCCAGCGAATCAGTTCTTATTTTAAGCACCTGCAGGTCGGTTTTGCTTTGCCTTGAATTGCCATATCCCGGTATGTAATATTTCAGCGGTGTGAGCATAAACAGGGAAATAGTAAGCCCCAGCATCAGCACAAAAACAGTACACAACCCAATGTACACACTCAACCGCGTAAGTTTGAATGTAGTAATCTCTTCGTAGGTATCATCATTCATCACAACAAGCCGATAGCGGTTTTGCAGCCTTGTAAAAGTAGATGTAGATGTATTGTTTTCCGACATGTCCCCTTATTAAAATGTGTTTTACCGCTCAAATGCCATCATGTACAATAAGACAGCCCGCCATTGGAATCGCTGCAAAAAGAGTAATAATCACTGATTATAAGCAATTGCGGTGATTGCAACACAGCAAACATATAAAAAAAGTGAATACTTTACTGGAAGCAGGTTTATATACGGCATGCAACGCGGTTAATCTGCAAGGTAAATGTTACTCACTCTGTTTGATGCACGGCTCTTACAGCAAACCATAACACCCGCTTTCAGCGAAAATTTTAGTAAATACAACAGACAAGATAAAATGTAAAATCTATAGCCAATCTGTATTACTTATTCAATACTCATGTGCATCAGTAAACAAAAAAAGCGGCATCATGACAATGCCGCTTTTAAAAAGTAAGGACAGTGACTTAGTTTTCCCTGATAAGAATGGTGATCTGGTGAGGTGCGGTATCATTTCCTCCGAAATAAGGAAGGAGTTTGTAATTGCCTGCATTAGACGTAGTGCTTAAGCGTGGCAACGAAGTGGTAACACCGTTCAATACAAAATCATAATGATCGCTGAAAACATTGATGGCATAAGAGTTTTCTGTATTCAGCGCTACAGTACCAATCTGCACAATGCGTGACATCCCATTATTGATGGTGTAAGCAGAAATCTGCAATTCGCCGTTAAACCATCTCCAGCCAAAACGGGCACTGAATTTCTGATGCTTTGCATTATTGTCGGCAAAGCCATACAGCGTGTTCTGATCGTACTTAACTGCCGGATCGGTAAAGTTGTAAACAGCAGACTCATTGAACTTGGCCGTGAAAGACAAAGATGAGCCATTAAAGGGTGGAAAACGGACTCCGTTGGCATAGTGCCTGCCTTCTTCAATCACATACTTTTTGTAGGAAGTGGCATCTGAAGTAACACTGGCAGGGCCGCAACGTGCGTTTGTGAAACCCGCTCTTCAGCCGGCATTTGCACACCTTCTTTTTTACAACTAAAAAATAAGGAAGGAAAAATCACAGGACAGCAATCGCATTAATCCATTTGTTGTTCATAATAAGTTTTTGGTGGGTATGCATGTTTGTAACGGGGAATAGTATCTGTCTATGTTTGGTTAAAAAGAGAAGGGAGAACGGCTCAAAAAAGCAGTTTTTTAAATTTTTCAAGCTCTGCAACTTCTCCCTGGCTAAGCATTTCATTGTTTTCATACTTACAATGCAAAAAGAGTACCCGCTTGTGATGCGGATATTTTTTCAAGTATGTCGCGGATGAGTTTTACCGGCTTGCTCATCGGGTGTAAATACAGGAGCTGCACTCACCACCACTTCCGATTTATAGCGGTTGGGCATTTTTGCGATCACAGCTTCAAGCGTTGCCAGCCAGTTTGCCGGTATATCTTCTACTTTTTCCGCTTTGTAATACAATCCCTGCAACTGCTTCTTACTCAGGCTGCCCCGCTCTTCGTACTGGTGCATAAGGCTCATGATGAATAAAGGAAACTGCGCGCTTTTGTAGCAGGCTTCCAGTATTTTATCAATTACATCTATTTCCTTTTTCTTTTGCATAGGGGCGATTTGACCACTGGCAAATTTATTCAAAACAATATTGATCTGCGGATAACACATTTTTAGGATTACATAAATTCCCAAAACCGGAAATCAAAGCACGAACGAGATCAGGAAAAATACCAATATATTTGCTTTTACACAAAGCAATTTATAGCATTAAGGTATTTGGCTTAAATCTGACCCAAACGATCTGTTTGCAATTGCACTTTAGCTTCATAATAGGTCAGCGCTTCCAATGGTTCTTTAGCATAATTGTTGCACATCAGACTATTGTTTGCAAACCTAAGTTTTCTGTTATTTGCCCGGCGGTGTTTTCGTTGCGCTTGCAGCCACAGGTCTGACGTATCATTCAACCCTGTCAAATAATCTTAACAACCATTTTGCTTTTTATGTATGTCTCCGCTTTTTTTGAACCTCACCGAAAGAACTAATTGTAAATGATACCCCGATATAAGAGTAGTTTTTGTATACTCTTTTTTGTGCTGTTCACTGTATTCGGCATATGCGCAGCAGGCAAATTTTAAAGCCGATCAGACATCGGGTTGTTCGCCTCTCGCTATTTCTTTTATCAATACATCCACAGGCTTTTCCGAAAATGCAGAGTACCAGTGGGATTTTGGCAATACCAATAGTTCTACCTTAGAAAATGCCGGAACTACATACCGTGAACGAAGGCGAAGTACACCGTTCGCTCACAGTAACAGAAGGCGCAAATTCGGCAACAAAAACAATGGACATAACGGTATATAAAAAACCAGTTGTAGATTTTTCGGTGGATGTTACAAAAGGATGTATGCCGTTCGATGTAACTTTCGTCAGCCATGCTGAGCCGGGAGATGGTACCATCAGCTTCCTATACCTGGGACTTTGGCGATGGCATTGCGTTTTCCGCTTCAGATTCGCTGGTGCATACCTATCAGATTGCAAAAGTGGTAAGTCCGGGTCTTACTGTTACCAATAGCTTTCGGGTGTTACAGTACAATATCCAAACCTCAGCTAATAGAAGTGTATCCCGCATTACAGGCTTCTTTCACTGCCGACAAACAAGTGTTTTGCAGTGCGCTGGACCAGGTTGGATTTACCAACACTAGCTACCGGCACGGGAGCACTCACTTACAACTGGGATTTTGGCGACAGTACAACGTCTGCCACCGCACAGCCGCGCATACTTACTCTCAGCCAGGAACTTATATCGGTATCGCTTACAGTAACCAATGCCAATGGTTGCGTATCCGACACCACTATCAGTAATTATCTGAATATTGATGACTTTCATACAGTTTTGAGGTCCCTGACCTGGTGTGTGAGCGTAGCAGTACTGTATTCACCGATATGAGCACACCTTCACCATCAGAGCAAAACTGGTGCGTAAATGGCAGGACCATTAGTGCCGGCACTGTTTTGCCCGATTTGTCATATACATTTTCTACGCCGGGCACTTATAAACTTCAACTCATCAACACATATGAAACCTGTCCTGATACTACCGCCAAAACAATTACGGTTAAACCATCACCGGTTACTACCGGATTTGATGTAGACCTGCAAGGAGCTTGTGGTGCGCCGGTTACCGTTCAGTTTACCGATACCACACAGGATGCGGTATCGTGGCAATGGGATTTTACGGGCAATGGCACATTTTCCGATGAAGGTCAAACGCCATTCTCATACCTATACTTCCGAGGGCACCTATTCCGTAACCTTAAAATCACCGGCGAAAATGGGTGCAGTACGGAAATAACAAAGCCGGTTTCGGTTCATAAAATCAAAGCTTCGATAAGAAGTTCTGCACGGCGACCTTGGCTGTGAAACAAAAACAACCATTTTTTCGGCAGAATCAGAAGAACAAATAGTGAGCTACCAGTTGGGATTTTGGCGATGCCACACCCACATCATCTGATTCGTTGTGGAACACACTTTTACGTCTCCCGGCGATTATACCATTATTCTGCAATATGAAACCAAAAGCGGCTGCAAAGGCAAGGATGAATTTTTCATGCATGTAATGGAAAAACCGCAATTTGATTTTACAGCTATGCCCGGAACGCTGATCTGTGGCAACAACCCCGTATCTTTTGTAGTATCTGGCGCCAACCTCGCAGGTTCTTATTACTGGAACTTTGGTGACCAGAATGAATATGCGCCTGGCTACCGAGCCATTTAGTCACCGTTACAATTACGATTCCATTTACACCGTTTCTTTAGTGATAGACAACAATGGCTGCAGCGATACCGTAACCAAGACAATTATATCACGGTTTTGCCTCCATTTCCCGACATTATCAGTGCAGCCAATACCTGCGAAGGGGACAGGGGATTGGTAACGTTTCAGGATGCTACAACAAAGGCGCAAAGTTACCAGTGGAACTTTGGCGACAGCAGCGCTCATTTATATCTTATACCACACCGCAGCCAGCAGTTCAGCATACATATCAAAATTCAGGCGTTTACCTGGCAAAACTGACAACCACAAATGGTTCATGCTCCGTATCCGATTCGGTGTATGTATATGTGTTCCGAAAACAAACACCGGTATTATCGGCACCTGTAAATACATTTTGCAGCAGCGACACGCTGCATGCCATCATATCGGGCATGGAAAACAATCCCTACAACCTGTATAATGACGAACCTGATTTTGATCTTTCCGCGGCAAATTATGGCGATGGAAGTCCTTTTGCGGGCAGCCTGTCTATAACCGATTTGCTCTGGCAAAATCCATTTCATGTAGACATTAGAGACGTTGATGTAACGCAAACAGAGCTGCGCATTATCACCACCTCCAGATATTTCAACTGCCAGGATACTACTAATTACTTTGGGTTCCAGGCATTGGGGCCGGTAGCTGCATTTTCGGCAGCCAAAGGAAATCTGTGTTATAAAACACCGCTGGTATTGAACGACGAATCGAAAGAAAGCCACAACTCTCCCATAGTAAAGTGGGAATGGAATTTTGGTGATAGTGCGTTCCAGGTACAATCAAGCGGAGCAGCCGTGAATCATCAGTATGCTGAGCCGGGCTCTTACCTGCCGGTACTCACGGTAACGGACGCTAACCAATGCACATCTTCGACTTCGGCCTCAACTGGATTCATCGATATAAAAGGACCCAAGGCAGATTTTTCTGTATCAGAAAACCCTGTATTACCGCAAACTAATGTTGCATTTTACAACCAGACCAACACGACAAATACAGTCTTTGCCGACAATACCTATACTTGGAATTTTGGTGACGGCACCATACTGAGAAAACAGCCCTTCTCTGATTCCGTAATTCATAGTTACCAGCGGGAAGGAACCGACACTGTAACACTTATAGCCAGCAATGCAGTGGAAAAATGTGCGGATACAGCCTACCAGGTTATCATAGTAAAAAATCCAAACCTTTATTTCACCTATACCACTACTTATATCAATCCCGAAAGCGGCTGCCCGCCTGTAATCGCAAGCTTTATCAATACTTCCATCAATACAACAAGTATAAGCTGGGATTTTGGTGATGGCAGTACCGCCGACAATCTTGAAAACGCAAGCCATATTTATGAAAAGCCTGGAGTTTACAAAGTCACTTTGTATGGATATTTTTTAGACGGCTCTATAGATTCTACTTCAGAATTTATTACAATAAAGGGACCTTATGCATCGCTGAAAACAGACACTTTGTTTGTCTGCGGTTCAGAACTCATTACGCTTACAGCCACCGCATCCAATACCGAAACGTTTACGTGGGATTTTGGTGATGGAACGCTTGCCAATACAACCGACACTTTTTTATCGCATCGCTACCTAACGGCTGGTGTATATACGCCATCGTTGATAGTGGAAGATGCGAACAATTGCCGCTTTCCCTATTTCCTTTCGCAGCCCATTACTATAGATACGCTGCATATTTCCATCAACCAGGATGCAGAAGTAGCCTGCTCGGCTTCCCTTCTCTATTTTACACCCGCCATTGTGAGCCAAGCAAAAGATCAATTGGGCTTGCCACTCACCTATCACTGGACGTATGGCACAGGCGCCGCACGAGATACGGCAAATACAGAAAGTGGACAATTTCAATATAACAAGCCGGGAAGCTACGCCGTCACGTTGACTGCAACATCGCCTTTCGGATGCACAGCCATTGCGAGGGATACCGTTGTGGTTCAGCCTTCACCCATTATTTCGATTGGCGGACCAGCCAATGTGTGCCAGGATGCGCCTGTTACTTTTACCGGAAGTGCTACTCGTCCCACCAGCTGGATGTGGCAGTTTCCCAATGGGGATACATCTGAATTGCAAAACCCGGCAGTACAAACATTTTCGACTCCCGGTCAGGACTCCATTATAGTGATAGCTGACGAAAATGGCTGCAGAGATACAGCGATACACCAGCTATTGGTGAATAAAAAACCAGAGATTAACCCACTACCTTCTGTAGCCCGCCTATGCCAGGGCGATTCACTTCAACTGGAAGCACACGATGGCGAAACCTATAACTGGACACCGGCACAAAATATTCAGTTTGCCAACACCGCAACGCCCACTGTTTTTCCATCCCGCACTTCCACGTATTTTGTAGACGTAACCAATGCAGCCGGATGCAGCAGCAGCGACTCGGTGCCGGTATTGGTGATACCGCGGTTTCATGTTACTACCCTGACGCCGGTTTATGTTTGCCCCGGTGGTGTGGCACAACTCAATGCATACGGAGCCGACAATTATTTCTGGTTGGACGTAGAAGTAAGCAACCCTGGAATTTCAAACCCTACCATTGCCAGTTATGCAACAAGAGCATACACTGTTGTAGGAAAAGATGATTATGGATGCTTTACAGATACTGCCATTGCGCAGGTCATTATAGCACCGCTGCCCACCGTCAGCGCCGGCGAAGACATTGTCACACTTGCCGGCACGCCGGTAAAGGTAGAAGCCATGGGCAGCAGCGATATTGTGAAATGGGAATGGACGCCGGCACAATATATCAACTGTGATACCTGCCCGGTTATCACCGTTACGCCGAGGTCAGACATTGAATACATTGTAAAAGGCACAACAGACAAAGGCTGCTTTAGTGCCGACAGCCTTCGTGTGTCTATACTCTGCAAGTCGAGCCAGATAAAATTTCCATCCGCTTTTACGCCAAATGACGATGGACGAAACGACAGGTTTGGTTATTTAGGAAACGGCGTGAAAGAAGTAAAACATTTTGCTGTATTTGACAGGCTGGGCACTCTTTTATTCGAAAAAAGAAATATGGATACCATGTCCGCCTCATCGGGATGGGACGGCACATTTAATGGTAAAAAAATGCCACCTGCCACGTATGTTTTTATTGCTGATCTTGTATGCGATACGGGCGAAGAATACAGGTATAAAGGTACCGTGGTGCTGATACGGTAAACAGAGAGACGGCAGGCATGTCCATGCCATCCAGCTTCCGGTGCGTAACAAGTTTTGTGAACAACAGGTCTTTTGTTGCTCAAACAGGTACTTTATTAGCTTTCTCTTACTCCTTGTTAACCATTTTTACCATCGTCTTTCAAAGGCATCTGCCACCGCTTGTGCGGGTAAACTAATGTTGTTTGGCTGTTAAAAACTGTTTATTTTCACCCCCGCATTTTGCTCACCATATTACTATACCAACAATTATGAACAAAAAAACAAATTGGTCACAATTTGGAACGCTTATTACAGTTTTCTTTTTTTGGGGATTTGTAGCTGCAAGTAATGATATCCTTATTCCCGTTTTTAAAAAAGCATTTACTCTCACACAACTGCAAAGCCAGTTGGTAGCAATGGCTTTCTACGTGGCTTATACCGTAGGATCCATTATTTATATCCTGATCTCAAAAGCATTGGTGGCGATTTGCTGAACAAGACCGGTTATAAAAATGGTATTGCTATCGGGTTGATTATATCGGCGATTGGTACATTGCTGTTTTACCCGGCAGCCAACACTGCATCATTCACACTGATGCTCACAGCCCTATTTATTGTGGCACTTGGCTTTTCGCTGCAGCAAATTGCAGCCAATCCGCTTGCCATTGTAATTGGCGATCCGCAAACGGGATCTCAACGACTAAGCATGGCAGGCGGCGTAAACAATTTTGGTACAACGATCGGTCCATTGCTGGTCAGCTATGCCATCTTCGGATCGGTGAGCAGTGGCAATACGGAAGCAAACATTACCGATGTAAAGATTCCTTACCTTATTTTAGGCGTTGCATTTATACTGGTGGCAGTCTTTTTTAAATTTTCATCAATTCCCAACCGCATAGATACTGAACCGGAACCAGAGCAAGGAAATTGAAGAAGCGCCAACTTATGTGGCAGACAGTTCTGTACGAAAATTGTCACGCAAAGGGGCATTGAATTATCCACAGCTGGTGATGGGCATGATTGGCATTTTTGTATATGTGGGTGTGGAAGTAGCAACTGCCAGCAACCTGCCCGAATACCTGAGACAATCCTTAGAAGTACTGGATGGAAAATTTGTGATGAAATCACTGCACCTGCCTGGCGCACGCGAATTTACCAACGACATGAATGCTCCGTTTATTTCGCTTTATTGGGCGAGCCTGATGATGGGACGCTGGTCTAATTCTGCAGATGCATTTAACATTAGTTCCGGTGCTAAAAAGCTGCTTAGCTTCCTGATGCCGTATGTGGCTTTTATCGTGTTCCTGATTGTAAATACGATTGCCAGCCACGATATCTCTACCTTTTATGTGTATGCTTTCATCATACTTGCCATGATTGCCGGAAATGTGCTGAGCAGAGGAAACCCGGCTACTATGCTGTTGATTTTTTCCCTGATGGGTATTACGGCTTTGCTGATCGGTATGTTTACTTCCGGAATGGTGAGTGTGTTTGCTTTTGTAAGCGTGGGCTTGTTTTGCAGCACACTATGGCCTTGCATTTTCACGCTTGGCGTAGCAGGTCTGGGCAGGCATACCAACCAGGGCAGCAGCTTTCTGATCATGATGATTATGGGTGGTGGTGTGATTGCTGCATTGCAGGGCTGGCTGGCAGATAAGGTAATTGGTATTCAATACAGCTATATTGTAGGTGCCTGCTGCTTCGCTTATCTTGCTTTTTTCGCCATCCGCGCTAAAACCATTTTGCGGTCGCAAGGCATCGATTACGACAAGCCGGTTGCCGTCTGCACACTAACTATTATTTAAATTCACAATGATTTCTTGCCAAATTTTAAAAAACCGACTGATATGATTCCTGTTTCGCAACAATTAGCTGTAGGTATAGATATTGGCGGCACCAACACCGTTTTTGGTATTGTCGATCATCGTGGTGAAATCAAATACCGCGGCGCCATCTCTACACGTAAGCACGAAAAAATAGAAGATTACCTTGATGAACTGTATACGGCAGTAGCCCCGGCTATCGATCATGTAGGTGGAGTAGCCTATATAAAAGGGATTGGCATCGGTGCGCCCAACGCCAATTATTATTCAGGTAATATTGAATATGCACCTAACCTGATCTGGAGAGGCGTGATTCCGCTTGCCGAATTAATGGCTAAGAAATTCAATCTTCCCTGTGCCATCACCAACGATGCCAATGCAGCGGCCGTTGGTGAAATGATGTATGGCGCTGCCAAAGGCATGAGAGATTTTATTATGATTACGCTGGGCACAGGTGTTGGCAGCGGTATCGTTATCAACGGGCAGGTAGTATATGGTCATGATGGATTTGCCGGCGAATTGGGACATAACATCGTAATACCCGGTGGCAGACTTCACCAGGGCACAGGCGCAAGGGGCTCGCTGGAAACCTATGCATCTGCAACCGGTGTAAGAACTACAGCGCTTGAAATGATTGAAAATAATCCGGACGAAGATACGCTTTTGCGCAATTATCCACTGGAGGAAATTGATAGCCGCGTGGTATACGATTGCGCTATACAGGGCGACAAATTAGCCAACGAAATTTACCGGTATACAGGCGAAATATTAGGAAAAGCACTGGCAAATTTTGTCATGTTTTCTTCTCCATCAGCCATCATCTTGTTTGGCGGATTGTGCAAAGCCGGCGACCTGATTTTACTGCCGACGAAACAGCATATGGAAGAAAACCTGCTTCCTATATTCCAGAATAAAGTGAAGATTATATACAGCGAACTGAAAGAAGCCGATGCTGCCATACTTGGCGCAAGCGCATTGGTATGGGAAGAAGTAAGATTATAATATTGGAAAGCATTATAGGATTTCGTTATCTAAATAAAAGAGAGGCTGGTTAATTGTTGAACCAGCCTCTCTTTTTAAAGTAATGTAACTTATCAGATATTCTATTTCACAACCTGCAGCGTACTTACCTTTTCATTATTCATTTTTACAATGTAAGTGCCGGGTGCCACCTGTGGTAAGGATATATTGATACTGTTGATTCCTGCATTTACTGCCACTACATTCTGGTATACTTTCACACCGCTCATGCTATAGATGGCAATGGTATTGCTTTGCGATTTAGCATTGCTAAACTCAAGCGTAAACTGGTTGCGAACCGGGTTGGGATACTGCCTGCTGATGTTTCATTGCAGGGGCACTCAATGCTGGCGTAGTACCTGCAATAAGATTTGTGAGATCCTGTTGCCATAACGGCTGGCGTAGCAGCTACACCTACTGCATCCCATGCATTATTTACCTGAGCCACTTCATTAGATCCTTCACCATACAAATCAGTAGCCGCAATTACAGAGTAGGTTCGCGCGTCTTTATATACAGAAGTGGGAACAAGATAAGTGGTTAAGGTGCGGTAAGCAATAGCCTGTGCTTTATCATGCCAATTCCGGAAACACTATATACAAACTTTTTATCGTTCGTGCCATTTTTTCCCTCGCTCAGGAGGTAAAACCAGAAATTAAGTACACCACTGTTGGTATGCACACCACCATTATCAAGGGAAGCCAGCAATCCGGTGGCCCATTTTTTACCTTTGTAAGTATCCGGCTGTGAATAAGCCTTAGGATTACTCATATCGCGGATGATATAGAAATCACCGCCAATCAGCCAGTCGCCCTGGCCTGGTCGGGCAAAGAATTCAATGCTGGTACCAAAGATGTCGCTGAAACCTTCATTGAGTGCACCCGATTCGTTTTTGTAATTCAGGTTGGCCGTAAAGGTGGTAAGTCCATGCGTTATTTCATGCCCGCACACATCAAGCGCAGTAAGGGGCTGGTTATTGTCGGAAGCATCGCCATCGCCATACGTCATTTTTTCACCATCCCAGAATGCATTGAAATAATTAACACTGTAGTGAACATAACTTTTCAGTGGCAAATCCATTATTATCAATACTGTTGCGGTTGAAAATGGTTTTGTAAAAATCATATGTCATTTCGGCGCCCCAATGAGCGTCTGTGGCATATTGGTCTTTTGCCGCGTTTACATTGTTCCAGGAATTATCTGCATCGGTAAAATTTACGGCAGTGGCATAATTGGTTCCTTTTTTCAGGTTAAAAGTAGCAATCCCTTTGCCGCGCGTATTTTCCTGGAGTATGTAGCCTGCTCCTTTTTTTGTAGTTTGGATGGTCCGTGTGCCGCTGTATGCCGTTACCGCCGTTCCGTCTACGTGATGAATAAGTTCATTGCTGCCCAGAACTTGCCCGTTTGCAGCGTCTACATACACATAGCGGCGGGATAATGGTTCTACAGCATAAATATCAAACTTATAAGCGAGGCGCAGGTTTTGCGGCGCTACTTCATTTTCACCGGAATAATAAACAAGCTTGCCTTTGGAAAATAAGTGGCAGACAGGTTTTCGGTTTCCTGTTTCAGCAGGGCTTCTTCTTCCGCATTTTGCCAGCGGTAGACTTTAGCGTTTACCGATTGCAAAGCGCTTTTGAGGGCAACCGCTTCTTTCAGCGAGGCGCCTGCAGCCAGTACGCGGGGCGCATCTTTCACCCATTTGCCGTTTTCCGAAAGCACTTTTCCGCCTTTAACATGCACATTATATACGGCATTTTCTACGGGTATGCCATTAATGGTTTGCTGATAGCGAAAATTGGTAAATCCAAGTGCATCCCTGGTACTGTTTAGCAACCGGGCTTCGCGCAAGTGAGTTACTTTGGTTTGGCATCTTCCACTACAACAGAACCGCTGACAAATGCCGGCGCATCTTTTTCATCAAAAGCAATGTATTGCGGATAAAGACCTTTCATGTCCGCAATTTTCTTAGTGACTGTTTGTGCTTGTGCGCACAGCGACAATCCAAGCACCGCAGCCGTACCAAAGAATAAAGATTTTCTCATTTGTCAGTTAGATTTAGGTCACAAATTATTCTTTTTTTGCCTTTTGTTAACAGTAAACGAAAGCCAATTGAAAGAATATTCCCCTGTTTCTACCGAAATTAATATACTATCCATGCGGTATGTTTTTCATATGTTCTTTCGGGATTTCCCCGCAGGCACTGTCCGCTCCGGCAATTTCTGCTGTCGATTTATCAGACATCTACAGGGAAAGCAATTCAATTCACATTTCGGTGCATGCAGAAATAAAGAAAACAAACTGATTGAGAGCCTTTTATGAAGAGAAATGCGAAACGTTCGGATGTTCATTTTTTCATAACTTATCTTTGCCCCATGCATTATGTGTCAGCAGAAGGATTAACGAAAAGTTTTGGCATCACGCCGCTTTTCAACAACATTTCATTTCATATTAACGAAGGCGATAAAATAGCGCTGGTAGCCCGCAACGGTGTGGGAAAAAGTACGCTGTTGCGCATCTTGCAAGGCAACGAAACGCCCGACGAAGGCAAACTCTGGATTCATAAAGATGTAACGGTAGCGCTTTTTGAGCAGGATCCCGAACTGGAAGAAAACAAAACAGTGATCGATAATATTTTTCATGCCAAGCACCCGGTGATGAAAGCCATCCGCATGTATGAAGAAGCAGAAGAAACCGGCGATGTGGATATGATTACCGAATCTATCTCTGCCATGGACGAAATGAACGCGTGGGAATTTGAGTCGAAGGTAAAACAGATCATGAGCAAAGCTGAACATTCACCAGCTTCATCAGAACGTGAGCGACCTTAGCGGCGGGCAGCGCAAACGCGTGGCGCTGGCCAGAACACTGATTGATATTGGCTTCGACCACAAACATACGCTGCTGATGATGGATGAACCTACCAACCACCTCGATGTGGAAATGATCGAATGGCTGGAGCATTACCTTGGACAGGAAAATATCACCCTGCTGCTTGTGACGCACGACCGCTACTTTCTGGATGCTGTAACCGAAGAAATATGGGAACTGGAACGCAGCAACATGTATGTATACAAAGGCGATTATGAAAACTATCTCGAGAAAAAAGCAGCCCGTATAGAAAGCGAACAATCGAGTATAGATAAAGCCCGCAACGAATATCGCAAAGAGCTGGAATGGATGCGCAAACAGCCCAAAGCCCGAACCACAAAAAGCAAATCGCGGCAAGACAATTTTTACGAAGTAGAAGCAAAGGCAAAACAAAAAATTGAAGATGCACAAGTTCAGTTGCAGGTGAAAAATGAGCCGGCTTGGTGGTAAGGTTGTCGAGATGAAAAAAGTGTACAAAAGCTATGGCGACAAACCAATACTAAAAGGATTTGACTATACATTTAGCAAAGGCGAACGCATTGGCGTAATTGGTAAAAATGGCGTGGGAAAATCTACTTTTCTCAATATTCTCCAAGGGCTTGAAACAGCCGACAGCGGTAAGGTAAACATTGGCGAAACCGTCATATTTGGCAACTTTTCGCAGCAGGGCCTGGAGATAAAAGACAATATGCGGGTGATAGAATATGTAAAATCTTTTGCCGAAAGTTTTCCGCTTGCCAAAGGTGGCAGCCTTCAGCGCCGCGCAGTTTTTAGAGTTGTTCCTGTTTCCGCCCGAAAAGCAATACACTTACCTGCAATCGCTAAGTGGTGGCGAAAAAAAGAGATTGCAATTACTAACCATTCTTTTTCGCAATCCCAACTTTCTTATACTCGATGAACCTACCAATGACCTGGATTTGCCAACACTGGCCGTGCTGGAAAATTTCTTGACTGATTCCAGGGCTGCATATTGATTGTATCGCACGACCGTTATTTTATGGACAGGCTGGTAGATCACCTGTTTGTATTTGAAGGCGAAGGAAAAGTAATTGATTTCCCGGGCAACTATACACAATACAGGCTGGCAGAAAAATGGGCAGAGCAGCAAAAGCTGTCTCCCGAAGCCACTTTCTGTACAGCAGCCGGCTGCGCAGCAGCCACCGGCAACTGTCGACAACAAGCGCAAACCAAGCTACAACGAGAGAAAGGAGTTTGAACAGCTGGAAAAAGAAATAGCCAGCCTTGAAACAGAAAAACAACAACTGGAAACGCAGCTGGGCAGCACCGATCTTATCGTACGACCAAATTACAACGTGGAGCAACCGCATTGGCCACATCAGCCACGAAATATCTTGAAAGAAATGCGCTGGCTGGAGCTGAGCGAAATCATGTAAACTTGCCGGATGAAGGCATTTACCAGATCGCTTTACTTTTTTGTGTTGCTTGCCATTGCAGCAGGCGTTTTAATAGGTTACTTTTTTCCCGATTTTGCAAAGGAACTAAAGCCGATTGGCGATGCCTTCATCAGGCTTATTAAAATGATGATTGCGCCCGTTATTTTCTGTACCATCGTTACAGGCATTGCCGGCATGGATGATATGAAGAAAGTAGGGCGTGTGGGTTTGAAAGCGCTTCTTTATTTTGAAGTAATGACCACCATTGCCCTTATCATCGGGCTTGTACTTATCAATGTAGTGCATCCCGGAGCAGGCATGCACATTCACCCTTCCACACTCGATGCATCTGCCATCACATCCAAACAGGCTGCGGCACCTACCACATCCGAATTTTTACTGCACATCATTCCCGAAACGGTTGTTGGAGCTTTCACGCAAACCGATTTGTTGCCTGTTCTGTTTTTTTCCGTTTTGTTTGGTTTCGGATTATCCAAAGCGGGCGCAGGGCGCAGCCGGCAATTACAGCTATCCAGTCCATTTCACACGCATTGTTTGCCGTTATCAATATCATTATGAAAGCAGCACCCATCGGTGCCTTGGGCGCCATGAGCTACACCATCGGCGCATATGGCATTGCGCAGCTAAAACCACTTGCCGGCCTGATGGCTACTTTCTATCTTACCTGTATCTTGTTTGTGGTGGTGGTGCTGGGTCTTGGTTTTAAAAACCTTTGGATTTAGCATTTTCAAATTACTGGGCTATATCAAAAACGAACTGCTGATCGTGTTGGGCACATCCTCTTCAGAATCGGCATTGCCGCCACTGATGGAAAAACTGGAAGCAGCCGGTTGCTCAAAACCGGTGGTTGGGCTTGTGGTGCCAGCCGGCTATTCCTTTAATCTCGACGGCACATCTATTTACCTTACGATGGCTGCTGTATTCATTGCGCAAGCCACAGATACGCACTTATCGCTGTCGCAGGAAATTACTCTTTTAGCCGTGCTGATTATTACTTCGAAAGGTGCAGCGGGGGTTACAGGGAGCGGTTTTATTACGCTGGCGGCCACGCTGCCCACAGTTGGTCATGTGCCGGTTGCCGGGCTTACCCTCATCCTTGGTATCGACCGGTTTATGAGCGAAGCGAGGGCCATTACCAATATCATCGGCAATGCTGCCGCAACACTTATCATATCGAAATGGGAAAATGAGCTGGATACCGAAAAAGCCCGTGTGGTCAGGTAAGTGTCAATCGAATAAGGTTGCCTGCGGCCGTATCGCGTGAATGGCGGGTAGCTGTGCCTGCGTTGCTGCAGGCAATTGTTCCAGCAGGTATTTGTTGAGCACAGGTGCATTTAGTTCATGCTGCTGGTGCGTAAAGAAATAAATATCATCGATGCCCTGATTCATCCACTGCGTGAATCGCGACGCCCAGTTTTGTATGCGCGAATAATCGGTAGGATGCAGATCATTGCCCACAAAGCGAACAAAGGTTTCCTTTTTCGACAGCTGCATGTGCACACAATCCCGTCTGCCTGCAACGTCTGTGATCACAAGACCAATCTCGTAATCCATTGCAAAATCGTAGAGATGCGGGTGTATGCCGCCTGCAAACCACTCATGATTTCTGAGTTCCAAAAACACGTTGAGCGCACTGGGCAGGCGTTCTACAAAACGCCTGATAACGGGCAGATCCTTTACGCCCATGTGCGGATGCGGCATAAGGAACACCGGTCCGAGGTTTTCTTCAAATGCATCTATGGAATGGATAAATTCGTTGATTTCTTTGTCGCAGTTTTGCAGACGCATTACATGCGTTATAAACTGCGGAAACTTTGCGCAAAAGCGAAAGCTTTTGTCCACTTTGCTTTTCCACTGCTTTACCTGCTCCGGCGAGGGCACTCGGTAATATGTGGTGCTCAGCTCCACGCAATTGAACAGTTTGGAATAATACAGTAGAAAATCTTTTTCTTTGGTATGTTCGGGATAATAGGAACCCAGCCATTCTTTGGAACCCCAGCGTGCGCAGCCAATATGCAGGTGAGGATGATGAGACGGCTTCCCTGCGAGAATTGCACGATTCGCGGGAGGATCGGGCGGCAAAAAAAAGTTGATATCCGCCAGCAGTGATGTATCGGTTTTGCCAAACTCCATACACAATGAGATTATCAAAGGTAACGATCAAAAAAAATCTCCGGGCAAGCTATTGGGTGCCGGAGATCTGTCTATTGAATCTCTGAAATTTATCCAAGACTTCTTAGCCATTTTACAAAATCGTTTTTTGCTCTGCCTGTTTTTTGCTGAAGATTCCCCGGGAATTCATCATCTTTTCCTTCTTCGTATTTCAGGTCGTCGTCGGTAAGGTCGCCATGCGCTTGCTTTACTTTCTCCTTTTATTTCGTTCCATTTACCTTTTAATTCTAATTTATCCATGACTGATAACGATTTACCGGTAAACAATATCACTTCAATATGAACGATTATTATGCCAGAATACAACAGCTAAATGCTCAGCGAATTCAGTATCTGCAGTGAAAAAATAGAGAGCTGATTTATCAATCACTCTTTGCCGCGACGTCAAATACTATAAGGAAAGCAAGAACGCCAGCGTATCGGAGCCATCGGCAAAATCGGTGATACAAGGCTTTTGCGCTTTACCAAACGGCGTAAATCCGTGCCCTACAATACATTGCACATCGGTATTGCTTTGCAGCGAAGCAATGGTTTCTTTGGCAGAATTGTAATAGCTGAAATTGAGCTGCGCTACCGGCGCGAAAATGGAAGTATTTTCTGCCAGCAACACAGTGCCGCTGCTCATGTAATACTTATTGCCCATTATCAGCAGTGCAAGCTGATAATCGTAGTTGTTTTTATACTTGTTGTAGTCGGCGAAGTAATCATATTTTTTCAACGCATTGATAAGGGGAACAAAATCGTATCCTTCGGGCACAGCCAGCTTCGTCACGTTGCGGCAGCCCAGTCCGAAATAAAGCTGAATATCGTCTGCCAGTCTTTCCAGTTCGTCAGCAGTTTCACTGCCATCGAGGATAGCCACCGATGTGCGGTTTTTGCGGATGATACTTGGATATTTGCCAAAGTAATATTCGAAATATCTCCCGGTATTGTTGCTGCCCGTGGCAATGTAGGCATCACAATGTTTCAGTGTATCGGCAATCACCACAAGCTCTGCAAACTCGTTTTCCCATTCCGAAAGTTTTTGCAATAAAAAGGGGAACAGCACATCGTCTTTGGACGATACTTTTATTAATGCACGATGCCCGCTGATGAAAACACACAGGAAATCGTGAAAGCCAACAAGCGGAATATTGCCAGCCATTACCACACCGACTGTTTTTGGCTGTTCCTGTTCAGCAATGCGATAGGTGTTCACCAGTTGATCAAGTATGGGCTTTTGTAAAAATTCGTTTATAATATTAGCCGTAGCCAGGCTGATAAATTCAGGAATAAACCATTGGTTTTTCAGAAAAGCCTTTTGCTTTACCGCCTGCCATTCTTCGCCGTTCTGCTCCATATAAGAGCCCAGCTTCACCAGTAAATCAACGCGTTGTTGCACATTCATGTTTTCAGCACTATTTTTGGGCTTCAAAAGTAAATTGTAAACTTCTATAAACTAAAGATATTATGGCAATCAAAATAACAGATGAATGTATTAACTGCGGAGCCTGCGAGCCGGAATGTCCCAACAATGCCATTTATGAAGGTGGTGTAGAGTGGGCAATCAAAGACGGCACCAGTGTGAGTGGCAGCTTTACCCTGATGGATGGTGCAACCGTAAATGCCGATGAACGCTTTAGTCCTATCAGTGTAGATACCTATTATATTTCGCCCAATAAATGTACGGAGTGCCAGGGCTTTCACGAAGAGCCGCAATGCGCAGCAGTGTGCCCCGTAGACTGCTGTGTGCCCGACGAAATGTACCAGGAAACGGTAGAAGAGCTTTTGGCAAAAAAAGAAAAACTGCATTTATAAGCTCTTGACCATACAGGGCAATAAAAAAGTGAAGAGCCACAGTTCTTCACTTTTTTATGTGTCCTTTCAACCGTGCGCTGCGGTGCAAAGAAACGAGTAAAGCCACGCGAACGTGGCTTTCTGTTTGGGTTGAGAAAAGGGTACAACGGGTTGATGCCTGTTATAGCTGCTTATGCCTGATTCTACATTTTTGAAAAGTAGCGTGCTTTGCCATTTTGCGCAATCTTCACAGCGACAGAAGGCTTGCCGGGCTTTGTAAGAGCAACATAAAAGTCATAATGACCGTTTTTCTGAACAAACATGATGAGGTCCTGAACACTGTAGTCACTGTATTTCTTCTTAATGTCATTCATTGCTTCCTGTGGTAAATCCTGAATGGACATAGGAATGGAAAAGCCAATCACATCATCATTTTCTGTATTGAAGTACGCTTTCACTTCTTTTCCATTGTAATTGAAGGAAGTATTTTTAAATTCTCCATTGCTTGACGTAACGGCAGTGGACACATTGACCATGGAAGACAGGCTGCTGGCGAGTTTGCTGTCTTTGTTCTTGGGTTTTGCATAGGAAATACTGATAACTGACATCAGTAACACGGTTGCGAAAAGTAGCTTTTTCATCTTTTAAGGTTTGCTTGTTTAGGAAAGTTGTTTTGTAAACGATTTACAGTTTCTGCATTATGAATCGGGTTTAAAAGAATCAGGGAAACAAAAACTGTCATCTTTTTCTTACTCAAATATACCCTTGCCAGGAAGCCGGTAGCAAGGGGAAAAACCACCTTTTTAAAAAGCGGATAATCCCGATGAGGAAATTATATATTAAAGTAGATTTGTTATAAACTTACCCGCTTGTTAACCTCAGACCACCAAATCATTCAAAACTTAACTGCCGGATACACCGAACGATTACGGCAGGAGCAAACCCTTTACAACGAATATTTCTATTTCGTGAATGAAGGCTGCCGCAAATACAACCTGCTCTATGAAGACAGCTTTAGCGCCTATAGCGACGCGCTGCTCTCGGCTCTTCATAATATTGTTGCCGGTCGTTTCGACGGACGGTCATCCTTAAAAACCTATTTATTTCAGATATTCTCCAATAAATGTATTGACCTCATCAGGAAAAACACGACCAATAAACAGCAGGTGTTTAAAACAACAGATCAGCCTGAACTGATGAGCAGCTTGCCCGACAATGCAAGAACAGCCGTAGAAAACATGATTAGTAAGGAACAGAAACTGGTGGTAAAAGAAACTATGGAACAGATTGGCGAAAAATGCAAGGAACTATTGCTGATGTTTGAAGACGGATATTCCGACAAAGAAATTGCTGAGCAACTGCAATACAATAATGCCGCTGTTGTAAAAACTACCCGCCTGCGCTGCCTTGATAAGTTGAGAGAAAAAGTGAAAGCCCTGTCGCTTTCATGATAACAGGATACCCGTGCCTGGCAGCACAACTACACATTGACACATCCCATTTTTTACAACACGAAACATATGAGCAATACATTAGAATATATAGATGCGTACTTTCAAAAAGCACTGAGCGAAGAAGAAGCCAGAGAGTTTGAAACACGCTGCACGGCCGACGAGGAGTTTGCAAAAGAAGTAGCCTATTATGTAACGGCGCGGCAGTCTGCCCGGCAGGCATTGCTGGCGCAAAAGCAACAACAGTGGCAGAAGGCTTTTGAAAACGCATCCCGCACATCGGCCGCGCCACCGGTGCTGAAACCTGCCGTCAACCGATGGGTCACTTATGCAGCAGCCGCCTGCGTCATCCTCATTATAGCCGCCGCGTTATTGTTTCAGCCTCAAACACCGGCACAACTGGCAGAACAATATATACAGGATGATTACACCCAATTGAGCAAGCTGATGGATGCTTCAGCCGACAGTATCCAGATGGGGCTGGATGCTTACAATAAAAAAGATTATACGCGTGCACTCTCCTACTTTGAAGGCGTACGTGCGTTAGATACAACCAACACTGATGCCATCACTTCCGCAGGTCTTTCTTACCTGCAACTGAAAGACTATGACAATGCTCTGAAACGTTTTGATGAATTATCGTCTTTCAAAAACCTTCGTAGCAATAACGGTCATTTTCTAAAAGCCATCACATTGCTGCAACGTAATGAAGCAGGCGACAAAGAAGAGGCGAAACAATTGCTGGAAACTATTGTCAGCCACAATGAAGCCGGCAACAGCAAAGCGAAAGAATTGCTCAGCAAATGGTAAGAATATATTGAGACCTTTTTACTTATAAATATTTATATTTATATAGCTAAACACCCTATCCAGACTCACCTTTAGAAAGACCAACGATGAATAAAAAGCTAATCATCATTCTTATCATCCTTTTCATTATAATGGTGATCGTATATTTTGCCTGTCGCCATACTGAGCCTAAATATTCCATGCCGCCGCATATACCTGTTGATACCACACAAGTGATTTTCTGGAAAAAACCCGGTGCCAGCAGCCGAAGCATTCCTGAACGATATCAAAGGCTGGTTTCCCAATTCCACAGTTTCTACTCTTTCATTTTGCCAAAACTGCGATACCGACCTGGTAGTAGTTTCCGGCACCGATGTAATTGCTTTTTTAAGCGGTGAAACGACGAAAGGCTCACCACCGCGCCCGGGCGGCGGCCTCAGCGGCGAAGATTCAAACTCGTTTTATTGTGTGAATTTCCCTATGGAATTTAAAGACAATATTTACGATTCCGTGAAACCGGAGCGAAGAGATTCTGCAATTGACATTACCCGGCCCGGTCCGTCTACCGGCGACACGGTTGTAGTGGCTGTTTTTGACAGCGGTGTAGATCCCGATGTGGTGAGAAACCAGTTGTATACGAACCCCGATACTTCTTGTATGGGACCCTTCTCCAACAACGGCTGGAACTTTCCGGCAGTCAGCAACGACTGGCTCGACGACATCCCGCGAAAGCACGGAACCGTGGTGGCTAAAATGATAGTAGACCAAATGTATAAAGGTGGCAATACCTACATCAAAATTCTGCCGGTAAAGGTGCATAGCAGTGCAGGTGTGAGTCACTTGTCAGATATTTTATGCGCGCTGATGTATGCCCGAAACAGGGGTGCCAACTTAATCAATGCCAGTTTTGGTTTTTATGCTCCCGTTATTGCTGCTTCATCCGATACGGTTTCTGCAGGTGCGCTACTCTTTAAAGCGTTTTTGCAGGAATATTTCAAAGACAACAACATGTTGATGATAGCGGCAGCCGGCAATATTGATCCGGTTAATGAACCTTTTGTCTACAACAGCCCTGATCCGGATGCGTTGAGAAATCTTGATAGCGTCAGCTTTTTCCCGGCTTCCTTTGCCCAGTCTATTCCAAATATCTTCGCGGTCACCACTGTTAGCGAATCTACCGGTTCACAAAGCCCGCATCAGAACTTTTCGCGCCGCGTGGTAGATGTAGGCGTCAATGCAGATGCCGTTTCGGGCACCAACTATGTGTTTATTCACCCTTACCATATAGATAGCACTGTCCAGGGATCTTCCTTTGCCGCGCCTGTTGTTACCGGAAAAATGGCAGCGCATTATCGTGATATTCAGGATTTACTTTCTTCCGGTACCGTTGTAAACAAGGAAGACATATTGGACCGCCTTGCCACAAAGGGATTGCTGCATCCGGGCGGACCTTCGTTACAACAAAAAATCAAAAACGGAAAAATCATGAATAAATAAATGTCACGATGTGCTGCCAGACGTATGTTGAAAAACGGATAACGCTTTGCCTGGTTGTTGTACTTCAGGCAATTTGTTTTATTGCCTACCCGCAATGCCCTTCCAGCCACGGAAATAGACAAGCAGCTCCGCAAGTTGGAAGCCAACGAGCTGATGTCTTTAGATGATAAGCTAAAAGGCGTTGTATCCCTTCAGGCACAGTTTGAAACATGCCGCTACCCGAAAGATTCGGTGTACGCCCGACTCCTTCACCGGAGGGCAACACTTGAATACTGGAACAATCAATACATCATTACACCTTCTGTAGTAGAAAATACGCTTGCAGCCGTCCGTATCAATACATCGGGCGCTAAAAACGTGTCGCCAAAATTTGCCGTGAACTCTTACAAAAACCTGGGTTTTATTTTCCAGGATGCCAATAGCTATTCTAAAGCTCTCCTGTATTTTGATTCCGTCATTCTTCTCAATTCCCGGTATCCCGATCAGCAAATATTCACCATAGATGCGCTGAGCGCAGAAGCCTACATATATTTTGAACAAGGCGATTACCAGAAATGTATTGATTACTCGACCATGGGTGTGCAGCTTTGCCAGCAACAGAAAGATACGTTCCATCTTGTTGAATTTTACAACTACCGCGCGTTTGGAAATAGTTATGTAAATGCCTGGCAGCTTGCTTTGCAAGACGCCGATTCTCTCTATCAGGCTCGCAACGCTTATCGGCTACAGTTCCAAGCTCACGGATGCCATCAAGCTAAAAGCCATCAGCCATGCAGGCATGCATCATTTTGAAACCGCCAGCAAATATTTTACAGAAGTGCTCCGCAGACGGGAGAAAGAAGGAGACAACGGTAAAGCAGAACTCGCTTCGGACTACCTTGATTATGGCAATTATTTTCTTAACCAGCTAAACGATTACCGACAAGCGCTTAACTGCTACAACAAAAGCATCAGCCTATCGGCAGAATTGGACGATCACACGATCACGGCAAAAGCTTATACCAATATTGCGCAGGCACAATTCAGGTTTCATCACCTGCAGGACTCGAAAGAAAATTATTTTAAAGCATTTGACCTGCTCAACATTGAAGCTCCGCACGATTTTTTGCAAAATGCCGGCACCCAGCAGCTATTGCTCGTATCGAACAAAGACCTGCTACTCGTGTTTCTCAACAACAAAACAGAGGTGCTGCTTACGCTGTACAAGGAAACAGGAGAAAAAAAATGGCTGACCGCCTGCCTGCAAACCGCGTTGGTTACTGATTCTGTCATTACACAAACAAGACATCTGCAACTGGGTGAACAAAGCAAACTTTACTGGCGCAACAGCACGCATAGTTTTTTTGGCATCGCGATAGAAGCCTGTTATCTCGCCCGCAACACTGCCCTTGCTTTTTACTTTATGGAAAAAAGCCGCGCCGTGCTGCTCTACGACAAACTGAACGAACTGAGCGCAGCAGGCAACCTGCCACCAAATGAAAAAGAAAAAGAAGAAACCCTGCAGGTAAAACTGGTGGAACAACAACTAAAACTTGCCAGCCTTTCGAGCGGAACACCGCAATACACGGAAGTACAAACTATATTTTTACAGACCAAATCGGAACTGGACCGATTCATCAAATCGCTGGAGCAACGATATCCTATGTATTACCAGTATAAGTATGCCGATCATATGCCTTCGGTTGCAGCCCTGCAGCAATATTTGTCCGGCAACCAGCCAGAGCGTTTATACAGTATTTCATGAGCGATACTGCGATGTATGCGCTGTGCATTTCGCCTAAACAAATCATGTTCAAAGAACTTTCCAGCCACGATTTTGGCAAAAGCCAGTTAACGGGCAGTTTCTATTCCATGTGCAGCGATAAAAGAAAGCTCAACAGCAACTATCCTGCTTTTGCGGCTCTTTCTCACACATTTATCAACGGCTTTTTGAACCCCTGCATGCCGCTAAAGGAAAGATTACCATTTGTACAGATAATTTTTTCATTCCCTTTGAAGCTTTATGCCGTGATACGGAAGGCAAAGATTTTTTGCTGTACGATTACAATATCAGCTATGCTTATTCGGCACGATCGCTGATGCTGCCTATAAACCACAAACAGGCGAAAGGCAATTTTATCGGCTTTGCGCCTGTATCATTTGCATCAATGCTGCATGTAACAGACCTGCAACAATCGGCTGAAGAACTAGAGCATTCTGCCGGCTTTTATAAGCATCAGAAACTGCTGACCGGACAAGAAGCCACACGGGAAAATTTCTTTCGCGATGCGCCATCTTATGCAGTATTAACCGTTTTTACACACGCAGCCGCAGATACTACCGGCAGCGAGCCGGTGCTGTATATGCGCGACTCTGTGATACACCTGTCTGAGTTGCAGTTGCTGAAAAATCCATCCATCCAGTTTGTACTGCTCAGCGCCTGCCAGACGAATATTGGCAAAAATGCCACGGGCGAAGGTATATATAGCCTGGCACGCGGCTTTGCAGCTGCGGGCATACCGGCTGTTTCTGCCACGCTATGGAAAGCCGATGAGCAAACGGTTTACCGCATTTCGGCAAAATTCAATGAGTATTTATCAAAAGGAATGAATAAAAGTGAAGCTCTGCAAAAAGCCAAAATATGGTTTCTGCAAACGAATGAAGGTGAACTGACGCTTCCGTTTTTTTGGGCAAATATGGTACTGATTGGCAGTTCGCAGCCCATTACATTCAGGGGTCCGTCGGATTGGTGGAAATGGATGATGGCAGCGCTGTTGCTGGCAATTACGTTGGCATGGATAGTACGAAAAGATAAAAAAAATACCCTAGCGCAGGAGCCAACCACCAGGCAGTTGAGGAATTTTACCTGGCTATTCGGGCGCACCCTTTTCTTCCCATACCTGCACAAGATGCACGAGTGTTTCTACAGCTTTCTGCATGTCTTTTACCCCTATCCACTCATGACGGCTGTGAATAGCCTGCATACCCGTGAATAAGTTAGGACAGGGCAAACCCATAAAACTTAAACGGCTACCATCGGTGCCACCTCTTACCAGTTCCTTTTTAGGTGTTAAGCCCGCCCGTTTCACCGCTTCTTCGGCGTAGGCAATGAGTTGCGGATAATGCCGGATGATTTCCTTCATATTGCGATATTGCTCTCTTGTGCTAAATTCCATGTGCGCCTTTGGATATTTCAGCAACACACTTTCGGCTATCTCTTTCAGCCGCGCTTCATGTTTTTCAAGATTTGCAGTATCAAAATCGCGTATAATGAAGTCGATGGTAGCTTTTTCGGCCAGTCCGCCAATGGCTACCGGGTGCACAAAGCCTTGCCTGCCATCCGTTGTTTCGGGGCTCCATTCATCTGCGGGCAGGGCTGCAAGTATTTCTCCCACAATCTTCAGTGCGTTTACAAGTTTTTCCTTCGCATAGCCGGGATGGGCTATTACGCCATGCACGGTAATTACCGCGCCATCGGCGCTGAATGTTTCATCTTCTATCACGCCGGCTTCGCCGCCATCGAGTGTGTAGGCAAACTTTGCCGCTACTTTGGTAAGATTGATATTGGCTGTTCCTTTACCTACTTCTTCATCAGGCGTAAACACAATGCGTATTTCGCCATGCTTTACTTCCGGGTGCAACATAAGATAGTTGGCCATATCCATTATTTCTGCTACCCCGCTTTTGTCATCGCCGCCAAGCAGGGTTAGCCCGCTTGCCGTGATGATATCATTGCCAATATGCTCGCTGAGGTAAGGATATTTTTGCGGGGTAATCACCTGTGATTCGTCATCGGGCAGCGTGATATCTTCACCGGAATAATGTTGGTGTAAAATGGGTTTTACATTCGAGCCGCTGCAGTCGGGTGCAGTATCTACATGGCTGCAAAAACAGACAACCGGAACTTTCTTCGCAGAATTGGAAGGAATGGTGGCGTATACATATCCATATTCGTCGAGATGCGCATCGAGTATTCCCATAGCCTGTAGTTCTTCTGTCAGCAGCAGGCTCAGGTTTTTCTGCTTTTCTGTAGTGGGAGACGTAGAACTGGTGGGATTGCTTTGGGTGTCGATCTGCACATAGCGCATAAATCTTTCCACTGCCGTAAAACTGTAATCGCTAAACATATGTTGAGTTTTCAAGTATTGAAGAGAATCATCAGCAAGATACAGGGGAAAGACAAAAGGACAATTGGTTTGGGCAAAAAATGAGATGCAGGTAATGAGATGTGCTGGATGTGATAAATTTTGGATTTTAAGTAATGGAAAAGATACAAAAACAACAAAGGCACTGAATAAATCAGTGCCTTCTATTGATAAACAATTCCTTCCTTTCGGTCTACTGTTGATTGTACTTTTTCTCCTGCCCTTCTATGCTATGATCACGATTGGAACTTTGTGCTTCAGTTGGCTGTTGAGGCTCTGAAGGTTCTCCTCCTGTGATTTCAGTATTATGATTTGACTTTGGCTCTTTTTCACCATCGGCTACAAACGCCTGGTTACTCTGGTTGCTAGCCCCTTGTCCTGATGTTCCGTTTTTGTTGTTATCTCCACGTCCTGACATAATCGTTATCTTTAAAAAGTGATACAAGTAGGTTGACGACTTATCATTTGCAGGAATTGTGCCATTGCAGGCAACAAACAGCAATATTGGCTTTACTCTCTTCCTAACGTGCTGCATGTCAGCCTTTAAAAAATTTACATTTAGCAGACCCGGAAAGCAGAATTCTTCAAAAAACCGGGCATCCGTGTTGAACCCGTGTTTATTTTCTTAGTTTATTTCTGCTTTGTCAGCAGCATATTTGCGTTCGCCAATCTGCTGACGCCACATGGCATAATACAATCCTCTCTCAGAAATCAGGTGCTCGTGGTCGCCGGTTTCTGCAATGCGTCCACGTTCCAGCACGTAGATCCTGTCGGCATGCATAATGGTACTAAGACGGTGCGCAATCAAAACCGTAATCTGCTCGCGCTGTGCAGAAATGCGCTTGATGGTAGAGGTAATTTCTTCTTCCGTAATGGAATCGAGTGCCGAAGTGGCTTCATCAAAAATAAGAATACGCGGGTGGCGCAACAAGGAACGTGCAATGCTGATGCGTTGCTTCTCGCCACCGCTCAGTTTCAGACCGCCTTCTCCCAGCATTGAATGAATACCGTTTTCGGTGCGTTCCAGCAAGGTATTACAGCTTGCCATGTGCAACACTTCCTTTATATCTTCATCTGTTGCCGAAGGGTTTACAAACAGGAGATTTTCCCGGATGGTGCCGGCAAAGAGTTGCGTGTCCTGCGTCACAAAGCCTATCTGGCTGCGCAATTCATCAAAATCAATATCCTGCTCGCGGATGTCGTTGTACAATATAGTTCCTTCTGCGGGTGGTATAAACCCACCAGCAATTTCACCAGCGTGCTTTTTCCCGAACCAGAAGGTCCAACAAAGGCGATGGTTTCGCCATGCTTTACGGAGAAGCTAATATTGTCAAGCGCTTTGTAGTGAGCCGTGCGATGCTGAAACGAAACATGACTAAACTGCAGCGTTTCTATGTTTCCCACCTGTTCCGGATGTTCGGGCTTTACTTCCACAGGGCGCTGCATCAGCTCATCAAAATTGTTGAGAGACGCCTGTGCTTCGCGGTATGAAAGAATGATGTTGCCAATTTCCTGTAGTGGTGTGAAAATGAAAAAACTGAAGATCTGCATCGTTACCAGTTGGCTGGCGTCCATCAGTTTGCCATAAATCAGGTACATGAGGATAAACAAAATACACTGCCGCAGCGTATTGACAAACGTGCCCTGTATAAAAGAAATGCTGCGCACACGCTTTACTTTGTCGAGTTCAAGCCCCAGTATTTTATAGGTATTCTTATTCAGCCGGTCTACTTCCTGCCCGGTCAGTCCAAGACTTTTGATGAGTTCGATATTGCGTAGCGACTCGGTAGAAGCACCTGCCAGCGAATTGGTTTGGGTAACAATAGATTTTTGAATGCCTTTTATCTTTCGGCTCAGAATGCCGGTGATAATAACCAGTATGATAATACCGCCGAAATATACAAGCGGCACCGACCAGTGAATACGTGCCGAATAAATGGAAATAAACACAACACCCACCAGTACGCTGAACAGGAGGTTCACAAAATTGTTGATAAACCGCTCTGTATCTGTGCGCACTTTGGTAAGTGTACTCAGCGTTTCGCCACTGCGCCGGTCTTCAAAATCGGCGTAAGGCAATTTCATCACCCGGCGCAAACCATCGGTGAATATTTTTGCACCAAATTTCTGTACAATCACGTTGGTGAAATAATCCTGGAAATTTTTGGCAATACGGCTCACCATTGCCACGCCAATAGACTGCAGCAAAAGCCACATGACAGCAATGCCAAAGGTGTTGAAAACCGGGAAAAGTTCGGGATGGCTTTTGTAATCAAAGGCCAGCTTTACCAGCTTGCCAAAGATAATGGGATCTAAAAGAGAAAAGCTGGTATTGATAGCCGCTAAAAAAAGCGCCAGCCCTACCAGCCCTTTATAAGGTAAAATATATCGGTAAAGTGTTTTCATGAAGTGCCCGCTGTTTATTTTTGATCGCTATAAAAATAAGAAGCAATTCATACTAAGAATGTTATTACTTGTGTACAGCCACTGCAATCTTGGAATCGGCAGTGCCATAATACAGAAAATACTGGTTGTGAAATTGCGCCAATCCTTCTATAAAGCACACATTGTTTACTTCGCCTGTAAGCTCATAGTCTTCTTCGGGTTTCATGAAATAATGATCGAGACGGCGGATGATGCGGGTAGGATCGTTTTTATCAAACAATACCTGCGCCGTGGTATAAGTGCCTACCGGGAGGCTGCTGTCGCCATCAGGTGGCATGCTGCGGCTGTTGTAGAGAAGCAGGATGCCATCTTTGGTGAGCATTGCCGGCGGACCGGATTCTACTAAATCATTGTCAAACATATTGGCGCGTGTAGGCACGGCTATTTGCAGATCGGGCACTTTTTCAGCCACGCCTTTTAGCGCAACAGATGCCTTTTCGCCCGGCTGCATTTCGACCGGTGTCCAGTTAATCAAATCGTCTGATGTAGCTGCCCAGATAAACAAATCGCCCCAATACATCCAGTATTTTCCATTGATCCTGGCAGCTGTTATTTTACCATTTTCATATGTAGAAACAATGGCGCCCGACTTGCTCCATTTGTCTACATACTTGCCACCATAAGCTTTGGCAAATACAGATCCGTGCTTTGTCCAATGCACAAGGTCGGGCGAGGTAGCAATCAGCAGCCGTGCCATTGTGCCATCGTAAGCCGTATAGGTCATGTAATAAAGACCTGCACTATCTTCTACCAGACGTGGATCTTCGCAGCCGCCCTGCCATTCCCATTTTTTGTATTCATCATTCTGCGGGTATAAAACGGGTGTTGGATAACGTGAAAAATGAATGCCATCGATGCTGGCTGCCAACCCAATACGGGAGGTGCCGGTCGGCATGCCAATGCTGTCCTGCGCGCGATAAAGCATGAACACTGTATCATTGCGAACAGCGATCGCCGGGTTAAATACGTTTTTGGCTTCCCATCCTGTTTGCTTGTGCGTAATGGGATCCATAAACGTGTTATCGCCCGGACTGAGAATGGGGTTCGCGCTGTCTATTTTAGAAAAAGGCAGCAAAGCCCAGCCTGTAGAGTCGGTGGTTGACACGGAAACGTCGTCTCCCGTTGCAGAAGAATCGGAAGGCGACTGGCAGGCAAAAAAGCTAATGGCTAAAAGGGTAGCAATGCAGAAGAGTGTGTGTTTCAAAATTAAAATCGTTTGAGTGTTACCAAATCAATGAAGACTGATTGGGGTAGTATGAACCGGCAAGATTCGTTTTATAATTGTCCGAAGGTAATGTTTCTATCGCGCATCCACTTCCGGCAACAACAAGGTTCTGTCATCACATGCTTTCCGCTTTATCATAGAAAGGCACAACTACAACGCTTCTATACAACCTTACTAGAAATAATTTCACCAAAATGAATGAAGATTGAGCACCTAGAGTTACAAAAGAAAGAGTAGTGATAACAAACACACCTTCTGTAAAAAACGCTCGTACCCGGTAAAGAAATTGTGATAGCTTGCTCAACATTACAGAAGACCTGCCAGTATACGGGAAGGGTGAACCCGAAGACTTCATTTACACGAAATGAATATGCATGAATAGCCACCTGCTACGAGCACTGAACATCCTCTTAAACAATTACCTCTTGCGTGACAAGACTCACAAAACACAATCGTTCTGCTATGTGTATCTGCAGCTACCTTTTTCATTGAATTTACCTACAAGGCAAATAGTAATAGTTTATCAAACCAACACAAGACACCCAATAAACAAAACAATATGAAACTCGGAGCATTTTCAGTAAGTCTCAATGTTAGTGACATTCAGGCTTCCAGGCAGTTCTATGAAAATCTTGGTTTTACAGTCTTTGCCGGCACTATGGAAAAAAATTATCTCATCATGAAAAATGGCAATGCTCTTATCGGGTTGTTCAAGGGAATGTTTGAAGGCAATATTTTAACCTTCAATCCCGGTTGGGACGAAAATGCCGGCAATCTTGATACGTTTGATGATGTAAGACACATTCAGCGGGAATTGAAACAAAAAGGAATAGAATTGACAGCGGAAGCAGACGAAACCACTTCGGGACCGGCCAGCCTGATGATAACCGACCCTGATGGCAATGTTATTTACATTGACCAGCACAGGTAAATAATTTCATACAAATTGCTGTTCTGCAAAATCCAGATTGCCAGCCAACAAAATAATACACTGCCTTTTGTTACTTAAAAGGGTTGCACAGTTCATTTTGCTTATTGGTTGATATCATGTTACGTTTTTACTATCAGTAAAAAAGGTTGCTGGTTCCATAAAATATAAAAATCACGCGGTGCAGCTTTGCAATAGCTGCTCAAATCATCACAGAGTATGGGAGCCACTGCAAGAGAAAGCCCGGCTTAGCATTAAGAAGTAGATTTACACACAGAACCGCTTCGATTGCACGTACAAAACCTATAACGTATGTACAGGAACAGAATGCTCTTTTTCTGCCTGTTGGTCTTGTTTGCCTTGCAGGCAACGGCACAACACAAGCAGGCACTTTCTATTCAAAAAAATGGCAACAAGCCTTTGAATGTAATCTTTATTCTGAGCGACGATCATCGCTACGATTTCATGGGTTTTACGGGAAAAGTGCCCTGGCTGAAAACGCCCAATATGGACAAGATGGCGCAAAGAAGGCGTGTGGATAAAAAATGCATCCGTTACTACATCGCTATGCTCGCCAAGCCGCGCTAGCATTCTTACAGGCTTGTATGCGCACAAGCATACGGTGGTAGACAACAGTTCGCCCCTGCCACCCAACCTTCTTTTCTTTCCGCAATATCTGCAGCAGGCTGGCTATGCCACGTGCTTTTTTTGGCAAATGGCACATTGGTGAAGACGACAACAGCCCGCAAAAAGGTTTTGATGAATGGGAAAGCTTTCGCGGACAGGGCGTTTATTACAATCCTGTTCTCAACATCAACGGTTCAGAAAAAAAGTATGGCGACAGCACCTATATTACGGATTTGCTTACACAAAACGCCATTGGCTGGATAGACAAACAAGATAAGACACAAACCTTTCTTTGTATACCTCTCTCACAAAGGTGTGCATGCCGAATTTATGCCGGCAAAAAAATACAAAGGACTGTATCGAAATGAAAGCCATTCCTTATCCTGCCACCATCAACCTCACCGCATCTGACAGCAGTATTGTGTATGGCAATACTGCACTAAGCCCCGTGCGCGCTATGGTTGAAAAAGATAGCAACTACAATGTAAACGACATTCCTCTGTGGGTGTACAAACAGCGCTATAGCTGGCATGGGGTAGATTACCCTTATCATGGTACAATTTCATTTAACGATTTCTACCGCAGCTATTGCGAAACACTGCTGAGCATCGACGAAAGCATTGGCGAAGTGATGCAATACCTGAAACAAAGCGGGCAGGATAAAAATACGGTCATCATCTACATGGGCGACAATGGTTTCCTGATGGGCGAACACGGTCTGATAGACAAACGGAACATGTATGAAGAGTCGATGAAAGTGCCGATGCTGGTGTATGCGCCGGGCATCATCAACGGCGGAAAACCTTTGGAAGAAATCATTCAGAACATCGACATCGCGCCCACCATACTGGATATGGCAGGCATAAAAAACCATCGCATATGCAGGGTGAATCTTTTTTTCCCTTGCTGAAAGGAGGTCCGTAGCATGGCGCAACCGCGCATTTTATGAATATTACTGGGAATACGCGTTCCCGCAAACGCCTACCACAGTTGGCATGCGCGAAGGCGATTATAAGTATATTTTTTATCCCGGCATTTGGGACATCAGCGAATTTTTCGACTTAAAAACAGATCCTGAAGAAAAAAACAACCTCATCCGCAAAGCAGCATATCAACCTGTGATTAAAAAAATGCGGAGCAACTGTATGACTGGCTCGAACAAACCGGTGGCATGCAGATACCACTGAAACGCATTGATGGAAAAAGGTTGGACAACCTGTTTATGGGAACGTACTGATTTCGGATTTACGAATAAAATTTGGTGCTCATTATACTGATATTTAAGCATTCCCATTACTGTATTTACACTCAACAGATTGCTTTATAAAATCAATGAAAAGGGATTGGCAAATATTCTTTACCAACCCCTTTTCATTGTGTCTAAAACTTTGAGAAACTGTATTTTCTAATTTTGACGAATTGAAATTATCAATGCATATCATCAAATACCAATCTGCGTAAAACCTGGATTCTCTTTATTTCTTTCTTCAACATAAATATTAATATCGCGGATCGCGTTTCGGTTTTAGTTCATATTCTTTTGGGGCTTTGCACCCAACAGATTTTTTACAAAATAATCCCAGCGGCGGCGCATCATATACAGTGAATATTCGCCATAGCCATGATGGCTGTTGGGAAAAATAATCAGGTCATAATCTTTATTGGCTTTTTCCAGTGCTTCCACCACAAGCAAAGTATTATAGGGCGGCACATTATCATCCATCATGCCATGCGCAAGCATTAGTTTGCCTTTTAGGTTTTTTGCATAAATCTGGTTTGCCTGCTCTTCATAATTCGATTTCCGTTACTGTCTTTTGTAAGCAAACCAATATAACGTTCACCCCAGTCATCTTCATAATTGCGGTTATCATGGTTGCCTGATTCTGAAATACCAACTTTAAAAAAATCAGGATAGCGGAACATGGCCGCAGCAGTAGCAAAACCACCGCCCGAATGTCCCCATATACCAACGCGTGTTTGTATCCATAGAAATGCATATTGCTGCGCAAGTTGTCGAATTCCTGCTAACCTGGTCGGGCAAAGTATTTTCGGCCATATTTCCATAACTCATATCGTGATAACTTTTGGAACGAAGAGGGTTGCTGGTTCCTTCAAGTACCACAACAACAAAACCCAGTTCGGCCAATGCCTGGTTATCGCCGCGTGAAGGCACAAACGACCAGCTTCCCACGCTGCCGCCTTGCGGTCCCGGATAGATATAATCGATCACAGGATATTTTTTTGTGGAATCCAGATGTGAGTGGTGTAAACATCAGCCCATAAAAATCGGTTTTTCCATCTGCTGCTTTTACTGTAATAGGTGTCGGCGGTTTCCAGCCGGTTGCCTGTAATCGCGAAATATCTGTTTTTTCAAGTGTTGCAAATTAATTTGCCATCCATATTGCGCAATACCGATACACGGCGGCACATCGGGCTGCGAATAGTTATCAATAAAATAATTTTCTGAAGGCGAAAAGTAATTGGTGATTACCTTTTTCAGGTGTAAGTAGGGTAAGTTTTTTCCATCAAAATCATTTTATAAAAATGGGTGAAATATGGATTTTCAGGTTCGTTATTGCCATCAGCAAGAAAATATATTATGCGTTTTTTTTCATCAACTTTCAACAGTTGGGTAACAACAAAATTTCCTTTTGTGATTTGGTTTTTAAGTTTGCCGGTTGTCGCATCATACAAGATATAAATGTCCCCAGTCGTCGCGTTCAGAAAACCAGATGATTTCGTTTGTTGTCGGCAGATAATCGCCAGTTGATTTTCCTTGCCCGATTCGATATTGTGTAGGTGAACTGTTTCTTCAAACACTTCGCGTACTTCGCCGGTGTTGGCATCTGCAATCGAAATTTTTCCACCTTATGATCGCGTGAAGTAGAAACAAAAGCAAGCTGCGAGCCGTCGCCACTCCAGTCTACATCGTCGAGCGTTGCCACTGCTTGAAATATCGTCGCGACAGCGATGCCCTGTGCGGATCAGGCGGAACCTGCAGACGAATCACTTTTGGATTGTCTACATTCAACAATTACGCGTTGAATGGTGATGCAATATTTGAATCGCCGGGCAACGGATATTTCCACTGTTCAATGTGGGTGTGCCTACATTGGTGGTCACGAGATACATATCGCCCGCCTTGCGTTGATCCTGCTGAAAGGTGGCAATCTTTTTATGAATCGGGCGACCAGCGAACAATAGGATTGTCGCTGTGCGTCCAGCCGGCATTGTCAGTGGCATACCCAAAATCTTGTTCACCATCGGTGGTGAGCTGCGTTGTTTTGCCTGTACCTACATCGCGCATCCACAGGTTGTAGTCTTTGATAAACACTGCTTTGCTGCCATCGGGCGAAAACACATCGCCGAGTTTGCTTTGCGAAGCTGCATTGTTTGTTTGTGCCTGCTCAGTGATCGTATAGGTAGCAAGGTCGGCCGTCCATTTTTTTCTATCGGCAGTAAATGACATGGTTTTGCCATCTTCAGAAAAAGATATTGAAGAAAACGGAAGATGATTAGCTTCATACCTTTTGCCCGCGGCTGAAGACAACGATGCTGCCAGCTTCTGATGGTCGAAGGCAGCAGTGCGCGTTTTAGACGATGGCGTAACCATTATAAATTGGCTGGCTTCTGCCGTGAATGTTTTGTACCAAAACTTGCCATTGGGCAACCAATGCGGGCTCACAGAGCCACCATCAATAAGGGGTGCCGTATTGTAAGACAACAGTTGCTCTGCACGGGCATAATCCTGTGCAGTAAGTGTTTTTGACATTTCGCCCTGCGCTGAAGCATGCACAGCGAACCCCATTACACACATGAAAAAAAAAGAAACTGAAATTTTGTTCATTGTTTTATTTACTTGTTCAAAAAGTATTGTAAATCGCGGCTGAGAGATACATCATTCAATAAGCAGCACACGCGGCATTACATGCAGGTTTGGCTGCTTTACATATCAACTTCCTACTGTTGATATCTATTCGCTGCAGATTATTTGCAACAAAAGAGCAAAGCTCAATATTTGGTTTGCTGAAGGCAGCATGATTTGAAGCATGAAACATTATCCTTGCAAAGCATCTTCTTTTTCTTTCAGATTTTTTACAAGATCCAATGCCTCTGCCACTACATCGCACATGATCGTGACCAAAGAACCGGGCAGCGCATTGTCGTGCGCATACATAATAGCATCGTGTTCATTATAGATCACCTTTAGCGGAATCTCTTTCTGTTTGCCATCATTTATTCCTTGTACAAGCAGGTTCACAATTTCTTCCGGCGTTCTGCCACGAAGATTTTTATCGCAGCGGATAATGATTTCATCAAAATACTGGGAAGATAATCTGCCCAATTCGATGAATATCTTCATCTCTCCTGTCGCCGGTGCCGCTGATGATGCCCACTTTGGGTGAACCATGCAGTTTGCTGATGAAATCGCCCAGCAATCGCAAGCCGGCGGGATTATGTGCAAAATCGACCAGGAACTGAAAGTTTTTGAACTGGAAGAGGTTTAGTCGTCCCGGTGTTTGTGTAGGTGAAGGAATAAAAGAATGTAAACCGGTACGGATATCGTCTATCGAAATTTCCTTGAACAGGTAAGCTGCTAAAATAGCCGGCAATGTATTCATGATATTATGCAACGCTTTGCCTTCATAGGTAATCGGAATGTCGCGCACATGCATTACTCTTATTTTCCACATTCCTTTCAAGATTGATACATATCCATTCTCATACACCGCAGCGAAACCTCCGTTCATGCAATGCTTTTTGATACGCGGATTGTTTTCATCCATACTAAAAAAAGCAATATTGCACTTAAGCGATTTGTGCATATCGTACACGAGGTCGTCTTCTGCATTTAAAATGGCAAAGCCGCGCGGGAAAACAGTTTCCGGCACTACACTTTTTACTCTTGCCATTTGCTCCAGCGAACTGATGCCGGCCAGCCCAAGATGATCGGCTGTGATGTTGGTAACAATGGCTACATCGCAGTGCTCAAAGGCAAGCCCGCTGCGAAGAATGCCGCCACGAGCGGTTTCCAAGACAGCAAAATCGACCGTAGGATCGCGCAACACAAAATTGGCGCTCACAGGACCGGTGCAATCGCCACGCATCATCAACTGGTTTTGGATATAAACGCCATCGCTGGTAGTGTAGCCTACTTTTTTACCAGCCGCTTTACAGATATGAGCCGTAAGGCGGGTGGTGGTGGTTTTGCCATTTGTACCCGTGATGGCAATAATGGGAATGCGCCCATCGCTGCGGTCGGGAAATAACATATTCACAACTGGTTCGGCAGCATTGCGCGCCAGCCCCACAGCAGGTTCAACGTGCATGCGGAAGCCCGGCGCGGCGTTTACTTCAAGCACAGCGCCACCATTTTCCTTGATTGGATGAGAGAGGTCGGGCGCCATTACATCAATCCCACAGATATCGAGCCCAATGATACGCGCAATACGCTCTGCCATGAAAATATTGACAGGGTGCACTTCATCAGTCACATCGGTAGACGTGCCGCCGGTAGATAAGGTTGGCTGTTGATTTCAGCATCACCACTTCGCCATTGGGCGGAACTGTGTCTAATGTATAACCACGTTCATCCAGCATTTTATGGGTGTCATTATCAATGGTTATCTGTGTGAGCACTTTTTCATGACCATAGCCACGCCGAGGATCTTTGTTCACTTCGTCTACAAGAAATTGAATGCTGTGTTCACCATCGCCTGTGACGCAGGCGGGTGTTCGCAGTGCAGCACAGATAAATTTAAAATTGACAACCAGTATTCGAAAATCAACGCCAACAATAAATTTTTCTACTATGACGCTGCGGCTGTAGCGCTGCGCGTTTTCCAATGCCTTTACAGCCATTTCCCAAGAAGTAATATTGGTGGTATTTCCTTTACCATGATTGCCGTCAATGGGTTTTATCACTAACGGATACCCATAACGGTTTACGGCAGATTCAAGGCTTTCGGTATTGCGAACAACGGTGCCACGCGGCACCGGAATTTCGGCTTCGCCCAACAGTTTTTTCGTTTCATCTTTATCGCCGGCAATATCCACTGCAATATTGCTGGTAGTAGAGGCTACTGTAGCCCTGATTCTTTTCTGATGCACGCCATAGCCAAGCTGCACAAGGCTTTGACTGTTGAGGCGGATATAGGGAATGCCGCGTCTCGCGGCTTCTTCAACAATAGAGCCTGTAGAAGGTCCGAGTCGTGTATCTTCTCTTATTTCCCTCAATTTCTGAATGTCTTCGTCCAGCGAATAGTCTACACCATCTATCAATGCCTGCGCAACATTTACCGCTGCCCGCGCGGCATACTTACCGGCTTCTTCTTCCATATAGTCGAACACTACAAAATATTCTCCTTCGCTACCTGTACCGCGGGTGCGACCAAAACCACAATCCATACCAGCAAGCGTTTGCAGTTCCAGCGCTATATGCTCTATTACATGCCCCATCCACGTTCCATCTTTTACCCGCAAAAAAAATCCGCCCTTTGCATTCTCACTGCAGCGGTGCTCGTACATGGAAGGCAACAGCTTTTCTATTCTTTCAGAAAAACCTTCTATGCTATTGGTAGGACGCTGTTCCATCTCTTCAAGATCGAGACGCATCTGTATCAGTTTTCCGCGACGTATACTCCAGTAATTGGGTCCTTTGAGAACTTTGATGTCCACGATTTTCATAGATGCCTGTTTGTTTTATTAATAGAATGGAGTGACTTCCCTCTTCAATGGCTCAATTTATTGCATATTTCCCTTTCGTATCTCAAATTATAAATTGTCCGCTTCCCTCAAACAATAATTAATCCATGAAAACAAATGTTGATTTGGAATACAAGGAAAACAGGAGCTGTACTGCATAATATGCATAAATGTAAAATTGTTACATATCCCAAAGCAGTAGTAAAGCTGTAGCAACACTAACTGATAACGGTGATAGCAAAGCGAGTTATAACAGACAATATTCATCCGCAAGCCGACGAAGAGTGTCAGCCTTTTGCAGCATCTCCCGGCTTTCGATATTCTGTACAGAGATCACTGCAGGCAATTGCTCATATAATTGCGGCAATTGAAGCGTGCCTGCCACCTGTTCCTGAATCCATTTATTATAGGCAAGCGGATACACCCGGCGACTGATGAACAAAGCCTGCAAAAATTCGCCAAAAGCTTTGTACAACCGGTCAAATGCAGCAAAATATAGTTTCCTTTCCAGGTAAAACGGAATATAGTCCAGATCCCTTTCCATTGCATTCTTTACCATTTGCAAACGCTGGGTTCGCAGTTCGTCGCTATAATAAGGCAACCACTGTTGCTGCAGATGCAGGAAAAATTCTCCGCAATCAGCATCAACTGCTGCATACGCAAGCCGGTTGCCAATTTCCACTTCAAAAAAATCGGGTCCGCCGCCATCATCCCAAACAACGGCAGCAAACTGCCCGTCAAAAATGTCAAGATGAATAGCTGCAAACCTGTGAGATTTTTGAAACTGCAACACATCCGCATTTGTGAGTGAAAACAACAACCATTTTTCTTCCAGTTTCACCCTGTCTATGGCCTTTGTTCCCGGCTTTAGCAGCACTGCAAAGTCGAGATCACTCTGCTCTACAGCGGTGCCCCGCGCACAGGAATTTACTACCAGGAATGTATCGACCACATCAGTACGGGCAAAAAATGCAGCTACAATCTGCGCCGTATGGCGGTGCAGCTCTGTGGGAAAAACAGCTTTGCGGAGTCCGAAATCTTTCATGATTCACAATTTAGCAGTATTGATTGTAATAAGCTGAAACAGAGCCGGTAACAGGTCCTGAAGTTCGTCTCATTTTATAACCGGGAGCAACCATTCCCTCGTAAAAGGAAACGATGAGCTATATTTGTCGTTAGGGTTTCAATATCCCTGCCGATTGCCTGCTATAGCCAACAAAAGAAGAATAGATGCTGATACCACAAGGAAAACTAATAGCCATAGGTGGCGCTGAAGACAAAGGCACAGTAACCGACAGAGGAGAGATTCATAAGAACAATCTCAACTTTTTTGAGCTGGGAATTTTGCGCCGCGTTGTAGAAGAAACAGGCGGCAACCAGGCGCATATTGAAGTGATAACCACCGCTTCCACCATTCCATACGAGGTGGGCGACAACTACCTGAAAGCTTTTAACATCATTGGTTGCACCAATGTAGGCGTAATGCACATCCGCAACCGGGAAGATGCCGGGAAACCTGAATACCGCGAACGGCTCCTGAAATGCGATGGCGTGATGATGACGGGCGGCAACCAGATGAGGCTGGCAGCCACTTTTGGCGGCACCGAGCTTCTGAAAATTCTGCACAACCGTTATTATACAGAAGAATTTGTAGTGGCTGGCACATCGGCCGGCGCCATGAGTATGAGCAATACCATGATTTACGAAGGCAATCCCTTCAGAGCTCATCTGAAAGGTGAAACCAAGCTGAGCACCGGCCTGCGGTTTACAGACAAAGTGATCTTCGACTCGCATTTTGAAAAGCGCGGACGCTTTGTGCGGCTGGCACAGGCTGTGGCATCCAACCCCGGCTGCATAGGCGTAGGACTGGGTGAAGATACCGCCATGATACTGACCAAAGGCGATGATATGGAGGTGATAGGTAGCGGGCTGAACGTGATCATTGATGGACACGATATGCTGCATTCCAACATAGCAGATATTCCTGAATGCAACCCAATGAGCATTGAAAACCTGCGTGTGCACTTCTGCACAAGAGGCAATGGCTACATCATCAGCGAAAGAAGATTTGTGGAACGGATGGGAAAGGAAACAACACCACTGATGGAGAATGTTTTTTAATCATCGTTAATCTTATAGCAAATGCAGCCATTCTTACTTTACAGAATGGCTGTTTTTGTTGAAAGCCCTTCTCAGCAAATCAAACATTATCATCATCCGGCACTTCATTTACCAAACCCGAAAACTTTTGCGAAAGCATCTGCAATTTTGGATGAATATACAATTGGCAAAATGGTTTTTGAGGATTGGATGTATAGTAGTTCTGATGCTCGGGAAGCGATTCTTTGAATGAGGCAAAAGAAAGCACTTGTGTAATAAGAGGCTGTTGAAACTGTGCCTGGTACTGCAATAAGATTTGATGAATAATTATAGCATCGTTTTCTTCAAACCAATAGACTGCAGAGCGGTATTTGTACCGCATCGAATGATTGGATGTAGAAGAGTGAGTATGCAAATGCACATTGATAAGATCTGGCAACGAAACCACCGAAGGAAGAAAATTAACAATCACTGCTTCTGAATATGCATCATGCGGCGGGTTAGATGCTATCCATCCCTGCTCTACTTTTGTTACACCTTTTATGGAGGCAAAAACAGCTTCTGTGCACCAGTGACAACCGCCGCCAAACCCTATTTTTTTATCCCTGATTCCAGACATCTGATTTTTATAAAAATGATACTTGTACAATGCTGTTTGTGTCGTATGTTGACCCATTTCGCTATGCAAAAAGTAACAATAAAATTACGCTCAACGCTCGAATAATTAAATCAAAGCTGATTTAGCATCGCTGCGAATTATACATTTACCACAAATAGACCTTATGAAGCAAATGGCAATTATAACCGGTGCAAGTAGTGGCATTGGTGCTGCCATTGCCATTGAACTTGTCCGCGCATACTATTCATACCCTGTTGCTGGCGCGAAATGTGGAAAAACTGCAATCTGTGGCAAATATAATTCGCAGCAAGGGTGGCTCGTGCGAGTATTTTGAATGTGATATCACCAAAGCCCACCAACGTTACGGTTACATGCGAAATCATAATAAATCAATGGGGTGATGCACTGTTAATCTTAATCAATAATGCCGGTATTGGCGGACCCTTTCACCGCACTGATGAAGTGAGCGAGGAAGAATGGGATTCGGTGTTTAACACGAATGTAAAAGCTGCATTTTTATTTTGCAAAGCTTTACTTCCAATCATGAAAAAACAGCAGTTTGGAAGAGTGATTAATATATCATCGGTATATGGAAAAACCGGCGGCGCACTTTCGTCTGCTTATGCGGCCAGCAAACATGCATTGGTTGGGTATACAAAATCGCTTGCGGTAGAATGGGGCAAATACAACATCACCTGTAACCTTGTATCGCCGGGATATGCAAATACTTCGATGGGTGCAGATAATGATGAATATCACGCGGATATCATCGCCGGCATCCCGGCGCAAAGGCTGGCTGCGCCTGAAGAAATTGCAAAGCTTGTAGCTTTTTTAGTACAACCAGGAAGCAGTTATATCAATGGAGCGGATATTGTGATTGATGGCGGATTTCTTGCCGGCAGGTACATTCACAAATAAGAATAGGCAACAAAGATTGCCGATTGCATTAACATTTAAAACTTTGAATATTTTATTCTAAAGAACATGATGACAGAAGAACAAATTTTCAGCAAACAAAACTATACAGAAAAGCCACTTGCAACTGGTGAATATGAATATTGTTCTTTTATCAACTGCGATTTTTCCAATTCAGATTTATCGGATGTAAAATTTTTGGAATGTCGCTTCGAAGGCTGCAACCTGAGTATGGCTAAGATGCGAAAGACATCTATGAGAGACATTCACTTTAATGCTTGCAAAATGCTGGGATTTCGGTTTGACGAATGCCATCCTTTTGGATTTTCTGTATCATTCGACAACTGCGTGCTCAATCATTCCTCGTTCTATGGAGTGAAACTGATGAAAACATCTGTGAAACAATGCAGCCTGCACGAAGTGGATTTTACAGGCGCAAATCTAACCGCATCCTTATTCTCCAAATGCGATTTTGCACGATCAGTATTCAACAATACAATTCTTGAAAAAGCCGACCTGCGCACATCCTACAATTATGCTATTGATCCTGAAAAAAACAGGATCAAAAAAGCGAAATTTTCAATTCACGGCATTGCAGGTTTGCTCCACAAATACGATATATCTATTGATGAAACTATGTGAAATTTCCAGGTACATTCAAGTGCACATAGCAAGTCGCTTTACTCTCGTTTATGGATTCAGAATAATGAGCGTATCTGGCATTTTTTGCTTCTTTATCTTTCTTTTTAAAATAGCGTCTGAACAGGAAATTGTGCTGCACTGCTTCAAGATCTTCTTCCAGTTTCTGGCTGCTCGATTGCAGGTTGCTCAGCGTTTGCTTAATGGTAGCTGCCGATTCTTTGTCGTTGAGCAATACACCGGCTGCATTATCATCTTTGTGTAACTGATCGCTTGCTGCTTTCAGATTATTGGTGATTTGACCAGCGGTAATAGTTACATCGCGAAGTTGCGTAAGCGTGCCCTGTATGACTTTGAACATGCTGGTATCGGTTGCCAGTTCATTTGCCAGCGACCCCTTTGTATTTAACGTAGCAGTAAACTGATCTAGATTTGCCAGTACCGCTTTGCTGCGCTGCGATACCGCCTGGAAATTATTCATCGTTGCCTGCAAACCATTCACCGATCCTTTGATATTGCGCGCCATCGCTTCATCATTCAGCAATGAGCCGATAACACCTCTGCCGCTGTCTATTTTTTTACTGATACTTTTAAATGAACCGGTGATTTCTATCAGGTTTTTGTTGTTTTCCTGCAAGGTCATCAGCATATCTTCCGTATTCAGCAGGCTTTGCACTTTCAGGTATTCGCCATCTTTTGCAGGCGGAGCCGATGCCGTACCACCAAAAATGACTACGATTTTATTGCCAATCAATCCATCAGAACTAATCTTTGCCATTGCATCTTTCTTGATGTTTGGCTCCAGCGATTTTTGTAACACCATTGTTACGAGCACCTTGGTATTGTTCAAAAAACTTATCTTTTTTACCGTACCTATCTTCACGCCGGAGAGCCATACGTTGTTTCCTGCCACCAGTCCGCTCACGTCGTCAAACACGGCATTTACCTGGAATCCTTTTACAAAGGTTTTTTTCTGCCCGCCCAGCGTAAACACAGCCAGCACCAATATGGCAATGCCAATAAAAATAAATATTCCAACTACTACCGGGCGATTGGTTTTAACAGATTTCATATTGTTATGTTTCTATGTTGCAAATCGATCTTTGCTTTATCCGGCCGGCGTTTATTTATAAGCCACCGAGCCGTTTGTAAAATTGTAATTGTAAAAGCTTTGTACGCGTTCGTCATTCATGGCAAACACTTCTTCAAATGTTCCCTGTGTCAGGAATTTTCCGTCGAGCAGCATTGCCACGCGGTTGCCTACGGTGCGTGCACAGGTAAGGTCGTGGGTAATGATAATAGCGCTCGTATTGTATTGCTGCTGCACTTCATTAATCAGGCTGTTTATCTCAATGCTGGTGATGGGATCAAGACCTGCTGTCGGCTCATCATAGAGCATAATATCAGGTTTCAAAATCAGTGTGCGCGCAATGCCGATACGCTTACGCTGACCACCGGACAACTCTGATGGCAATTGGTTGATAGCCTGCGATAAACCCACGCCTTCGAGCACTTCTTCCACCGCTGCATTGATTTCCTTCCTTGTGAGGTGACGCCTGTTGCGCGTGAGCGGAAATTCAAGGTTTTCGCGCACCGTCATACTATCGTACAGGGCACTGTTTTGAAAAGAAAAACCGATGCGCAACCTGAGCGCCTGCCACTCTTTGGGCTTCAGGATGGTCACGTCATTTCCCAACACATTTACAATACCCGAATCGGGTGTGAGCAATCCGGAAATGATTTTTATCAATACTGATTTACCCGTACCGGAACGACCCAGCACCAGCCACATTTTCTCCTTCATACAAATCCAGGTCTACACCATTGAGCACGGTGAGCGCACCAAAGGATTTGTGCAAATCCCGGATGTGTATCACAGCATTATCTCGGTTAATCGATATCATATTTTTATCTTTCAGCCCTTTGTTATGAAACGTAAGATTTCAAACTTCTTGTTGCTTCTGTAATGTTTAGCTATTCGGTTTCCCTATTACATGATTATGCATACACTACCTGATTGCATTGACAAATTGCACAACCACCATCTCTTCCATAAATATCAAAAACATTGAAAGTACAACGGCTGTATTGGCAGCTTTTCCCACGCCTTGCGTTCCGTTTTGTGCATGATATCCCTGGTAGCACCCGGCTACGCCAATGGTAAAACCAAACAATAAAGACTTGAGTACGGAAGAAAAAATATCAAGAAAAGAAATGGTACTGAATGCGCTTTGAAAAAATGCGGAAAAGGAAGTTTGCTCGTTTGCATACACATTGATAAAAGAACCCATCATGCCTACAAAACCTGAATACAACATGAGTACCGGCTGCATAAGTGTGGTAGCCATCACACGGCTCACCACGAGAAACTTAAACGGGTTGGTAGCCGAAACCTCCATGGCATCTATCTGTTCGGTCACTTTCATTGAGCCAAGTTCGGCACCAATGTAAGAGCCTACTTTTCCGGCTGTAATAAGCGCCGTGACCAATGGAGCCAACGCGCGGATGATGGCAATAGATATAAGCGATGGCAGCCACGAACTGGCACCAAATGTTGACAATGACGGGCGCGATTGTTTTGTGAATACGATACCCGTGATAAAGCCTGTAAGCGATATCAGAAACAGCGAGCGGTAGCCAACTTCATAACATTGCCTGATAATTTCTTTCGCTTCGAATGGACGCCTGAACGTTTCCCTGAAAAAGCGGGAAATGAACCGGTACACACTATAAATGTCTTTGAAAAACTCATCTGTCTTCTTCGAAATCACGTATTTTTTAGGAGACAAATGACTGGCCTGTTCTGGCTCTGTCTTCATAATATTCTATTGGTTAATGAATTAGAGACAGAGTATCTGAACTAATTTAATGCCACCTTATTTATTTGGCACCTGTTGGCTCGATATGCAGGCAGTTATGGTATGTGCGGTACACAAACAGGCAGGTGAGTTTGCAGGCAAAATGAAATTCCTTTTCACATACCGGGATTAACTATCTGTATACTTTGTAAATAAACAAATCAATGTCGTAATTCATTTTACTCATTTTCAACAACTTCTGTTTGAAGTTGCTGTAATTCTTCTTCCGAAAATATCCTGGAGTGAATAAAGAATCGCACACCCAAAGGTATTTCGAGGGAAAAAGAACTGCCTCTTCCTTTGGTTACATCCAGCAACAGTTGTGTATGCTTCCAGTATTCAAACTGGTCGCGCGCCATATAAAATTTAGTGCCTTCTATTTCGCCAAGGCAAATATCACTGTCGCCGGTTTTAAACTCATTTTCGCCAAAACACATTGGCTGCGAGCCGTCGCAGCAGCCACCGCTCTGGTGAAACATCAGCGGTCCGTGTTCCTTCTTCAATTGTTGAATCAATTCTACGGCCTTGTCGGTTGCCAGTATCCTGGGCACACTCATAATCTTCATTATTTATTGGTAGAAAAATAAACAGCGGCACGAAGCCGCTGTCTGCTCTATCGATCGCTTATCTGTGTCGTGCTAAAAAAATCCAAGCTTGTTTTTGCTGTAAGAGATCAGCATATTCTTGGTTTGGCGATAATGGTTCAGCATCATTTTATGCGTTTCCCTGCCAAAACCCGATTTTTTATAACCACCAAACGGAGCATGTGCGGGATAGGCGTGGTAGCAGTTTACCCACACGCGGCCTGCCTGTATGGCACGGGGCACCTGGTAGAGTTCATGGGCATCGCGCGTCCAGACGCCGGCACCCAATCCATACAAGGTATCATTGGCAATGGCAATGGCTTCGTCTACTGTTTTAAAAGTGGTGACACACGTTACAGGTCCAAAGATTTCTTCCTGGAAAATGCGCATTTTGTTATGTCCCTGGAAAATGGTTGGCTTGATGTAATAGCCATGTTCCAGCCCGCTGTTCTGATGAAAAGCTTCGCCACCACAAAGTACTTCGGCACCTTCCTGCTTGCCGATATCGAGATAGCTCAGAATTTTGTTATACTGGTCTTCACTCGCCTGCGCGCCCATCATCACAGTACCATCAAGCGGGTTGCCCATTTTGATGGCATTGGTACGCTTCACAACGCGCTCCATAAATTTATCGTAAATATCTTCTTGCACCAATATACGGCTGGGGCACGTACAAACTTCACCCTGGTTGAGCGCAAACATCACGGCACCTTCAATGGCTTTATCCAGAAACTCATCGTCGGCATCCATTACGCTTTTGAAGAAAATATTGGGGCTTTTGCCACCCAGTTCCATGGTAACAGGAATAAGGTTTTCAGATGCATATTGCATGATGAGGCGTCCCGTAGTGGTTTCGCCGGTAAAAGCTACTTTCTGCACTTTCGGAGACGATGCCAGCGGCTTGCCTGCTTCCGGTCCAAAGCCGGTGACGATATTCAATACACCTTTCGGTAAAATATCACCTACCAGTTCCATGAGGCACATGATGCTGGTGGGCGTTTGTTCGGCAGGCTTCACCACTACGCAGCAGCCGGCAGCAAGCGCTGGCGCCATTTTCCAGGTAGCCATCAGCAAAGGAAAATTCCATGGAATAATCTGACCCACCACGCCAATAGGTTCGTGCAGGTTGATGCTGACGGTCGAATCATCATGCTCACTGATCGTGCCTTCTTCGCTGCGGATAACACCGGCATAATAACGGAAATGGTCTACAACCAGCGGCAGATCGGCGGCTCGTGTTTCGCGGATGGCTTTGCCGTTATCAATGGTTTCTACTATGGCTAAATATTCAAGATTGTCTTCGATGACCTGCGCAATTTTTAATAACAAATTGCTGCGGTAGGCAGCGGCTGTTTTTCCCCAGGTAGCAAATGCAGCGTGTGCAGCTTCAATAGCTTTGTCGATATCTTTTGCATTGCCACGGGCAGCCTGAGTAAATACTTTTCCATCGATGGGTGATACATTGTCGAAATATTGACCGCCAGCTGGAGCAACCCATTCTCCTCCAATATAATGGTCGTAGCGTTCTTTAAAGCGGGGACGTTTGGCAATATTCGAAGCAGGAGCTTCGGCAGTAGCTGTACTCATATGAAAGCAATTTAATCGTTAATGAATAGTGCTAATATCCATCTTTTAAACCTACGGCTACGTTAATATTGTATTTTTTGATAGCACAATTGTACTTTTTTTATAGCCCTTTTCACCGACCACATAAGGACCTTCCTGTTGTGAATACGATTCAGAATGAAGGGATTGAGACTTTTAAATTCCCAATATTTTACCCATTATTTTTGCTCATTGTTGCTACATTAAAAGTTCTGAATGATTGCCAATGCCTGCCTCTCACCTGCTACAGCCTATTCAGCTATCTGCACCCAACCAGATTCAGACACTGGTGGAAAACAGGCGCATTATTTAACCTCGACAACTGCGAACTCAATGTATTTGAAAGCTATCAGCAAGCGTATCATGTGCCGCTTACCTTTCATGATCTTGTGATTACCAGTATGGTGCGGGGCAAAAAAATTATGCACCTGTTTCATCAGCCTGCCTTCGACTACCTGCCGGGCAAAACGGTGATTGTTCCCGCTGATGAAACCATGATTATCGACTTTCCGGAAGCAGGCACCGAAACGCCAACGCAATGCATTGCGCTCGCTGTAGATGTAGCTTACATCAATCAGACAATCTCTTTCTTAAACCAGCATTACAACGAGAATGACGAACCATCTGACTGGAAACTTCAGTTTAACCAATACCATTTTGCGAATGACAATGAAGTAACTGACCTCATCAATAAAATCATCCGCATCTGCAGCAGCACAGACAGCATGAAGAATGTATTTGCCGATCTGAACCTGAAAGAACTCCTCATCAGGTTATTGCAAAGCCAGCACCTGCAGCAGGTAGCGGTGGACAAGGATGACAACAATAACAAAAGCCGTCTTCATTTTGTGCTTCATTATATTCATGAGCATCTTACGGAAAAGATTGGTGTGGATGCGCTGAGCCGGAAAGCTTACCTGAGCCGCAATATTTTTTTCAAATGGTTTAAGGAACAGTTTGGCATTACACCATTGGATTACATCAATAAAGAGCGTGTAAAAATGGCGAAGCAACTCCTGTCTCAAATCGAATGCGAGTATCCATGCTGTTAGCTACCAGTGCGGCTTCAGCAATGTGAATTATTTTATCAGGGTATTTAAAAAATGCGAAGGCATAACACCGGGATATTACCAGCAGGCTTCGGGTTATAAAAAATAGCAATGCGTAATTAAAATAAGAAATTTCATTGTATTATCATTATACTCGTAGGGCGTATTCAAGACATCGAAACAACAAAGCGAGTTGGCTACGAATTGTTGGAAATAACGCAGCATATTATTCGAAAAGGTGTTTGCCACAGCAAAGTCTTTTTCAAATGTGTTTCCACGCTATACCTGCCCGGCTTTACAAATGAGGAAGCTTCGCTGCTGTTTTGTTTTGCAAATTCATAGATCAACACTGTGCATCTGTAATCGTTGGTAAAGGGAAAATATTCAATTACTGAAGGTAGCCCGTTGAGCCCGTTTTGTATGTTTTGAATCGCTGCCGCCTTAGATGATTTGGAAAATGAGAAAGGCTGATCGCTAACAATAAATGCAGTGGCGCGCTAATATCCCTTCTCGCCTGCAAAAAGCGCCTTCAGATAATTCATAAAAGTAAAATCGTCAGTCAACTGCACTTTTACATCCCATCGTGGCGAATCGTTTTTCGGTGCACCACCTTCATGTATTTGTTCAATAGGTGTTCGGGCAGCGAAGTATTGAGAGGTAAAAGAATCATGTTTGGGTAAGCGTGATAATACGAAAAAGCATCACAATTTTGCCTGCAATATCACAATACCACACTGTGAGCATAGGTAAACAGCTTGGGAAATGAGCCCTCAAATAATTTTTTTCATCCCTACATGAAAAGCCTTTGTGTAGATCATCACTTTATCACCCGGCATTACCCCTTCTATCTCCTCGCCTGTTGCTGTTATTTTTACAATATTGGCAGCTACCTGAAGTTCTACAATATAAATGACGCCATTGGGTATAATGGCAAGCACTTGTGCCGGCAACTGCAGCTTGCTGCTGAGCCCCGATGCCTGAAACAATTGCTGCGGCGTGCCTTTAAAGCTGATTTTTCCTCCCTGCAATTGTATTACATGCGAAGCCAGCGTATATACTTCTCCTACATCATGACTCACCAGTAAAGCCGTAAACTGAAGCTCCTGCTGCAACTGCTGCAGCGTTTGGTGAAGGCTGTGACGCATTTTTACATCCAGCGCCGCAAGGGGTTCGTCGAGCAACAGGAGCTTGGGCTTGCGTGCCAGTGCGCGGATAAGTGCTGCCCGCTGCTGCTGTCCGCCCGATAGCTGTGCAGGTTTGGCTTGAGCAAAGGATTGAAGGGAAACAATTTCGAGCAAATAGCGAATGAATGCTTCATCTTTCACTTTGCCGGCGGCAAAGTGCAGATTTTCAAGCACCGTCATATTGGGAAACAATGCATAATCCTGGAATACAAAACCTATGCTGCGCTGCTGCGGCGGAAGTTGATAGTGCTTGTGCGTATCCAGCCACGTTTTATCATTCACCTGTATGGTACCTTCATCGGGCTGCACAAGACCGGCAAGAATTTTTAGCAGCGTGGTTTTGCCCGATCCGCTGTGACCATACAGGGCAGTAATGGTGTGTTCTTCAATGCTGGTGCGTACACAGAGTTCCGCGTTTCCCTCTGCAAACCGGAGCCTTTTGCTGATGCTGATTTGTATCATAAGCCAGCAATGCTGCCACGCAGCTTTTTATTCATACTATATACAAAGAGAAGAATACTGAAAGAGATGCAGAGCAGCACAATTGAATACACATGAGCCGTGGTATAGTTCAGCGCTTCTACCTCATCGTAGATAGCAATGGAAGCCGTGCGTGTTTGTCCGTCGATATTACCACCAATCATCAGCACCAAACCAAACTCACCGATGGTGTGGGCAAATGTCAGTACGATGCCCGATAATAAAGATGGCTTGATGTTGGGCAACAGCACATGCAGCAGCGTTTGCCAACGCGATTTTCCCATGGTGTAGGATGCCTGCCTGAGATGGAGAGGCAAAGATTGCAAACCAGACAATACAGGCTGCACCATAAAGGGCAAACTATATATAACAGAAGCAACAACAAGACCCGGAAAAGAAAAAAGAAGCCGGATGTTCAGCACGGTTTGCAGCCAGCCACCTACCACACCCGTGGGGCTAAATACCAGCAGCAGGTAAAACCCGAGTACAGATGGTGGCAATACTAGTGGCAAACTAATGACAGCTTCTATTGCTGAGCGAAAACGAATGCGTGTAAATGCTAGAAATGCCGCGATAGGAATACCGATAACAAACAGGATGACTGTGGTGGTAAATGCCAGTTGGAAAGATAGCCAGAAAGGTTGCCAGTTCACGGACATTGTATCCTGTATTTGCAAATGAAAAAGATACCGCTATATCAATGAAGGCATTAGCGAAATGTCTGTTGTTTTAATCAATGCCTCAACCTGGTCGCCGGTTTGCAGGTTCAGTTCCTTGATAGCGTTGGTTGTTACCACCGAGCTGAAAGTGTGCCCTTTGCAATTGAGCAAAACAGTCGACAAAACATTCCCGATCTGCAGGTTAGCCACTGTGCACGGAATGCGGTTGCGGATGCTGAGTTGCCCGGTGGCATTTTTAGCAATCGACACTGCACTTTCTTTAAACACCAGCACCACGGGATTTCCTTCCTGCAAATATTCGGCAGATGCAGGGTTATCGAGCAGCAGGGCATGAAAAGCAATGCCGGCAGCCTGCACCACCACAAGCGAAATATGTTCTTCGGTATGGATTGCTTTTATCACTGCATTTAGCTGGTTCATGCGAATTGTTGTTTTTACAATGTTCCTGTATATCCGGCAAAGCTGCCCGTGCAAGATGGTCTGCAGCTATGGATGACGAACTCCCAAAAATACGGTGCGCAGGCGTAGCGCACTATCGGAATCCTGGCTGCACGGCGGTTCAAAATAACGTAGTTATTTTGTAAGGAGACCGAATTGAATTAAAAAAAAGATGTGTTGCTAAAAAGCTAGCCGGTTTTGGCTCTCAATGATAGCCATATTTCCGGAAGATCGCTTTGGCAGCAGGTGAAAGCAGGAATTTGTAAAATTGCCTGGCAGCAGCGAGGTTAGCAGAAGATTTCATAATCACAATGCCTTGTGCTATGGGCTGATACAAGGTGCTATCTATTGCCACCCAGCTTCCCGTATTCCTCATAGCAGAATCGAGCACCACCGACTTTGAAGTAAAAGCCATATCCGCAGCACCGCTGAGCAGGTATTGGCTCACCTGCGAAATGCTTTCGCCATACACAATGCGCGATTCGGCTTTTTTCCACAAATGCAGCTTATCGAGTACTTGCAAGGTGGCTTCGCCATAAGGCGCGAGTTTCGGATTTGCAACCGCTATTTTATGAACATCAGCTTGCAGAATGGCTTGCACACCATTCGACAAGTCGCGTTTGTGATGCGACCAAAGCACCAACGAACCATAGGCATAAATGGCAGGTTGCTGCGTAGTCAGGCTTTTGGCATACAACTCTTGCGGATACTTCATATCCGCCGACAAAAACACATCAAACGGAGCGCCCTGCTCTATCTGTGCAGTCAGTTTTCCGGAAGACCCAACCGTAAGTTCCGCGTTAATGCCGGTTTGTTTTTTAAACGCCTCTTTGAGCTGCACGGCTACAAATTGCGCATTGGCGGCTACCGCTACGCGCAATGGCTGAGCTTCTGATGCGAAAACAAATAGTAAGGCTAAAAACGTAAAACTCAAGTTCCGCATATCATCGAATGTTAAATAAGCAAAAGTAAGCCGTTGATTTCCTGTAGCCGACGCCGGTTGTCAGGACTGTGAGTCTTTTAACAACTGCTCGTAATCGGCGATGGTATCAATATCAGTTGCACCCGGGGCAAACGGAAGGGCAGCCACATCGCTGCTGTTTGCATGAAGAATTTTTTTTGCACCCTCTTCTCCTTCTAATGCAAGCAATTGTTCAAAATAAGGTTGGGTAAACAATACGGGCACACCGGTGGTATTCTGGTACATACAAGCTACGATGCCTTTGCCTGATGATGCCTGCGCCTGTATCATATCATTGAGCAAAAGAGATGACACATATGGCTGATCGCATAGCATTATGATAATAGAATCAATATCCGGACTGTGTTTCAGCAAAGCGTTGAGCCCGGCTTGCACGGAGCCTGCCATACCTGCCTGCCATTGCTGATTGAATACAAGCATGACGGATTCCGTTCGAATCTGGGTTGAGATAATTTCGCTGCGCGCGCCAAGCACAACAGCTATTGACCCGGCGGCCGATAGGGTAGCTTCATCAATGGCATGCTGCAGCAGAGTTTTGTTTTGAAATAAAAGAAGCTGCTTTGCCCTTCCCATGCGCGCAGAAGCGCCCGCTGCCAGAATAATGATTCCTTTGTTAATGGCTTTCATGAATAGTCGATTCTTTTAAGCGCAGCGATTTGCCATTTCTGCTGCTCATTACCATTTTTATCTCCGATAATATACTGAGTGCAATTTCTTCTGCTGTTTCGGTTCCAATATCCAGTCCTGTTGCCCGTACACATTCAGAAGTTGCTCATCATCTATGTTAGTACCTCCCTGTTCTATGTCAGAAATCATACGCAGCAATTTTGTTTTGGGTCCCAACATGCCGATATAAGCTATGGGTAAGGATATCACGTGCTGCAACACGGCAAGATCGTAGTTATAATTGTGCGTCATGAGTATCACTGCGGTATTGCGGTCAAACTGTAACCTGGTGCTCACATCCTGCGGTTTAACGACATATACTTGTTGCGCCAGCGGAAAACGGGCGGAGGTAGCATGGCTGCTGCGGCCGTCTGCCACAGTGAGGTGCCAGCCCAGCACAGAAGCCATTTGTATAAGCGGCACTACATCATTGCCGGCTCCAAACACCACCAGCGAAATAGCAGGCGGCACATATTGGATAAGCGCATTCATATCGCCATACGTTCTGTTGTATGAACATTTATTTTGCAATGCCTGCTGCATATCCTCCAAACAGGAAAGCGGCAGTTGGCTGTCCCTGCTTTCTTCCGTCATCAGCGCATAGGTACCGGCTTCGCTGCTTTTTTTATGTTGTAAAGAAAAGAGCGTAACAATCGCGGCATCCTGCCTTTTCGCAGCTATCTTTTTCAGAAGGTCAACGGCGTTTCCGGGTTCCCGTTTCACAGGTTCAAACAGGATATGAACAATGCCATTACAACCCAGCTGAACGCCAAGTTTTGCATCATCTTCATCCGTGGTATCGTAGGTTACCAGCATCGTTTGTTGCTGCTGCATCACCAGCAACGCTTTGCGTAGCGCATCACCTTCCAGGCAGCCGCCGCTGATAGCGCCGGTAAGCATTCCGTCGTCCGTTACCAGCATCCGCGCTCCGGGCCGCCGGTAAGAAGAACCTTCTACCTGCACCACAGTAGCCAGGGCGCACTGCTGCCCTTTTGTAAGCGCTACGTCATATGCTTTTATGATGTCGAATATCTCTTTCATTTACCAACTGAATTGTTGTGTTACCGGCAGGAAATCACGGGAAACACTTCTCCTTTCTGATATACTTTTCTGCCAACAGGAAGTGTAATAATGCCATCGGCTCCTATCATCGCTATCTGGTCTCCGGAACCGGAAAGCCCGATGCGTTCTGCATATACGCAGCCATCCGCAAAAAAAAGTTTTACCAGGATGTGATTGGACAGCGAAGGTGTTACCGTGACATCAGAAGCAAGTTTTGCCGTCATTTTTTGTTCTGAAAACTTTGAACATTTATCAAGCCATTCTCTGAAATATACATAATAGCAAACAAATGAAGAAACAGGATTGCCGGGAAAACCAAATACGGTTTGCTTTGCCCTGACACCAAATAAAAAAGGTTTACCCGGCCGTTGATTTACGCCATGAAAGATTACCTGTACGTCGAGTTCTTCAAGTACCTGCGGCAAATAATCGTATTTCCCCATCGAAACCGCTCCCGACAATATAATGGCATCATATGTATCAAGAATGGTTTTGAGTTGTTCTTTCATATGGCTTCTGTCGTCGGGCAGGTGATACAAGGCAGGCGTAATGCCCTGCCGTTCCAAATCGGCAGCGATATAATAGATATTTGATTGCCTCAACTGGTGAGGTTGGGGCGTAAGTGACACAGGTACGAGTTCGTCGCCGGTAGCGCAAACCGCTACGCTGGGCAGTTTATACACTTCTGCTTTGGTGATACCTACAGTTGCCATCAGGCTTACGTGTGCGGGCGTAATGCGTATGTGTTTTTCCAGCAGCAGTGCGCCTTCTTTTTCGTCGCGGCCCTTGCGGTGCACATTCTGAAAAGGCTCTACATCCTGCACAGAAACCTTTGCAATGCCATCCTGTATTGTGCATTGTTCATAAGGAATAACTACATCTGTATTTCCTGGCAGCACACTGCCCGTCATTACTTCCACACAGGCATCTGTCTGTTGAAGTGATTGCAGTACTGAACCCGCAGCACTTATTTTTTCAATTCTGAATTCTTTTTTCCCGCCGGCAAATGCTTTGCTGCTGATTGCAATGCCATCCATTGTCACACGATCAAAGGGGGGAAAATCCCAGTCGGCCAATACGCGATTTGTAAGTGACCTGTTGACAGACTTTATCAGGGGGATGGTTTCTGAACCAAAATCTCTTGCATAGGAATTGACAAACATTTGTGCATCATGAACTTCGTACATGGATGAAATGATTATTGTATAGCGAAATGAATAAAGTTGTGGGAAATATATGTGCCTGGCAAGTCATAGGCAGGTGCAGCAGGAACGTGCCTGCCGGGATATAATTATCCTCCTAACACCGACATGGAATCGTGAACGGTTTTGCGGTTCATTTCTTCTGCGGCAAATCCGTCGCGGTATCTTCCCTGCACAGCCTGAATAATGATTGTGCGCAAATCATTTTCCGTAGCGCCATTCCTCAGCTCATCTCGCAGATTGGCAGCGGGAGCACCATACAGGCAGGTCCTTAGTTCGCCCGTAGCCGACAGGCGTATGCGGTTGCAGGTGCCGCAAAAGGTGCGGCTGAAAGAGGGAATAATACCAAAACTGCCCATGTAGCCCGGTACAGCATAGTTGAGCGAAGTAGAGTTGGGTGCATTGTCCAGCGTAATTATATCATCGTAATGCTGGCTAATGTGCCTGTAAATATCTTTGTATGTCCAGTTGATATCATCAAAGGTTTCGCTGCCATTAAACGGCATTTCTTCGAGAAATCTTACGGATAATGATTTGTGTCTTGTCAGCTCAATGAAAGGAATAATATCCTCAATATTTTTAGATGCAGACAATACGCAGTTCAATTTTATTTCAAAGCCTTCATCGAGCAGGCGCAGCACGGTGCTGTACACTTCATCAAAAACATCGCGGCGCGTGATTTCAAAAAATCGTTGTTTGTCGAGCGAGTCGAGACTAATGTTTAATTTTTTGACACCGATCGCTTTCAACGCTGCAATATGCTTCGCGGTGAGTGTAGCGTTTGTGGTAATGTTTATTTCCTGGAGTCCGTGGAGCGCGCTGATGTTGGTTAGAAAAGGCATAAGACCTTCACGCACAAAAGGTTCACCGCCGGTAATGCGTATTTTGGAAACACCTAAACCCGTAAATACTGATGTGAGCAAATACATTTCATCGAAACTGAGCAGGCTTTTACGCTGAGCAAACTGCATTCCGTGTTCGGGCATACAATAATAGCACCGCAGGTTGCACCGGTCTGTAACCGATAGCCTGAGGTAATCCAATTGTCGTCCGTATTTATCCGTCAGCACGTTATTCATGTTTGTTGTCGTTGGGTTGTCATCCTGTTCAGGGATGCGCGTTCACCCATTTACTTCCATCTTCATAAAACTCATGTTTCCAGATGGGAACCGTTTTTTTCAATTCATCTATTAAAAATCCGCAGGCTTCGAAAGAAGCTTTCCGGTGTGCCGAAGATACGCCGGTTATCACTACCGCTTCACCGGGAAATTTTTCGCCTGTGGCATGTACGATAATTATTTTATCGAGCGGCCATTTTTGCGCAGCGCTATTTGCCACTTTCTGTAATTCTTTCACTGCCATGACTTCATAGGCTTCAAACACCAGTTTTGTAACCGTTTTTCCGGCAGAATGGTTGCGCACAGTGCCCACAAACAGGTTGACAGCACCTGAGACAGGCGATTGCAAAAATTGGTAAGCTTCGTTTAAATCAATGGTTTCAACCAGTTTTATCAATGTCATAAATTAGCCTCCGCTTACCGGTGGAATCAAAGCAATATCGCTGTGAGGATAAATGCGCTGGGCATCGTCGGCATACTCGCTGTCTACCGCAATGGCAATGGATTTCAGGTGTTTTAATGCCGGGTATTGCCCGGAAAGCCAGCACTTAAGTTCACCCACCGTCGCAATGGGCACAGAAGCATCAACAGACAATTTATTGTTGCCCACCAATTCTTTCGTAATGCCAAAAAGAGTAATCTTCATTGTTTCTGTAAACACCAAAGTTGCCCCTTTTTCTTTGATTCATTTTGTAAAGAACCCATAAGATCTTAGCAGACAGTAGTATTTTATATATAAAGCAATTTTCTGAAGGGCCATTTTACCAGGAATATGCAGCGCCGCATATTGCCAAAATGCAATTTTCCATACCAGGCAAGCTACATTGCCGGACCTATTTCTCCCAACACATACTACATCATACGCACTGCTTGCCATATCATTCGCCAAGTCATCAAATCAGCTTGTCAGGCGTAATGGGCAGTTCACGGATACGCTTTCCGGTGGCGTTGAAAATCGCATTCCCAATTGCCGGGGCTACCGCAATAATGGCAATTTCACCCAACCCTTTTGAACCTACAGGATCAACAAGCAGGTCAGGTTTGTCTACAAACAACACTTCTACCTTTGGCACATCTGCATGTACAGGCACATGATAGTTGGCAAAATCCTTTGCCATATATCTGCCATAACGATGGTCCATAGCCGGATCTTCTTCGAGCGCCATCCCGATTCCACCGGTTACGCCACCAATCATCTGGTTACCGGCTGTCTTTTTATTGATAATGGTTCCTGCATCGGTGCAGGATGCCATTTTCGTCACTTTTATCTGCCCCGTAAGCGCATGTACCCTTACTTCTGCGAAGTGCGCAGCAAAGGAATACATAGCATATTTCTGGCGTTCTTCGCCAGGCTTCGACCCTTCTATCACATCTATATCCCGTATGCCTTCATCTTTCAGAATGTCTTCGTAGGAAGTGCTAACCGATTTGTCTTTTGTATACAGTTTTCCATCTTCAAACACTACCTCTTCCAGTTTGGCATTGGCAAATTCTGTTTTCTTTTTACCAGCCATTTCCAGCAGTTTTTGTTTGATAGAGTGGCAGGCAGCGAGGATAGCCGAGCCTACACTGTTCACAGTAGACGATCCGCCCTGGTTGCCCATTTCCGGAAAGTCTGAATTGCCCCATTGAAAAGTGACTTTCTCCTGTGGCAGGTTCATATTTTCCATCGCGATCTGTGTCATGGCAGTGCCTGTGCCGGGACCAATATCTGTAACGGCGCACTGCATCAGCAGCGATCCATCGGCATACAGTTTTCCACGCACCTTGGCAGATTGACGGTTGGCACCAAAAATGCCGGCAGCCATACCATATCCAATCAGCCATTCGCCATCGCGCAATGTGCCCGGTTTCATCTGCCGCTTGTTCCAGCCAATGGCTTCTGCACCCATTTTATAACAATCCCTCACATAGTTGGTGCTCCAGGGTTTACCATTATCAGGGTCTTTTTCTTCCGGATGGTTGCGCATCCTCAGCTCAATGGGATCAAGATTGAGGGCATGTGCCAGTTCGTCCATTCCGCACTCCAGCGCCCACGCGCCGGTTGCTTCACCGGGTCCGCGCATAGGAGTTGGTGTGCTCACGTCCAGCGGCAGCAAACGGTAGCGCGTGCTTACATTGGGAGAGTCGTACAACGTTCGTGTCTGCTGCAACGTGCCTTCTGTAAACTGTTCGTAAGAAGAAGTTTGCCCCACGGCGCTGTGCGTAATGCCTACCAGTTTTCCATCGGTTGTAGCGCCGATATTGATTTTTTGCCAGGTATGCGGACGATAGCCGACCATACCAAACATCTGCTCGCGGGTGAGCATCAGTTTCACAGGACGTTTCACCATTTTCGCAGCAATGATAGCAGCCGTTTCGTGAGGCCAGTTGCGCAGCCCATTGCCAAAGGCGCCACCCACAAAGGTGGAAATCACTTTGATATTTTCAGGTGGCAAATTCCACTCACGTGCAAAGTTTTGCTGCGTTACCTGCGTTCCCTGTACTTTATCGTATAAGGTAAGCTTGTCATCAGTTTCCCAGATGGCGGTTATGCTCTGCAGTTCCATCGGGCTGTGAAAGTCGGATGGCTGAATATATTCACCTTCTATCTTTACCGGTGCCGAAGCATAGGCGTCTACTGTGCCGCGGTCGTAGTCGGCTACGGCAGATTTGGGATTTCGCTTTGCCTGTTCGGGCACTATGCCTTCTGATTTTTGTTTATTGAAATCCGTTTCGGAATTTTCTTTTTTGTAAGCCACTTTCACAAGCGAAGCGGCATAATGCGCGCGCTGCAATGTATTGGCTACCACCATTGCCACCGGCTGCCCGTTGAAGTACACTTTTTCATCGTAAAATACACGAAGCGGACGTCCCGCTGGTTTTGGCTGTCCCGGCTCGCCGCCCTGGTCTTTATAGCCCGGAACTTTGATAGCATTGAGATGTGAGATTACAGCTAAAACGCCGGGAGCATTGGCTGCTGCTTTCGTATCGATAGAGGATATACTGCCTTTTGCAATGGTACTTCCTACCAGCAACGCGTATACAGTTTCTGCAAATTTATATTCAGCCGAATATGTGGCGGCGCCGGTTACTTTTAATTTCCCATCCACTCGGTTCATTGGTTCACCAATGACATTATTACCAGATGTACTCATTTTGTACAAATTAAAAATGAAAAATGAATTACTGCAACGATCTGCGACCTGCATTTTCGATAGTGCATTATATCCGAGAAAGTATAAAGAACAACAATTACGCAATCAGGTTGTTGACACCAGTATCTTTTACACTTATCTCATATCACCGTTCATTTTATGCTTTCGACAATCCCGATGCTACATTCAGTGCATGAAGGATAGAATTGGGAGCCATCTTCAGTTTGAATGCGTTGTACTCAAAGGCTTTAGCGCCCTGCATCGCCACCTGTGCTGCCTGCCGGAAGGTTTCTTCCGATGCCGTCTTTCCTACCAGCGCTTTTTCAGCATCGAGCAGGCGCCAGGGCTTGTGCGCTACGCCACCCATTGCCAGGCGGGCATTTTTGATTGTTTTTCCGTCCATATCCAGCGCTGCCGCTACAGATACAAGTGCAAATGCATAGGAATTCCTGTCGCGCACCTTCAGGTAATAAGCATTTTTAGAAAATGCTGACTGCGGTATAGAAACAGAGGTAATCAGTTCGTTTTTTTCCAGATTGGTGTCTTTTTCAGGTGTATCGCCGGGCAGGCGGTGAAAGTCGAGAATGGGTATCGCGCGCGCACCTTTGGCACTGCTCACATGCACAGTTGCATCCAATGCCGCGAGCGCTACATTCATATCGCTTGGATTAACGGCTATACATTTTTCGCTTGTGCCAAAGATGGCATGCATCCGATTCACACCTTGCAGCGCACTGCAACCCGTGCCGGGTTCGCGTTTATTGCAGGGCATGGAAGTATCGTAGAAATAAGAACAGCGTGTGCGTTGCAAAAGATTGCCTCCAACAGTTGCCATATTCCGTATCTGCGCAGATGCACCTGCATGCAACGCCATTGACAACAGCGGAAAATTTTGCAAAATTCCTTTGTCTTCTGCTACTGCTGTATTGCTCGTAAGAGCACCAATTTGGGTAACATTGCCTTCTTTCTTTATTTCTTTTAATGTAAGCCTCTTGATGTCGACCAGTTTTTCCGGCGTCATCACGTAATGCTTCATCAGGTCGATGAGGTTGGTGCCACCGGCAAGAAATTTTGCCGCAGGATCGGAAGCCACAGCCGTTAGGGCGGCTTTGGGCTCCGCAGCACGAACATATTGAAACAGTTTCATCTGTCTTGTTTTATAGTATGATTAACCAGGTTAACAGCAGGTGTAGCCGGCTGCAGCAGATTACACTTTCACTCCACTTTGCTTTACTTCTTCAATGGCATCTACAATGTTGGGATAGGCGCCGCAACGGCAGATATTGCCACTCATAAACTCACGGATTTCATCGCGGCTGCCTGCATGTCCTTCGCGGATGCACGCCACCGCACTCATGATTTGTCCCGGCGTGCAATAGCCACACTGAAAGCCATCATGCCTGATGAAGGCAGCCTGCATAGGGTGCAGTTCATCGCCGGCAGAAAGCCCTTCAATAGTGGTGACTTTTGCGCCATCGGTGGTGGCAGCCAGCGTAAGGCACGACAGCACACGCTCACCGTTCACATGCACAGTGCAGGCACCACACTGACCATAATCGCAGCCTTTTTTGGTGCCGGTCATGTGCAGGTTTTCGCGCAAGAGATCGAGCAGCGAAGTGCGTGGGTCTATATCCATAGCATGTGCACTGCCATTGATTTCCAGGGTCAGCGGAACATGTTCGATAGCTTCCGATATTTTTTCGTCCCAGCCGTTGTTGGCAGCTTTGATAGCCGCCGCCGGCGTGAGGACAATGGCGGTAATAGCTCCTGATTTTTTCAGGAAGCTTCGCCTTGATTCGTTTGGACTGACAGTTTCTTTTTCATTCATAATACAGGACTCAGTTGTACGATGAGGAATGATGTGTTTTTGGAATTGAGAGTGAACAGCAAAAAAGTAACAACCAACAATCAGGAAATATAAGTTGTATACTTATTCAAACATTCACAATGATAAAAAGATTATCAAGAATTATGCTTGTTGTTCAATGTATTTAGGCTTCGTATATTCTTCTGTAGTATTGACATTTTTAAAGGTAGATGCATCGGGAGCCTGCAAAAGTTCTACATCCGAGTTGATGAGTGTTTTACGCGGGCAGCTATATCCCTGGCTCAGAAAAAGCAACAACTGTGAATAGGCACGCGGTTCCCAGATGGTGATCAATGGTTCGGGAAATTGGTTCTCAGCATCCATAAAGGCAGTTGCCATTTTACCAGGATTGCGGTGTTGCACAAGGTAAGAAATCGTATCAGCGTTTATAAACGGCAGGTCGCAGGCAATGGTAAGCCACGCTTTGCCGGGATACCGCTGAAAAGCGGATAAAATGCCGCCTACAGGTCCTAATCCTAAAAAACTGTCTTCAATACATGGCAAATCGAAAGCGGAATCTTTTGCCTGCTCATGATTGGCAGAAAGAAACACTTTTTCGCAATAAGATGACAGTAAACGAGACACATAATTTCGCTGCGACACGCCGTGATATTGCAGGGAACTTTTATCTGTACCCATTCTTGTGCTTTTGCCGCCAGCCAACACCAATCCATACACTTCGGGCAGTTGGTGCTCAATATATTGTTCAATAAACATAGCGATGCTGTCTGTATCGCGAATTGACAATTGCGGGATAGAAGAAAAGCGTGGCAGGTGTTGCTGAATCGCTTCAGGAATGTGCACGTCTGCATCTTTCAATAAAATCAGTTGCACATCAGCCAGGCGGTCTAGTTTCTGAACCATCGGTTTTGCAGCATCAATTACCAATACCTGTTTTGCAGAAGGGAAATGATTCCCGTTTAGCAACACCAGCTCACAGTCGTTCAGCCACATTCTTTTTTCAAAAGCTGTGGCTTCTTTTTTCATATCAACTCTTGTAAAGGAAACCTTGTTGGTATATTCGGCAAACGCACCGTTGCCAATAGCTGAAACGCTGTGCCCATGAGCGTTTTCGGTCTTATGGTCAGCATCGGCATAGCCGGTTTTATGGTTTGCCAGTTTGTGTATCAGCGTGTAGGCAAGTTGCCGGATGGTACTGCAATCTGTACCCAGGATTGCCAGTTCGCAGCGGGCAAACTCGTTGGTATGCGCACGTGCGAGTTTGGCATGTTTCTGATGTTCATTATTCACTGCTAAAGTCACTTTTACCTCCGGTTTTCGAGATGAGTTTCGTTTCTTTTATCACAATGGCATGGCTCATGGCTTTGCACATATCATAAATGGTGAGTGCAGCCACAGAAGCACCGGTCAATGCTTCCATTTCTACGCCGGTTTTTGAAGTAATAACAGCCGTACACCGAATTACTACTTCCTGCGCCTCATTCACCGAAATATGGATTTTGCAATTTTCAAGTGCCAGCGGGTGGCACAGCGGGATAAGGTCAGATGTTTTTTTCGCTGCCATGGTTCCTGCTATGATAGCTGTTTGAAACACGGGACCTTTTTTGGTTTGAATATCTGTTCCACTGAGATGTTGCATAATGGCTTCTCCCAATACTACAATACATTGCGCGGTGGCTGTGCGTTTGGTAATTTGCTTGTTGCTGACATCAACCATGGCAGCGTTATTGTCGGCATCTATATGCGATAGTGTGGTATTGTTCATTCCGTATTGTCTTCCTTGTGTGAAGGTAGTAAAGCAATCGGAATAAGTTGCGATAGGAAAACCACAAAACTGTAGTATTGATTCGCGTGGCAGATGCAGGTGCTGGCTTACAAGATACAGGCTCTGTCAACAAAAAAGACCACTCCGGGAGTGGTCTTTTTTTTCTTTGTTACAGAAGAAAGACAGGAATTACAACGTTGCAATATCGATTACAAAGCGATACTTCACATCACCTTTCAGCATTCTTGTATATGCATTCTGAATGTCTTTCATATCAATCATTTCAATGTCTGATACAATGTCGTGTTCTGCGCAATAGTCGAGCATTTCCTGAGTTTCGGGCAAACCACCAATCATAGAACCAGCCAGTGACTTACGTCCCGGAATAAGGCTGAAAGCCGCTACCGGCACAGGATGCGGAGGTGCACCAACACAAATCATGGAACCACTTGTTTTCAACAAACTCAGGTATAGATTGTAATCGTGATCGGCAGAAACGGTATCCAGAATAAAATCGAAATAGCCGGTAATAGCCTTCATTTGTTCAGGATCTTTGGTTACCACAAATTTGTGAGCCCCCAATTTTCTTGCATCTTCTTCTTTAGAAGGCGATGTGCTCAACACAGTTACTTCGGCACCAAACGCAGCACCAAATTTCACAGCCATATGTCCCAAACCGCCTAGACCGACAACTGCCAGTTTGTGACCTTTGCCTACTTTCCAGTAGCGCAGCGGAGAATAGGTGGTAATACCGGCACACAGCAATGGCGCTACAGCAGGAAGGTGCAGCTTATCGCTGATGCTGAGCACAAAATCTTCATGCACCACAATATTGTTGGAATATCCGCCGTAAGTAGGCGTTTTCTTGTCCTGTTCCAGACCATTATAGGTTTGAGAATGCCCGTTGGTGCAATACTGTTCCAGGCCTTCCTGGCAGTTGTCGCACACCCGGCAGCTATCTACAAGGCAACCCACACCTACAAGATCACCTTCTTTAAATTTCTTTACATGAGCTCCTACCTTGGTTACTTTTCCAACAATTTCGTGACCGGGAACCATTGGAAAAATAGAACCGCCCCATTCGTCTTTTATCTGGTGAAGATCGCTGTGACAAACACCGCAATACTGGATGTCGAATTGTACATCGTGTGGACCCGGCTCTCTGCGTTCAAAATTCCAGGGAGCTAAGTCCGTGGTTGCGCTTTGCGCTGCATATCCTTTTGTTGCTATCATGGTTTCGCGTTTTTAAGTTGGCAAAAGTATTTCAAAGTGTTTTAGCCTGCTATTATTTAACAAACCTAAACTAATGTTCTTTTATCTTTTTCTGGAAGGAATGTATGCCAAACAAAGTTGAGAAAAGGAGGTAATAAAAGTAACTACATACGTGGCAAAACAATTATTTTCTTAAACGTATTTCTCCATTCAACAGCTTATTCTTAACCATCCCATCACTTTCCGGCTTCCACTTCATGATGTAATGAAATTACCTTTTTTGCCCCGCCACCTGAATGATATCTTTCCCTTCGAGTATTCGTTTCGGATATCCCATTTGTGAAATGCGGATCATGCAAAGAGCCAGCTCCTGCATGGTGCAAAAGCCGTTGGCATAGAATTTTCGCCCGACAGGATACAACCATTTGATGTATTTGTAAAAAGGATGTACCTGCTGCTGATGAAGCACCGGCTTGATGAAACCGGGACGCAAACCAAAGGCACCTGCAAACGGAAGTTCCGCAATGTCACTTTCTGTTTTGGCTTTTACTTTTGCCCATTGCTGCCATCCATTTTCCGCCGGTTCCGGCTCCAGAAATATAGCAGAAAGTCATGTCCTTATTCAGGCGGCTCAATGTACGTGCAACATGCATGGTCAGCGTATACGTTATGTTGTAATAGTCATCTTCCTTTACACCAACAGATGAAATACCAAGACAAAAAAAGCAGGCATTGTACCCGCTAAGTTGGCTTCAATTGGCGAAAGGTCATAAAAGTCGGTATGAATAATTTCCTTTAGTTTCTGATGCACGATACCGCAGGGCTTCCTGTTGATCACCAACACGTCACTCACATCCGGATGCTGAAGACTTACAAGCAACACACCTTCGCCTACCATGCCGGTAGAACCAGTAATGATGACTTTCATATTTTTTTGCATAGTAACTTAAATGTACAACTTTCAAAAGATGCAAAGAAGATGCGACGTTTTTTGCCAACGGCTATAAAGGCATGGCGGTTTCTATGGATTAAGGGCAAACTGCAGGATATTATTTTATATTTCAGCTTAAGTTTGCGGCTCACTCATCGACATATGAATCTTATAAAAGCGGTAATATTTGATTTCGACGGTACATTGGCTAATACCATTCCTCTTTGCATTGAAGCGTTCAGAAAGGCAGTAGAGCCAATAGTACAACGACCGCTGTCCGACGAAGAAATCATGTCGACTTTCGGACCCGACGAAGAAGGTTCCATTCGTAAATTGGCACCGCAACATTATGAAGAGGCAACAGCTGATTTTTATGAAGCACTACAAAGCCCTGCATCCCATGTGCGCCTCTCCTTTTGATGGTATTACAGAAGTATTGGACACGCTGAAAGAAAAAGGAATTTTCATCGCGCTGGTTACGGGCAAAGGAAAACAGACAACCCATTTTTCGCTGGAGCGTTTTGGCATGAGTCATTATTTTGACCAGATTGAAACCGGCTCGCCGGAAGGCTCTCGCAAAGGTGAAGCTATCCGCGCCATCCTGCAATCGTTGCCCGACATCAGCAAAGAAGAAGCGGTGTATGTTGGCGACGCTACGTCCGACATTGAAGACAGCCGCAAAGCAGGTATCGCCGTATGCCAGCGTCACCTGGGCAGATTCGGCAGATGCAGACAGCCTCGCAAAACTGCAACCCGACGAAATGTTTGATAGCATTCCCGGCTTTGCACAATGGCTGTATGCCAGAATATAAAACAAGGCGTTAAACACCCGCCTGACCATCACCTCTTTTTCTACTTTTCCCTACATTCACTCAATGGCTCTGGAGAATCAACAGTTTCGGGATAAACAGGCGCAGCGGGCGGTCAGTGAACAATTAAGCTTTTCCGATAAACTGTCTTCACTGCGCAATTTGCCCCGTTTTTTCAAACTTGTGTGGCAAACGAGCCATTGGATGACTGTTGTGAACTGTGTGTTACGCATTGTTCGTTCTGCTACTCCGGTTGCCATGCTCTATGTAGGCAAACTCATTATTGATGAAGTAATCCGAATCAGCGGCTTGCAGGGCATGTATCGCATTCTTACCTGTGGAAGCTGGTAGCTGCCGAGTTTGTACTGGCTATCTTAACAGATGCGTTAAGCCGCGCCATCACGCTGATGGACAGCCTGCTCGGCGATTTATTTTCCAACCATACATCCGTGAAGATCATGCAGCATGCAGCTACGCTTGATCTCGATCAATTTGAAAATTCTACTTTTTACGATAAGCTGGAACGGGCAAGACAACAAACCACGGGTCGCACCATCTTGCTGTCGCAGGTGCTCAGCCAGGTGCAGGATTTAATTACCATGGGCTTTTTGGCGGCAGGGCTACTGGCTTTCAACGCCTGGCTCATATTGCTATTGCTTGCGGCTATTATTCCCGCTTTTTTGGGAGAATCTTATTTCAACGACCGTTCTTATGCGCTGTCGAGACGGCAAACGCCGCAACGCCGCGAGCTCGACTATATGCGTTTCCTGGGAGCCAGCGACGAAACAGCCAAGGAAGTAAAACTGTTCGATTTATCACATTTCCTGGTTGATCGTTTCCAGGCATTAGCCAATAAATTTTATATCGATAATAAACGGCTGGCAGTAAAACGTTCGGCATGGGGAACCGTGTTTGCCATGATGGGAAGCGCAGGGTATTACGGCGCTTATATATTCATTATCCTGCGGGCAATTGACGGCGCTATTTCCATTGGCGATCTCACATTTCTGGCAGGTTCTTTCCGGCAGTTGCGCAGCCTGCTCGAAGGTATATTAATCCGCTTCACCAGTGTATCGCAGGGCGCTGTTTACCTAACCGATTTCTTTGATTTTTTTACCATCCAACCCAATATTACCCAACCCGAAAAGCCTGTTCCGGTGCCAAAGCCCATCAGGCAGGGATTTGTGTTTGAGAATGTGGGTTTTAAATATGAAAACAGCAACCGCTGGGCAAACAGGCATTTGTCATTTACGCTTCATCCCAACGAAAAGCTGGCGCTGGTGGGCGAAAACGGAGCTGGCAAAACAACGCTTGTGAAACTGCTTGCACGTTTATATGATCCCAATGAAGGACGAATTTTGCTAGATGGCATAGACCTGCGGGAATACGACCTGAACGAGCTGAGAATGAATGTGGGCGTTATTTTCCAGGATTTTATCCGCTACCAGATGAGTGTGGCGCAAAACATCGCCGTAGGGCACATAGAGCAGCAGAATGATCGCCCGCTCATTATTGCTTCTGCAGAGCAAAGTCTTGCTCATCCTGTCATTCAAAACTTGCCTGAACAATATGAACAGGCTTTGGGACGACGTTTTAACCAGGGCGTTGAACTATCTGGCGGCGAGTGGCAAAAAATTGCGCTGGCGCGCGCCTATATGAAAGACGCGCAACTGCTGATACTTGATGAGCCTACAGCCGCCCTCGATGCCCGCGCTGAATATGAAGTGTTTCAGCGCTTTGCCCACTTAACAAAAGGCAAATCGGCAGTTCTTATTTCGCACCGGTTTTCTACCGTGCGCATGGCAGACCGCATACTGGTGCTGGAAAAAGGACAGTTGCTGGAAATAGGCAGCCACGAAGAACTGCTGGCAAAAAACGGCAGGTATGCCGAGCTGTTTCACCTGCAGGCAAAAGGTTACCGGTAACTATATTTACATTGCCATTTGTGGTTCAGTCACTTTGTTTTCCTGTGCCAACCTGGCAAATTCTTTCAGCACACTATTCACATAATACAGTTGTACTGCAAGTCCCTGTTCGCCATTTGCATCGGCAACAAGTTTTTTTACCCAAATAGCATTTCCCCGGAAACTAACCGCACAGAACGCATACATCTTGTCGCGCGATTCAGGTACTTTGGTGGCATAGCCGGTGATGCCTATGCCCCAATCGCTGGTAAAGCGCCGCGCAGCACTGTTTGCCATGTCTTTTGCCATTTTCTCCGATACGCAATCGCATGAGATGGCATGCACGGGGTCTACATCGAGATGCCTGCATTTCTGACCTACATTGTAAGCAGTAATGCCCCCCTGGAAAAAGTCTGATGCTTTTTCGCCGGTAGAAAATGCAGCCTGTAAAAATCCACCCGTTACACTTTCGGCAACAGCAACAGTCTGGCACTTCGCTGTGAGAGCTTCTCTTATTTGGTTAATCGACTCTTCATTGAACATAGCAAACAAGTTGGTATTGACATTGATTTTTATCGCTTCCATCGGGGCAATACATAGTGGCCATATGTTCCATGCATGCTATCGAAGAAGTTATTGTTTGTTATAAAAATTCTGTGCCAAGTTGCCGGAAATTTACAAATCAAATGCGTAGGCTTACCACTGCTGAAATAAGTCAATTCGCACACGCAATAGAATCGTATTTCGGTATGGTGACAATGATAACAACAACCCGTTTTAGCTGAAGTATACAGTCAAAAGCGAGGAATGAAAAGCGGGATGGAACATCCATTCTTCATTATTTTCAGTCATCATTCCACAATTTTCAGTACCGTTACCACACGTGGTGCAGAAATTGTTTAGAGTGAACCTCTACAATCAGAAGACGCTATAGATACTATGAAAAAAATAAAAGCCGGCAAGACAAAAACAGAAAAAAAAGAAACTTTTTCTTTTACGAATCTTCAACGAAGCGCAGGAATATTATTACATATTACGTCACTGCCATCAGCATATGGCATTGGCGATATGGGACCGCAGGCAAAAGAGTTTGCCGATTTTCTGCAACGCAGTCATCAACACTTCTGGCAATTGCTGCCACTAAGCCCAACGACCGCCGGGCAGGGACATTCGCCCTACAGTTCTACATCGAGCATGGCAGGCAATCCTTTGCTCATCAGCCCGGATGTATTGGTAGAGGATGGCTTGCTGTCACGCAAAGATTTGCCGGCATACGAGCTTCCAGAAAGCGATCACGTTGACTTTGATAAAGCATCGGAAAACAAATACCGGATGCTGGAAAAAGCTTTCCAGAATTTTTCCGCAAACCCCTCAGCTTTGGGAAAAGAATTTGCCGCTTTTTGCAAAAAAGAAGCCTTTTGGCTGGATGATTTTGCACTGTATAGCGTATTAAAATCTCACCACGAAAACAAGCAATGGAGCGATTGGGAAAAGCCATTCAAAATGCACAACACCAAAGCGTTAAAACAATTTTCCGGAGAGCATAAGGAAGAGATTGATAAAATAAAATGGCAGCAGTGGATATTTTCACGGCAGTGGCACTCGCTGAAAGATTACTGCAACAACCTCGATATACAACTCTTTGGCGATATGCCTTTCTATGTAGCTTACGATTCTTCGGATGTATGGTCGCACCGCGATATTTTCAGTCTTAATAAAGATGGAAAACCGGAATTGATAGCGGGCACGCCACCCGATATTTTTAATGATAATGGCCAGCTTTGGGGCATGCCCATCTTTAAATGGGATGTGCTGAAGCAACACAACTACGAATGGTGGATTCGCCGGTTGAAAAAAAATGTGGAACTCTTCAACCTCACGAGGCTCGATCATTTTCGGGCATTTGCGGGTTACTGGCAGGTAGATGCCAGCGAAACCACTGCTATCAATGGCAAATGGGTAAAAGGTCCCGGCAAGCCATTTTTTACCGCGCTTAAAAAAGCGCTTGGCGATATGCCGTTTGTAGCCGAAGACCTGGGATATATAGATGAACCGGTTTATAAACTTCGCGACGACTTTAACCTGCCGGGCATGGAAGTACTGCAGTTTGCCTTTGGTGAAGAAATGCCTACCAATGTCCACATTCCTCATCAGCACAAACCAATGGCAGCCGTATATACAGGCACTCACGACAACAATACCACGATTGGCTGGTTTAAATGCCTGGCAGCAGTTGGAAAAGAAAAACCTCAATCTGTATACAGGTCAAAAAATGACGGAAAAAAATGTATGCAGTATACTAAGCAGGATGACATATGCTTCTGTTTCCAAACTTGCCATATTGCCGATGCAGGATGTGTTGGAACTGGGTGAAGAAGCGCGCATGAACGTTCCTTCTTCCGGGCAGGACAACTGGAGCTGGCGCATGAACAAAGATCATATGGATGATAAGGCAGTACAAAAGCTGGTGGAATGGTGTACACTGTATAACCGCATTCCGACGAAGTAAGACTTAATCCTATTTACGCAGACACAACATAGTTAGCAAACAACCGGTATACAGCAGAGCCCATTGCTATTGCTGACCGGTTGTTTTGTTTTCGGATAATCTTTTTCCTGTACCAGCTTCTCAAGTTGTGTATATCTGCACGCAACAACAGCCGGTCTCATCATGCCGCACCTTGCACAGAATACCGATGAATGCTGCGTGATGGTGATCATTCCATAACATTTTGACAAGATCTTCATGAACTTTCAATTTTTCATTTCACACCAATCTCATTGTCTGCTTATCTTCGGTACTACTACAACTTAGATTCTTTATTCAACTATTGTTTGCATGAAAACACTTTCTCTCTTATTGTTACCTGCACTTTTTATCAGTGCATCAGTTTTTGGACAATTGAACAGCGATTCCATACCGCCGCAGGTTAAAGGTGGAAAATGGCACTTTGCAGGGCATCAATGAATCGGGCATCCGCACGTTTAAAGGTGTGCCTTTTGCCGCGCCGCCGGTGGGCAAATTCCGCTGGCGCGAACCGCAGCCGGTTCAAAACTGGACAGGCATTCGCAAAGCAGATCATTTTGGACCACGCGCCATGCAGTTCCATTATTTGGCGATATGAATTTCCGGTCGGATGGCGTGAGTGAAGACTGCCTGTACCTGAATGTGTGGACGCCTTCAAAAACAGGAAAAGAGGCGCTGCCTGTTCTGGTATATTTTTACGGCGGCGGTTTTATGGCCGGCGATGGCTCGGAGCCGCGCTACGATGGCGAAAGCATGGCACGCCGGGGCATTGTTTCTGTAACAGTCAACTACCGGCTCAGTGTATTTGGCTTTTACTCGCATCCTGAACTTACCAAAGAATCTCCTTTTCACGCATCGGGAAATTATGGATTGCTCGATCAGAGCGCGGCCCTGCAATGGGTGCGTAAAAATATTGCCGCTTTTGGCGGAGATCCTTCGCGGGTAACCATTGCCGGGGAAAGTGCCGGCTCCTTTTCGGTGAGTGCGCAAATGGCTTCGCCATTATCTAGAAAACTTATCAATGGCGCAATTGGCGAAAGCGGCTCTTTGCTGGGATTAAATCCTACCGTTACTCTGGCGGAAGGTGAAAAACTGGGTGTTCAGTTTGCCGGAAGCGTAAATGCGAAATCACTGGAAGCTTTGCGTGCCATGCCGGCCCAAGACCTGCTGCAGGCTACTTCCAAACAAGGTTTTGGCAGGTTTCCCGGTAGTAGTGGATGGATATTTTTTCCCAAAATCTCCGGCTGCTATTTACGAAGCCGGTGAGCAGGCAAATGTGCCCCTTCTCGTAGGATGGAATTCGGAAGAATCGAATTATCATGCAATTATAGGTAACGATGCACCAACAGTTGAAAATTATACCAAAGGCGTACAGAAAATGTTGGGCGATAAAGCTGCCGGCGTGCTGGAAAGCTACAAAGCCGGCACTGACGCGGATGTACAAGCTGTAGCCACCAAACTGGCAGGCGATATGTTTATCGGGTTTAGTACCTGGCGCTGGAGCGATGTGCAAAGCAATACAGGCAGTAAGCCAGTATTCCGCTACCTGTATGGTCGTCCGCGTCCGCAAATGCGTGCAGAAATGGGCAATGCGGTAGCGGGACTGGCTGGCGGCATCATCAGGGATACAAGCGGTTCAAAAGCCATAGCTGCAGCACCGGCAGCAACAGGCGCTTCACACTCTGCCGAAATTGAATATGCGCTTGGGCAACCTCGCAACCAACCGTGTGTATGACTGGCAACCCGAAGACCAGAAAGTATCTCAGATTCTGCAGGCGTTTTTTGTCAATTTTATCAATACCGGCAATCCGAATGGATTGGGTGTTCCTCATTGGGAAGCTGTACAGAAAAATACCGCCGCAACCGTTATGTATATTGATACCGACACCAAAGCTGCACCGGAACCATTCCGCCAGCAGTACTTGTACCTCGAAAAACAAATTATGAAACCATAACGTTATTTTCAACTACTGATTACTTGCCCATACATCATTGTACTATGCAATTTTGTGTGGGCAAGTTGTATCAGCAATGCTCCCAACCGTTACGATTTTCCATTGCCGTACTGCAATTTAAAACCCTATAAAAACATATCATGAAAATCAGTATCGTGCAGATGCAATCTGAAAAGGGTGATATTAGACAAGAATATTTTTCTTCACAAAAAATGGATAGAACTCGCCATTGCTGCCCGCGCAGAGGTAATTCTGTTCCCGGAACTTTCTGTTACGGGCTACGAACCAGCACTGGCAAAAGAATTGGCTATCGAACCAGACGACCAGCGTTTTAATGACTTTCAAATATTGAGTGACCAGCACAACATCTGCATATTCATAGGCGCACCCGTTAAGCAGCATAATGGCATCTGTATCAGTTTGCTCCTGTTTCAGCCTCATACCGAAAGAGGGTTTTATCACAAGCACCATATTCATGCAGATGAAGAGCCTTTTTTTATAAAAGGAAAACCGTTTGAAGGCAGGCTTCCCAATCAGATGGCGCTTGCTATCTGTTACGAAATTTCGATACCCGAACACGCAGAAAACGCAGCCAAAAAGGGCGCGCGGATGTACCTCGCAAGTGTGGCAAAATCGGTTTCGGGCGTAGAGAAAGCATGCGAAACATTATCAAAAATTGCTGCTACTTATTCCATGCCTGTTTTCATGTCAAACTGCGTTGGACGTAGTGATAATTTTGATTGCGGGGGAAAATCGGCAGTTTGGGATACGAATGGAGAATTGGTAGCCTCACTCAACACAACAGAAGAAGGTATGCTGATGTATGATACCGAATCAGGAACCATTTTACACAACCACACAAGCGATAACATGGGAGTTTATCCCAGTTTATAACACTAAAATTTGATTGTTTAAGCAATTGAAAGCGCTAAAGTGCATACACTTAAATCCAAAATTCAATCTTTACCACAGTTCATCTTGTTACTTTTCATACTTGCATTTTCGTTTACCTTACCACCCTCTTTATTTGCCGACCTAAGTGATTTTGCAGTCCTGCTTTCTGCCATTAAATCCATACTTTTAAGCGCAAGCAAACCTAACTTATGAAATCAGCTGTATTCACCATTGCCTTCCTGTTTTTATTTACCTCCAAACAAATGGCACAGTCCTCCATCAGCGGCTTTAGCGACGCCGCCGCAAAGAAACAAGTGTCAATCGAACAGCAGTTTGACCAGCACCTCGATGCCGCGCATATCGGCAGTACAATAAAGTTGTTGTCGTCGAAGCCGCACCATCTTGGTTCGCCGGGCGGCAAAGCGGTGGCAGATACCATTCTTGCCCGTTTCAAAAGCTATGGCTGGGATGCGCACATCGAAACCTACCAGGTGATTTTTCCTACGCCCAAAACAAGAGTGTTGGAAATGACATCGCCCACCACCTATACCGCCTTACTGAAAGAACCGGTGCTGGCAGAAGACGCTACAAGCGGCCAGGAAGGACAACTGCCTACTTACAACGCATGGAGCGCCGATGGCGACGTAACCGGCGAACTGGTGTTTGTCAATTATGGTTTGCCCGACGACTACGACCTGCTCGACCGCATGGGCGTAAGTGTAAAAGGCAAAATTGTGATTGCCAAATACGGGCATAGCTGGCGCGGCATCAAACCGAAAGTGGCGCAGGAACATGGTGCCATTGGCTGCATTATGTACAGCGATCCGGGGGATGACGGCTATAGCGCAGGTGATGTGTATCCGAAAGGCGCTTATAAGAATGAATATGGTGTGCAGCGTGGCAGCATCATGGATATGCCGGTGTATCCCGGCGATCCGCTGACGCCAGGTGTGGCAGCTACCAAAAACGCAAAACGGCTGGCTTCTTACAAAGAGTCGCCCACCATTATGAAAATACCGGTGCTGCCCATCAGCTACCACGACGCGACACCGTTGCTGCAATCGCTGAGCGGTGCAGTGGCGCCACGCGCGTGGGCGGGTGGTTTGCCTTTTACCTATCACATTGGCGACGGAAAAACAAAAGTGCACCTGAAGCTTGCGTTTAGCTGGGATATGGTGCCTTGCAATGATGTGATTGCCACCATCAAAGGCGCTATTTATCCCGATGAATGGATTGTGCGTGGCAACCATCACGACGCATGGGTAAACGGTGCCGGCGACCCCATCAGCGGCATGTCGGTGGTGCTGGAAGAAGCGAAAGCCATTGGCGAACTGATGAAAACAGGCTGGCAGCCCAAACGCACGCTGGTGTATTGCGCGTGGGATGGCGAAGAACCTTCGCTGATGGGCTCTACCGAATGGGTGGAAGATCATGCCGATGAACTGCAGCAAAAAACGGTGGTCTATATCAACAGTGATGGCAACGGCAGAGGATTTTTAGGCGCCGGCGGTTCGCAGGCTTTGCGCGGCATGGTGAATGAAGTGGCGAAAGAAGTAACCGACCCGCAAACCGGCGTGAGCGTAAAAGAGCGGCTGCTGGCAAAAGAAGCGGCCGATGCTTCTTCGGTAAAAGCCAAACAGGACGCGATGGGCAAACAAACATTCGACCTGGAACCGCTGGGTTCCGGCTCCGACTTTTCGCCCTTTTTGCAGCACATTGGCGTTGCGTCTCTCAACCTTGGTTTTGGAGGTGAAGATGGCGGTGGCGAGTACCATTCCATTTATGATTCTTACGACGATTACCGCCGTTTTAAAGATCCGTCGTTTCAATATGGCGTGGCGTTGGCCAAAACGGCAGGTCACTTATCGCTCCGCATGGCGGAAGCTGAAAAACTGCCTTTTGACTATACGTTTTTGTACAAAGACATCAGCGAATTTACCAAACAGGTGATGACGCTCGCCGATGACCTGCGGGAGAAAACAAGAATGGAGAACAGGCTTATTGAATCCGGCGTGTACCGTATTACGACCGATACGGCAGACCACCTGAACATTCCTGACGCTAAAGGAGCGGTGCCTTACTTCAATTTTGCGCCGCTGCAAACGGCAGTGGACAGCCTGCAAAAAAGTACCGACAGCCTGCAGGCAAGATTGCAGAGAGCCGGCGTATCGGGCGTGGACGACAAGACCAACAAAGCCTTGTATATGGCTGAGCAGCGATTGTTGCTGCCCGACGGGTTGCCCCGCAGGACCTGGTATAAACACGCGATTTATGCACCCGGATTTTATACCGGTTATGGGGTAAAAACATTGCCCGGCATCCGCGAAGCGATCGAACAAAGAAACTGGACCGAAGCGCAGTCAGGCATCAAAGCCGCGGCTGATGTCATTACTGAATTCAGCAGGTATTTGGGTACCATACAATAGAAAGATGAATTTTGCATCAATTCAGAAATAACCTGAGTCCATGAAATAAAGTTGAAAAGAGATTCTGAACTTTAGGTTCGGAACTCTTTTTTTGTGTAATAATACAAGCTGTTGCCTTGAGGTTTGTAACGCTGTTGGTCATGTAAATGTATTGGTTAGCAAACCACGCTGACAAAGCCTGATAGCGTTTCAGCCGCCGATGGGCTGCGGGATGGAAGTGGAAAGCCCGGTGAAGGTTTGTGCGCGGGCGCTGTGCCGGACTTGGAGCGAACAGCCCGAACGGTTGCTGAAGGCAAACCGAACGCCAACTGCCCCAGCCGGCTGTTTTTGTATTCCGGCTTTTGCAGCCTTAACAGTTCCCCTCATAAATTCCTTTTCTTACTCCTCAAATCCTCGTCTATCTTTGCCCTTCATGTATTTCAACTGGAACGATACCATCAACCTGATAGGCAAACTGACGCCACGCCGCTTTTGGAACGCTGCGAAAGTGGTGACCAGCTACCAATATACAAGGCTTACCAAAAAACCAGTGCAATGGGGCTACCCGATTTCGGTTTCGTTTGAGCCCACCACTTCGTGCAATCTTCGCTGCCCCGAATGTCCAAGCGGGCTGCGCGCTTTTACCCGCGATACGGGCATGCTGAAAAAAGGATTTTTTCCGCCAAACCATTGATGATATTTACAAAGATCTCCTGTACCTGATTTTTTACTTCCAGGGCGAGCCGTTTTTGAATCCCGACTTTCTGGAAATGGTGAAATATGCGCACGACAAAGGCATTTATACCGCCACTTCTACCAACGCACACTACCTGAACTGATGAGAAAGCCAAACGCACGGTGGAAAGCGGGCTGGACCGTCTCATCATTTCGATAGACGGCACCACGCAGGATGTGTACAAACAATACCGCGTAGGCGGCAATCTTGATAAGGTATTGGAGGGTGCGCGCAACATTGTGAAGTGGAAAAAAGAACTGAACAGCAAAACGCCGTTTGTGTTTTTCCAGTTTTTGGTGGTGAAACCCAACGAGCACCAGATTGAAGATATAAAACAACTGGCCAAAGAAATGGGTGTAGACCAGGTGCGTTTTAAAACAGCACAAGTGTACGATTACGAAAACGATCCGCACCAGCTCATTCCTACCATTGACAAATACAGCCGCTACCGCAAGGGGAAAGATGGCAAAATGAAAAGCAAAAGCGGGCTTGGCAACCATTGCTGGAAACTGTGGCACGCCAACGTGATTACGTGGGATGGACTGGTGGTGCCCTGCTGTTTTGATAAAGACGCGATGCACCGGCTTGGCAACCTGCAAAACCAATCGTTCAAGGAAGTGTGGAACAATGATAACTATAAACAGTTTCGCCGCGAAATGATGGAAAGCCGCAAAAACATTGACATCTGCGCCAACTGCAGCGAAGGGCTTACCGTTTGGGAAGATTAAAAAAATCACTTACGTATTTACGTATTTATAGGTGCGGCGCGATTTTTCTGCGCCGTATCTTTTATTTCCAGATAATGAGAGGTTAAACGACTGCTGGCGTTTAATAAAAAAAAGGTCCTGTGAAGACAGCGCCTGTCAGTGGCAGATACAGATTATTCATCATCTTTATAAGCTTGCCTACTCTTTATTTTTTTACCCAAGTCACGTTATTTCTACTCACTATCCTTCTTTTGCACCCAATAAAAAGCAAAAACCGGGGCTGCCGATAATCTGCACCTTCCTTTTTTCGTCTATACCAGCAGAGTTCATAACAGGTTGCCGGCAGATCACCGATGTCAAATCAAGATATTCATGAAAGGATTATTCACACTCGTAGTGTTTCTTTTATCTCTCATTATAAGCGTTACTACTATTGCACAGCCCAAATACGAATTCAGGGCAGTGTGGGTGGCCAGCGTTGCCAATATTGACTGGCCCAGCAAAAAAGGATTGTCGGTAACAGAGCAGAAAAGTGAATTTATCCGCCTTCTCGATATGCACCAGCGCAACGGCATGAATGCGATGATTGTGCAGATACGTCCTGTGGCTGACGCTTTTTACCCATCGCCTTTTGAGCCGTGGAGCGAATACCTGACCGGCACGCAGGGACGCCCCCCGGTGCCTTATTACGATCCGCTGGAGTTTATGATTGCAGAAACGCACAAGCGCGGCATGGAATTTCACGCGTGGCTTAACCCCTACCGCGCCGTGTTTAATGTATTTTCTTCTTCTGTTGCCGGCAACCACGTAACGAGGCAGCACCCGGATTGGTTTATTACTTATAACAAACAAAAAATATTTGATCCGGGAAACCCGGCAGTGATTAATTATGTAGCGGGCGTGGTAAAAGACATAGTAGAACGATATGATGTAGATGGCATTCACATGGACGACTACTTTTATCCTTACCCGGCTGCCGGGAAAGAGTTTCCGGATTACAACAGCTATCACCTGTATGGCAAAGGAATGAACCGTCAGGACTGGCGGCGCAGCAACTGCGACAGCATTATCAAACGCATTCACCAAACCATCTTGGATGCAAAGCCGATGGTAAAGTTTGGCATAAGCCCGTTTGGTGTGTGGCGAAATCAAAGCAAGGATGCAGATGGCAGTGTCACCAATGCAGGCATCAGCAACTACGACGACCTGTATGCCGATGTGCTGGAATGGCTGAAAGAAGGCTGGATAGACTATGTAGCGCCACAACTGTACTGGGAAATCGGGCACAAACTGTGCGACTACCAAACGCTTATAGACTGGTGGGGAGCACATAGTTATGGCAGGCAAATCTTTATTGGTCATGCCCTATACCGCGGTGGCACTTCTACCGCCTGGCGCAACGCCGATGAGCTGCCGGATGAAATAAAGCTCACCCGCGAAACGGAGAATATTCATGGCAGCGTTTACTTTAGCAGCAAGGATTTTGTGCGCAATCCAAATGGCTGGAGCGACAGCCTGCGCAACCATTATTACAAAACACCGGCGCTGATTCCACCCATGAGCTGGATAGACACCGCAGCGCCTCCGGCACCACTTATTGTAAGTGCGAAAGACGATAAAACCGCAGTGGGAAATATCATAAAAATTGAAGGCGTATTGGATAATACGGCTTCAACAGAAACGGTGAAAAGCTTTGTGCTGTATATCTCGAACGATACGGCTACACTGGGTAATACGCCATTTTTTATATCGTCAAACGGCTTGCACCAGCAGCGATTTTCGTTTAATATTTACAACCAGCAGATACCTACCGACTGGAGTATGTGCTATGTAGCCGTATCGTCGGTAGATGTGGAAAACAATGAAAGCACCTTGAGCAACCGGGTCGCTTACGTGAGAACACAAATTGGTTGGAAACAGAAAAAAAAGGATGATAAAGAACTGCTGCTAAGCCAGGTAGCCGGCAAGCAGGGAAAGGAATAATTTACGGTCTATCATTTCGGCACCGAGGCTTTCGAGATGCTGGGTGTATACCTGGCAGTCTATGAGCTGCACGCCATCCTCTATCAGCAGTTTCACATAGCTGATAAAGGCGTATTTGCTGGCATTGCTCTCTTCGCTAAACATGCTTTCACCAAAAAAAAGTTTGCCCATTCTTACGCCATACAAGCCACCGGCAAGCCGGTTGTCTTTCCATACTTCGGCACTATGCGCATAGCCAAGCTGATGCAGTTTTACATAGGCATCGATTACTTCACCGTTTATCCAGGAACCGTCCTGCCCTTTCCGCTCTTTCAGCATACAACTTTGCATGACCCGCTCAAAAGCCTGGTTGACGGTAAACGTAAACGCGTGTTGATTGAACAGGGGCTTCATGCTCTTGCTGATCTTCAATTTGCCGGGAAAAAGGACAAACCTTGGGTCGGGAGACCACCACAGCGGCACCTTGCCATCATACCATGGGAAGATTCCCCGCCGGTATGCCAGCAACAGCCTATCGGCAGACAGGTCGCCGCCGATAGCCAGCAAGCCGTCTTCGAGCGCTTCGCATACATCGGGAAACCATAATCTGTGGTCTAAAACGTGAAGTGGCATAAAGACAACTTGATTATTTGTCTGCCAGTGTTTCGATAGTAGCGCCAATACCGCGCTCGGTAATAGCATTGCACATAGGCTTCAGGGTATCATAGTCGCCATGCTTTACAGCGTATTTCCCCTTTGTATGAATGAGCATGGCACATTGCTCGGCCTGCTCCTGCGAGTGATCGCATACTTCTATCAGCGTTTCAATAACCCATTCAAACGTATTCACCTCATCGTTCCACACTATTAAGCTAAACGGATTTGCCTCAGATACAAGAATATCTGTGTCTTCTTCCTGTTGTGGCTTAAATCCAATGTTCTTGAAATTCATACCTCAAAATTATCGCATTCATCAAGATAAAAAATTTTCAAAAGTATTTTCAAAAAAATTTGGATAAAAGGAACTGGCGGTTATCTTTGCACTCCCAAAACAAACAAAGGGATACTTAAAAAGCCCTTTCGAAAGTTGAAATGGGAGCATAGCTCAGCTGGTTTAGAGCATCTGCCTTACAAGCAGAGGGTCCGCGGTTCGAACCCGTGTGCTCCCACAAAAAAAGCCCCGAAGTGATTCGGGGCTTTTTTTATATTCCGATTTTTTTAACCCTATACATATTATTGTCTCGCGCTGCCAGCAAATATTACATTGGCTTTACTGCCGATCATTTTCAGGAAAGGCTCTTCAATCAAATTTCACATCACAAAAGTTTTATTGGTAATGATTTTAACTGGCACATAGTGTATGCATTGTACTTAGAATACAAATCCAAAGCTCGAAAAAGTGAACTGGCACTTGAAAGCCTGGAAAAGCACCAAAAGAATAGAGCTGGTGATTTAAAAATATAAAAAGTATAGCTGAGCTGGTTTATTGCAATTCGTCTTAAATGGATGGCTCTGCGGTTTGAATCCCACCTGGTTAACAGGACAAATTGTGCTCCCACATGATAAAAAAGCATTTAGATGAAAAGAGCTCAGTGCTTTTTTTATTGTGGTAACTAATCATGCGACCATAAAGAAATGTAATCCCAAAACTACACATTGAGCACCCAACTGAATATTCCCTTCTTGCTCTGCCTGGCTGCAAAGGTCACCTGCAAGTACAACTTTGCTTTTTACAGTAATCATTGCAGAACCGCTTTGCCTCTGCTAAATGCGAATTTTGCAACCTTAAATTATGTGTAAGTTATTGCTAGAATGCCCAGGCAAAGCGCCTGAGAAGCCGTCTCCTTTGTACAGTATGCTCTACAATAGAAAACATTGGCTGTTCCCATTGTAAACGTGGAAAGTATGATACAGAAGTGTTGGCTTTCGCAAAAGACAATTCCGTTCATCATGTGAATTGATCTTTACAAAATTTCCCTTTACTTATTCAAACATCCATACTTATCTTGGCAATATGAAAAACGAGCTTGCTTCGCTGAAAATTATCCTTTTCTTCGTTACTGTTTGCTTATGCTCCTGCCAGGAAAAGAAAGAAGATACCAGCCAATCCATTAAACAAATAGACACAGCCCAAACCGCAAAGATGGCGGCTTCCGTTGATTCGCTGATTAAGCCAGAATTAACCGACTCTAATCTCAGTGTTCATCTCTGGGGCATCGATTCTCTCGTCATTTCACCCATAGCCATTGACATTGATGACAACGGAAGAGTATATTATACAACTACCGACCGGCAGAAGCATTCTGAATTTGATATTCGTGCGCATCCCGACTGGGAAATTCCATCTATACAACTGCAAACGGTGGAAGACCGCCGCGCTTTTCTACACAAAGAATTATCGCCCGAAAACAGTAAGAAAAATACCTGGCTTGCCGACCTTAACGGCGATGGATCGCACGACTGGAAAGACCTTACGGTTGAAAAAGAACATGTGTACCGGCTGGAAGATGTGAACGGTGATGGCGTTGCCGATAAATCGCAACATGTGGTAAACGATTTTCATGATGAAGTAACCGACGTAGCAGGCGGCGTGCTCGCAAATGAGGATGACATTTATGTGGCTGCCGGTCCCGACTTGTGGCGTATGAAAGACAAAAACGGCGATGGTATTGAAGACGATAAAGTGTCTATTTCGCACGGATATGCTGTACACATTGGCTTTTCGGGTCATGGTATGTCGGGCGTGGAAATGGGTCCTGATGGCAGAATTTACTGGCAGATCGGCGATATCGGTTTTAATGGAACCGATAAGAGCGGTAAAAAATGGGAGTATCCCAACAGCGGTGTCATTGCCCGTTCAAACCCTGATGGCAGCGACTTTGAAATTTTTGCTGCCGGGCTTCGCAATACGCATGAGTTTGCGTTTGATGAATATGGCAACCTCATTAGTGAAGACAATGATGGCGATCATCCCGGTGAAAAAGAAAGATTGGTTTACGTGGTAAACGGTTCCGATGCAGGCTGGCGCAGCAACTGGCAATATGGAAAATACCGCGATCCGGAAAACAACAAGTACAAAGTATGGATGGATGAAAAAATGTTCGTGCCTCATTACAAAGGGCAGGCGGCTTACATCACACCACCCATTGCCAATTATGTAAGTGGTCCCGCTGGTTTTGTATACAATCCCGGTACGGCGTTAAGTCCGCAATATAAAAACACATTTTTTGTAGCCGAGTTTGTGGGCAATCCCAGCCAATCGGGCGTTTATGGGTTTACACTCAACCCAAAAGGCGCAACATTCGAGCTGGGCGAAAGCAAAAAAGTATTGGGCGGTGTATTGCCTACCGGTCTTGATTTTGGTCCGGATGGCGCGCTGTATGTTGCCGACTGGATTGATGGCTGGGGCACACATGCCTATGGACGCATCTGGAAGATGGATGATAACAATAGCGCCCTTTCACAACAGCGCTTACAAACCAAAACCTTACTGGCGGCTAATTTCCACAATAAAAATGAAGAAGAACTGGGCGCTTTGCTGATGCATGCCGATATGCGCGTTCGCCTTAAAGCGCAGTTTGAACTTGTTAAGCGTGGCGAAAAAGGAGCAGCAACTTTTCAAAAAGCACTCACACAACGCAGCAACCAACTGGCGCGCGTGCAGGCAATTTGGGGCATTGCACAAATGGCAAGAGCGGATGAAAAGAAGGCTGATTATTTACTGCCTTTACTAAAAGACAATGACGCCGAAATACGTGCGCAGGCAGCCAAATGGCTCGGCGATATCCGGTATAAAAAAGCGGGCAACAACCTGCTGCCGCTGTTGCAGGATACGTTTCCGCGCGCCCGCTTTTTTGCCGCGGAAGCCCTGGGCAGAATGGCGTATGAACCTGCCATCAATCCCATCATCGACATGCTGAAAAACAACAACGATGAAGATACCTACCTGCGCCACGCAGGCAGCCTTGCGCTTGCCCGCATTGGCAAAGCCGAACCCATTGTTGCGCTGGCAAACAATCCGTCTGCTGCCGTACGTATGGCAGCCGTGGTAGCATTGCGGCGCATGAGCAACCCGGGCGTGGCAAAGTTTTTAAACGACGGGGATGAATACATTGTTACCGAAGCTGCGCGCGCTATCAACGATGATCTGTCGATTCCCGGTGCCTTACCTGCTCTTGGAAATATATTGACCACAACGCCATTTACCAATGAGCCACTCATCAGGCGTTCCATCAATGCCTGCCTGCGGGTTGGAGGCAGCCAATACCTGCAAAACCTGCTCACCTATGCTTCCCTTGGTAGCAAACCTGCCGCTATGCGTGCCGAAGCGATAGATGCCCTTAGTACCTGGGCAAAGCCATCCGTGGTAGATCGTGTAGACGGGCGGTATAGAGGCGTTATTACGCGCGATGCATCTTCATTACAAAACGCCGCTGCGGGTACGCTAACCAAACTGGTAAACGATAAAGATTCTTCTGTTCGCATCAGTGCTATAAAAGCAGTTGCCAAATTAAGGGTTCCTGACGCTTCGCCTTTCCTGCTCTCGCATTTGAAAACCGACCCCAAACCAACTGTTCGGGTAGAAGCGTTGAAAGCACTCGCTGCGTTAGGTGATGCGCATATGAGCGATGCAATCACCTATGCACTCAACGATAAGGATAAATCAGTTCGTGTAGCAGGCATCGACCTCATTGAACAACTCAACATATCAAAAGATCTGATGGTGTCTCTCCTGTCAGACGTCATCAACACCAAAACAAGGGAAGAAAAACAGGCTGCCCTGCAAACATTAGGGCATTTGCCTTCTGCCAATACGGGAAAAGTGTTGGATGGGCTGCTTACACAAATGGAAAACGGCAGCCTGAGTTCGGAAGTGTATCTCGAGTTGGCAGATGCCATCGACAGTTCAAAATCACCTGACCTGCAAAACAGGTATAAAGCAATCAGCTGCAAAACTATCGGGCGACGATTTGATGGCGACGTACGCAGCCTGCCTAACCGGTGGCAACCCCGAAGCGGGACGCCGGGTATTTTTCAGTAACGAAAATGCCCAGTGTATGCGCTGCCATTCGTATGATGATATGGGTGGCAATGCGGGTCCGCGCCTGAATGGAGTGGCTTCGCGCATTACGCGTCCGCAAATACTGGAAGCGCTTATTAAACCAAGTGCGCGCCTCGCACCCGGCTTTGGTGTAGTTACGCTGGCGACTGAAAAGCGGCAAAACAATATCGCGGTGTTTTGCAAAACGAAACAAAAGACAGCCTTATTTTAAAATCGGGCGACCGGCAACAAACCGGCATTGCTAAAACCGATGTGGAAAAGCGTACCAATGCTGCCTCCAGCATGCCCGAAATGCGATATATTCTTACCAAAAAAGAAATTCGTGATGTGGTGAGTTTTTTGGCTACACAAAAGGAATAACATTCAGGAAAGATGAGTAATAAGGAGCAAAAGTGTAAAGCTTTCCGCACACGTTGAAATTTTATAAAAAAAGCATTGATGATTCATCAATGCTTTTTTTATAAATACTGCGCCATGTGATATGTTGGCAACCTGATTTAATTACTTTTTATCAGGACGGATAATCAAGCGCAGTGTCGGGTCATTTGTCATAAAACTCCAGATCCAGTTGAATGCAAGTTTCGCTTTGTTGCGAAAGCCCACCAAAGGGATAATATGAATGAACAACCAGGCAAGCCACGCAACAAAGCCCCTCATAAAACCTTTGGGTAAATCGACCACAGCCCTGTATTTGGATATGATAGCCATGCTTCCTTTATCGTTGTAAACAAAAGGAGTCGTTTGTTTGTTTTCTTCCAGCTTCGTTAAGTTTTCTGCCAACAACACACCTTGCTGTATGGCAACCTGAGCCACTTGCGGATGACTGTTGGGAAACTTTTGATCAGTGGTTTGAAAACACTGGTCGCCAATGGCAAATATGTTGGTATATCCCTGCACCCTGTTGATGTCGTCCACCAGCACCCTTCGTCCTCTTGTAATCGCTTCTGCCGGCAGTCCTTTTGCTTCACGGGCTATCACTCCCGAAGCCCAGATAAGGGTTGCAGCATGTATGTTTTCTCCGGTGGAGAGTATCACCTCGTCTTCCACGTAATCTTTCACCAGCGTATTCAGAAGTATCTTTACACCCAGTCCATTCAGTACTTTGTACGCTTCCTCCTGTGCTTTCTTGCTCATGGGCGAAAGCAGCGTAGCACCACCATCTATCAGGTAAATACTGCTTACTCCAGCCGTAGCGTCGGGATAGTCTTTAGAGGCGATATTTCTGCTCATTTCAGCCAGCATACCCTGCCATTTCAACACCGGTGGGTCCGCCGCCCGCAATTACGATGTTGGCTAATTTTACTTTATCGGCCAGACGATTCTGAACGTACGGCTTCTTCAAGCCGCAGCAATATGTGGTTCCGGATATTGATAGCTTCATCAATTGTCTTCATGGGCAAGGCATTTTTGATGATATTTTCATTGCCGAAGAAATTTGTTTCGGTGCCCATTGCCAGTACCAGGTAATCGTACGACAAATGACCGCTATCTGTTTCTATCGTATGGGTTTCCGGAACAATTCTCACCAGGCTACCCATATAAAACCTGATATTATCACGTTCCTGAAACAGCTTTCGAAAAGGATAACTAATATTAGACGCTTCGATAAAAGCTGTAGATACCTGGTATAAAAGGGGCGGAAAGAAATGATAATTATTCCTGTCAACAACGATTACTTCAAAATGCCTGCTGCCTGTCAGCTTTTTTGCAAGATTCAATCCTGCAAAGCCTCCGCCGACGATTACAATTCTTTTCATTTTTATCTGCTTTTGGTCATTACGATACATACTTGCTCTACCGCTGGCTATCCTTTTTCCTTACTGCTGCTGAGCGTGGCAAATTGCTATTCGAACAAAGCAAAACTACGCTAAATCAATACCTGTCACAATGTATAAGATCAAGAAAAAGCATTGATGTTTGTCAATGCAAAAACTGAAACTCATAGTGCTTCATCCGTTATCAGGATTCTATGGGTTCAACATAGCAATAATCCGCTAAGCGCAAAAGAGAAGCCATATGAATAAACAACGCCAGGCTGTTTTCACTAACTGAGAAAACTAAAACTCACATTTGTAACACGACTGGATACACATTCTCATCAGGTAAATTATAGGCTCATAAATTGTCAATAGCAGTGATAAGATAATGCACCTGGTGAATAGTATAACATCCTGCTGAAAAGATTCAGATTGTTCGTATAGCATTCACTTCACCTTTGGTTTTTGAAAGATTCATTTTTCGCCCTGTAAAATTCACCAGGTAAGCACCGGTGGCACACACTGCCATCATTGCTGCCATAGGCACAGGTGTACCGTTTTGCAACACACTCACCAAGGCAGATGCGCCCGCGCCAATCCCCATCTGTATTGCGCCCATCAATGCCGAAGCGCTGCCGGCAACATGACCAAAAGATGCCAAAGCAAGTGCCGATGCATTGGGAAATATAAAGCCCTGGCTACACAAGAAAAGAAAAATGAGCAGGATGGTAAGAAACAGGCTGTTCCAGCCAAGCAGGGTAAAAACGACAAGGGTAATACCCAGTACACTTTGACTACTGGTAGCAGCCCTGATGATCTGCTCACTGGAATATCTTTTCAACGCCACGTTATTGACCTGTGCCGATCCGATCACTCCCGTTGCAATCAGCGCAAATATCCAACCATATTGCTTTTCATTCACTTTAAACAGTTCCATAAATACATATGGAGAGCCGCTGATATAGGCATACAAACCAGCATAGGCAATAGCCCCCGTTAAGGTATAGATATAAAATTGCGGATGCCTGATAATGCCTGCAAAACTGTTGAGAATAGCGCTTGGTTGTAATGAAAAATTGCGATCGGCGACCTTGCTTTCCGGCAATAAAAAATAAACGCCTGCCAATATTGCAACGGTCACAACAATGAGCGCGGCAAACACATAGCGCCAGCCCAGCAAGGCAGTGATGTACCCACCCAATGTAGGTGCAATAATGGGTGATACAGCCACTACCAGCATGAGCGTCGAAAATATTTTTGCGTTTTGTTTTACGTCAAATAAATCGCGCACGATAGCTCTTGCCGCCACCATACCGGCGCAGCCTCCCAGGGCCTGCAATAAGCGGAAACCTATCAAAGAATTTACAGAAGTAGCCATAGCGCAACCAATAGAAGCTACTATGTAAATGCAGAGCCCGGCATACATAGGCGGCTTTCTGCCATATCGCTCCAGCAGCGGACCATAGACCAGCTGCCCTGCACTAATGCCGATAAAAAAGGAGGATAACGATAACATCACCTGTGCGACCGAAGTATGAAGGCTGCGGGCAATATCCGGGAAGGCAGGCAGGTACATATCGATGGACAACGGACCAATGGCTGTGAGCAAGCCCAATATGAGAATAAGTGAAAACTGCTTTTTTGTACCTGTGTTTTCCATAAAGAGGTTAAAGGTAGCACAGTACATCAACTGCAGCTTCTGTATGCTGATAAAATGAGGCGCGTGATGTATGAGGGAATGGAGCCACAAGCGGGTATGGTGATGTGTTTAGTCTCCGCACTGTGACGCTCAGTTTCTGCATTTCTGCAAATCCCTGGCACCTTTTACACAACAAGACTTTCTCACTTATACTAAATGCGCTTTTGACTTTTTGCTTTCCATTAATACTCATTACATGTATCCAGGCTTACGAAAACGATGCATTAGCTGATAGCCGTGTGCTACGCATAAGTATATGTTTTGTAAAAACCGGATCTTGTCGTTCTTCCCATAATTGTGAGGCTACCTGCTTTTACAAAAGCAAAGTATAGAAGTCTTGCAGAAAATAATCAGTAAACAAAATGCGCCGGACATTCAGGAACTGAACATCCGGCGCAGGAATTTGTGTCGTTATACAACTGTATTTACAGCCTTTTATACGGAAGTAATATCAAAAGGAAGTTTGCGGATCCGTTTTCCCGTAAGGTCAAAAATAGCATTGGTTAATGCAGGCGCAAATGCAGGCAAACCGGGCTCACCCACGCCGCCGGCTACGGCGTCATTCTCCATAATGTACACGTCAATGGGCGGTATATCATTGATGCGAGGCATTGGATAATTGTAAAAGTTTTTTTGCTGTGTCAATCCATCTTCAAACGTGATCTCGTGCATAGTCGCGGCACCTAGCGCCATTACTACCGAACCTTCAACCTGCGCTTTTATAATGTCGGGATTCACATACCAGCCGCAATCTACCACCGCCCATACATGATCAATCTTCACACCACCGTTGGGATGCTTCGATACCTTTACCACATGACCTACCGGTGTTTCAAAACATTCGGTGATGGCCACGCCAAATCCTTCATTTTTTTTCCGGTTTTTCCAGCCGCTCACTTCCATCATTTTGTCCAGTTGCCGGTGCAGGCGCTCATCTTTCAGGTGTTGTTTTCTAAAAGCAAACGGATCTGTTCCTGCCGCCACTGCCAGCTCGTCCATAAAGCTTTCGTAGGCAAAACCATTGGTAGAAGCATATACCGACCGCCACCACAAAATCGGGATGGGTGTTTCAAATGGCACATCCTGTATACTTACATTCTTTATACTTTCATAATAAGGTTTTAGAAATCCTTCTGCGGCGCTGTCGTTGGCATCTTCTTTTTTGCCTCCCATCCAGTGCCCGATGTTTTGCCCGCGATAGCCTTACTTTCAACGCGTCAATGGCTCCATTCTTCACTACACCTTCGCAGCGGTACGTAATACCAGGGCGGTAAGGTCCTTGCGTCATATCGTCTTCGCGCGACCAGGTTACCATTACCGGCGCGCCCATTTCTTTTGAAATGACTGCGGCTTCGTGCGGGTAGTCCATAAATGCCTTGCGGCCAAATCCACCTCCTAAAAACGTCATATTCACAACCACATTTTCAATGGGAATGTTCATCTCTTTGTTGATGTATTCCTGCACCCAGTCAGGCGCCTGTATGGGTCCCCATATTTCCACTTTATCCTGCTGGTAATGCGCTACACAGTTGAGCGGTTCCATGCTGCTGTGCGACTGATAGGGCGTCTGGTAAATGACATCTATTTTGTTGTCGGCATTTTTCAGAATTGCATTGGCATCGCCCTGCGTTTTAAAAGTAAGACCTTCTTTAGTTTTCAGATCTTCTTCCTGCCGTTTGAAAATTTCGGCAGTATCCATGTGTTCAAAACCCGCATCATCCCACTCTACTTTCAGGGCTTTTTTTCCCTGCATGGCTGCCCAGGTGCTGTCTGCCACCACGGCTATGCCTTCGCGGTAAGTGGTAAACACCAGCATCCGCACTTTGAATACTTTTTTTACACCGGGCACTTTGAGCGCGGCCGAATCGTCAAAACTTTTTACGGTTCCGCGCAAACGAGGGTTGCGCTCCACGGCCGCATACAGCATGCCCGGCAGCTTTTTATCCAATCCAAAAACAGCGGTGCCATTTGTCTTCAGGGGTGTATCCTGCCGAAGCAAAGGTTTGCCGATGAGCTTGTATTCGGACCTCTTTTTTAATGTGATATTTTGTGGTGGTTCCAGTTTGGCTGCTTCTGCTACCAACTCACCGTAATGAAATTTTTTGCCCGATGGTTTGTGATACACATGTCCGGATTTGGCATAGCAAGCCGTATGCGGAACCGACCATTTTGCAGCCGCTGCAGCTATCAGCATTTCGCGTGCAGAAGCACTCACACTTCAACAGGTTTTGATAAGATCCCCTGATGGTGGAACTGCCGCCTGTGATCTGGCTGCCATATTTTTTATTGTTGCCCCGGGCAAATATGATATCAACTTCATCCAGATCAACTTCCAGTTCTTCGGCTATGATCTGGGCAATAGACTGGTAGACCCCCTGCCCCATTTCGGCGCGGTGGCTCACCAGCGTTACTTTTCCGGCAGGGTTGATGAGTATCCATGCTTTGAGCTCGATGTTGGCAATTTCAGCATCATCTGCTTTGATGATTTTTGGATCACGGGCGCCGGCGGGAAAATAAAATCCCAGTAACAGCGCAGTGCCCGACAAGCCGGAAGCACGAAGAAATTTTCTCCTGGATAATGTATTGTCACTCATGATTGCAACGTGTTTAAAGTCTCCTGCAGGACGTAAGCCCATGCAGGTAATAATTGATAATGTTACCAGAACCGGTTGCCTTTATTCAGGGCACATCCGGCATTAGTCAGCCGGCGCATAACCGCCTTTGTCAATCCATGTATTCCACACCTTTACAAAAGCGTCGTAGCTCATAGGTGGTGGCACTCGTCCTTCACCCATATTCCAGCCTGCTTTTACCAGCGTATCCGCAGCATGTTCCAGCAACTGTTCTTTGTTTTTATGACCATTACGGTTGTAGTCCATAATCTGCAAAGCCAGTTGGCGGGCGGTTTTACCCTCGAAAACCATTTTCATATTTGCCGGAGGCAAATGCCAGTCGGGGTTGCCGGGAGGTGTATGAAGACCCGGTGTATTTTCAGGCTGGTGGCAGTTGGCGCATTTCATAGCATAGAGTCCTTTGCCATCTTTGCCACGTTTTGGAAACATGGTATGTACGTGGCTGTCATCGCCCTGCAGCGGAATATCGCCAGCCGGGTGGCAGTTCATACAACGGGGACTCATCAGCACATTATACACCTGTTTAAAAGCTTCAACAGATTCGGTGCTGTCATTATTCACACGTGTATCGTTTAGCTTTCCTGTGTTGTCGTTTTTGTTTTTAAATGCCGTGTTCGCTACCATTATCACCGATAAAATCACCACGACAATGGTGATCATTCTGAGCGGCAAACGAGATCCTATTTTATTTTTATTAAGCTCTTTCATGCAGGAAGTTATTGTTTTACTGTTTCTGAAATGAAATGTGAGTGCGCCGATGGCTTCATACTACAGGATTCTTGTCCTGTTTGTATTTTATACCTTGCTACTCTTTTTTTGCTGCATGTTGGCTGCGAGGTGTATGGCTTTGCGGATGCGCGGGTAGGTGCCGCACCGGCATATATTGCCAGCCATGGCGTCATCAATATCCTGGTCGGTGGGGTGTGGCTTTTCGCGTAGCAATACTGCCGCCGACATGATTTGCCCGGAATGACAATACCCGCATTGCGGAACGCTTACTTCGTTCCAGGCTACCTGTAAAGGATGATCGTTATTGGCAGACAAGCCTTCGATAGTAGTAATTTGCTGCCCTTCGGCACGCTTTACTTTTGTTACGCAGGACCGTACAGATTCTCCATTGAGGTGCACCACGCAAGCGCCGCATTGTGCCACACCGCAACCAAATTTGGTTCCGGTGAGCCCGATGATATCCCGTATTACCCACAACAAGGGCATATTGGGATCGGCATCTACCTGGTAAGTTTTCTGATTGATATGTAATGAAATCATATGCAATGAATATTAGTAATGAACATAGATTGATTGGTAAAGATACTCTTATTTTTCGCTGTTGTATTCGTCATCTGAAACCGGTTGGAGCCAAAGGGTCGGGCCTTTATCTGAACGCGTAATGGACAACTGAATAAATATATCGTTGTTGATGGCTCCATGCCAGTGAGCAACATTGGGCGGACATTTTATCACGTCACCTTTGCGGAGTATTGTTTTGGGACTGCCTTTCTCCTGGTAAAAGCCGGTTCCGTTTGTCACCATCAAAATCTGCCCGCCCGGGTGAGAATGCCAGTGCGACCTTGCACCGGGCGCAAATGTGACGTTGCCAACACGCGTATCGTTGAGATTATCGTTTTCCACCAACGAATTGAGGTAGACCGTTCCACTAAAGTTGCTGTTCGTAATTTTTGTGCCTGTCGGAAAGATTAAGGTTGATGTATCTGACATGCCGATATCATTGGTTGAAGTATCAGCACTTGTACCTTGAGTTTCTTCAACTATGCTTCGCAAAATCTTTTCTGCAACCACTCCTTCCTTAGTGCCAACATCCGTTTTGATAATGGATGCCAGCTGTCCCATTTGCGCCTCTGTTAGTCCGTTGTACACACCCACAGCAAAATGTCCGCGCAATTGGTTGCCGACGCTGCCAAGTGCTGCGAGGGCAGCAATGGTAGCCAGTTCGCGTGTTTGCCAATCGAGGTTGTCGCGACCGAAAATGTCGCCAAACAGGTGTTCTTTCAAAAATACATCAATGGCGGGCGCAAACTCATACACATCACCTTTGATGGGATGACCTACCAGCTTCGTTTGTATGTCGGTACCAAATTGAAGGTTGTTTTTACCTGTTGGCAACGGTGTCGGCTCTTTGCCCAACACATCATGAATGCCTTTTTGCTCCCGATCTTTTACCACGGCCATAAAAGTGTTGAGTGCATTGAGGCTTCGCGGAAACCCGGCGTAGGCATATAACTGCACCAATATTTCTTTGATGTCGTTTAAGGGTAATCCTACATTCAAACCACTGCTCAGGGCGGGGTGCAATTTTTCTATGTTGCCAGTTGCGCTAAACGCAGCAATGTGAATAATAGCTCTTTGCTGCGCATTAAGGGTATCTATTTTGGGTGAATAGTACTGCTTGTTTATATGAACCGCTTGTTGTGCATGGGCACACAGGAAACATCCGGAAAAGGAAAGCCACAGCGTGAGCAATAATTTTGTTGATGTCATGCGAAATATTTTAAAACTATCTACATCTCTGCAGGCAGTTGTTTTCATAAATGGAATGATACTTATACAGCAAACCGGAAGATTCAAATCCATTCGTATTTACCGGTTATTTTGTTAAACAATAAATGCATCGTTGCCGCATGTATCGCTTCCATCCACCGAATGTAAAAGTTTTGCTTAATTCGCACCTGTTCAGTAATTTTTCGAAACTAAAGAGATGAATTAATAACCTTGCAAAACATAGGAACGAGAAGGATGTCGCGCATAGCTAGTGTACATCATTTTAAAGCAACGTGAAAGAAGCTATGGGCTGGACAACCGAGATTCTCATATAATAATAACATCAGGAAAAAGCAATAACAAATAATGAAAGAAGAAACAAAAGGCGCGAAGAAAAACCTTCGCTGGTACATGCGGTATTTACACAACAAAATCGGCTTTTTCATTGTAGGGCTGGTAATTATTTACAGCCTTAGCGGTGTGGTGCAAACGTATCGTGACACAGACTTTTTAAAGCACGACGTTGCGCATGAAATGCAACTGGACACTAATCTTGAGGAAGCAGCGCTTGGACCCATCCTCCGGTTGAGAAATCTGAAAGTGAGCAAAACACAAGGCGATATTTTATACTTTAAAGAAGGCAGTTACAACAAAGCTACCGGCAAAGCCAACTATGTTACGAGAGAATGGTATTCATGGATTGTGCCTTTTACCCAACTGCACAAAACCGACAGTAAAGAAACCAGTCATTACTTCACAACGCTGTTTGGTTTTGCTTTGCTGTTTATGTCGCTTTCCGCGTTTTGGATGTTTAAGCCGGGCACACGCCTGTTCAGTTCCGGAGTGTATCTTACTATCGCGGGTGTTGTAGCGGCCATCCTGTTATTAGTCATTCATTAATTGCTTTTATAACACATTGAGCAAAGAATGCTTTAGTAAGGTATCATAAAGCATGCACTGTAAACATTCTATTGCTTGCAAGGATAATGTTGACGTCTTATGCATAGACCAAAATAATATTCATGCACCATATAACAATAACAGGCAATAATCATCCTTGAAGGTATTTGCAGGAAAGAGCCGGCAACTACATGCAATCAGTAGATTTGTTTGCAATTGCCTTTAAAAATTCCAGTTCTTTTATCTATACCACATGACAAGAGATTTTATGCTTTACATCCCTGCTTTTGCATTCCCGGCTTCTTATGGATGCACAATCGCCCATCCCTCGTAATGCCGGATAATTATTTCACCGTTACCGCTTGGCACATAAGAAATAAACGGCCATAGCTCGTCTTTGTCAATCTTTCGTTCGCGGATAGTATTTTCACATTGCGCAAGCAACACTCCTTTTTGCTGAAGCCGATTGAGAATTGTGTCATAATGTGATGTCTTTTTAAACAATTCCACGCCATCACCAAACGCTATTAATTCCACTTCCAGCTTGCCTTTGAGCCGCGGATCTTCCAGTGCATTCCCAATATTGCGAAGCGTGCCCCTGATGTGTTTGTCGTCGGATGTATTGATTACATATAAAGCCTTGTAAGATGACAAAGTGGCTTCAGCACCGTGAAAAGCAGCAGGGTCAGCGCCATGCTGGGCATTTGCCCGAACAGATAAAAAACCAAGTACAATCACAAGGGCGACAGGATACATTTTTTTCATAGTTGTATGCTTAGTTATATACAAATAATTTTACAAGACTCCGGCATTGTCTTTTATAAAAATTCTGCCCTCACTGGCTTCCTTCAGATTTTTTTCTTCCAAGCTGATGAGCTTGCCTTCTACCACTGTTACCACAGGGTTGTGCAATGCGAGCGAGCCGGGCGCAATGCTTTTGGTAAGCCACACATTTCCTCCCACAATACTATGATGCCCCACCACGGTTTCGCCACCGAGAATGGTAGCGCCGGCATAGATCACCACATGATCTTCCACCGTAGGGTGACGCCGGGTAGAAGCCATTGATTTATCAACGCTTAACGCGCCCAATGTAACGCCCTGGTACAACTTTACATGGCTACCAATAACGCTTGTCTCACCGATTACTATACCAGTTCCGTGATCAATATAGCAATAGTCGCCTATCTCTGCGCCGGGATGAATGTCGATACCCGTGCGGGAATGTGCATATTCGGATAATATGCGTGGCAACAGTGGCACCTGCAAAATGAGCAACTGGTGTGAAATGCGGTAAAAACAAAGTGCATAAAAACCGGGGTATGCCCTGATGATTTCAAAGCGGCTTTTGGCTGCCGGATCACCGTTGAGTATGGCATCAATGTCGGTATTGAGCGTGAGGTAAATTTGTGGAATTGCTTCAAAAAAATGGCGGCTCACCTGCTCATTATTGCAGTTGCTGCAGGCTTTGGTCGCATTCAGCATGCGGGTGAGCTCTTTTTCCAGTTTCTCAAATTCAGCTTTTATTTCGCCAGCCGATGCATAGGAACATTTGGACAGTTCGGGAAACAAAAGACAGATCAATGCACAAGCCCAAGCTGCAATCACATCATTGGATGGAATGACTTCTTTCTGTTGCTGCTTATTCAGTATTTCTTTATAAATATCCATGTATTTATTCTTTCTGGTATAATAGGTTGGGGTATCAAGAGGCGTGCAAACAATGGTTTCAGCAGGATGTATTTGCAATAAAAACAGTGCGGGAAACATATCAAAACCAGGGTGCTAAGAGAATGCGTCTGCTCCTTTTCTTCGCACCTTTTCGTACCACTTTGCCTGAAACGCTTGTGCCTTTCACAAAGGAAAGGCACCGGCAAATCTGATTTGAAAGTAGTATATAAATGAGTTACGAAAGTTGACTGATAACAGCTCTAAGCCTGCCACTCACCTCCGCAGCTATTGATTTCAGGTTGTCGTTTTGCACAGCGCTCATCGACTCCATCGGGTTGATAGCAGACACTTCCACTTCTCCGTTTGCATGCTGCTGCACCAGCACATTGCAGGGCAGCATTGTGCCTATTTTGTCTTCCTGCTCAATGGCTTTAAAAGCAAGACCAGGATTGCAGGCACCGAGTATGGTATAGTTACGAAAGTCTGTATCCAGCTTCTCTTTGAACTTCTCTTTCAGGTCTATTATGCTGATAACACCAAAGCCTTCTTTTTGCAACGCATCTGTTACTTTCTGAATTGCGCCATCGAAGTTGCCTTCTACTTTTGTACTGATATTATAACTCATGATGAAGAAATTTTACGGTCAAAAAAAAGAATAAGCCTGTAAAGGTACAATAGGTATGTCGTCAGTTGAGGAGTTTCAGATATGCATCGGTATTATAGTCTTCCGATCCGCTGTTTTGCCTGATAAGTTCACCTTTTTCATCAAAAATAAAAGTGGCGGGAATAGCATCCACACCAAACAGGGAAGGCAACGATTCTGCAGGATAATAAACCGGTGACTGGAGTTTATACTTCCTGGCAAATTGTTGTGCCGACTCAAATTTATTGTCGAGAGAAAGCAGCACGACAGCCACTTTTTCTTTATCCAGTTTCTGGTACAGCGCTTCTATAGATGGAATCTCGGCTCTGCAGGGAGGACACCAGGTCGCCCAAAGGTTTACAAATACTTTTTTGCCCTTCAGATCTGCCAGGTTGATGGTGCTGCCATCTGTCGTCATTATGCGGAAAGAAGGCAAGACAGCTTTAGCCGTAGCGCTTGCGGGTATAATGGTTGCCGGCGCTTGTTCTCTTGTTGCAGAAGCTTCCGTAGTATTGTTTGCTGTGCCTGAGCAGGCAGCAAATACCATTACAGAAATACCTGCAAGCGCTAATAATTTCATGTTTATCATCTTCATTTTTTTATACTGTTGTCAATTTCCAGCAAAGAAATATTTATTTATAACAAGCCTTGTAACTGCTTTTTAAATTGACTGCTGTTGTAACTGGCCATGCCCGTATGGTGCATCACAATCCTGCCTTCTTTGTTCAGCACAATAGTGGATGGCAGTGAGCCACCAAATATCTCTGCGGGTACATAGCCCGAACGGGTGATAAACGGGTAAAGAAAAATCATTTGATTTCAAATATGCATATGCGGCAGCTTTGTCGTCGTCTTCATTCATAAAAAGAAACACAAAGCGCTCATCGTTCTTCATATCATTATACAAACCGTTGAGCGATGGCATTTCTGCACGGCACGGCGGGCACCACGACGCCCAGAAATTAATGAACACCACTTTGCCCTGCAACGAAGCCGTGTTAACGGTTTCTCCTTTGGCGTTGGTATAGCTGAATGATGCGGCTACGGGCTCTTCGCCTGTTCTATCATCCTGTATGCGTGCCTGGAAAATGCCGGTAGACAGAAATCCCTGTAGCATCCATGATTTCGCAGCAGGACTTATCACCATCAAAGCAATAAATAGCACCATAACAGCCGAAAATCCATTTTGCTTTATCCAGTTGATCACACGGTTTTTCATTTTTTATTCCCTTAATATGGCACGCCAGCATTCAAACGTCAGTTTTTGCTGGCTGTTACCTCTTCATAACTGGTATCGTGTGTTCTGCGCTGCGGAGAACGCGTGTTTACCGCGCAGGCGCCAGCACCGCAGCACCCCACATTGGCAACAGCCATCGCACTGAAGGCTCCGCCTAATATCATACTCATTGTATCTTTCGACAAATAGCCTTGGACCAATATAGCCATCCCTATTGCCAAACGTAAAAACCGGATAAAGGTCCAACCTTGTGTTATTGCTCTCATCATTGTATTATTTGTTTACACTGCTCCATGCACCACCATTATAAGCCTCTACTCCCGCAGTGGAAAGAATAGATTTGGCTAACCCACTGCGTGTTCCGCTACGGCATACAAGTACAATGGGCTTGTTTAATTTCTTTAATGATGCGGCTTCTTTTTTCACCATATCAAGCGGAATGTTCTTCGAACCTTCAAGATGCCCGGTATTAAATTCTGCTGCGGTACGCACATCTACAATCACGGCACCATCTTTTATCAACGTACCAATATCAGCTTTGGGTGCAAACAGCTCTTTCAGAAATGCCAGCATAAGCCTTATTTAATTTGTTGTAAAAGATCATCTAATCCGCCACCGTTCATCACATCGGTGATGCCGGCACCTTTCAGCATAGACATAGCCATTCCGCTTCTGCCACCGCTGCGGCAGTAGGTGATAATGGGTTTTGGCATATCTTTCAGCTCACCTGCTTTTTGCTGCACCTGGTCTAAAGGCACATTGATAGCACCGGGAAAATGTCCGCCTTCAAATTCCTGCGGCGTTCTTACATCTACGATCGTTCCTTTATTGATCATATCTTTCATACTGTATGTTTTTAAGATAAACCCGAAGATTTTATTTTTACAATTATTGCGCGGGAGTCGAACATATTCGATTCCCTATTTTTCCATATCCTATCTATAATCAGGCCTTTATCAGGCTGCTATTTGTTGAGCGTTGTGGGACAAACAAAGTCGGTAGTTTTCACTTTATTGCTGTCTTTCAGTGCTTTAAAACCACCTTTTACATCAATTAGGTTGTTAAACCCTCTTGCCTTCAAAATGGAATTAAAAATCATAGAACGGTAGCCTCCGGCACAATGAATGAGATAGGTTTTATCTTTGTCGAGCGCAGCCATACCATCATTCACATTGTCGAGAGGCAAATTCACAGCGCCCACAACGTGCTCGCTCACAAACTCACTTTCCTTGCGCACATCAATCACTTCTGCCTCACCGTTGTTGATTTTGTTAGCTACTTCCGCAGCATCGAGCGATGTGACACTGTCGGTTTCTTTACCGCTTTGTTTCCAGGCTTCAAACCCGCCCTTCAAAAAGCCAATGGTATAGTCGTACCCCACGCGAGCCAAACGCGTTATTACTTCTTCTTCCCTTCCTTCATCGGTAATGAGCAACAGCTTTTGCCTGATATCCGGAATTAAAGCGCCAACCCAGGGAGCAAAACCACCATCGATTCCGATATTAATGGAATTGGGAATGAAACCAGCAGCGAATGTTTCAGGCGCTCTTGTGTCGAGCATCAGCGCATCGGTTTCATTGGCAGCCACTTCAAAAGCATCGGGCGAAAGGGCTTGATTGCCACGCTCCATCACTTCGTCAATACTGTCATATCCTTCTTTGTTCATCAGCACGTTCAGCGGAAAATAAGCCGGAGGCGTAGCCAGCCCGGTAGTTACTTCCCTGATAAATTCTTCTTTGGTCATATCTGCGCGCAATGCATAGTTGGTTTGCTTTTGATGACCCAATGTATCCGACGTTTCCTTACTCATATTTTTGCCACAAGCACTGCCGGCGCCATGAGCAGGATAAACGGTGACATCATCGGGAAGTGTCATCACCTTATTTCGCAGGCTGTCAAACAGCGTACCGGCAAGATCTTCCTTGGTAATGCTGCCGTTTTTTTGTGCAAGGTCGGGGCGGCCTACATCACCGATAAACAGCGTATCGCCTGAAAACAAGGCGACTTCCCTACCGTTTTCATCCTTCAGCAAATAGCAGCTGCTTTCCATTGTGTGCCCGGGAGTATGTAATACTTTGATCGTTAGTTTACCCACTTTTAATTCTTCACCATCTTTTGCAATCATCGCATCAAACGATGTATTTGCGCCGGGACCATAAACGATGGGTGCGCCGGTTTTCCGTGAAAGGTCAATGTGCCCCGACACAAAATCGGCGTGAAAATGCGTTTCGAGTACATATTTAATGCGGGCATTGTCTTTCGCAGCCTTTTCAATATAGGTATCTACTTCACGCAACGGATCGATGACCACAGCTTCACCCTCGCTTTCTATGTAGTAAGCGCCCTGTGCCAAACATCCGGTATATATCTGTTCTATCCTCATTGTTCTTTGTTTATGATGTAAAATTCGTGTATTCTGCATGCTTGATTGGTGACAATAGTCACCTTCACACAATCCCTTCACATCACCTGTATAGCTACATCTTCATCCCTTCCATTGAACTGGTGCCGTTGCGCAACAGGTATTCGCTATTCAGCAGGTAAGTGCCTGCAGTAACGATTACTTCTCCCGGCTGAAGTCCCTGCCTGATTTCAATGACATTTCCGTTTTCCGCGCCGGTAACAACTGTTTTCATAGAAAATGTGCGATTTCCCTTTTGCACCCATACATATGCACCATTTGTGGTTCTCATCACTGCATCATGTGGCAGTGAAATGACATTGCTGTTTCGAGCGCCTTTGATATAGATATACGCCGGCATACCGGGTTTTAAGAGGTTGCCGGGATTAGCAAGGCTCACCCGCAATAAGCTGATTCGGGATTGCCGGTTTATTTCAGGCGTGGCAAACTCAATTCGACCTTCCACTTGTTTATTATCCAGTTGTGGCAACTGAACCGTTACGCTTGCATTGTTACCTACCTGTGCAAGCTGCGAAGCGTAAGCCTGCGTTTCCACCCACACGGAGGATGTATTCGCAAGCCGCATCAGCGATTGACCTTCATTAACGTAAGCGCCTTCTGTAGCGTTTAGTACGGTGATGTACCCGGCAGCAGGGCTGTAAAACGGCGTGGTGTAGGAAGGTTTGGCACCTGCATGAATGGCTGTAACCTGTGCACCCGACATGCCCCACAAAAGCAGTTTTTGCCTTGCGGCAGCGAGCAACTCGTCAAAAGAGATAACACTGTTCTGCATAGCCGCTTTTCTTTGCAGAAGCAAGCTATATTCCTGCTTTGCACTGTTTAGCTCCTCGCTGTAAAGCTCGTATACCTTCGCACCTTTTGGTACATAATCACCTTCATTTTTGAAGTACAGGCGCTCTATTCTTCCTCTTACCCTTGCGCTGATGGTTTCGATGTTTTTTTCATTCAACGCTACTGTACCTGCCAGTACCGATGACTGCTGAAAACCCTTAGTGCCAAGCGTATCAACCTTTATATTGCCAAGTTGCATTTGCTGATCAGTCAGTTCAATATCTCCCGTCGCTGCCACAGCGTGAGTGTGCGCAGTGCTGTCCGTATTCGAAGTGACATTTGTATCCAAATTCATTTCCATCGCCGAATCGGCACTGGAAGGAGCCTGCACCGGTATCAGATCCATATGGCAGATGGGGCATTGCCCCGGTTCATCCTTCAGCACCTGCGGATGCATAGAGCAGGTGTAGCTTACGCCGGCATGCACCTCTTTTGGCTCCGGTGGGTGGCAGGCAGAAAAAAGAAAGAGCAGGAGAAAGAAAAATTCTACAATTTTCATGTTACTGTTTTAGCTTGATAAAGCTTTCATTTTCCGTTAAATACTGTGCATTTGCAGCTACTGTATCTTTTGCGCCCAGTCCCGATAATACCTGTATGCGATCGTCCTGCCTTATCCCTGTGGTGAGAGCGTGTGCCCTGAACAATTCACCTTCTTTCAGAAACACAATTTCCTGCAGTCCCAGCGAGAGCACAGCACTTGCAGGCAGCCAGTCTGCCTTTTTTTCACCCGTGAAAATGGTAGCCTGCACCTGGCTGCCCACAGGAATTTTCGCATCGCCGTTGCTGATGTAAGAACGTGCCGCCAGCGTACCCGTTTCGCCCGAAAAAAACGGCTCTACATAGTCGATGACTGCGCGGATGGGCTGTGCTGAGGTTTCTGCCGTAATGTTCACAGCGTCGCCCACATTTACAGCGCGCTGGTCGTTGCCTGCAATGCGCAAAGACACGATCACCCTGTTGGTATTTACAACCGTAAAAATGGTTTGACCCGCTTCCACGTAAGCACCTTCTTTCAGCGGCAGTTCCTCCGTAGTTTGCGATAGCCCGTTACCCGCATTTAAAGAGTTACCTGCAGGCATCGTAGCGGTTGCCGCATCGGTTATATATCCGGTATAGTTGCTGAATACGGACACGCTATACAAAGGTTTGCCACTCCGGGATATTTGTGCCACTTGCGATGCATTCATTCCCAGCAACAGCAACCGTTCTTTGGCCGCCTGTATCAGCGATGTATTATCGGCGTCGTTCTGCAGAAGGTACAGATAATTTTGTTGTGAAGTCAGCAATTCAGGACTATATATGTCGAGCAGTTTCTCACCTTTACGGATGTGTTGGTAGCGGTAGCGGACATATAATTTTTCTATTCGCCCGGCAATATTTGCAGCTACCGCGCCGGCTCCTCTGTAATCGTATTCTACGGTGCCAAGTGCGGGAATGTCTATCGCTCCCAAACGTGTTTCAACCGTTGTTACAGGCACTGTTGTCATCACATACTCATTGGCTGGTTTCAGCAGCGCATCCAGCGACAGGGATGAAGCGCTACTGTCTGCATGTGTTTCGGGCATGCGGCTGCCGGTAAATCTGCCTTGTTCCTCGTTATTTTTGCACGAAGCAAGCAGCAGGCACACCACCATTATCCAGGAAAAAAAATACAGGTTTGGGTAGCGGGCCGCACCTCGCTCATGAGGCATCCGTTGCGTCGCACTCTTGTACGCTTTGTCCGCTATGAATACATGCGCCAGACTTTTCGCCTTTGCTACCAACAGCGCTAATTTGATATGGTAATTTCGTTTCATTATTCTTCTATTTCCAGTATGGTTTCCAGCTTTGCCTGAAGCATCAGTAATTGCTGCAGTTCGTCAAGGTATTCAAGCTGTATTTTGTTGTAGGCGTCCCAGGCATCGTAGAGTACAAACAGCTTTTCCGTATTCTGTTCATAAGCCAGTTGTGTAGTTTGATAGTTGCGTTTCAAAGCGGGCATAATCTCCTGCTCATACAGGCTGATTTGTTTTTTACGCTGCTCTATTTCCGTCTTCACGCCATAGGCTTCGCCCAGGGCTTCATTGATGGTAGCTTCGCGCTGTTTCTGCTGCGCTACAGCTTTCCATTTCAGGCTTTCCACGTTTGCCTTCACCCCTCTTGACGACCAGCGGGCAAATGGTATTTTCATCATACCCATGAGGCTAAACTGAGCAGGCATATTTCCCAGCCCCATCATGTGGTCGTAGCGAACACCAAATTGAGGCAGCAGCTTGTTTTGCTCCACCTGTTGCTGCAGGGTGGTGAGGTTGATGTCTGCTGTTTCTGCCGCTATATCGCTGCGCGATTGAACGAGCGAATTACTGTCAATTTCCATTGTAGAAAAATCCTTGACCACATACGATGTGTCGATTTCAAAATAGTACATCCTGTCGCGGTGCATCAGCGTGTTCAGCGCAATGCGTTTCTGAACAATTTCGTTATCGAGCTGCACACGCATGGTGTGTATATTTCCCAATGCAGCCTTGGCTTTGTAGTAGGCAGTAATATCGCCTGTGTTGTTTTTATATTTTATCTCAGCCGTGCTGATCATGAATTCCACCAGCTTTTCATTTTCACTCAATACCTGTGTTTTTTTGCGAAGCACCAGCCATTGGTAAAAGTTGGTTTTGGCTTCACCATACAACTCGTTTTGCACCGCTTCGCGGCGCTCCTGCGTAATGCTGCTCATTGCTTTGAGGTAGTTGTATTCCGCATGCTGCGCTTTTTTGTTAGGAAACATCTGTTGCCCCGAAATCATATATTGTCCCATACCGCCCGTGCCGTTTTCTCCCTTCAGGTATTTTGGGTTGTATGGCGCCATCCAGAAGCCAGTGCTCACTTCCGGCGGCATCCAAGCAAATGCACTGTTGGCAGCTTCCTGTTCCGATTGTATTTCGGCATCAAACATTTGCAAATGCTCGCTATGTTGGTTGATGTGCATGATGATGTGGTGCAGGCTTAGTGTGTCCTGCGCCACAGCCTGCACCATAACAGCAAAAAAGATCATGATTGAAAGTATTCGTTTCATTGTTTCTTTATTATTTCTGTTTGGTGGCTCTTGCTGAGCCGGATAATGTTGATGCTCATTACACTTCATTTGCATGGCGGCGCGCATTGTTTGCCAAATATGTTATACGGACTAATGCCCTGCTTCCAGCACTTCTATTTTCCCAAACTTCCGCAGCTCATATTCTTTTGTCATCAAAAAAATAAGTGGCGTTACCAGTAGTATGTGTATAGCCGATGTAAACACGCCACCCACCATCGGCAGTACAATCGGCTTCATCACATCGCTGCCTACGCCCTCGCTCCACAGTATGGGAATCAGCGCAAACAAGGCTACACTCACCGTCATAATTTTGGGACGTAAGCGCTTGGCAGCACCACCAATCACCGCTTCTCTCAGGTCGTGTTTGCTGATGGTTTCTTTCGAATTGCCTTTTTTTGCTACCAGTTGCTGCATGGCGTCATTCAGATAAATGACCATCACGATGCCCGTTTCAACGGCCAGGCCAAACAGCGCGATAAACCCGACAGCTACCGCTACAGATAAATGAACATTCCATATATAAATCATGATAACGCCACCAATAAGGGCGAAGGGTATGGTGATAAGATTGAGAAATGCTTCGCGCAAGGAATGAAACGCAAAATACATGGCGGCAAAAATAATCAGCAGCACAATGGGCAGAATAAGCTTAAGCGTTCGCTCGCTGCGAATCAGGTTTTCATACTGACCGCTCCATTCAAGAAAATAGCCTTTGGGCAGGCGGCTGACCATTGTTTCCAGCTTTGTCTTTGCATCGGCAATGGCGCTTCCGAGATCGCGGTCGCGGACATTGAACAACACAGCGCCACGCAGCAGGGCGTTTTCAGAATTAATCATTGGCGGACCTTCTGCGAGCTTTACATCTGCCACGGCTTCCAGCGGTATGGGACCAAAATTCGGCGTTTGCACCTGCAGATTTTTGAGTGAAGGAATGTTGTTGCGGAAATCCTGACCAAAACGGGCGCTTACAGAAAAGCGTTCCCTGCCTTCCACGGTAGTGGCAAGGTTCATTCCGCCGAGAGCCGTTTCTACAATGGCATTTACGTCATCAATACTCAATCCATAGCGTGCAATCTGCTCGCGCTTGATATCTATATCTATGTACTTGCCGCCGGCAATGGGTTCTACATACAAATCTTCCACACCGGACACGCCGGCGAGTTCGTTTTTTAACCGCTGCGATAAAGCATCAATGGTATCGAGATTTTGCCCATACACCTTTAATCCCACATCGGTGCGGATGCCGGTGGTGAGCATATTTATCCGGTTGACAATGGGCTGTGTCCAGCCATTGGTAACGCCGGGAATCTGTAATTTTTGGTTGAGTTCTGATACAATTTCCTTTTTGGTGAGCCCGCTGCGCCACTCGCTGCGCGGCTTTAGCAGGATGATGGTTTCTATCATGCTGATGGGCGAATTGTCGGTAGCAGAACTCACTCTTCCGGCTTTGCCCAGCACCGATTTTACTTCGGGAACCGTTTTGATAATTTTATCCTGCACCTGCAAAATTCGCTTTACTTCCGTGTTGGAGATATCGGGTAATGTAACAGGCATAAACAGGATAGAACCTTCGTCGAGCGGTGGCATAAATTCTCTTCCCAAACTCATGAGCAAGGGTATGGAAATAAGGAGCGCGATAATATTGACCGCCAATGTTGTTTTGCGCCATTTGATGCAGGCGCGGATGACAGGCTCGTATAAACGCTCAAGAAAACGGTTCACCGGGTTTTCATGTTCGGGGCGAAACCTGCCTTTCATGAAAAAGGAAATGAGCACCGGCGCCAGCGTTACCACCAATATCGCATCGACAATGAGGATAAACGTTTTGGTATATGCCAGCGGGTGAAACAACTTGCCTTCCTGACCGGTTAATAAAAACACGGGAAGAAAAGATGTGATGATGATAATAGTGGAAAAAAACACGCCACGCGACACTTGCTTGCACGCTCTTTCGATAATGGAAAGCCTTTCCGCGTCGGGTATTTTTGTATAGTTTTTAAATAACTTCTTCATGATGAAATTGCAATTTGGGAAGCGTGCCGATAAGTGGACAAAGCGTACAAGTGTGCGACGCAACGATGCCCAATACTTGTACAAATGCCCGTACCATAACCTGTATTTTTCATGTTTTCCTGTTTTGATAATCGGACAGCTGGCGGTATGAATTTTCGCTCATGATAATGCCGTTGTCTACAATAACGCCGATAGCGAGCGCGATGCCGGTGAGCGACATGATATTTGACGTGACGCCAAACAGGTTGAGCAAAATGAAACTAACGGCGATGGTAACGGGAATCTGGATGATGATGCTAAGGGCGCTGCGCCAGTGCAATAAAAACAGGATGACAATAAGGCAAACAATGGCGATTTCTTCTACCAGCTTTTCTTTGATGTTGTCGAGGGCGGCTTCAATGAGTGTGCTGCGGTCGTAAGCCACTTCGAAGGATACGCCTTCGGGCAATCCTTTCTCTACATCTTTCATTTTTGCTTTTAATGCCGTAATGACTTTATCGGCATTTTCGCCGTAGCGCATCACCACCACGCCGCCTACAGCTTCGCCTTCGCCGTTTTTATCAAACACGCCCAACCGGGGTTCGCTGCCCATTTGCACACGACCGATATCGGCTATGCGCACCGGGATACCTTTGTTGTTGGCAACGGCAATGCTTTCGATGTCTTTTATATTTTGGATATAACCCAGCCCGCGGATGATATAACCGGTTCCACCCATTTCGAGTTTGCCACCGCCTACATTGTTGTTGTTGGCTCTCACGCTGTTCATTACTGCCATCATGGAAGTATTGTAATACTGCAGTTTTACAGGATCGACAACGATCTGGTATTGCTTTTCGAAGCCGCCAAAAGAAGCTACTTCCGCCACGCCGGGCACGGTTTGCAGCGCAAACTTGATATACCAGTCCTGCAGGGCGCGCTGCTCGCCAAGATCCATGCCTTTTGCATTGAGCGTATACCAGAATACATGCCCTACGCCCGTGCCTTCGGGACCTAAAGAAGGCGTTACGCCATCGGGCATGAGACGCTGCGCATAGCTGAGCTTTTCTACCACGCGGCTGCGTGCCCAGTAGATGTCTACATTGTCTTCGAAAATGATATACACAAAGCTCATCCCGAACATGGATGTGCCGCGGATGTTCTTAACGCTGGGCAATCCCTGCAGGTTGCTGACAAGCGGATAAGTTACCTGGTCTTCCATGATTTGCGGACCGCGCCCCATCCATTCGGTAAATACGATAACCTGGTTTTCAGACAGATCAGGAATGGCGTCGATGGGGCTGCGCGACATCTCGAAAATCCCGTAGGCAAACAGGGCGGCAGCCAGCAAAAGCACCACCAGCCTGTTGCGCAGGGATAGTTCAATTAATTTTTGAACCATAACGGTAAATAAAAAATGGATTAATGAGATGCGCCGTCGTCGTGCATTTTCTGCGTTTCGGCAGGTGTCATTTTACGTTTTTCGAGATCCATGTGGCAAATTGGGCATTGACCATCTTTGTCTTTGGCAATCTGTGGATGCATGGGACAGCTATACACTTCATCGCTTGCCAGATCGGATGATGCGTTGTTATTTTCGCCGCAGGCGGTAAACAATACAGTAACGGATAACAGTAAGGTGAGAATAAAAAGAATGCGTTTCATTTTTTCTGATTTGATGGTTACATAAATAGTTGGAATCACCCGCTACAGCAGGCGAAAACGAGGCACAGGCGTGCCAAAAAAAAGAAACCTCAGATCAGGAAAACGCAGTGGCGAAGGAATAAGGGAATATCGCGATCCGCATGGGGCGGCGCGTTGCAAATTGGATATAATTCGGCAATTGATGATAAAGAAGCAACGGTGTAAAAGGTAGAATGAGGAAGTACAGGCACAGCCAGATTTACCCAATTGAAAGCAGATGTACTGGCTTTGTGCTCGCTGTCTACTTTAATGAGCTTTTGCTGCTCGGTACAGCAGTGCCTGCCTTCCTTCATGCCGCAGGTTGCGCATTTGCCGGTTTTGTTTGCCACCAGGTTCCACTCCACCAGTTTATCCATACAATAATGGATATGCACAGTAGCGCCGGTAGACGCTGCCATGTATAAAACGGTGATGAATATGGTGATGACTTTCTTCAAACTGTTGGCAAATTTAAATGATTACGCCGGAATACCGGGTTAATGAAATACGCAATATACCTGATTTGTGAATGTTATAGGATTTGTAATCAGTGTCTATAATGAATACGTTTTGTGTACCAGTTTACTTTTCAAGTCTATTGATAGCGGCTTCCATTTCAGCGATTTCTTTACGCTGCGCTTTGATGATATCTTCAGACAGCTTCTTCACTTCCGGATCCTGGATATTCGCTCTTTCGCTGGTTAAAATAGCAGATGAGTGATGCGGAATCATGGCTTTCATGTATTGCACATCGCCAATGGGAGTCTGGCTGCGGAGGGCAATCAAAGTAATGATGAACACGACAGCACCCGCAGCGATTATGCCCATGTTTGTTTTCTTATCCGGGTACATGCCGCCCATCATGAGCATCATCACAACAGCCATAGCAGAAACCATCAGAATGGTCATATAAATACGTGTAACGCTGGTATGATAGTGATTGATTTCGATAATGTTCAGAAACATAACGATGTACATAATGATGAAGGAAACTGCCATCATCAGCGCAAATTTTTTGTAAGTCATCATGGTGTGATTTGTTTGGTGGTTCATAGTAAATGAATTAAAAAATGTAAAAATAAAAAGTAAAAATGGGCACTTGAAAAGCTCAGCGATTCTGAGTGATCCGCGTGCCGGAATGGCGATATGTCTTCGCTTTTTTAAACGGTTTGCTGCTCACCCAATACAAGGCAAAGCCTGATAATATTGTAATGAGTCCAAAGCCTGAAAAGATGCGCAGCAACCAGTTATTGAGGTTGTCTCTTTCCTTATAATCCATGGTGTGCATCATCCAGAGAAAATCGAAAATGCGCCATTTATTGTTGCGAAACGATTCTACGTTGCCTGTTTCAGCACCTACATATACAGTAGTGCTGGTAGGATGATGAAACGTAACAGCCCACGCCGGTAAAGGCTTTTCGCGATACTCGTGGTGCCCGCTGGTGGAGGTGATATATTCCACTTTTTCGATAGCAGGCTTTCCGCTAAAGCTGGCTGCAGCAATGGTCTGCGCTTCTTCTTTGTTCACAGGTTGCCGAATGATACCCGTAGTTGCATCTGCCAGCACTTTCTTCATTTCTCCACCTGCATAATAAGCCAGGTTGTAAAAAGGTTTACCTAAAATATTGGTCACCTGCAACGACTGAAGCGAATCAAATGCCGGCAACTGCTGCAACACTTTATCAGGTGTTTCAAGATGCAGATTGCCACTTAACCTGTTGACGTGTTTATGCTGAAAATCGCCGTGTATGTCGTTAATGTTCGTCCAGCTGAAATACAGACCACCAACGGTCCAGAACAGGAACTGAATGCCCAGAACCAGCCCGAGATAGCGGTGACTTTTACGGATATAATAATGCCTGCTTTTTGCCATGGTTAACACATAAAATCAATGATCAATCATAACTAATAAACAATGGTAATACCCGCGCCAAAGCCCATATCGCTGTCGTAATGGGTAGACAGGTCGAGCCATTTGCGAATAATGTATTTAAAGCCGGCCATATATTCTTTGTCGGTATTCCACATCGCATTCAGCCGAAGCCGTGGCGTAAGCGGAATATCTTCCCTGCCCACCTGGAAGCGAAATTTTCCTTTGCTGTCTATTCGCGCCTGCGCCCTTACCAGCATGGGCAGCACATACTCCACACCGGCGACAACTGCCTGCCTGTTGTTTTGATTGCTAAACTGGCCGAAAGCATTTTTTTCTACATGGTTCTCTTTTTCATTTTGATGATAATCAAACCCGATAAACGGAAACCACCACTGCATTTTGCCAATGTATTTGCCCAGGTACGTTTCACTTTCATAACCATGCATCGGTTTAATGCCAAGCCGCCATTCGGTGCGAATTCATAGCGCTCGCCGGGAAGCATGATTTTTCCATCACTGCCATTGCTTTCAAGCCCAATTTCTGCCATGAGGATGAACCATATTTTCGCTGCGCAAAAACTTGTTGTAGGCAGCCATTGAATCGGTAAACTCAGGATTGGGTAGGCGAATTTTTATAACTGAATACATTGCCCATTCCTGCCATCATGTGGTATAAAATATGGCAATGAAAAAACCAGTCGCCGCTCTGGCTGCCGGCAAATTCAATGGTATCGCGTTTCCATGGGCATAATGTCGAGCACATTTTTCAGCGGTGCATATTCGCCCTGCCCGTTCAGCACCCTGAAAGTCGTGACCATGCAGGTGCATGGGGTGGCGCATCATGGAATTGTTGTACAAAATGATCCGTACATTCTGTCCTTTTTCAATCAGTATTTTATCCCATTCCCTGATCACTTTATTGTTGATGGACCATACATAGCGGTTCATGTTGCCGGTAAGTTCAAACTCGAGTTGCTTTATAAGGCGCATCGGGCAAAGATGGTATTGGTAGGTGATTGCAGCATGGCATAATTGAGCGTGATCATGTTGCCATGTCCGGCATGCCCATGCCCTGCATATCAATCATGTTCGCATGCTTGCGGAACTGTCCATTATTTCATGATTGTTTTGCGAAGGCAGGATTGTTCAATTCATCATACATCACCCGTGTTCATATCCATTTTCTGCAGGGTCATTTCCATGTCCATCTCCTTCATATCGCCGTTCATCTTCATCATGTCGTTCATCATCTTCATGCCTTCAAAATATTTGAGGCCGGGGCAGTACTGGAGCCGGCATTTTCATGCCTGTCCCCAGCCATAGCGAAGCTGCTTTGGTGCGGTCTTCCGGCGTTGCCCGAAATTCATAGCTCATATCTTATTGGGATGCGTTACCACCACATCATAGGTTTCTGAAACACCTACAATCAACCGGTCCACTTCTATGGGCTCCACTTCATTGCCATCATTGGCAATCACGGTCATTTTACCACCGCCATAGCCCAGCCAGAAATAGGAAGAAGCGCCGGCATTTACAATGCGCAGTCTCACCCGGTCGCCTGCTTTATATTGCGGTGCCTGCTGCATCCGGCTTGACCATTGATAAGAAAGCGATCGTAATACACATCGCTCACATCCATCGCATTCATGCGCTTCCATTCGTTGGTCAATTTTTGTGCTGAACTGCCCGGCAGCAATGGCTTCGCTATAGCTTTGCGTGCTGCCTTTTTTGAATGGCATACCAATCGTTCACCGTGCGCAACCTGCGCTGCACTTGGATGGCTTTTCGTTGGTCCATTCACTGAGTACAACGGTTTGTTCTTTATTGTAAGCTACCATCGCCCGCTTTGGGCATGGCAGACATTTGCATGTGATTGCCGCCTTCCATTTTACCCATATGCCATGCCTTTCATGCCGTGCATGGCATGATCCGTTTTTGCATCTTCCTTTTGCATGTTCATGTCGTGCATATCATGGTCGTTCATCTTCACCGTATCTTTCTTCATCATCATGTTGTGCATACCATGATCCATGGTCATTGTATCCATTTTCATGGGCTGCATAGATGCCATGTGGTGCTCACCGGTCGTGGGCATATCCATATCATGTTGCCGTTCGCGTTTCTTAAAAATCAAAGCGCCATAGACGCCCGCCTGTTCCTGCAATCCGCTGTGCGAATGATACCAATAGGTGCCGTTTTGATGAACAGCAAATTGTACAGGTGCGTTTCGCCCGGATGCGGATAGGTTGCGTTGTGAGATAAGGAACGCCGTCAAACTCATTGGGGAGAATAACGCCATGCCAGTGAATGGATGTTTCGTGCTGTGCCTTGTTGTATACATAGATAGCAGCCGTATCACCTTCGGTAAATACAAGATCCGGACCCGGCAAAGTGCCATTAATTGCAAACGCGTGCTTTTTCTTACCGGTATAATTGACCATGGTATCCGTTACATACAAATCGTAACGAACGGTTTTGCCCGGCGACATGTCGACTTTTCCACCAGGCAACTGCACATCTTCGCTGCTGTCGGCAGCCGGCGAATGCATAGGCATATCTGTGTGTTGCGTTTCTGCTTTTTCCTCATGATCTTCAGCTTTTACCGGCGTTTCATTTGCACCGTGCATCGTGGAATGATCGTGCTTTGGAACGGCAGGTTTTTGCGCAGCCACTTTCACTTTTTTCTTCACCAGGTCCATCCCGCATTTGGGGCATTTACCCGGCTTGTCGCTGCGCACTTCCGGATCCATCGGACAGGTATAAATCGTTTTGGATGTTGGCGCGGCGGCTTCTTTTTTTGCCGGCATTTTCATACCCGACATATCCTGCGCTGATGCCGCGAAGAACAGCAGGCTGCAAAGTGCAACCAGCATTGAAGTTTTCATATTGATGATTTTGACTCCGGCAATGAAGTTCAACCATCATGAGTGATTCTCATAACAGCTTTCTTTGCCCGTATTTTTGATTGTTACTGTTGATTTTTTATCGCTGTTATTTGCCCAGCTTATCTCTTTCCTGCAGCGCCCATTCTTTTATATGATTGCGTGTTTCTTCAGACAACTTTGCATCGCGATGAATGAGAAGATAAGACCATAAAGGCATCGAATCATCTTCCATCACCTCAGCAACTTCTTTCAGTTTGGTCTGCTGCCTGCGAAGCGAGTAGCTGCCAAATTCACTGAAGTTGAGATGTTCTTTTCCATCGCTGACATGGTGTGCGAGAAACCAGGCAACCGGCTGCACATTCATATACCACGGGTATTGCGTGTTGTTGCTGTGACAATCGTAGCAGGATGTCTGCAACGTATGCAACACATCGTCGGGCACCGATACCTGTTTGGTAATATCTGTAGCCAGCAGCGTGCTGCTGGTGTTTCGTGCAGGACGAAAAAACTGGATAACGACCAGCAACACCACAACAGCAATTGAGATTTTTGTTAACCAGCTCATTGTTTTATTTCTTCTTTGATGGTGCCACAGGTTGGCATTGATTTACCGAGATAAGGATTCTTGATTTCTTTTGCTTCGCTTAGCCAGTTTGCGCCTTTGTTATTGTTATACATCGGGCAATGATCCATGTATAAGGTCTGGCTGGTGCCGGTGGCTTTTACCAGGTCGTACACATCTTTGCTCAGCATCTCAAAATGTTCGCGCTGGTGAGCAATCTTGCTTTCATTGTTGGCTATGTGTTCTCCGTGTTCTTTAATATCATCTTTTACATCGTTGAACACTTTTTGCTGATCTGCCGGCATCGAAGCATGATCCACTTTTTCTATACTGGCAACTACTGCGCTGCCTGCTGTGGCGGCATCTTTTGCGTTGTCGGTAGCCAGCGCGTTTTTCACCTGCAGGTATGCACTTACAACGTTGTCGATACTCTCACTTTGCGCTGCTGTGCCCATATGCGAGCCATCACTCATCGTATGGTCCATGGTACTGTCCATCATGCTACCGTTGTTCATATTGTTCTCACTGTTAGCCGTGGTTTCAGGTGCTGACTGGCAGGCGATAAAACCAGAGGCTACGATTGCGAAGCCGAAAAGTATACGTTTCATAAACTAAAATTTAAAAGTTAAAAATCTGGAATTGTAAATTATTGAAGTGTGTCTGTAACCTTTCCACAGGTAAGCATACTGCTACCGTAATAAGGATTTTTGATAGCTTCTTCATTACTCAGCCATGAAGCATTTTTCATGGGGCAATATTGCACATATACCGGCTTACCGGTGAGCGGCAAACCTTTGGCAAGCACTGCCATATTGGTGGAGAAATTGGCGAAATACCGGCGTTGCGATTCTACATCTTTGGCACCTGCAACAGCACCCGCGTCTTTCAGCAATGTGTTTACGTTGCCTTCAGAAATGAGCTTGTAAGAAATGCCGTTAAGATTTTTGATGAATGCTGATGCGCCCGCTGTTGCACCTGCCGAATTACCTTGTACAAGCGCATCTTTCACTCTATAATAAGATTGAAGAATCTGCGATAAACGGTTGGCATCCACGCTATCCTGCGCAGAAACCTGCTGAGTTGCAGCTACTATAAAAAATGCAGCTAAAATGATGATATGTTTCACTTTGATGTGTTTGATAAATAATTGCAATGTTTCCCCACAAAAAACAGGGAGCTCAATGGCATAGTAAACCGTGCCGCTCTGATGAAATTGCAATTTGATCAAACCTGGAAAGACTGAATGGCTATGCGGATATCGGGTATGGGCGGATGATAACTGAGAATGTAACGCTGATAGTCTGTTGTCACTGTTCTTTGCAGCAATACCATAGCATTGGTATAGGCTATCGCAAAAGATGTAAAAAAGACAGGGCTGATGATTATATGGTTTTGTGGCAACGCTTTGCTGGCAACTGCCAATTCTGTTACACCATGGCTGCAGCAATCGTCGTTGCTGCTGCTTTGCGAATGATGACTCGCGCCTTTTTGGCTCTCCATGTGATGGTGAGAATCCTGCATCATCTTAGCTTTTATGGAATGTTCCATTGATGCATGATGGTGTGTATTGTAACCCATATTTATACCCATAGAGCATGCAAAGCCCAGCAAAGTATTTAAGGAAAATACGATGAGCAAAAATGCTGCTTTCAGTGGTATAGATATCTTGTTTTTCAATAGTTGATAATAATAGGCTATGATAAACCTTGAATGTGAATGTAACCGAAACAAAAATCCTGCCTTTCACTTTAGTACCAGAATGACATGAAAATGATCAGTTGTTTGCAACGACTGTAACAGCTGCAAAAGTACATTCATCCAGCTCATTAAGTTTTGTATAATTCCGGATAAGATTTACATAATTCGGCATTAATTAATCATGAGTAACCTATTTGCACCAAGGTTATTTATTTATACCAACATGTTCTTTTGTGACTTCAAAATACATTTTCCCAGTCCTTCCACACCGGCTGGTATCCGCTTGCCGCAATCATATCTGCAATTTGTGCTGGTGTGCGCTCATCGCTGATTTCAAACTGCTCGAGCGAATTTTCATCTACACTGTATCCTCCAGGGTTGGTTTTGCTGCCGGCACTCATGGTAGTTGTGCCCAGTTTTACCAACTGATCCCTGAAGTGTTCCGGCTCGCGGGTAGACAATGACATTTCAACATCTTCGCTAAACAAACGATACGCGCACATCAGTTGTACAAGTTCTTTATCTGTGATGTGAAAGTTGGAAATATCTACACCTTCTGCCGGGCGGATGCGTGGAAAAGCAACAGAATATTTGGTTTGCCAATAGGTCTTTTGCAGATAATCGAGATGAAGCGCGCAGAAAAACGAATCGGTTCGCCAGTCTTCGAGTCCCAGCAACACAGCGAGCCCGGTTTTATGCATCCCGGCTCTACCTATGCGGTCGGGCGTTTCGAGCCGATAGTAAAAGTTGGACTTTTTCCCTTTGGGATGATACAATTTGTATTTGTCTTTGCAATACGTTTCCTGGTACACCAATACAGAGTACAAACCTGCCTGCTGCAACTGCCTGTATTCATCTTCTTCAAGAGGTTGCACTTCGATGGATACGTTGGAAAAATGCGGCTTGATGAGTTGTAGCGCCTGTAAAAAATAATCTACGTGCACCGTATGATTGGCTTCACCCGTTACAAGTAAAATATGGTTAAAACCGCTTTTTTTGATGACATTAATTTCCTGTAGTATTTCGCCGGGCCACAGTGTTTTCCGTTTGATTTTATGATCAAGACTAAAGCCGCAATACGTGCAGATATTATTGCATTCATTGCTCAGGTACATGGGCGCAAACATTTGTATGGTTTTGCCAAAACGCTTCTGTGTCAGCTGATGGCTCATTTGTGCCATTTGCTCCAGGTAAGGAGCCGCAGCCGGTGACAATAAGGCCTTAACATCTTCCAGCGTCCGGTGCTTCGAAGCAAGGGCGGATTCTACATCTTTCGCTGTTTTGCGGCTGATGGATTCTTTTACCTCATCCCAATTGTATTGTTCGAAAATATCTTTAAAACTACGCATGTAAAAAACCGGTTAAGGGGCTCGAAGCCGTTGCAAAATCGGACTGCATTGCCAGCCTGCTTTCATAAGCCATTCGGCCGGCTTCCACTGCCAGCTTGAATGCACGTGCCATTTGCACCGGATTGCCGGCAACAGCAATGGCAGTATTTACCAATACTGCATCGGCACCCATTTCCATAGCCAGCGCCGCATCTGAAGGAGCGCCGATGCCTGCATCAATAATGACAGGCACATTGGATTGACCAATAATAATTTGCAGAAAATCGAACGTTTTTAATCCTTTATTGCTGCCAATGGGCGAGCCAAGTGGCATTACGGCAGCCGTACCTACATCTTCCAATCGCTTGCAAAGCACCGGATCGGCATGAATGTAAGGCAGCACAATAAAGCCAAGTTTCGCCAGCTCTTCCGTGGCTTTCAGCGTTTCTATCGGGTCGGGCATCAGGTAACGCGGATCGGGATGAATCTCCAGTTTTACCCAATTGGTTTCCATGGCTTCCCTGGCGAGCTGCGCCGCCAGCACCGCTTCCCGCGCTGTGCGGGCGCCTGATGTATTGGGCAACAGGTTGAGGTGTGTATGACCGAGGTGCGACAACATATCGTCACTGTCCTTTTGGAGATCTATGCGTTTCAACGCCACCGTTACCATCTCTGTTGCGGATGCCAGCACCGATGCTTCCATTTGAGATGAAGAACCAAATTTTCCTGTGCCTAAAAACAGGCGCGATGTAAATGTTTTACCTGCGATACTGAGCTGCTCCATATAGCGAAGTGTTGATTTGTTGAAGTAATATTTCTTTATGCTGATGATGCGTGATAACGCCTGAAAGAGCTACACCATATACACCGGTATCCAGAATGGCTTCAATATCTTCTGCCACAATGCCGCCGATGGCAAATACAGGAATACTGATATTGCGGCGAGACAACTCATCCATTACAGATTGAAAACCTTGTAAACCCAATACGGGACTCAGCTTTTCTTTTGTGGTAGTAAACCGGAATGGGCCAAGACCAACGTAATGACAGCCTTCGCCTACACGTTGCAACACATGATCTATGGTATTGGCAGTGCCGCCGATAATTTTATCGGCGGCTATTTGTTTTGCCTGCTCAATGCTCATATCATCAAGCCCAAGATGAACGCCATCGGCACCAACCTGAACTGCCAGTTGCGGATGATCGTTAATGATGAGCGTTGCACCATAGTTTGCGCAGCGTAATTTTACCTTCCCGGCTAAAGCATAAAGCTCCGGTTCCAACGCGCTTTTATATCTTAATTGTACCCAATCGCAACCCGCATCCAAAGCTTCACAGATATGATGATATTGCTCTTTTTCAGTTTTTCCCTGCGATATGTATTGTAGTCTGCTAAACATAGCGATAAACGATTCTGTATGATTTAATGTGAAAATTTTAATGACGATTCCGGCATATATGCTTTCTGATATGCCTGTTGAATTTCATGATAACGTTGCACACTTTCTTCCGGTCTTTGCCAGATAGCCCCGAGCACCGCAACGCCGGCAAACTTCATCGCTTTGGCCTGTAAAATTGCATCCTTGTCTATGCCACCCAATGCAATACATGTTGTGCCATTTGCAGATTCCGGAACCGCGAAACCTGAAGAGACCACGGATGCATATCCCTGCTTTGATATACTGTTGAACACCGGTCCGAAAAATGCATACGAAAAAGCAAAAGACAGCTTTTCATATGTTGGTATCTGATGAACAGAGGTTGATAAGAGAAAGCCGCTGTTCACTTGTTCGAACCATTCATTATCGCTTGTTTCCCTTCTTCGGGCTTCGGTATAATGTATGCGTTGAATCCCACATTCCACTGCCAGCACATGATGCTGGTGCAAAGCCAGTTTTGCACGATAAGATGGATGAATGCCATCGAGTAATTTTTTGATGTCATCTTTTGTGGCATAGGGCTTTCGAAGATGAAAAATTTCCATGCCGGCGTTGAATAAAGCGTTGATGTAGTAAGCTTCGTTGGGAATAAGTACAGGACTGGAAATAATGATGAGCATACGATGTGTATTTTCAGACGATACTATGGTTGTCTGTTGTTGCAGCTTGCCAAAAGCTGAGAAAACCATTAAGAAAGGCGGATCCTGCGGAGCCTGTTCTTTTTGCAGATTGCCAGTCTGTAAACAGGATGTCATACGGAACATGTTATCGTGAGATCCTGCTTGCCGTAAGAGGAATAAACTTCATCGAGATGCTATGCTCTACATCATTGCGATCAACCATCCACTGCTCACGCAACCGTGGCAAGCTGTTTCGCGACAGCGATATTTCACGCATGGCAACTTTGAGATGAGAATGCATCTTTCCCTGCACATACACTTTTCTTGCTCCGGAACATGGTGTGGTGGAAATACCTGTTTGTTCGGGTAAGTTGCCTGTTTTTTTCATGTTCTATAAATAATTGGGAGATATGAACAGATGATTAAAGACTGCAAAAGCCTGCTGTTAGGAAAATGAAACTCATATGTCAGCCACCTTGCGTGGCTTTAATCACAAGCACTGCATCGCCGGGTTGCAACACATACTGTCCCCAATATGATTTAGGAACAACGGATTCGTTGACAGCGACGGCAATGCCTTTTTGCTGTGTAGCTGCCAGTCGATGTGTTCAGCAATATCTGCACAGATGTAGATTCTGAATTTGATATGGTGTGTTGTTGAAGATGATGTCCATTCCTTATACAGTTTAAGAACTTACAGGAATGGCAATACGCGAAAGTATATGGCTACTTTTCCCTTCGGCAGCATTATCTGCATCAGGTTCGTAGGGTATAATCTCAGCCTCATGGCACCCCTAAAGTTTCTGCGATAAAAGTAATAGAAATAATAACGTTCCTTCAGATTTTTTTCTGCCGGGTGTTTTTTCTTTATTGATCGAATATACAATTGTATGTCAAAACAAAAGCCCGCACTCCTGCGTGTGCGGGCTTTCTTTATTTTATTCAAAACGAAGTCAGTATATTAATACAAATCGGGTTTATATCGGTCTGTTTGCACCTCGGCTTTCAGCTCGTGCAAAATATTATACAAACCAAAATTGGTGCGGTTTACATAGATAAAATGTTTCACGCCGCGGGCTTGCTTAAACTCAGGCATTTTTGCCAGTTTATCACCATAGGCATACAGGCTGTCGAAAAATTCATTCCTGCTGAAATCGAAAGTTTGGCTGGCATAAGGTCGCGCAAACAATTCAATCATTTCACGATACCAGGTGTAATAAAATGATTGCATCGCAGGTGTATCGCCCGGCAGTATCATTTCCAGTTTCCGGAAAGCATCCAAGGTTTGTTGTTTATCAGACAGAACATTGGCAGAAATGAGGGAAAAGAAAGGATAATAAAAATCGTCGGGCAAATTTTTAATGCAGCCAAAATCAATGACACCGAGCTTTTCGTCGGGCGTAATCAGGAAATTGCCGGGATGCGGATCGGCATGCACTTTTCGCAATTTGTGCTGCTGAAAATTGTAAAAATCCCAAAGCGCCTGACCGATCTTGTTGCGCAATTCCTGCGAAGGGTTGGTTTGTAAAAATTCTTTCAGGTGCAGTCCTTCTATCCAGTCCATCGTAATGATGCGCTGTCCCGAGAGTTCTGGATAGTAATGCGGAAACACTACATTGTCCAGCACTTTACACGCAGTAGATATTTCGATAGAGCGTCTTACTTCCAGCTCATAGTCGGTTTCTTCAAGCAGGCGTTCTTCTACTTCTTTTACATAGATTTCAAACTCTTTTTCATTCATGCCAATGAGCCGGAATGCAATGGGTTTCACCATTTTGATATCAGACGATATGCTATCGCCCACACCCGGAAACTGGATTTTGATTGCCAGTTTTTTACCGTTCAGTTCGGCTTTGTGCACCTGCCCTATTGAAGCGGCATGAGCCGACTGCACGTTGAATTTATCAAAAATCTGTTCAGGCGTTTTTCCAAAATTGCGCGTGAATGTTCGCACAATCAACGGACCCGACAATGGCGGCGCATTGTATTGCGACAGTGAAAATTTATCTACATATGCACGTGGCAGCACGTTTTTATCCATGCTCAGCATTTGCGCAATTTTGAGAGCGCTGCCTTTCAGTTCGCTCAGCGAATTATAGATATCTTCCGCGTTGTCTTCGTTTAGTTCGTCGCGGGTGAGTTCGGGATTAAAAAGCTTTTTGGAATAGTGTTTTATATAATTGCCACCTACCTGGAAACCTGTTTTTACAAACTTTGCTGAGCGGGCTACTTTACTGGTAGGAATACTGTCCTGTTCTTTCATGGTAAACTTGATAATAAACAATGTGGGGCAGATGCGCAGACGATGATAGAGCAGAAACATATACGTGTTGTATGAAGTAAGCCTTACTATACAACTGATGCATAGATCAAATCTACGTATTACAATACTGGTGACCAAATGTATCGGGCTGACATCTGCGCTATCTGCGGTGAAACGCTTGTATTTAGAAGCGCATTTTTTCTTTAAAACTGCGGTTGTTGCGGGCAAAGAATTTGCCGTAATCAATGAGGTTGTCGAGCGCAGAACGCTGAAACAAATCGAAGGTTACATTAATGCCTCGTTCAATGGCTTCATCAGTTTTCTCGAAGCCGGTGCTGCTGTCGTTTATCCAGAAATTAAGGATTACGCCAAACTGTACCCACAGCGCGTCTTTGTAGCGTTTCGAAAAGAATTTACGGTCTGCCAGTTCGCCTTTGTCCAATCCTTCCTGTATGGTGCGTTCCGCAAAGTTTTCGAAGATGTTTCTTACATCTCCCAGCACTTCGGGCGATTGAAGGCGGGCGCTATGTTTGTTGAGACTATACACCACAAAGCTGCGTTTGCTTTGCAGCAACTCGATGTAAGCATAAAAAAAAGCGAGCACTTTTTCACGGGAAGAATAGCTGGGCCACACTTCCTGCTCTTCTATTTTGGCGATGGTTTGGGTGGTAAGATCTGCCCAGATGCCTTTTTCTACAGCAATAAATGATGAATAAAAAAGATAGAATTCCTGCTCTGTAATTCCAAGAGATTTTGCGAAAATGTATACGGATTTTGGCTGCTCATTATTGGTTAACACATAGTCGATATACCCCTCCTGAATCTGCTGCGCTGTTGCCATAAATTTGTTTGTTATGAATGATAGTAAAGATAAGAAACAAGTATTGTTCCTTTTTATTATCTGTTGTTAAATTACCCGTCATTCACACAGCACCATCTTGTTCAGAAATGGTTCCGGATGCGGTAGCAACAGTTCAGGTTGTTCTGCGAATCAACCATTCCTGACAAAGAGAAATATGAATACCAACAGTTTTGTAATGGCAGCCATATTACAATTGTATGCATTTGCATTGTTTTTTACAAGGTGCCGTTTGCTTTCAGTACCCGCTGGCATTTAGCCAATTGTATAATGGTATAAGCTTCTTCAGGCTTTAGGTTTAAGATATTTTGCAGCAAAATCAGCGCTTCCTCATCTTTGTCCGAAAACAAATTATCACTCATAGCTACCTGCGCCGCATCAAACAAAATTACAGCCGGTGCAATAGGTAAATCATCTTGATTAGAAAAGTAAAGTAGTCGTTCCACATTGCCAATAGTGTCTTTATAATCAAAAAACAGGTTTACTTCATCGGGAAAACTTACCTGTTCTGTTGCTGGGTAAATTTCAAAATTAAATATACCTGGTGCGTTTCTTCGCCTTTGAAAGCATCGTCTTCAAACAAGGAAAAAAACAACAGTAAATGACAAAAAGCCTGTTCTTTGGTTTTGATAACGTTTTGGTATTGCATGATGTGGATGATTTCTGAAATTGATGGTTTTAGTTATGATATGATTCAAGCAGTTGACACGCCCAATCTTGCGGTTTCATAAACGCTACCCTTTACGGATGAATCTACTGCTTAAAAAAAGGCTGCCTGCGAAAAAACCTTCACATCTGCCAATTACAATGCCAATTGCTGACTGAAAATCATCAACTTACTTATGTTATGTTTCCCGAAAACATCACAACAATTGGCGCATGGCGCTCCATATGCAGGTCATAATGCATGCTCTGGCACGACCTGAAACGACAATTTGTACAATTGCTATATCTTTCCGCCCTTTGGCATTTATATTGACCCATAGAGGTTTTTTGTGTCAATACCCGTAGGCATGAATGCTTACTGACAGTTTGACCTTCAATACCACCGATAATACGTATGAATAATAATATATTACAATTCGGTTCCGACGAGGATTCTGAATTTTTACCCATCATCCCTATTAACGAAAACGATTTAGAACAGGATAAAGACCTTGGTAATCCCGGATTTACTTCCCCTTTTACCACTTCGCAATACTGTGTTATTTCCCGGCGTGGTGCTTCCTATTACGGTAGGCAGAGACAAAAGTATCAAAGCCGTGCAGGATGCCTACAAAACCGACAAACTGGTAGGTGTGCTGGCGCAAAAAGACGCCAATGTAGAAGACCCCGTGTTTGAAGATTTGTCGAAAATTGGTATTGTGGCCAAAATTGTGAAACTGATTAAAATGCCCGATGGCGGCACCACCGTTATTATACAAGGCAAAAAACGTTTTGAACTAATCAGCATCGAAGAAGAAGAGCCTTATTTTAAAGCCAGAATACGGGTGTTGCCGGAAGAAAAAATTCCCGATGAAAAGGATTTTGAAGCCTATGTAAGCACCATTAAAGACCTGGCTTCGCAAATTATACAGCTTTCGCCCAATATGCCTTCAGAAGCTATCTATTATTCTCCGGAATATAGAAAATCCTGCTTTTCTGATCAATTTTGTGAGCAGCAATCTCAATAGCGATCTTGCAGAAAAGCAGCGCCTTCTTGAAATTATGGAGGTGAAGATGCAGGCCGAAAAACTGGTTGAGTTGCTGCAAAAAGAACTGCAGTTTGCCGAACTAAAGAATAAAGTAACCACGAAAACGCGCACCGAAATGGACAAGCAGCAGCGCGAATACTTTTTGCAGCAGCAGATAAAAAGCATTAAGGAAGAACTGGGTGGCGAAAGCAACGACCGCGAAGTAGCGGAAATGAAGAAAAAAGCTGAAACCAAAAACTGGCCGGATGCAGCACGGCAGGCTTTCAAAACAAACGTGGCAAAACTGGAGCGTATGCATCCAAGCACGCCCGATTATTCCATGGTGTACAATCACCTTGATCTGTTGCTCGATTTGCCGTGGAACGAAATTACGACTGATAATTACGACCTGATGCGTGCCGAACAGGTGCTCGACGACGACCATTACGGCATGAAGAAAATAAAAGAGCGCATCCTCGAATACCTGGCTGTGCTTAAGCTGAAAGGCGATTTCAAAAGCCCGATCCTTTGTTTTGTAGGACCTCCGGGTATTGGTAAAACGTCGCTCGGACGCAGCATTGCGCACGCGCTTGGCAGAAAATATGTGCGTCTTAGTCTTGGGCGGGTTGCACGATGAAAGCGAAATCCGCGGCCACCGCAAAACCTATATCGGTGCTATGCCTGGTCGTATTTTGCAAAATCTCCGCAAGGTAAAATCGTCAAACCCGGTAATGATACTCGACGAAATAGATAAAATAGGCAGCGATTTTCGCGGCGATCCTTCTTCTGCCCTGCTGGAAGTGCTCGATCCGGAGCAAAACAATACGTTTTACGACAATTACCTGGAGCTGGAATACGATTTAAGCAAAGTGCTTGTTTATTGCTACCGCCAATAACCTGCAGAATATTCAGCCTGCGCTGCGCGACCGTCTCGAAATCATTGATCTTGGCGGCTATGCCGTAGAAGAAAAAATAGAAATAGCCCGCCGTCATCTTGTTCCCAAGCAGAAAGAAGCGCATGGTCTCAATAAGACCAACCTGCGCATCAGCGATAAGGTGCTTGAAAAAATGATTGAAAGCTATACCCGCGAAAGTGGTGTGCGCGAACTCGACAGGCAACTGGCAAAAGTGATGCGCAACCAGGCAAAAGCGTTTGCAGTAGCGGGAAAAGTAAAATCTCCGCTATCCGTTCAGGATGTGGAAGACATACTGGGCACGCAACGCTACAGCAATGAAATATATAAAACCGCCAATATGCCCGGCGTTGCCGTTGGATTGGCATGGACGTATGTTGGCGGCGATATTTTGTTTATAGAAACGGCGCTCAGCGATGGCAAAGGCGAGCTGAAACTGACAGGCAACCTTGGCAATGTGATGAAGGAAAGTGCCACTACCGCCTACAGTTATCTGCAGGCAAACGCTAAAAAACTGAACATCAATACAGAACTGTTCACAAAAAAGAACATTCATATTCACATTCCCGAAGGAGCAACTGCCCAAGGATGGTCCAAGCGCGGGCATCACCATGCTTACGTCGCTTGCGTCTGCTTTTACCGGCAGGAAAATAAAAAATTATCTTGCCATGACTGGTGAAATTACGCTTCGCGGACAAGTGTTGCCCGTTGGTGGTATCAAGGAAAAAGTACTGGCTGCCAAGCGCGCCGGTATTCGCGAAATCATCATGTGCTACCTGAATGAAAAAGATGTGAACGAGATAGACAGCGAGTTTATCAAAGGTGTACAGTTACATTATGTAAAAACGATGCAGCAGGTGCTCGACCTTGCACTTACCTGATCGGGAAGCATGAGGAGATAACAACATAAAAAAAGCACAGAACAAATGTTTGTTCTGTGCTTTTTTTATGTTGGATGTTACCAATCCAAATGTATTAACTACCCATTTTCCGCTCGTTGCTATCGTGGTTTTCCCTTGTATCAGGTCCGGTTTTATTGGAGCCTATATTATCTTCAAAAGCTTTTTCTACTTCTTCCCTGTGCTCAGGTTTTATGTCTTTCATGTTTCCCGAAAAATTGGGATCGGCAGTCTGATTGGATGCTTTATCAGCATCCGGTGCTGGATTAGGTGTTTTCTGACCTACTATATTTTCTTCTCCCGGCATAATCAATCGTTTAATAGTGAACAATAACGGGATAAACGACAAACACCACGCCAGCAAAGAAAGCCAAACCCTAAAATTTACCCGGCAATACTTTTTGAATAAGGCTGCGGTAGCCTTCCACATCTTTGTTATCCTTTAGCAAATCGAGGTTTGCCTGGCTGATCATGAGGTAGCTGAATTTGTCGGGCGTAAGCCAAGGCAAAATTTTGCCAGCCGTTTCAGGTTGCACTTTGTCAATGTAATCCAGTGCGCCAAGCGCATCCGTAAACGGACCAATCAACACAAGGTGGTATTGTTCATCGAGCTGAACGCCCGTAGCGGTGAGCTGCGGCAGGTTGTAAAATTTTTGCTTATTGTACCGGGTGAATGCATTTTTTGCTTCACCGGCAAATACCGGTGCCACTTTATCAAGAAGGAGAACTGCGAATTGTGCATCAGCAGGATTATAAGTAAATGATTTAAGCACGGGAGCCTGTTTAGCTACTGCCGTATCAGTCCTGACAGGCTGCATTACTACCGGCGGCGGTTCTGAAACAACAGAATCTTTATTGACAGGTTGCTGCTTTGGCATAATGGTTTCTACCGGGTTCAGGTTTACCAGTCTGCGTGGTGGTACTGTCGGTATTGCGTGTCACTTTCAGGTTGGTGAGGTAAGTTTCTATTTCCTTTCTCCTGCGCAGTACATCTATCATGTTGGCGGCTTTGTCGGCAAGTGGCGATGAGGCAAACTGCGTTTGCAGGCTTTGCAACCGGTCTATCGCGGTGCTGTCGTTTCTTTCCGACACATAATAAACAGATTCAATAAACAACAGTTGGGGCGTCCAGTAACTATCACCATATAAACTGTCGGCTGCTGCTTTTTCACTTTTCGCTTTAGCAAAATTTCCCTCAATAAAATCTTTATAAATTGATTCGTAGGCTTTTGTTGCGGGGTTGTTGTTGCTCGTTTCCGCTACTTTTTTGCCTTTGCTTTGCAGTGATGCCAGCGATTCTCCTGCGGGAAAATCTCTCTTCAGCATGGCCATTGCCGAATCTGCATGGTATTTATCACCCAGTTTTGTATAACAGTAATACAGGTTGAGCAATGCAGGTTCGCGAAATTCGCTGGTGTCGTTATACTGGTTCATTTGCTGGTACATACTGATGGCAGCCCTGTAGTTTTCGAGCTGCTCCTGAAATACCACCCCACTGGCGTAAAAAGCTTGTGCAATCTGGTTGTCAGATGCAGCAACCTGCTCTTCTGTGAGCGGAAGTCCTGCCAGCAGGTCGTCGATGGTTTCGGGAATAGCCGTACCGGCAATATCGTCCTGTGTTTGTGCTTCTTCCAGAAACGGATCGTCGTTGTCCACATCACCACCTGACTTCATCAGCTCCTGGTTTCCTTTTTCAATGGCATTCTGGCGCCGCCAGTTGTCTACGTTAGGACGATTGCCCCAACGCTGGCGAAACTCACTAAAACCATTGCTCTTCAAGCCCGTATTATTAAAATACCATTCAGACGAAGAAGCTGAATTATTGAATAACTGAGATTGTACCTGCAAGTTATCAGAGGGATTGTAAGGATTGCTGCTGGCACCAAAAGAAGGTTCTTCAGTTAAGCCCTGGCTTTTCCGTATTTGCCGCAGTGCTTTTCGCAGGTACGGGTTGCGCTGTGCTTCCGGCATGGCAGCCACCTGTTGCAGACTGTCTTGCCGGTGAATGTCATCGAAATTTTTGGCTACCAGTTGTAGTGCCGATTGCCTTGTAGACAGCCGCTGCATAGCTGCCGAATCCGTAATATAGGCCGCTTGTGTGCTATCGTAGAAGCGGTGCGCGTCTATCCAGTTTTCATTGTCGTAATTGATATCGGCAAGCATCAGGAACGAAAGGCTTTTTTGCTGCTCATTTTCCAGGCTGCTGCCAATGCTTTTCTTCAGCATCTGTGCAGCTGCCACGGTGTCGCCCAGTTGTAGTTCTACCTGCGCTGCAGCATAGTATATAATGTCGCGGTGCTGCAGGTATTTTTCACGCTTTGCCAGCTTCAGCAGGCTGTTTAGTTTCTGCTGAACCGACACGCCCGTGCTGTCGTTATCAATGGTAATGCTATTGAGATAAGCATTTACTTCCATGATCGGATCGGTGGTGTGCTCTGCACTCCGCTCAAAATAAACTGAAGCCTGCTCCTTGTTGCCGCTCAAACTATACATCTGCGCAATCAGGTATTCCCAGCGTGCCCTTTCAAACCTGCTGCCGGCATTATCGAGCGAAGCATCGAGATACCAGGCAGCACTGTCGTAATTTTTCAGGTTATAGTACAAGTAAGCCTGCGCTTCGGAAAGATTAGTTTGCAGCCGCTCCGGGAAATTGGGATCGTGTTTTAAAATCTGAAGCAACCCTGCAGCCTGGCCAAAGTTTCCCATTTCGATGTTGGTGCGCGAAATCCATAGAAAGTTGGCATTGCGAACAGGTGGTTCCAGAACAGTTTTGTGCAGCAGTCCGCCTTTTTCCTTTGTAGCTACGCTAAACACACCATTGTTGCCGCTGGCGTTACTGCCAATGGGAATATCGTAACCGTCGTCTTTTGGCGCCCATGCATAATTGATAAAGCGGAAAGACGTCAAAGCAGAATCAAAATCTTTTCGGAAATAATAGGCTTTGCCCAATACAAAATATAAGTCGTCTATCCAATCGTTTCGCAGATCGTGAAGCAAAACGCCGGCAGTGGTATGGTAAATGACAGAGTCTATATCTGCAGCGCTTTGCGCCGTTGTGTTTAAATCATAGTTGTAAAAGGAAAGCAGCTTTGTATAATCGTCAATGTGGGCAGATTTTGCATTGGCAATCACCTGGTTGAGTTGCGTATTGGCATTAAAATAATAATTGTAATGCGTGATCATGTTCTGAAAGGCATGCCTGCCAAAACCAAATTTCTTGCTGTCACTCTTTTCCGAAGCCAGGGTACGGCTTTCGTATTTTTCCGGCTTCTTCAGCTCTACCGTGGTTCCGGGCTGCGCAAAAGAAGCGTGGCAACACAAACAGCATAACAATATCAGTACACTATACTTCATTCAGTTTCATTCTCGCATTATAAACTCAAAATGGGGTAAAAATATTTTGCATCATCCCTTTACCTTCCATATTTCACAAAAGCACCAGTAACAAATTCATGTTTCCCGACAGGGCAATGAGGATTGCTTCGGCTGCCTTTCAGCAATTACAGACGCTCGGTTCAGCAAAGACCAATCATTTTACAGTGAAGATAGAAGAAAATTGTTTTTGTCGCAGCTATGCGCATGAAAGCAAAAAGGCTGCTCTTTTCAGAACAGCCTTTTTGGATTATGATTTACAATCCTGTTGTAAAATCTACAGTTTTGTAAGCGTTACCTTGTATTGAAGCGGCGTGCTCAGATCGAGCACTACTTTATAATTCCCGGCTTCCGTAATTTTCAGATCACTGCCATTGTAAGACAGGTTGTTGCTGTCTCCACCCAGGTTGATAGCCCAGTCGTCGTTTGCACGAAACTTATACGCATCTGCAGTAAGGTATACAGAAGACAATACCCATGTGTTGGTAGCTGCATCGTAGCTCATGGGTGTACTGCCACCCCAGCCTGCCGGCGTAGCAGCACCTATAATTCCCCATTGCACTTCAGTTGCACTCCAGGTCAGGTCGGTCAGGTTTGCAGTCAGGAGGTAATAAGCGGCTTTGGGCACGTTCAGATTGCCTGCACTGCCGTCGCCACTCAATTTATTGGCTCCGCCGTCGCCATAATTTGTACCGTTCCAGTCGGGCTGGTTGGTAAATTTAAAACCCTCGGTACTGGTAATGTTTACGTAGCCTTCATAGTTTACCGCATCAGATGAAGCAATAATGGGTGCCGCACCCGGATTCCAACCCTGGTAGCCACCTGCTACGTGCAATGTAGCAAACAGCACATTGGGCGTAACCATAATTGTTTGCGTGCCAGACGCTAGGCGTTGCATACCATTGATAATGGCAACTACGCGAAAATCGAGCGCACCCTGCGTGCCTTCGCTGATGCCGGCAGCAACCGCATAGGCGTTGAGATCAGAACCTTTTACCGAAGCAGAACTGTCTTCCAGTGTAGCGATGGTAGTGGCTCCGGCAAAATTGTTGTCTGCCGTATCGTACTGCAGTTCGTATGAATACGTTGCATTGGGAAACGAAGGAGTGTGCCAGCTAAAGGTTTCTACCATGCTTTCTTTGTTTTGCAACGAAATACTGATAGGACCTGCATCGGAAACCGACAAACTGAATGGTTTGGCAAACGGCGTCATTTTCACAGTCACCACATTTGAATAAAAACGCTGGTTGTTATTGGGATAAGAAGAAGTAACCCGTACGTCGATATCGTAAGAGTTATTGAAATCCAGCCCCCAGGCTACCAGGGCATTGTTTAGTTCACTTCCTGATAAGGATAATGTATGGCTTCCATTAACGGTATAGCTGATAGCATTGGTAAAATTGCGGCCGGTAGAATCCAGCTCCACCACATATTTCACATTGCTGGTGTCGATACCTGCGTAGGCAGGGTCTGTCCACGAAAAGGTAACAACAGGGCTGGAAGTATCTGCCAGTGAAGGTGCAACATCCGAGGCCGAACTGGTGAGTACAGGTGCATTGCCCGAAGCATAAAACGGCAGATCGTCCACCTTGTTACAGGCTATAAATAAGACAACACCAGCCACCGCAGAAAACATGTATTTTATAAAACGTGTCATTGTTCAGTTTTTTTAAAGAATCATAGTCCCGGAGAGAATTTTCGGTCCGTCTATTAGAGTTTGGTGAGTTTATAGGTGTATTGCAATGGATGGCTGAGGTCTAACACCACTTTGTAAGTTCCGGCTTCCGGCACTGACAGATCACCACCATTATACGTGAGGTAATTGCTGCCATTGGGATCTGAACCAACGTTGATAGTCCATTCATCATTGGCGCGGAACTTAAATTTGTCGGCACCCAGTGCAATGGACGCAATCTCCCACGTGTTATTGTCCTTATTGTAGGTCATCGCAGTTCCATTGTCCCATCCGCCTGGCGTGGCAGCACCGATAACAGACCAATTGGTTTCGGTATATGTCCATTTCAGGGTAGCCAGGTTTACAAACACCTGGTAATAACCCGTATTTCCCGGCATGGTGATGTCGCCACCGGTTGCGCTGATAGCGCCTGCGCCATCTTCACCATAGTTGGTGCCATTCCAGTCGGGCTGGCTGGTAAACTTAAACTTCGTTTTATCTTCCGAAAAATAAACATAGCCTTCATAGTTTTTTGTATCGGTAGAGCCAAGCTGTGGCGCTGTGGAAGGAGACCATCCCTGGTAATTACCCGGTACGTAGAGATAAGAAATCAATACCGGCTGATCGTAAGGAGTAAGCATGAGAGTAACAGCGTTGGACACCAGTCTTGTTGCTGCTGTTTTGGAAATAGACGATACGACTCTTGCTTCAATTGCATGCGGCTCGTTTACCGACAATCCCATTGTATTTACAAGCATCGTGTTGAGCTCTGCACCTGTTAGTTGCTTCGTCAGATCGTTGACAATGCTGTACGTCTTTTTTACACCACTTTCAAAGTTGGCGCCCGCAGTGTCTAACTCTAATAAATAGGTAACATCCTGCGAGCTTACGCCGGTGGTAAACTGGTAATCAGGATTGGTCCACGAGAGGGTAACAGCCGTATTGTTTTCGTTTTCCTGCAAAAGCACGATCTCGCTTTTGCTGGCAGAAATGACAGGTGCGGTGCCGCCTTCAAAAAATATCTGGTGTTCGTCTTTTTTACAGGAACTGACAGCACAAAGCATCAGGGAAAAAATGGCGACCACGTTCAAAATATGTTTCATAAAAATGTTTTGCAATTGATTGAAATTAATAGCCGGGGTTTTGCGAAAGATTGGGATTCACGGTGCGGAAATCTGCCGGAATCGGGAACAGGTTATACTTGGAATCTACAGCCGTTCCCGCTTGTACACCACCTTTCCATGGCCACAGGTAAGAGCCGGTGGTAAGAAGATTGTAGCGGATAAGATCGGTGCGGCGATGACCTTCCCAATACAGTTCGCGGCCTCTTTCGTTCAGGATGAAGTCGAGCGTCAATTGCGAATCGCTGATATTGGCAGAGCCATTTCCGAATGCTCTCGTTCTTATTCTGTTGATATAATTGAGTGCGGTAGCCCGGTCGCCTGCACCGCCACGCAATACGGCTTCTGCATATATGAAATACATTTCCGACAAACGGAAGACAGCAAAATCAATATCAGAATAGTATTTATTGGGATCAGAAACGGGTGCGCCATCTGTACGCATGTTCACATATTTTTTTACATGCAAACCCTGTTTAAAATCATCTGTGTTGTTGATGGTGATCTGCTCTTGCGTAGGTTCAAATTTAGACGTGGTAAACAGCGCTCTTTTATCGGCACTGCCCGACAGGTCGCTGAATAAATTGGCCAAGCCTTTGGTAGCAAAATAACCAAACCAGCCACCGCCGCCCACTACACCGTAGTCAGGAAAATCGTCGCCGGCTGCAGCATGAATAAAGAATGACGTATTGCTGTATGCTTTTGAACGAAGACCATCGCAGTTGATGGGAAAGATAATTTCATTGCTCTGCTTTTCATTATCTGCCATAAACAGGGTGGCATAATCGGGCGACAATGAATAACCGGCATCAATTACTTTCTGCGCATATGTAGCTGCTTCAGAATATTTGTTGATACCCGTATACACACCTGCATTCAGGTACAATCTTGCGAGCAAAGCCCATTCGGCAGCTTTATCTACACGGCCGTAAATGTTGGTTTTGGCAGGCAACAAATCAGCATCAATTGCCAGCAGTTCTTTTTCAATATAACTGAACAATTCCGGACGGCTGATTTCGGGTGGAACATCTCCAATTTTACTGGAATCGGTGATGAATGTGCTTTTACCAAACAGGTCGAGCATTACCCAATAATTGAACGCACGCAGAAAACGAACTTCTGCTCTCGATTTCAAAATGGCATCGGCATCAGCACCTGTAATGTTTCTCGCAGCCAGGTTGGCTTCCGTGGCTTGTACCAGGTATTCGTTCGCAACGGTAATGTTGTAAATGGGTCTTGCATACATCCCTTTCAGGAAAGGATCGGTGCTGGTAAACGACAGGTTGTGAAAGTCTTTAATCGTTTGGTCGTTCCAGACTACCATTGCTTCTTCGGTGGTGAGCTCCTGGCAGTTGAAAAATCCGCGGATAAAGCCGGTTTGTGAACCGCCATCAAGACCACTGAGATCGCTGCCCGCATCAGGACCACTGTTTCCGCTAACGGCAAGTGTTCCGTAAATTTTTGCAAGTACGCTATCATAACCACCTGCCGAACCGTATGCCCGATCGGGTGATACGCTGTTCTGCGGATACAGATCAAGCTTTTTGGCACAGGATGCCATAACCATTATGGCAGCGGCTATCGCAAATAAGGGAATGATTTGTTTACTAATCGTCATAACTATATGTTTCCTCGTAATGAATTAAAAATCAAGATTAACGCCCAGCGAATAAATACGTGGCCGCGGATAAATGGTGTTGTCTACTCCGGTTGAGTTGGCTATTTCTGCATCCAGTCCTTTGTATTTGGTAATCATCAGCACATTCTGCACGGTGGCAATGGCACGCAGGGCAACTTTATCTTTGAAAATGCGGCCGGCGTTGTAACCGATATTGATATTATCCCAACGGAAGAAAGAGGCATTCTGAATATAGTAATCTGACAGGTATTGATTTTTGGAAAAACCGGTAACCGAATAATCGGTAGACCCGTTTCCTACAATACCAACCGGGCTTTGAATGGTGTTCAGCACACCGTTGTTGGAAGCAAAGTTGTTGTATAGATAGTTCCCAAAGTTGCCATGACCTGTAAGTCCCAAGCGACCAATCTTTATATGTAAATTGCGTGTTGATACCTAACAGCATATCCGGCAAAGGCTTCTTATACAGGTAGCGGTCGGCATCTGTAATTTGTCCATCGCGGTTGATGTCTTCATACATTCCCTCGATAGGTGCGCCGGTGCCTTTGTTGTAGATCTGCTTGTATACATAATAAGTATAGGGACTGTGAACCAACGGCAAATTTGCCGATATTGTTACCGGTTCCTCCGGAAATACCACTCGTGGTTAAGCCCTTGAAATTAGGGTCTGCAAACTCGGTGAGGTTGGTGATGTTAGATTGCTGCCATGTAGCATTGAAGCCTAGATCCCAGCTAAAATCTTTTCCTCTTACCGGCGCAGTGTTTAAGGTAAACTCAACCCCGTCGTTCTCCATATTTCCCACGTTTTTCAGCAGGAGAATATCGAAGTTCTGTCCCGGAGCTATGTTCACCACGCTCAGGAGGTCTTTTGTTTTTTTATGGTAATATTCTACCGCACCACTAATACGGTTGTTGAGGAAGGCAAAGTCAAGACCGATGTTGCTGGTGGTGGTTGTCTCCCATTTGCGGTTAATGTCATATGCCAGCGGGCTTGCAAAACCATAGAAAGTATTGCCCAAGCTGGTATTGCGAAGAGGTATTGCTGCTGTAAGAATAATAAGGCAGATAACTGTAGTAGTCAATTCCATCCTGCTGACCCGTAATACCCCAGCCAAAACGAAGTTTCAATTCGCTGATGGCACGCGTATTTTTAAAGAACTCTTCTTTCAGTTTCCAGGCAAGAGCCGCTGCCGGGAAATAACCCACACGGTTGTCTTTTGAAAACTTAGAGCTGGCATCGCGGCGCAAAGACGCTGTAAGCAGGTATTTATCATTCAGCGTATAGTTGATACGGCTGAAATAAGATTCGAGGCGATAGCGGGGTGCGTCTGAAGAAAACACCGGAACCGAGTTGGGAATGGTATCGTTTGGACCGGTGCCACGCTGACTAAAGGAAGCAAAGTAGCTATTCTCTGTCAGGAAATCCTGGTAGCTGTGCCCCAGCAATACGTCAAATTTGCTATCGATGGAAGGCAAAGTTTTTTCATAAAACAGTGATACATCAGCCAGCGTATTTTTCTTTGTCTGCCCGTAGTGCGACATGTTCCCATACGTAAGATAAGTAGTGGCGGAAGCAGAATCTATCAGGTTGTCGCCTTCACCTTTGGAATTATCCAAACCAAGGTTAAGAGCACATGCAGATCAGGAAGGAAATGTAATTTATAATCCAGCTGCACATTTCCGATAATTCTGTTTACATCAGAAGTATTGTGACGAAGCTCCAGCAAGCCCAACGGATTGCGGGTTGCCTGATCATTGGGTGTTCCGATGGCAGACAGCCATTCGTAATAACCACCATATTTATTGTCGGCATATACCGGCTGTGTAGGATCGAAAGTGGCAGCGGCGCCTACAGCACCTTCATCTGCAAAGCGGTTTTTGGTGTTGGTGGCTTTTACAGACACATTTACGACCAGATGATTATCAAAAAATTTGGGAGTCAGGTTTAAAGAACCGGTGGTACGTTTAAAGTTGCTCGTTTTCAAAATACCATCCTGGTCGTAATATCCAACTGAGGCTCTGAACGGGAATCACTTTTGCCAGTGCACCACTTACGCTCAGGTTGTTGTCGTAGCCCATCGCCTTTTGGTAAATTACATCCTGCCAGTCTGTATTTGCAGTGCCAAGAAGTGACTGCCAGGTTGTGTTCTTGGTAGAATCGGCGATTGTGTTTACAATGTTTGCCACTTCTTCAGCACCCAATACATCGAGTTTTTTATATATGCTGCTGCTCGACACCATGGAATTAAAATTGAGCTTCAATTTGCCGGCAGATCCTTTTTTGGTAGTGATAATGATAACGCCGTTAGATGCGCGTGATCCGTAAAGCGACGTGGCGGATGCATCTTTCAGCACCGTCATCGATTCAATATCGTTGGGGTTGATGGTATTGAGCAAATTGGCCGAACCACTCACGCCATTGCCATCTACCGGAACACCATCCACTACAATCAGCGGATCGTTGCTGGCATTAAGCGAAGCGCCACTGCGAATACGGATGCGGCTGCCTCCACCCGGCGCACCACCGCCCGGCGTTATTTGCAATCCCGATACCTTGCCTTGCAGCAATTGGTCGGCAGAAGCAATGTTTCCTTTCTGGAAATCTTTGGATGTTACGGCAGTCACCGCGCCGGTAAGGTCGCCTTTTTTGCGGGTACCATATGCTACCACCACCACATCGCTAAGTGACACATTCATGGAACGCAGAATCACGTTCATAGGCGCATCGCTAATCGCAACTTCCTGCTTTTCGTATCCAACCGAAGAAAACTGGAGAGTGGAAGATTCCGGGTTTTACAGAGATAAAAAAGGTACCATCACTTTTGGTTTGCGTACCCGAAGTAGTACCTACAACCATGACAGATACACCAGGAAGCGCACGACCGGCAGAATCGGTAACCGAACCGGTTACGGATCTGTCCTGTGCAAAGGCAGGCATGGCAAAAAGGCATGCCATAAACAGCACAAAAGCTACATGAAGCTTTTTAAAACTCATAATGGAGAATATTAATTGATCAAATAAAAAAACTGAATCTGGTTTTATGCCCTATTGGTAAGAAATCCGGTTGCTCGATGGTCGCGGTTGAGTAGTAGATACTATACAAGCTTTGTTTTCATGGCAATCAATGGTTTCAACTATAGACGCAATCGTTGTATTTTTTTGCAAATGTGTACATAATTACACAATACTAAAAAATATTTTTAACATTCGGTAAGACAATCATTAAGACAAAATTAAATTTGAATTGCTCATGGTGCTGCTTTTCCACCCGAATTTTCAAAGCCGGTATGCATTGTTAATGGTTAATAAATTACATATAACCAATTAGTTGCAGGAGGTTATTCTCTTACCTTCACAATTATGTTTCAATTCCGGATTTCCCATACAAGCTCTAAAAAACATTAAAAAATGTAATTTTCCATTAAGCAAAATTTAAATGCGTGCATATTACATTTCGTTATCTTGCGCAACCTTTTGCTATATACCAAAATCAGAATTATGAATTTTAGAAAGTTCGAAGTTCCTTATACCATTGACGAACGCTATACAAAAAAAGTAGCTTATTTTTCAATGGAGTTTGCCATCCATCAGCCACTTAAAATATATAGCGGTGGTCTGGGCTTTTTGGCCGGTTCGCACATGCGCAGCGCATATGAGCTTCGCCAGAATCTGATAGGTATCGGCATTTTGTGGAAATATGGTTATTACGACCAGGCCCGCAACCAGGACCAGACCTTGCAGGTAACCTGGATGGAAAAAATTTACAGCTTCCTGCAGGATACAGGCATCAAGTTCCAGATCATGATTCATGATACGCCGGTATGGATAAAAGCGTATTACCTGAGCCCAACTACGTTTAACAGTGCGCCCATGTTCTTCCTGAGCACCGACCTGCCTGAGAACGATTATGTATCACAAACCATTTGTCACCGTTTATACGATGCCAACCTTGCTACCAAAGTTGCGCAGTTTATATTGCTGGGTGTGGGTGGCGCAAAACTGATAGATGAACTGGGCTATCAATCCCGATATTTATCACCTGAACGAAGCTCATGGCTTATCGGCTGCCTTTTACCTGCTGAATAAATTTAAAAGCCTTGAAACGCTGAAGCAGCACCTTGTGTTTACTACGCATACGCCTGAAGAAGCCGGCAACGAAAAACACGATTTGTATCTCTGCCATAAAATGAGCTATTTCTGCGGCTTGAGTATTGATGAAGTGAGAAAAATAACCGGTACCTACGACGATCAGTTCAACCATTCGCTCGTGGCGCTGCGCTTTGCAAAATTAGCCAACGGCGTATCGAAACTGCATGGTGAAGTGGCGCGCGAAATGTGGAGCAAGTACGATAATATCTGCCCGATTATTTCTATCACCAATGCGCAAAACTACCGCTACTGGGCAGACAAGCAGCTCTACCGCTTTGCCGAAGAACATGATGATGCGGCCTTTGACGACGGAAAAACTACCTGAAAAGCCGTGCATTTGAAGTAGTGGCCGACCAGACAGGAAAACTGTTCGATCCGAATATATCTGACCATTGTGTGGGCGCGCCGGTTTGCCGGTTACAAACGTGCCGATTTCCTGGCGCAGGAAAAAGAACGCTTCAACAAAATGATGGCAAACACAAAGCACCCGGTTCAGATCATCTGGGCTGGCAAACCTTACCCACTCGATTATTCAGCGATTTCTACCTTCAACAGCCTTGTGCAGTTGAGCAAAGGCTATAAAAATATTGCCGTTCTCATTGGTTACGAATTGTCGCTCAGCAAACGCATGAAGCAGGGTGCCGATATCTGGCTGAACAATCCGCGCGTGCCGCGCGAAGCATCGGGCACCAGCGGCATGACGGCAGCGATGAATGGCGCTGTAAACTTTTCTACCGACGACGGCTGGATTCCGGAATTTATAGACCAGGGACATAATGGTTTTGTAGTGCCAAAAGCCGACTACCAGAACATGCACGTGATAGAGCAGGATAAATATGACCTGGATACGATGTACGACATGCTGGAAAACCAGATTTTGCCCATGTATTACGAGGATAAAGACACCTGGCGCCAGATCATCAAGAATGGTATGCGTGATGTTCGTTTCCAGTTTGACAGCAACCGTATGGCAAATGAATATTATGAGCTGATGTATAACAAATAAGCCGATCTTTTGATATTGAAAAAGCTGCTGCAAACTTTGTAGCAGCTTTTTTTATGCTGAATACACGCTAGTTGAGCATAAGTTAACGGGGAAAATGGCGAAGAAAACCAGCTTACCTGATTGTGTAGTTTTACACTTTCAGATAGGCTGGTGATTGTGGCAATGCTCGCTAATAAAAATAGGACAAGGCGCTATCCCGCCATAATAAAGTCGTCTGATTCCCAAGAGGTTAAATGGGGATACAGAGGAACAGGTTCTGATTTTTTAGAGGAAAACAGACGCTGAACCAAGCAGCGAACCGGTTGCAACCAATAAAATCATTCCCATAATAACAGGAATCGCAATAAGGATGATAAGAGTAAAAGTTAGTTTCATAAGGCAATTTTTAAATCATCATTAAAATTTTAATTAAAAGTAGGGAAACCATTGAAACACAACACAATGAATTTCAAATAATTATTATCAATTTTTCAACACTTGTGCCATTTGTTAAAATAATTGAAAGTCAAAGTTTATGAATATTGATTATTAAGTCGTTTTTTCCACGAATGGAAAATCTGTAATCACAACGAGATAATATTTCCCGATGCCGAACATCACACGTATAAATGGAAGATTTTGACTGTTTGTAAAATGTAAAGCCAAGTTTTTATAGCCACCATTCAACCATTGCTTTCGTACTCAAAAGTTATGCTATTGCGATGTGCCGGGCTACAATTGGCTATACAGGTTGGGATAATCATGATAACCCGTCAACACCCATTTTTTGCAGCTTTTTCATAGCGCAATGTCGTTAACCGTCCATGGAACCACTTTCATTCCCTTTTCGTGGCAACTGCCAACAAGTTCTTCCGTCACCAGTGTATAATGAGGGCTTAAATATGCGGCGAGTGAATTAAGAGCCTGCAAGATATCAGCCAACGGTCGCGCATCATCTTCTTCCACCAGCAAAGACGTTTTACAGCCGGGAAATGTGCATGCAGTACTGAAGCGGGCGCATATCAAACGACTGAATAATGGTGCTGCCGGTAATGTTTTTTTCCTCCAGCACTTCAATCAGCAGATCGGCATACCTGCCCGGCTCCGGGTGAAACACATTGTCGCCACCGGGCGCAGATTTGATTTCAATATTGTAATTCACATTTTCTTTTTGCGGTACGCAATAGGATTCTACACTATCTATCAAATTGACAGTTAGCAATGGCTTGGAAACTGCCATCTTTCGTTGTTGCGGAAAACGGCTGTAAGGGTTTCATTCCGACATCAAACCATCCGGATGCTGTCATACTTCATCCTGTAAAGAACAAATTTTTCGTCGCTGTTCGACAGATAGGTGCCATCAGGCCTCGTGGTAATGTCCGGGTTCATCCACGGATCGTGAGACAGCACTAACAATGAATCCTGGGTAATATGTACATCCATTTCCAGTGTGGTAACGCCAAGGTCGATGGCATGCAACATCGCCGGAATGGTATTTTCGGGCATCAGTCCACGACAGCCACGGTGCCCTTCCTTATCAAATAAGGCATTTGTTGGAATGCTTTTTGTCTCAGGATGCATGGCACAACCCTCCATCAACAATAAAACAAGCCAACATATACCAGTCCATTTTATCAACGTCATAGTTATATTTTGTCGCAGCCCGTAATTTATCTCCGTATGCACTGCGTTGATGTGTTCACCGGTTCGTTTACCTGAAAGTTTATTATCAAGCCAAACCATTTTGCCACAGAGCACTGCATTTCTACCTGCCTTATGCCTGTGCAAACATGACAACCTTCGGTAAGCAATTGCAAAATATTATTTATATCCGTCAGCCAATGACTGCTTTTGTGTAAACTTGCAGCCTTTCACGATAAACAGAATACATGTATCCCAATCTATATTACTTTTTCAAGGATATCTTTCATATCAGCCTGCCTTTTCTAAAGGTCATCAATATGTTTGGTTTCATGGTTGCCATCTCTTTTCTCGGCTGCGCATGGATGCTGGTGCAGGAGCTGCAACGCAAGCAGGCAAAGGGTTTGCTCACATATACCGAAACACAGATGACTGTGGGCGAGCCGGCTGGTCTTGGCGAATTGATATCCAATTTTGTTATTGGGTTTCTGTTTGGATACAAGATACTGGGAATGTTTTTTATCGAAAAAGCACTTGCCGATCCGCAGGCGTTTCTGTTTTCATCGGAAGGAAGCCTGGTAGGCGGACTGCTGCTCGGCGGACTGCTCACCTTTTTAAAATGGCAGGGGAAAAACAAGGAAAAGCTGGCAAAACCCGAACTGCGCACTTATAAGATATGGCCAAGCGACCGTGTGGGCGACCTTGTTATCATCGCTTTTGTGGCTGGCTTTGCCGGCGCCAAACTGTTTGACAATCTCGAAAACTGGGACCGCTTTATTGAAGACCCGATTGGCAACCTGTTTTCGCGTAGCGGGCTCACTTTTTATGGCGGATTGATAGTTGCTGCGGTTGTCATTTATTTTTATGCAAAAAAACACCGGTTTTCCTTTATTCATCTTTGCGATGCCATAGCACCGGGAATGATGTTTGCATACGGCTGGGGACGCATGGGTTGCCAGATTGCCGGTGATGGCGACTGGGGAATTCTGAACAGTGCCTACATCAGCGATGCAAACGGAAACCTGCACGCTGCTACCCCCGAACAGTTTAATGCTGATCTGAGCCATTATCATACGCTTTATTCCGACCACATCGCATCATCCGGAGCTGTGCAGCACGCTGCCGTAAAAGCGTTTGCTGGTTTGCCCGACTGGATGTTTGCCTTCACCTACCGCCACAATGTGAACCACGAAGGCATTCCGCTTGCCAATTGCACATGGGACGACTTTTGCAATTACCTGCCGATGCCTGTATTTCCAACGCCTATCTATGAAATTATTGCCGGCCTGTTGCTCAGCTTGTTTTTATGGAGCATCCGCAAAAAAATAAACATTGCCGGTCGCCTGTTTGCCATTTACCTGTTTGTAAACGGTGTTGAACGTTTTTTTATTGAAAAAATACGAGTGAATACCCGTTATTCCATCTTTGGTTTTCACCCTACGCAGGCAGAGCTCATTTCATCATTTCTCATTATTGCCGGCATCCTGTTGTATTGGTATGCGCCAAGGTTAAAAGAAAACAGTACGCAGAAACCACAGGCAGTTTCGGTGTAAAGTAAGAAGAGGAAAAGAAGCGATAAGGGTGCAGGTGAATGAAAATAACTACTTTGCAAAGTGGAGAAGGAGATTTGATCTATGCTGTCTAAAAAAACTCAGTACGCTTTTAAAGCGCTTATGTACCTCGCACAGAAGCAGAACGATGAGCCTGTGCTGATTGCCGAAATCTCGCAAAAAAGAGATATTCCATTAAAATTCCTGGAAAACATATTGCTCGAGCTGAAAAAGCATGGTATCCTCGACAGCAAGAAAGGCAAAGGCGGCGGCTATTATCTGTCGAAAGCGCCGGATACCATTTTCCTTGCCGATGTGCTACGCCTCATCGATGGCCCGATTGCCCTGCTTCCGTGCGTGAGCCTGCATTTTTACCAGCAATGCGGGCAGTGCGACGAGCGCAACTGCGGGCTACACCGCATTATGTGCCAGGTGCGCGATGCCAACTTAGCTATTCTCGAAAACAAAACGGTAGCTGATATCTCCTTTGCCCCATTGCCGGCACAATAACATGATTACCTCACTCCTGCCCAGCTTTTGTACCCAGGTTTTTCAGCATATCTTCTGTTAGTTTTTTAAGATCAAATTCGGGTTTCCAGTGCCAGTCGGTTTGCGCAATGGAATCATCGATGGTTTGTGGCCAACTATTGGCAATTGCCTGCCTGTAGTCGGGCTTGTAGCTTATAGAAAACGGATGTATGTTTTGTTGAATGGCCGCCGCAAGATCGCCGGGCGAAAAACTTATACCAGTAACATTGTAAGATGTGCGCACCGACAGGTTGTGTGCCGGTGCTTCCATCAGTTCGAGTGTGGCACGTATAGCATCGGGCATATACATCATGGGCAGCGTGGTGTGCTTGTCGAGGTAGCACTGGTAATATTGATTTTCGAGCGCTTCGTAAAATATTTCAACCGCATAATCGGTAGTGCCGCCGCCCGGCGATGATTTATAGGAAATTAAACCCGGGTAGCGCAGGCTGCGAATATCCACACCATAGCGCTGATGATAATAGTTGCACCAAAACTCGCCGGCGTATTTACTGATGCCATATACGGTAATGGGTTCAATAATCGTGTGCTGCGGGCACATTTGCTTTGGCGATGTGGGACCAAACACCGCGATGCTGCTGGGCCAATACACTTTCTGCAGCTTTTCTTCACGGGCTATGTCAAGCACGTTCAGCAAGCCCTGCATATTCAGGTTCCAGGCAAGCCCCGGATTTTTTTCGCCCGTAGCCGACAATATGGCTGCAAGCAAATAGATCTGTGTAATGTTTTGCCGGATCACCTGCACATGCAGCATTTCCTTGTTCATTACATCGAGCGACACATAGGGCCCCGTATCTTTTAATAATGGATTTTGTTCCCGCAAGTCAGAAGCTATTACATTGGCATTGCCATACAATTTGCGGAGGGCAAGTGTAAGTTCAACGCCTATCTGTCCGGATGCGCCAATGACTAAAATCTTTTCTTTTACTGCCATTTCACAAGATTATTTCGTACATGATTATCCAACTAAAAAAGCAGGAATGTTCCTGCTTGCCTATGCAGCGAAGTTACACCTTTGCCTGCACCAACAGTTTCCATTCTCCGGCTACTATATAGCAGCGAATAGCACGCATTACAGGCATCAATTTATAGTTACTCAACTGCCGGGAATGCATCTGTTGAACGCGTGGCGATACGCCATTTTTGCAGGTAGCATACGGGTATATGTATGTTGGCAAGCAGACAAAGCAGGTTGAGGAAGCAGGTTCCATTTACCATAACAGCGCATCTACACCCGGTATACAGCGGGTTTACGGGCTTCGCAAATTCAGAGAATTTGCAGTTGTTTTTTGGTGTAATATTATACCGCATTTGAATTCAATATAATGGAATGGCTCATGAAAACAAATCCTGGCACCGGCACAAGCCCGGCGTTCGATCATACACTTCTCAGGCATGTATTACAATGCACCAACAGCCTCCTGATGGTGATGGAACTCAACAGCGGTACATGGATAGAAGCAAATGATGAAGCGCTTCGCCAATCGGGATATACTAAAGATGAATTTCTTCGCTTATCTCCTGCAGATATCTGCAAAGAACTGCCCGCACTAACAGAAGAATATAAATCAACCATTGGCACACACTGCCCATGTTCCGGGAAACAAAGCCTGCTCTTTCTGCGAAAAGACCACCAAGGCTATCCTGTAGACGCCAACCTATGCGGCTTTAGGGAAGGCGAATTATCCTACTTGCTAGTACATGCAGCAGTAAAACAACAGCAACCTGCACAGCCGGAAGCAGTGCTTCCATCATCAGTATTTAACAGCCCCAGCGACGCCATAATCATTCTTGATGCAAACCTTGAGGTGACGGGCTGCAACCGCATGGCACAGAACCTGTTTGGCTGGAAAAATATAGAAGAAGAAAGTCAATTGTCAGAAAAAAAAGGTACACGATTCCTTTCCCCTTCTGCAGCAACGGAACTAAAAAAAGTGCTGTCATCGCAGGACAAATGGAGTGGAGAAATAATGGCAATAAGGGAAAACGGTGAAACGTTTCCAGCTTTTCTTACAATAGAAAACAGTGTTTTAAATGGTCGAAACAACGAAACCTTCGCAATTGTAAAAGAGCTGGGTAAAACGAACCTTCCTTACCAGGATATACATCATCAAAATGCTGCTCTTGAAAAACAGGCAGAACAAAAAACGGCGGACATATATGAGGTACTTGAAAAGGTGAGCGATGCTGTGGTAGCAATTGATAACAACTGGACTTATACTTATATAAACTCCAAGGCAGAAAAAATAATGAAACTGCCTGCAGAATATCTGCTGGGTAAAAACATGTGGGAAGTGTATAGTGACAGCGACGCGCAACCCTTTCGCGAGGCATACGAAAAGGCAATGAAACAGCAGGAATACCTCTACTTCGAGCACCAATATGAGCCTCTGCAAGCCTATCTCGAAAATCATATTTATCCTTCACCGAATGGCTTATATATTTTCCTGAAAGATATTACTGCACGCAAGAAAGCGGAAGCAGATCTGGCAAAAATGGAATTGCGGTATAAGACCATTACAGATGCCGCGCACGAAGGCATGTGGGAAACCGATACCAGCAATACAATCCTGTTTGTTAACGACTACCTCGCTCGCCTGCTGGGCTATACAAAGGAAGAGATGATCGGTAAAAACATTTCTGAATTTGTGATGAAGAGCGACATACCCAACCCGCTGTTAAACACAGACGATCTCTCCAAATGCATAGGCCGCCAGCAGGAAACTATTTTGCGCACGCGCGAGGGCAATGCTGTTTATACCTCTGTACAATCGATGGTGCTGATTCAGAACGACGAATGCATCGGCACATTGGCCACGATACTGGACATAACCGAACAACAACAGTTTAGTGCAAGGCTGGTGGATAGTAAAAGCCGCTTACAGGCATTGGTAGAACATGGAACAGACGGTATCATGGTGCTGAATAGTGCAGGACATCCCACCTATGTGTCGCCCGGTTTTGCGCAGATGAGCGGCTACACCGAAGAAGAAACGATGTCCTTTGATTTTGCTTCCGGCATACACCCCGACGATGTAGCCATTGCAAAAGATAAATGGGAAGAAAGCCTGATGCATCCTCTAAAGCCTGTAAAAAATATTGTGTTTCGCATCCGCCACAAAAAGGGAAACTGGATATGGATACAAAGCACTCTCACCAATCATCTGGATACTCCTGATATCAATGGCATTATTAACAACTTTACCGACATCACACTGATCAAACAATCGGAGGAAAGAGACGCTTTTCATGCGCAGATTCTCAACACAATCGGGCAGGCTGTTATTGCTACCGACATGAGCGGCGTTATCAACTATTGGAATAAAGCATCTGAAGATCTGTACGGATGGACAGCGGAAGAAACGATTGGCACACATATCTTTTCGCTTATGCCTTCAACAACATTGAGAGAGCAAACCTTAATGATAATGAAAGATCTGCACCTGGGAAAAACATGGTCGGGCAATTTTTCCCTGCCACGAAAAAACGGAACAGAATTTCCCGCTTTCATCACCCATGCAGCCATGCGCAACAGGGAAGGAAACCTTATTGGCGTGATAGGCATTTCTCACGATATTTCGGAACTGGTAAAAGCCGAACGTGAAATGAAACTTTTGCTGCACAATACAGAAGAGGCTTTTGTATTGCTCGACAAACATCTCAACATTGTATCATTCAATTCCAAATATGCATATTACTGCCAGACGTTCTGTTCGCAGCAAGTAGTGAAAGGCACGCCCGTACTGAATTACAAACTGCCGGCTGATCTGGGCAACGTGAAAGAAACCCTGAGCAGTGTACTCAATGGGACAAAGCAAATATCAGATGCAAAAGTTGCGGACGACAATGGCAATATCATCTTTGTATCATTCACTTTTTCGCCAGCCAAAGACGAGCATGGAAATATCATCGGCGCGTTTATTTCTATCCTGGATGTGACGGCAGAAAAAATGCCGAAGAAGAAAAAGATATCCGAAAAAAGAAACAAAGAAGCACTCATCAACACAACCGACGACATGATATGGAGCGTGGATGATGAATTCAGGCTGGTGGCTGCCAATGACACGTTTTTAAATGTGATGAACAGGTTTACCTACCGCACGTTAAAGAAGGGCGACAACCTGATGATGGAAGAGTTTTATTCACCGGATTTCCTGCAATTATGGAAACAACTGTATGCACGTGCCTTGCAGGGCGAGTCATTTGTAGAAGAAATATGCACATCCACCGTGATAGAAGGAGAAGCCAACTGGGAAGAAGTCATTTTTAAACCGGTGTCATACGGCAGCAAAATTACAGGAATTGCCTGCTATGCACGAAACATCAACCTGCGGAAACAAGCTGAGCGAAAGGAAAAAGAGCGCCTTGTGGAGCAGCAGTTGTTTACAGCTATTATTCAATCGTCGGACGACAGCATATTGAGTAAAGACCTGAATGGCAACCTGACATCCTGGAACACCGGTGCAGAAAAAACCTTTGGTTATAAAGCAGAAGAAATCATTGGCAAACATATTTCTCTTATTATTCCTCCCGAGCGTGTGGGCGAAGAAGATGTAATAGACAACGCCATTATCAAGAAACAGTTTGTACGCAACTTCGAATCTGAAAGACTTACAAAATGGGGCACACTCATCAGTGTATCACTCACGGTATCGCCTATCCTCGATGCCGACAACACGGTAATTGGGTCCAGTAAAATCATCAGGGATATTACAGACAGAAAACAGATTGAACTAAAAATCAAACGAAGCGAGCAACGCTATCGCACCATGTTTGAGCAAAGCCTTGCCGGCTTTTACGAGTCCACCATTTCGGGCACAATTATCAGGTGCAATGAAGCTTTCGCCCAAATGCTCAAATACTCCTCGCCCGAAGAACTGATCGACACCAGTGTGAACCAGCTTTATTATTCAACTGACCACCGGGAAATGTTTATAGAAAAACTAAAGCAAAACGGAAAAATTCAAAACTATGAAGGCATTTTAAAATGCAAAGACGGGTCGCCCATTTACTATATTGAAAATGTAACGCTGCGCACCGACGAAAGCGGTGACAATATACTCGATGGCATTATCCTGAATATTTCTGAAAAAAAGCTCGCTGAAATGGCGCTTACCGACAGTAAAGAGCGATATGACCTGGCAGCAAAAGCCACGAGCGATGTGATCTGGGACTGGAACATCATCACCGGCGAAGTGCTAAGATCGGCAGATAGCATGAAACAGTTGTTTGGCTATTCCAACACCGAGAGCACATCCAGCATCAGCTTTTGGACGTCCAACATTCATCCGGATGATCAGGAACGGATAGATGCAGAGTTTATCAACACATTTACCAACCCCGAACAACTGTTTTTAGACAGTGAATACCGATTTAGAAGAGCCGATGGCACCTACGCTTTTGTGTACGACAAAGGCTATATTATCCGCAACAGTGAAGGCAATGCAGTGCGTATGATTGGCGCCGTGCAGGACATTACGCGGTTGAAAGAAAGCGAGACTCTTTTGCAGAAAAGAGCCGAAGAACTCGAGTCATCTAACCGGGAGCTGGAACAGTTTGCCTACGTGGCATCGCACGACCTGCAGGAACCCCTGCGAATGATTACCAGTTTTCTTACACAGCTTCACAAAAACTACCATGCACAGCTCGACGACAGGGCTAATAAGTATATCGATTTCGCAGTAGATGGCGCCGTGCGTATGCGACAGATCGTGCTCGATCTTCTTTCTTATTCAAGAGTAGGCAATAAGGACGAGGCTTTGGAAAAAGTAGACCTGAATGAGGTGGTAAAAGAAATAAAAGTGCTCTTCCAGAAAAAGATACAGGAAACCAGCGCCGTTATCACTGCGGATGCCTTGCCTGTATTGGTGGCACATCACTCGCCGTTCCGGCAGTTGCTCCAAAATCTCATTAGCAATGCGCTCACGTATATCAATTCAACAACGAAGCCTGTGATTCATATTTGGGCTGAGGACAAAGGAAGTCACTGGCAGTTTGCCGTTGCCGACAACGGCATAGGTATAGAAGAAGAGTATTTCGAAAAAATCTTCATCATTTTTCAAAGGTTGCACAGCAGGGATAAGTATGCAGGCACCGGCATGGGACTTTCCATTTCTAAAAAAATTGTGGAATCGCTGGGCGGCAATATCTGGTTGACCTCGCGCGAAGGCGTTGGCAGCACATTTTATTTTACGGTAAAAAAAGATGTGGCTGATCTCTGACACGCGGATGATGAGCAGAAATGCATGCTGAATAATGCGCAGCAGGTAACCACAAAGCGATTCTGCTCTTTTTGCACAGCAGCATTACACAGGAGCTATCAGAAGCGGAAACGGCTGCAATTGCGGCTTTTAAATTTTGAAAAAGGGCAAACGCTTATACTTAGTTTTGTGCCGGGCAAGGCGCCATATGAAAAGGCTTTGCCCGAAAGTATTCAGCAATATAGTCTGATAAAAAACAGAAGAAAAGTGCATACAATTATCATACATCTTTAATAAAGTGCAATTGGAATAAACGTCTACTATGAACCCAATACATATCTTACTGGTAGAAGACAATGAAGGTGATATTTTTCTGATAACGGAAGCCCTGCAGGAAGGAAAGATTTTAAACCGGATAAGCGTAGCGAAAGATGGAAAACAGGCAATCGATTTTCTTGAACGGAATAACGAATGACAGCAATGCCGGACTGCCTGACCTTATTTTGCTCGACATCAACCTTCCCAAAAAAAACGGGCATGAAGTATTAAAAAAAATAAAAAGCAACGAAGTCATTAAAAGCCATTCCCGTCATTATCCTCACTACTTCATCCGCACAAAAAGATATACTGGAATCGTACCGCAACTATGCCAGTTGCTACATTACCAAACCGGTAGATGCAGACCAGTTTTTAAAAGTGGTGACAAGTATAGAAAACTTTTGGATTTCCATTGTAACGCTACCTGCAAACAGCCGTCAGGATTATGAGTAAAGACAAGATTCAATATCGCATATTGGTCATAGAAGATAATCCCGGAGATGCCGCACTGATTGCAGATTTTCTAAAGAAGAAATTGAAGATCCTGTAATCCTGTATACAACAAGCCTCAAGGAAACGCGGCACCTGCTTCAGGATGGAGATACAGCTTTCGATGTGGTGTTGCTCGACCTTACACTACCCGACAAAAGCGGCAAACGCCTGATAGAAGAAATACTGACTTATACAGGCAATCATTGCCCTGTCATAGTTCTCACGGGCTATGCCGATGTAAACTTCAGCAAAGACACTATTTCCATTGGTGTTTCCGATTATCTGCAGAAAGATGAGCTCAACGCGCTTATCCTGTACAAAAGTATCATTTACGCCATTGAAAGACGTCGCACCACCTTGCAGGTAGAAGAGTCGGAAAAAAAATTCAGTACACTTTTCAACCTTAGCCCGCAGCCTATGTGGGTATACGAAATCAGCAGCCTTCAGTTTGTTCAGGTAAACCGCGCAGCCATTACAAGCTATGGATATTCAGAAGAAGAATTTCTGACCATGAAGCTCCCGGACATTTCGGCATTTGAAAACATAACCATCGAACACAACAAGCACGCGGAAAGATGATTTTTCGGAAACGGTAAAACACAAAAAAAAATCGGGTGAAAAGATTGATGTTGAAATTTACAGCTCATTTGTGATGCTCAATAATGTGCCTGCCGGTCCGCTATTGCCATAGACATCACTGAACGGAAAAAAGCCGAGCGCGCATTGCAGAACAGCGAAAAGAGATACCAGAAAGCGCAGGAAATAGGCAAAATGGGCAATTGGGAACTCAATGTGAAAACCAACAAAATTACTTGGTCGGACGAGATTTTTAAAATATTCGGCGTCACAAATCCGAAAATCCGAATTGATTACGAGAAGTTTTACCAGTCTGATTCATCCCGACGACAGGGAAGCATTTTTAACAAGCCATAAAAGACATGCTGGATGGCAGGCGAGCAAGCTTGACATTGATACATCGCATTGTAACTCCCGACGGCAGAATCTGCTATGTGCACGAGCTGGGAGAGCTGGTCAGGAAGACTGGGAAAACAAACTGTTGAGATCATAGGAACTGTGCAGGATGAAACCAAGCAAATCCTAAACGAAATGGCTCTGAAAACAAAGCGAAGCCCGCCTGACAGGAATCATCGCATCGCAGACCAACTTTGTGATTCGCACCGACCTGAATGGTAACTATACTTATTACAACCAGACTTATATAAAGAATTTTGCATGGATATACTGCAGGACGATCATCACTGGACTGAATGGGATTAATTCTATCTTGCCTCACGATCATGAGACGGTGATACAAACCGTGCAAAAATGCCTGGCTCATGTAGGAAGGTGTTTCAGATAGAAATAGAAAACCTGCACCCGACGGAAATGTGCGAACCACATTGTGGGATTTTGTATGCCTTACTGATGAAAACAATGTACCCCGATGGAATTACAATGCATCGGCTTCGACATTACCAACTGGAAGAAAGCTGAGAAAGGACTTTTGCAGACCCTCAGGGAACGCAATACCATTCTTGAGAGTATTGGCGATGCATTTTTTGCTATAGACAAAAACTGGGTGGTAACCTATTGGAACAACGAAGCCGAAGCCATCTCTAAAATACAACGAGCAGATATTGTGGGCAAGCATTTCATGGAATATTCCCGCTGGCGGTGGGTTCTGTATTTACAAAACAACTTCAAAAATCGCTGGACGAAAACAGTCCCGAACATTTTGAAGTATTATTCATCCAAATTTACAACACTGGTGGGAAATTACATCGTACCCTTCGGAAAACGGTTTAGCGGTATATTTTAAGGATATCACCAGCCGCAAAGCTACCGAAGAGCAGATTCAGTACAACGAAAGAAAACTGCAGGTATTATTCGATACCGTTACCGAAATCATCTATATGGTTAGTGTGGAAGACAACGATAGGTTCAGGTTTGTATCTATGAATCCTGCCGGGTCTAAGGGCAATGGGCATTCCTGCCAGCTAAGTGATCGGTAAACATGTGCATGAAGTGATCCCCTCGCCTTCCCTTGAACTGGTATTGACAAAATACAGCGAAACTATTGCAGAAAACAAACCTATAGCTGGGAAGAAGTGACGCCGTATCCTTCTGGCACAAAAACAGCAAAAGTGAGTGTATCACCGGTGTTAAACGAAAAGGCATATGCACCATGCTCGTTGGCTCGGTATATGATATAACAGAGACGGTTGAGTATGAACTAAAATTAAAGTCATCCAATACCGAACTCCGGCAACTGGCAGTGCATCTGCAACATGTGCGCGAAGATGAAAGGCTGCATATGGCACGCGAAATACATGATGAACTCGGACAGCTGCTTACAGGCATCAAAATGGATATTTCATGGCTGAGCAAAAAGCTGAAAACAGAAGACGATGCCATCACCTCAAAAATAAAACAGTCTATCGGGCTTATTGATAATACCATTGGCACTGTGCGCAAAATAGCTGCAGAACTGCGCCCCAGTATACTGGATGATCTTGGACTATCGGAAGCCATTAACTGGCTGAGCCGCGAGTTCAGCAAGCGGTCAGGCATTCCTATAGATTGTTATACAAATGTTGACCATTTGAAATACGATCCTAACGTGTCCATTGCCGTATTCCGAATTTACCAGGAGAGTCTTACCAATATATCCAGGCATGCGCAATGCCACGCAGGTGATTTGCAGGCTTGAGCAAATTGACGATATATTGCAACTCACTGTAACCGACAATGGAATTGGTTTTGACGAACAGTTGCAAAAGCAGAAACGGACTTTGGTTTGATTGGTATGAAAGAACGAGTGATGGAGCTGAACGGCACTTATCATATAGAGAGCACCCGGGAAAAGGCACAGTAGTATCTGTAATGATTCCATTATAAATGAATAAATGATCAGATTATGCTTCGAATATTGATTGCAGACGATCACGCAATTGTAAGAAGAGGATTAAGGGATATTCTAAAGTGAAGATTTCCCGCTTGCCGATATAAAGGAAGTGGGCGATGCGGAAGATCTGGTGAAGCATGTGATGAATGAAAAATGGAGCGTAGTGATCACGGACCTTTCGATGCCCGGGCGAAGCGGTCTCGATGCGGTACAGCAGTTAAAGGAATACGACCCCAAACTACCTGTACTGGTGCTTAGCGTATATCCCGAAGAGCAATATGCCGTTCGCGTACTGAAGGCAGGCGCTGCCGGCTATCTGAATAAAGATATGGCACCCGAAGAACTGGTAAAAGCCATACATACCGTGCTGGCTGGGAGAAAATACATTACCCAGTCTGTTGCAGAAAAGCTGGCAGATATTGTTGATTTCAATTCACAAAAGCTTGTTCATGAACATTTATCCGATCGCGAATTTGAAGTATTCAAAATGCTGGCGGCCGGCAAGTCGGTATCCGAAATCGGCAACATCCTTCACCTGGGTATCACAACAGTTAGCACTTACCGCGCCCGCATACTCAAAAAGATGTCGATGAAGAGCAATGCAAATCTTACACAATATGCTCTTGAACTAAAACTCATATAACCTACTACTTTTACATAAACATCATACTACACAAATTTAAAAGTCGCTACTACAACATTGACCGATACGATATAGATTATAAGGCATTATACATAGTACATTTACAGCATTCGGATTAAAGAAGGCAGAGTTATTGAATTACCTCGTTCATATGACGGCTACTACTTTCTGGATGAAACCTATACTTTCTGGCAACTATGAATGTAATACTATTGACGAAAATAACGCGGCATGACTCTTCTGATCGTTGATGATTCTCCGCTGATCGTCACAAAAATCAAGGAATTACTTGACAATGTGCAGGGTATTACATCCATAGAAAGTTGTGGCACTTATGCCGATGCCATCACAAAGCTTACATTGCAGCAACCAAATGTGCTGTTTCTCGACATCAACCTGCCCGACAAAAACGGTATCCTTCTTCTTAAACATGTAATTTCTCATTACCCGGCTACACGTGTCGTAATGGTTACCAATCAGTCTGACATTTATTATAAAGAAATGTGCCTTCAGCTCGGAGCCAATTTTACCTCGACAAATCCAATGACTTCGATAAATTAGCCGGCATCGTGGCAAGTTTGCATTAGCTGTTTTTACCCACCTGTTTTATTCACAAATTTTTTCTTTTTACCATGTGTAGAATACCTGCTACACGCGTCTGCATATATGTCTACAATAAAATGAGACGATGAGCTATACTGATATTGCTTTATATGTTTTTACTTTGTAAATATTAGACCAATGTATGTTTTCATGATATACAGTATAGAAACAAAGCGATAATGTTCAAAACGCCAAAAAATATTTCATCTGTATGCCTTTTGTTCTGTTAGATATTCGTTCGATTTTAAAGCAGCTAACATTTTACACCGTTTCATGCCTAGCAAACAGGATTGTTGCATGTGCATGTTGATGGGTAAATTATATGTCTGCTGACTTCATCTGAACTTATGTTTTACAAATACTTCGAACCTGTAAGAACAAGGCAGTTACTTTACCGGAAAATATGAAGTTGACCTTTACTGTTTTGATGTAATTTGTAAAGGTGTACACTGCAGAGCGTAGCCGCTAAATAAAAGAAAAGAAAACTTGTTCATACCATACTCTTTTGTGAATGCCATTTTGGATATATGAGGCAGAAAAACTGAATAGCCAAAACTACCAGTGTAGTTGGGAAATTACAAATACTCAACACGACTGAAAAAAGGAACCTTGCAAAGTGCCTTCGATTATTTGTCTGGATAATGATAACACGACTCGTTAGGATATACGATTTGTTCGTTAAAAGTCTGCAATCAATTACATAGGATAACCCCGTTTTATTATCCAATATCACAAACATTACAGACAGGAATTGGAAATGAAACGGACAGGTTAATGTCTGAAAAATAACCCATGCAATTATTAAACACGGAAAACACGAACGGAAAACGAACAAGATTATACAGAACAGCTTCAGAATATGTCTCACGAAGACCTGGTAAAATTGTCGGAGAAGCTGCTGCTCGCAACCAAAGTAGCAGGCGTAGGCATCTGGGAGTATTGCCTTCACTACACACAAGTTCACCATAGACAATGTGTTGCTTACTATGTATGGCATGTCTTCCCCAATGCAGAACCTACCTTCGAAATGTGGCTTGAGCTGGTGCATCACGAAGACCGGGAACGATTTCGTGAATGATTTTCAGCAATCTTTTCCATCAGACTTGCAGCGGCACCAGTGAATTTAGAATCGTATGGAGCGATGGTTCGGTTCATCATATAAAAGCAGTAACGTTTATAGAAAAAGACACCAATGATGCGCCTGTGCGCATCATTGGTGTTAATGAAGATATCACCGGGACGAAACAAAGAGAGTGGGCGATACGCGAAAGCGAAGCCAAGTACCGGTCGTTTTTCGAAAACAGTATGGATGGTCTGCTGCTTACCGAAACGGATGGCGGCATACTGGCTGCCAACCCTGCAGCCTGCGAAATATTTCAGATGACAGAAACCGAAATATGCAGTGCAGGAAGAATGGGACTGATAGATTTAAACGATCCACGCGTTGCGCAACTGCTTCAGCTAAGGCAAAGAACCGGCAAGGCAAAGGGCGAAATCACCTACAAACGAAAAGACGGCAGCACCTTTCCCGGAGACCTTACATCGGCTGCTTTCACCGATAATAACGGGCGCCTTCTTACATCCATGATTATCCGCGATGTAACCGATCGCAGGCAGGCAGAACAAGTGCTCCTCAGTACGTCTTCGGCTTTGCAAACTGCACTTAGCGATCTCAACAGAATCATGGATTCTTCGCTCGATATTATTTGCACACTGGATAAACATGATAAAATTCTAACCCTTAGCTCGGCAGTAAAAGATATCTGGGGCTATGCTCCGCATGAACTGGCTGGTAAAGATTTGATACATTTTGTGTACAATGAGGATGTAAATCAGACACAGCAAATAGGTGAAAAAATCAGGAAAGGAATGCCTGTTACCATGTTCGAAAACAGGATTGTACGCAAAGACGGAAGACTCGTTCCTATGCTTTGGTCGGCACGGTGCGGCGAAGACGGGTTTATGTATTGCATAGCGCGGGATGCTACCGAGAAAAAGAAAATGGAACAAGCGTTTAACTTCGAAAGGCAGCGCTTTTACGACCTGTTCCTCACAGCTCCATTAGCCATAGCTGTACTGGAAGGACCCAATCATATATTCCAACTGGCAAACCCCAATTATCTAAAGCTAATTGGCAAAACCAACATCATTGGCAAACCGGTAGAGATGGTACTTCCCGAAATAGTTGAGCAGGGTTTTATCAAAGTGCTGAATGACGTTTTTCATACAGGCATTCCCTTTCACGCAACGGAGATGATGGTGCAGTTCAACCAAACTGGTGGCAATGTGCTCGCAAATACGTATCTGAACTTCAATTTTCTACCCAATAAAAATGCAGATGGCTTAGTAGAAGGCATTTTCATCTTTGCCCACGAAGTAACGGAACAGGTAATTTCGAGAAAAAAAATAAGTTACCATACCGCCAACCAGCAGGCTATTCTCAACACGACAGACACCGGCTATGTGCTGGTAGATAAAAACTTACATATCATTGCCTTTAACCGCAATGCCAATGAAAGAATCCTTCAGTCGTTCAACAAAAATTTACTGGAAGGAAAAAATTACCTGGGCTACTTTACAGAAGAGCACAGCCGTTTTAAGTTTGAAAAAATTCAAAAGGTTCTTGCGGGCGATAGTATAGAAATAGAAGTGCAGCTTCCTACAATGACGGGAACAAAAAAATGGTATTCCATTATCATGAATCCGATACTGGTAAACAACGAAGTAGATGGTATCTGCTTTGCCACAAAAGACATAACGTCTATAAAAGAATAAGCACTTGAAAAAGAAAAAATGACGGCCGCGCTCATCAGGCGCAATATTGATCTTGAACAGTTCAACTATATTGTTTCTCACAACGTAAGATCGCATGTAGCCAACATTTCGGGCATCTGCGAGATTCTGAATTCCAACATCGTCGCTGCAGATATTCGCGATATATTCTGGCAACAGTTGTGCACATCTGTTATCAATCTCGATTCTGTTTTAAAAGACCTGAATACCATTTTACAGTTAAAAAAAGAAGTAAATGAGATGCACGAATCAGGTGTTGCTGTCAAAAATTGTAAAAGACATCAGCGCAAGCATCGCCTGCCACATACAGACACGGAAACCGTGATTCATACAGATTTTGAAGAAGTGAAATACGATATCCACATTTCGCAGTTATCTTTATAGCATATTTCAGAATATCATAACCAATAGCATCAAATACAGAAAAGCAGGAAGAAAATCCTGTCATCTACCATCAGCAGCAAGCAGCGACAAAGAAAATACCATCATCATATTCACAGATAACGGGATGGGGATAGATATGCAACGATATGGCAAACAGGTATTTGGTTTTTATAAAAGATTTCATGCGCATATCGAAGGAAAAGGTATGGGTCTTTTCATGACTAAAACACAAGTAGAAAGCCTCGGTGGATACATCTAGATAGAAAGTGAAGTGAATAAAGGAACAACTATAACCATTACCTTTTAACCCGATACAATAGTATGCAATCGGCACAAAGAATCATACTGATAGATAACGATAAAATTGTAACGATGATATGCGCACATATCATCAATACAAATATGCCGGATATAGAGGTTGTCATGTTTACATGTCCCGGAACAGGGTCTCGCATTTATCAGGCAGGAATGCCAGTCTACGTCGGTAAATACGGTGCTGTTGCTCGATATCAATATGCCTACTTTATCGGGCTGGGAAGTGCTGGAACATTTGAAACTGACAGTGAAAAAGTGCTGCAAAACTTTACCATTTACATGTTTTCTTCCAGCGTAAGCTACGAAGACAAGGACAAGAGTACAAAACATCCGATGGTTAGCGGATTTGTGGAAAAACCATTATCTGCACAGAAGCTTTGCGAAATAACCAACCCCATAAAAAGCATCGCTTAGCAACGGCAAAACCAGGCGCCTGCAGACCTTATAATTCTGCCAACAGGATGCATCATCCGCTGTTTACCCATATTTTTTTTGGCGCTGAAACGCAATACAGCTTTGCGTTTGCGCGCATGCCACCTCAGACAATTAACAGGAAAACAAAATTGGTTCGATTTTTAGTAATATGGCTGTATACCAAATCAAATCAGGTTTACAAACATCAAAACATGAAGACGAATTTCTTATTGATCATTGTACTGTTAGCCAGTAGTTACTCTTATGCGCAAACGCCTTCTTTCGGCGTTAAAGGCGGACTCAATGTATCAAATCTCCGGGTAAAAAACAACACGACAGACTACAAAGCAGGCATTCACCTCGGTGCACTTGCGCACATTCATCTTTCCAAAGAGTGGGCAATCCAGCCAGAAGTAATGTATTCACAACAGGGCGGCAAAGCCAAGACAGGCAACAACAAGCCTACCACCAATTTAGACTACATCAATGTTCCGGTGCTTGTTCAGTATATGTTCGACAATGGCTTCCGGCTGGAAGCAGGTCCGCAGATTGGATTTTTGGCAAGTGCCAAATCCAAACTGAATGGTAACAGCACCGATATCAAAGGCGATTTCAAGTCGACTGACATTTCCTTTCCTATCGGCATCGGCTACTTAACTTCAACCGGCTTAGGTGTTGATGCTCGTTGGGTTCCGGGCTTGGGCAACATTCAAAGTTCCGGCTCTTCCACCAGCAACAATGTGTTTCAACTGGGGCTGTTTTACCAGCTTCCACACGGCGGACACACACACAAATAGTGCTTTTGAAATTTTATTGAAATCGCTGCACAACCATCATGGTTCTGCAGCGATTTTTCATAAGAGACGTGTCAGAAAATGAAACACCTGCATTGTACATTTTGAATAATGAAAGGATCTTTTTATCATGTAAATAAAGAAGCGATTTTTACCACCAGTTATTTTCAATGCTGGGCGACGAAACATTTTTATTGACTGATCTTTAGATACTTACACAGACCAAAGAAACACAAGAGCTTCTTCGTGCTTATCGCTATTGCGTTGTTCTATTTACATAGTTTCGCTGCGCAAAAAAGGCTCACACAAATCACTATCACTTATGTTTCATCCATTAGACAACCCGGTGTGGAATGCTTTGCATTCGGGCAATGAATCGTTGGCTTTAGGCAATGCGCAGGCTAAATTTTACCCGGTGGAAATTTCCACATTTGCCGGACTTCCGCACAATGATGATGCAGACTTTTGGGCATTGCACCAACTAGCGCCACCCAACAGTATCTACGGCATTGTGAGCCATAGCAGCATTGCGGTGCCCCCCATTTGGAAATTATTACACAAGGTGAATGTATGGCAAATGATATGCGACCGTGATTTGATTCCTGCTGTTCCCGTAGCTCCCATTGTTGCTCTTGGCGAATCTGATGTGCCGCAAATGATGGCATTAACCCAACTGACCAATCCCGGTCCTTTCTCTTCACAAACGCTGAAATTTGGCAACTATTCCGGCATCTTTTACAAAGAAAGATTGGTAGCTATGGCGGGGCAGCGCATGCAACCGCATCCATATGTAGAAATCAGTGCCGTTTGCACGCATCCCGATTATTTGGGAAAAGGATATGCGAAAAGCCTGGTCTTACATCTTGCATCGCATATTACCTCATCGTCATTCATTCCATTTTTGCATGTAAGAACAGACAATACAGGAGCCATTGGGCTGTATGAAGCGCTCCGTTTTTCCAAACGAAAAGAAATGATTGTGTATGTGATTCAAAAAGATGAAAAAGCAACAAAGGCGTGATGAGATAGAGTTGTATGAAACAAAAAGAGGCTGCCAATAATGACAACCTCTTTCTCTGTGACCGCGTCAGGATTCAAACCTGAAACCTTCTCATCCGTAGTGAGATGCTCTATTCAGTTGAGCTACGCAGCCGGCTATTTTCGGGTTGCAAATATAGCAGAAAAATCTGTTTTGCCAAAAATTGAGACACCTAAAATGAAAAAAATACGTGATTGCTTTTTTTAAGGGCTGATTCCCCGCTATACTATTGACAACAGACAGCAGGCTGTATGCATGTTCGCGCTATTTGTCCGTTGTACCGAATCAATTGAAGATTTCGTATATCTATCTGCTATTAAAAACGTAAAGTTTGTAGATTGCCGCCCGCCTCACGTTTAAGCACAGTTCATGAAAAAACTCCTGTTTGTCCTTTTTTGTTTTGCCGGCAGGGCTCACTGTCAGCAGCTACTTCCCTTGCACGAAGCCATCAATGCAGCTTTGCAAAACAGCTTTGAGATAGAGCTGGCAAACAATGACATACAAGTCAATCATATCAATAATTACATTGGCATTGCCGGCGGACTTCCCATTATTTCAGGCTCGGCATCCAACCGCGAAACCATCACCAGCATCAACCAGAAGTATTCTGATGCCAGCCGCAACGCATCCCGAAACAATGCAGCTTCCAATAATACCAATGCCAGTATCGACGCCAGTTTTTTGCTCTATAATGGCATGCGGGTAAAAGCTACGCGTCAGCGACTGGGCGAGCTGGAAGCCCAAAGCAGGCAGCGGCTCAATTCGCAGATACAAAATACCATTGCTGCCGTAATGACCACCTATTACGACGTAGTGCGCCAGCAGGACTATATCCAGACAATTGATCAGTCGATCAGTGTGGTTAAACAACGATTACTTATCATTGAAGCACGAAAAAGCGTAGGGCTGGCCAATAATGCAGACCTCTACCAGGCACAGATAGATGTGAATGCACTGGAACAGTCGAGGCAATCGCAACAGGTGATTGCAGAGCAAAGCAAAACAGAATTGCTGCGGCTCATGAATATGAGGCTGGATTCGGCTATCCTGATAAAAGATACCATCATAGCAGACGAGGCGCTCAGGCTCGATAGTGTGATGAGCCATTTACAAAGCAATGCCGACCTGCTGGCGGCAGGCGAACAGGTGAGAATCAATGAACTGGTAGAACAGGAAACTGCCGCCAGACGCTATCCATCGCTCAGTACCAGCGCCGGATATGTATATGGAAGAACCAAAAATGCGGCAGGCTTCACGCTTCTCAATCAAAACTATGGTCCTTATATTGGATTGGGTATAGCAGTGCCCATTTACAATGGGTCGGTGCTCAAACGGCAGCAGCGTATTGCGGAAATCAATACCGGCAGCGCATCCATAGAACAGAAATTGCTGGCACGCGACTATGAAGCACAGGTATTAAAAAATTATACGGCTTACACCAGTTCGCTCGTCCAGCTGAAGGCGCAGCAAAAAGCGTTTGAAACGGCGCAGCAGTTGCTTGCCATTGTCATGCAGCGGTTTGAACTGCGGGTCAATACGATACTCGAGGTAAAAGACGCGCAGCAAAGTTTTGAAAACGAAGGTTACCGGCTCGTCAATCTTTCTTATGCTGCCAAAGCAGCGGAGATAGAACTGAAAAGACTGGGTAATATTCTTACTTTTTAAACATGCAGCACATGCGCCGATTGAGAGGCTTTGAGTTTGAAGACCAGCCATGGTTTCCTCCTTTTCTAAGGCAGTATATGATGGATTTTTTACGGTTTGTGCTCAACACCGGTAATTTATACAAACCCGTAACGCCCATACTGGCAAAGGCAATGCAGGAGTCGGGCAGCAATTCAATAACTGATCTTTGTTCCGGTGCCGGCGGTGCGGTAGGGAGTATACAACAAAACCTCTTAAAATATACAGGACAACAGTTCCCGGTTTTATTGACCGATCTGTATCCTAACTTATCGGCTTACCGGCATTTGCACACAGCGTCTGGTGGCAGAATACAATACTATGAACACCCGGTAAATGCAGCTTCTGTGCCGGCACACATCAAAGGCTTTCGTACAATTTTTTCGGGCTTTCATCATTTTGACGAAGACACTGCCCGGCAGGTGCTCAGGAATGCAGCCGATGCGGGCGAAGGCATTGCCATCTTTGATGGGGGCAACAGAAGTCCGTTGTTTGTCTTACTCATATTGCTGTTTCATCCCATTGCCTTTTTACTGTTTACTCCTTTTATCAAACCTTTCTCGTGGCGCAGGCTGCTGTTCACCTACCTGCTTCCTGTGGTGCCGGTGTGCACCATTTGGGATGGCATTGTATCGGTCTTGCGCCTCTACTCTCCTGATGCGCTGCTACAACTGGCAAATGAAACACAAATACCCAACTACACCTGGAAATCGGGAACTGTGTCTAACGCCCTGGGCATGCGCATTGCTTTCCTCACCGGCGTACCCAAGAGCCAACAGCTTTAAAACAGCTTAAATTTATAGCCTGCTATTAAATCTGCTATAAAATCGCACGAGACAGACCCTGCTATTTGGAATGTATCTATTTTTATGAAGAATTATTAATCCAATATCGTATGCAAACATCTCCCGACATGTTACCGGTAGTTTTAGTGATAGAAGATGACCCCTATCTTCAAAAAATATTAAAGCAATGCCTCAGAGACAGCTTTACTGTTGTGGTTTTCAACAACGGAATTGATGCTCTTAAACATCTTCACCAGGGCAATCTGCCAGATATCATTACCACCGACCTCAACATTCCCGGTATTTCCGGAATTGATTTTTTAAAACAGATCAAAAACAGTGGTTTCTTCTGCGCCATTCCAGTTGTGATATTATCGGCTGACGACAGCACCGATACGCGTATCAATTGCTTTGAATTTGGCGCAGACGATTTTATTCCAAAGCCGTTTAATCCAAAGGAACTGAATGTGCGTATGAAGACCATTCTTAAACGATTTGGCAAACCTGTAATGATATAATATGAGCAAACAGACTGATGCAAATGCTGCAGGCAAACGAATCATTGCTGTTATCGACGCTTCAGAAGAAATCATACCACAACTTGCAGGTCTGTTTAATGAAGCCGAGTATTCATTTTTGCATTTTACAAATGGTGTTACGTTGTGCTCTCAATGGGAAAAAGCGCGCACGCCTGTTTCAGCTATTATATCGGTAGGCGACATGATGGGCTCCAACGGTATATCGCTACACCAAACCATACGTTCCAAAAACTTTCCCGATATCCCGTTTTTCATCGTAGCATCTTCGCGCAATACGCACCTGATGAAGCTTGCCCTGAAATCGGGCGTGGCCGATGTTTTTGTAAAACCATTGTTGCTGAATGCAATTCAGCAACGGGTGACGTTTAGCATCGACAACTGGCTGCATCTCAAAGGCACAAATGAGTTTTCTACAAACAGGAAGTTTACAATGCCGCTGGGCAAACGCATATTTGACATCGTGTTTGCTTCCGTAGCACTGCTGGTGTTACTGCCTTTTTTATTGCTGATTGTGCTTGCTATCAAGCTTGAATCAAAAGGACCGGCATTCTATTATTCATTGCGTGTGGGCACCGGGTACCGCATATTCAAATTTTTCAAGTTCAGGTCTATGTATACCAATGCCGACAAGCGGCTGAAAGACCTGAAGCACCTCAACCAATACAGCAATACGCTGGTGACGCCACCTTCAGCACTAAAGCAATCAAGCTTGTGCGACGACTGCAGAAAAGCAGGTTTATCCTGCCAGATGAGCGTATTTTCCGATCAGAACAGCTGGTGCGAAAAGCAACATGCCATGATGAAGAAAGCCTATGCAGGCTCTGCATTTATCAAGCTGAAAGACGATCCGCGCATAACGAAAGTTGGGAAAATACTACGCAATACCAGTATGGACGAGTTGCCACAATTGTTCAATGTGTTGATAGGCGACATGAGCATCGTAGGCAATCGCCCGCTGCCGCTCTACGAAGCAGAACGCCTCACAACAGATAAATATGCCCAGCGTTTTATTGCACCGGCAGGTATCACAGGATTGTGGCAGGTAGAAAAACGTGGCAAAGGTGAGATGTCGGAAGATGAGCGCCTGATGCTCGACAACAGGTACGCGCAGAAATACAACCTGCTGAGCGATTTTCACCTTTTGTTCAGAACCATTCCAGCGTTGTTTCAAAAAGAGAATGTATAAAAGCATTTATACTCTATAAATACACAGGCAGCTATTCTCTGATGGCTGCTTTTTTTATGTGCCTGTACGATGATATTTATACAAAAGATAATAATATCTGTAAACAAGACAGCACACAAAGCCGTATAACCTGAACAAAAAAAGCAGCTACGATAAGATAGCTGCTTTTTTATAATAAATAAAGAAAGAATGATAGCCTTGCTTACATGGCTTTCAGCATAGACATATTGTCCTTCGATACTTTTATCCATTTGCCTTCACTCATGTCGTATTGCTTGATGATCCTGGCTGGATTGCCGGCTACTACGCACAACGGCGGAACATCTTTGGTAACCACGGCACCTGCGGCTACCACGCTGTGCCTGCCAATGGTAACACCTGCCGTAATCACCACATTGGCACCTATCCAGCATTCATTTTCCACTACAATCTGCGCTGTGGTCACAGGCTGTTTGCTGATGGCGATAGATACGTCGCTGTAGGCATGATTCAAGCCACTCATTACAATGTTTTGCGCCAGTATCACGTCGTCTCCTATCTGCACCGGGCCAATGATCACATTACTCATCCCTACGAGCGTATCGTTGCCAATGGTTACGTCGCCCACACCGTTATTAATGGTACAAAAACTTTCGATGGTGGAATGATGCCCCAGCCTGAAATTATTGAATGGCAAAACATCGAGGCGCGTATGACTGTTGACTTTTGAACCTTTTCCATAATGGTGAAACCAGCGGTTGAGAAACCATTTTACCCAAAGCCTTGGGCGCGCCTCATCTTTTGGAATGAGCATCCTGTGCACTATTTTTTTGAGTGTTGGATTTTTTTTGATAGCGTGGGAGATAGACATAAACTCGTATTGGATTGTTACTGAAATGATGTTGGATAGAAAATAAAATTCGCTGCTACAATATTAAACTGAATAATAAAGCATTGGTACAGCTTATAAAAAATTAAGCATTTGTTCAGCCGGATTAAAGCATTTTAAATACCCTGCTATACTTCTTGCCGCTACTTTTACTATACGAATTATCCAAATCATCCAATGTACAGAATTCTCCCATTCCTGTTTGCGATAGCAGCATTGATATTGTGCAATACCTCCTTTGCACAGGAAACAATGATACAGGATGTATCGCAAACATTTCTCGCAAGATTGATTGACACGGCTATTGCACATTACCCCCGTGTACAGGCGCATCAGCAACGCGTGAATACTGCCGAAGCAGATCTTAAAAAGTCGAAGCTTGGCTGGTTTGATGCCTTGAGCTTCTCGTACCTCTATAGCCCCAACAATACCACTACGCTCGTAAACCCATCCTTTCTCAATGGCTACCAGGTAGGGCTTGTGATGAACGTGGGCTCGCTGATACAAAAGCCATATAACATTAAGCATGCAAAAGGCGATCTCGGCATTGCCAAAGCAGAGCAGGATGAATTTCTGCTTGCACTTACATCGATGGTAAAAGAGCGCTATTACCTGTATATACAAAGCAAAGTGATGCTAACAATAAAAATGCAGGCATCCATTGATGTGGAAGGAACGGTGCAGCAGATGAAATATAAGTTTGAGAAAGGGGAAGAGTCGCTCGAAAATTATAATAAATACATGTATTCGTACGACAACACTTTACAGGCAAAAATTGAAGCGGAAGCTTCTATGCTCATTGCCAAATCCAAACTGGAAGAAATGATTGGCGTACCCTTAGAACATTTTCAATGATAGATATAAAAGACTTCTTCAGGCTGATTGTAAAATACAAGTATGTATTGCTTGGCATTCCTTTGATTGCGATTGTGATTACGTTTTTTCTTGTGCGGAATCTGCCCGACCTATACGATTCAAGAGCCAGGATAGGCACCGGCATTGTAGACGATTCGCAGCAAACACTTGACAAAAGCAAAAAACAGGAATCGGAAATCAACCAGCAGTTCAATAATCTTACACAGATGATATTGCTGAAGCGTATGATAGACCAGGTATCATACAGCCTCATGCTGCACGATCTTACCAGCAAGGAACCCTTTAGAAAAGAAACGCCCCTGATGAAAGATCTGAACCAGAGTGCACGGAAACATGCGATAGAAACATATTCCAGGCACTTAAGGGAACAAACAGAACTATCATTGTACAACGCAGATCAGAACGGGCTGAACACGTTACTGAAATCATATGGTTATGATGAACTGTCGCTGCGCAACAAACTAAGCGTTTACCGCGTGAACAACAGTGATTATATCGACATCCAGTTTGAATCGGAGAACCCGCAATTGTCTGCATTTGTAGCCAATACACTCACCCGCCAGTTTATAGATTATTATGGCAATCTGAAAAAAGAAAACCAGGATAAAACATCCGATTTTCTTGCGCGCCTGCTGCGTGAAAAATACGCTGCCTGGAAGGAAAATATACAGGCTTTGAAAAAATACAAAATCGAGCATCATGTATTGAATTTGGGCGAGCAGGCAAAAAGCTTGTTTGGACAGATATCCGACTTTGAAACACGCAGGCAAACGGCACAAAAAGAAATCATTTCCTACTCCGAAGCACTCAAGAATGTAAACAACAAATTCAGCGGGCGCGACCGCAAATATCTTGAAGCAACAGTTACAGATGCTAACACGGGCATTGTACAGGATAAAGAACTGCTGCACGACCTGAGTAAGGAATACATGAACAGCAATTTTGATGTCAATATTAAAACAAGAATAGATTCTGTACGGAAAGAAATGGTCTCTAAAATCAACCGCTCTACCGACGAAGTAATCTTTAACCCGATGGCAGCTAAGCAGGACCTTGTAACCGAGAAGCTGGGCATGGAAAAATCGCTTGACATTGCTAAGAATAGTGTATCGTCTCTGCAAAGAGAAATAGACCGGTTGAACAACCGCTTTGACGGATTAGTACCCCACGAAGCCGTGATACAGGAATATGAAAACAATATAGACATTGCCGCACGCGAATACCTCGACATTCTGAACAGGTATAATGAAACCAATCTGAACTCGAATTTTTCAGTAAAACTGCGTCAGATAGACCTCGCTATGCCCGAAGCGGCTTTGCCTTCCAAAAAAATGCTGCTCGTTGTTTTATCCGGCATTATCAGCGTAGCATTTTGCATGGTCGTATTGTTCGTATTCTTTTATCTTGACAACTCGGTGGTGCGCCCCTCGCAACTTGCACAATTGAGCAAAACATCCGTACTTGGCAGCCTGCCATTACTAACCAGCAAATCCATTGATCTCAACCAGTTGTGGGAATCGGCCAGTACCAAGGAAGACGTGAAGAAATTTAAGAACATGCTTCGCTCTATCCGGTTTGAGATAGATACGGAAATGGCAGGCAGCAAACTGCTGGTAATAACGAGCACCACGCCCGGCGAAGGCAAAACATTTGTGGCCGTAAGCCTTGCCTATGCAGCCGCCATGTCCAACAAAAAAGTATTGCTGATAGACGGGAATTTCAATTACAATACCATCAGCCGATCAGTGAATCCGGAGCTTTACCTCGAAGACTACCTGCAGGCAAAATGCGGCACATTTAAATCAGCGTTTCAGACAACTGAAAAAATATTTATCATGGGCAATAAGGGCAACGATATTTCGCTGCAGGAAATCACTACGCACAGCCAGATTGAATGCAGGCTTAACCTGCTGAAAGATGAGTTTGATATCATCATTGTAGAAGCGTCCTCGCTCGCTTCTATGAACAAGGCAAAAGAATGGATGACCTATGCCGACAACTGTATCGGCGTATTTGAAGCCAACAAAAAAATGACAGCTTCCAAAAAGCAAAGTATCAGGTATTTATCCGGTATGGAAAACGGAGCCTTTGCCGGGTGGATTATGAATAAAACAACACTTACTTAATCATACACAGTTCCAACAGCCAATCACGTTTTAAAATCCAATATCATGTTTCAATTAATTATTCACAATGTATGGGTGTTCCTGCAGGTAGCCATTGGTTTCAACCTGGTGCTGCCACTCCTGCTTTATAGCGCCCATTACATCATCTCACTGTTTAAAGAAGACCCGGCCAGGAGCGAAGAACTGGCCGAAGAAAAAGATTATGCAATCATTGTAACTGCATACGGACAAACACATACGTTGCCGGCAGTGGTGCAATCGCTTTTGCAGCTCAATTATGTGAATTATCTCGTGTATGTGGTAGCCGACAATTGCGATGCCAGCCACCTGCATTTTGGCAGCGACAAGGTGATTTTGCTACAACCGGGCGAAGTGCTTGGCAGCAATACACGCTCTCATTTTCATGCCATCGAAAACTTCAGGCGTGCACATACGCACCTCACCATCCTGGACAGCGACAACCTTGCAGATCCTGATTATCTGCACCAGTTAAACGTTTACTTTAACCAAGGCTACCAGGCTGTGCAGGGCACGCGGGCAGCCAAAAATCTCGATACTTCCTACGCCTGTCTCGATGCGGCCAGAGATATTTATTACCACTTCTATGATGGCGAGCTATTGTTTGGTCTTGGTTCATCGGCAACACTTGCCGGATCGGGCATGGCCTTTACAGTAAGCGCTTACAAGCAGTGCCTGCAGCATCTCGACATAACGGGTGCGGGCTTCGACAAAGTATTGCAATACGAACTCGTAAAACGGAATCACCGCATTGCATTTGCAAAAGATGCCATTGTTTACGACGAAAAAACGTCGCGCTCAGAGCAGTTGGTCAAGCAGCGTGCACGCTGGATGAATAGCTGGTTCCGGTACTTTACGCTTAGCTTCCGGATGCTGGCAAAAGGCTTCGCAACAGCAAGTGTGAACAGGATATTGTTTGGCACAATTCTCATGCGCCCGCCCTTGTTCATCTTCCTCATTCTCTCTATGGGTTGTTTGTTTGCAAACATGTTTATAAACCCGTTTGTGTCTGTGTGCTGGTTTATTGGTTTGCTCATGTTTGTAACCGGCTTTTTTGTTGCCATGTCATACTCTCAAGCAGACAAGCGAATTTATAAATCCATGCTGGGTATACAACATTTTATGATACTCCAGTTAAAGTCGTTGCTGAAAGCAAAACAAGCCAATACGTATTCCGTTGCCACACAGCATTTTTATGCAAAACAAATAGAAGAAGTATAAAGCACCACTATTTCATTACCCATCAATGACTGATGTAATATCATGAGAACAGATCCTGTGATTGCGACAGAGACACAAAAAAAAGAAACGGCAGAGCTGCTCGAAAAAATAAAGCACAAAGTTGCCGTTGCACTCGTAGGCATCAGCGCTGTTGGTTTCTTTTTCAAACTTCTTTTTTTCTGACAGTTCAGTTTTTAACCGGCAAATAATGACGAACAGAGATATTGTAATCGTAGGGCAGCAGGCATGGGATGTGGAGATTGGAAGCAACTGCAAAAATATTGCGCTTGAATTCAGCAAACACAACCGTGTATTGTATGTGAATGCGCCGCTCGACCGCATTACACTTATGCGCCATCGTGCAGACAACAAAGTGCAACGCAGGCTGAACGCTATAAAAGGAGAAGAAGAAAATATTGTAGCAATTGGTGCAAACATCTGGAACTATTATCCCGATGTAATGATTGAATCCATCAACTGGATAGGCAACAAAACATTGTTCAACAAGCTCAACCACTACAACAATAAGCGGTTAGGAAAGTCAATTCAAAAAGCGATAGATGCACTGGGATTTCAGAATATTATTTTGTTTAATGACAACGACATTTTCAGAAGCTTTTACCTGAAAGATATCCTGCAGCCCGACAAGAGTATCTACTATTCGAGAGATTATCTGCTGGCAGTAGATTACTGGAAAAAACATGGCACCGATCTCGAGCCTAAACTCATTGCCAGCAGCGATATCTGCGTTGCCAATTCTACTTACCTCGCAGAGTATTGCCGTCAGTACAACCCACACTCCTATTATGTGGGGCAGGGTTGCGAACTCGACATGTTTACCAGCTATCATTGTATCCGGAAACCAATTGATGTGCGCTATCTCGAATCGCCTGTGATTGGATATGTGGGCGCACTGCAAAGCATACGCCTCGATATTGAACTGATTGAGTATATCGCTACGCAAAAGCCCGAATGGAACATTGTGCTTGTAGGACCTGAAGACGATGAATTTCGCCTCAGCGATCTTCACAAAAAAGAGAATATTTACTTTCTGGGTTCAAAGCAAACCAACGAATTGCCGGCCTACATCAATGCGTTTGATATCTGTATCAATCCACAGGCAATCAATGCAGTAACCATTGGCAATTATCCCAGGAAAATAGACGAGTATTTAGCCATGGGCAAACCTGTGGTAGCTACCAAAACAGAAGCTATGTCTATCTTCTCAGAGCACACATATCTCGCAGCTTCAAAAGACGAATACATCACACTTATACAAAAAGCCATACAGGAAGATTGCATTTGCAAACGTCAGCAGAGAAAAGAATTTGCGGCGCAGCACACATGGCAAAACAGTGTTCAGGAAATATATAACAGCATTCAAAATCAGAGTTTATAAAATTTACCTCAATAAAAAATACTGTTAATTTGAAAAGGATTTCACTTATAGCCGTTATTGCCATTGCAATGGCAGTAGGTTCGTGTACAAAAAACGACAACAGAAGTACGAAGAACGAAGAAAACAACCCGATAGCACCAGACAACTTTACGTTTGCCACCTCAAAAGAAGTGAGCCTTACCATCAAGCTGCTTACCAACGATGACAAGCCGTTAACAGGTGTAATGGTAAATGTATACACGGCTTCCGACAACAGCAATCTGTTGTATACAGGGCTCACCAATGAGTCGGGCAGCATCGTTACAAAACTGAACATTGCTTCTTATATAGACACGCTTGTGGTTGATCCGGCTTACATAGGGCTCATGCGCAACGCGCTGACAGTGATTGATGGAAACAACAGCGTGTGCATTATCGGGGGATCGCAGGGCTTTGGTGGCAATGTGGTAGCTTCAGCAGACATAGCTGGCAGCAGTCCTAAAAAAGGTACGACTGCCTACGAAAACGGTGCAGGCAATTCACCTAATATTTTCTATCTTGGAAAATACGATTACAATGGTCGTCCATTGGATCGCTCCGCATCTGATGTTATCACGCCTCTCTTGCTGGAAACGGTCAACAATTCATTGCCTGAAAACAAGCCCGTTCCCATTTACCACCCGGAATATCTGAAGAGCAATACCGAAACAAAGCTGAATCTTTTGAAACAAACAGACCTTTGGGTAACTTTTGTAAGCGAAGGTGCCGGCTATCTCAACAGCCTTGGATATTATACCTACAAAACAGCCAATCCGCCCAAATCGGTATCAGATATCAGTAAAATCACCATCGTCATGCCCAACGCTTCTCTTTCAGGCAGTGGTGGCAACATGGTTTCGGGCGATAAAGTGTATCTCGGCCGCTTTTCATCAGGCAATAGCATAGGATTTGTGCTCCTGCAAAATGCCTGGAATAAAACCACACAAACCGTAAACGAATCGGCTAAAATGTTTTTTGCCAATGACAACCTGAATGCAGAAGTAGAAGCAGAAGGTTACCTGCGCCACACCGTGTTGCTGTGGGACGAAACGCACAATGTGTACCTGCAGGGTTTTGAAGACTTGCAGAGAGACAATAAAAGCAGTGATGATGACTTCAATGATCTTGTATTCTATACTACCAGCAGTGTGACAGATGCGGTTGAAAAAAGCAGTATGAATATTTCTGACGTACCGGTAGACAGCGACAAAGATGGTGTATACGATGAATATGATATGTTTCCGAAAGATGCCTCGCGGGCTTACATACAATATTATCCATCCAAAAACACATGGGGCACTCTCGCATTTGAAGACCTGTGGCCAAACACCGGCGATTATGACCTGAATGATCTTGTAACCGGCTATCAATACACCTATATTAAAAACGCGAAAAACGCGATTGTTGATATGTATGCCGACTACAATATCAAAGCTGTGGGAGCATCGTTTATCAATGGCTTTGGGGTAGAACTTCCTTTTCCTTCTTCTGCTGTCAGCAGCGTTACGGGTCAAAAGCTCAAAGCTGGCTATATAAAACAAAATGCCAACGGCACAGAAGCCGGACAAACGAAAGCAGTGATTATTCCTTTTGACGATACACGTGCTTTGTATCCATCCGGTGGTTTTACCAATGTGTATAGTGGTCGTCCTACGCAAAAAAGCGATACCTCGCATGTGTATATTAAATTTACCGCTCCTTTGTCTGAATCTGAGCTGGGTGTGGCTCCTTTCAACCCGTTCCTGATTTCGGGGCAGCGCCGCGGATACGAAGTGCACCTGGCAGGCACCAAACCAACCAGCCTGGGCGATACTAAACTGCTTGGCACGGCAGACGACAACTCTTTGCCATTGGCTAACCGCTACTACCTGAGCGCTAAAAACTGGCCATGGGCACTCAACTTTACAGAGTCTTTCGACTACCCAAGCGAAGGCAATAATGTTTCGCTTACCTATCTCAACTTTCTGGCCTGGGCCAAATCGGGCGGCACCCTGTTTACCGACTGGTACCAGCATACAGCGGTGAATGTGAATGAGAGCCTGGTGTATAAAAAATAGCCTTCATCAACACTTCCTATAGTAAAGAGTCGCTACTTGTTAGCGGCTCTTTTTTTTGGAGCAATCATCGTCTATGATTGGGTGTACATGAATGGTAGAAGCGGGCAATAGGGAATGCTGCCGGCGTATTGCCCGGTATCTGTTGTAAAGCTGATGGGCTGCGGGATGGCGAGCATCTACCCCGCTGAAGCTTGTGTGCAAAGGCATTGTGGCGGAGTAGTGCCAACAGCCCGGACAGCAGACAAATATAAAGAGTGATTGCCGGCAGCCCCTGCATTCAAATGTTACGCTGAGCCCCGATGTATGGCAAATCAAAAGATAGGATCAGGAACCAATCAGCAGGTCGTAGTTAAACCTGATATGACGATATACTTCGCGGGCAATATGCACCGGAAAATGATTGCTTTCGCGCCAGTAATTACGCCTCATGGTGCTGGGCTCGGCAGCAGAATTTTTTTGATAAAAAAGGGAAGTATAATCTTCGTAAAACATTGCCTTGCCGCCATTTTTTAAAAACGACATCATCATCCTGTATTCTGTTACATCGCCTTTTACACCTTCGGCATAGCGACCAAATTTCTCTAAAAAATTGGTTCGCCGCAGGTGCGGATGATCGCTGTAGCTGTAAAACTTTTTGTAGCCGGGCAACCACCACGCAAAGCGCATGTGCGAAAAGCCATGTTTATAGGGTGCGAGATAAGGATATTTGAAATATGCGTACATACGCATAATGTCGGTTTCCGGCTTTTCATGCATGATGCTGAGAGCGTTGGTAAAGTGTTGTCCAAAGTGCATTGCCGGTTCAAAGTCTTCCTGCACATACAATGTATATGCCGTGCGCACGGCATCCTGGCCTTTGTTGATATTGTTGCCCAAGCCTTTGTTGACAGGCGATGTGATGAGCCGGAATGCATGCTGCTGTTGAAGTGCGGTGATGAAATCCAAATGTTCTGCACTGCTGCCATCGTCGGACACGACAATGTCTTCAAATGCACAACCGGCAATGCGAAACGATTGCAGTAAATGCTGCAAAGAACGGCTGCGGTTGTAGTGCGTTACCAATAAGGTGACATCTTTAAAATAATAATTGTTTGCCGACATGTATCTGATAATTGGATGCGTTATGATTTGGCGAAAGCAAGATCGAGAGTGCACTTCAGCAGCTTTGCTTTCAGGTAGAGGCTGCGCACACCCAGCAACAGCCAGTGCTGGCTTTCGCGCCAGTTACTGCGGTTCATGGTGCTGGGCTCGGCAGCAGAATTTTTCTGGTAAAACAGCGAAGTAAAATCGTTGTAAAACAATCCTTTCCCTTTTTTCTTGATGAATGAAACTGCCATGCGGTATTCTGTTTCATCACCTTTCATCCCTTCCGCGTATTTACCAAATTTTTCTAAAAAGCTGCTTCGCCGCAGGTGCGGATGATCGCTGTAGACATAGAACTTTAAATGATTGCTATACCATGGCGCTTTGCGAAAAATCATTTCGGAAAATCCATGTTTTGAAGGCTTTGTATAAGGATAACTGAAATAGGCATACATGCGTACAATATCAAGGTCGTGATGATCCTTCATCATACTATAAGCATCGGCAAAATGGTTTGCAAACTCTGCTGTTGGTTCAAAGTCTTCCTGCACATACAACGTATAGGGAAGTGTCACTGCCTTCTGTCCTTTGTTGATATTGTTGCCCAAGCCTTTGTTAACTGGCGTGGTAATGAGTGAAAAGGAATATCGCTCTTTCAGTTGTTGAATATACGCTGCATGTATTGGCTCGCTGCCGTCGTCGGATACTACGATTTCACCAAAGCTACAGTTGAGCGTATCAAAAGCTGTCAATAACCGCTCTAATGAACGGCTGCGGTTGTAGTGCGTTATCAGCAAACTGACGTGTGGAAAATGATTAGCTTTTGCAGGCATAACAAACAACAATTTCTGGATGACCTGATATGGATTTTGTCTGTTGCGAAGTTGATTGTTTTCAGCGGATTATCTGCTGAAAATGGCGCTGCAATGGCTTAAATAAGCATTAAACTTCATAAAAAATGGCTTATGTTTTAAGGGAAACATAATCTCTTTTATTCTGAATTAAAAAGACCTTTGGCATTGCAAGAATCCAAAGCCAGTAACGTTTCTATGATGCTATCCAATATCAGACAACAAATTTCGAACAAGCATTTCCTGTCGCTTGCCGGCAATGGCATTATGTCGGTTCTCGGCATGATTACGATTGCCTTATTGTATCATGCTTTGCCGCTGGCAGAGATTGGCGCATGGGTATTTTTCCAGTCTACATTTATACTGGCAGATACGCTGCGATCTGGTTTTTTAACCACGGCTTTCATCAAGTTTTATTCAGGCGCTTCGCGGCAGCGCAGCGCAGAAGTAGCAGGCTCGGCGTGGTTTGTTGCATTGTGCATCACCGGCGCTTTGCTGCTGTTGAATGTTCCTGCTTTGTGGGTAGTAACACAGTTCGATGATGCAGGCGTCATCTTGTTTTGCCAATGGTTTGGCGTAGCTTATTTATTTACCCTTCCTATGTTCATGGCTTCCTGTGTGCTGCAGGGCGATCAGCGCTTCGACAGGTTGCTGTATATCCGGTTTATCAACCAGGGATCTTTTATTGTACTGGTATTTGCCTGTATTTTTTTTGGGAAAGCAAGCCTTCAGAATATCCTGTACAGCTACCTGCTTTCATCACTGCTTACAAGCGTGGTGGCGATGGCTACAGGCTGGTGTCGTTTGCCAAGTTTTGCATCCAAAAGCAAAGCCTGTATTCTTGAAATTTTCCATTTTGGAAAGTATAGTGTCGGCACTTCTCTCAGCGCCAATTTGTTCAGAAGTTCAGATACGTTTATCATCAATTTTATGTTGGGTGCGCCTGCACTTGCCATCTATAATATTGGTCAACGGCTCATGGAGATTGTTGAAATTCCTTTGCGAAGCTTTGCTGCTACCGGAATGCCCACACTTTCGGCAGCATATAACAGCGGCAATAAAAAAGAAACCATTGCCACCATGCGCAAATACATCGGACTGCTCACCTTTTCGCTGGTGCCTGCTTTTGCAGGTGCTGTGCTTTGTGCCGATATAGCCGTAGCTCTTATTGGCGGCGGCAAATATGCGCACACAGAAGCTGCCAATGTGCTGAGAATCTTTATGACCTTCGCGTTGCTGTATCCTGCCGACCGTTTTTTTGCACTTACGCTCGACGTGATTCACAAACCCAAAGTGAACTTTTACAAAGTGCTGGTAATGCTGGCGGGCAATATTGCTGCCGACTTTGCAGGCATTGCTTTATTTGGCAATATCTATGGTGTAGCACTTGCCACAGTGGTGCCCATCCTCATAGGCGTGGTGATTGGTTTTCGCGCATTGCAAAGCTATTTTCCGTTTACCTTTTTTTCGGTATTCTCAGACGGTTATAAGGAAGTAAAATGGATGATCAACAGCAGGGTGCCGCAGAAACAAAAGAAACCGATGAGCTTTAGAGAAGCCTGAGTACCCGAAGCGATCATAAATGGAATGTGGGTAAAACGAGACAGCAAAAACGCCTCACCTATTTGGGGATGCTGATGGTAAACGTAGTGCCTCTGTTTTCTTCAAAATTAATATCGAGCTTACCAGACAAAGTAACCACAAGCTTTTTAGCCTGGTTGAGATGACTGGTATAATGGCTGTTGTCTTGCGGGTTGTCGGGCATGGGCAGCATGGCAAAGCCGCCATTACGCGAAAAAACGGGCGCTCCCATTCCGTTGTCGGTTATAGTAAAAATGTATTGCTCCCGGTTGTGCCGGTAGGCAACTTCTACAAACTGCTGCTCTTTATTGTTAAACTGCACGGAAGCCGTAATGACATTGGTGAGGATTTGCAGCAATATTTTTTTAAAAAAATAGATATTATTACTGTTAGGCAAATAATTTAATGAAATATCGCCTGAGTAATGAGGCAATAGCTGTTTCATTTCCTGCATGAGACCGGAAAAAGTAAAGATCGTTTTGCTGTCCTGCAAAATGCTGATCATGTTAGCCTGCTGCAAGGTTTTATCGATGGTAGTTTTCATTCCTTCACAGGAATACTTTACCAATGTCAGCAATTGCTGGCTGTCTGCATCAAGGTTGTCGGCGAGTTTTTCCGTAACAAGGTTTGTAAACTCAATAGCATTGTCGCAAGGTACTTTCAGATTGTCGGCTGTTGTTTTTACAAATTTTTCCAGCTCTTTGTTTACCTCCTGTAAAAGGAGCCGGCCACGCACCAATTCTTTGTTTTTTTTGTGTAGCTGTATCAGCCGCATTACCTGGTTGGCAAGTATTTTTAAGGATTGCTGCTGCAATTCTGAAAGCTCTCTCGGTTTATTGTCCAACACGCACAAACTACCAATGGCGAAGCCTTCATCCGACATTAAAGGCACGCCGGCATAAAAACCGATATGAGGGTTTTGAGTAACCAGGGGATTGTTGGAAAAACGTTCATCATGAACAGCATCGGGCACTACCATTATTTCATACGGCTTCAAAATAGCATGCGAGCAAAAGGCATGTTCGCGGAAGGTTTGCTGCAGGTCGGTGCCGTGCGCCGATTTAAACCATTGCCGGTCGGAGTCTAATAAGGTAACAAGAGAGATAGGCGTATCGCAAATCTGGGAAGCTAATTTTGTGATATCATCGTAATCTTTTTCAGGCAATGTATCGAGCAACTCATAGCTGTAGAGGTTGCTTAGTCGGTCCTGTTCATTCGGTGGTAAATTGGCTCCCGGCATATCACGCGCAAGCTAATGATTTTTCTGAAAATTGTTTTTTCGGGTAAGTCAATTTTATTCAAAAATGCGATAAACCACAAAGCTCATGAAGTAAGCAAGCCCCGTCATATACACAAACTGCACTATCGGCCATTTCCATGTACGGGTTTCGCGTTTGGTAATTGCCAACGTGCTCATACACTGCATTGCCAACACATAAAACATCATGAGCGACAATGCAGTAGCCAGCGTATATACTTTGCTTCCGTCTGCTCGGGTAGCATTCTGCATTTTTTCTTTGAGAGTAGCATCATCGGCTTCGTCTACGCTGTAGAGGGTAGCCATGGTGCCTACAAATACTTCGCGTGCCGCAAATGAAGTGATGAGGGCAATGCCTATTTTCCAATCAAAGCCTAATGGTGCTATCGCAGGTTCGATAGAGCGCCCGGCAATACCGGCAAATGAATTCTGCAACCGTTCTGTTTTATATTGTTTATCCAAGAGATCTTTGTTTTCTACAGAAGCCGACTGTTGCAGGCCGGCATATTTGGCATCTACCCCTTGCATGCGTGCAGAGGGTCCGTAAGTGCTCAAAAACCAAAGCAGCAGGCTGATAACAATAATGATGCGCCCGGCATCAGACACAAATATCTTGGCTTTCTCCACCATGGTGATGCCTATATTTTTCCACCGCGGTGCACGGTAAACAGGCAGTTCGAGGATAAAAAAACTTCTCTCCTTTATGTTAATAATCCATTTGAACACATAGCTTACAATCAGTGCCATCACGATGCCCACGAGGTACAACGCCATCATCACCAAACCTTTTTCGCTCAAAAAGCCAAGATAGTACCGGTTGGGAATTACAAGCCCGATGAGAATGGTATACACAGGCAACCGCGCACTACAGCTCATCAACGGCGTTACCAGTATGGTGAGCAGGCGTTCCTTGCGGTTTTCAATATTGCGGGTGCTCATGATGGCGGGCACAGCACAGGCAAAGCCACTGATCATGGGCATCACACTTTTGCCATTCAATCCCGCTTTTCGCATCAGCTTGTCGCTCAGGAAACTGATGCGTGCCATATAGCCTACATCTTCCAGGATGGTAATCAGCCCAAACAGGATCATGATCTGTGGCACAAACACAAATATGCCACTCAACCCCGCCAGCAGGCCGTTGATGAGAAGATCGCTCCACCAGGCTTCAGGAAGCGTAGATCCCAGCCAGCCGCTGACCTTGGAAAAACTCCAGTCGATGGCATCCATCGGAAACTGCGACAGCCAGAAGATACTCTGGAATAAAAAAAACAGCACTGCCAGCAGGATTACATTTCCCCAAACGCGGTGAAGCAACAGGTTGTCGAGTTTTTCGGTAAACAATTTCTTTTGAAGCGGATCGGGTTCCACCACGCTTTGCTGCATAATTTGCCGGATGCGTGTATAGCGCTGCACTATTTCGTCTGCCTGTGTTTTGGTAGGATTGAAATGATGCGTGACTTCTACCTGTTCGATGGCTTTTTGGGTGAGACTGTCGAGAGGAAAATTTTCGTGATTAATCAAAAAATGCACTGCCGCATAGTCGCTAAGACCGGGTACCAGTTTCTTTACACCGTCTACAGCATAGGTGGCGAGGTCGCGATTGGCAATGAAATCAAACTTGGGAGCATGGTATTGCTGCCTGATTGTTTGCGCCAGTGCTTTTTTCACCTGCGCTATGCCTTTATTTTTTCTTGGATTAATGGGGATTACCGGCACACCAAGTTCGCGTTCAAGCTCAGGCACATCTATCTGGTAGCCTTTGCTGCGCGCAATGTCCATCATGGTGAGGGCAATAACGACCGGCGATTTCAGATCGATGATCTGGCTGCAAAAAAGAAGGTTGCGTTTCAGGTTGCTGGCATCGGCTATTACCAGGATAACATCCGGCTTTATATCCTCATCAGCATTCATCAGCACTTTATAAGCTACCCATTCATCGGCGCGGCGGGGATACAAACTGTATGTACCCGGCAGGTCGATAAGGTTTGCCTGCAATCCTTCGTCAAGATCGGCAATGCCTGTTTTTTTATCGACGGTGACACCCGGAAAATTGCCAACTTTCTGGTTTAAACCCGTTAATGAATTAAAAAGTGAAGATTTACCACAATTGGGGTTACCTACCAATGCTATGTTTACCCGATTCTCTATCAAACTGTTATCCTTGTTTCAGTTTGCAAAAATAACCGCTCGCATGAGTACTCCTTTGCGAAAGCGGGAAGTTTAGTTGCACAAGGTTGTTAAAAAATGAAAACCAGGGTTACTAACGCAAGGCAAATGCAACAGGTAGCAGAACAACCTGTCTTCCAAATCAGTAAAACTGCCGGTTGATTTGTTTTTGCTTCATCAGTAACACATGTTTCAACACAAAAATGAATAGAATATATAACAGACCACAGGTAAGGATATATACCAATACCGGCAGTGCAATGTGCGTATTCAGCACAATTGCGAGCAGCAACTTGAAAATGACAGGGAAGGGAAGCATAATGGAAAGTTTAGGTAGAAACACAAATGGGTGCCAACACTGAAAACCGGAACCAGGCAACAATGTCATGGATGAATTAATTAAATCTTCAGGTTACGGAAATGAAGCAATGCGCGTGACATTCCAGTAAACGCCTGTCTTTTTGGGTGGTGTGATGCGCTACATAATGACGAAGTTTTTCTTTTACATATAGCTGATGAAAATCTGCTTCGTTTTTGATCCTGGCAATTGGCAGTATACCGGGAAAATGATGCCTGGCAGCTATTAAAGAAGAAACATGCCTTTGCAGCGGCAATAGCTTTGGAAACGGATACATACGTAAGAGTTTTAAGGGTTATTTATAGTTGACTACGAAAATAAAATAAATTTTTCAATCGTCCAATTGTCAAACCCTGCTAAAGCCATCGCACCTCAACTTCACTGCACGCATTGAATATCTGCCATTTGCAAAGGTTTTTCTTATATTATCTGGTTACAGAAATATTTGTGCTTGGTGTTTCTGACATGTTCTTAGTAAAAAAGGCAAACGCAACATAAATTGGAATACTGAACCTGCGATTCCGGTTAAACCTAAAACCAAGTTGCTATCGGAAGCTTTCACTCAGGATAAAGGCAACTTTTTGACAGGTACATTACAATGCCATTGTACAAATCGTCAGTTGTTGACATCCGCTTTCCTGGTTCTAATTGCGCACATTTCCTTTCAAATCTTGAGAAATATGCGTTATCAAGCAAACCAATATTATAGTTTCTGCTATGCTTAGCTCCGGAAGAAAAACACTCGTCTTTCTATATCTGCACGAGGTGAAAGGGTCTATTTTTTTTAGTATTCAACTTTGTATAGTTGATCTTGAAAACAATAATTTCCCGTTATGGAATCTATTATTTAATACAATTGAGCTTTGAATTTCTCCTTTTACTCTCTTTATTATCCGTGATAAAATAGGATTTTCTAAAATTGGCGAAAGCCTCATATGAAATGAATAACCTTGTAATTCGTACTGATAAACTAAAAGCAAACGTACAAATTGCCATAAGCTGAAGCAATAAACGATCAGCGATCCTGATTTTTATTGTTTTGTGTCATAATCGGATATCCAATTTCACCAGCATCTGACAATATTTCATCTTTTTTCCCATGGCATAGTGATTGATTAACATAGGCTGTAAACAAAAAAATCTTAACTACTAAGAATACAATTAATAATATGGGAAAAATAATAGGAATAGACCTCGGTACAACAAACAGTTGCGTTGCCGTAATGGAAGGTAACGAACCGGTTGTAATAGCCAACGATGAAGGCCGCCGTACCACACCTTCAGTAGTTGGTTTTTTAAAGAATGGCGAACGCAAAGTAGGTGACCCTGCAAAACGCCAGGCAATCACCAATCCGCAAAATACCATCATGAGCGTAAAACGTTTCATGGGTCGCCAGTTTTGATGAAGTAACAGACGAAATCAGCCATTGGAGCTACAAAGTATCCAAAGGCGACAATAATACAGTGCGTGTAGATATTGATGGCCGTTTATATACGCCACAGGAAATTTCTGCCATGATTCTTCAGAAAATGAAGAAAACAGCAGAAGATTATCTTCGGTCAGGAAGTAACCGAAGCCGTTATTACCGTTCCGGCTTATTTTAATGATGCACAGCGCCAGGCAACCAAAGAAGCCGGCGAAATTGCAGGTTTAAATGTTCGCCGTATTGTAAACGAGCCTACTGCAGCAGCGCTTGCTTATGGCTTGGATAAAAAGCATGCAGATCAGAAAATTGCTGTGTTTGACCTTGGTGGCGGTACATTCGATATTTCCATCCTTGAATTGGGTGAAGGTGTATTTGAAGTAAAATCTACCAATGGTGATACGCACCTCGGTGGTGATGACTTTGATAAAGTGATCATGGACTGGCTGGCAGAAGAATTTAAAAAAGATGAAAACATTGACCTGCGCAAAGACCCGATGGCTTTGCAGCGCCTGAAAGAAGCTTCTGAAAAAGCGAAAGTGGAATTGAGCTCTTCTTCAGAAACAGAAATCAACCTGCCTTATGTAACAGCGGTGGATGGTGTGCCTAAACACCTGGTGAAAAAATTAACCCGCGCTAAATTTGAGCAACTGGCTGACAACTTGTTTAACCGTTGCTTAACGCCTTGCGAAGCTGCATTGAAAGATGCAGGTTACAACAAAAGCGAAATTGATGAAGTGATCCTCGTAGGTGGTAGTACCCGTATCCCGAAAGTGCAGGAAATCGTTGAAAAATTCTTTGGTAAAAAACCAAACAAAGGTGTAAATCCTGATGAAGTAGTTGCCGTCGGTGCAGCCATCCAGGGTGCGGTATTAACCGGTGAAGTAAAAGATGTATTGTTGTCTCGACGTTACTCCGCTTGGCTTGGGTATTGAAACCATGGGTGGTGTAATGACCACGATGATTCAAAGCAACACAACCATTCCTACCAAGAAAACAGAAATCTTCTCTACTGCCAGCGACAACCAGCCGGGCGTACAGATACACGTATTGCAGGGTGAACGACCAATGGCAAACCAGAATAAGAGCCTTGGTATCTTTAACCTCGATGGTATTCCGCCAGCACCACGAGGCGTTCCGCAGATTGAAGTAACATTTGATATTGATGCCAATGGTATCCTGCATGTAACTGCAAAAGACAAAGGCACCGGTAAAGAACAAAAGATCCGTGTCGAAGCAGGCAGTGGCTTGAATAAGGAAGAAATTGAAAAAATGAAAGCTGAGGCCAAAGCCAATGAAGCAACGGATAAGGCAGCAAGAGAAAAGGTAGAAAAAATCAACCAGGCCGACAGCCTTATTTTCCAGACGGAAAAACAGTTGAAAGAGTATGGTGATAAAATTCCTGCTGATAAAAAAGCGCCTATCGAAACTGCACTCACCAAATTGAAAGAAGCGCATAAAAGCGGCGATGCAGCGCAGTAGATACAGCTATGACAGAAATGAATACAGCATGGACAGCAGCCAGCGAAGAAATATATAAAGCACAGGCGGCAGGTGCAGGAGCAGGAACTACAGAACCTGATCCGTCAGCATCCAGCGCAAACGGTGAAACCGTTACCGATGCTGAATTTGAAGAAGTGAAATAATTGCACTTTGATGCATTTGTTGAATAGCTCCCACCTTGTGCGGAGCTATTCTTTTTAAAACAGGTGTTTAACTCATTATTTTATGGAAAGTACATACTTAAACTTTACTTTGTGAGTTATTAGGTATAGTGGTACGATTTTCCCTACTGAATAATTATATAAATAATATTACATGATGCTTTTTGTAGCTGGTTTAGCCGGCGATTTCGATGATGTTGACTTAAAAGAAATGTTTGAGCTATATGGCGAGGTAAGCTCTGCCCGCCTCATTACAGACAGAGCTACCGGCAAGAGTAAAGGTTTTGGATTTGTGGATATGCCAAATGATGTGGAAGCAAAAGAAACCATTGCAGTTTTAGACGGTGTAGTGCTTGGTAGAAAAAAGATATCTGTAAAAGAAGCTGAAGCACAGCAAAACCGCGGTGGTGGTGGCGGTGGAAATTATGGCGGCGGTGGCGGCTACAATAGTGGCAGCGGTGGTTACAATAGCGGCAGCAGAGGCGGTGGTTACGGAAACAGCAGCAGCGGTGGCAGCAATTATGGCAACAGCGGTGGATTTAACAGCAACCGCCCAAGAACCAGGATTATCAGGGATAACGACAACAAAGACAGGGATGGCGGCTTCAACAGCAACCGATAAATCATATTGCTTCTTTTAGCAACCAATTATTACTTAAAAGGCTTCGCAAAATGCAAAGCCTTTTTTCATTTCATCCCTTCCCTTTTTGAGATTTTTCCCAATACAGGACAACTTTATTACTTTTACCCTCCACCTATTGCCTGTGCAGGAGAATTTTTTTGAAAAATCAGTAAACTATTTGTTGGAATGTTACCCAAACATAGTTACCAGATGTTTCAAAAACTGATATTTCCCGGCGAGAGTTTCAGATGGGCTGCTATGAAAATGGGCAAGCAGGAACAGCGTGAGTATGGGCAAATGAAACGGGAATACTACTTTGCATTCGTCGCTATGGATTTTACTGTAATTTAGATTGTGATAGGCTATATGAAACGTGTGATGCCATAAACCCTTTTTTCGAACAAAATATAACGGAAATGCCAAGAAGTATTATTGCCGGAATCGGTATGTATGTACCGGAAAATGTATATACCAACGACAGTTTAGCGGAATACATGGATACCAGTGATGATTGGATCCAGGAAAGAACCGGCATTAAAGAAAGGCGCTTTGCCAGCCGCACTGCCGAAACCACTACAACTATGGGCATTGAAGCGGCTAAGATAGCGATTGAACGCGCGGGCATTACGGCGGGCGATATCGATTTCATCATATTTGCCACGCTTTCGCCCGACTATTATTTTCCGGGCTGTGGCGTTCTGTTGCAGCGCGAAATGAAGATGAACGAAATAGGAGCACTTGATGTGCGCAACCAATGCAGCGGCTTTGTGTATGCGGTGAGCATAGCAGATCAATTTATACGCAGTGGTACTTACAAAAACATATTGGTGGTAGGCAGCGAAAAACATTCGTTTGCCATGGACTTTAATACACGCAGCAGGCATGTGTCCGTCATTTTTGGCGATGGCGCGGGTGCTGTGGTCATTCAGCCTACGGAAGAAGAAGGCAGAGGCATCCTGAGCACTCACCTGCACAGCGACGGAACCGACGCTGAAGCTCTGTCGATGGTAAATCCCGGATCGCACTCCAACCACTGGGTAAAAGGACTGGCAGACTACGAACAAGCCGATTTGGGAGATACATATATCAGCCATGCCATGATAGACAACGGACAAAATACAGCCTTGATGGACGGGCAGGCCGTATTTAAAAAAGCGGTGGTGAAGTTTCCAGAAGTCATTATGGAAGCATTGTCCAAAAACGGATTTTCGCCGGCAGATATTCAGTTGTTGGTGCCACACCAGGCCAATCTCCGCATCAGCCAGTATGTGCAAAAAAAACTGCAGTTACGCGACGACCAGGTGTTCAACAATATTCAGAAATATGGCAATACCACTGCAGCGTCAATACCTATTGCCCTGTGCGAAGCCTGGGAAAGTGGCAGAGTAAAGAAAGGCGACCTCGTTTGCCTTGCCGCGTTTGGCAGCGGTTTTACATGGGGAAGCATATTAATGAACTGGTAAAAGCGTCACCCTCCCTGTTCTGGAAACGAGATACAAAACCTCTATTATTTTTGCTGAATTTGCCATCGAAAAAATACACAAACCTGAAGATCAGAACAACACCCGCTATGGTATGAAGAAAACGATTTTTTCCATGTGGGTGGGCTTTTTGCACAACTGCCCAAATAGGCTTTTTTCATTTCCTGACCCGTTTTAAAAATGCAGAGCAAAAAGCAAACATTTTTAGAAACAAAAAATGAATTCCGTAGTTTTGATTGGTAAGACCCTGAATGCAATGCTCTTGTTTTTGATACTATAAACCATTTAATACCAAACCGAAGAAAGATTAAAAAGAACAAATCGTATCGATAACCGTCCGATGACCTCAATTTTTACCATTACAAAAAGACAATATTCAACGCATAAGGATACAGGTAATATAAGGGAAAAGGTAGAAAAATAACCTCTCGGTATATCGGCATCCTGATTATTCAAAGAACATTTTAGTAAAAAACCTTTGCCGGAATTTGCATTATAAACAATAGTGGAAAAGCCATTGCCATTGGTGAACCCACGAATTAAAAACCCACAAACTGAGCTGTCTACAGATGAAAGGCACGATTTTGTAACCCATTCCTTTAGTAATATTTTCTACTTGCCTGTTAATATCTGACTCACTCTTTTTCTTTAATCGAATACATTATGAAACCATTTCCATTGCCTGCTAATGAAGACGAACGCATAAATGAACTAAAAGGTCTGGAGGTGATCGAACACACTGTAGAAGAAGCTTACAACGATATTATAAATATTGTAGTCAATACATTTCACCCGGGCATTGCCGCTATTACGCTTCTCGATCAGGAAAACCAATGGTTTAAGTCAATTTATGGAAGCGATTTACAAGCCATGCCCCGCCATGAAGCGGTGTGCAATTACACAATTTTACAGGATGATATCTTAGAGTTTACCGACATGGGTCATGATGAGCGGTTTACCCATATTCCATTTGTAAAAGAAGATCCGCATTATGAGTATTATGCGGGAATTGCAATTGTTAGCAGTAAAGGATTCAGGCTGGGAAGCTTGTGCTTCATGGATACAAAGTCACACCACCTTACCCCACACCACAGGCAATTGCTGAAAGTACTCTCCCATCACCTCACCTTTTTGCTTGAAAGCAAATCGAAGGAAAAAATGTTGCAGGAATACATAGACACGCACAATCGCATGATCGCCATCACGGGGCACGAGATGCGCAACCCGCTCGAAAATTTCAAATTCATGCTCAACATGCAGCACTCTTTGAAAGAAGGGCTGAATGAGGAAGAAGCTGTTAAAATGAATGAGCTGCTGAAAAAGCAATTGAATGGAATGTTTGAACTGCTGAACAACCTGACGCAATGGGGGCAGTTACAAATAGGTGAAGTGGCAAAAAAGACATTTGGCATCAACCTGCATGACCGTGTGAATTCATTATTAGACAATCTGAAAGCGGAAGCCACGATAAAAGGCAACAAGTTATTCAACAATATATCACCTGCTACCATTATCCGCTTCGATGCAAATGCATTCGACTTTGTGATGCGCAACCTGCTTACCAATGCCAATAAATTTACGGAAAACGGCACCATCGAAGTATCATCAGAAATCACTGCCGATTATCATCAGTGCATCATTGTGAAAGACAGCGGCATTGGTATGAATGAAACCGAGGTAGAACAATTGCTGAAGTACACAGGCAAGCTGAGCAAACTCGGAACTAGAAATGAAAAAGGCAGCGGGCTTGGCTTTGCACTGGTACGCGAATTTCTAAACAGGCACCAGTCTTCTCTTCAGATTCAAAGCAAGCCAAAACAAGGCACAACCATCTCTTTTTCTCTGTAAACCAATAGCTTACTGCAATAATTTTTGTTTTATTTAAACATCAAGAACTAAGTATGTGCCTAAGCGATAAATGTATGATTTTATCAAAATGATTTGATATGCTGAGAGTGCAGCAGTTGGTCTCCTTATGTTATTAATCACCCCTCAAGTCGTTCCTCGTTTGGCAAAACAAACTTATTCCAATAATCAAATTGTTGGCACTCCTTGTGTTGGCGATGATGTTGTTGGCGTTTCTGGTGTATGTGCCTCGAGTAATGCGTGTGTATTTTGGTAGTAAACTGCATTTCCATGATATCCCTAAAGGATAATGTCTATCTATTTAATTAAAACATTTGGCTTTTCCGGCATTCCAACTCTGCCCGACTCAAACTCCGCAACCAAGTTGGCATTCACAAAATGTACACATAAAGCTCAAGCTGGCACTTTGAATCTTCATCTTTTTCGCTATCAACAGGTTTTTCATTGGTCTTACTACAAAAGTTTTGCAAAACAGACGTAATCAATTGAGCGCAGCAAGGGTTTGTCGGCAAAAAAATTTTGTTCCACCTTTCTCATGCACTGGTGAGCTTTAAAGCACTTTCTGCATCACAGGTAACACTTGTATTGTTTTGTGCCAAAAGGTTACATTTGATGCCTTCACAAATACATTATTTCACAGATAACATCATACGATTATATAATTACGGGCGCTGGCTGTGCAGGGCTCAGCCTCTTGCTGCGAATGATGGCAAACCCGTTTTTTAAAGACAAACAAATTCTGCTGATTGACGCAGATGACAAACGCACCAACGACCGCACATGGTGCTTCTGGGAAACAGATGCAGGCGCGTTTGAGGATATTGTTTATAAACAATGGCAACAGATTGATTTTTGCAGCAACAGTTTTTCGGGAAGGTTTGACATTGCGCCCTACACTTACAAAATGATCCGGGGAAAAGATTTATACACTCACGTTTTTGATCAGGTGCAACAATCTCCTAATATAGTTTTCCTGCAAGAAAAGGTTAACAAAGTCTATTCCCGCCACCAAACTGCGATTGTGGAAACCAGTTCGGGAACATTTACGGCAGCTTACGTGTTTAATAGCATCATTTTTGTGCCCGAAGATTGGCGACAGAGTGGGAGCCTGCTGCAGCACTTCAAGGGGTGGATGATAAAAACTGAACAAAATACTTTTAACGAGAAGGTGGCAACAATGATGGATTTCAGGTTGCGCCCGGCAGAAGAAAACACATTTGTATATGTGTTGCCTGTATCAGAAACGCAGGCGCTGGTAGAATATACCGTTTTTTCGCCTGCCCTTCTCGAATCCGAAATGTATACGAATGGATTGAAAACCTATATTGCAGAGTTTTTACAACTGGATTCGTATACAATTGTTGAAGAAGAGTTTGGTGTGATACCTATGAGTACACATTCGCCATCTGCTGATCTTTCACCCGTAGTGCCAATAGGCACTGCCGGTGGACAAACCAAAGGGAGCAGCGGATATACGTTTCAGTTTATACAGAAACATTCGGATGCCATAGTGAATGCATTGGTGAAACAGAAACATCCGGGCAAAAGCAATAATCTGTTATATAAACGGTTTAAGATGTACGATGACACGCTGTTGCACATTTTGTTCAACAGGACACTAACAGCGGAAGCCATATTCAGCAATTTGTTTGCACAGAATAAACCGCAGAAGATATTTAAGTTCTTAGACAACGAAACAACAGTTGCGGAGGAATTGAAGATTATGACGACGGTGCCATCCGGAATATTTCTGAGGGCCGTTGTATCTCAATTTTTGCCCCGCAATTAATTTTTGCAACACACATATGACAAAATCTATTTATCATTTTCTTTTGCTGCCAGCGATTTTTATGGTCTGTTCAGCATTTGCAGTGCTGACGCTAAAACCGCTTGATACGGACAATGCAGTCACGTTTGTTATAAAAAATCTGGGTATCAATACAAGAGGTGAACTTGGCGGATTGAAAGGAACGATCGAATGGAATGAGGAAATGCCTACAGAAAGCAAATTTGCCGTATCGGTAGCTGTAAACACACTGAATACAGGCATCGATGGAAGAGACAGTCATTTGCGAAACGAAGAGTACTTTAACGTGGAAAGATACCCGGATATAAAACTAATCAGCAACAGCATTAGCCGGAACAACGATGATTTTGTGATGAATGCCACGCTCACAATAAAAGGCATGTCTAAAAACATCAGCTTTCCTTTTACTGTTGAAAAAAAGCCTGATAATTACCTGTTTGCAGGTAAATTCACCATCAACCGCCGCGACTTTGGCGTAGGCGGCAACAGTGTAACGCTGAGTGACAATGTAGATGTAACATTAGCTGTAACAGCCAAATAAAAGCCACCACCAGGTTCGTTTGACCTAAGAGAACTTTATACTATTTCTCTCTGATTGAAACAACCTGGAGGTGGCTGCAGATATACAAAAATCAATCTCTTTTCATTGCAATTTGCAAAGAAATGCACTACATCAGCCCACCTGCAATACAATGGTGAAAGCAGTGCCTTTGCCAGGCTCACTTTCTGCATAGATATTTCCACCATGATTCAGTATCACGTTTTGCGCATAGGTGAGTGCCAGTTCCGATCCCTTTAATTTACTGGCAAAATAGGGCTCGAAAAGTCGCTGAATCTTGTCTTCGCTCAGCCCTGTGCCGTTGTCTGAAATGGTGATGAGGCATTTGTCATTTTGCAATAAGGCATTGATACGGATGAAACCTTCATCCTGCTTTACAGATTCTATCGCATGCAACAATACATTTTCAAACGCCACTACTAATTTTTCAGTATCTATCATCAGCGGTGGAATATCATCTGCGTATTCGCCGATGACAGATGCACCTTTCTGATGGGCATAAGTGTGCGTGTTGGAAACGGCATTTTGCAATACTTCCTGCAAAGAAGCACGGGTAAACGACAGTTGCGCAAACTTGGTAGAGTTTAGCAGATCAGTTATCATCTGGTTGATACGCAGGGTATTGCGGTTTATCATATCGATGAGCAGGGCAGTTTCATCATTATGCTGCATTTCTGCATTCAGCTGTTCGAGGGCAAGGCTGATATTGGTGAGCGGATTGCGCACTTCGTGCGCTATGGTTCTGGCCATATGCCCGGCTGCCGCAAACTTTTCTATATTGTTTAGCCTTACCATTTCCTCGTTCATGTGCTGCAATTTTTCTACTTCCTGTTCCAATGCCCGGCAATACAGATTTTCGTCCTGCGTGGTCAAATGGCTGCCTGCTTGTTCCTGTATACCCATAACATTAAATTAATCATCTACACGATACTGAATACCTGATAAATGTTCCTATTGCAAAAGCACCGGCTAACTTCTGCCGCCGAGTTTTCTGACAATCCAGAAAATGATAGCTACAACGATAATGATACCAATGACAGCGGTCCATGCACCTGCTTTAAAAATGCCTCCGGCTAATTCGCAACTGCTGAATGTAACGGCAATAACTGCCAGTAATACAAGAATTCGATTGTTCATCTTATTTGTTTTAAATTATGAGATAGCATCTTTCAATACCCATACACAAACCGATCCCGGAACTACCTGGAATTCAGCTGTTCCATTTTTGTCAATTGTTATTTCTGCCGGGTGCTTTTGCAGATAGTCCACAAATACTTTTCCGGCAAATTTTTTACCGATTTCCATTTGCTTAAAGCCGGCTTCGCTGTTTGATATCACAATGGCGCAGCCAGAATTTTCAGTTTCCTCGTCTCCACCGCGCGTCCATCCTATACAATTGGGATGATCGAAATAATCACGCTGTTCTCCGTAGGCAAAAAGCTTCCTAGCAAACAGTAACTTTTCAAGGTCTTCACATTTTTCAAGCCAAATCTCATGTTCATTTCCATCCCGTCCATAGTCTTTGTAATGAGCACCATACAAATCGGGATAAAAGATGCACGGATAGCCGCCCTGCCGCAATAAAATAAGAGCATAAGCAATGCCTTTAAACCAACCTTCTACCGGTGCTTCGAGCGCCTGCAGCGGCTGCGTATCATGATTGTCTACTACCGTTACTGCAAATGTGGGCGCATCGCCTACCAGGGAATTGTCAAAAATGGTGGTAAGGTCAAAGTCGCTTCCCGATTGTGATGCCTGATGAAGCGTGTGGTGCAGCGAAGCATCAAACAGGCTCATCTTTCCATCTACGGCATCGAGGTATTTTTTAAGTAAAGGCAGGTCGCCCGGTGCCCAATATTCGCCTACGGCAAACAAGTTCGGATTCACTTCTGCACGCATATAATCAAGCCATTCATTGTAAAACTGTGGAGCAATATGCTTTACTGCATCCAGCCTTACGCCGTCGAAGCCCACTGTTTCATAAAACCATTTTCCCCAGCGCTTCAGTTCTTCGCGCACTTCAGGATTTCTGAACTCGATATCGGCAAACATAAGATAGTCGTAATTTCCTTTTTCCTCGTCTACCACATCTTCCCATCCCTGGTATTCATTCATGATCTGGAAAATACCATTTTCACCACTGTCGGCTGCATAATCCACACCTGTGAAACAATGGTGATCCCATTTGAAAGAAGAATAAGTATCTTTTCTGCCGGGAAATGAAAATTTGGTGTAAGCTTCTATTTCAAACTCTTCACTGATGTATTCGTTCCTGTTGTCGGGATTCACTTTTCTGACCTTTACTTTCTCTTTCCCCACAGCGCCGCCCATATGGTTCATCACAATGTCTACATACACCTGTATACCTTTGCTCTGCACTGTTTTTACAGCGTCAATCAATTGCTGCTTAGTGCCATATTTTGTTCTTACGGTGCCTTTCTGATCAAATTCGCCAAGGTCGTAAATATCATATACATCATAACCAACCGACTTGCTTCCGTCTACACCTTTTTCGGCAGGAGGCAGCCACACCGCGTTGATGCCAAGAGAAGCAAGATAGTCCGACTGCTCTTTCAATTCATTCCATAAAGAGCCATCATCTGGTATATACCAGTGAAAAAATTGCATCAAAGTTCCGTTTGTCATTTTATTTTTTTATGAACCTTCCGTATTACCTGTTTATTAATTCTGGTGTGTATCTCGCCTCTGAGAACAATATTTCCCGGAAGTTGCCTTTATTAATAAAACATTGTGCCATAAGCTGTAAAACAAATTTTTGGAATGGATTTATTCGCACGATACACCTACACACAGGCAAATACATTTGCTATGAGGCAATAAATAAACGCTGTAGACAACCGGGAAATCGGGAAATGAGGAAGGGTAAATTACACCGGTTATTCTGCCTGCAGTATGCGCATTAGTAATTTTTCTTCTGCTGTAAGACCAGCGGTATTGTCGTTTGCTTCTATCTGTTCAAGTTCGGCAAGGTGGCGCTGCAGACCGTTGCTTTCGTATAAAGAAATGAGAAGCGGATGCACATAGTATTTTTTGCACACATTGCGCGTATTGCCAAGATGAGTGGCTACAATGTCGAGCGCTTCGGCCACTTTCTTTTTGGTTTCAGATTCTGTTTCACAGCATCCAAGTTCCCTGAAAGCCAGCAATGCATGCACAGTGCCTGCCCATGTTCTGAAATCTTTAGCCGTGAAATCGCCGCCACTTATCTGCCTGATATAATCGTTGATCATTCCTGAATCGATACACTTCCGGCAACCTTCTTCATCATAATATTGAAAGAGTTCTTTGCCCGGAATGTCCTGGCATTTTTTTACAATGGCTGCGAGCTTTTTGCTCCTGATGCTGATATCGTGCTCCACACCTTTTTTTCCCCGGAAGGTGAAGCGTAGCTGGCTGCCTTTGATATTTACATGTTTGTCTTTAAGCGTGGTGAGTCCGAAAGAACCATAAAGTTTTTCGTAAAGATGATTGCCTACGCGAATGTTGGTTCGTTCCATGAGGCTCACAGCCGCAGCCATCACTTTTTCGGGAGGCATTCCCGGCAGCGAAAGGTCTTTTTCAAGTTGCAGCCTGATGGCAGGAAGAGCTTTTCCAAATTCGGTAAGCCTGTAAAATTTTGTCTGGTTGCGCAGGGCATTCCACAAGGGATGATAGCGGTACTGTTTGCGTTTGAGTGTGTCGATGCCGGTTGCCTGCAAATGCCCGTTATCGAGTGCGCAGATCCACACGTTATCCCAGGCGGGCGGAATTACTAGGCTTTTGATACGAGGCAAAATTTCATCATCCTGTATAGTTTTGTTGTTAAGAACATACGACATATTTTTTCCGTCTTTTACGCGCCGAATGCCTTCCTCGTTGTCAGAGACATACATAAGCCTGACAGCTTTTGCTGCCTTTTCTGCATCATGTACGATAGCTTTCATTTTTTTGGGCGACAACCGAAGAACTTGCTCCATCACAGTTTCCATACACACTGTAAAAATCAATTTTAAAACCATAACGCCGCATATACCGTATGTTTTGCAATGCGGTAACAGACAAATGGCGTTTGCCGAAAAAATTTAACAAAAGCGACCTGTAGTGCTGTTTTGGATGGCTGGAAGCTGTACGAGAATATAACACAGATGCACCATTCATATCTGGAAGTATCTTATATAAATATTTCTCTATAAAATTATTAAAACTCAGGCAGCAGGATAGTTGGATAAAGGATCATAGTCTTTGAGGAAAATGTTCCACAAAACTTAGCAAACAGAACATTTCCAGTTTTTTTTTAATTTATTCTGCATCTGGTACATCATTTGAATTTCAAAAGATCTAATTAATTGTTTATGCAACAAGGTGACATGACTTTAACATTTCTACGGTCTAAGATAGAAGAAATAAGGATAGCCTTGTTCAAAGCCGAAATGGACTCTGTGCTTCAACTGCCGAATAATATTATCAGTACTTTAAAAGTGGACGATGAAGGATATATCTGGTTTTACACATCATGCAACGGAACATATGCGCCTCAGGTTCAAAAGGAGTTTTTTCATACCTTGACTACTATCAAAAGGGGAGAGATTCGCGTTTACGAATTAGTGGAAGAACATGCATTGTTGAAGGTTGTGGTTCGGATGCTACTCCCATAGAAAAAAGTGACCTGTTGCTGCTGAAAATGAAAATCATGCAGGCAGAATATTTCTGCACTGGAAGAAAAACCCCAAACCTGGATGCACAGGATTAAAACCGGGTTTACCGAACTTCTACATTCCACATCCCTTAGTAAAAAGTACCGTTATTCTTAACTATATCCAACAGCTGACTTCGGCATTTATTGAACTTGCTTATCTATTGCTTATAAAATCCGAAACTCTACTTGCGGATTTCGGCTCACTTATCTTTTCAATGTAATCGTACACTTCCTGTTTAAAACAACGCAATTTGCCTTATGCTGTTTGCTGTTGTTTGATGTTTTGTAAACGGTGAAATTCTATCGGTTTCTTTACAATGAATATTATCAGCTTCTTTAACTGAAATCAGGAAAAGAATTGATCAGGACAGCCATAGCCAAACAAACATTTTTTCTATTGAAAGCATATGCAGATGTATACTCATCCTTCATCTGCAAGACAGTAACCGTTGCTTTTATTCGCATGCTTTTTACACACAATTCATAGTAGTTCGTATTGCGTTTCAAACACAACAAGTCGCAATAATTTTTGTTCATTAAAGAATAGATCTGATTGCTTACTGAATAATCATGAAGGATGTTCAACGTCCTTATTATGGTCTTTGATTACTTCGAAAGGGATCGTGATACTGGCTTGAGGCAGTGCGGTTACACACTACCTTACGCAACATAGCATGCCCGCTGTGGAATTAAATCCTGACTGCGCCACGAATATATAGAATGCGGTTGTTCTGCTGGGTGTAGCACAGGTTTGTGAACATACATAATCAGTAATGACTCAACCTAAAATTCTATTTGCCTGCAGGCAACGCAGATGATCGAAGCATCCATCCCATTCACCTACGTTAAGCTGCGGCATCTGCGTGGACATTTTGAAACGACGTAATTACTCAACAATCAGTTTTTTAACTTTATTCAAGCACGAAACCTGGTGAAAGGGAAAGAAAATTACCAAGAAAAAAAGAGTTACTCAACTTCTACCTTGAACAAAATTAGGAATGTAAAATCCGCACATCAAAACAGTAAGAGTGCCAGGAAATAACTGAAACCCGGCAAAAGAACAGGTCCTAGTTTTAATCAGCTTTTTCGGGATAGTTACGTAAATGAATAATGTAAATGAAGAAAATGTGTTCAACATTTGAAAGATTTTACCTCATGTATATTTCATAATAAAATGTTGTTATTCAGTTAATTGCTGTGCTTCCAACACATGAAGTTTATTACAAAAACGAGGCAAAATTCCACACAACAGATTGCACGGAATGAGCATTTTTCGCATAGCAGGTTATGTAGAAAAATGGAAATTAGTTGTTACCTGACCAATGTTATCTACCAGTTGTCACTGTCAATTTCATACAAGTTGACATCAGGATAACCATGTTCTTTAATCAACTCTTCTCTGGTAAAAGTTCGGTTGAGAGGATCAATTACGGAAGACAAAAACTGGTCTAACTGATGACCTTCGATCTTCTTTGTAATGGCTTTTGTAACAACAACGGAATATAGATATGGATAACTGATTTCCATAATTCCTGAGTTGAATGCCAACAGTTTATGTAATTGTTCCCGGTATTGCAACACTTTCTCGTAGTTGTGGTGCAATGCATAAACCGACCATTCCTCTTTATACGCACTATCGTAATGCAACGCGGTAAGTGTAGCTTCCATTTGTAAGAAAAGAGCCTCGTATTGTTGTGTTGATCGATTCAGCAGAAAATCGCCATTCAATACACTTCGGAGATTTGATTTAAGGTCATTTGCATTATAAATGTCGGGCATCATTACTTTCAGCAATACATCCAGTTGTTGCAAACGAACTAATCTTGGTTCATTGTCTTGTAAAGCTTCCAATGTCCATTCATCTTCATCAGGTGTCAGTTCGACAAATTCAAGCAGTTGGTCAATCAGTGTAATTCCGGACAATTCTGTTGGCGCAAGTTCCATAAGCTTTGTGTATAGTGGTTATTGATTGTAATTGAAATATTTAATAACGTTGAATTCAATTCTTCCCTTCATTGCCTGCAAGTGTTTATGGCAATCACTTGTTTAAAATTTTATTGTTTAGGGTAGCTATTCTGAATAATAATTCATCACCTAACCCAGACCTTTTGCGCGCTTCCTTTTCTGTAAATTCTTTCAGCAAAAGTTGCTCATAATATTTAAATGCATTGTCCAGCACTATCGGATATTCCGCAAGTTGTTCCTGGTGCGTTTTTTCTTTTCCAGCCTGCTTCAATGCTTCTTCTAACAAGTCATACGGTTGGCATTGACTATGTTCGTTGAACTTGAAATTTTCGCCCTCCCGTTTAAAAAATTCGCTTTTCTGTTCAATGGAATTTATGATATAACAATTATCATTTGTGGGTTCCCATATGCCGTATTTGTTTTTCTCATGCGGCTTGTATGTTTCGTAGATAAGATTGGAAAAAATCAGCTCTCTGCCAAACAGGTTTTCAACATCAATGACAGTTGGAATTTCGAATGGGGAGCCAAGTTTGTCGCTAATCATCTCAATCAACATATCGCCTTCATCTTTTTCATCGGCATACATCAACAAGTCTGTCAGCAAACCGAAGCTGCATAAAAAATCCCATTCCACTGATTGTTCATAATCGCTTTCTTCGGGTATAGATCCGAAAATAGTCACATCCGATGTTTCATCGAATATGATTTGCCGGATGCGAATCTCGTACAGAAAGAAATATTCAGGGTCATAAGGGTTGTCCATGCATGTTGATTGTCGGTGATGCAATGCGGCATTCGGTAAAGGCTCCAGTTGCAGCAAACCTATGTGATGAGCAGCAAAAAACAAGGTCTGATCTTCGGCTACAAGATATTGTGCAATTGCCATTGAGAAGCCTGGTATGGCGCTGCAAAGTTCAATTTTTTTGAAAGCAATATTGCATTATAAACAACCTTAACGTTTGGATTAAACTGTTGAAATTGCACACGCAGCAACATAAGTTTTCCCACCATTATGATCATGGCAATAGCGCAACAGATATGCGTTGCGCCATATATTCAACGGTTCGCAATTGCTGTTATGTTTTTTCTGTTCGAAGAAAATTTGTGGTATCAAATCTTACTCAGCATTTGCTGTTAACATGTAGAATCAAAAAAATAATGGTTGCAAAATACTATTGATAGGTTATACAAAAAAAATCAAAACCGGCTGCATTTTTGGTTGTTCCGCTATGCCACAAACCGGGTCGTGGGCTCCGGTCCCAGGGAGGTAGAAAATCGCCGTTAAAAGCATTGCCTCCGGTATTAATTTCATTCCATGTAGTTCCGTTTTCGCTCCAGTAAAACCTGCACAGATAGCCATTTGTTATTCCCATTTTCAGGTACACCGATTTGCCTGCAGCTATGTGTTTCTCTCCTATCATCGTACGTTGATTATCTTTTGTAACCCACACCTGCACTGCATTCCCAGCCATACCAATACCTACAGATTGACTGGCATCACCATAGAGCACCAACCCTTTGAGCGATGCGTTTTGGTTAAGCACTTTGGTAACCATTTCATAATCGCCGCTCAGTGGGCGCACCGTCAGAGCTAGTCCGGTGGTGTTATTATCCATTGTGGTGCCCGACAGGTAAAGATGCCCGTTTTTCAGGATGGGCGACGGCTGGCTATGGCGAAAGTCCCACTGCCACGCATCAGACAGAGAAGTTGTGGTAAAATCGTCCCTGAAATTTTGAATGGGTTCAGCCTTTGCACCAACGGGTTCAATGGAAGGCCAACCTGTCTGCGCGTTCCAATAAATTTTTCCCAACATACCTTGCCGGCCAGTGTACACATCGGTTGCTTTGCTGTAAGCATGGTACAGGTAATAATCAGCCCCTTCTTTGGTAGTGACCACAGTGCCATGACCTGTGCATTTCCACTCCTGTGTTTCTGATAACAAAGGATTGCCGTTGTAGCGCGTATACGGTCCGCGCAGCGAAGCAGACCGTGCCACTTCCACTACGTAGCTGCAGTTGCGTCCGCAGCAGGCTCCAGGCGAATAAATAAGATAGTAGTAGCCGTTGCGCTTCACGAGGCATTGCCCTTCCAGCCCTTTCCTGTCATCATCGCGCAGCAGCGAAAAGGGTTCACCGGTTACTTTCAAACCATCATCCGACAACCGGCTGCCAAGGATTTCTATCGGGCGATCATCAAGCCCATACGCTTTCCAGGTAATGTAGAGTTGTCCCTCATCTTCAATCACAAACGGGTCAATCGCCTCTTTTCCAAATGGAAGCAAAACACCTTTGTCGGTAAAGCCTTTAGCAGGATCGAGAGAAGTAGCTACGCCAATGCAGGAGATACCATCGCTTTTACGACGGGCTACATAATATAGCAAATAAGTTCCGTTATGGTAAAATAATTCGGGTGCCCAAAAAGATGCCAATGCCCACGATGGCGTTTGCAGAAACACATATCCCATGGGTTGCCAGTGCAGCAGATCGGCAGACTGAAATAAGGGGTAATGCGGTGCCCACTCCGATGAAGTGCCCGTGGCATAATACACATCACCTTTGCGGATAACGGAAGGGTCTGCAATATCACCGGGAATCACCGGGTTTTCCTTGCGTGTCATCGTATCGGATGGTTCCTGCATGGCATAATTTTGCAAGCTATTGCTGATACCAAACAAATGTTGAAAGTAATGTTGACCACTGCCTGAAACTACCCAAAACGGAATCACAAAAAAAAGCAAATAAAATGTTTTCATACGGATGATTTATGGCTACTGTTTGCAATCAATAGATGTGTTTTTCCTGCTCCTGACTTTACTAATAAAAATGACAAGAGCCGCTTTAAAAATAGGCCAAACCAGAATGACTAAACAAAACCTTCAGCAACCTTTCTTTCATTGTAGCTAAGAGGTTAAGAACATCTGATGTTATTTGTGGAATACAATTCTCTTGACAGGCAAGGTTGTTAATATGGAAATTACTCTTCAAATCCACTACTCATAATCATTAAGTTGATGCGATAATTGAAGAAGAACACGCTCATTGGGTAAGCGGCAGTTATGTTTTTTCAAATCAACAATTGTATTTACACAGCATTGCCATTAAGACAATAAAAAAGTGCTGTGAAAACAGCACTCTTCAAAATTCTGCGGAGACGGCGAGATTCGAACTCGCGATACAGTTTCCCGTATACACACTTTCCAGGCGTGCTCCTTCAACCACTCGGACACGTCTCCCTGTTGTAAGGGCTGCAAAATAAGTATATCCAACTTAGCTGCTGAAATATTTTTTCCGCATTGCGGCTTGTGATTGCTGCTACTTCTTCTATACTTACACCTTTTATCTCAGCCAGCTTGGCTGCAATATAGGTGAGGTAGCTGCTTTCGTTTCTCTTTCCCCGAAAAGGAACGGGTGGCAAATAAGGTGCATCTGTTTCCAGCACCATACTTTCCAGCGAAACACCAGCCAGCGCTTCGGGCAGCCCGCTTTTTTTATACGTGAGTACACCGCCAATTCCCAGTAAAAAGCCCATTTCCGTAATTTGTGCGGCTTCCTCTGCTGTGCCGCCAAAGCAATGAAAAATTCCCCGCAATCCTTTAGCGGCAAATGGTTTCACCATATCAATCGTTGGCTGCATGGCATTGCGCGTATGAATCACAATGGGCAGTTTTTTATCGAGCGCCCACTGCATTTGTATAGAAAACGCATCCTGCTGTTGTTGCATAAATTCGGTGCTCCAGTAATAATCGAGCCCTATTTCGCCAACGGCGGCAAACTTCCTTTTTCCCAGCCATTCTTCCGCAATTGCCAGTTCGTCCTTGTATTTGTCATTGATTGAACACGGATGCACTCCCATCATAGCAATGCACATTTCACTGTTGGCTTCCAGTTGCAGCATTGCTTCGTGCGTGGTGCTGTCTATGCCAGGCAGGTAGCACATTTCCACACCGGCAGCCCTGCTTTTTTCGAGTATCGTACCGATATCTTCTTTAAATTCTTCGGAGTATAAATGACAGTGCGTATCTATTAATCTCATCGTATTATGCTACTTTTAACGTATGTGAAGCAGCAAAAGTAGTTTAGATTTGCCGCCTCAACATTAGAGGTAAGAAAGTATGTCAAGTATCCTTTTAATAGACGATGAACGTGCCATCCGCAAAACACTGAGTGACATCCTCACCTTTGAGGGCTACAAAATAAGGGAAGCCGCCGATGGAGAGGAAGGTCTCAAAATATTTTCAGAAAAAACGTTTGATGTGGTGCTGTGCGATATCAAAATGCCCCGCATGGATGGAATGGAGTTTCTCGACCGTGCCAACGCCATTAACCCCGATGTGCCCGTTATCATGGTGAGTGGTCATGGCAATATAGAAACCGCCGTGGAAGCCGTAAAAAAGGGCGCATTTGACTACATCAGCAAACCGCCCGACCTGAACCGCATGCTCATCACCATCCGTAACGCGATGGACCGCAACAAGCTCACCAAGGAAACCCGCGTACTGCGTAAAAAAATAAGCCGCGTACAGGAAATGATTGGCGAATCGGAAGGCATTATCCGCATCAAAGAAACCATAGATAAAGTAGCGCCTACCGATGCGCGCGTGCTGATAACCGGCGAAAACGGATCGGGCAAAGAACTGGTGGCGCGCTGGCTTCACCACAAAAGCAACCGTGCCGAAGGTCCGCTGGTAGAAGTAAACTGCGCTGCCATTCCCGGCGAACTGATTGAAAGCGAATTGTTTGGTCACGAAAAAGGATCCTTTACTTCAGCTATCAAGCAGCGCATCGGCAAGTTTGAACAGGCAAACGGAGGTACATTATTTCTCGACGAAGTAGGTGATATGAGCATCAGCGCGCAGGCAAAAGTGCTGCGTGCACTGCAGGAAGGCAGAATTACCCGAGTTGGTGGCGATAAAGAAATAGAAGTAGATGTGCGCGTGGTAACGGCAACCAACAAAAACCTGCTGAAAGAAGTGGAAGCCAAAAATTTCCGGCTTGATTTATACCATCGTTTAAGCGTTATTCTCATTCATGTGCCTTCGCTCAACGAACGGCGCACCGATATACCATTGCTTGTAAATAAATTTCTTGTCGATATCGCGGAAGAATACAACCAGCCGGTGAAGGAAATCAGCGACCGTGCTATGGAAGCGCTTATTCATCACAACTGGACAGGCAATATACGCGAGCTAAACAACGTGGTGGAACGGCTGGTGATTTTTCGGGAAATACCATTATGCTCGAAGATATTTCCAATTATGTTTTTACAAAATAATTGCGCCTGTTTCATTTGCCTGAAACCAAGTTCATACCGTTATTGTAATTGCAGGGCCAACGGCAGTAGGAAAAACAAGCCTGGCTATACAGGTAGCGCAACATTTTAGTACACAAATCATTTCTGCAGACTCAAGACAGTGCTTCCGCGAGCTGAACATTGGTGTGGCAAAGCCAACGCCGCACAGCTTGCAGAAGTGCCGCATTATTTCATCAACTCACATTCCGTACACGATGCGGTAAATGCGGCTACTTTTGAACAGTATGCAGTCAATGCCTGCACCCAGATTTTCGAACATACCCATGTAGCCGTTGTTGCCGGAGGCACCGGATTGTATATAAAAGCTTTTTGCGAAGGTCTCGACGAAATGCCACCCGTACCGGAATACATTCGTGCCGGTATTCAACAACGCTATAAAGAAGAAGGTATTTCATTTTTACAAAATGAGTTGGAGCAGAAAGATCCGCAATATTGGCATGTGGCAGAACAGCACAATCCGCAACGTTTGATGCGTGCTTTAGAAGTGATGGAAGCTACAGGCAATTCTATTCTGACTTATCAACGAAAAACCAAGGTTAAACGACCATTCCGCATTCTAAAAATCGGTCTGCGATTGCCACGTCCCGCTTTGTATGAAAACATCAACAAACGAGTAGATGAAATGATGAAAGAAGGTTTGGCAGAAGAAGTGAAAGCCTTGATCCCGTTACAGCATCTGAATGCATTGCAAACAGTTGGTTACAAAGAATTGTTTGATTTTTTTAATAACAATATATCATTGCAGCAAGTCTGCTGACCTTATAAAACAGAATACACGCCATTACGCCAAACGGCAGATGACATGGTTTAAGCGGGATGAGGAAATGCAATGGTTTGCGCCAGCAGAAACGAGTTTCATTGCATTTCTTACCTGGATAAAGAATAAATCTCAGTAATTTGATCACTATTTATTCACAATACCACTTCCAAACGGATATTCAGCACAAACCGAACAGGCAAAGTTCCTTTTGGATGAACGGCGCCATGTTAATACAAAAAAAGCCTGTTTCTGAAAAATGCTATCGTCTTCGTAGCAAACGAGCAGGTTAGGCGCGTTGCACATGTTTTTTATTGCATAAGGATTTCCGAATAAAAAAGTTAATGGCATTTGTATTTTCTTCAATTTGTTTAGAACAGTTACGGAGCCATTGCTGCATGCCAAAATTGTTATTCGGGATATTTGGTAAGCCCATGCACACCAATAATTACAGCATCGTAATTTTTTGTAACGCAAGAATCAACGGTCGGCTTTAAGAAGCATTATCGGTATATGAAAAATAAAAATATCAGCCCCATAATGGCTTTTTATCGATCGGCAAAGGCGGATTGGTATCCGAATGCCAAACCCAACAAAAGCTACTCGTTGTGTTTGAAGAGGTAAGTAGTTTTTTGTTTTGCAAAGACAGCAGCGTAATCGCTTTTTCAGCAACTTCAGTGCTCATGCATATCGACATTTTGCATTCAGGTCATCCACAAGATTGCTTGTATTCACAGGCGCTAAATGGGGCAATTTCAGATTATACTTTGCAAGCAGCACTTTTTTTACACTTACATCAATATTGTCTCTGCTGCAATCTGCCGTCGGCAATTGCTTTTTCTATTTGCGCAATGCATTCATCTCACATCGCCGGGCAGGCATAGCATATCGTTACCGGCAATCAGGCTTTGCACAGCGGCTTCGCCCTGCGGAAAATATTTGGCAACGCCTTTCATTTCCAATGCATCAGTAAAAGAAATGCCATTGAAGTGCAGCTCATTGCGCAGCAAACCCGTTACATTTTTCTGCGATAAAGATGTAGGCAAATGCGGTGTATTATCAATAGCCGGGATAGACAGATGCGCAATCATAACACTGCCAATGCCGGCTTCAAACATCACCTTGAAAGGAAAGAGCTCAAGTGAGTCAAGCTCGTTCCAATAGATTTATTATAACAGGCAGATCGAAATGTGAATCAACAGCTACATCGCCATGACCGGGAAAATGCTTGGCACAAGCCATAATTCCGGCGCTTTGCATGCCCCGCATCATCTGCATACCAAAAGTGGCAACTTTATATTTATCTTGCCCAAGCGAACGAAAATTGATTACCGGGTTGTTGGCATTGTTGTTAATGTCAACCACCGGCGCATAATCTACCTGTAAGCCAAGACGGCTGCATTGCTCGCCAATGGCATTGCCAATTTTGTAAACAAGGGCGAAGTATCGCTTACGGCACCAATTGTAAGCTGGTCAGGAAATTTTTTAACCCTTCCAGCCGCATGCCCAAGCCCTGTTTCGCCATCAATACAAAACATAATGGGCGTTTGCGCAATCTGCCTGAAAATGGTTGATAAAATTTGCATGCTGTTGCAGCGCGTTCCCTGGAACAGGCACACAGATCCGATGTTAAATCTTTTTATGTCATTTTCCACTTTCTTATCGTAAAAACAACGCCGTTAGCTGTTTTTTCGCTAAGCCGCACTACCATAAGCTGTGCAATGCGCTGCCTGGGCGACAAACTGCCAAACACACTGTCTACCCACTGCACTGCCGCAGGCGATTCTTGATAAAAAGATTGCGCTTTCACAGAAATAGCAAACAAGAAGAATGTGAAAATGGATACGATAAATTTCATTCTATGCAATTAGCTGCACAAAATAATCATATATCGGGGTTGCAACTGATAAGAAACTCAAAAAGATAGTTGAAACCAAAAGAAAGAACCTGTTGCCAACCGAACCACATGATGAAGCTGTGACATGTTTGACAATGCTGATTTTGAAATCGCATAATGCTCATGGCAAATAGATCTCAGTCAAAGCCATTCAGCCCGTAATGGATGATGACACACTGCGGGCCGAAGGCTGTTAATTAAAACAACTAACACGCAGAAACAAGAGGCTTGCCATAAGGGTTTGCGCCGGCTGTAGCTGGCTTTGCCGGCGGGAAACGGCGTTTGATCCGGAAGGAAGATAAGCAAGAGTTTCTCCCCCTTTTCTTCCATCTGCATTATAAAAAAGACTCAGCGTAGGGCTGTTACTTTTTCGTTGCCACTGCAGCAATTCTTTCAGGGGTATTATCATAGCATTATTCGGTCCCTTCACATCTGCAAACTTCCATTCTTTGATGATAGCACCCTGATCGTCTTTTATTGCAATACTTCTGTTGACAGCATTGCCTCCGGGCGCATTGCATTGGTAGTAATGTATCGAAAGGTATTCGCCGGCTTTTGCATTTTGCAATGACAGGTTTTCGAGGCGCAATGGCTGATTAACATAACGCTTGATGAGGAGTTGCTTGCCCAGGTATATTTCATAAAAATCCAAGCCGGCTTTAGCAGTTCCCATCATAGCGATGAAGCAAAAAAAGAAGAAAGAAAACAGGCTTTCCCAATCGTTGAATGACATGTAGAGATTTCATAACAAACGTTTTTGAATGGTGAAAAGAAATTTGTACTGTAAAGTAAATTCATGCTTATGCTAATTCATTATTTGCTTGACCAACTGCATCACTTACTTGACATATGGCACAGCATACAAACAGAAGTATCGAGTGCTGCATTTCATCCTGCAAAAAGGCTGTTTCGTGTAAAACAGGCAGCATCTGCATGATTTATTCTTACATTTAAGAATGCATTTCTTCTGGAAATACAAACTTGATCATGTTCTGTTCTGGAGCATTACGATTGGCTTTTATGCATTCGTGACAGCAGACCTTTTGCATGAAGCTGGTTTCGTGCAATACCAACTCAATCTTCTTATCCGCAATGGCTTGCTGGCACTCATCTGCTATACGCACGTGTACTATTTATTTCCTCAGTATTTCAGGAAAGGAAAATATTGGCAATATGCCCTGCTGATATTCACATGCCTGCTGCTGTTTACACTTCTTAAAAATGCACATGATACCTGGTTGTTTGGTTTTGTATTGCACGATCTTCAAAAGCAACATTTTTTCTACAATACCTTTTACAATTTTTCCATCGCGTTGTTTTACCTCTCGTTTACAATGGCGTTGGCGCTGAGTAAAAACTGGTACCAGCAATATCTATTATTACAGAAAATGCAGCTTGAAAAACTGACAACGGAATTGCAATACCTGAAAGCCCAGATGAACCCTCATTTTCTCTTCAATTCTATCAATACCATTTACTTCCAGATTGATAAAAGCAACGTGGAAGCAAGAGATTCTTTGCAAAAATTTTCGGACCTGCTGCGCTACCAGTTGTATGAATGCAACGAAGAACAAATAGCCATTGAAAAAGAGATAGACTATGTAAGAAGTTATATGGATTTACAAAGGTTGCGACGGCAAAATAACTACAGGATTCAGTTAACAACAGAGAAGGATGTTTGTTGCATCAACATTGCACCTTTATTACTCATTCCGTTTGTAGAAAATGCATTTAAACATGTGTCGAATGCTACGGAAACAGTGAATACAATTGACGTTCGCCTCTACCGGCAAAAAGAGTATCTGATGTTTGATGTGGTGAATACAAAACAAGATAAGCCATGTGCAAAAACGGCTAACCATATCGGTTTGAAGAATGTGAAACGAAGGCTTGAATTGCTGTATGAAAACAGGCATGAACTCCTGATTTGTAATGAAGACTTCTTATTTTCTGTTCAACTAAAACTACGGGTATGGTAAGGATAAAATGTTTGATAGCAGACGATGAACCGCTTGCGCAAAAAGGACTGGCAGAATATATAGCCGACGTTGATTTCCTGGAGTTGATTGGCGTATGCAATAGTGCGGCGCAGGCATACCCGTTTGTGAACAGCGGGCAGGCCGATCTGCTGTTTCTCGATATAGAAATGCCGGGATTGTCGGGCATCGATTTTGTGAAATCACTCAGCTATTTGCCGGCAGTTATATTCACGACTGCTTACCCTGAATATGCAGTGCAAGGCTACGAACTTGATGTAATTGATTATCTGGTAAAACCCTTTTCGTTTCCGCGCTTTTTGAAAGCAGTAAATAAGGCAAAAGACTTTCTCACGGATAAAGGAAACGAAGGTTTCGCAGGCGAAAGAAATTATTTTTTTATTAAAGCCAACTATAAGGTTGAAAAGATTCTTTACAGCGATATCCTGTTTGTGGAAGCATTGCAAAATTATGTAGCCATACATCTGGCCGATAGAAAACTGGTGAGCTATATGACAATTTCAAACATGGAAAAACAATTGCCCTCCGCCTTGTTTATGCGTATACATAAATCCTATATTGTATCCATTGCCAGCATCGAAATCATTGATGGGAATAAAGTTATTGTAGGTGCGCACCAGCTACCCGTAAGCCGTACTGCAAAAGATAAACTGATGCAGGCCGTGAACCATAAACTGATCAAAAGATAAAGTGTAATGCAGTAAAATTTTATGCATATTCTATGTTCAATATATACCCGCAAATCGAATTGATTTTTACATGCATTCTATTATTGATTAACAGAACTACTTCTTCCAAACATTTTCAAAAATGAAGACAACCATACCTGTCATTACGTTTATCCTATTCTTATTTATCATGTGTAAAAAAGAAAACAACAGTTTAGAACCCGGTGTAAAATATTACGAGATTGCGTTTAAAACAGAGGCATCCGACTGGCGCGATACGTCGTTTATTGTAGCCACGAGCAATGCAGACCTGATTCAGCAAACCGAAGAGCAACTGGGTATGCCAGTCAGCGAACGACAGATGGTAAATGGGAGGTTGCTGAGTGGTAATGGAGGTTACAATATCAATGCATCTCACAGCTTTCGCTGGCATTTTGATGAAAACGACTGGCACTACACCGATATGAGCGTTGAGGTGTTAGATGGTCGTCCCTTCACTGATGTAGACACTGATACCGCTTATTGGATTCACACGCTTGGGCGCTATGCACCGTGGAATTCATATGTTGCCCGCGAAAGAGAACATCCGTAGTGGAAATACAAAATGAATGTTTGCAGTTAGACAAGCTATCTCACCAATGCACGTTTATTACATCGAAAATTTTGTTGTGTGCATACATTCGATTAGCTGCTTTCAGTTATCCCCAAAATACTGGTTTCGGGAACTGGCTGTTGTACCTTTAGGGTGAGTTAAGTTATAGCAACTACCTTTCAAAACAGTTTGTATTGATCTGGAAATAAACAATATCCCAGCGTATCTCATCAGGTTGCCACCATCCCCCGTTCGCCTGTCCACATATCCTATCGATTGCTGATTTAGCCAGGGCAACAGGATGACTTCTTAGATTGGCTGTATCATACCAAGTCATTTTTTACCCATTGCGTCATGTGGCACATTCAACATGCCCTTATGCCCGGTTATTGCCGTAAGCCTGCCTTATCGGCCAGATTGTAGTAACAAAACATAAAATAAACAGTGATGGTTCTATTCGCATACACTATGCGGAAATGTTAGATATACATATAATCAATACAGAAAACTAAAGGTGTATACATGTGGCTATAACATCGCATCTATCGACGTGTCATTTTTAAAACCGAACCGTTATGTATAGCCATCAGTACTTGCCTGCAAGCAAGGCAGAACATCGTGGTGTACATCAGCCCTCTCCTGTTGTTACGCCAAACTATTTGAGTAAAAGCAAACCAACAAGCTTTTACATTGTTTTATCAGCAACACTGGCAGTTTTGTTTTTCGGCAGTTGTAAGAAAGCCCCGGTGAGCCTGCCAAACAAATCAATAAAAGCTTATAGCGGAGACAGTATTACAACCGCAGATAATACCCCACCCAAAGTAAACGCCGGATTAAACCGCCGCGTCATTACGCCAGCCTCGAAAACTACTCTCAGTGGTAGCGGTTCCGACAAGGAAGGTCCCGTTTCATTTCAATGGAAACAGGCGAAAGGACCTAACACTGCTACTATAGCTAAGCCTAACCAAAGCGTTACCGAAGTAAGCAACCTGAAACTGGGTGTATACCGCTTTGTACTAACAGCAACAGACAACAGCAACACCTCCCGAACCGATACTACGGTGGTAAGTGTAATGGAGAAACTTACCTGGACGGTAAGCGGTCTTTCAAGGCAGGCAGTCGTTCATGTACCCAATGGCAGTTCAACGACACCGCCTGTAGTATTCGCTTTTCATGGGCATGGCGGAACCGATACTGGATTTGCCGACAAAGCCTTTGAAGACTACTGGGAGGAAGCCGTGGTGGTGTACCCGCTGGGGTTACGTTCCAAAGGAGAAGGCGACCCTCACTGCCGCAAATCAGGGTGGCAGAAAACCATAGGAGAAGTGAATTGCATTACCGGTGTAATAGATCAGGATATTAAATTCTTCGACGCCATGTTGCCTACACTGCAAAATAAATACAACGCCAACCTGAACCTTGTATTTGCAAACGGGCACTCAAACGGCGGCGACTTTTTATACGATGCGCTATGGCCCACGCGTGGCAATAAGCTTGCAGCACTGGCTCCATCGGCATCGTATCTCGATTCGCCTCCGGGCACTAGCAACAAATCTCCCAAACCCCTCATTCATGCAGCAGGCACACAAGACAACCTCGTGCTTTTTTCCGACCAGGAACAGGGCGTTAAGCAGGTACGGGTATTGAACCAATGCTCAACCACCGGAGTTACATGGGCTACCGGTCCTGACGGATTGTTAGCCACCCGTTATGCATCGCCCATTCATGCACCGGTAGTTTTTATAAAATACAACGGACAACACAATTACCCTACAACGGTGCCGCCACTTATCATCCGTTTCTTTAAAGAAGTGGCTAACGATCTTTCGGGTAACGGTGCTGAAATGGTAAAGACACGATTGTAAGTATAACCTCACTGCCTTGATTCGATTAACGAGTTACCAGCTTAAAAGTGATTCCAGGAATTTTAAAAGATGAATGTTTAAGTCACCATCCATGATGTCATAAAGCAACGAACCGATGAGAGAGTAAACCTACAATTCCAATATCCTACGCAAGAATAAATACTGCCGGATGTAAAGCAAACAGCCGGCAGTGGCGTGCGTGGTAACCATGCAATATGCGTATCCCTGCGATGCCCCACAGGGTTACTCCGCCACCTGTTATGAACAAAAATTATTTATCCAAAACACATAAGATTGCGAGGCTGATGAATGCAGGCAGATGGCAAAAAAGCTTTATTTTTCACCACTCAAAATTGCTTGTCTATGCGTAGTCTACTTTCGATTGCCTGTTTATGTTGTTTTCTTTCATTTCACGACCGCCTGCCTCCCGCTGATAAAAAAATCGTCATGGCTGTCTTTGCACATCCTGATGACGAAATTAATGTAAGTGCTTTGCTTTCCTATTGTGCAAGACAAGGCAACGAAGTATATCTTGTGATAGCCACCAAAGGTGAAAAAGGAACAAGAGACCATGCAGGTATTGCCGCCGGCGATGCACTTGCCGCTGCAAGAAAAGAAGAAGCCGCTTGCGCCTGCAAGGCAATGGGTATACATCCGCCCATTATGCTGGGAATGAATGACGGTGAGCTGGATGAAGACTTTACCGGTGCACCCCTACACCAGAAACTCGACAGCATTTTCAGGATGTATAAACCGGAAGTGGTTGTCACATGGGGACCCGATGGCGGTTATGGACACATGGATCACCGCGTGGTGCACAACGTGGTTACAGAGATTTTTCAGGCGGGCGACCTGGCATATCCTTCAACGCTTTATTATACCGGCATGCCCACAGAAGTCATGAAGCAGCTACCCGTTTTTACCACTCATTCAGGCCAGTTTTTGAAAGACAACTGGAAACCTGTGAAAAAGGAATTTCTCACAGTGCGCATTCCTGTTTCCCAAACCGATCTGCAGGCAGCCATTGCTGCGATGAACTGCCACGAGTCGCAATTTGCAGCAGACGAAAGAAAGGAAGTGGAAACCTGGATGAAAATGAACAAAGACACCGTTTACCTGCGCCCTTTTTCCACTGAGGGAAAGCTGCAATTTGAGTTGTAAATTTTTTCTTGCAGGTTAATGCTGCTTTCGAAAAAAACCATTATAAACAGCATAACAGCACCCGGTGAAAAATGTGCAAAAAAGACAAACGTTAACAACTGTATCCCTATGTTTCAACGTTTATTATGGGATTGATTCTTTTCCAAAAAATATCGGAGTATATCACAACGCTTTACGAAATATGAATGCGACAATTTTGCAAGCCATTGCATACGGAATCATATTTTACAGTTTTGTGACTTACCTTTGTTCAGTTCACCTAAAAAGTAATTGCATAATATGACGTGGAAACGTGTTTTTACCTCTTCGATTGGTAGAAAAATTGTCATGGCGCTCACCGGTATCTTCCTGATTATTTTCCTGATTGTTCACATAAGTATAAATGCCACTATTTTTAATACGTTGGTTGATTCCACCGATCACGGGATGGTTTTCAACCGGGCTGCCCATTTTATGGGTTCTACTTTTCTTATCCGTGCTATGGAAATCGGGTTGTTTGTTATGTTTTTCATTCACATCATCCAGGGGTTGATGCTTGCCTACTACAATGTACAGAAGCGCAACAAGCAATATGCCATCAGCTATGGCAACCGTGGCAGCCGCTGGTACAGCCGTAGCATGGGTTTGCTCGGTACACTGGTTTTGCTGTTTCTCATTGTTCATATTGCGCAGTTTTGGGTTCCCTCCCGCTTTGGCGAACTGCCTGAAATGCGCGTGCAAAACGGAGACCCCGTGCACGACCTCTTTAGCCGAATGAAAGAAGTATTTGACAATCTATGGGTAGTGATACTGTATGTAGCGGGTTGCATATCACTGGGTTATCACCTGGCGCATGGCTTTCAGAGTTCTTTCCGTACCATGGGCGTTCACAACCGCAAGTACCAGCGCATGCTTATCAATGCCGGCAATTGGTTTTCTGTGATTGTTACCATTGGGTTTGCTTCCATGCCTATCAGCATGTATATCGGGCTGGTGAAATAAGCAACACCATTTTCTGTGAAATAAAAAATAGAACAGCCGGGCAAAACAGCCCGGAATAATATAAACCTTCGTTTTATATGTTGGATTCAAAAATACCGGCAGGAAAGTTAGAAGAAAAGTGGACAGACTATAAAGGTCACTGCAAACTGGTGAACCCTGCCAATAAGCGCAAACTCGAAATTATCATCATCGGTTCGGGTCTTGCCGGCGCAAGTGCTGCCGCCTCACTTGGCGAGCTGGGCTACCAGGTAAAATGTTTTTGCTACCAGGATTCTCCACGCCGTGCACACTCTATTGCGGCACAAGGAGGCATCAATGCTGCAAAAAACTACCAGAACGACGGAGACAGCGTATTCCGTTTATTTTACGATACCATTAAAGGTGGCGACTACCGTTCCCGCGAAGCCAATGTGCATCGCCTTGCGGAAGTGAGCACCAATATCATAGACCAATGCGTGGCGCAGGGCGTTCCTTTTGCACGCGAATATGGCGGATTGCTCAGCAACCGAAGCTTTGGTGGCACACAGGTGCAGCGCACCTTTTATGCTGCCGGGCAAACGGGTCAGCAATTGCTCATTGGCGCTTACCAGGCACTGGAAAGACAAGTAGCTTTAGGCAATGTGAAAATGTATAGCCGCCACGAAATGCTGGAAATCGTAATGGTAGACGGCAAAGCACGCGGCATTGTAGCCCGCAATCTTATTAGCGGCGATCTGGAACGTTATTTTGGTCACGCGGTGCTATTGTGTTCCGGTGGTTATGGCAATGTGTTTTACCTGAGCACAAACGCAATGGGTTCCAACGTAACGGCAGCGTGGAAAGCACATAAACAGGGAGCTTTATTTGCCAATCCCTGTTTTACGCAGATTCACCCAACCTGCATTCCGGTGAGCGGCGAGCACCAAAGCAAGCTGACACTGATGTCGGAATCTTTGCGCAACGACGGACGTATCTGGGTTCCGAAAAAGAAAAATGATACCCGTAAGGCAAGGGAAATTCCGGAAGACGAAAGAGATTATTACCTCGAAAGAAGATATCCTGCCTTTGGCAACCTTGTTCCGCGCGATGTGGCCAGCCGTGCTGCCAAAGAAAGATGCGATGAAGGCTATGGTGTAGGCACCAGCAAACAGGCTGTATACCTCGATTTTGCAGATGCTGTATTAAGATATGGAATTATCGAATGCCGCAAACACGGTATCAGCAATCCTACCACCGAGCAGCAGCGCCATTACGGACTGGAAGTAGTGAAGGAAAAATACGGCAATCTCTTCGACATGTATGAAAAGATTACCGGCGAAAACCCTTACGAAGTACCAATGCGTATTTACCCGGCGGTCCACTACACGATGGGTGGTTTGTGGGTAGATTATGAATTGCAGACTACCGTTCCGGGATTGTACTGCATGGGCGAAGCCAACTTTAGCGACCACGGCGCCAACCGCCTTGGTGCAAGCGCGCTGATGCAGGGACTGGCAGACGGATATTTTGTGGTACCTTATACCATTGGTAATTATCTCGCCGATGAAATCAGAACGCAGTCAATACCTACCGATCATCCTGCGTTTGCAGAAGCTGAGAAAAAAGCCGCTGAACGCATCAACAAACTGATGAGCATCCAGGGTAAGCAAACGGTAGAAAGCTTCCACAAACGACTTGGAAAAATTATGTGGAATAAGTGCGGCATGGCGCGCAGCGAAGCCGGGCTGAAAGAAGCAATACAGGAAATCAGAGCACTGAAAAAAGAGTTTTGGAGTGATGTAAAGATTCCGGGAAGCGTGGAAGGTGTGAACAATGAACTTGACAAGGCCGGACGCGTAGCCGACTTTATAGAACTAGGCGAGCTGATGTGTCTTGATGCACTGAACCGCAACGAAAGCTGTGGCGGACATTTTCGCGAAGAATACCAGACGGATGAAGGCGAAGCACTTCGCGACGATGAAAACTTTATGTACGTATCGGCTTGGGCGTATGCCGGCGACAGCAACTGGGAGTTGCACAAGGAAGAACTGAATTACGAACTCATTCATCCAACACAGAGAAATTATAAGTAATACCCCAAATCCCGAAGCGGGAGACAGGGTTTCAATAAAATACAAACTTTATAAAATCCCCTTTTAGGGGTCTGGGGCTTATGGAACATTACAATATGAATCTCACACTCAAAGTGTGGAGGCAACAAAACAATAAGTCGGAAGGTGGTTTTGAAATGTACCAGGTAAAAGACATATCGAGCGAGATGAGCTTCCTGGAAATGTTTGATGTACTAAACGAGCAGCTTGTAATAGATGGAAAAGACCCGATTGCTTTCGATCATGATTGCCGCGAAGGTATTTGTGGCTCCTGTTCTATGTATGTAGACGGCAAACCACATGGTCCCTGGCAGCACAATACCGTGTGCCAGCTGCACATGCGTGCTTACAAAGATGGTGACACCATTGTGGTGGAACCCTGGCGCGCCAATGCATTCCCGGTTATCAAAGATCTGATGACCGACCGTTCAGCATTTGACCGTATCATTCAAGCCGGTGGTTATATTTCGGTAAATACCGGTAATGCAGTAGATGGCAATGCTATCCCGATAGAAAAAGAAAAAGCTGACAGCGCATTCGGAGCGGCCATGTGTATTGGTTGCGGCGCTTGTGTGGCAGCCTGTAAAAACAGTTCAGCCATGCTGTTCCTGTCTGCAAAGGTGTCGCATCTTGCCCTATTGCCGCAGGGCGAAATAGAAGCCAAAACGCGCGTAATAGATATGGTAACGCAGCACGACAAAGAAGGCTTTGGCGCCTGCACCAACATTGGTGCCTGTGAAGCCACCTGTCCGAAAGACATCTCACTGGCCAACATAGCAAGGCTGAATAAAGAATATTTTGCCGCTTCATTGCTCGACGATAAATAAAAGACTTCAATCAATAAAAGTTCTACCAAAAGAGCCCGGCATAATTTGCCGGGCTCTTTTGGTATTCAGTGTTAGCTGAATAGCTCTGTAATATCATATTTGCATATGCAAAAACTATTTTCAATATTGCTCTAAAAATACCTGCCGATATAGGCATTGTCTACAATTTGCTTTTTCAACTCTGCAGGATCGATGGCACCTTGCCGGGCATACACAACTTTACCACCTGGCTCTACCAGTAAAGTATAAGGCAAAGCTCCCTCCCATGCCGGATCGATAGCTTCTATCAGCTTATATTTATCATCTGTACTGAAGAGATAATTGGTAGCAGAGGCCTGTTCTTTTTTTAAAAAACGCAGCACTTTCTCCTGGTTATCCGGGTCATCGGCGCTAATGCTGACAAACTCAAAATCGCGACGGCGATACATCCGGTTCATTTTAATGAATTCTGAAAATTCTGCAACACAAGGTCCGCACCAGGTAGCCCACACATTTATCAGCCGCAACTTATCAGAATCATTTTTCACAAGGTTTTTAATGCCCGCTACATCAATAGTATCGAGTGTTACGGGTTCCTTGCTCCAGGCAAGAGCAGATTTTTGCATCCAGTCGCTTTTCTCTGCCCATTTTACCGAGCAGCCAAACACTTTGGTCGTCGGCACAGCCACTTCTTTGTTGTTCAGCAGTGCCTCTATGGCATTTCGGGCATCCAATGTATGAGGCGTTTTGGTAGGTTTTTCCACATCATCTATCCGCCCGCTGTATCGAAGTTTTCTTTCTTTGTCAAATATAAAAATGTGAGGCGTGGCAATGGGTCCGTAGGCACGGGAAGCAATTTCCGTTTCACCGTCATACAGGTAAGGGAAATTGTACCCTTTTTCTTTTGCCCGAATTTTCATTTCCTCGTAAGAATCGCTGAGATCTGTATAGCCAAGTTCATCAAGATTGATGGACTTTGGATCGTTTGGCATAATAGCCACCAGCGCTACGCCTTTGCTGGCATAGTCGGCAGTCAGTTTGATAATCCTGTCTTCATACGCCTGCGCTGTGGGGCAATGATTGCAGGTAAACAGCACAGCCAATACCGGTGAGTTTTTAAAAGAACTCAGTGTGTACTGTTTGCCATCGATACCAATCAAATTGAAATCGGGAGCCGATGCGCCAATCGGTAAAGTTTTGTGCGCAGTGGAATCGGCAGCAAAAACGTGCGCATACAGGCAGAACAGGAGACATAAAACAGCGGTCACTCTTTTCATGGCAAGAAAGATTTTTGGAAAAATTACAATAAAATCAAAGTGGCTGCACACACAGTTTGCGTGTTTTTGCGCATGATGTAGTAATGATGTGGGAAAAAAAGGAAGGTGATACTAAACTTGCTATACTTTTATAGTCTAATAGACGCTTTTACCTTTTTTATTTTTTTACAAAAACAAATTAACGATGACTTCCAGACGAGATTTTCTCAAAACATCATCCCTGTTGTCGGCAGGATTGCTAATCTCTCCTTCTTCTACTTTTAAATTTGACAAATCAATTATTGGTTTGCAGCTCTATACAGTGCGCGACGCAATGCAGGCAGATCCCGCAGGTACGCTGGCCAAAGTGGCGAAGATTGGTTTCAACTCTGTAGAAATTGCAACTTACACCGGTACCCAACAGTTTTATGGTATGGATGCCGCAGCTTTTGCCAGCCTGCTGAAACAGAACGGGCTCACTCCACGCAGCGGACACTACAGGCTGGGAGAAGAAAAGCAAAATGGTGCAGATGTAAAAGGAACTTTGCTGCACGACTGGCAAAAAACTGTAGATGATGCAGCGGCTCTCAATTTACCTTATATGGTATGCGCTTACCTGTCGGACAGCGAACGCGGAGGTTTGGATCACTATAAATTTATTGCCGACGAGTTTAACAAAGCAGGTGAAATCTGTAAAAAAGCGGGCATCCAGTTTTGCTACCACAACCACGCTTTTGAATTTGACAAACAAAATGATCAATACCCATACGATATCCTGCTCAACCAGACAGATAAAGACCTCGTGAAAATGGAAATGGACCTGTACTGGATTTCTAAAGCAGGTATGGACGCAGTGAAAATGTTTAATGAACATCCGGGACGTTTCCCGCTGTGGCATGTAAAAGACATGGACAACACTGCTGAAAAAGCATTTACCGAAGTGGGCAATGGCACTATCGACTTCAAAAATATTTTCAAACATGCCAACGAAGCAGGAATGAAATATTTCTTTGTAGAACAGGACAAAACACCTGGCGATCCATTTGATTCCATCACCAAAAGTTATCGCTACATCAAGCAGAACCTGGTATAATTAAATTTTTTCTAGCTAAAAAGTCACATCATCCGCTTATCACTGGTGATGTGACTTTTTTTATTCCTGTTCACTCAACTGCAACATGAAATCGAAAAGGTTGGTTTCGGTAGGAATCTGTAATTTTTTGCGGAGGCGGTATCGGCTGATTTCCACTCCGCGAACCGAAATATTTTCGAGTTGTGCTATTTCTTTGCTCGACAGGTTCATTCTTAGGTATGCGCAAAGCTTCAGCTCATGTGCGCTTACATGCGGATATTTTTGTTTTAGTATTTTCAAAAATCCGCTGTGCACCGTATCGAAGTGGATGGCAAACTGCTCCCAGTCTTTATCGAGTTTGTTTTCTTCTTTTATGATCTGAAGTATCTTTTTAAAGTCATCAACCGGTTTTTCAGGCGATGTTTTTTTAATGCGTACCAGCTCGTCTTTAATGCTTGAAAGCAACTCGCCTTTCTGCATCAGGTGCAAAGCCGTAGAAGCCAGTTCCGAATTTTTATATTCCAGTTCTGCTTCCAGCTTTTCATTTCTCAGCTTCACTATTTCCTTTTCCGATTTGTCCATTTCCAGCTGGTGCAGGTATTGCAGGCGGCGCTGCTCTTCTTCATGCTTTTGCTGCTGCTTCAGCAGCATTTTTTTCTGCATGCGATAGCCCTGGTAAATGGCAGCCAGCAGGAGCAGCGCATACAGCAGGTAGGCAAGTGGCGTGAGGTACCAGGGCGGCTCTACCACAAACGAATAGCTGCTGACAGCCGACTCTCCGCTCAGATTATTTTTGGCTTTCACCTCGAACGTGTAGTGCCCGGAAGGAAGGTTGGTATAATCTTTCTCACGCTTTTTCGACCATGCAGACCAGCTTTTGTCGAAGCCCTTTAGCTGGTAGCTATATTCAATGCTGTTGCTGCTTTCAAAAGTGGGCGACGAATATTCGAAATGTAAAGAGTTCCACTCATTTGCCAGGTGCGGCACAGCTTTGGCGCTTTGCACAGCCGTTTTGTTTACATCGGCATAATACCCGCCAAAAAGTAGCGAATCCGTTCTGCCCAATGCTTTCACAAGACTCATGTTTACATTGATCGGCTGCTGGTTTTTGCGATATTCCTCGTAATTAATGTGATAAAATCCTTTTTCTGCTCCTACAAAAATGTTTTGCCGGTTGTAGGGATACACAAACTCAAATCCGCTAACCAGTTTTCCATTGAGTTCAGGGAAATAAATAACATCAGGTTTTCCATTTGTAAAATCTATTACACCAAGGTTTTTGTTTTCCACGAACCAGATATTGCCTTCAGCATCTTCTTTTAAATGGCGGATATTTTTATTTTCAAAAAATGGCTTATAAAAAGAGGAAGGTTCAAATGCATCTTTCTTTTCATTGTATTCATACACACCTTTTTCCGTGGTGACGACAATCCGGTTTTTGATTTTGAACAGGTGATTGTTCAGGTAGGAAGGCAGCCCGTTTTTTTCTGTATACAGCTTGGATGACGAGCTGAACGGCAAAGTTATATCTACCTTATACACCCCGCGATAGGGATGCGCTACCCATATCACAGAATTGTGATCGATGGCGGCAAAATGGCTGAACTGGTGAAAACCCGGCACATTGCCTTTGGGTACAAACGTATTGTTGGCATACTCGAAGAAGTTGAGCCCCGTTTCGTTACCGGCAATCACCAGCGAAGATGGCAATACAGAGTAAAATGGGAAAAACGTGAAATAGCCGGTGCGCTCATCTACCGGGAAAACCATGTTATCCTTTATTTCAAAAGCGCCATCGTGATGCGCCATCATCAGGTGCCCGTTGATGTCGAACAAGCCCCACGCCGACCCTTTTGTATCGGGCACAGAAGCAAACTCGCCACTCACAAAACTCAAATCTTTTTTATCTGTCAGAGGCACTTTATAAAGCCCGTTGGATGTTCCTATATACAACTGGTTGTTGTATACAAGCGAAGCATAGCCCTCGCCTTCATTTAGTTTTTCGGGGTAAATGTGTTTGATGGCGTTATTGTAGGCAATAAAGTCAATCCCGTTGTCAAGACCAATCCACAGGTTTTGCTTCTGATCTTCAAAAAGGCAGAGAATATTGTTGATCTGCAAACCTTCTTTGCGCGAAATATTCTGCACCACTTCTCCCTGCTTACTGATGATGTAACATCCGGCGAGGTTGGTGCCAATGGCAATGCGGTCTTTGCTGATAAATGTTGCGGTCAAAATACGCTGGTTGGCAAACGGATCGGTGCCCTGCACCCGAAACCTGGTAAGCTGAGAGCCGGACAAAGTATAAAAACCAGAGGTAAGCGTGGTGAGAAAAGAGCTGTCTTTTCCAAAAGCCGACATGCTGGTGATGATACTATGATCGGGCAATGGCAGATCGGTAACCAAGGGTTGCCACAAACCAGCGGCAAACTGCAGCAGTCCGTGCTGCGAGTCCTGTGCAATGAGGCGCTGATTGGCAGTGCCTAAAAACTCCCATTCCGAAACCGCCGGATATACCGAAACCGAATGATGATCCCACTGGTAAATTTTTTCTTTAGACCTGAAAAACACATTGCCTTCATACACAACCGTGTTCCAGATGTCGGATGCATTAAAGTCTTTTTTTGATAAATAGGTTTTTAGTGATTTGTACTCAAGTCTTCCGTTTTTGCCGGGTGTAAAATACCCGAAGTCGTCCTGCCCGCCCACATAAATGCGGTTGTCAGATCCTAATGGCCAGCGAACGCATAACTGTTTTGTTGGGCAGCGGGTATATTTTCCAGTAAGTTCCATCAAACGTGAGGAGACCTTCACCATTTGCGAAATAAACAATGCCATTTTTATCCTGCACAATAGCTCGGTTTTGCGTACCGGCATTGTAGGTTTCCTTTGGATAGTTCATAATATCAGGGATACCAATGGTATTCTGACAAAAACAAGTGAAAAATACAAAACAGAATAAGAATGTAAGCGATCCTGATTTCATGAAAACGTTAGATAAATAAACAATCGGGAGATAAATTAAACGAAAATTAAAAGAGCAGCAAAACATATCTGGACAGAAGGTGGCAGATGGAGGCAGTTGATTTCATTTTGGTGCTTCATTTTCTGTTGACAAATCGTTGTTCATCCTTAGGCAAAGTAACAATAATGGGCTACAATTATTTTCATCCGGATTGCCGATGGTGTAAAATGAAAAGAGCGGGGTATAGAAATACCCCGCAAATTTTGCTTGTATATAGAAGACGTTGAATGTTTTAGTTGTATCCCGGATTTTGTTTCAGGTTCACAACGCCTGTTGCATTTTCTGCATCAATCTGTACCTGCGGAATAGCAAAATACTCGTTGATACCTTTTTTGAAAACAGCCGTATTGACAATGTAATAGAATGAGTAGCGCGTTTTTTCTTTGGCTACATACGCATTCAGAACATCAGCCATATATCCGCTGCCGTTGTCCCAGCGCTGCAGGTCGAAGAAGCGGTGACCTTCCATAGCCAGTTCCAGCCGGCGCTCAAAGCGAACCGCTTCAAGGGCATAAGCAGTACCTTTCGAAACAAAAGTTCCTGTAGGATAAGGCTTTACTTTATAGTTAGCAGCCGGAGTAGCCTGCGGTGAATATTTGCCGGTAGCAGCATTGTAGCTGGCATTTTCATACACCCATCCGCTTGGATCGGCAGCACGGTTTCTTACCATGTTCACATACTCTTCTGCTTTGTCGAGACTACCTACTTCAATTTCGCACTCGGCAGCCCACAACAGCACATCTGCATAGCGGATGATGTTGTAGTTGTTAGCCGTTATCTGCGTAGCGCCCCAGAATACAGTAGCTGTAGAGGAAAGTGAGCCCTGCTGGCTTTTAGCATATACATTTTTCTTTGGGCTAAACCTGCCGTTGCTGGTAATATCGCGAATCCAGTCGGTGGTATGATTACCCCAGTCGAGGTAAGGAATACCGGGTCTGCCCATGTTCCAGTCGATGCGCGGATCCAGTGTTCCTGCATACGCATTGGCGGTATCGCTTACCACAGCGCCGCTGTTGAAACTGCCGTCGAGCAGTGGCAATCCGTCAGCATCTGTTTTGTAGGCATTCGCTAAGTTCCACGATGGATTGTTGAAACCGCAGCATCCGCCAGGCGCACCCGCACCATTTGGAAAATTGAGCACATCGCCCATATTGCCGTTGCCGCCATCGTTGGTAGTAGACGATCCGTCGTTTACAGACATCTGGCAGGCGAATACGGATTCAGGTCCGTTTTTTTGAGCAGCATTGAAATTGCTTTCATAATTTACCAATGCATATTTTTCGCCCTGTGCAGTTACGCCATTGGCAATCACCTGGTCGAGGAGCATTTTAGCACTATCGTATTTATGCTGAAACATGCAGGCTTTTGCCAGCAACGCCATTGCAGCCCACTTATTCACACGTCCGGCATTGGGCTGGGTTTCGGGCAAATTGTTGACAGCATATTGCAAATCTCCGTTGATAAACGGCCAGATATCCACGTTGTTGGGAACTGCAAGGTTGCCCGAAAGGAAAGAGATCGACTCATCTACAAAGGGAAAATTGTTGAAAATTTTTCTACCGTCGAAGTGGTAATAAGCACGCAGGAAACGGGCTTCACCGGCGATGGCGGTTGTGTCGGCCGGCGTCATATCGGTGGCGAGGCGCATGTTGCGCAGCACATCATTGGCACGCTGGATGCCGGTATAGAGCACAGTCCATTTCTGGTTTACATAAGCGGTAGTAGCCTGCGACACAGACCATGATTCAAGGGAAGCCGCATCGGGCTGATCACTTGGAATAGAACCTTTATACGAATCGTCGGCACTGATGCTGCCATACACCCAGTTAGATCCGGCACTGCCATAGGCATTACCTGGTCCAGGCAGGTTTTCACCATCCAGCAAAGCATATGCGCCTATCAATAATCGCTCTACGCCTGTTTTGTTGGCTACATTGGAAGGAAGCAGAAATCCTTGCGGCTGCTTGTCGAGGTCTTTGTTACAAGCATATATTATCACACTGATAAAAGTGATAAAAATGGCTGTTATAATCTGAAAAGGAAGTTTTTTCATACATCTGAATTTTAAATACCATTAATGAAATGCGATGTTCAGTCCTACATAAAATGTACGCTGGTTGTTGGGGTAGTTGCCGCCATCCAAACCAAACAGGGTGTTGGAACCACCAATTTCAGGATCAAGACCGGTGTAGTCTGTGATGGTAAACAGGTTGATCGCCTGTACATATACTCTTGCCCTGTCGATGTGAATCCGTTGCAACACCGGCGCTGGCACCGTATATCCCAGTGTCAGGCTTTTGTTTTTCAGAAACGTACCGTTTTCCATCGCATAGGAATTTAATACCCTTGCATTACTGAAGTTGGATGAACGCTCCAAGATGGGAATTTTGCTGTTGGGATCAGATACCTGTGCTTCCGGATCGAAAATATTGGTAGGCTGTCCTGCGCTGTTCACCAAAATGGGCGAATTGAGTGCAACTCTTTTGCTCATGGCGTTTCCAAAAGCCTGTGGGAAATCGGTAGATGCCCGCACGTTGTTCAGGATGTCGTTGCCAACAGATGCATAGAAGAAGGTAGCAAAATCGAAGTTCTTATAGCTTAGCGACAGGTTGAGACCTGCTGTAAAAGAAGGATTCGGATTGCCAAAAAATGTTCTGTCATCTGCGTTGATGTTGCCATCGCCGTTTACGTCTTTGTACTTAAAGCGTCCGGGCGCTGCGTCTTCCTGCGTAGGCGATTTAGACACATCTCCCTGGTTTTGAAACAACCCAATTACCTGGTAGCCATAAAAGGCACCGGCTGCTTCGCCCGGCTGCAATCTTGAATAGGTGGTGTTGCCACTGTTTACATTCACATATTTCACACCCGGTGGTAAACTTTCCACCTTGTTGTCGTAAGAGGTAAATGTACCGGTTACGTCAAACCGGAAATCTTTATGAATAGTGCCATGGTATGTAGCAGAGGCATCAATACCCCTGTTTACAATATTACCTGAGTTGATAAATGGCAATGCGGCTCCACCGCTGGTACCAATAGAGAGTGGCGGGAAAATAAGACCGCTGATTTTCTTTTCGTACCATTCGATGGTTACGTCCAGTTTGCTTCTGAACAAGCTGGCATCAAAACCAATGTTGGTAACGATGTTGCGTTCCCATGTGGTTTTGGTATTGCCATACTGGCTTGTATATAATCCCGGCGCTGCAGAGGTGCTGGTGCCATCAATGTCATAATAAGACTGGTTGGCGGCCGAGCCGAAGAGCGTGTAGGAATTGGTGGGCGAAATATTGCTGATAGAACCGAGTTTACCCCAGCCACCTCTTATTTTCAGATCGCTGATCCATTCAACGTCTTTCATGAAAGTTTCCTGAGACAATCTCCAGCCTGCAGTAAATGATGGAAATACACCATAGCGTTCACTTTTATCGAACACCGAAGAACCATCACGGCGCACAGTAGCACTGAACAAATAACGGTCGTCGAAATTATAATCTACCCTTCCAAATAAAGAGAACAGGGATGATGGAATAGGAACACCGTAGTTGGGAAGAAAATTAGAGTTTGTTTGTCCGGCTGGCGATCCAAAATTCAGCGTCCAGAGATTCGGGTCTACCGTTAAATTGGACGGGTTGGTAATATAATAGTTACCTCTTGATGCGTTGGCTGCACGACCATTATAATCTACATACTCACTACCAATCAAAGCAGTCAGGTTGTGTTTTTTTGCCAATACATTGGTATACTTCAAAGTGTTGGTCCAGGTAAGATTGCTAAACCAGCCATAGTTTTCGCGGTAGCTGTTGGCATTCGTGGCATTTTCAGCATTTTCATATGCTGTGTACACAAACCCGTTGTTGTAGAAATTGTCTACCCTGCCGCCAACGCTTGTGCGGGCAGTCAGGTGATTCACCACATCAAGTTCGGCAAACACGTTACCATTCATTTGCCAGTCGCTGTTTTTGTTGTATTTCTGCCGATCCAATACTGCTACAGGTTGCTGCGAATTGCCTAAGCCCTGTGATCCTGTTCCCGCAAAATTGCCTGCAATGTCGTACAGTGGAATGATAGATGGCGTAGAATAAGCCATCGTAATCGGGTTAGAACTGTTTACACCCGGAAGGTTCAGGTAACCGGGATTGGATTTGTAAAACACATAAGCGTTTTCACCAATTCGCAAACGGTTATTTGCCAGGCTAAAAGTTGTATTTACCCTAACTGAATATCTTTCCAGTGATGTATTTTTCAGAGTACCTTCCTGGTCCAGGTAGTTGAACGAGAAATAATAAGCCGATTTATCGCCTCCGCCACTGGCAGAAACGTTATGGCTCATGATAGGCGCTGGTTTGAAGATTTCATGAAACCAGTCGGTACCGCTTTTATTGGCTCTCGTAATCTGGTTGGTATATAAGGCGTAGGTAGAAGGGTCTGTTCTTGGATCGCCTTCGAAAGCACCTGCGGGAGTAATATAATCGGGAACTACAGGTGTAGCACCATTGCCATACTGCTTGTCGGAAGCTACCAGCCCATCATTAAAATATTCCTGCCATAAAGCGTTGCCAGTTTCCGTTGGGTTGGCAATGTTGTACCCTTTGCTAAGCGGACGTTGCGTACCATAAAATGCATCATAAGACAATTGCACTCTTCCGGATTTGCCTCTTTTTGTGGTAACAATGATTACACCATTGGCACCGCGCACACCATAAATGGAAGCTGCACCTGCATCTTTCAACACCTGGATAGATTCTATGTCGTTCACGTTAACATCGTGAAGACTGCCGGGTGTTCCATCAATAATCACAAGCGGTTCAGAACTGCCGGTAGATGTGATGCCGCGGATGCGAACTGCACTGTTGCCGCCCGGCGCGCCGGAGTTGATAACGGTGACACCAGCTGCCTGCCCCTGCAGGAGAGATTCCGTGCTGCCGGATGGCACCTGTTTCGCATTGGCAACATTGATGACTGCCACCGAACCGGTGATGTCTTTTTTACGCTGGGTAGAATAGCCGGTAACAACTACATCATTTAATGTGGCGGTAGAGGAAGCTAGTCCCACGTTACCAATGTTTGATTTTCCGGCAGTAAGTATTTCCAGTGATTCAAAACCTACTACAGAAAATATTAAAGAGCTGCTGTCTGATGGAACGGCGATGGCAAATGACCCATCTGCACTGGTTTGTGTGGCAGTGCTGGTGTTTTTTACCATGACGGTAGCACCGGCAATCGGCTGCTTGTCTCCATTGTTAATCACTTTGCCTGTTACAGTTTTCTGGGCAAAGGTGTAGCTCATTGTAAGAAGCAGCAGCAATAGCAGCAAACTTCTTTTTTGAAAGGCATAACATTTCTTTTGCATAAGCAATCGGTTTAAAAATTAAACTTTTAAATTGGGGTGTTATAGACTTCTATGTGAGAAAAAAGGTGTTTTAAAAGACGATTTTTAAAATTTTCGTAGCGTTTATTTGCTGTTTTGTTCGGATGAATTGCTCACAAAAGCAATATGCTTGCTGTCGGGCGACCAGGAATTTACGTTCAAAGTGCCCTGTCCGCCGTACAGAAAAGCGATCGTTTGTGGTGCGCCGCCGTTTGCCGGCATCAGCCGAAGCATGACTCTTTCATACGAAGGATGTGAAGAAGGATCTATTTCAATGGGGAATGAAATAAACGCAATCCATTTGCCATCCGGCGAAATGTGTGGGAACCAATTGTGGTATTCATCAAATGTGAGCTGTTCTTTGGCAGAACCATCTGGTTTCATACGCCACAGTTGCATGGTGCCGGTGGGGTTAGCATTATAATAAATATATTTTCCATCGGGAGAATATTCAGGTCCGTCCACATGACCAGAGGTGTTTTGTGTAAGAGCCACTTCGGCACCGCCGCTTACAGACTGCTTGTACAGGTTGTAAATTTTGGAATTGTTGCGCTGCGCTACAAAAGCCACTTCCTTATTGTTGGGATTCCAGCCATGCCAGTAAGAAGGTGTTTGTTCGGTGAGCAATTTTGGAGTACCGCCGGCAAGAGGCAAAATGTATACGGAAGATCCACCACCGTACAAACCCGGGCGGCTATTGCTGATAGCCAGCCATTTGCCATCGAACGAGATACCATGGTCATTATTAATGGTTGCCGCATCACCGGTGTTCAGCTTTTCAGGAGTTCCGCCCGTTACAGGAATGGTGTACAGAGAACCTTTGCCATTAAACAAGAGATGTTGATTATCGGGCATCCAGTTAGGAGCTTCAAAGCGGTCAGGAGCTTCGTATATCACTTTTCTTTTACCATCAAATACATTCATGACTTCCATACGTGAGCCAAGTTCACGGGTAAGAGGAGGCGTTACTACGTGCGGGTTCGAAGTATAAGGATGAGAAATAGGCTGATCGATACGCACATTCCACACTTTCGCTTCTGCCAACCGGTTAGAATCGTGAGAACTGATGTAAATGCCCACCAGTACAGAATCTTTTAATTCGATAGTTGCCGTTCCTACAGTCTGCAGCGGCTCGCCGGGATGAGCTACACGCATCGTTACAGAATTGCCGTTGCGCTCAAGCTGAAAAGTTTGTCCGCCTTTTTTAGGATAAAAAAGTTCTTCTTCCGGATCGCGCATGTACATGCCACGGTAAGGGCGCCACTGCAATACGGTAAGACCATCGATGTGTTTGCAGGCATTCATACTGGCAGCGCCATCGTCGGTAGATTCGCGGATCATCCAGCCAATTTTACGGTGACCATCTGCTTTTGCTGTATCGCCACTAAAAGCAAAGTCAGCAGTCAGGATAAAATTACCTGCCATTTTTTTGTAGACAAATTGGAATTCATCGTGGTTGAACCAAATGTTGGAACCAGCACCTGAAATGGTATATTCCTGAGTAGCGGCATCATAGGAAGCAGAACCTTTCAATTTGGGGTTCCCAATATCCTGGTGATTGTCGAATTGTCCGACAGGTTGCTGCGCGAAAGAAGAAAACTGTAATAGTAAAAGAAAAACTGGTAAGAAGATTTTCATATGAACCGTTGTTTTGAGTAAAGCAATCGTGATGTTAAGCACCGGGCAAATCTATACTTACTCGCAGGTTAGTCCCGCATTTCGGGGTACATCAATGCTACATCATCCTGCTTTGAAACGGCAGTGTATAGAAATTATGTGCGCTACATAACTACATCAGTTCTATTTTGGAGATTATGATTTGCATGAAGAGGCGCTTTGTCAAATAGATATTGGTAGGATAATCAAAAAGGAATATTGGGAGGACAACCTCTCAACAGTATTAAAGCTTCAGAATTGCGCAACGCTTCATTAAAAATGCTGGTAGCTGTTATGATTTTTTGAGTTGATTATTGGAATCTTTAGTAAGAGAAGTTTTACCAATTGTAAGAATTGGATAGAAAGACAACCATCAAACAAAAATGAAAAAGTAAAAAAAGCAAAGAGATAGAGAATGATAGGAAGGCAATCCAAAGAGAAGATTTAAAAATTGCAGAGTATAGACATACCCCGCGTTTTTGCTTGTATATGAATTAAAACCTCACCATCACCACACTGTAACGTGCTGATCAATGTTATTCGTTTCTTCCTGGTGGCATGATGCCTGTCCATTGGCCTTTGCCGTGCAAAAGCGTGGAAGCAGACATATGTGTGATGAAAGGGGTTTGTTTATCTGTTTTGCGCTCCGGATTTAGAACTTCCCATTTTACAGGATGTAAAACGATTACTTAACATTGTCCGGATAACATTTATTCTATTGACGAAATCTGAAACAAAGAATCTTTTTTTAAACTGTATGAAACCTAAATAAGCAGAAAAAAATATGTAGGTATATTCCGTATCTAAACGCCTGTTTAAACTGAAGTATCTACCCTGCTTTGGTATATATTCTTTGCAGGACAAAACTAACTGCATACTTGCTCAACACCCAATATTCCACTACATCAATGCTACATCAGCAACTTAATCACAGTTTAAAAACCAGCTTTTTCGCCACATCAATCTATTCTCACTAGTCGAAATAATATATGGATGCGTTCTGATCTCAGGATAATAAACAGATGATGGGGGCTGCAGTATGCCATGCCGCTATTGCATGCAAGCAAGAACACGAAACAAATTTGGAGAAAATAGAAACTTGCAGTGATAAGGAAAAAAAATGGAAACTGTGAGAGTTATCTCTTTTTTTCCAGAATACGCACCCCGCTGATACTGGCAATAACAGCTTTGGTAGCCAGGTTATAAAACAGGGAGGTTTCCACAACGCCGGCAATACTTTTCAAAAGTGGGTTGAGACCGGATAGCTCCGGCAGGTGAGCAAACCGGATATCGGCAAGATGATTCCCGTTTTCTGTTATGCTGTTCTCACGGAAATGAATTACTTGCATTGCCAAACAGTTGCTGTATCCTGAATGGAACATAACCAATTGCCTGTGGTAATATCTCAAGTACAACCGGGTACTGTGTAGTGAGTTGGTCGCTGTATTTCGACTCATCTCCTACCAGCACAAATTCTGTAGCCATAGATGCGTATAGCTTTTCGGCAGTATGAATGCCACCGCCACTTTTCAGCGCGTTCAGGTGTTTATCAAACTGATCGCAACCATCGAAGTAAATATCAAGCTGCGATACTGTGGCAATATCATTTACTTTGAACCCGTAGTTCGACAGCAAGTGTCTTGTGGCAGCCGCTGAGGAAAACAACAGGATATCGGGTTTTGATTCTTTCAGGTATTCTGCCATGTAAGCCATGGTAGAACCTGCGCCCAAACCAACGGCAGTACCATTTTGAATAAACGATACTGCCGCTTTTGCTGCTATTTGCTTTACATCCATCTTAGTGTGTTTGAAAATACAGGTGTAAAGTAAAATATTTATAATGTCGGCCAGCGTATATACCTAACTATACGTATACAATCTGCCGTTTTTGTTTTACAATGCAAAGTTGGCTTTAGCCAGGTAATTATAATCGTAAGTCAGGCTTTCAAAAGCGCTGCTTTCATATTCTTCCTGCTCTACAAAATAGTATTTCATGCCCGATTCTTTTGCTTTGGCAAAAAGCGAGGCAATATTCACCCCACCTTTTCCGAATTCCGTACTTTCCTTTTTTTGCAGGTTCATGTCTTTCATGTGCCACAGCGGAAAGCGGCCGGGATATTGGCTAAAATATTCAGCCGGATCGTTGCCTGTAGCCACTACCCAACCAAGGTCTAATTCCATAACGGCAAGATCGGGCTGCACATGATCGAGCAATACTTTGTATAACATCTGCCCATTGTCCGATTCGAATTCATATTCGTGGTTGTGATAACCGCAGGTGACACCAGATTTTTTCGCCACTTCTCCGGCTTTATTAAAAATATCAGCGCATTTTTTATAATTATCCACTGTTTGCCCTGCAGATGGCAGGGTAGAGCAAATGAGATATTGTTGCCCGGCTTCCGCTGCCTGGTCCACCGATTTCTGCCATTCCTCATCTATATGTGTATGACCGCTGCGAAGCGTCATGCCATTATCGGACAAAATTTTGGAGATTTCTTTGGGAGTAAGTCCGTAATAGTTTCCCTTTTCGCTCCTGGCAGATTCGATCTGTGTGTAGCCTATTTTACCAAGCTGTACCAAAGTTCCTGCTGCGTCCTGCATCATTTCTTTACGCACAGAGTAAAGCTGCACACCTACATTTTTGAGTTTGGCGGTAGTTAGCAGCCTGCAACAGGCCCGGCACCAGCAAACTGCCGGCTGCGAAGAATCCTGTATGTTTTAAAAAATCACGTCTTGTGTTCATATGTTATCGTCAGAAATTTACATGTAAAAAAAGCAAACATGCACTGCAAGAAAGCTGTGCATGTTTTGACTCATTCATTTTATTTGCTTCCTTCCATCAGCGAATTGCTGATAAAGGCTACGCGTTTGCTGTCGGGCGACCATGATGGTGTATTGATTGTACCCTGACCACCATACAAATAAGCAATGACTTTCGGTTTTCCACCTTCAAAAGGCATGATACGCAGGTACACGTGCTTATAAAACGGATGATCGTCTGGTCTCACTTCGCTCGGAAGGAAAGAGATAAACACAATAGATTTACCATCGGGTGAAATGTGCGGAAACCAGTTGTCGAGGCTATCATTGGTAATTTGCTCCTGCTCGCTGCCATCGGCTTTCATGCGCCACACCTGCATCAGACCCGAACGTACAGAGTTAAAATAAATGTATTTGCCATCCGGAGTATATTCCGGACCGTCATCTAAGCCGGGAGCTGTAGTGAGGCGAACTTCTTTGCCGCCTTTCGAAGGAACTTTGTAAATATCAAATTCTTTATTCCTTTGGCCTGTAAACACAATATTTTGCGCATCGGGCGACCAGCCATGTGCGTAAGAAGGACCAATGGGTGTAATTTGTTTTGGTGTTCCGCCGGTAACAGGGACTGTCCATACAATAGAACCACCCAGCTTTTCTACGCCGCTGCTCAGCACCAGTTGCGAGCCATCAAATGAAAGTACATGGTCGTTATTGTTGTTTTTCACATGCCGGTGTTCAGCATCTGCGGTGTGCGTGTAGCAAGATCGAATGTATAAATAGAACCTTCGCTATTGTAAATCAGTGTTTTACCATCGGGCGTCCAGTTTGGCGCCTGTATAGAATTGGGCACCGAATAAATAATTTCGCGATTGCCGCTGGCTACTTCCAGAATTTCGAGATGGCTGCCGAGGTATTGTTTGTAAGGAACCAGGCTGGCAGGAGCCGGAACAGAAATACGCACGTTGCTAAACACGCCCGTTTCCAGCACATCTGCATTGTGAGATCCCACAAACAGTCCTACATATACTTCGTCTCCGAGATCAATATTTGTTACAGAATCCACGGTATACAGATCGCCGAAAGCTGCAGTGCGCATAATATAGGTATTGCCATGTCTTTCAAGTTCGAGCACATTTGCTTTTGTGATAGGCATTTTCAACTCATCTGTTTGTGCACCAGCCGTTTTACGGTATTGAAGAGAAGTTAAACCGTCGCCATGTTCCACTGCATTTACGTGCGGAGAATTGCCATCGAGCGTTTTGCGCACCATCACACCCACTTTACGGTGATAATCAACCCAGTTGCCTAAAAATTCGGCTTTGGTATGAATGATAAAATCGCCGGTCATTTTTTTATAAACAAACTGAAACTCATCGTGGTCTGCCCAAACATTAGCGCCGGCGCCTGAGATTACATATTGTTGTGTTTGGGGAAGATAAGTGGCTGAGCCGGGTTTTACATTGGTTCCTACATCTGAACTGGCATCGAAAACGCCAAGCTTATTTTGTGCCGACAGGTGTAGGGTAAATACTGTTGCCAGTAAGAGAAACATGGTTTTCTTCATGTGTGCAATCGTTTGAAAAATGAATTAAATGTATGAAAGATAAAAGAATAATGTGCAGAACAAAACTAACCGCAATACAGCAGGCAGTGAGTTTTTATACTACATCATTACTACATCAAGGCAATTTTACAGCCCTAATTTATGGGATTTGTCATACAACATGGATGCATCAAAGACGGAAAACCAATACTGGAAAAGTAGGGCACTGAAATAAACAGCCCGTTGAATAGATTTTTCACGGGCAGAATTTTGGATTTTGTAAATTTTGGTTGTGTAAAAAACTTTCCAACACAAGCCGTAAAGACAATAGAGTCTGGGCAAGTAGAAACAAGAATTACTGTGAGGATAATGATCTAATAATTGGCAGACAGCAAGTGCAATGGCTGTCTGCCTAAAGTTTAAAAGCCATTTTCCCGCCGTGCAAAATTTCGATACAGAAATCAGAAAAATTTGCGCTAGTAAGCACCGCCAATTTTCAGATAATCAGTTCCGTCCGGATTGGGTACTATCACTTTTACGTTTTGACCATCGATGCCGCAGGAATATATCTGCCTTTTATTTGTATCGGTGAGGACACCCATGAAGAATATTTGTTGGCCATCGGGAGACAATTTTACGTCCATTGAGCCAAAATCGGTAGATAGCTTCGAGCCGGCAGGCATAGCGATAGGAATTTGAAAGGCGTTGTTGCCATTGTAGTCTGATATCCAGATTTGGGTTTCGCCACTTGTACCCAAACTGATAAAAATGAACTTATTCAACGCTGACGGGGCGCTTGTATTGGTTTGCCCAATCGATTTTGTGCAACTGGTTTGAATAATGACCAACGACGCGCAAAACAATAGTAATACAATGGTTGCCTGCAATAATTTTTTCATGATTTGGTTTTTAGTGATTGGTGAATATTAAAAATGGTTGACGGGTGTTTAAAGGAATTGTTTTGTTGAAAGTATTGTTTCCGGCTTTTATGAATTGTTCGTGTTTGTTGCTGAACAAGCATGACAACCTTGGAATGAAGTTGATATTTTGCAAATCTGTATAATCATTTTTGGGACATTTCATCATTATATCATGCACCAGATGCTGCAAGGTGCCAGGATATTTTTCGGTAACGTATCCGAATGTGTGATGCGAAATTGATTTTTGGAATTTCATCATTTTTGCTTTGCATTGTTCCTATAGCTGAACGGCGCAACGGACATGATCTGCTGATATCGCTTTTGTTAAGCCAAAAAAACGTAGTGAATACGTTTTCGTACCAACAACGTAAGGATGTATGTTCTTTATAGAATCTATTCAAAACATGATGAAGTTTATTTTGGAAAAAAAACGAGCATAGACGAAAGTGGTGGAGGTTCGAATGTTATCATATCAGGTATTGAGATCAGAAAGAACTCCGCTTTCTCATTCATGAAATATGCAATTTTGTGTAAGAGTCCTCGATTCACTGTTTCGCTGCCCGATACTAAAATACAATCAATGTATTTTACTCATTTTTATTCCGCCATTTTTTACCAGCTCGGTATCTATCTGATTTCCCACCAAAATGACTGCAACAAAGGAGAAAAAATCAACGCTTCACGTCTGTAAAAAAAGGTCGCAGGGAGATTGGAAAAATTTCATTATGTGGAATGTAACTTCTCTCGCTTTTGCCATGCATGGATAAAAAAAGGGAAGGAAATAGAAACTATAGAATGCAAAAACCACCAGTTCCGCAGACGTTACATTTGAAAGCAACCGGAGGATGAGGGAAGCGGCAAGTAAGGGAACGAGGTAACCACCGGGAACCCCGAAACTATGCTGCGATATTGCATCAATGGTGCTTCCAGTGTGCCCTGCGTAACCAACTGGATAGCGAGGTACAGGATAAGCACGATACTGATTCCAAAAAATATTACAGCGAAACGGTTGGTTTACATTCCATATTTTACCGAAGTTGCTCAACAGAGCTTAAAACCTCATTAATGTATAAAACAAAAGCAGGATAGCAGAACCGATAATGTAAAAAGTGAGTGCCATTGTCCAGCTTAAATAGTCGACTACATTTCACGCTTCTTCTACTGCTCATTTTCTATCAACACAATCTTTGCACAAATGCCAATAACAGTTGGTGGTTGTTATGGTGTATTTACTATATAATTCAGTTCTGTCACACCGCAGGCAAATGACCGTGTAGTTAAGAGTTTTAATTTTATTTTGTCTTTGATGCCTGTAAACAAAGGAATGCCCTGCCCCAGCACAATTGGATTTACAAACAGCCAGTAGCCGTCTATTAAGTGTTGTTGAATAAGTGAATGTGTGGCAGTCGGGCTACCAAAAAGCAGGATGTCTTCGCCAGCCTGTTGTTTTATTTCCTGTATTCTGTCAGGAAGGTTGTCGCTAATAATTTTTGTGTTCGTAAAAGCCGCGTCTTTCATTGTTTTTGATAACACAATTTTATGAGCTTTGCTATACCATTTTGAATGTTCAATATCGTGCCGGCTTGCGCCAGGCTCATCGGCGGCGGTAGGCCAGTAACTTTCCATCATTTCATACGTAACCCGACCATACATTGCTGTATCGCCGGTGCCAATGCGCTTTTCTATATGTTGAAAAATTTCATCATTAACCTTTATCCAATCCATTTCTCCATGTAGTCCTGCCACAAAACCATCAAGTGATATGTGCATAAATGAAATGATTTTTCGCATATAGTTTATTTTTTTGGGTGTCTATGGTTTACTTATATTTTTTTACAATGACAACTAATGATCGGATGTTTGCATTGCCGCATGCTGGCTGGTTATTGGCACATGCAGTGAACAAAAACAAACGCTGATTGAGAAAACTAATGTACAGCATTTGAGCGAAAGCAGCATGGATAACACGGAGCATACATGAACAATCGGTTGCCAGCCTACACAGCGCGCTTCCACATTGTATAGGTGTTAGCGGCTCGTTGTTTTTTGATCGCCATACACGTATTCTAAAATGTCACCTGGCTGGCAGTCTAATGCTTTACAAATGGCGTCTAAAGTGGTAAACCGAATGGCTTTTGCTTTCCCGGTTTTTAAGATAGAAAGGTTAGACAATGTCAAATCAACTCTGTCTGAAAGTTCATTCAAAGACATTTTTCTCTTTGCCATCATCACGTCTAAATTTACTACAATCGGCATAGCTTTAATGGTTAGATCATTTTCAGATTTGATATCTACGGCATTATGTAAAATTTTTTCAAACAAAGACGCAGCAACAGCGACAATAACAGAAATAAAAATTATCAGACATCCCATTGCCAAACCGCCTGCAATATCTTCACCTTTGCCGGCTTGAACAGTGATAAAGTAAGCTTCAGCTCCCAACGCAAACGCAATAATGACGATGGCACAATACTTTATAGTCCGCAAGGCTTTTACAGCATTTTGAGTAAATATCCTGTTTTTACCGATGTGACCAAACAGCCTGAACACCTGGAACAAACCCACAAAAAAAGATACAGATGCTGTATAAGCATACAACAAAAACGGGTCTTTGAAGTAAATCTCAAAAGGCGTTGCGTGAAGATTCCTGCCCTCCATGTGAGGTTCCCAAAGCAGCAGGAAGAGAGCGCCAATACCCAGTAAGACAACAACAACCTGGAGAAATATGATAGAAAATCTTTTCAATTTGATAAATAATGATAGTCTAAATAATAAATTAATATTGATAAACAATAAATATTTGCTGCACATTGAGAAGGAGGCAGAAATTAAATCGGGTTTCTATTACTAAAATCAAAGTCTGAATAGCAAGGCTGTTTGCATTCAATAGCTCGTCGGGCAATGGCAGTAACTGAACGTTTATAAATAAATTATTGTATGGTTTCCTGGCTGTATGTTTTAGTAAACCAAAAAAACAAATCAAAGCTGAAAAAAAATTTTCTAAAAAACATACCGTGGGATGTTAATGTTTAGCATCCTGCGGTTGCAATATCAAGTGCAGAATGAGTTAAGCTTATTTATCTAAACAGTCAACATAAGCTAACGGATGAGGGTGACAGTACCCGTCCGGAATTCCGGTTGTTTGTTTTCGAGTTGAAAAGTGAATTTGTAAACAAAAGATGCTGCGCTACAGGGAATGCCTTTATAAGAACCATCCCAGCCGGAATGTGGATTTGAAGTTTGAAAGACCATCATACCTTCCCTGCTGAATACCTGTAACCTCGATGAAATTATTTTTCCAAAAACCTGTGCTTTAAAAATATCGTTTTTACCGTCGTGATTTGGTGTAAATGCAGTGGGCAGGTAAACGCCTTCCGGCATGCAATTCCTGGGGTAAATGTCGATTTGATTTGTGCCTTTACAGCCATTGGCATCGGTAACGGTGAGCAGGTAAGTGCCAGGGGTATTTACCTGTATTTGTTTGGTTTCTGCACCGGTTGACCATACATATTGTTCAAAAGTTCCGGTAGCAGCCAGGGCAAGATTTTGATAAACGCAGATGCTGTCAGTTTTTTTCAAAAATCCGTCAGGCGAAGGGAGAATAGAGTTTAATACAAAGCTATCCGAAGCTTGGCAGTTAAATTCATTGGTAACGGTTACCCAATACAACCCGGGCGTACTGACTGTAAACGTACGGGAACTGCTCATATCCTGCCAGAGATAGGTTGTAAATGTTCCCGGATCGAGTATAGCTTGTGTGCCGGCACACAAGCCAAGGTCTGTTCCGAGCTTGGGCAACGGCCTGGGATTTACCACAAGACTGGTGGTTACGATAGAATCACAATACAAGCTCGACACTAACGTATCTGTATACAGCCCCGAGAACAGTTTGATAAGCCCCGCCCGCCCAATACGATTCTCCTTCGCAAATTGCTTTGGTCTGCGCCGTGTGCATATTGTTAATGGTAAGATGAAGGGTGATCATAGAATCGCACCCTGTGCTGTTGGGAATAATTTGCCGGTAGGTACCGGAAGTATCATAGATTTCGTCATTCAGGATATAGCTGTTGCAGGTATGGATAGTGAGTGTAGAGGTAGTGGCGTTGGCACACTTCGATAATTTCAACACAAACGGAGCATCACCAGTGCCACTGCTAAGCGGGTAAACAGCTTGACCCGGATCGAAATCTATAAAACCTCCCATGACCCCCGTGATATAAATGTTTTGAAAATCGTCCAGCACCATGCGTCGTGTTAAACAATTTCCTTCCATTTCTGCACTTACCTCGTCAAACGTAACAGCAGTGATCAGGCTTCCGGTTTGTCCAACCTTTACCAATGCCGAGGCTCCATATTTGAAAGAAGTTGTAACGGTATAATCGCCGGGCCCGGGATCCAAATCAGCCGTATGACCAATAGTTCCGATAGCATAGATACTGCCATCATTCCCTACCGATACATCCGTGCCTATGTCAATGTCGGCTCCTCCTATGATATCAACCCAAATGAAATTGCCTTCAACATTGAGCTTTAGTATAAACCAATCGTAGTTGTTGCTCGTAACCGCATGCGTATTGGGTCCCGGATCAAAGTCGAAGGAACCCAGGAAATCCCCGGTTACATACGCATTACCATATTCATCTACATCAATTCCTCTTGTATCGCAAAGCTCGTAGTAGTCCTGGCTGTTGCTTGCAAATTTTTTGGCCCAGATAAAATTCCCATCTCCATCGAGTTTGGCAACGTATCCACTCCGTAAACCATGGCTTTGCAACAAAAATTCGGTTGTACCGGGATCAAAATCGCAGGTGCCGCTAAAATCGCCTGTTGTATAGATATTGCCTTTCAGGTCGCATTTCACGTCGGCAATATGTGCGCCGGCATACACAATAGGTGAAGTGCCCAATTGTTTTGCCCATACAAAATCGCCACCTGATGTCAGCTTTACGATGAACGACTGGATGTGGGCTGTAGAAGTAAGGTTGAATACCCCGGGACCGGGATCGAAATCAACTGTATTGTTGAAGTTGCCACAGACGATCACATTGCCGTCGGCATCAATGTCGAGCACATCAGATCGGGGAACAGCGTCTCCGGGTCCGCCAAATTGCTTAGCCCAAACGAGGTTGCCGTCTGCATCATATTTCGCTACAAATGCATCCCAGGCGCCGATAGGCGATAAAATGAACTCACCGGGTCCCGGGTCGAAATCGGTAGCGAGACGCAGTTCAGAAACAATGTACACATTGTTGTTTTTGTCTACACTGATTTCAATGTTTCCAAATTCCGGGTAGGTAGATATTTGAATCGCCCACAAAAAGTCGCCTGCTGCACTAAGTTTGGAAAGATAAATGGCAGTAACGGCCGAATTGTTTGCCGACAACGTATAAAGCCCGGGACCGGGGTCAAAGTCGGTGGTATAATTAAAAAGCCCAGCCGAATACACATCTCCGTTTTGATCTACCGCCACCGATCTGCCGTTGCTATTTACAGACGGATTGAAACTATTGTGGGCAATGAAAGCTTTTGCCCATTGAAAGACAGGAAGTTGTGCTAATGCAGGGTTTGAAAAAGACAGGAATAGTAAACCTGTAATGAACGTTCTCATGATTGCAGTTGAGTGAAAATGCGTAGCAATATAACAGAAAAACCGATTGCTTTTTATACATTCCCAAGAGTCTGTCATGTCAACGTATTCGCCTTGCAGATGCAGCAAACCGCAGTGAGTCGATTCGAAAAAGGGCAGATAGCTAAATTAATGAGCTTATTGTTGGTGTTTCCTGCGGTTACAGCGCATGTGGTACGTGCGTATCAAATGCAAGTTTACGGCTATACAAACAGCAACTCTACAAGTTCCGGTAGTCAACCATTTCTAATTCTGTTGAAACCGGCAGGATGTAAACAGAATCAAATTATTTTTTTGCACCTGAGCCCGTTTGAGGCAAACGTCTTCTCAGCAAAAGTGTTTCGTCATGCCGGCTAGTAGGGACTTTCCATCGTAGCTACGTCTGCTGGTAAGGCAAATAAACCATTGTCGAGCTCCTGTGATCTTACTTCGGTCGCAGTGCTTTCCAACGTAAATTGAGGATTGTCAACCACGACTTTTAATGGTAGCGATTTAGATTTGGATACAAAGTCATACCAATTACCAAATTGATGATTGACAAATAAATCAGGATTGACTCCGAGTTTAGTAGAATAATAATATTTCTGCAAGCCCGACTTGCAGGTCAACACGAGCTCGTCACATTCATAGCCTGCAATGGTGGTTACAGCTTTGTTGACTTCCGACTTCAAAACCTGGTCCGTGTTTACAGCACCGTCATTCCAGAGTAAAGTTTCTGAGTTGGACATTTTATTATACAACTTATTGTCTTTGTTAACGTAAAGCTGCCACTGAAAAATGGAACCGTTTGTAACAGATTTGTAATCTCCGTCTTTGATAAAATATTCCTGTTGTGAACCCATCATCGCAGTAAACTGTTCATCTGTCACGTTCGGTATTTTACTTTTGTAAATATTGTTGTACAGAATTTTACCTTCAAAATTTTGTCCAAATGAAGAAATGGTCAGAAGTGTTGCAACGATGAAATAAACTACTTTTTTCATTGTTAGTAATGAATGTGATATGATTGAAACTTTCTGCCAAGATATGCGAAAATAATAGCCATGCAAGACGATTTTCTCTATATCCTGCCCGCTCTGTAAATACCCATGCCGGCAGAAGTTATTTGTTTGCCGGCGTATACTTAATACCAAAGTCTTTTACTTGCTGTTCTATAGTCCCGAGCCCTACATTGGCCCTACGTGCATTTATGTTTTCTTCATCTTCGATGGGTGCAATCTCCGCCTTGTCTGTCAAAAAACCCGTTACAGCGTCTTTTACAGGTTGTATTTGCGTGCCATAAAGTTGTTTTTGTCCTTTTCCAAGTCGCACCCTGTCAATCATGTACACGACATGTTTCCACGCTATTTCTTCCTCTTTTGCAGCCTGCTCAAAAAGTGGTAAATATTTTTGCTGGTAATTGATGTCTGCATGCTGGATAACAAAGAATGTCGCTAGTCCTGCCGAATCACCTAAGCTGTGTCGTTTAGGATAACCCATTGAATCTAAAACAGCCGCTACTCTTTTTAGATTATTAGCGTCAAGACTATCTTGCTTATGTACTAGTTCTACAATTCTTATGTCCGTCGGTTTCACCTTTGCCATTTCTGCTCGATATAGCTGGTCGGATTTGTATATGTCCAACAGTTCTTTCTTAAGAATACTTGACGCAGATTGAGAATTACAGCTGACCAACAACATTAGAAAGGCAAAGATATTCAGTGTCCGCATTTGTAAGTTTCCAGTTAAGATACTATTTAAACTGAATTCCATAATTTTTGCCAACGATGATGGCTTGCTGCAGTTGCTGCATTCGCATTTTGTCTATCCATTTCCGCCGCTCAAGGAATTAACAATATAAGATAAAACCTAAAGCTGTATGAACTTCCGTCTGGCAGGAACTAAAGCCCGGCAGCAAAGCTGCTGCTGCTCCCAACGAAGCGCAACACCTGTTGGAAACACACGTTTGACAGGGTTGTTCTTTCCATTTTGAGATTACAGAATCCAGTTCAGCATCTACGTGAATTACCTGGCTTATATCTTTTCGTTCGTCTATACTTTTCCCTACTCTTTCCATTTCCCAAAGGCGTTTTATCAATTTAAAATTCAAATCAGAAAAAGTTAGTAAAAATCAAGCTCATCGTCATGTCGGTATTCTTACCAAGTTTTACGGTTCAGGGCTACTAACTTCAGATGACTGACTGGTTACCTGTTATGAAAAAATATCATCGCTGTTTTTATACTGCTTATGTTTAGTAAAGTTGTATTTCTCCGTTGGCAGGTTCATTTTTTTTCTTCGCATCTTCTACAGAAACAGTTTCAAAAACGCTAAGTAATTGCACAAATCAGGTTGCTGATAAGTAGGAGATAATAAAAATGTCAGTTACGTTTTTATTCTTCCTTTTTTATAACGCTTATTTGCCCGTTGCGTTCTAAAATGGCTTCTTGTACCTTTTGAAAACCAGCGGTATTTGTCTGCGCCCTGATACTTTCTTCCAAATCCAGTTGACTTAAAAGGCTTTTGCTGAGGTTCTTTTGGTTTATTGTACCATCCTTATAAAGTGATAAGGGCTTGCCTTTTACTAATGTGGCGAAAGAATGATTGTGAATGGTGAGCCACGAAACAATCCGGTGGATGATGACGAGTGTAAAGCTGGCGGAAACCACAGGAATAAAGGGCGATACTCCTGCAATTGCCCGGCTTAACATTGCCCCTAATGTGATGATAATAATGTTGTCGAAAGCGGCATTTTTCCCAAATGTTTTTAGCCCGGCAAGTCGTATCAGGGCAATGGAAATCATGAAAATAACAATGGCTCTCATGCTCATTTGCAGGGTATTCAGTTCTTTGCCTTCGCCAAATATTTGTGTGAAGCTGTGTATCATTTCTGTAACTTTTCGAGGTATGATGAAAGGGAAATTGTAGCCTGTAAATTCAATTATCTTAATAGCGAATATATAACCAACAGGTACGTGCAATTTTTGTTTCAACTTCTCGCCCAAATTGAATAAAAGCTTTTGTTCGGCGTTCGTTGTATGGATTTATCAATTAGTATGATTCGGAAACAATATTGATAATTTGTTCCGCATGGTTTTTAGTAATCATTACTAATCTTTTTCCAACCTTATAGCTAATCAGGTATTTGTTCTGATGGTTGTTATCCGCTTTCACCGGTTCAATATTCTGTACATGCCCAAACGTTTCTATAAGAGAATGATTTGTAGTTATCAGCGACTGTATTTTTGAAACAGCTTCCTGCGCGATAAGCTTATTATTCAAATCCAACTCTTTAGGATTCTTATAAAGTTGAGTAACAAAGTTTGTCATATTCGCATTATCATCAGTAATCACCGATACGCTTTGCCTGCTTAGTTGAGGCACGTATAGCGCAGCGATATCTTTAGCTATCAACCCGGGATTGGAAGGGTTTACATTTGTCAAAACAATAATCGTCAATTGATCATCCGGAAATTTGGCGATGTAAGTATTGTAACCCTGCCAGCTTCCGCTGTGCTGAAAAGCCTTATGGCCATTGAGCGGGCTTAGAAACCAGGCAAAACCATACGGGTGCAAACTATCATTATTAAGTTTTACCGGAGTAATCATAGCTTGTAAATCTTCATGGTTTAATATTTTCTCTTTTGTAATAGCGGCGTCCCATTTAATAAGGTCAAGAACCGATAAATATAATGAGCCGTCAGCCGTAGTATTCAATAATGGGGCAACCCAACTTTGATTTTTCCATTCTCCGTTTTGTAGTTCATATCCCCTTGACCGATTCATAATAATATCGGGCTCGTTGATAACTCGTATCGTTTCCATAGAAAGGGGAACAAAAATTTTATCGTGCAATACTTCACCATAAAATTTTCCTGTGATTTGATGGATAAGAATGCCCAGCAAAACATAAGCAGTATTACTGTAAGCCCATTTTTCACCCGGCTGAAAATCCAGTGGTAATTGCATGGCAAATTGCAATAGTTGCTGTTCGCTATAATCTTTTCTTAAGTCTAGCAGGTTGGCTGTTTCATAATCAGGAATGCCGGAAGTATGTGTAAGCAAATTCCTGATCGTGATGTTTTGCCATGCTGCCGGTGTGCCTGCGAAATACTTAGATATTTTATCATCCAGGTTCAGTTTACCTTCTTCTTTTAATTGCAAGATGGCTGTTGCGGTAAACTGTTTTCCAACCGAGCCCGATTGAAAGATGGTTTCAGGATTTACCGGTACTTTATTTTCAATGTCAGCATATCCATAACCTTTTATTTTCACGGGTATTCCATCACGAATAACGGCTAATGATAATCCTGGAATATGCCGTTCTGTTAAGGCATGCTCTACGTAATTATCTACCTTTTCTGAAATGGTTTGTGCTAATAATGTTTCGCAGAAACAAGTCAAAAAGAGGCATATTGAATATTGTAACATTCGTGAAAGCATGTAGTTTAATTTAGAAAGATGTTATAGTAAAATAGCGCACAATGAACAGGCCCTTGTGCAGGTGTGGAATCCACATTCTATCAGTACCGAACTGCTGCATTTATCTTGTCATCTTCAAAAACTCAATTTCTACTTCCCACCAATCCATTCATTGTTCTTTCTATCCACATCGGGCAAAGCATTGTCAGGATCGAGAATGAGCCTGTCAATCTTGGTTATAGAAGGATATTTGAATGTCCATGTGCCACCGCGTTGCCATATTTCAACCGGCAGTTGCCTGTTGCCTGTTTCACCATTCTGTTGAACAACTTTTACCATAACCGGCAAAATCAATTTTCCTTTGTTCTCTATTGTTATCAATGCACCTTTAGCTGGATCATTATCAACATAGGTAACATTCGTTATCGCCTGGTCGAGCGTCCATGTAGTGTAGAACCATTGTTTCCAGAACCAGTTTAAATCCTCGCCAACAGCACTATTGAAGAAATGATAAAAGTCGTAAGGAGTCGGGTGCTTAAATGCCCATGCCTCGGTATATTTCCTGAACGCATAGTCAAACCTGTCATTACCTACTATCACATTGCGAAGCATGTTTAATCCATAAGCCGTCTTGCTATAGTATTGGGTTCGTTCGCCTTCACCGGCACCCATTGCATCCGATACGGTTATAATTGGGTAACGCCGGTTAGGTAATGCTTCGATATCAAAATAAGAAAAGTAGTCTTTTTGGGAAAACAGCGGGTCTTTCGCGTATTCGCCGTTGTTAAAAATTTGAATGGCATGCTGGTTTATAAAAGTGTTTACTCCTTCATCCATCCAATCATATCTTCGTTCGTTGGAGCCTACAATCATCGGGTACCAGCTATGACCGATTTCATGTGCAATTACAAACCACAACCCCGCCCTCTTTTCACGGTAATCATCAAAGGTCATCCCTGGGTATTCCATCCCGGTTACGAGGCCGGCAATACTAACGGCACTGTTCCAGGGATATTCAAAATATTCCTTTGAATAAATTTCAACACTACGCTTTATGTATTCGGTAGCCCTTGACCACGCACTATCACCGCTACTGATTGCAGGATAAGCCGACATGGCAATGGCTTTGCGCCCCGAAGGCAGGTTTATTTTTGCTGCATCCCATACCATGGCTGCAGAAGCAGCCCATGCTACATCCCTTGTATTCTTCATATTGAAATGCCAGGTAAGGTTTCCTTTAGTGGCAGGACGCATATTGGGTTTGCCAATTTCATCTGCCCTGACAATAGGAACGGTTTCGTCGCTCTTTGCGGCAAGCGAGAGTCTTCTTATTTCTTCAGCGGTTAATACCTGTGCCGCATTTTGCAAATCGCCCGAACCATATACAATCATGGCTGCGGGTGCTGTAATATAATAATCGAAGTTGCCATACTCGCAGTAGAATTCGCCGCCACCCAAATAAGGTAAGGTGTTCCATCCTTCAACATCATCATACACACACATGCGTGGATACCATTGTGCAATTTGATAAATAACGCCCTGGTCTGTTTTCATTCTTCCCATCCGGTCGCTGCCATACGCCGGTATAACAAAACTGAAAGCTACTTTTACTGCTATCTTATCTCCTTTCGGCATCATCGGGCTTTTTAACCGAACCTGCATTCTGGTGTCGGTTATAATGGGTTGAACGGTATACGTTTTCCCATTTGCTGTTACAGATACGTTGGCAATTTTATAGCCACCGCGATTAAAACCCTGCCCTTCAAACCTGGTACCCGTAACCGGGGTTGTTGCCGCGCTACGCGATGCGGGATCAAACATATTTTGGTCGAGTTGCAGCCATACATAATCCAATTTATCAGGACTGTTGTTGGTATAGGTAATGGTTACATCACCCGAAATGCTCGTATCCGTTTCGTTCAATGTTGCATGTATAAGATAGTCGGCGCTGTTTTGCCAATACAGTGGACCAGGCGCACCGTTTGCAGAACGAAAAGCATTTCCTGCAGGCGGGTTAAATGTTGGTAGATAGAAATCCTGGGGATTGTAAGGCGTCCTTTCGTTAGGCATGCTTTGGGAAAATAAAAAACCAATGTGTAAGATGGTTAAGCAAAGCAGTAAGAGCTGTTTCATTGAGTTGTTTTAGACAGGTAAACTATGAATTTGTTGTTGTAAATCTCCGGCATCACGTACAACTAGCAGGTATTGCCGGTGAATGGGGAATTTAGCATTCCGTCCTCCCCGAACGGCTGCTACGTTTTTAATAATGTTGCATTGAAAATATGGAAGCTAAGCTTTATTCGTCAAGCCCCGAAGTGGCGTATCCTGCAAATGCGGAACCGCCGATTTTGCTTCCGTCGAGCCGCGCTTTCACAATAGCCAACCTTTGTGGCAGGGCTTTTACTCTTCTCTTATCAAAACTCTTTTTCCCACTTCAAACGTGGGATCACCTATAAGCAAAGTGTCTCCTTTTAAGATGAATTGGCGATGTTGGTCGGTGCCAATATAATTGATAACAGAACCACCCTTTACATGATGTGTTACAACCGAATGAACGCTGTCGATGCTATAGGTACCAAAATAGCCAAATGCATTGTCGAGTATGGTTCCTAATGTAAAAGGTTTGATGTATTCAGAATCAAGAGAAACAACTAAGGGTTTTTCTGCCGAACCATTAATGTTAACGATACCGCTACTGGTATAGGTAAAATAACCCTTCGGATGGTCGCCATACGGATTTTTCCATTTCTTGGTGAGTGTGTCAAAGTCAGCATAAGCAATCAATTTCCAGGTGCCGGTTAAGCTTCTTTTATTTACGATGCTGATTTTACTTTCATCGGATGCGCACGAAAAATAAAAAGTCGTTACAATAAGCAAAAAAATTACAAAGGGTCTTTTCATTTTCTTGATGTTTATGTTTTGCTATGTTATTTCTTCAAGCTATCCAGCCAGATGGCTTGGTTCTGCAACCCTGTACACTCTTAAATTTTCTGCCACCAACCCAGGAAACACTGCCTAGAAGAGCATTGAAAATTAACGAAGGCATACGCCACCATTTTTTTTGTGCGTTACGTGGTGTGGATGGTGTACTTCCATAGTTTTAGTTTCTACAACTGGGCTAAAAGTCTCCGTTTCATGAGTAGGTTTTATTTCGTCAGAAGGATTGTTAAAGGTAGGTTTTGCCGGAGAATCTTATGTTCTTCGTTGGTATGGTCTGCCATTTATTTTTAGTTAATGAGCAATCTGAATCTTCCATTGCAAGACGCACTACGAACAGGGCTTGGCGAAGGTTGAGTCAACAATTCTGACAAGTCCGGCGTACTGATGCTAAATGTATAGTTTAATGTTGATGTTTTGTACGAAAATAACTTCATTACATCCATCTTACTATGCAGCAAATTGAGCACCCAAAATTTGATCCACGACTTCCGCGTCCGTATTTTCCCAAACCTTATTTTATCTTTCAAGAAACTGAAGAACTTTATTTATCAAGGATACTCTTTTATTAGTAAATGGATGGTCGGTTTGCCAAACTTCATACTCAAAATAAGACCTGTTAGTCTCTTTCATTTTACCTGCTAATTGTTTATTTCCCTGGTGTTCATCAATCATTATTATTTGTTTACCAGCTAACGATTTTCCATCGTTCAACAAATTGAAATAGGTTTGATTTCGTATAACAGGAGTATATAAATCTTTCAGCGAAGTGTTTAATACAAAATACTTTCCGCCCGTATTGGGGTCGTTGGCTAAGCGGAGCATTTCTTTTTCTGATGTTACATTTTTATAATCATCACCAATATTCCACGTTGATACGGCAAATCCTTTTTTGATGGCTGGTAACTCTTGTAGTGCTTTAAGGCAAACCCATCCCCCCATACTGTGTCCGAAGAGAACAATGTTCGACGTGTCAATTTTTAGAGAGTCCTGGTACTTATTGCAAAACGTAACAACGTTTACTACATCTTCCACACAGTTTTTAAAACTAAATTGTCCCCCGCTTCCCCACGAGCCACGATAATCGAAATAAATCACATTCCATCCACGACTTCTTACAACCTGTGCCAAATCAAGATTGCGTTCATTGCCTGGATAACCATGTAAAAGCAATAAGGTAGGATGTTTTTGCAATCCATTTGCACTATACATTACACCAGCTATCAGCGAATTTCCGGAAGGTATAAAAAGTTCGGTTGAGCTGGCAGGTGAAGCGTTGTCCCATTTTACATCTCTTAAAACAATACTGTCTGTTTGCCCAAAAGCATTCGTTGAAATGAAAAGAACAAAAAGCAACTTCATCGTGAATGAAATGTTTCTCATGATGGCATTAATTAGATTTTTCATCATCGTTTGTCATGTCCCGCACTGCCAGGTATTTTCCATCGCGTTTTTGCCAATAAGTCATATATTTTCCGGTATAAAAAGTCTTTCCTGTAGAGTCTTTTAAAATCAACCTTCCGACTTCAACAACATCTTTTTCGTTTCCGAATACATCAAGTGTTTCAGTTGAAAGTGTTGTGCCTTCAGGGGTGTTTGCCAACTCATCTTCAAGGCTCTTTAATATGTTTGCCTTGCCGGAAATCATAGGCATTCCGTTTACTAATCTGATTGCATCATCAGCAAAGAAATCTGCAACAGTTCTGGCATCCCGGGCATTTTCTGCATCTGCCCATTTGGATCCGATTGCCTGTATCTCAGTTTTTACTTTTGCCATGTCAGGGTGATTAATCATTTGCATAGTTGAGTCCGTACTTTCTGTTGTTAGGTTATCGGTAGAACTATTGCAGCCACTTGTCAAAAAAAAGAAAGAAGCACAAGTAACAACCAGGAAGAAAGATAATGTCTTTTTCATTGTTTGATTTTTGAATTGTTTGATGAAGTATGGCAAATAAAAATGTAAATAGTTCGCATCGAGTAACAGCCAACGAACAGGGCTTTGCGAAGTAGGGGTAATAAAATTCCTTCAAGCCCGGCGTACTGAATCCAAATGTATAATTAATAGTGATGATTCGCACTAGGCTAAATTTAAACTGTCATGCAGGATATGCGGCTAAACAGAAAAGAACAATTGAAACACAGCTTCGGTCTGCCCGTATTTTGCCAAGCTCTTTCTTGCTGATACCCTTTTGGTTGCATGATTATTTTACAAATAACTCAACCACCACTTTTCCTTATTATTATGTTTATAAATGTCGAATTTTTTACACAAAGGGAAGAGTGTTAATACAATACCCATCCAGATTAAACTAACAATCGGTAAGCTATAACCGAACCCTTTCAGATCAGGATCAAAATTTTCTTGTACCATAATTCTCCATCCATAGCCACTTATTTCTGCCAAAATGGTTGCAAGAATATGAATAGCGTACAAATGAATGATGTAGAAGAAGAACGGAACCCGGCCAAATACGGCAAAAAAGTCTACTACCTTTCCTTTCAATTGTTCAGCGTTTGCCAGGAAGATAAACGTACCACCCAAAGTAACGAGCAAATACAACAGCGATGGTGGATATTTGGTTACATTCAGGAACGACATGATTGTTTTTATAGTTGTGTCATAAGATTGCCAGTGCGTCAAATTGCCGTATGTGTTTGTAAATCTCAAAATAAAGAAGCCAGCAATAGCGGCCAATCCAATTTGATTAAACATTTTTTTTCTCGCAGAGGCCTCCACTGTTTTAGTATAAAAGTTGCCGAAATAATAACCTAAAGACATCACCCCGATCCATGGGATAACAGGGTAAACAATAGTTATATGATAGCCGTCAACTATTTCAAATGAGTTGAACTCATGTAACATACTCCAAAGAATACTTCCTTCGAAATGAACATTGTCGAGCAAATTATGGCCACCAATCAAGAGCAAGGAAAATATCAGGATCCAGTTTTTGGGCATCCAGATAATAGCGGCTAAAACAATCATACACACGCCTAACGACCAAATAACAGCGAAGTCGTTATTATGAAAGCCTATATCGAAATACCATGCAAACCCGATAACCGTCCGTTCGAGAAAAACTAACCACAAACCACGTTTCAGGAGAAAAATGGAAATATATTTCTTTGATTTCTTCATCCCGATCATAAAAGCGGAAACTCCGGCCAGCAGGCAAAATGTAGGTGCACAAAAATGAGTTATCCAGCGGGTGAAATATCCACCAACGGTTGCGTTGTCTGGATTCGTGAGATCCAATAAAGTTGGCGCTTTATAAAAGAAATCTTTTGTATGATCAAGTGCCATTAAGACCATCACGATACCTTTTAAAAGGTCGAGAGATACAATTCTGTTTTTTGCAGCAGTTGTCGTCATGTATTAAGTCTTACAGATTTAGATTTTGCACAGTTGAGCAATCGAAATAATGTTTCATTTATCGGGCAGAGCTAGGCAAAGTACAGGTCGTAGAATTCCGTAAAGCCCCGGTGTACGGAAACCAAATGTATACTTAAAAGACGATGATTATCAGTTAACTAAATATAATGTCCGGCTGGATATGCTGCTGCATAGAAAAACAACGGTTGAAACTGGTTTCAACTAGCCGGCTTTTGCAAATACTCATGTTGCCTGATGCCGTTTGTTTACAGACTTAAGAAGAATAATTAAGTAGAGGAACACTGGCAGGCTTGAAGACCAGGTGCAGGTCTTTCTGTGCCAAATCATTACTATAAACAATTATGGGATTTCCAACCGGGCTTTGGCAGTTTAGCAATAAAGTAATGTCGGACACCCGGTAACTCTCACTGGATAACAAATAATTTTTTCCGTGAATGCCATTAATGGTTGCAGCCCGGTAAATTGCATCAGCAACATCTTCCACATCTACTATTGCAAAGTAAATGTCGTTGTCATAGAACATTTGAATAAATGGATTCGGGGCAATCCTGTTTTTTAAAAGAAACTGCAATCCCGTAGAGCCTGAATCCTGCCTTTGAGACAATGACTTTCCCATTACACTCACCGGTGAAACCGAAACAATTTCAAAACTTAAGTTTTGGTTGTCCTGTATAAACTGTTTAACCGTTTGATTAGCGATGAACTTAGCTTTTGCATACGGAATGCTGTCTTCGCTCATGAACGGCACATCTTCTTCATTGATTGGGTCTTCTTCTGTTTTGGTTTGGGGCGGCAGTGGGAAATTGGTATTGTAAGCAGCCACCGAAGCAATCAATACCACTTTATGAATACCGGGTGTTTGTTGAATCGTTGTCAATAAATTTTGGGTTCCCTTAATGGTCGGGTCAAAAATCTCTTTTTGCGGGTCTTCAGCTTCCAGTTTTGCCGGCGTTCCTCCGTGAATGATGATTTCACAGCCCCGCAAAAAATTGGTTAATTCAAATGTATTTTCAACATCCAATTGTACTACTTCCAAATGGTCAGCATTTTCCATGCTCAACAAATGCTCGTATTTATCTCTTTTGGTAATGTCGGTCGTTGAAACTTTTACATTGTATCCTTCCTCTAAAAACTTTTTAGTGATATAGCTTCCAATAAATCCTGAACCTCCGATGATACCGACTTTTTTCATTTATGAATGTTCAAATGGTCAAAAAAGAATTACCTATTTTAAATTTTGTTGCCAACAAAAGGCAGTTGCAGCCAACGAACAGGCATTGGCGAAGGTGAGATATTTTATAACGTTCAGCCTGGCAACAGAATCTCAATTTCGATACAATTTTTGAAAGTTTGTTTTATGTTCAACAGAATTCCGTTATGCCGGGATGAAGCTGATTAATAATATGCTGCCAATTGCTCCAACCTCCCGCCCAACTATTGGCAATAGCCTTGTTGTATGCCGTTTTTCTTTTTGGCAGTTATTGCTTTTTAGCTTCTAATTGATTGTTTAAACTTAATGCGTCTGGAAAACCCCATTGCTCCGCTAATTTACCGTTCGCTATTCTGTAAATAGAAGTTTCATAAATAGTAACTTTTTTTCCGGTTGAGTCCATTCCATTAAATGTTCCCTGGTGAGTGCCTGTCGATTTATATCTTGTGACCACCTTGTCGCCTTCACTTATCATATCAACAATTTCTTCCTTCCAGTCTGGAAATGATTTTCTATGACTTGTAATTTCGCTTTTTGCACCGTCAATTCCTTTCCACTCAATTCCATTTATAAAGTGGCAAACAAATTCTGGTGCTAATATTTTATCTAATTCTGTTACTTGTCCGTTACTCCAAACTTCATGATATTTTCTAACAACATCACGGTTAGAGTCCAGGTTAATCTCTTTTTTACTTGAGCCACAACTGTATATAAACATAACGGCAGTAAGAAGCAAAGCAGAATAAAAAGATTCTTTCATGTTAGTCATGTTCAAAACTTAGTTGGTTAGTTCTGTGAATGTAAGTAGTCGCATAAAATGGCATACAACGAACAAGGCTTTGTGCAGTAGCGGTATTCCGTGTTCCGTCAAACCCGGCGTAATGAGCCAAATTTATATTTAAAAGTTGATGATTTGCATCTGGATAAATTTATACCGTCCAGCTGAATATGCGGCTAAAATTGAAATACAAAAGTTAAAACACGTTTTCCGTCCGCCAGTATTTTGCCAAACCACTTGTTGTGCGTTCGCTTTAGTCTAAAAGAGTAAGTCCTTCAATTCGGTCAAAGTGTTTCCGGTTTAGTGTTGATAAAGGCAAATTGTTGTAATGGCTGTAGCTGCAATAAAAAGGTCAGCTATTCCAATCTGTTTACGCTTTCTTTTCAAGATAGCATTAATGTAAACAGCAGCTTGTGAAATCATCTGGTCAAAAGGAAGCACTTTTGTCCGGGCTAACATGGTTGTCCAAAATTGCAACTGCGCCAAAGTCGCACCTGAATATATTTCATAATGCGTAATTGCTGAAATTGAAAAATCATACTTTTGGTCAAACAAAGCGATAAGCTTAGAATTCGCCTTATCTGTCTTTCGGAAATAGTCAATCAGATTGGTCGTGTCAACTAACGCTATTTAGTCCGCCATTCGTCAATCTTTTTACGGGTCTCTGCAATATTCTCCAGTTGCTTTTTTGAAAATGTCGGTCCGCTTAATAATAGTTTTCTGAATTCTTTCCGCTCTTTGTCCGACGGCTGCACAGCTGTCTCCACTTCCTTTTTGAGTTTTGTCCACTGTGTCGCCGGAAGCCGTTTAGCTATTTGAACAAATTGGTCAAAACCGATGTCTACTTGTACTTGCATGATGTTAAAAATTAGGAACTTTTGTCCAACAGAAACCGTTAGAAAAGGTGACGCAAAACGAACAGGAATTGCAAAGGCAGAGGCAGAGGCTTTCGAGTTCCGTCCGCCGAAGCAAATGCTGATTGAAAAACTAATGTACAAAATAAGTTTAAAAGCAAAATAGATAACGTCCTGCATGGACAAATGATTAGTAGCGAATTGAAGCCGATTGCTCCAACGTCCCGCCCTGCTATTGCAAATACCCTTGTTGGTGGCAGTTTTTATTCATATAGCCTGTTTTTCAAGTCCATTCTTTCGTGTAATATTCTAACAACTTCAATTTCATCTTCAGCTATAACCTTATAAAAAATTATGTGCTTTCCTGTTCTTAATCCAAGTAAGTTCTTAGTTATTTCATCATATTCTTTTCCAAGCTCGGGGTTCTTTCCAATTTGTATGCAAGCAAATTCCAAAGCCGCATAATATTTGTCTGCCTGCTTTTCCGACCATTCCTCATAAGTATAAGCCCAAATATTATTTAAATCGTCAATGGCTTCTTGTCGTAAAATTACTTTAGACATTTTCTCTTTTATCTTCTTTTATTTTTTTCAGATTTGCTTTGAAGTCAAAATTTTCAACACGTGGACTGCCTAACCCTTTCTCAATTGCCGCTCTCAAAGCAATAACTTTACTTTCTTCGTCTTCTAAAAGTCGAAGTCCAGCACGAACAACTTCGCTTACATTTTTATAACGTCCTGCTGATACTTGGCTACTTACAAACTGGTCAAAATAATTCCCAAGCGATATTGATGTATTTTTCATTTTTATAAACTTTTGTCTAAAGTTACCAAAAATTGGTAAATGTACAAGGTTTGTTGTCCTACAGTTTCGAATTTGATTTATGAGTTGTTCTTGGATTGCGGTTCAGGAAGATTGCCACCAACGAACAGGTATTGCTGCAGGTGGGGAATTTCATAACGTCCAGCCCCAGACTGCCGTTTGGTTTTGTTTTATTGATGAAGATAACAACTTAAAGCCCGGATTTATTCGTCGAGCCGATAACTCCTGCCGAGTAGCGAACAAAAAGCCGATTGCTACAACGTCGTGCCCCGCTTGCAGCAATACCCTTGTTGTGTGCAGCCTTTATTGGGTCTGCACTTTAGCTTGTGCGTTCAGGTCGTACAAAAGTTTTGTCAAATTTTCGTCTTTTCTAAAGCGTTCAACTTTTTTAATTATTTGCTTTGCAAAATTCTCCGTTTCATTTCCTGCAAACCAAGCAAGTTTATCAATTTGCGAATTGTCAAAATTGAAGTCATACGGGCTACCAAAACTGTAGTTTCTACTTTCCATAGCTTTAGTGTTGTGTTCAAATTGCCTGTCCACTCTGTCAAAAGATGAAAGTAAAATTGAATGGTCTGTTTTAAGCAAATCATTAATTTTATTTGTATCAAATGTAGTAGTGTCTTCAAGATGCAAATGAAATTCAAATGTCCAACCAATTGCTAATGCTAAGGATGACTTTCCAAAGTCTTTCAAATACCAACGAATGTCGTATAGTTGATTTCCCCATGGCTCACATACCCAACCTTTAATAGGATTTGAATTAAAGTAATTTAGTAGTGGATGTTTAAGCTTTTGAAAGTAATGCCACTTCATTGTTTCTTTTTGATTTGCTAATTCTACAAATGCATTCCATTTTTCAGAAGTGTCAAATATTCCAATTGCTTGATTTAATAGTTCTTTTTGCATATAACTTCTTTAGTTCCAATATTCAATATACTGTGTGACATATTCTCTTATTCTGTGATTGTTTTTTGGCAATAACTCTAATGACATTTTTAACCATTGACAAACAAAGTTGCTAAACAACAAATGTTTTGCTTTTAGGGGCACTTCTTTTGGTAAATCGTTGTCCCATTCAGCAGGTTTAGTTAGTGTGTTTGTACTTGGTATTTTCCAATGTTCAGGTGATAGATACAAAAGTTGATAATAGCACTCTGGGGGATTGAGAATATACTCTTTGGGTAAATGTCTCTCGGATATTGTCTTGTAAATTTCTTGATGCCAATATCTATAAAGTTGGTGATTTTGGTCATTTGCGTAATTAGATTTATTCTCTATTACGACAACTGAATGTTTGGGTTGAACTCTTTTAATAAAACATCAATTCTACCTTTTTCAGCAGTAACCATCCAATTCTCTTTATCGCCAAAGCGTTTTATTTTTAGCAAGTCTAAAAAGACGTTTAAGAAAAGATGCTTTTGTCCGTGGTCAGCATTTGGATTTAAAAAATGTGCTAATAGAAAACTATGCTTTTTTCATCAATTTGAAATAATGACAACGTATTAAAGTCGCAACTTGTGTCCTTGTTTCTGATTATGGATTTGTTATGAATATCTTGAATTTTAACAACTAAATCATTTGTCGTAGCCACGAAATTTTGTTGAAAGTCTGTCTGTTTTTTGTGATATGCTTGAGTTATATCCGAAACTGTAGAAGCTAAACTGCCAAATAAATATTGTCTATTTTTTTGATAGTCATTTATTGTTTGATTAGCCAATTGTAAAGCTATTTCGTCCATAAGTCAGTGGGAATTGTCAATATTTAGAGTGTTGCAGTAAGGTTGCACACAACGTTAAACGGCTTGTTGCTGTGCCGGAATTTTATATTCGTCGCACCGGAACTGAAGCCGAATGAAAAACCAAAGTACAAAATATATTCTTCTCTTCACCTGCGTTCGGTCAAGATGGAACTGCTACTGAATAGCGAACAAAAAGCTGATGTTGCGTTCCGTCTGCCGGCATAGCAGCAAACCGATGTTAGCTGCTGCTTTGGATGTGTTCACCCAATATTTTTTTAAATAAATCGTAGTTCATCGTCCCTTTCAGACTGTCATACAAAGCCTGCTTTTTCTCTTTCAGCTTTGTTTCCTTCCCTTCGTCATCATCGTCTATTGCTTTCCCAATTGCATCATTAAGCTTGCTGAGTTTTTTCGTAAACGTCTTTGCCCGCTTTTTGTTGATAACACCTGTAACGTTTGAATTATCATAAGAAGCCCAATAGTCACCACAGGTAGAAAGATTAAACGCCTGAAGATTGTTTGTCATCAAGTCACGGCTTTGGTTAACATAGAGTGACAGAACGAAAGTGTCGCCGACTTTAAATTTATTAAGCCATTCTAAACAATTCACACCGTCTTGTCCAAAAACAATAATATCACTCGTCTTAGACTGTCCTTCAAAGTTTCTATAATTTCCACCTGCATCCATGTCGGCAACAAGCTTTTTGTACTGTCATAGTCGGGAAATGATTTGACTTTGACTAAAGCAATAAAGTCTGTCCGTCCTGCTAATTGCATGAAGTTGCCTTGATAGGTACAACTGCAACAAAAAGCTTTCGCAGTCAAAAATGTCAAGATGATGAGGAGGAACTTTCTCATAAAGTAGCAGCTAACGTTAACGGCTTGGCGTTGTGGCGGTATTCCGTGTTCCGTCAGCCCAAAACCGAAGCCCAATATAGAAATAATTGCTGATGTTTTATTCTGCTGACCATCTGCGTTACGTCAAGCTGGATATGCAGCACAACAGCGAACCTGCTGCTAATGCTGCGTTGGGTCAGCCGCCATAACGCCAAACCGATGTTACCTGCAGGCTTATGATTGTTTCTTAATCTCTCGCCTTAAGATTTTCATGTATGTCTGGTCGCTGTTTCTGTTTTCCCAAGCAGCCTTGAAATGGTCAACCAATTCTGGTAAGTCTTTGTCAACAGTAGATTTCCAAAGGTTTTGATTATACTCTTTCACTCTAAGCATGTTGTCAATATCAAAAATTCTACCGGTATCTTTTGTTTTAATCAAGGCTACAGGCTTATCAACTGCCATGCGTACGCCAAGCTCAAATAACACGTTTGGATTATGGTCGGTTAAATCTGCAATTACCAAATCGGCTTCTAAAAGGTCATTAATTATTGTAGATTGAATAACGTCGGATCCTTGTTTGTTTGCTGTCTCAACTGTAAATCCAGCGTCAATTCCGGCAGGAATTAATAAACTGTCAAGCACCTCCTTAAAGAAACCGTTGGGTCTATTTTCATGCCTCTCAACAAAAGGCATAATCACAAATGCTTTCAGCTTTCCTTTTGCGCCTTTTTTGCCTCTCCGACTATAATTGTTGATGGCGCTTGTTTTTCCCCATTAACTGTATCACTTTCTTCATCAAGTGGGTTTCCTGTTGTTATTTCTAAGTATTTACAGTTTTCGCTGAAAAGCTGTGAAAATTCTTCGTGGTACTCAGGATGGAGTTTGAATTGATTTTCAAGAGTGTTACTTAGGTACTTCATCTCAGGAAGTGTACTACCCTTGTAGTAATCGAGTACCTTTTTGAAAATGTCAATATTTAGAAATGCTTCTATTTTCTTTTTGCGTTCAGATGCCGGGTCAGGAGCATAAACAATTTCTCTACCTAACTCAGTTAAGGAGATTTCTTTACTTTGACTTGTACCAGCCGTTATTCCGAAGTCTCGGGATGATGCTGTGTAATAGTAAGCCTTATTATTGTCGCCAATGCCGATTGCTTTTTTGACCTCTTTTGCATCCCATGCATTGCCCCCATTTAATTCTTTAATTTTTTGAGCAACAATAGACAGTTTTCCAGAGAAATGTTTGGGTAATTTCTTTTGATTTCGACTGAGATTTACTCGGAGTAGTTCCGCCTTTTGCCTCCGTGTCAGGAGAGCCGTTGACATATAGTTCAGTTTTGGTATCCATATCTTGAAATTAAGGAATGCTTGAGAAAAGCTTGCAGGTAACGAATCAGGCTTGCTGCCGGAGCGGCAATATAGTTCCGTCAGACCAAATATAGCTGAAAAGATAAATAGAATTACTGATATTTAGCCAATATTCGTCGCCCCGCTATGGCAGCAAACTTTTTGTTGTGCGTAGGCGTGATCAATCGTAGACCTTAAAATACCAAGGATCGGATTCTGACCCTCTTCTAATTACAATGCGCTTGTCAGTCACCAGTCTGCCGTTTTTAATTTCATAAAGCCTATTATATTTAAATGCCATTGTATCAGAAAGACTTCCGCGGCTTTGTTCAATTGAATTTATAGTCACTTCTGCGAGTTGTTGCGGTGTAACTCGTCTTGGAGTTGAATACTTAGACAAGATGAGTGTGTCGGCTGTCTTACCATTAGCTTTAGCGATGCTCAAAGTGTCATACATTAGCATGATGTGAAAGTAAACAGTGTCACCTTTTAGCGTCCAAGTGCCTTTTGTCCAACTACCATGAAGGTCATTATACCAGTTATATTCAAAAGTGCTGTCGGCATACAATTGAATGTCACTAAAGAAGTTGTTACGATAATGTCCTGCTACTTTGCTTTGTCCAAACGAGTTAAATGAAAGAGTCAGTAAAAGGACTGTTGTCAAAATCTTCATAACATTTATTTTTCAATCCACTTACGCACAACGAACAGGTATTGCCGATGGTTGGGTATTCATTTAACGTCCAGCCTGGCAACAGAAGCTCAATGTAAATTCAATTTTTTAAAGTTTGTTCTTATGCTCAACAGAATTCCGTCAAGCCGGGATGATGCTGATTAATGATTTGCTGCCGATTGCTCCAACGTCCAGCCCAACTATTGGCAATACCCTTGTTGGCAGCAGTTTTTTATCCAATCATGGTCATAACTTTTTCTGTTATCCCAGTCATTGTAGAAATGGTAGGAAGTATAGTTGTTAAGCCATTCCAAAACGATTTTAAAAGAGATTTTTTCGGTTGAGGTTTTTGGATTTCTTCTGTGAAAGCATTGAACACTTCTCCAGCTTCTTGATTTCCCGATTGCTCTACCATTTTAGCAAGTTGTACTAGCGCTGCTGCAGTTTCCTCTCCAAAATTTTCTTTGATTTTATTGAAAGCATTTTCAACAGTTGACCTGTTAATTATCGTAGCATTTTTGATGTCGCTGAAATAATCACCCATAATATTAAATTGGTTGTTGATTGCTGTAGTAGAATAGTTTTCATAGTAGTGCGATGATGCAGCGTGGACTATCGGTTCTTCAATTAGTATATATTGATACTCCTTGTTGTTTGATACATTGAAATTGATATCGAACTTTTCAATACCTACATAATCCCAACCTTGTGTCGCATGATTACGTTGCAGTTTTTTGAACGCTTTCTGATGATAAAGGTGTCTAGTACTAAAACCGCCTGATTGAATAAAAGTTTCAAAAGTAGGTTTAAGATAATAGTGAGTTTCGTCAACGTTTGATCGTATCAGTCCAAAATCAATTAGGTCTTTGCAGATAAGAAGTGCACCTACAAATTTTCCGTGCTTATCAGATAGGAAGTTGTCAATAACTTCTCTTGACGCATGTTTATTAGGTTGCCCCGAAAGAAAAGAAAGCACATCATCATAATATTCATAATCGTAAGAAGTCATGCAGTACTAACGATTTGGTGGTGAGATAAAATTGCTGCCAACGCGTAAATTTATGCTATTACACGCTACATCAAAAAAAAATTCGCTGCTGACAATCAATCACTTAATGTTATACATTTTCAATTGTAATAGCGTCAATCCATTTTTTAGTGCAAGTGCTTTTTTTACCAGATGGTCTGTTTTGCAAACAATCTCGGTTCAGTTCGGCAGGCTGCAAGGCAGGCAAGGTTCTGTTGTTTTCTATGCTGCTGCACCTCCTCAACAGATGCCATCTGCATAATGCTGCCAGGTAACTAATGCAATGGAAGCCATTCCTTTGTTTAGTGCTAACGGGGTATATGCCAACAAGTAAAGGTGGGTTTGCTTTCTTCAGCCGTTTTACAGAACTACATATCCTTCGAGCCCACAATCAGGCTTGCTGCATCTCGCCATATTGTTTCAGGATCAAAAGGCAGCTATACGGCAAATGATACACTCGAAAGGCATCATTTTTATCTCCAGCTGATACCCTGAAAGTCGGTTTAAAGCATTTGTAATTCAAACCCATTAGCTGATGGCTTTTTTATACTGGCTTACTCCTTTACAAACTTCAATCACACCGCGAAAGAATGTCTGCCAGCTCAATATTTAAGGCACCAAAAAGGCATCCAGTGCTTTGGAAGGCTTGCCATCATCACCCCAGGCACTCAAGCCATATTTGCTCCAGCTACGTGCACCTTCCGGCTCCCAGTATATTACGCCTAAGCCTTTCCCACCGGGCACCGCTTTCACTTTCTTCATCACGGCTATCAGCATGTCGTAGGTGTTTTGCACTTTTGTGTCTTCGCCACCCACTTCCACCACCATCACTTCCTTACCGTAGCGCGCTGCCATATCGTTCAGGTTGCTACCGAGGTCATCAATAGACAGCGTATAGTCGGGGTTGCCGGTGAGCCAGTAAGGGTAATACGACAGACCAATTACATCATAACGTGCACCGTGCGCCGTAGCACTGTCGAACCAGGTGCGAAACCGCAGGTTATTATTTCCCTGGTCAAGGTGCAGAATCACCTTTGTAGCCGGGCTCACCCCTTTTATCGCGTCATACCCTTTGTTAATCAGTTGCGCAAGGCTGTCCCAGTGTGCCACGCTGCCTTCCGGGTATATCATACCACCGGGAGTTTCATTGCCCACCTGCGCCCATTCAGGCGTTACGCCACTGTTTTTCAGCAACTGCATTACCTCCTTCGTGTAGCTATACACATCGTTGAGCAATTGCGGGAACGAATGCCCTTCCCACGCTGCAGGCTTTTTTTGTTTTCCAGGATCTGCCCAGCTATCGCTGTAGTGAAAATCAATCATAACACGCATACCCCATTTCTTTGCCCGCAACGCCATTGCTACCGTTTCTTCCTTGCTGTTGTGCCCGCTTGCGGGGTCGTCTGATGGGTTTACCCATGTACGCAAACGAATGGTATTGATACCATGTTGCCTGAGAATTGAAAACAGATCTTCTTCCCTGCCGCTGTCGTTGTAGAATTTATAGCCTGTCGCTTCCATTTGCGGCAGCCAGCCTATATCGGCGCCTTTTACAAACGCCCCGGCGCCCGATTTCAGCGGAGCCGAACGATGGCTGCACCCCACTATCATACAAACAAAACAAAGCATTGGCACTATGTGTCGGATGGATATGGTATTCATGGGTGGAAAAGTACAGAAAAGCAGCAGAATTAACTCTTTTTGCTCTCGCTAATCATTATCCTGTTTCTACAACTTTGTCTTTACCCAATCCTGCCTACATTCGTAAGCGATAAACTACGATACGTATGATAAAGCTTGATGACAACCTGCTGGCAAACTATGCACAGGTGATGGTACGATATGCACTCAACAACGGCGATGGCATACGCCGCGGCGATACCGTTTTTCTGGCGGGCACGAATGCAGCAAAGACCTGTTCATGGCCATTGCCAGAGAAGATTTATGCTGCCGGCGGCAACCTGCATTACCCATTATCAGCCCGACAATATCCGCAAGGCAACAGCCTGCCACGTTTTTTACTGGAAAACGGCAGCGACGAACAGGTTACTTTTTTTGCAAAACCTTACTGGCAGGGCATTGTAGAAGCGGCAGACCATATCCTGTTCATCATAGCCGAACCAGACATCCATGCATTTGAAGGATTGCCTGCGGCAAAAATCAGCCGCATGAACAGCGCACGGGCACCTTACATGAAAATGCGCGAAGAAAAAGAACAGGCCGGCAAACTGTCGTGGTCGCTGTGCCTCTATGGTACCCAATCTATGGCAGACGAAGCCGGGCTGTCACTGGAAGAATACTGGGAGCAAATCATAGAAGCCTGCTACCTGCGCGAAGACGACCCCGTAGCCAAATGGAAAGCGGTGCAGAAAGAAATTGAAAGCATTAAAGACAAACTTGATGCGCTGCACATAGACACGCCTGCACATCAAAGGCGAAGAGGTGGACCTGCACATTCAGATAGGCGAGCATCGCAAATGGCTGAGCGGCGGCGGCAAAAACATTCCTTCTTTCGAAATCTTTACCTCGCCCGACTGGCGCGGCACACAAGGGTTTATCTCCTTTAACCAGCCGTTGTATTATTCCGGCAAACGGATTTCGGGCGTATCGCTGCATTTTGAAAACTGGCGTGGTCGTCACTGCTTCCGCCACCGAAAATGAAGACGCGCTGAAAGAAATGATCGCGCAGGAAAATGCGGATAAAGTAGGCGAATTTTCACTTACCGACAAGCGTCATTCGCGCATCACGCAATTTATGGCAACTACATTGTTCGATGAAAACATGGGCGGCACCTGGGGCAATACGCACATTGCGCTGGGCAATGCCTACAAGGACACATTTACCGGCGAAATGGCGACGGTGTAACGAAGGAACAATGGGCGGAAATGGGCTACAACGAATGTCCCAAAGTGCATACCGATATCATCAGCACAACCAACAGAACGGTGACTGCCACATTAGCCGATGGTTCGCAACAAATCATTTATAAAGACGGAGAATTTACACTCGTATCATAACACTATCGTTAACGGCAGTATTCGCTTACACAACGAAATAAAACAGGGGCATAAAATTTCCATATTTTATGCCCCTGTTTGTGATAGTTAGTTTTCCTGTTTCTAACTGCGATTCAATAAATAACGGATCTCTATTTTGGCAAAGGCAACACCTTATTTTCCGCTACCGGCACGCCAAAGTCGGGCGTTCCGTCTTTCTTCCAGGTAAAGGGCTGCATACGTGGCGAGCGCCGGCTGCCGCAACCTTCGCCCGGGTGCGAATTGGCGTGATACAAAATCCAGTTTTCCTTGCCGCCCGGCGATACAAAAAACGAGTTATGCCCGGGCGCATACACGCTGTTTTCGGGCGATTGCACAAACACAGGCTCCACCGATTTTGTCCACGCGGCAGAATCGAGCAAATCATTTCCCTGCAGCGATAGCATGCCAAGCGCGTAATGATCGGTCCAGCAGCCGGAAGCCGAATAGATCACAAAAACTCGGTTGTTGTGCGTAAGAAACTGCGGTCCTTCGTTTACACTCACATGCGGCGGGTTCACATCGTCGTGCAGGTCGCCATACAATTCCCAACCGTTCTCCGGTTTCGATATTTTTACCCGTCGTCCCTCTATTGTCCACGGGTTGCTTAGTCTGGCAATGTAAATATCCTGCTCGCCATTGGTATCGCCCTGCCAGCCCGACCATACCATGTACAGCTGCCCGTTTATCTTCGCTACATCGCCGTCTATCGCCCATTTATTGCTGTCGTCTGTTATCTGTCCTTTCCACGTCCACTCACCCTGCATCGGGTCGGGAGAGGCATTTTCCAATACATACATGCGGTGATGGTTGTTGTCGCCGTTATCTGCCGCATAGTAAGCATACCATTTGCCTTCCAGAAACATGATTTCCGGCGCCCACAGATCTTTTGAATACGCTGTGCCTTCCGGCGGCGTGTATATGGTTTTGTATTCTGCCTCTTTCAGCTTGGCAAGGTTCTTTGTTTTCCACAATCCTATTTTACTGCCCAATGTATGGGTGTAATAATAATACCCGTCTTTATAGTAGCTATACGGATCGGCGCCGGAAGGCAGCAACGGATTGGTGAAAGTAGATGCGGTTTGCGATGAGGCTGTTACCGCGTGTTGCGGGGCTTTGCACGAAAACTGGCAACATAGCACAGCAGGCAACAGCCAGAGAAGCAAGAGTTGTTTCATATATGTGAGCAATAGTTGGCGTAAAAATAGACAAAGCCCGCGCAGACTGCACGGAATTAAGGAGAGATATTTTATTTCAAGGCAATGATGGGAGCTCACTGAGCTGGCAACCTTACTGATAAATTAAGTAACAATACTTCGCTTTCAAACCCATCGAACGCATATCAAAAAAGGTTGTTTGGAACACGATACATATCCCAAACAACCTTTATACATTTGCCTAGGCTGTGTGACAACAGAGAATGCTGATGACGACTATTGATTGGGTAGCCGGTGCTCCCTGTTCAGGCGCTTTATTTATCAGCTCCATAAACTGGTCAAGCTTCGGCGTAATGATGATTTGCGTGCGGCTGTTTTTAATTCTGCCGGCTTCGGTATCGTTGCTGGTAATCGGGTTATATTCGCCACGTCCGCCTGCGGTAAGGCGTTTGGGATCTACACCATAATTGTTTTGCAATGCCTGCACTACAGATGAAGCTCGCAGTGCACTCAGATCCCAGTTGTTGCGGATGTTGGGACGCGAAATGGGCACATTATCGGTATTGCCTTCAATCAGCACTTCAAAGTCTTTGTAGTCCTTGATGATTTTGGCAATTTTAGATAAGGTTTCGCCTGCTTTGTCAGTGATTTCGTAGCTGCCGGATTTGTACAGCATGTTGTCAGACAAGGAAATGTACACCACGCCTTTCAGCACCTGCACATCTACGTCTTTCATTTCTTCGCGGCTTAGAGAGCGCGTCAGATTGTTGGTCAGCAGCATATTCAGTGAATCGCTTTTGTTTTTGGAAGCGATCAGTTGCTGAATGTATTGGTTAGATGAATTGATTTCATCCACAAGCTTCGAAATATTTACATTGCCCTGGCTGGTAGAAGTCAAACATTTGTCTAATGCAGACTGCAAAGACTGCATATGCGCACGTTCTGCCTGCAACTGATCCTGCAGACCGGCAAGTTTTACATTGGCAGCGCCAAGGTGCTCTGGCAATCATCATTGGCTTTGGCAAGCGCGTTTGTTTTTCCCTGGAAGGTGCTGTAGTCCGCCTGCAGCGTTTTGTACTGTTTACTGCTCACACAACTGCTGGCAGTGAGAATGACAGTGGCGCCGATAAGCAAGCAATGATTGATTTTCATTTTATTATATTGTTTTAATTAAAAAAAGTGTTTACTAATTACAAAATACTCACCATCTTTTGCAGATAGCTGCGCAGAGTTACTATATTTTTTTCATGTTCGTTCATGTGTTTGCTTTGTTGGCTGGCTGTCTTATAACCATACCATTGTAAGGAACTCAGCGTTATAACAACCGATAAACGATTGGAATCACAATGACTTATGAATGCTCTGCAAAATCAGGTTCCCTCCTAAAACACAGACAGAAGCGCAGACAACCACAGCGCGAAACGACACTTTTTTTCTAAGCTTACCAATAAAATTAACCTTAAATCTTTCTGTTGTCATTCTTTGACACACGGCCTGGCAGCTTTGCACGCAGTGCCCCTAAAGAAGCAAACTTGCTGCTGGCAGAGCATGTTAGAATATAGAAATATGAATGACTTCTCCATAAAAAAATAAAGCCAACGGCTGCATCATCAAGTTCGGCTTTCTGTCATATTGCGTAGCAGTTGTTTTATTATTTTTTAGCAGCGTAAATGTTTATAATCGCACCGGATGCAAAGGCAACAGAACTGAGCAATTGCAGGTCGATGAGGTGAGTAATGGTAGAAAAAATGGATATTCCTTTTCCTATCACAACGGGGTGAACAGAAAACCTGTACTCATCCACAAGTTCATGCTTCACCAGTTCCTGCGCAAAGCTGGCTCCGCCATGAGCTAAAATAGGTTTGCCTTCCACTTGTTTCAGTTTGGCTATATCGGCAATGAGATCGGTGGCAACAAGAGCTTCTGTCCACGTGGACGCATATGGAGAAAGTGTTTCATTTTGTGGGGCTAGCATTTTCCTTTTTTACCAGACCGGTTTTTGAAAACACAACTTTCGGAAGCCGGTTCATAGGTTCTGCAAGCGGGTCAGTGGAAGTAGCCCAATAAGGAGCCATTACTTCGAATGTGCGCCGCCCCATTATGTGAACGCCGCCGTCCCAGAGAGATGTTTCAATCCACTCTTTTACCGATGGGTCTCTTGTACGCATAAACCAGTCGAGCTCATGATTGGGTCCGCAAACAAAACCGTCAGCAGTTACGGTCATTCCTAAAATTAATTTTCTCATACTGATTATTTAACGAGATACAAATGTCGCACGAACCTTTGATGACTCAGGTGTGAAAATGCGACAATACTGCTTGCCAAATGCGAAAAGGCATTACGCAAACGTATGCTCCGGAAGCAATGATGGTTATGGACATTTTGATAATGCTTTGTATTAAATAAAAGTTGATGAAACAACGATCAATACTGCCCGGAACAGTCTACAAGGAAACCATTTTTTGCATAAACATCATACGTGTTTTTGATTGCGACAAACAAGATAGAGATGCACAAAGAAAGAAGAGCATTGAAATATGGTATAATTATTTAACTATGCAACTCATGCCGATTTCAAAATTTTTCGAAAAGAATGAATGTCATTTTGCACGAGCAGGATTGATTGCAAAAAGTGTGGTGTATTGTATGTTTGGCATCATGGTTTTTATGGCTGCGTTTCGCCTGTTTGGGCAGTCGCCTTCCAAAACAGACAAGCATGGTTTGTTTTCTTTTTTAGGAAAACAAACCGGTGGCAATATAATGCTCGTGGTGATTGCCTGCGGACTGATTTGCTATTGCATCTGGCGGTTTACGCAGGCCTTTTTCGATTCGCAAAACAAAGGCAAAGACGCGAAAGGTCTGGCAGTAAGAGCACGATATCTCTTTAGTGGTCTCACTTATAGCTCCCTCATTGTAGTAATCGCAAAGCTGGTTTTTACCGATTCTGATGACGACAGCGACAGCAAGCAAAGCATCGTCAGTACGTTGCTGAGCAAGCCGTTAGGACAATGGATGGTGGGCATTGTGGCTATTATCATTGCATCGGTGGGTATTTACCAGGTATGGTATGGCTTTTCAGAAAAATACCGGAAACACGTAGACAAAGCGGTGAATGAAAAATTCAGAAAACTGCTGCTTTCTTCCGGCAAAATCGGCTACATCGCCCGCGGACTGGTGTGGCTCATTATTAGCTGGTTGTTTGCCAAAGCTGCTTATTATGCAAGTTCGTCGCAGGCTGGCGACACATCCAAAGCTTTTCAGTTTCTCGACAACGCATCGTATGGAACCTTTATTCTTGCAGCCATTGGCGCAGGTCTTATTTGCTATGGATTGTTCAACTCTGTAAGAGCACGATACGAAACGTTCAATTAAATTTTAAAGGGATTTATACGACAGATATTTTTACCATAAACCATTGCATCAGGAGTGCGTTTTGTGGTTGCCTGAGATGAGAGGAAAAGTATTATTGCGAAGCGTTTCTCCCATCACTGAGCTTCACTTTTTGTGCATGACAGAAATACATTTGTTTCCTATTCAATTTATTCGAGGCGAGACAGTATTTCACTTACCTTACGACCTAAATTTTTACACCATATGAAACGTTTTTTATACCTGCTTCTTTTGTTGCCAGCGCTTTTCTCCTGCCATGCAGGCAAACAATCTTCGCAAAGCAATGGCAAACAATGGACATCGCTTTTTAATGGCAAAAACATGGAGCACTGGACGCCAAAGTTTGCCGGTTACCAGCCTGGCGAAAACTTTGGTCACACCTTTCGCGTGGAGAATGGCATACTGAGTACGCGCTACAACGAATACGACAGTTTCAACAACCGCTTTGGCGCTTTGTATTACGATAAAAAATTTACCAATTTCCGACTCAGGGTCGAATATCGCTTTACGGGCGAACTTACGCCCGGCGCACCTTCATGGGGATTTCGCGACGGAGGCATACAGTATTTCTGCCAGGCACCGCAAACAGTGCAAAAAGACCAGCCGTTCCCGGTATGTCTTGAATACAACCTGCTGGGCGGTAATGGCAAAGACGAACGTCCATCCGGAGAAATTTGCGCATCGGGTATGTATGTGGAAATAGATGGCAAACGAAACAGCAGTTATTGTACGCCACCTTCTGTGAAAAGAACACTGCCGGGCGATGAATGGGTAGTTGCGGAAATAGACGTTCGCGATGGAAAGATTGCTCATTTTATCAATGGCGAACAGGTGCTTTCGTTTGAAAATCCGCGCTACGATTCTGCAAATCCGTTGGCGAGGCCATTTATTATAAACGGTAATAACAAGGTTACTGATGGATATATTTCACTGCAATCGAACAGCCATCCATGGATTTTCGCAAGATTGAAATCATGGAATACTAGGAACTATAGAAAAGCCGGGAATGAATCAAACACATTCATTTGCTGAAGCCTGTGCAGTGATGAGGTTATAACAATACATAGAGCCAATGTAATCGTGGAAATTTTATTTCATATCCTCTATTATGTCGCCAGATCTGTATACGATATTTCCATTGGGCGATTCAGCCATAACGGTTGATTTTGGTAACAGCATCGATATTCATCTCAATACAAAAGTGATGAACCTCTACCAAACAATCAGGCAGGAACAATGGTTTGGGGTAAAAGATCTGGTGCCGGCTTACAGTTCACTTACCATTTACTACGACGTTGTAGCCATCAAATCACAAACCCGCGGCAGCACTGCATTTGGTGTAATGAAAAACAAGCTGCAACGTTTATTATCACAACCCACTTCTGTTGAACCACTACAGGCGCGAAAACTCAGTATTCCTGTTTGCTATGCACCTGCATATGCAGCCGATGCAGCGATAATGGAGAAACAAACCGGTTTGCCATTTGAGGAAATCATACATGTGCATACATCGCGGATATACCATGTATACATGATTGGCTTTCTGCCGGGCTTCCCGTATATGGGTGAAGTTGATTCACGCATTGCAGTACCGCGCAAACGTGAGCCAAGACTGCGTACAGAAGCCGGGAGTGTAGGCATTGCCGGATTGCAAACAGGGATTTATCCCTTAGCTTCTCCGGGCGGCTGGCAAATCATCGGGCGCACACCAGTGAAACTTTTTGATAAAGAACAGGAATATCCTGCCTTGTTCCGGGCGGGCGATGAAGTTTCTTTTTACTCAATCGAAGCGCATGAGTTTGACCATTATTAAGGCTGGCATATTGGATACGGTGCAGGATAGCGGCAGGTTTGGCTACCAGGGTGCAGGCATCAACCCCGGTGGCGCAATGGATCCCTTTTCTGCCCGGCTGGCAAACAGCCTCCTTGGAAAAAGGGCGGATGCGCCGGTACTCGAACTGCACTTTCCCGCAGCCCGGATATTGCTTGGTGAAGCTACGATCATCTGTATCACAGGCGCCAATTTTTACCCGGCGATTGATGATCAGGAAATACCTATGAATCAACCTGTCGTAGTCAATAAAGGGACGGTTGTACAATTTAAAAAACAAGTGCACGGTGCCCGATGCTACATAGCGGTATGGCAGGATTTACAGCTTCCCAAATGGCTCAACAGCTATAGCACAAACCTGAAAGCAGGGGCCGGCGGCTTTGAAGGCCGCGCCTTGCAAACCGGCGATACATTGCATTACAAATCCGTCAGGAAAATTGTCTCAATACATAGGTACACATACAAGCAAACTCCTGTCCTTTTATGCCGTTCCTTTTTTACCTTACGGCATTACCAAAATCAGCGTTATAAGAGGTAATGAATGGCATTGGCTGTCAGAAGAAAGTCAACAGTCATTCATCTCCTCTGCATTTACCATTTCTTCGCTTGCCGACCGAATGGGTTATCGTTTGGATGGACCCACGTTAGCAGCCAACGAAGCTGCGCAAATGCTGTCGTCGGCGGTTAGTTTTGGAACACTTCAGTTGCTGCCTGGCGGGCAGTTAATCCTGCTGATGGCAGACCATCAGGCTACAGGCGGTTATCCGCGGGTAGCGCATATCATCACGGCACATTTACCTCTTCTTGCACAAATGAATCCTCATCAGTTTTTTACTTTTACATTCGTGGATACAGAGAGTGCAGAGCAAATATTATTGGCGCAGCACCGGCATTTATTATCCATACAATATGCGGCTGCCTTCAACATTCAAAAGATATTCTCATGATGTCCTGTGATATCAACTGCGACATGGGCGAAGGCATAGGAAATGATAGTGCCATCATGCCTTACATCACATCCGCCAATATTGCCTGCGGCTATCACGCCGGCAATGAAGAGACCATGCGCGCAACGGTGATGCTTGCCAAAGATGCAGGCGTAGCCATTGGCGCGCATCCGTCATTTTTGGACAGGGAACATTTTGGCAGAACAGAAATGCCCAATATCACGCCTGCAGAAGTGTATACACTGGTGACGGAGCAATTGAAGATCCTGCAACAGGTAGCTGCCGGGTGTGGGGCAGCTTTGTATCATGTAAAGCCACACGGTGCTCTTTACAATTTGTCGGCAAGAGATGCACGAATAGCCAGTGCCATAGCGCAGGCGGTTTTCCATTTCGACAACACACTCATTCTGTTTGGGCTCAGCAACAGTTTTTCTATACGGGAAGCTTCACTCATGGGGCTTGCCACAGCCAGTGAAGTATTTGCCGACCGCACGTACGCTAACGATGGCAGCCTCACTCCCCGCTCGCAGCCCAATGCCTTGATAGACGATGAAAAAGAATCGCTGGAGCAGGTGGTAAAGATGATAAAAGAGGGAAAAGTCACATCTACATCAGGCAATGAGATCGGGATTGTTGCAGATACCATATGCCTGCACGGAGACGGCAAAAATGCGGTAGCGTTTGCGGCTGCCATTCATCGCAAGTTGGAGGATGAAGGCATCCGGATGGCGCGCGTACCACGCAAAAAATAATAAAGCAAGGCATTGACAAAGCCATTTTTACTTCGCCAAAACCAATAAGCATTTCCATCTTTTATGAAGAAAAAAGCTCCCATACTTGGCGCTGCGTTTTTGATGGCTACTTCTGCCATTGGCCCGGGATTTTTAACCCAAACAGCAAAATTTACGGCCGAATTGTCTGCCAGTTTTGGCTTTGTGATCCTCATCTCGCTGCTCATAGATATTGGTGCACAGGTAAACATATGGCGCGTGGTAGCAGTGAGCGAAAAACGTGCGCAGGACATTGCCAATGCTGTATTTCCCGGGCTGGGCATTCTGTTGTCTATCCTTATTGGATTTGGCGGGCTTGTATTCAACATCGGCAATATAGGCGGATGTGGTTTGGGGTTAAATGCTTTATCGAATATGAATACTTCTTCCGCGGCTGTTGTTAGTTGCGTGATTGCATTGGCCATATTCTGGTATAAAGAAGCCGGCAGGCTGATGGATAATTTCACGAAAGTGCTGGGTATAATGATGATTTTGATAACCATTTACATCGCCTTTGCCTCGCAGCCGCCTGTTGGCGAAGCGCTTTACCGGACAGTAGTGCCGCTGCAAACCAATGCGCTCACTATCATTACTCTTGTGGGCGGAACGGTGGGTGGTTATATCTCCTTTGCCGGTGCTCATCGCCTCCTGGATGCGGGCATTTCCGGAAAATCAGCTTTGCCCCAGGTAACGCAAAGTTCTATCACGGGCATTCTCATTACCTCAGTTATGAGGTTTGTGCTGTTTCTCGCAGTGCTGGGCGTGGTATGGCATGGCGCCGTGCTAAACAGCAGCAACCCTGCCGGCTCTGCGTTTCAGTATGCAGCGGGCAACCTGGGTTACCGCTTTTTTGGTTTTGTTATGTGGTGCGCCGCCATTACCTCTGTGGTAGGAGCTTCTTATACATCAGTATCATTTTTTATCACGTTGCATCCGGCTATCCAACAGCATCAGCGTCTTGTGGTGTCGCTTTTCATCGTGGCTTCCACTGTTATTTATGTTGCGATAGGCAACCCTGTTACGATGCTGATCATTGCGGGTGGCATCAACGGGCTCATTTTACCCATTGCTCTTGCCGTCATATTAGTGGCAGCATCGAAGACAAAAATTGTTGGCAACTACCGGCACCCGCTGTGGATGCAAATCGCAGGCTGGCTCATTGTGATAGCCATGGTATTTATGGGTTTGAAGGGCATAGAACAGAGCTATCATTTATTGAAGTAAAGCGCGGAGAACATAACATCTATTTCGTTGCCGGTAAATCAATGGTATAATAACAAGGACATCTTGTACCTGCAACAGCTATGCAGGCAGGTATAATTAGTTTGAGTGAGTGACCGTTTTAGTGGGCAATAATACAGCTATGGCCGACTTGAAACGGGCTAGTCCATCCCACACAAAGCGGTTGTTGTCGTGACCTGTTTCGCCAATGTCTATCACATCACAGAAATGCGATACTTTATCGGCAAGACCATCGATAAAGGCAAATGGAGAAAGCGACTTTATGATATCAGCAAACTTATCTACGTAAACATGTCCCCAGATTTCAACGGCAAGCGATGCATCTGATACCTGGAATGAAGCCCTGACAATCGTTTTGTATTCCGCTTTCAGCGCCAGTACCAATTCATCAGTGGCAGCTTCCGTATCGCTTGCCAGCAAGGCACACAGCTCATTGTTGTTAACAATCCGGATGGCATGTTGCACAAAGGTGACTGTTATCTGCCTGCTGCGTATGGGAATGATTTTGTTCATGTAATAAAAGAAGCAAAGAAACCACATTTTTCAGATCATCACACTTATTGTTCAGCCAGGTTATTATGCTGCGCAGACTGATAGTGATGTTCGGAAAATGGCGCTTTGAGACGAACATAAACCATGGTAGGTGCTACAGAGATTTCAACATCATCTACCACAAACAAATGATGTTTCAATTCGGGGCTTGCCACCACATGGGTTTCTACAGTATCAAATTCTTTTTCTAAATCTGCTTTTATTTTCTCCAGTTCCTTGTCTCCGAAATGCCTGATGGCTTTTGCAGCTTTGGATTGCCTTGCCGCTTCGATGGCTGTAAGAAAATCTTTACAGTCAGACACCACCGGGTAGATTGGCTTACGCGTTACTTCATAGCTTTCTTTTACCAGTATATTACCGGCAGGTATCAGCAAATCTTTTTCTGTAAGAAAGCAGTACAACTTTTCTTCATCCCTCCTGCGGCTCATCCATACAGCCGGCAAACCGGAATGTATTTTCATCTTTGGCAAGTATACAATGAAGTTCAAGGTTTAAAAAATCGGGTTGCAGTGCGTGCAGATTTATATTGACAGTCAACTGATGTAAATCAATATTCATAGAAAACAATTAAGTATTAAAGATAGTTTCTTTCTGATATGCGCCAAGATGAATGCGTGAAAACGCTTTGTTCAGGAAAAGACACCTCAACAAAGAGTTGTAGTGTAAAACGGCACCAAAACTGCCCTTTATGAATTTCTTATCAGCAAAAACAAGAAAGGAAAGCATGAGCATTCACATTGGTACATCGGGCTGGAGCTACGCTCACTGGCATGGCGTATTGTATCCACACGGCATTAAACAATGGGAGCGACTGGGAGTGTATGTGCAGCAATTTTCTACGGTTGAATTAAACAGCAGTTTTTACCGCTGGCCGGCAACGTCTGCATTTAAAAGCTGGCAACAGAGGCTTCCGCCCGGCTTTTTGCTAAGTGTAAAAGCACCAAGACTTCTCACGCACAACCAACGCCTTTACAAGCCCGAACGCTGGATAGAGCGCATCCAGCTTTGCTGGCACGAACTGGGCAACAAGCGGGCTGTGCTGCTGGTGCAGCTATCGCCCAACTTTGCGCCGGACTACAAACGGCTGCATTATTTTTTATCACGAATACCACAGTGGATGCGTGTAGCAGTTGAATTCCGGCATCATGGCTGGCATCAGGAATCTTTTTTCAGGCTGCTGGAGCAGTATGAAGCTGCTTATTGCATTATGAGTGGCGCCCAATTGCCTTGTGTATTGCGAAGCACAGCGCCGTTTGTATATGTGCGCATGCATGGTCCCGATCAGCAATTTTTATATGGCGGATCATATCCCGATGCCGACCTTCACTGGTGGGCACACCGTATACGTGAATGGGAAAGACAGGGAAAAGATGTGTATGTATATTTCAATAATGATGGAGAGGGAAATGCGGTGCGCAATGCAGGCACACTGCGAAAAATTTTAAGCTAATCCTCATTCACAATCTTTCCGAAGTGTGTTGCGCCTGCATACTGATGTAAGTACAGAACATAGTTAGCAGGTAAAATCCAATCAGTTGATAGAACATTTTTCTTCATCACATCACCATTTGCAATGATGCAGATGGATTATCAGGTTCTGCTTCCTCATTTGTCGCATTGAAACAGCAATCTAACGCGTTATGGAACTTTTTACAGTCCATCTGTTCGGCAACGTTTGCGCAAATCATGTAGTTTATTTACTTTTCTCTCCCAAAATATAGCAGTAGCATTGCTGACTGTTCACCAACATCTTCTTGCCATGACATCATTACAAACCTTATTTCAGGTACCCGGAAAGACCGCGCTGGTTACGGGTTGCGACCGCGGCATTGGGCAGTCAATAGCGGTAGGTCTTGCAGAAGCAGGTGTCCATATCATTGGTGTATCAAGGCACTTGTCGGACGATGGCGAAACTGCAAAAAAAGTGAGAGAAACTGGTCAGACATTCAAAGCATATGCAGCAGATATCAGCAATCGTGATAGCCTTTACGAGTTTATTATTCAGGTAAAAAAAGAAAATTCCCCGGTTGATATTTTGATCAACAATGCAGGCATCATCATGCGTAAACCGGCTGCCGACCATCCTGACGAATATTGGGATACCGTACTTTCTGTCAATCTTGATGCGCCGTTTATTCTTACGCGCGAATTTGGCAAAGACATGATTGCGAAAGGAAGCGGAAAAATAGTTTTCACCTGTTCCATGCTGTCGTACCAGGGCGGCATCAACGTACCGGGCTATACTGCCAGCAAAAGCGCGGTGGCAGGTTTGGTAAAAGCATTTGCCAACGAATGGGCAGGCAAAGGAGTGAATGTAAATGGCATTGCGCCGGGCTATATTGACACCAGCAACACAAAGGCACTGCGTGAAGACGAAGCGCGCAACAAAGCCATCCTGGAACGCATACCGGCTGGCCGCTGGGGCACACCGGACGACTGCAAAGGAGCTGTTGTTTTTTTATGCTCCGGCGCTGCCGCATATATCCATGGCACCATACTAAACGTAGATGGCGGCTGGCAGGCAAGATGACAGGTGTTTCTATAACGAGTCACTTATACAATGATGAATATACAATTCGGCCATAGCGCCAGAGAAGTAAAAAACATGAACACCGGGGAGCTGCGCGCTTCCTTCCTCATCCAAAACCTGATGCAGGACGATACGCTGCAACTCTCCTACTCTCACTACGACCGCATGATTACAGGCGGTGCAAAACCTGTAAGCAAAACCATCGCTCTTGGCAACGACGATGAACTGCGGGCAGACTTCTTCCTGCAGCGCCGCGAGCTGGGAATTATCAATGTAGGCGGAGAAGGAAAAGTGTATGCAGATGGCAATGTACACGAGCTTGCCAAACTCGATTGTTTATACATTGGAAAAGGCACCAAAGATGTGCAGTTTGAAAGTATAGATGCCGCGCAGCCTGCATTATTTTATTTGTTGTCAGCTCCGGCGCATGCATCCTTCCCGGTGCAGATGGCAAAAAAAGAAAACGCCGAAAGTGCAGTGATGGGGTCGCTGCAAACCAGTAACGAACGCACCATCTACCGCTACATCCACGAAAAAGGTTTGCAAAGCTGCCAGCTGGTGATGGGGCTCACACTACTGAGTGAAGGAAGTGTATGGAACACGATGCCGGCGCATACGCATACCCGCCGTATGGAAGCTTACTTTTATTTTGATGTAAAGCCCGGCCAGCGCGTGTTTCACCTGATGGGTGAGCCAACGGAAACAAGGCATATCGTGGTGGCAAATCATGAAGCGGTGGTATCGCCGCCGTGGAGCATTCATTCCGGTTGCGGCACCAGCAATTATGGTTTTATCTGGGGAATGGCAGGAGAAAATTATACCTATTCCGATATGGATGCCGTGCCAATAACCGGCATGAAATAGCTGATTGATGCAGCTTTTTTTGCCATTCTTTAGTAAGGCTTTCAAACCTAACACGCACACAAAAAAGCAGTTGTTTTCTTTCCCGTAATCACCTGTGCACTGGCTTTGCAGTTTTTTTTAAAACCAACAAGATGAAGCGCATGAATATGGCTTACCGGTTCTTTTTATTGCTGATAACAGGCATCATTGCATCGAATGCTTCTGCGCAGCGGGCAGTGTTTTCTGTGCGCAATCCTTCCACTATAGAAAGACCGAATGAACTGGTTGTTCTCCAGCGTACACAATTGGAAAAACTATGGGGTAAAAAGTCAAGCGGCCATTCAATTGCAGTAACCACTAATGGCAGCCTTGTAGCGAATCAGTTGTTCGACAGCAATGGTGATGAACAGTGGGATCAGCTCTTGTTTCTTGCATCATTCAAACCGAAAGAAACAAAAAATTTCATCCTGCAATACACACAGGCTGCGATGGCTACGCCAGCAATAACACCACTCGCCCATGTGCGCATGATGCCGCTGAAAAACGACAGCAGCTTTGGCAAAAATGTTTCCTTTGCCACGATGCCTTACCAGCAGCCGCCTACTGATTTTTCAAAGCAACCACTGCCGCTGTTTCTCACCGAAGGTCCCGGTTGGGAGAACGACAAAGTGGCGTTTCGCCTCTACTTTGATACACGCAATACAAAAGACATTTACGGGAAGCGCATACCAGGAATGGTGCTGGATACAGTAGGTGCAAATCCCGTCAGCAGCTATCACAACTTCTCTGGCTGGGGTATGGATATTCTGCACGTGGCAAAGTCGCTTGGCGCGGGATCATTAGCCATTCAAACCCGAGAAAACGGGAAAGACACCCTTATCCGGCTGGGCGGCAACAACATCCTGAATGAGACCTATACACAACTTGCAGACGGACCTTTGTATGCTGCTTTCAGAATGACTTACCAATGGATGATCAGCGACAAACCGGTTACGGTATCGGAAGATATCAGCATTTGGGGAGGGCAATATTTTTACGAAAGTAAAGTCACCGTGTGGGGCGCGCCAACAGGTGCCAGACTGGTAATAGGCATTGCTGATTTTTATGAAAACGTAGCCGATAGCATACGGGTAAACAATGCGGCTGTTTTGCTCTCGCATGGCAGGCAATCGGAAAACAAGGACGAGCTCGGTATGGCGATCGTGGTGTCGCATACACCAGCCACAATTTTTAGCGAAGCTCCAACGTCTGCTTCTGATGTGATGGACACTCATTTGGTTTCGCAGCTCATAACGGAAGGCATTCCCCTGCGATTCCGCTTTTATGCGTGCTGGAGCAAAACAAACGAACAATTTACATCACTCAACACGTTTACAAAATATATGGAAAGAGAAGCCACCAGGTTTAGTGAGCCTTTAGTCTTACCAGATACTTATAAAAAATAAAGACACAAAGACATACATTCATGCTGTGAAAATGCCTGTAACGATAGCGATGATGCAGTGAAAAATGTTGGAAACCGATTTTTGTAAAAGACCATAAGTAAAGATTGAAAGCATACTTGCAGCTGGAATTGAAAGGAAAGAACCAACAGGTTGTCAGTGACACTCCGGGTTCGTGTTTCCTTGCATAAGAAACACTTTACATTACTAAATCATTTTCTTTTTCCACATACCGCAAATAAACACAAATGATGAAACCGGTATTTTGTTTTGGCGAATTACTTCTGCGCATGTCACCACTGCCCTCCGCGCGATGGATACATGAGGCTTCAATGCCGGTGTATGTAGGCGGTGCCGAACTCAATGTGGCTACAGCTTTAGCAAGGTGGAAGATGCCTGTGCAATATTGCACAGCCTTGCCCGCCAACACTTTATCTGAAGACATTTGCAGTGTTCTTATGTCAGCAGGCATCGATGTTTCGCCCATTCATTTTTCGGGCAGCCGCATTGGCATTTATTACCTTACGCAAGGTGCCGATCTCAAACATGCAGGTGTTATTTATGACCGCGCTCATTCCTCGTTCAGCCAGCTACAGCCGGGCATGATCGATTGGAACATCGTATTGAAAGATGCAGGCTGGTTTCATTTCAGTGCTATCAGTCCGGCCCTGAGCGGGCAGGCGGCAGCCGTGTGTAAAGAAGCGATAACAGCAGCAAAGACAAAAGGAATAACCATATCAGTAGATTTAAACTATCGGAGCAAGCTTTGGCAATATGGCAAACAACCGGCAGACGTAATGCCAGCACTTGTTGAAGACTGCGACATCATTATGGGCAACATCTGGAGTGCCAATACATTGCTTGGCATTCCGGCAGATGCTGCCATTCACGAAAAAAACAGCAAGGACGCTTATCTGCAACATGCTACGGCTACCGCGCAGTCGCTTATGCAACAATATCCGAAATGCAAATGGGTAGCGCAAACATTTCGCTTCGACAAATACGATGGAATACAATATTATGCAGCCCTCAACGATGCACAGCAGCAATACATGTCTAAAGAATTTAACCTGCCTTCCATAAAAGATAAAGTAGGCAGTGGCGATTGCTTTATGGCGGGGCTTATCTATGGCTTACTCCATCAGCAACCACCGCAGCACATCATAGATTTTGCAGCCGCTGCCGCTATTGGCAAAATGAACGAAGTGGGTGATGCTACGAAGCAAACCGTGCAAATGGTGGAACAAACGATACAACAACATGACTAAAGAAGAAATAAGCTTACTCATTCAGCAACAAGGCATTTTGCCCTTGTTTTATCACGATGATATAGAGACCTGCACAGGTGTGATTGATGCATTGTATAGCACAGGCATCAGGGCTGTTGAGTTTACCAACCGCGGCACCCTTGCTCTGCAAAATTTTACACAGCTTGCAGCGAATGGTTTCAACACGATGGCAGGGCTTGCAGCTTGGCATTGGCACCGTGATGACCATTGCCGACGCATCCTCCTTTGAAAGCGCTGGCGCTGCATTTATAGTGTGCCCGGGCGTGGTACCCGATATCGCCAAAACGGTGCACGATGCAGGCTTGCTTTGGATACCCGGCTGCCTGACACCAACCGAGATTATCATGGCAAAAGATAATGGCGCCACGCTTGTTAAAATTTTTCCCGGCAGCCTTGTAGGCCCAGCCTATATCACCGCTATCAAAGAAATTTTTCCCGGATTGCTTTTTATGCCCACAGGCGGTGTGGAAGTAAGCGAGGACAATATGGGTGCGTGGTTTAAAGCCGGCGTTTGTGCCGTTGGGTTGGGAAGCAAAGTGATCAGTAAAAACGCATTGCAGCATAAAGACTTTACCGCCATACAACAATCGGTAAGTGAAGCTCAGGAAATAGTAAAGAAAGTAAGAGCCGCCAGTAGATTTTACAACCAGCGCCCGGAACATCACTCATTGCACACGCAGCCATTGCAGCACACATAACAAAGGAATATATGGCATATGAAACATGTATTCTATAAACGATTGTAACATGCAGAAAGAAGCCATTGGAAGATACAGGTGGACGATAGTAGCCCTTCTTTTTTTCGCCACGTCCATCAACTATATTGACCGGCAGGTGATTGGACTGCTCAAACCAACACTATCTGCAGAATTTGGCTGGAGTGAAACCGACTATAGCCAGATCATCATGGCATTCCAAGCTTCCTATGCCATTGGACTGCTGGTATTTGGCCGCCTCATCGACAAGCTGGGCACCAAGCTGGGATATACTGTATCTATCCTGGTGTGGAGTGTGGCAGCCATCCTGCATGCAGCCGCCCGCAACACAGCGGGATTTATGGCAGCGAGAATTGGATTAGGACTGGGCGAAGCGGGAAACTTCCCGGCGGCGATCAAAACAGTGGCTGAGTGGTTTCCGAAAAGTGAAAGAGCGTTGGCTACCGGCATTTTCAATTCGGGTGCCAACATTGGTGCCATGATTGCGCCCATAATGGTTCCCTGGCTGCTTGGTGCTTATGGCTGGCAGGAAGCCTTTATTGTTACAGGCTCGCTGAGTATTTTCTGGCTGGTATTGTGGTATATCTACTATGAAATTCCTGCAAAGCAGAAGCGGTTGAGTGCACAGGAACTAAGCTTTATCAATAGTGACCTGGATGAACAGGAAGCAGCAGCGAAAGACAAAGCCGCCTCGGGCGGTGTTGTTCGTCATATTCCCTATGCGAAGCTGTTTACCCTGCGCCAGACATGGGCATTTTTGCTGGGCAAATTCTTGACCGATCCTGTATGGTGGTTTATGCTGTTTTGGCTGCCCGATTATTTCAGCGGCGCCTTCAACCTCGATCTCAAAAAACCGGGATGGCCTTTGGTCATTGTGTACACAGCCACTACTGTAGGTAGTATAGGCGGCGGCTACCTCTCTTCTTATTTTATCAAAAGAGGCTGGTCGGTAAATCGTTCCCGCAAAACGGCTATGCTCATCATCGCTGTGCTGGTATTGCCCATTATTTTAACCAAATACGCATCTGATATGTGGGTAGCGGTGGCACTCATCAGTTTGGCAGCGGCTGCTCACCAGGCTTGGAGCGCCAATATTTACACCCTTGCTACCGATATGTTTCCTAAAAAAGCCCTGAGCTCGGTGGTAGGCATCGGTGGCATGGCGGGTGCAGTTGGTGGCTTGCTGTTTCCACTGCTCATAGGCTCTCTTTTAGATGCAGCTATCGCAAACGGCAACAAAACTGCCGGCTATAATTTTATCTTTATCATCTGCGGTTTTGCCTATCTCCTGGCGTGGATAGTGATACAACTGATGGTGCCAAAGCTTGAAAAAGCCCGCCTGTAACGGGTTGGTTATTCAGGTAAATGAAAACATAGCAGGTGCAGATTCTTTCCTGATATTCTCATCCTTTATACGATGAAAACGCAGGTACCATTCTACAAAGCGGGGTATGCCTTCGCTGATGGAGATCTTGCTGTAAGAATGCGTAGCGTGTTCCAGTTTGCTTACATCGGCATAGGTAACCGGCACATCGCCCGGCTGCATAGGATGAAACTCAAGATGAGCTTCTCTGCCGGTAGCGTTCTCTATTTCTTTAATAAAATCCAACAGTTTTACAGGACTGTTGGCACCAATGTTAAAGATGGTGCATGGTGCTTTGGCACTGCACGATGGCAGGTTGGAGTCTTTGGGATTGGGAATGCAGTCCAAAAGCTTAAAGATAGACTCTGAAATATCGTCTACAAATGTAAAATCCCTCATCATGTCGCCATTATTATACACCGCGATAGGATTGCCTTCCAGTATATTTTTGGTGAAGAGATAATACGCCATATCAGGTCTTCCCCATGGTCCATACACCGTAAAAAAGCGAAGACCGGTGCAGGGTATGGAAAAGAGATGAGAATAGGTATGCGCAAACAGTTCATTTGCCTTTTTGGTAGCGGCATACAAAGAAATAGGGTTGTCTACACAATCTGACTCGCGAAAAGGAATCTCCGTATTGGCACCGTATACAGAACTGGAAGAAGCATAAATCAGGTGCTTTACCGGGAAAAAGCGGCAACCTTCCAGAATGTTTAAAAATCCGTAGATATTGCTATCGATATAAGCATCAGGATTGGACAGTGAATACCGCACGCCGGCCTGCGCAGCCAGGTGAATAATGTATTCAAATCGCTGTTCCCGGAACAAAGCGAGAATATTTGGTTTATCGTTTAGCTCCAGCTTCACAAAGCGGTAATGATCGTGCGACCTGCTTTGCACAGGACAATTATATGTATCGGCATTGTCGATTCCGGTTTCCTGCAGCCGGGCCAGTTTCAAACTCACATCGTAGTAATCATTGAGGTTATCAAGACCGGTTACGTTGTATCCTGCGTTCAGTAATTGTTTCACTACATGAGAACCTATAAAACCTGCGGCACCTGTTACGAGTACATTTTTCATAGTTGGGGTTGTTTAAAATTGCTAAGTTTATCTCAGAAAGCATTTTCATCTCCGGCAATGATATTCCGGAGAGTAAGTATCATGATTTTTATGTCTAGCCAGAGAGACCAGTTTTCCATGTATTTTATATCATACTTTACCCGCATTGCCATCAACCTGAGGTTCAGGGTTTCGCCCCTGTAGCCGTTCACCTGCGCCAGCCCTGTTATACCGGGTTTCAGATACAGCCTGCCCATGTAATGCCTGATGAGTTTGCTGTATTCTTCGGTATGACGCAACATGTGCGGACGAGGGCCCACGAGACTCATATCGCCTTTCCAAACATTGATAAACTGAGGAAACTCGTCGAGGCTTGTTTTGCGCAGAAAAGCGCCCACCTTTGTTATGCGGCTGTCGCATGAACTTGCCTGTTTGCTATCGCATTCGTTATTGGCCCGCATACTGCGGAATTTGAGGCAATCAAACGGGCGGTTGTCTCTGCCGGAGCGCAACTGCCGGAAGAAAACAGGTCCTTTGCTATCGAGCCTGATGACAACAGCCAGCAGCGGAATGAGCCACGATAAGAGAAACAGGATGACCAGCCCGCTGACGAAAAGATCGAACACACGTTTGGCTATACGGTTAAAAGTACGAAGCAAGGGTTCATTGTAACGCTTCCACACAGGTGTTCCGTTGATGTACCTGATATGATGAGAGGATGATGTTTTAGGCTGTGCTTTTGGAACAATGATGCTGACACGGATACAGAGCTTATCGGCTTCCTGTATGCACTTTCTCACCTGTGCAGCCTGCTGTACAGGTGCAGTAATATAGAGTTCCTTTTCTCCTTTTTCTTTTGCAAAATCAATGAGCGAATAAGCGGAAACTTCGTCTGGCACTGTCTTCTGCTGCAATGCATCTTCGTAGTTGTTGATATACCGGATGAGCGAAGACTTTTTTTTGTGTCTCAGGTGATCGGCCATTTGGAGACTGATTTTATTGGTGCCGATAATGCCAATATAATGATGACGGCCCAACAGGGAATCAAGCACGGAAGTGACCTCATTGCAAAACTTTCGCAGGCACAACAACAAGGTGCTCCATAAAGCGAGTAAAAAAAGAAGAACCGGCAACAGTGCGGTGCTTTCTATATAGCTGCTACCCAGCACCAGCGAGCCGGCGCTCATCATAACAATCAGTATGCGCCCGCGACCAAAGGCACTTCGCTTTTGATGCGCACGGCTGGCTGCAGGACTCATTGCCAATACAATGGCAACTACGTGAAATGTGAGAAAAAAGGCGAAGATTGTGGAAACAAGTATGCCTGTAGACATGCCACCAGCCAACGCGGCCACAACTATAGTAGAATAGTTGATGAATGCCAACCTGTTAAGGGAAACATACGTCTTCATGAGGTTGTTCATGAAAGAATATTTAAGGGGGCTATAATTAAAGAAAATAATCAGAATCTTCTACGCGAATGTTCAAATGGCTCCTGGTTTCTGTCAAGGTTGAAAACTATACTATTGCCTATCAGTTTATGACTACTAAAGTAAGCAGGTTTTAGGATAAATCAAAAAGTTTAATGAATAATTCTGCACTGTTGTCTGCCAAACTTAAATTTTAAAGAAAACAGAGAAATACCAAACAAAAATTTGTTTGCTTCTATTATTAATTTTAATTTGGTATAATTAGAACCTGGATAAGAAACGATATGCTTTAGTGAATAACCTAATGACCTGGCACTAACCCGAACAATTTTGAAATTGCAGCCCTAATAGATTTCAGTTAAGTAGCGAAAAACATAAACTTACAATAAACAAAAAAACCGGATTTACCGCAAGGTATTCAGCGTATTACAAACTTTCTGCAGCCCTGATTTCCATGCTTTTTATTCAGTACTGCTGAATGGATACTTCGGTGTTCCAAACCATCCCGCTTATACGATAAAACATATATCGTGCATCAGTGTTAGTCAACGAAACTGGCTTTATTCAACCATCCATAAAATAAACTATCATCAATTTTCTAAACCAATACCAATGGAATCGACACCCAAAATTGCAATCGTTACAAATATTGCCTGGAATATTTACAATTTCAGGCGGGGTTTGGCAAATGCCATCAAGCAGGCAGGCTACGAACCTGTGCTCATGGCTTCGCCAGACAGATATGCCGAAAAACTGGAAAAAGAAGGCTGGCATTTCATACCGCTCAACAATATGGAACGCGCTGGCATCAACCCTGTTTCCGATCTGAAACTATTGTTCGACCTCATAAAAATATACCGACAAGAGCACATCAGATGCGCGCTGCACTATACTGCCAAGCCGCTGGTATATGCAAGCCTGTGCGCGTCGCTGTTGCACATTCCCTATCTGCCAACCATCACAGGGCTTGCCGGTCCTTTTTCGGGCGACAGAACCCTGATCAGCAGAATTGTAACTGTCTTGTACAGGCTTTCATTGAGAAACAGTCATAAAGTATTGTTTCAGAACCATGATGACCTGAACTTTTTTCTGAACAAAAGAATTACGCAGTTTGGCAAATCGATGGTAGTTCCTGGCTCGGGCGTGAACCTCAATGAATACAAATCGGAATATTATGCAATGCCAAACAACGATAAAATAGTATTCCTGATGTTTGCCCGGCTGTCGCGCGCCAAGGGCGTGGAGTATTATGTAAATGCAGCCCGCATCATACGAAAAAAATATCCCAATACGGTGTTCAAACTCGCTGGTCCTTTTGAATGCGACAAACTCGCCATCAGCCGCGAGGAAGTAGAGGGATGGAACCGGGAAGGCAGTGTAGAATATCTTGGCGTTTCGGATTGCATCAAAAAAGAAATCAGCGAAGCCCACATTATTGTTTACCCGTCGTTCTATTGCGAAGGCATTCCCAAATCGCTGATAGAATCAGCTGCCATGTCGCGTCCTATCATTACCACCAATACCGTGGGATGCAGGGAAGTAGTTCAGGATGGGGTAAACGGATTTTTGGTGCCTGTAAAAGATACAGATGCATTGGTCGATGCCTGTGAAAAATATATACTGATGAGTGATAAAGACAAACAGCAATTCAGTATTGCATCGAGGCTGATGTCAGAAAATTTTGATGAAAGAAAAGTGATTCCCGCCTACCTGGAACTGATAGAAAAATGCCTTGGTCATTCAAAAAACGACATGTTTAATAAGCATATTGCCTGAGCTTAGTAGCCAAATTGCTTGTGCAGCCTTCCTGCGATGGCTTTAAAAATAAACCGGTGATACAGTGAAAGCCCGGATTTTTTAAAGCCATTTGTTTTGGCAAACCTGACTTCTTTTTCAAGGCGAAGCCTGTTGCCTCCCACATTATGCTGCGGATGAAAAGCAACGTTACTTTGTATATTCTCCATGACGCCCGACATATCTAATTCCAGCATAGATCCGATGGATTGCAATACGGTTTCGGGTTGCGACACCAGTTCTTCATAATTGATTTGCAATACATGTGTGCGGGGCAATTTTGCACCCAGCTTTCGAGCAATCGAGTTTGCCAGGTACCATCCCATAGATGAGCGGGCAGCTACAAACCTGTCGTTTTTTCCATAGCCTTCCAAGGCCCAGTTTCTTCCTTTTTTTACATACGATTCCACCACGCTCACGCCATTTTTCACCAGGTGAATAACATAAACATCAAAATCAGTGTACCTGTGCAAGGCATAAAAGCGTCCTGCCATGTCTCTCGATGTTTTTGAAGAATCAATGATGATATCTTTTTGTGATGTGCCGGCGATATAGCTGTATAGCGATATTTGAATTTGTTTATACTTTTCAATGATGTCTTCGGGAAGCTGACCGTTGACCAAAGCTTTTAAAGAAGACCTGCTTTCTACCTTTCTCACAACCGATTTTGCGGTTTCCATATCCATGCCGGCGGGCAAGGCAAACTGTTTCCAGAAACGGCAGTTTCCATAAGGTTCGCCGCAGGTGCATAGCCTGTCCTGCTGCAACCAGTCGTCGAACAGGTAAGCAAGTTCGCCGGTGCCGAAAATAGCAGGATGGCTGGACAGAATGATGTCAAGAATTGTAGAGCCGCTTCGGCTGTAGCCGGCTATATAAACAATCTTTTTACTTTTCATGACACGTGTCGGTTTTGAGATATTCGTGAATATAGCTTTCGGCTGTTTTTTGAAGTGTAAACATCTCCAGCGCCCTTGTTTTGGCAGCCCTCGCAAAGCGTTCTCTTTCTTCTTGTGGCATCAATGCCGCTTTGCAAATGGCGTCTTGCATATAAGTCACAGATTTTGGGTTGAAAAAAGCAACCGCCACATCGCCAGCCACTTCCCTCAGCGTATCGATGCCCGATGTAAGTACCGGCTTGCCGGCTGCCATTGCCTCTACTAGCGAGTTGCAGAATCCCTCCCACAAGGAAGGAATGATAAAGAAATCGGCAGCGCTCACAAACCGGTATACCTGCCCGCGCTGCACAGTGCCGGCAAGAAAGATATGCTGCTCCACTCCGTATTGTTTTACCAGCATTCTCAGTTGTGCTTCACCACTTCCGCCACCTACAATCAAAAGCTTTATATGCTTATTTATTTTGCAGGCATTGGCCATAGCCGTGATAAGCCGCTGGTAATTTTTTTGCTGTATAAGTCTGCCTACACTCACAAACAGGATGTCATTGTCGTTCAAACAAAGTTGCTTTCTTGCAATGGTTCTGTTGACTTCTGTTGCCGACGCGGCAATGTCTGAAATGTCGATGCCATTGTATACATAAATACTTTTGCTGTACGCGATCATCTTTTCCCACGGGTAGTAAGACAACCTTGTGCTGTTGGAATTGCAGATAATCCGGTCGGTGAGCATAAAGACGGGAACGGTGAGTATTTTCTGGTACCATTTGTAAAATTTATGATCGTTGTGTTCTGTTTTGAATACACAACCCACACCTGCCACCTTTGCCAGCAATGCACCCTGAAATGCTGACACTCCATGATGCACATGGATAATGTGTGGCTGGATTTTGCGGATGAGGCGATAAAAATTCCTGATGCTGGACAAGTGATAGCTTTTTGTACAATTGAGTTCAATAAGATCTTGTACAAAATCAGTTTTCAATGCCGGGTCCGGCTGTTCATAATAAGCGGCTGTATAGAACGAAATATTATGAGCGGCACACAACTCAGCAATTTTACCTGCAGCTTCGAGCGGCACAGAAGTGGGCGCATTTACGCTTACGATGTACAATACTTTGAGAGGTGTGTTTGCTGGCATGTGATGGTGATGAAACGGAATTATGAATAACAATCAGGTCCATTGAAACTCTTCGCCTACCAACCGCGACAACTCTGTATTGTGGGGCTGGTAATAATCGCGCAATCTCTCTATTGTTTCACTATCGAGCGGATGGTAGGAGCCCTGGTTTTTGGCAAGGAGATTATTTGGAAAAATAACCGGCACGTTTAGAAAGCGGTAGATTTTTTCGAGAATCAGGTGCGGAGATGCAAAAAAGTCTTCACTCTTCAACAACAGGATCTGGTGGGGTGCAAAATAGTGCAGCCATCGTTTCATTTGTTCATCATAGCATCCCCGGGCCACATAGCTGTAAACATGATGATTGAGATGATTTTTTCCTTGCGCAAGAGCTTCTGCGCCTGTTTGCATCCGTTCGGTTTCTTTCGAAATCGCTTCTTCAAAAGAAGGCAGTTTTTCCCTACCTTTTCGTTTTTCCATCTGGTAGTGGGAGTAAGCTCTCACAGCCGGGTCGCGCAGCAGCAGGATGAGTTTTATATCAGGATTATCTTTATAAATTCTTTCGGGTACGGAGGGATGAAAAAAATAGTAAGGCGATGCCTCGCCGTATACGATGTCTTTTCTTTTCTTAAACAAAGGAAAAAAACTGCGATACCAGCTTTTTCCTTTGCTATATTGAAAATCGTAGTAATGCACTTCTTTAAACACAGACGTTTTGATAAGCGGATGCTGTTTCAGTAATTCGAATAAGGTAGACGTGCCGCCCTTTTGCACCCCGATAATGATAAAGTTGGGAAGCGCACGAAATCGCGACAGCGGGTAACGGGCAAGCACCACCGCAAAGCGGTAGATAGACTTGAGAAAACCGGGAATACGCTCTCTGGTTGATTCTTTCATTGTCTTAAATCTTTAATGGGTTTATGAAACAGCAATTCTCTGTTGATGCCTAATATCAAACCACAGGGAAGAATCACATACAACCACGACAATGCTTTGCCGGCCAGGAACAGGTTGACAACGGATCCTAAAAAGAAAAGTGCGATAGCGATACGGCTATCGCGTGAAATATGGGGAATGCGGTTTTTGGCAAGTTTCCACAATTCTACAAAAATGAGCAGCAGCGGCAAAAGGAAAAGCGAGAGTCCAATAGCTCCGTTTTCTACCAGCATTTTTAAATAAAAGTTGTGCGCATCGTGCTTAATGAGTCCATGGGTTTCCTGAGCGATATACGTGTGAAATTCATCGATTCCAATACCGGAAACAGGATATTTCTGAAAAAGGCGGATTCCGAAGTTTAGCATAAACACACGCTCTTCGTCGCTTCCTGATGCATAGTCGTTGCTTTTGCCCGAAAACATATTACTGACGTCGGATAAAGAAGTCAGCTGGCGGTCAAGATAATGAAACTGAGGCATGGCAATGAGTACCAATACTGTAAGGAGCCCCACTACACCTACCAGCACAAAAAAGGTAGTGATGGTTCGTATATTTTTTAGGCTATTACTGGATCGGATCTGAAGAAAGGTGAAGACTGCGCTGCCGGCTAAAAAGCCTGCCCATCCTTTTCTTTCGCCCGACAACAGCAACATCATTAATGCGACCAGCACAATGCCAAATTGAAATACACTCTTTTTTTGACTGCTGAATAAACGGATAACCGCAAGAAGGGCAAAAAAGGCAAAACTATGTTTTGGCGCATCCAGGTTTTTGTAATTGGCATATTTACCACCTGCCACGTTGTACATCATACTGGAAAAAGCGATGATGCCGGTGCCCCAAAACAATATATTGATAAACTCTTTTCGCTTTTCCGGCTCGCGCGTAGCTTCTGCTATCAGGTGCATCAGAAAAATGTATTCTATCAGTTGTATAATCTCCTTTACGATACTAGCTGCCGATACTTTGAATAAACCATTTACCAGTATATAAATGATAAGAACATAAAGGCTTAAAGCTGCACCGTTGTGCATTGTTTTCATGCGGCCGGCCGACAATATCATCAACACACCTACACCAACAAGGCAAAAATCGAGTATGCGGAGCCGAACGAATGAAAGTTCGAAATCAAGATCGAAAAACAGAGTGATTACAAATAAAGCGAGTATGTGATGAAACTTGATTTTCATACTTTATGTTTATACGAGTCTCCCAACAGTCTGTCTCCTTTCTTGCCGGAGGCAGTTCTGCGCCCTGATCACGTTACATGCTACTGCTGATGTGGCCTAACATCTTCTTTCGCTGATCTACAATTTTTATTGAACTGGAAAACATTTTGTTCAATGTTTCTTTCGACAATCTATTTTCATTGGAACTATTATTCTCGCTGGCTGAACTTCCCATATTTTTAAATGTGCAATCGCTGATATAAGGTGCAAAGCGAGCTTTGTTTACAGCCGTTTCGCCATTGGAGAATACACACTGGTTTACTATTTTTTTTGCAGCAACGGCAATTTTGAAATTTTTAAAATCAGATGAGGAAATGTATTTCGCTGTTGCCTGTTCTTCCCTGGTGATTCCCGTAAACGAACAGTTTTTGATATGGGTAGCATTCTGAACAAAATTTCGCAATTGCCTGGCATCGCCCGCCGGAATAGAAGATGCAAACTGACAATTTTCTACAATGCCCAGTTGCAGGTTGGAAGCATTTACAAATGTGATTCTGCCATTGGTGAACCGGCTGTTTTTGATAGACGCCAGCACACAGGAATTGCTGATGTGCAGTTTTGCCTCGTAGTCTTTATTGTTGTCGGCACCAATGGTGCATTGGTTGATAAATATTCGCCGGCAGCTTTCGAAGTGTATAGCATCCTGCCCCTGGTTATAAAAGTTGCAGTTATTCACGACAGCAAGGCTACTGTCGCTCACCGTGTTGGTGGAATATTGCACACCAATGGAACCTTCCCTGCAGTCCAGGTTCATAAAATAAACGACCTGGCTGTTTCTTCGTGTACACTTGAAGTAAGTGGACTGGTGTCCTTCATTAAATTTATCACGGATTTTACCATAGTTCAGGTTCACGCCATTGTCACCTTTACTGTCTGCTATTGCGCCGAGTTCGCATTCGAACAAATTAACGCCGTCATACACAGTATTGGTAATGTGAACATCCTTTACCAACGCAAACTTTGCACCCCGTATGGTGAGCAGGCCATAATTGGGTTGTGTTACTGTCCAGGCATTGCTTCCACCGGGCGAACCGGGCCAGCTTTGGTTGTTTTTGTTTCCGTCGAACGTGCCACCCAGCCAGATAACTTGGTTGTTATATGCATTGGCTGCACCTTCAAAAGCTATGGCATTGTAACCGGTGCCTTTATCCATAATGAAAGTGGCATCATAAGCATATACGGTTATGTTTTTGTTCAGCGGTGTGCGAATGAGGTTGTGTATGAGAAAGGTTTTGCCTTTGGGAAATAATACACCGCTGCCATCTCTGCAGGCATCAAACGCCTTTGCGATCGCCTTATCATCGGCTTTTGCACCATTGCCGGCAGCGCCGAAATCCATTACATTCACAAAAGAAGCCGTGTTGATATCCTTCAATTTTCCAGCAACCAAAACAGGATAAGGCGATGTATCTTGTGTAGCGAGGTATTCGTTCATAGGAAAAACCACTTCGTAGTCGTTGCTTTCGCTTTCGCGATGAGTCACCTTTACATTATTTCTTTCACTTACTGCCTTACCTCGGCCACGCTGTGGCACACGGTTTTGTGACATGCATGTAGATAACAGCAACAGTGAACAGCAAAGTGCAATGATATGTGTACAAATCGTGTTCATCCTTTTTAGGTTGTTTTGGGTAATGGGAACCGAAAAGGCAGTTCCCGGTTTAACAACAATGCCAAAGCTGCCATATCTTCCTGGTAATACTGCCACAGCAACGCTGCCTCGCCTGCAGCCATCGGCTCATATTGCTTTTGCACAGCGTTCATCTTTTTTACACGATCTGAAATGCCGTTTTGCTTCAGCCAGTTGAGCACACCACTAAGCGTTTTGTTTCTGCGCATTCTATGTACTATCTCATGTTGTTTATTGAGCAGAAACGGGCTTTTGTATGCCGAGGCTTCAAACACTTTTTCACCAACCGATGGGTCATCATCAAAGAAACTTTCATCTACCTGTAAAAACCGGCAAACTTTCGATAGCCAATATGCAGGATGTTCGAATACTTCTTCATAAAACAGCACCATAATCTGTTCCCGGCGAAACAGGTCGAAATAAGTTTTTAATTGCTGATAATACAATCCTCGTTTTACAAAACGGGGCTCTTCCTGTTCGATAACTTCTTTGAAACAAAGCGTGGTATGATGTTTTTGTTTTGCCATCCAGTAGTGAGAGTACGCACGCTGAACGGGATTGCGCAGCATCACAATGATCTTTACACCGGGCAGGGTTTTCAGGATTCGCTCAGGAGCTTCGGCATCGCAGATGTACATGGGTGTGGCTTCGCCAGTTGCAGGCTGTCCGTTGTGTTCTTCGAAAAACCTCCCATACCATTCTAATCCATACCTGAAATAGTCATTGGGTACAAAGTTGGAATTGTATTTATTGAAAAACTGTACTTCTTTGGTAGCAGGCAAAAATATGTCAGGATGCTTTCTGAGCTGTGCGTGCAGCCAGGTAGTACCGCCTTTTTCCGCGCCGGCTATCAGGAAATTTGGTAACACAGGTTTCGACATAGGACATTGTATAAAATGGTTGATCCGGAATAAAATGGTTGATCCGGATGGATGCATTTTCAATAAGTGCGAAGCAGTTTGAGCCCAAACCATTGGCTGGCAGCAATGGCCAACCACAGCACAAATGACTTTTGCAGCTTTTTGTCTTTTTTAAACGATTCTTTTACTTCCCGGAATGCTTTTTTATTATCTCCTTTTTTATAGAAATACAATCCGGTTTTGTAATGTATCAACGCATCGCGCCTGCGGCGGTATGGTGCCACGGCTGGCTCAAGTTGTTCTATTTTATCGAGCGCAATGCGATAGCCTTTTGCATTTTCATACGTATCGGCGCCAAGGCTGTCCTGCAATTCTCTTTTTTTTATGAGGCATCCTCTGTACATGCTGAAATGAATAGTGTCTGGCAATACGAAGCCACATGTCTATGTCTTCACCTCCATGATGCAGTGTTGTGTCAAACAATCCTTCTGTTTCGAAGCAAAGCTTTTTCACCAAAACAGTAGACGGAATTACGGGCGCTCCTTTTGCCACAAATTTGAAAAGCAGTTTCCGCTCGTTTTCCTGGTAGGCAATTACTCGAACGGGGCTAAGCTTATTTTTCTGATAGTCGTATTTATAGAGATCGGAGTAAACGAGCCCGGCACCCGGATGGCTGACAACAGCGGCATGCTGTTTTTTTATTTTATCTGGCATCCACAAATCATCGGCATCCAAAAAAGCGATATAGCTACCGGAAGCCAGTTCAATTCCTTTGTTGCGAGCTGCCGATACACCTGCATTGGGCTGGTAGACATAGCGGATCAGGCTGCTTTCTAACGCTTTTTCTAAAATTATCTTTGCCGTATTGTCTGTAGAACCATCGTCGACAACGATAATTTCCCTGATCGCGTCTGCGCAGGTTTGCTGCAATACGCTATCCAAAGCTTCCGCGACGAAAGACTCTTTGTTGTAACACGGTATGACTACGGATATATAACTTTCCACGTTTACCTTTTTTGAAATCGATTTGCATACAACGGAATGTTGTATATCCTCCATAAAAACATAGCACAGTAAGCGGCAATTTTCAGATTAGAAGAAACTTCAAAACCCACGTTGCATCAAACTGCAATACAGCGCCATACGGGCGATAATTTTTGAAATACCATCTCGTCCCAGCTTTTCCACGTAAGATGGCTAAAACCGAACGAATGGCGCTGTACAGAGAACTCTTTATACAGACAGCATGCTGTTTTTTATAAAATATCATTCAGATTTTTCGAATAACCAAGCAATTCAAAATCCTTTTCATAAATAGAAACTACCTTTTGAATCATGGCGTCTGTCGTGTAATATGCGGTTAACGGAAGTCGTTTACTCTTTGTAACATTGAGTTTTTTCAGTGGCTCGCCGGTGCCTATTTTGCTCCTGATATATTCGTAATCTTTTCCTATTTCTTCAAATTTTCCCACGAAATCCACCATGAGGTTCAGGTCGGAATCATACAGGTAAGTGTACTGAGGTCGGAACTGGCGAATAGCGTTTGCGGTAGCGGGTGTCAGAAAGTTCATGACAAAATCTTCCAGGGTTTTGTACTGCCGGATAATGTCAACATTTTTTGCATTTGTTTTATTACCGGGTCCATATGCGCCTGCCTGCATGAACTCATATGCAGAAACGAGCTTACTGAAAGGGTTTCGGACAAGTCCAAATTTGAAATATTTTTTAAACACTTCTTTTCCAAACAGCGCCTGGTAATTTAAAGCCGACATGTGAGCTATGCGTGTACCTAACAGTGATACGCCAATAGACGTACCGCCATTTTTAGGGATGTGTACAAAAATGCATTTGTACTTGTCAAATACTTCATAGTTTTCTTTTTTCAGCCTCAGGCTTTTGTTTCTGAATACTCTTTTGAGGTAATAAACAGATTCATCTTTCAGGTTCATGAGTGTAGAGTTTTAGGTAATGAAAAATTGGTTGAATAAATACAGTTATCAATTTGGTTTTTGATTCGTTTTTTTGGTTTCGTGAAAAGGCAATTGAATGGTGAATGGTTGTATTGTGATTCGATTATTTTGGGAAAAATCTGTTTACTGAATTTCGGAAATTGCTGTAGAATATCCAAATAATTTAAAGTCTTCGCCATAAATAGTTATCACCTTTCGCAGCACTTCTTTGTTTGCAAAATATTCTTCCGGCGGTTTTATATCCGCTTGTGTTACATTTAGCTTTTTCAATGGATTGCCGGTGCCTGTTTTTTGCCTGATCGTTTCATAATCATCATGAAGGCTTTCGAAACGCCCGATAAAATCTACAAGTACACGGTTTTCAGAATCGCATACAAAACTGTGCTGCGGTCTGAAATAGCGGTTGGTGTTTGCTGTGTCCGGTGTGAGATATTGCAGCACAAAGTCTTCCAGTGTATCATAGGGTTGCACGGCTTTGACATTATTCACATCAAGTGCCCGCCGCCACCTTTTTTCAAAAATTCAAATGCCGAAATCAGGCGTGTAAAGGGATTGCGTACAAAGGCAAATTTGAAATAAAGCCTGAAATCTTCTTTTCCAAACAATGCCCTGTAATACATTGCCGACATGTTGCCGATACTTTCACCCAGCAGTGATACGGATACAGAAATTCCTGCTGTTTTGGGTATATGCACAAAAATACATTTATGCTTGTCGAGCTGGCGCACCCATGCCTTGTTGCGTTTCGATTTCAACGACCGGCTTTTAAAAATTCTTTTCAGGTAATAAAAAGATTCGTCTTTCAGATTCATACAGTGTATACATTAATAATTCTTACGCTCTAACGGCTGATGGTTATCTCATCACAAATTTACCATAACAGCTTGGCCTTAGATTTCCTGCAAAGCAACCATTCGCTTAAACCGGTCAGAGTATTCGACCATATCTTTAAAGCTGCCTGATGCCGTTATTCTTCCTTTTTCAAGAAGGTAAATAGTATCTACATTTTTGATGGTAGACAAGCGGTGTGCAATGATGATCATGGTGTATTTGCCATGAAGAATTTCAATGTTTTGCTGCACGATCTTTTCTGTTTCGGAATCCAATGCCGAAGTAGCTTCGTCGAGAATCAAGATTTGTGCGTTTTTAAACAATTCGCGGGCTATCGATATTCGTTGTCTTTGTCCGCCCGAAATAGAGATGCCGTTATCACCCAATTCAGTCAATTCACCTTGCGGAAGTTCTTTCAGGAATGCAGTTAATGATACCAGTTCAACCACTTCCCAGAAACGCTTTATATTCTGTTCGGTTGGTTCAGCCCAGAATGTAATGTTGTTGAAAAAGTTATCCGTAAAAATCACCGGCTCCTGCGATATATAGCCAATGATACTGCGGTAGCTATCAAAGCTGAATGCATGCACAGGAGTGCCATCTACCAATATCTCGCCTTTATCGGGTGCAATGAGGCAAGCGATCATATTGGCAAGCGTGGTTTTGCCCGAGCCGCTTTCGCCAACCAGCGCTATGGTTTGATTTCTGGGAATGTCGATATTGATGTTGTGCAGCACTTTTTGCTCGCCGTAGGAAAAAGAAACATCATGTACGCGCAATTCGTGTTTGAATGTTTTGAATACCGTATTTGGCTGCCGCTCTTTTTCATTATCCATTTCCCGCGAAAGGCTTGCCACCGCCTGGATAGAACCCGTACTGTTAATAAAGCTTTGCCAGTTGTTTTGAATCACTATCAGGAAACTTAAAGCCCTGTAAAACAGCAATAAACTAAGCAGGATTGAACTCAGGCTCGCGCCCATCAGGCTGAGCTGTATCTTAATAACCACAACTACAATAATCATGATACTTGGCTCTTTCAGGCTCATGGTTATGGAGTTGTAAAAACCAATGCGCTTGTTGAGCGCTTCTGTCTGTTTGATGACCAAACGTAATTTTCTAGAATACCTGCTGAAGTAATTGGTGGACTTCAGGTATTTGAAATGTAATACAGCCTGTGTAAGAAAGCCATTGAACCTGTCGCCTTCTTTTGAGAGCTGAATAGATGCTTTTTTAGTGGCGTTATACACTTTTCGGTAAAACAGGTTTGACAGCAGGGAGCCTGTAGCTACCAGCAGTGCAAACTGGTAATTGGCCAAAAATGCAAAAGCTGTATAAGTGAGCAGCATCACAAATGACTGCGCCGACATAAAGTAGTAGAACATACTCAGCGAAACGCGCTGCAGTTCGGCAGTAAGTACATTCTGGATATTGCCTGCATTAAGGCGTAAAAATCCTTTGAACTGCAACTGCTGCAATTGGTCTACGAGGTTGTACCGCAGTTTCCGGATAAAACCATGCTTCAGGCTATTCTGATAATTGAGCTGTATGAATTTTACAGCACCTTTCAGCAGGAACAGCACCAGCAGCAATATCAACACGTTATCTATAGTGAGTGCCACTCCCAGTTTTGCAAATACATCTGTCACATAGTGAAGCTGTCCAACAGATTCTTTTCCTGTATGGCTGCTTCCACCGCCTACGGCCTGTAATAAAGGCATAAACATGGTGAGCCCCAGTCCATCAAAAAAACTAACGACTACACACAAAAAAAGGTTGATGAATATTTTGTAGCCGGTACCCCTGTAAAAGAAATTAAAGTACCCCAGCAAATTATTTTTGAAAGTTATCTTCATCTGAAAAGTTTACAGGAAGCTGCTGACATCTGCAATCTTCCTTTTGCCATGAATGTTTTTTTACCATTAGAAACAAGTCATTCCTCTTTCAGAGTCACTGGTTTCTATTTTGCTACCGTGTTATATCCTGGTACTACAGAATTTTGAACAGTATCTGTGCCTGTCAATGAATGCACATTACTGTTATCAGGAAGTCGATTGTATTTGTCGAGCCATTGTTTTGGGTAAGGTTTTGAAAAATAAGCGGGCATTTTTTCAAGGTATTGCCAGTTCGATTGCACCAAAAGATCCAGATATTTATCGGGCAGATTCACGTCTATTCCTTTGTTCACTCTTTCGTGTGCCGCTTTGCCAATATCTATGGATTCTATTTTGAGAAAAGCGCAAATTTGATTCAACAGCAGGTTGGGATTTTCCAGCAACTCTTCATAAAAAAAGACAAATATGTTTTCCTTCGGAAAAAACCTTGACCATTTTTCTACAAGCTCTACATAATCGTAAGATGAAATATTATGCTTTTCTTCTTTGCCTGCTATCAACTGCTCTACCAGTTTTGTTTGATCAGGTCGCGTGCCTTTATCATGACTGTTCGATAGCAGCTTTATTTTCATTCTTACTCTCGACCATTGCCTTTCTACAGGGTCTCTCAGGCTGATGATGATTTTAACATCCGGATTTAGGTTTCGGACAGCTTCAATTTCCTTCTCGGGCAACAGCGCATACATCGGTGAAATATCACCCGATACTTTGTCGTTGTCAAAGAGGTTCTGGTACCACCTGTCGTTGTGCGGCATCACAAAAAACCTGAAATCCCACCAGAGTTCAGACCAGTTAATTGTCTTTTTTTTAAAGGCAGATACATGAGATTTCACTCTTTCGGCAAGCCAACCATTTTTTATGGCGGCTTTTCTTCCTTTTTTAAAACGGGCAAAAGGGTTAAACAGATTCAGAAGACCACCATCGCCCAGAAATGCTTTTTCCCAAAAATAGCCTAACTCTTTCACGGGCGTTAGTGCTACCTGCGGATGTTTTTTGAGTTGTTCATAAAGCCATGTGGTTCCTGTTTTGGGCGGCCCGATGGCTATAAAAGAAGGTTTGTTCATCGTACTGTTGATTTTTGGTTACTCACATGATAAACGTCTTTTTGATTTGCTGATAGAAGAAAACTTCGAAAGATGGAGAAAGAATATTCATATCAAATCAACACTTTCCTTTTTCAGCAGGCTCACCTAACTTTCCGAAAACCGGGTGAAGAATTTATTCAATGTAAAAGGTTTGCTTTTTCCCTGTTTTTCATAATACCCGTTGCCATTCGCATATCCCACACCAGAGCCGTAGCCATAGCGGCTTTGCGACTTCACATCGTTCAGCAGAATGTAGAGGTTGTCAATTTTTTTAGTTTCATGCATATCTTCTATGATGTACAACTGGTCTTTTAATGTTTTCTTTTGCCGCACCACATACAAACTCACATTGGCATATACCGACAAAATCTGGGCATCGCTGATGACGCCTACCGGCGCCGTATCCACAACGATATAATCGAAATGCGACTTTGCGTAGGCGAAAAACTCTTCCATCCGTGGATTCAGCAGCAGTTCAGACGGATTGGGAATGGATGGCCCGGTACCTACCACAAACAGGTTGGGATGCAAGCCGGATTCAAGAATAATATTTTCAACACTGATGTCGGAGTTGAGATAGTTGGTAATGCCATCTGCAGCAGGTAGATTTAATGATTTCAATATTTTGGGCTTACGCAAATCCATATCTACCAGCAGCACTCTCTTTTGGGTTAAAGCAAGCACATTCGCAAGGTTGAGAGAGACAAAGGTTTTTCCTTCGCCTGCCATGCTCGATGTTATCATGATGACGTTCTGGCTTCTCCCTTTCATAATGAATTGCAGGTTGGCTCTCAGCGTTCTGAATTGCTCTGCCAGTTGTGAGCGCGATGTATTGTGTGTTACCAGGATGTCGGGTGTGACTTTGTGCCCAAGTTCTGCCAGCACAGCCACGTTGGTTCTTTTATGAATATCCTCTCTCGACAACACTCTAGTGTTAAGAATACTGCGGGTATACAGTGTAATAGAGGGAATGAAAAGACCTAAAATAAAAGCAACGATATAAATAATGGGTTTGTTGGGCGAAGTAGGTTCGCTAAGCGCCTTTGGATCATCAATTACGGTGGCTTTCGCTACGTTGGAAGAACGGGCAATCGCTACTTCTTCTCTTCGCTGAACGAGAAACAGGTAAAGAGCTTCTTTGATTTTTTGCTCTCTCGACAGTTCCAGAAATCCTTTATCGATACTGGGAGCCGTGAATATTCTGGAATTGAGGCTGCGGTCAGTGGTTTGCAGGTGCGATTTTGTAGACGCGAGGTTGGATTGCGTACTTGCCAGATTGTTTACCATGTCTTTCCGCAGGTTAGACAACTGCATATCCAGGTTTTGCAGCAATGGATTGGTGTCGGGATAATTCAGGCTTATACGGTCTCTTTCTACCATCAATGTATTGTATTTGCCAACAAGCTGGGAGAAAGTAGGATCGGAAGTAACAAGATTGGAAGGAACAATTCGTTTGTTGTTGCTTTCGTCGCCAATGTATTGTTTCAGATTGTTAATTACGTCAAGCTGCAGGTCTATCTGTGAGCCAAGTTTGTAACTTTCATTATAGGTGCTTGCCATCAGTTGCGCCTGCACATCGGGACTTATGATTTTGTTGGTGCCTTTGTAAAGTGCTACCTGATTTTCCACATTTCCCAATTCGTTTGCCACAATACCCAATCGCGTACTAATAAAACTCAATGTGCTGTCTGCAATCTGGTTTCGCTGTTCGAGACTCGAACGCAGATAGCGCTGAATAAAATAATTCATCACAAACTCACCTTTTGATGGCACATTGGTGCTGATCGAAATGTCAATGGCGTTTGCCTTATCGCTGGGTACGGTAATCACGAGACTTTTCTGATACTTCGTAGTGGCCATATCGTAAGAAGAAAGCTGGAAATAGAAATGATCGTCATCGTTTTTATCTACATTGACGTACTGGTTCCGGTTTACGGTAAACACGCAATTGTTGTATTTTACAGGTGCTCCGTATTTAGCGGTTACTACTTTTTTATTATTCGCATCGTAGAGTTCAAACGTAGTTGGCGTTACTTGTTTCCAGCGCAGCGTAAACGTGATGAGAGAGTCGGGTATTGATATCAGATGCAGATTATAAGGCGTATTCTCATAAGTCTCTTTCATCCCGAAACTTTGCTTGTCGAAGTAGCTGATATTGAGTTGCAGATCTCTTACTACCCTATACATCAGGCTGCGGGATTGCAGTATCTGTTCTTCATTTTCTACCGTACTGGTCATACTGAAAGCGCCACCAAGATCATTGAACATGCTGTTGCTCTGAGGCAGCGTGGTTCCCGAGTTGGTTCCTTTTTGGTCTTCTACCATGATGCCGGCATTTACCTCGTATACAGGATTGGCAAACAGGATATACAAAAAGGCAAGCGAAAGGGTAACCAGCAATCCAATTGCAAAATAATACCAGTTGGAAAGCAGGTTCGATATCACCTTTTTTATGTCGAAAATATCTGTATCCTCTTCGTGAGAAAGGCTGCTTGTCGTATTTATATACTTTTCCATATAAAAGATGTTAATAGTTGTAGTTAAAGCACTTTCGTTCTGAACAGAACTACTAATACAAAAGAAAGAGTGGTTGCAAAAAGAGCTATGTTTCGCGTGCGGTAAGCATCTGTACTTACCAGCTTAGATCGGTTAGGCTCCACATAAATCATATCGTTTTCTTTGAGATAGTAATAAGGCGATTGCAGCATTTTTTCCGAATTCAGGTCGAGGCGCACAAGATGTTTTTTATCATCCGTAGAATCTCTAAGCAAGATCACGTTGTTCTTCATACCAAAAACAGTGATATCGCCTGCCATACCCAGCGCATCGTAAATAGAAATCTGGTCTGTCTGAATAGGATAGCTTCCGGGGTTTCGCACTTCGCCCAACACAGTGATTTTGTGATTCAAAAAGTTTAGGTTTAGAGAAAAGTTTTTATAAAAAATGGCATATTTTTCACGCATTACGTCTTTTGCTTCTTCAATGGTTTTGCCTGCCACAAGCACTTCACCAATCAAAGGAACTTCAATCGTTCCCGTTTTGCTGACCTTAAACCCGTTTCCGGTGGGCGGCGCCATTTGTAATGAGGACGTAGAGTAAGAAACATTGCCCGAAACAGGCGCCTGGTACAGGTTGCCCAACTGATCGAGCGGAACCACGCTCAGCGATAAAATATCTCCCTGCTTTATCCGGTTGTCTACGGGCGGACGCACTGTTGTAATTATTTTATCTGCTGTTTGCGGCACATCGGTGAAATAAGATGGCGTATAGGTAGTGGCGCATGAAGAAAACAGGTACACAATTATGAAAACTGATAAACAAATCCGGAGCTGAAAAAATCTGTAAACGATCGGTTTTGGCATTGGAAGAATTTGATAAAGAGAATGAATAATTGAAATTTAAATCGCAAACATTTGAATGGTTGAAATGCCTGGTAATTTGTTTTTTATTGCATCACATGTCAGCATGCACACACAGGCGCATACTGAAACAAAAGTTTGTGTCTGAAACTGGCAGTAGCTATATAAAAGCAGGCGGGGTTTTTCTGAACCTGCTTTGCTGAGTTCATCAGGAAAAAAAGGTTGTGACCGGTGTTGGGCTTATTTTGTCGAAAACAATCATTGATGGCATGGCCGCACTTATTATCTTAAATCCTGTTCCTTTTCCTGTTGGACTGAAAGGTTTTGTTTTTATACGGTATTCTGATTTGGTAGCATATAAGTACAATATAGTTTTAAGGTTTCTGTATTACACTTTTACGGGACATAGAGTTTAGTGATGAAAAAATATTACGGTCAAGTGGTCAATATTTTTCACTGCATCACTTTGAAAGAGTAAGTTAGATACTATTTAAATAACAAACAAAAAATAAATCCAAGGTTCAAAAAATGGGTTTTTCAGCAGGAGTTCCGGATTTCTGATGTTTGGATTTTTTCAGAAAATATCATTCCAATTTCTGAGATAATCATCAAAAGCATCGAAATGAATGTTTTATGCTAAAAGCTCGTTTCCACCACTTGCATCCCGCCCGTCATACCACAACAGGAAGCTATATGAAACGAATAGTTCTCTGCAATAGCTACTTTTGTAAGCTGCCACTCTTCGCTGCCAATTCGGGCTGTAGTTTCTTCAACAGATACGGCTTCCATTGACCATTGCAATCCTGTTCCTTTCGCTTTCAACGCTGCTTCCTTTGCTGTCCAAAAGTGGTAAAACCAGTAGTTTGTGTTGGCTGATGTATAGATTGTTTTCCATTCAGTTTTGGTAAACACAGATGTAAAATCATCTATCTCAACAGGTTTTATTTCTTCAATATCTATTCCTATGGTGCCGGCATAAGATATGGCGCAGACAGCCATGGAACCCGAATGTGAAATGCTGAAATCAGGCGCGTTGTCTAGGTATGGGCGTCCGTAGCTGGTATATCTGAGGTGGAGCGATGAAAGAGGCACGCCCGCGTCCTCCAAAGCTTTTCGCAGCAATAGCTTCCCGTATAAGTGCGCATGCTGATCCTGCCAATGATAATATCTCGATAGGTTCCCATTGAGCAGTGCCCCTGCACTTTCCATGTAGCGCGAAAAAAGGTCCGGGCTTAGCCGGCGGCTATAGTCTGCATAATATACCTTCACCATTGTTATTGTATTATCTGCTTTTCTCCCTGTACCGGAACGCTTAGCATCCAAGTCTTTCAGGACGCACGTCAAATGTTAATCATCCACATTTTCCATTATTTTTTTTGCGATGGAAGTAGCGCCGGGTTCTTCAAACATCGTTTTATGATCGCCGGTAATCGTGTATTGCTGAATTCCCCCTGTAAAGTATCCTCTCCAGCCCATGAAAGGGTCGTCGCTAATGCGGGCAGTTCTGCTTTCAGATCTGAACAGCAATACTTTTCCTTTATACGGTTTTGCCCAATAGAGATTTTTCCCGATAAGATAACCTGTGGTTTCCGGCAGGTTTCTAAATCTTCTGTCAATAACGTTGTTAGTTCTTCTTTTTAGTTTCCTCAGTTTTCGCTGAATGAATTGCTGACACAATTCCACTTTTTCCTTTACAGAAATACGCAGCAGCTGATCGCAATAGTACACCAGCCGTTGCCTGTAATCGATTGGTTGGATAGCCGATGGATAATAAAATTCAAAAAGAGCCAGGAAGGTTACTTTTTCACCGTTGGCAGCCAGTTGCTGAGCCATTTCCAGTGCCACTTCTCCAAAGCCGCAATATCCGCCCAGGCAATAAGGTCCTTCAGGCTGAATTCTTTTCATTTCATGAATGTAGAAAGCGGCTATTTCTTCTACTGTTTTATAGGGATAAGGAACAAAAAAGTAAAAGGGATGTTCTTTGTCCAGCGCCTGTACCACCTTATCATATACAGAAAATCCAGGCGACATAAAGAAAAAAGGAGTTTTGGTTCCTTCCCGGTTAAACGGAATGATAGTTTGTGCGTTATCATCCATCAATTCGGGGCTGCCGTTTTTTATCTCCGCCTCCGCACGTTTGGTTACTACGTTGGCAATATCTTCAATGGTCTGGTGATTAAAAAAATCTGCAGGCTGCAGGTGATAGCCGGCACGCCGGGCATGGGTTACAATCTGGATGGCGAGAATAGAATTGCCTCCCAGGTCAAAAAAGTTGTCATGTATCCCCAACTGCTTTATGCCAAACAGCTTTTGCCATATTTGAACAAGCTTTTGCTCCGCTTCGGTGCGCGGCGCGGTGTAGGTATGAAGTGCTTCGCTCGTTTCGGGTTCCGGCAGGGCTTTCTTATCTATTTTGCCATTGGAGGTAAGCGGGAACACGGGCATTTTCACCCAGGCAGAAGGCACCATATAATCGGGTAACGATTTTTTCAAAAAGGCAATGGCTACCTTCCTGTCGAAAGCAGTGGTTCCGTCTATGACGTACGCCACAAGCCGCTTGTTTCCGTCATTGTCATTTTTTGCCAGCACGACTGCCTGCCCCACACCCGGACACAGGTGAAGTGCGTTTTCAATTTCGCCCAGTTCTATACGGTAACCTCTTATTTTCACCTGGTCATCGAAACGTCCCAGGTATTCAATATTTCCATCTGGCAGCCACCTTCCGAGGTCGCCGGTTTTGTACATTCTTGCGCCATCATCATTCTGAAATGGATTGGGTACAAATTTTTCTGCCGTAAGCTCTGGCCGGTTCAGATATCCTCTTGCTACCTGAACACCCGAAACGCATATTTCGCCAGCTATGCCTGTGGGGCAAAGCCTGCCATCCTTATCTGTTATGTACACTTTTACATTGCTGATAGGCTTTCCAATCGTAATAACACGGTTGCTTTTGATAGGATCGTCTGACATGGTTACGCATACGGTATTTTCTGTAGGTCCATAAGCGTTGATTAGCCGGATGCCTTTGGATTGCAGATACCGGCCGGTTGTTTCATTCAGTGGCTCGCCGGCAGATATGATGGTACGGATGGTACCAAGCGAATCTTTGATAACAAGCTGATAGGAAGGCGGAAGTGTAACGACTTCTACCTGGTGCCGGTTTACCAGTTTTTCAAAATCTTCGGCAGACAACAGGTCTTTTTTTTGCGGCAACACCAGGCAGCCGCCGCTAAGCAGTGTAGTGAATATTTCTGAGCACGATGCATCGAAACCAAACGAAGCAAACTGCAGCGTGGAAGTGCCGGGCTGCAGCCGGAAATCTTCTGCCTGGCAGAGTGATAGATTCACCAGCCCGCCATGTTCTATCATTACGCCTTTGGGCTTGCCTGTGGAGCCGGATGTATAAATGATATATGCTAGCTGCCCGGCATTTACATGCTGCTCCCTGTTTGTCACCGGCTGCTGTTGCAGCACGGAAAATTCATGATCAAGCTCTATTACATCAATGTGCGGGGAAGCGGCAAGATTGGGTTTACACCTGGCACTGGTGACAACCGTTGAGCAGTTTGTATCGTTTAACATATATTGAATACGTTCGGCCGGATAGTCGGGATCGAGCGGCACATAGGCAGCACCCGCTTTCAGTATGCCCAATACGGCTACTATCATTTGCAGGGATCTTTCAATATATACCGGCACGAGAGTTTCTTGCGAAATGCCTTTGGCAGCGAGGTAGTGAGCAAGTTGGTTGGCGCGCTCGTTCAGATGCTGATAGGAGAGCAATTCATCAGCAAAAGCAACTGCAGTGGCGAAAGGTGTGCGTTCTGCCTGCTCTTCAAACAGGTCGATGACAGTTTTGGCACAGGGATAAGATGTCTGCGAATGAGTGAAAGTACGCACCAGTTGTTTTTCGGCTTTGGTTTGTGCATCAGTTAGATTGGGCAATGCTGTGGTTGGGTATTTGGTAAACATATCTTTCATCAGCAGGTTTTATTGTAGGGTGATAGAATATACGAATCCTGAGTTCAGAGATTGTATCGGAAAATGGCTTACCTGATTAAATTAATTCGAAACGGGTAATACAGGCTCTTGATTCATTGAATGGTCAGGCTGCGCGTTGTTACGGGTTTATTATGACAACTAAACTATTCATCTTTTTACATCTGACCAAATTTTTTACACCCAATACGGATTGATTTTTGAAATCCAAAAATGCGGGTGCGTGCTAAATTTTGCGTCAAAATGTGTTTCTGATTGATCGGATTTTTCGACTAACAGTAAAAAAAACTAGGCCGAAATGTTAATTTTACAAGAAAAATTTTAGGAAAACAGGAGTAACAAAAACTGAAGTTATATATAATTTGCCGTTTAAAATTGAGCAAACAGTATACGCAAACCTTAAAACCACAAAACTTATGAGTTATGAACAATTTGGTTAATTCTTCCCATAATTGTATTTTCATCATCGGATTTATTCTATACCCTTTTTGCAACAATCTACGTTATCAAATACCCTTATTCATCCTGAATGGAATAATTCCTAACTCTCCTGCTGCGCACCAAAGATTGGAATTAGATATTGCTGATTAGTTATTCTCCAAAAGCAAGTTGACAACAAATTCATTAAACTAATGTCTATTTTAACCGATCATCTATTTTCATAATTGCTACTCACATTTCATGCACCTCTCAATTTTGAACCATGAATACTTTAAAAAAACCCCTACTCTTTACCAGTGCACTGATTGCTACAACGTTGGCAATATCAGCTCTTATCACCCAGCTTCAACCCTGGAATGTATCGAACAACTCGGCAGCACAAATATTTTATGCTCCGCAGATTCCGGGCAGAAGGACACCAATTGTCTGATGCAGATGTTCTTGCTTTGAAGGCAGACAACCACCAATTACCGGACAATAAGCTATGCAGCAGCAGAAGACGTTCTTGTGCAGAAAATTCCGGGAGATAACAACCACCTGCTGCTGATGGCTTATTACTCAAAAGAAAACTTTGCTGAACAATCTGTTACCATTGAGAACGGCAGCACCATTGTACTTAGAGACGATGGAAAAGGATTTGACAGAATTGCCGGCGATGGCATCTACACGGCCAAAATACAGGCAGATGTGAAGGGATTCAGAGAGCAGGCAACCACCTTGCTCCGGAAAATGAAAGAAGTGGATTATAAACCTTTCCGGTATGTGAACCGGCAAAGAATAATGGACCCAGACGTTTCTGAATCTTTCGATATGGAAGCCTTCGAAAATAACGATCCGGTGTCTGTGTCCGCGCTATCTGTTTCTGCCACATCCGATCTTACGCAGCGCGAAATCACACTGGCTGCCATACGCGCAAACAGTGTATTGATAACCAACCTTAACGTGGTAGAAGACCCAACCCGCACCTGGGGCTTTTGCACCCAAACCGGAAACTTAAAAACGAAGCCTGGACCTTCAATACATTGATGCGCCAGCTGGCATCGCCCAACCCGCTGCTCATTGCTACCGATGCCCAGGTTTCCATATTTGTAAAAAACTGGCTGGATCAATGGGCTAACACGCAGATCGTTAATGGTGATACGGCAGAAGCCCGTACACTGGTCAACAATCTGATCCTGAATCCGTGGCTGAACAAAAGCAAAAATAATGGCTCACCTCAGGGACAACTGGACATGAGATTTGCTCCATTCAAATTAACAGCTATCATCAACCGTTTCGACCTGCGGGACGGACAAAAATTTGGTATAGTCGGAAGCCCCTGCGGAGAGGGGCGGTTTGTGTTCAACATGATTAAAAGCGACTGTTCCACGGCTTCAAACATGACCATCATATTTGAATATGGAATTAATAAGCCTGCAACCTGTGACAGCCGGAAAAGCTGGGCACAAAGCTGGGTGAACCTGAAAGACCTGACGCTTGGCAGCAGCCAGTATAATAATGCGCTTCAAAACCTGACCGACCAGTTTTCGCTTTGCGGATCGAACCCTAATAAAACCAATCAAAGTTCTCTCGACCAGATTCGTACTAATGAAAATGTGCTGTCTTCGGCGCCCAAAATATGGGAATTGAGAGAATTTGTGTTGGACAATACTACCGGGCAGCTTAAGCAGACAACAGTAGGACAAAGTCCGGCAGACAGGTACAATGCTAAAAACATCAGCAGCGATGTACAGCATCTGGCTTCTTTTGTAAACAAAAACAGAAAATCGATAAAGGCTGGTAAAAATGTAGTGCCCGCCACCTGGGAAGGGCTTCCTTTCCTGGGCACTAAATCCCGTATCAATGGAAGCCCTACCGGCCAGCCACCTAATGTGGTTTATTGGGATGGAACCGACTCCACAAATGGTCCAACCTTTATATCTGACAATGATGCAAGAGCCAATTTTTCGCTGGAAACCTGTGCAGGTTGCCATGCCGGAGAAACGCAAACCGGCTTTACACACATTGATCCTGCCTTTTTCGGATCACAAGCCGGACTGTCGGGCTTTTTATCAGGCACTGCCGGATCGGGTGGATCAATTGATTTTGACAATGACCCGAACAATGCACTGATGACGATTAGAGATGCCGCGCTGCGCCCATCAGCTAGCAATCCAAAAATCAGGACGTTCAACGATATTGACGCACGGGCACGTGATCTGAGAAGTATTTCCAGTACAGCTTGTGCCACTGTATTAAGTATCAGTTCACAATTGATGTTTCAACCCATTAATTCAACACACTAGCAACAGATGTTTTATGGATTGCTGACTAACGAAAGCAGCGAAAAAAGAATCTGTTTTAATCTTTTAAATCCCTTGTTATGAAATCATATACAATACAATTGCAAACACTCAGACAGGTGTCGGTTACAGGCATTCATCTGTTTGTGCTCAGTTTGTTGTTTTGCAACCCGGCCGTGGCACAACACAAATCCTACGCTGTGAATTTGCAAAACAATCCACTCAAAAACATCAATCTCCCGGCAAACAGGGAAAGCCATCCGTTTTTTGTTGACATTGACGGAGACAATGACCTGGATTGTTTTACTGGCGAATATGCAAACAGCCCTATTTCGAAAGTATATTTTTACCGCAATGATGGAACCAATAAATTACCGCTTTTCAAACCCGCTACCGGGCTGGCCAACCCGTTAAACAGCGCTTTTACCAATATACTATCCATTCCCTACTTTGTGGATATTGATAAAGATGGTGACTATGACTGCTTTATTGGCGAAGGCAATACAGGTGCTATTGTTTTTTACAAAAACACGGGAAATGCTACTCATCCACAGTTGAAAAAGCAATCGGCAGCTTTCAACCCGCTTAGTATGGTAAAATACTGGACATCGGGCGTAGCAAGTCCATCGTTTGCAGATCTTGACGGAGACGGCGATCTGGATTGCCTTGTTGTAGACGAATCCGGTGCAATGAATTATTTCAAAAACAACGGCACCGCCATTGCTCCCGCTTTCATTCATGTAGATGACGCGAGCAGCCCTTTCAAATCTCTGAACATGGAAAAGGGCAGCTATAATGTTTCTTTCCAGGACATGGATAAAGATGGTTTGGTGGATTTGTTTATCAATACAACGTATTACAAAAACACCGGCACGCCGCAAAGACCACAGTTTAGCGCCGGCAACGCAGACAATTCCGTTTTGGAAAACAATGATTTATCAAAATACACCTATACTCCGCTACGCTGGGTAGATCTAAATAATGATGGCACAATGGAAGTGATACAGGGAACCAAAAAAGGCGGATTTGTATATCAAACACTGTCTGCCGACAAAATTGCTGCAGCGCTGCCCAATGCAACTGTATCTGTTCGTGTATATCCGAATCCTACAAAAGACAAATTTTCTGTTACCATTGCACCGGCTGCTCCTTCTGTCATCCGGGTGATGGATGTGCATGGCAACATACTGTCTACACAATCTACCAGCAAAGGCACGGTGGCATTTGGTACCGGGCTCACCTCCGGAGTGTATGTAGTGCAGGTGATGCAAAACAACAAAGTGATATTTAATCAGAAAGTAGTGAAAGAATAACTACGGCTTTTTTCGTAATACTTATTTTTATCATAAACATATTCTGCTCTTCCACGTTGGAAGAGCAGAATATGTTTTTTTGTGCCTATCCTATTGCGCTTTCGATAAGCGAACCAAGCCTGCATATCGAAGCTTGTGAAAACTTGCGTGTTTAAATTCCAGCTGGCACAGTATATTTTTACCGCAACTCATATCCCAACCCTAAAAATCACGGGTCATGAAGAAAAGTATCTCAGTTTCCTTTCAATTATACTTGTAGTGTGGCTCGTATTACCTCAAAAACCAATTAAGAAACTGTGCATCGCCCAGTTGCGCCGGTTACAAGGTTTTGGTAAACCATTTCCAATATTCCTTTTATACGTTCAATGATTCCTAATTAGTGGTCACCCAGACTTTTCAATAGAGCATTTTGGGTGACAGGAGCCTTTCTGAGTCCACTTAATTTATTTTCAAAAATTTCAAAATTACTGCCTGCAAAGATGGCTTTTGGCATGTGCTTTGCCAAGCCCACGCAACTAATTAAAAGAGTTACAATATTTCGATAGTTAAGAAAAAGCAGCATTTTCCCCCAATATTATGCAGTGGAGAAGACAGGAAGTGAAGTGTAGATATAGCTAAAATCATCAGAGGCATTTTTGCCATTGGATCTTTTGTATTGTAATTTCTTTTAAGGAACCTCCCACCCTCACATCTAAATTTTATTTTTTTTATCTAAAACTATGAGCAATTAGTATGGAAACCTGCTGCAATGTATTATCTGATTCACGTAACGCAACCAGTAACAGTATCATTATTACAAAGAATTATTCATCATTTCTCTCCATCCAAAACGATTTTAATCATTTGACAAAACATCTTATCGTATCCAATATCACAAAATGCAAAGCAAATTTCGTGATCGCCAGAATTGTGCTAGCAACGCTGCTTGTATTTGTGTTTTGTGTTGCCTCGCAAGCGCAACAGATTACAGACAGAACTGTATTTCCGCTCAACGATTATTTATATACAACACCCGACGTACCATATCCAAAGGTAAATGAGACAAAAGTCAACAGTATCAATACTTCGCGCTTTGTAAATGTGATGGACTATGGTGCCAAAGGCGACGGACAAACCTACGATGACCAGGCAATCGTAAACGCTTTCAAAAACGCACAGTACGGCGTTATATTTCCTGCCGGTAAAACCTTCCTGGTAAGCCGTACCAATAAAATAACTCTCACCCGCGACCTTACAGTGTATGCATACGGTGCCACCATCAAAATGGCAGCGCAAAAACGATATAGCTTTTTGTCTTTACGCTACCAGTCGGGCAGCTACCACAACAACGTAATCTGGCTTGGCGGCACTCTTGACGGAAACCAGTATAACCAAACCTGGCCAGGCAACCCGCATGGCGGCAAATACAACGGCGGCTTTGTAGAAGCGCACGGCAGGTTCCTGGGTGTAAGCTTCGCAGAGTTTGTAATGTTTAAAGATATCAATGTCATCAATACTGTCGTTGATGGACCAACTGCCGAATCCTGCAAACTTGCAGTGTTTTCTAACAGCAAAGCAAGCGGCGGCGCACCTTACGACTACCAGACTGTTGGTGAGCAAGGCACGTATTTTAAATCGACACGAGAAGGAATGAAAACCACGTATTTCCTTGACCTTGAATGCACAGGCGGTTCCATTGGCACACATCTGTCTTTTCCTACACGATCTACCATGGACAACAGCATTTTATCGGTGCATGTAAACTGCAAATATTCCAACCAGGCGCAGGATGCCATTCACATAGAAGACTGTTACAAAAACTTTTTCTACAACTGTTCAATCAGTGCTGATGGCACAGACAATTACAAACAAAGACTTCACCTTTCCAACAGGAGTGGCGTGGTAGCAGTAAAGAATTGCCAGTTTACCAATGCATATGTCAACTTTAACCAGGCAAGCAACCTGCGACTTGGTCTTGTGGACAACTGTACTTTCTTGACCAATAAAACCGGGCTAAGAACCTTTATAGATGGACATCCACATCTTTGCACCAACAACACCTTTACCGGTAAATGCAGTTCTGAACAGGCCGATGCCTCAAACGTAAGAAACTGTACGTTCACCAACTTTGGCTCCACGGCTCTTACGAGTGCTTATGCTACCGATGGCAGCTTGTTTGTAAATGGCAATACCCCTGTCTCTACTGCCAGGAATGGCTTTTTGGTAAACTGCACATTTCAGCAGGTCACCAATACATCGTATCGCACTTCTCCGCCTTCCGACAACAACTGGAAACAGGTCTTCAATAGCTATATCGATGTATACAGCGACAATAATCAATACCTCGGTCGCATTAATTGCGGTAGCGGCATTGGTCAGAATCGCACAAGCGCTGAGTCTAAATCTGCACTCGGCGGCGCTACTAATTCAGACGACGCAACCTTTAACACGAGTATGCGTGTGTATCCCAACCCGGCAACGGACCTGCTACACGTGACATTGAATGAAAAGTTTTCAGGCAAAACCGTATTGAGCATTTACGATCAGCAGGGAAGAATGGTGCAGTCTAAAACCATTAGCAAAAACACAACCGTGCTGGTAGAAACCATGGATGTGAAAAACCTCTCTGCAGGCGCTTACATTTTGAAAATTGCAAACACAGACGTAAACACCTCATTCAAATTCGTTGTAACCAAATAAAATATAAGTAGCTCTTAAGAAAAAGAGCACAATTAAGGAGCTGTTTCTATGAAATGAAACAGCTCCTTACTCAATCTAACTTTCAATATAAAAGTATAAACCAACTTCCTTTTATTAAAAATTGCAATATGGAACCAACAGCATCCGCTAAGAATTTGATTCTGGTTAAGCTTCCATGTAGCTTATCGCAGCTGCAACATTTACTATCCCAACATTCATTTCAAAAGATATGAACCATTCGTAAAAAGTCAAAAAATTATTGATGAAAATATGGCTTTAAGCTTTTTTTTATCCCATTAGAGCAGTCAGTCATATAAACAATTTTACAATCTAATCATATTTTAATCTCTTTAATATAACTCGACTTTTATATGCTACTACCTTTGCAACATACAGTCATCCAATATCAATTACACATGAAAAATCAATTAATGATGAACTTTGAACAAGCCAATTTTAATAGGCTTGCAACGGCAAAACTTCGCAGCACTTTTTCATTTTTGTTTGGAAAAATCAGTTTACCTAAAACATCTGGTTTAGTTGCTATACTGCTTATTCTGGCATCGTTTCAGCAATCGCAAGCGCAACAGATTACAGACAGAACTGTATTTCCGCTCAACGATTATTTATATACGACACCTGACGTGCCATATCCAAAGGTAAATGAGACAAAAGTCAACAGTATCAATACTTCGCGCTTTGTAAATGTGATGGACTATGGTGCCAAAGGCGACGGACAAACCTACGATGACCAGGCAATCGTAAACGCTTTCAAAAATGCACAGTACGGCGTTATATTTCCTGCCGGCAAAACGTTTTTAGTGAGTAAAATCAGCAAAGTCACACTCACTCACGATCTAACTGTGTATGCATACGGTGCCACCATCAAAATGGGCGCTATGTGTGCCTACAGCTTCTTATCATTGAAATACCAGTCGGGCAGCTACCACAACAACGTAATCTGGCTTGGCGGCACTCTTGACGGAAACCAGTATAACCAAATCTGGCCAGGCAACCCGCATGGCGGCAAATACAACGGCGGCTTTGTGGAAACACACGGCAGGTTCCTGGGTGTAAGCTTCGCAGAGTTTGTAATGTTTAAAGATATCAATGTCATCAATACTGTCGTTGATGGACCAACTGCCGAATCCTGCAAACTTGCAGTGTTTTCTAACAGCAAAGCAAGCGGCGGCGCACCTTACGACTACCAGACTGTTGGTGAGCAAGGCACATATTTTAAATCGACACGAGAAGGAATGAAAACCACGTATTTCCTTGACCTTGAATGCACAGGCGGTTCCATCGGCACACACCTCTCATATCCTACCAACTCAAGCATGGATAACAGCATTTTATCGGTGCATGTAAACTGCAAATATTCCAACCAGGCGCAGGATGCTATTCACATTGAAGACTGTTACAAAAACTTCTTTTATAACTGCTCTGTAAGTGCAGATGGTTCAGGCAACTACAAAGAGCGCATACACCTTTCGAACAGAAGTGGCGTGGTAGCAGTAAAGAATTGCCAGTTTACCAATGCATATGTCAACTTTAACCAAGCAAGCAACCTGCGACTTGGTCTTGTGGACAACTGTACTTTCTTGACCAATAAAACCGGGCTAAGAACTTTTCTTGATGGCAAACCCCACCTTTGTACAAACAATACCTTTAGTGGCAAATGCAGTTCCGAACAGGCTGATGCCTCAAACGTAAGAAACTGCACATTTACAAATTTTGGATCAAAAGCTCTTACGAGTGCTTATGCTACCGATGGCAGCCAGTTTGTAAATGGAAACACGCCTGTAACAACAGCCAGCAATGGCTTTTTGGTAAACTGCACATTTCAGCAGGTCACCAATACATCGTATCGCACTTCTCCGCCTTCCGACAACAACTGGAAACAGGTCTTCAATAGCTACATCGATGTATATAGCGACAACAACGTTTATCTTGGTCGCATTAATTGCGGTAGCGGCATTGGTCAGAATCGCACAGGCGCTGAGTCTAAATCTGCACTCGGCACTACTAATTCCGATGATGCAACCTTTAACACGAGTATGCGTGTGTATCCCAACCCGGCAACGGACCTGCTACACGTGACATTGAATGAAAAGTTTTCAGGCAAAACCGTATTGAGCATTTACGATCAGCAGGGAAGAATGGTGCAGTCTAAAACCATTAGCAAAAACACAACCGTGATCGTAGAAACCATGGATGTGAAAAACCTCTCTGCAGGCACTTACATTTTGAAAATTGCAAACACAGACGTAAACACGTCCTTCGAATTTATTGTAGCCAGATAATATCCAACAGTTCGTCAAATAACGTAAGAGAAAAAACAGGTGATTCGTAGCAAAGTTTACTGGAAGTAATTTCAGTAAACTTTTTGGTTTTTATACACTTCAAACACTTGCTATACGGCAATCTATAAAGGCAAAAACAGTAATTATCTGAGTTAAAATATTCCCTAAACAATAGTACAAACCATTGTAAATATTTATTCCATCAACACATTAATGAGATGAATAAAAAAAAGCAGCTATGAAATACATCATAACTGCCTGATTTTTTAAAGCTGTGGTGTGGGCCGGGATCGAACCGGCGACACAAGGATTTTCAGTCCTTTGCTCTACCGACTGAGCTACCGCACCATCCGTAAAGGGTTGCAAATATAGGATGAAAATTAAAAAGGCAAAATTCAAAATGAAAAAAATGCCCTTTTTATTTTTGCCATACTAAAATTCGCAATTTTTTGGCGTTCGTGCAAATGGAATTACGTCCCTGATGTTGGTCATTCCGGTTACAAACTGCACCATACGCTCAAAGCCCAATCCAAAACCTGCATGTGGCACCGTACCAAATCGGCGCGTATCTAAATACCAGCTCATTTCTTCCACAGGAATGTGCATGTCTTCCATACGCTCAACCAGTTTATCGTATCGCTCTTCACGCTGGCTGCCGCCAACTATTTCGCCAATGCCCGGCGCCAGAATATCCATAGCAGCCACAGTTTTGCCATCGTCGTTGCGACGCATATAAAACGCTTTGATTGCTGCAGGATAGCCGGTAACAATCACCGGCTTTTTAAAATGTTTTTCCACCAGATAGCGCTCATGCTCGCTTTGCATATCAATGCCCCAGCTTACATCGTATTTAAATTTCTTCTTTTTATAAGCCGGCGATTGCAATAAGATATCAATAGCTTCCGTATAGGTAATGCGTTCAAATTTGTTGTCTACCACAAATGCAGTTTTTCCAGCAAGCCCATTTCACTGCGTTCTGCCTGCGGCTTTTGCTTTTTCTTCTTCTGCCAGCCGCTGATCCAGAAACTGGAGATCATCGCATTGTTGTTCCAGTGCATAGTTGATAAGATATTGGATAAATTCCTCCGCCAGGTTCATGTTGTCTTCCAGATCATAAAAAGCCATTTCCGGTTCTATCATCCAAAACTCGGCAAGGTGCCTGGTCGTATTGCTGTTTTCGGCCCGAAACGTAGGACCAAAGGTATAGATGTCGCTAAATGCCATAGCGCCCAATTCGCCTTCCAGCTGACCGCTCACAGTAAGGTTGGTACTCTTTCCAAAAAAATCTTCTTTAAAGTTGATGCTGCCATCTTCTGTCCAGTGGCGCATTGTTCAAAGGAAGGGTGGTAACCCGAAATGTTTCGCCGGCACCTTCCGCATCGCTGGAGTAATAATGGGCGTATGCAGATAAACAAATCCTTTTTCGTTGAAAAACTTATGAATGGCAAATGCCAGCGAATTGCGCACGCGAAACACAGCGCCAAATGTATTGGTGCGAAACCGCAGGTGAGCAATTTCGCGCAAAAACTCGAGGCTGTGTTTCTTGGGTTGCAGAGGGTATTTTTCGGCGTCCTGAATCGCCCAGAATTTCTATTGTGCGAAGCCTTGATTTCTACTTTTTGTCCTTTGCCCAAGCTCTCTACCAATTCGCCCGTTACTTTCAGCGAAGCGCCGGTGGTAATGCGTTTCAGTGTGGCATCGTCCAGCAAGCCAAGCGCTGCCACTACCTGTATATTCTGATTGGTGCTGCCATCGTTCAGGGCAATAAACTGGTTGTTCCGAAAGGTGCGCACCCATCCCATCACAATCACCTGCTGTGCCGGTTTCGCCTGCCTGCAGCAGCTCTTTTATCTTTGTTCTGTTGTTGAACATAGCATGTCTGAATTTTTGCAAATAACATACATGTACACAACACTGCAATGCAGAAATTCTTTTTGCCTCTACAATCTACTGCAAAAACAAAAGCTGTTTGGGGTAATCTTTACTGATCTTACAGCATCTTCTTTCAGGATTTATAGATGGTAATGAGCTCTAAGTTTTCATCTCTTACCCGTTCGGTGTATCTTCCCTATTCCGGCTATTGCAGGATATGGCTGAAGACCACTCTTCGTCAACATGCAATTGCTTATTTGTAACAGGACGACAAAACACTAACCAATGAAGCCATTCTGGAAACAAATTGTCATTCAAACGATTCTTAAGAACAAAAACAGCAACGAGCCGGGCGAACCTTATTCTTCCTACGACTTTGCCAAAGGCTTTTTTGAGTTGCAAATTCTTACGCGCAATGCAGTGCGCGATGTTTTTTTTATAGCTACCGGTATTGGATCGGCGGCATTTGGTCTTAAAAGTTTTCTGCTGCCCAACAACTTTATTGATGGCGGTGCTACGGGCATCTCGCTTCTGATTTCGCAGGTGTTCGGAGTTCCATTGTACTGGCTGCTGATTGCCATCAACCTGCCGTTTGTGTTTTTGGGTTACATGCTTATCAATAAAGCCTTTGCCATCAAAACGGCATTTGCCATAATCGGGCTTGCCATTACGGTAGCCTTTGTGCAGTTTCCCGAAATGACGCACGATAAGTTTCTCGTTGCTGTGTTTGGCGGCTTTTTTTTAGGTGCCGGCATCGGGCTGAGCGTGAGAGGCGGTGCCGTGATAGATGGCACCGAAGTGCTGGCCATTTTCCTGAGCCGCAAGGCAGGCACTACCATTGGCGACATCATTATCTTTATCAATATCATCATTTTTTCCACGGCAGCTTACCTGCTGTCTATCGAAGCGGCTTTGTATTCGATGGTCACGTATCTAGCCGCGTCGCGCACGCTCGATTTCCTGATAGAAGGGATTGACGAGTATACAGGCGTTACCATTATTTCTACCCACCACGAAGAAATAAAACAAATGATTATCAATACAATGGGTCGCGGCATTACGGTATATAACGGCAAGCAGGGCTTTGGAAAAAAAGGTGAAACAAGGGAAATTGATATTATTTATACCGTCATTACCCGCCTTGAGCTAAACAAGCTGAACCTTGAAATCATGAGAATAGACAAAAATGCTTTCGTGGTGATGAGCAGCGTAAAAGACACCAAAGGCGGAATGATTAAAAAGCGGCGCCTTAAGCATTAGGCATTTGTCCCAGCTTTCGCCGGTACAATTCAATAAAATCGCCCATTTGTTTTCTTTTGTATTGCACAATGAAGCGCGGGATGCGGCAGTTCTGTTACTGTTCCGAACAACTGCGCTTCCTCGGTTGATGGCAGTGAGATATTCAGTATTTTTTTTACCCAAACAAAAACATTCTTCTGTGTGCAAGCCCAAATGCTATCTGCTGCTGCAAACTTTGTACAATAAACGGCTTTACAGCTTCATACAACGCCTTATCGTCGTAATAGTTATAGTTTACCGGTTTGCTTCCTGCCTTGTCGATCACAAAGCCCAAGGGGCAAACAGAATTGATATAAAAATGGCGGTAAAACAGATCTGCCCCACCCATCGCCGCAATCATGTGATAAATAAATTCGGAAGACGGCTCGTGCGACGAGATGCCGGTTTCAATGCCACAAACAAGGCTGAGCCGCTTAAAATCTGTAAACGGTACACCGGTGAGACCGCCGCCAAAACGCCCGGGATTGATGCCAAGTATCGCCCATCGTGGATTGTTATCGTTATAATATTTTTGGTAAAACGAATCGCTGCAGGACAGTGCAAGCTCCGTTTCGCGAAAAGGATTTAGCACACCCACACCTGCAGGAAGCGGGGCAGAAAGATGAAGCGAACGATTGAATTGGGAAACGCGGTTGGCAAACATGTTTCGGATACTTTAGCATTGGCTATGCGAATGCTGCGCCAAGCTGTGGGATAACAGCAAGATTGTGAACCTGAATAGCAAGTATTATTGTACATAACTCAACTCCTTCATAAATATTCGGCAAGCGGAATAGCGAGTTCTATTGTTTTCGATGTGCAGCGTATCATTGATGTCAACATTCTCCAATAATTTCCACAAGTCATTTTTGGTTAATGGAAAAGGCTTCCATTCCAACCGTTTCAGAATTTACCAGGATATATTCTTTGCGTGATGGCAGATCGCGATACAATTGAAACTTATCGCTCCGGTTGTAGCGTTTGGTGGAAGGCGACAATATTTCGATGATACTATTGGATTCAGCACATTCCGATTGTCGTTGTTGCGCGTTTCTGTTTTGCCGCATACGATAAAGATATCCGGATAGTGTAAACAGCCCGTTTTTTCTACATATATCCGCTGATCGCTGTGAAAAGGCTTGCAGGATGTGCCTTTCAGATGTGGAATGATACTACATAACAAGATTAGTTGAAATACGTATTGTATGGTACTTTCGTGCCCGGCATCAGTAAGATTTCGCCATTGTAATACTCGTGCTTTTCCGTAGCCTTTTCTTCTATGGCTACGTATTCTTCTGGTAACAAATTGCTTTTGTTAAGCAACTGCCGGCTCGTTTACTTCTGTTTCCATAGAAATAAAAAAGAATCTGTTACCGGCACAATGCGGATAAGAGAAACACAACGCTCTAGATAAGCCGAAAGAAAGTTTTGGTTACTTCGTCAATGCCAGGTAACAGTGAATCGTACGCATGGTTTATACTTCTTCATCTGTTCCCTTGGTATGCCTTTTAATAATGCCACGGCCACTTTCACGAATGAAAGTTACAATATCGTCGCGCTCATCGGTAGCCGGAAGTTCTTCTTCAATGTACTCCAAGGCCTGCGAAATATTGAGACCTTTGTTGTAAATAATGCGGTATAAATCGAGGATATGGTTAATCTGTTCAATAGAAAAGCCACGACGCTTTAGCCCTACGCTGTTTACGCCACCATAACTCAGCGGGTTGCGTACAGCTTTGATAAAAGGAGGAACATCTTTGTTTACAAGGCTGCCGCCGGCTATAAATGCATGCCGGCCAATGCGTGTAAACTGCTGAATAGCACATACACCGGCAATGATGCTCCAGTCGCCCATTGTCACATGTCCTGCCATCTGCGAATTATTGCTCATGATACAGTTATCGCCCACAAAGCAATCGTGTGCAATGTGGCAGTAAGCCATGATCAGACAATTGTCACCAATATGAGTTTTACCTTTTTCCACCGTACCCCGGTGCACAGTTACAAATTCACGTATAGTAGTATTATCACCGATTTCAATGGTGGTTTTTTCACCCATAAACTTCAGATCCTGCGGCACTGCCGATAGCACAGCACCCGGAAATATGCGGCAGTTCTTACCGATGCGGGCACCCTCCATAATGGTAACATTGCTGCCAATCCATGTGCCTTCGCCTACTTCTACGTCTTCGTGAATAACAGTAAACGGATCAATTTTTACGTTGCGGGCAAGCTTGGCATTCGGATGAATATACGTGTGCGGATGAATCATTGATGTATGTGTGCTGCTAATGCAGCAGAAAAGTGAGACGCAAAAATATAAGTAATAATTTAATAACCTTCTTAGTCAGGTCTTTTAACAATTTGTGCTACCATATCGGCTTCGGTAGCCACTTTTCCGTTTACGTATACAGTGCCGTGCATATCGCACAACCCGCGACGCACAGGTGCATTGAATTCCATTTTTAAAATCATGGTATCACCGGGACGAACCATTTGCTTAAACCGACAGTTGTCAATTTTCACAAAATAGGTATCATAATCTCCTGCAGGGCTATTGTTGATAGCCAGAATGCCACCGGTTTGCGCAAGCGCTTCGAGCTGCAGCACGCCCGGCATAATGGGATTGGATGGAAAATGCCCCTGGAAAAACCATTCATTAATGGTAATGTGTTTAATACCCACAATACGCGTACTCGTCAGTTCAATGATTTTATCTACCAAAAGAAAAGGGTAACGGTGTGGCAGTGTTTTTTCGATATGTGCGTAATTAAACACCGGCGGTTCAGCAGGATTATAAACAGGCACATCTTTCACGTGCTTGTTTTTTTTGATATGCTGTTTTATTTTTTTGGCAAATGCCACGTTGCTGCTATGACCAGGACGGTTGGCAATTACACGTCCCTTGATAGGATAACCAATCAAGGCCAGATCGCCTACCACATCAAGCAATTTGTGTCGTGCCGGCTCATTGGGAAAACGCAGTTCAAGATTGTTCAGATATCCTTCACTCTTCACTTCAATATTGTCTCGCTTGAAGGCTTTTGCCAGTCGGCTCATAGCATCCGGCGTTACCGGCTTGTCTACTACAACAATTGCGTTGTTAATGTCGCCGCCTTTGATAAGATCGTGCTCTAGTAGCATTTCCAGCTCGTGTAAAAAGCTAAATGTGCGGCAGGGTGCAATTTCCGTCTTAAAATCGTTCATGCTTTTCAGCTGCGCGTATTGCGTACCCAACACAGGGCTGTTGAAGTCGATAAGCGTAGTGATCTGGTATTCGGTAGCTGGCATCAGCACCATTTCCACCCGCTTTTCTTCGTCGTAGTGGTATATATTTTCATCAATGCTGTACCAGGCTTTAGCAGCTTCCTGCTCCTGCACGCCAGCTTCTTCTATCAGTTCTATAAAAGGCTGGCTGCTTCCATCCATAATGGGCACTTCCGGCGCATTCAGTTCAATCAATACATTGTCTATCCCCATGCCTACAAGCGCGGCAAGCAGGTGTTCTACGGTGCTTACTTTTGCATTGTCCACCTGCAGCGTTGTGCCACGGCTGGTATCGGTCACCAGATCGCAGTCTGCTTTAATCACAGGCTGGTTAGGCAGGTCCACTCGTTTAAACTGGATACCAAAACCCGGGCTGGCGGGGCAAAGCGTCATATCTGCGAGGATGCCTGTATGCAATCCTTTTCCATTGATACTCACCTGGTGCGCCAGCGTATGCTGTTTATCGGGATTGAAGCTCTTGTTCATGTAGTAGTGCCGTTTGTTAAGCTGAAAACTTTGCCGCTAAAGTCAGTATAGTTTCTGCTCAAAATATTTATAAATGGCAGCAAAAGTAAGGCTTTGGTGGAATTGGTAAAACTTTGTATCAAATTCAAAACACAGGGTTTGTGTGCAGTTGCCGGGCTTACAAGGCACGTTGTGGTGGTTGTAGATAAAGAAGAGAATGCATGACTCCCCGATAAAACGCAGGATCATAGTTCACAATCTGTTATTTTGTAATTCTCAATTCGCGACATCAAGAAATGAAGATTGTCAACGTACTGATTTTACTATTGCTACTGCTTCACAAAGCCGATGGTCAAAATACAATCGGCATTCCGGGCATCATCAATTACACCAAACAGCAATACAATGCCGGCAGTCAAAACTGGGGGATCGGGCAAGACGCGCAGGGCATCCTGTATTTCGCCAACAACAATGGCTTGCTCAGTTTTGACGGCACGTTCTGGCGCTTGTATCCATTGCCCAACAAGACCATTGTGCGCACACTCTCCATTGATCAAAACAATCGCATTTATGTAGGCGGGCAAGGTGAAATCGGGTATTTTTCGCCGGGCAAAAATGGCGATCTTGCTTATACATCGCTCACTCATCTCATTCCCCAAAAAGACAATGATTTTGCCGATGTGTGGAACATCATCCAGTACAACAAGGAAGTGTTTTTTCGTTCCAACCGTAAGATATTCAAGCTGCACAACGACGCTATCACCGTGTACAACAGCATCAACTGGGGCTTTCTGGGAAAAGCCGGCAACCTTTTGCTGGCGCACGATTTTACCAACGGGCTGGTGCGGTACACCCACAACGGCTGGCAACGGTTTATAGACAAAGCCCAACTGCCCGACAACATACAGGTTACTTCCCTGCTGCCACTTGGCAACGATAGCCTGCTGATTACTTCACTTACCAACGGGTTGTTTTTGTTTCATCAGCATACCATTTCGGCTTTTACATCGCCCGCTTTGCAAACCATTGCGGCAGCAAACATCTACAACGCCCGGCTGCTGAACAGGGATACCATTGCCATCATCACCAACCTCGCCGGCTGTTTTATCGTAACCAAAACAGGAGATTTTGTGCAACGCTTATCGAAAGAAGAAGGCTTGCAGAACAACAACATCCTGAGCATTTTTACCGACAGGAACCACAACCTGTGGCTTGGGCTCGACAACGGCATTGACCTTGTAACCACCAACAACGCGATCAATAATATCTTCCCGGAAAAGAGCGACCGCAATGCCGGCTATACTTCCCTGATTTACCAACGGCACCTGTACCTCGGAACCGCTACCGGCTTGTATGCCGCACCGCTCGACAACAGCAAAGACCTGAGCTATGCGAAAGGTGATTTTTCGCTAATCGAAAAGACAGCCGGGCAAGTGTGGAACCTTTCAGTCGTAAATGGCAAACTGCTGATGGGGCACAACAAAGGTGCTTTTTTGATTGATGGAATGAAGGCGACAACCATAGATAATTCAACAGGCTTCTGGACGTTTCAGCCGTTGCCCGGCCGTACATTTGCCACCATGATTGCGGGCACTTACAATGGCATTAATTTTTACAACGATAGCAGCTATACCTTCTCCAATCCACTCATCCATGCGCATTTTGAATCCGGCAAAGTTTGTGGCCAAGAGACAGCCGTGAAATCTGCATTGCGCATCCCTACAAAGGATTGTACAAAGTGGAATTTGACGGGCAGGGCAAACCCGTTTTCATCGCAATACAAAGACACGAAACACCTTCTTTCCGACAACCACAATCATCTTTTCAAAATCAAAAACCGCATTGTATTAACCAACGACAATGGCATGTTTGAATACAATAAACACAAAACGACTTTGTTCCTTCTCCTTATCTCAAAACATTGTTTGGCGCGATACACATTACTTATCTCTACGAAGATCTTTATGGCAATATCTGGTTTTGCAGCGACAAACAACCGGGCGTGGCAGAACTGACCGGGCAAAAGCCAAGGCTCATTTTTTTCCCGGAATTGAAAAACAAAATCTTATCGGACGACTACGAAAACATTTATGTTGCCGACAGCAACAATGTGTTTATGGCTGCCGAAAAAGGCTTCTTTCACATCAACTTTCCCGAATACAAAAAGCACGCTTTATCGCTGGAAGTATTGATCCGCATGGTGAAAATCATCAATGGCGCAGACAGCGTTGTGTATGGCGGATATCCAACAACAAACAGGGAGAATCCTTCCCTCGACTATGCCGGCAATTCCCTGCACTTTGAGTTTTCTTCCACGCTGTATGGACAGGTACAAAATGTAGAATACAGCTATTACCTGCAAGGCTTCGACAAAGGCTGGCTCGACTGGACCACCAAAACAGAAAAAGACTATACCAACCTGCCCGCAGGTACATACACTTTCAAGGTGAGATGCCGCAACAGCAATCAACATTTGTCGCCGGTTGCATCTTACCGGTTTGTCATTTTACCGCCGTGGTATCAGACCTGGCCGGCTTATCTTTTTTACCTTTTGCTGCTCGCCCTTGGCGTGCTCCTGATACACAAACGGCAGGTAGCCCGCTTTAAGAAAAAACAGCAATTGCACCTGCAGGAACAGCAGCGCAGGTATGAAGAAGAACAGCTGCAGTTGCAATACCAATACAACCTGGAAATTGAAAAAAGCGAGCGCGAAATTGTACAGTTGAAAAATGAAAAGCTGCAGGCAGAAATCGAGCAGCAAAACCGCGAAGAAGAACAACGGAGAATGCAGCTGCTGCAGCAGATAGAAGTGGAAAAAACAGAACGCGAACTTGTGGCGCTGCGCAACGAAAACCTGAACCGAGAGATCAATACAAAGAACGCAGAACTGGCATCCAATGCCATGATATTGGTGCAAAAAAGCCAGTTGTTGCAAAAGATAAAAGAGGAACTGACGAAGCTGAAAAAAGCCGCTGAAATTGAACACGAATCCAAAGATTACAAACGCATCATCCGCATCATCGACAATGAGCTCGACAGCAATCATGAATGGGAAAATTTCGCCGTGCATTTCGATCTTGTGCATACCGGCTACCTGCAAAAACTAAAAGAGCTGTATCCCGATCTTACGCCTTCAGAACTCAAGCTCTGTGCGTATTTGCGGCTCAACTTATCTACGAAGGAAATAGCGCAAATCATGAACATTTCGGTGCGTGGTGTGGAAACCACGCGTTACCGCCTGCGCAAGAAACTAAACATCGCCAACGACACCAGTTTGTTTGATTTTTTACTGACGGTAAAATAAATTTATTTGATACTGCCTTTGTAAAAAAATGCTTCCACGCCGGCTACATCAAGGGGTACCGAAAACAATCCGCCGGCAGCGGGATATTTCGCCAGTTCATCTTCCTTCATTCCCTGCCGTGCCGTGGTGATGTACAACGTTTTCAGGTCGCTGCCGCCAAAGGCGCAGGACGTAACATTGGGCGCGGGCACTTCTATTTTTTGAATCATTTTGCCCGTGGCAGGATTCCAGCAGATGACTGCATAACCACCGTACATGGCGGTCCACAAATTGCCGTTGCTGTCAATGGTCATGCCATCGGGCGAGCCCATGCCGGGCGGCACGGTTACCACCACCCGGCGGTTGCTGATATTGCCCGTTGCATCGTTATAATCAAACGCTTCTACGGTACCCGTTGGCGTATCAATGTAATACATGGTTTTCTTGTCTTGGCTCCATACAATGCCGTTTGAAATGGTCACGCTGTCGAGCATTTGATGAACGCTTCCGTCCCTATCCATACGGTACAAAACGGCTGCGCCTTTGTGGTATTGCAGGTGCATGGTGCCTACCCAAAAGCGCCCGGCAGGATCGCATTTGCCATCATTGAAACGAATGTTGCTGTCTTGTATCGGGTCAATAATAAATGTCAGTTTCCCGGTAGCGGTATTCATCCGGTGAATGCCGTTTTGCAACGCAATCAATACCTCGTCTTTTTTGTAAGGCACTACGGTTCCGGGGCGCGTGGGTGTGGAAAAATGAATGTCCTGATTGGTTGCCGGACGATATACATGCAGCTCTTTTCCTTCAATGTTGATCCAGTACAATTCCTGCTGCGCGGCATTCCAGATGGCGCCTTCACCAAGGGCAGCTTTTGCATCTACAATCAACACCGGGGTTTGCGCCATAACGGGAAGATAAGATGATAAAAAGATACACAGGAAAAGAGATGTTGTTTTCATGGTAGATGATGGTTTGATTGTTCCGCTGATTGCAAAGAGGAACAGGGAAAGCGCACTGATAAATGTAAACAAAGAGCCGATGAAAACGGATGTAATTTTTTTCGAAAATCTTTCTTACATTCTTTATTTTTACTCAAAAAAATCCGCGATCATCCGCGCAATCTGCGGAACAACACTTCCTTACATTTTACTTCTTTTCGAACCGGATATCCAGCAGCGTAAAGCCGCCTTTGTTTGCATACACGCGCAATGGCTGCGCTCCTTTTTTCAAATGAATGGTTCCGGCTTTTGCAAGCTGCCAATTGGTATCGCCGCCGGTGTTTGGCAAGGCGAAATGTTTGATCAATGTGTCTTTACCGGATAGCAATGAAACCCGTGCTGAATCAGTTGTTGCGCTTGTTGAAAAAGCAACGGAATAGTCGCCTTCCTTCGCTACCTCAACCGTGTATTGCAGCCATTCGCCATCTTCGATGTGAAACACGTAATTCTGGCTCTTGTCTTTAGCAATGTCCACCCCATCGTTGCGGTACGCACGACCCCGATTTCCAACGGTGTTCACGCCAGCTGTGTATTGATAGCTTGCCGTATCGGTATCATAATACGCAAAGCCCTGTTTTCCCAAATCATAATCTACTGCTTTGATGAGGCTGTTGTTGCCAATGACATGCTTCGCAAACGGCATTGTATTGTCTTCGCGCACCTGCCGGAACATCGCATCCACCACGTCTTTGTGATAGATGTTGTTTTCGATCCGCACGGCTTGCAGCAAATCCTGTAACGCCTGCCGGGCTTCGGTTTGCGAAGGTTTAGCGCCTTTGCCATTCCAATAGTCGAGCAGCTTTTGATACGATGCCGGCACCGGAATTTCAAGTGGGTTGTTGATGCCCATTTTCTTTTCCTGCCACCATGCCCAGCCAATGTTGTTTTGTTCGGCCAGCGCGATGGCTTCGGTAAACCAGGTATTGGAATTTTCGCCCGATTCGCCCAACCATAAGGGCACATTGTATTGCTCGCGCAAATCAAGAAAGTGCTGAATGGCGCCCTTGTTATTGAAGTTGCCGTATTTGTGAAAACTCAGCACCATGTTGCTGTCCCACAGGGGAAAAATGCCGTTGTAATTGTTGCCCCAGCCATTGCCTTCAATGATGATGATGTGCTTTTGATCAACACGCCTGATGGCGGCGGTAATGTCCATCATCAGTTGCCGAAGCGGTGCGTTGTGTTCTTCATCCAGTCCGTTTTTGTTTTTGGTAGAATCGAAACCCCAGTTTGGTTCGTTAATGATGTCGTAGCCGCCAATCCAAGGCTCGTTGGCATACCGCGCAGCGAGTTGTTTCCACAAGGCGATGGTCTTTTGCTTCGCGGCTTCGTTTTCCCACAACGAAGGCTGACTTGCATCGCGGTCAGAGATGTTTACATCATTGCCCTGCCCGGCCGGTGCCGCATGCAGGTCGAGAATGAGGTACATGCGATTGGCTTTGCACCAGCTGAGCAAAGAGTCGGTTAACGCAAAGCCTTTCTCCAGCCAGGTATTTTCGCCGGGTGCTGCTTCTTTGTTGGTGGGCAAAGTATATAAAGCATAGTGCATGGGCAGACGAATGGAATTGAAGCCCCATGCAGCCATAGAATCCACGTCACTTTTACGGGTATGATTGAGAAGCCATTCGTTGTAAAACGCTTCTGTTTTTTCGGTGCCTGCCAGCTCTGCAAGCGCAGCTTTGATCTTGTATTGCGGGCCAATGTTTCCGACACGAAACATGTAGCCTTCCTGCAGCATCCAGCCGCCCAAACCCATGCCGCGAAGGATCACTTTTTCGCCTTTTTCATTCACGATGTATTTGCCATCGGCTTTTAGAAATCCTTGTGCAAAGGAAGAAATGGCAAAAGAAGAAAACATGACAAACAGGATGTAAAAACGAGGATGTTTCATAATGTCGTATAACTGCTTTTGAAAAGAAGGTGAACAAAGATCAATGGATAACCGGACGTTGAACGGAGCGTCGCAACGATGCTCAACCGGAGTAGTAGCAGCCGGCTACCAACCTTGTATTTTGTATTTACCAGACAAAGGTTCCCACCGAATTGCCGGCCAGCGTAACGGTTGCCTTTTTGTTGTTGAATGCAATGTTGAAAGTGGCATCTGCGCCGCCATCGTTCTCTACAATCAATACCTTTTTGCCATCGGGTCTTGTAAAGGCAACATTGTTCAAGCTGCCATTGGTGTTGGAAAGAATGCGCACCGAACCGGGCGTTACAAATTTGGAGGCATGGGCAATGATGTAATACGCCACGTTGCGCGTAATGGTATTGCCAATGGTAAGCGCGCCTTTGCAGGTGGTGCAGCCGCCATCGGTGTGCGGATCGAAGTTGGTATCGTTGGCAAGGTTCCACTCCAGCGCGTTGCGGCTCCAGTTGCGCATGCTGCCGATGATTACATTTTTGAGATGCCATTTCAGGTCGCCCGAAAAGTCGCCGCTGCTTGCGGTGTATTGCTCCGTGAAATATAAATTCTTGTTTGGATACGCGTTGTGAACGGTGCCCAGCGCACTGATGTCGCCGGCATACAAATGAAAGGCAGAACCATCAATGTACTGGCTGGCATCGGCATCGTTCAGGATGGTCATCGGGTATTGCGGCACATCGCAGTTGTGATCCCACACCACGATTTTGGTAGTGAGGTTCGCTGCCCGGAAAGCCGGTCCCAGCGCGGTTTTGATAAAGTCGCGTTCCTCTTCGGCAGAGAATACGGTGCTTGGATTGTTGTTTGGATTGAGCGGTTCGTTTTGCGGCGTTACGGCACCAATGGTTATGCCTTCGCTTTGCATTGCCTGAATGTATTTGACAAAATAATCTGCATACACGGGATAATACTCAGGCTTTACTTTTCCACCTACGGAACTGTTGTTGTCTTTCATCCAAACGGGCGGGCTCCACGGCGCGGCGATGATCTGAATGTTTGGATTGATGGCGAGTATTTGTTTGAGCAACGGAATCAAATCGGTTCTGTCGTTGGCGAGGCTGAATTGGGAAAGCGTTACATCGGTTTGTCCGGCAGGCACATCGTCGTACGAAAACACAAACCGGTCGAGGTCGGATGCGCCGATGCTCAGGCGCAAATAACTAATGCTGATGGCATTGCTGTCGGTACTGAACAACTCGCGCAATAAAGCGTTGCGGTCGGTGACAGACAGGTTGCGGTTGATGACATAAGCACTGCCGCCGGTAAGCGTAAAGCCAAAGCCATCTACCGTTTGGTATGTCTGCGTACTGTCCACCGTAATGTCGCTATAACTGTTGGCAGCCGTACTGAAATTGATGGCGGTGCTTTGCTTTTTCAGCAGCGCGGTTCCATTGCCGTTGGTAAGCCAAAACGCCACATCAGAAGTGGTGGGCGTCGGTGGATGATTTGTTGATGTATCGGTTGGCGGTGGTGTATTGCCACCGCTTCCGCTGCCACTTTTGCTGCAGGCTTCCGTGGTAATAATGGTGCTGATGAGCAATAAGATATACAGCAGGTACTTGTCGTTTTTTTGTTGCATGAACTTCATTTTTATTTGACACCGATGAAGCGTTGAAAGAGAAATACGGTTGTGTAACGGAGTGAAAGAACGCAGTGAATCTTGGCAGTGATGCTTTGTGTACAATCGTCTGAAATGAAGATGTTGATCTCTTTGTTTTTACCCGAAAAATCAACCATCATTCTCCTGGCAGCAGGCATCGTTGCCGTTTGTGCATAGCAGTACAGGCAATGATCCTATTGTTGTAAAAACGTCATTGCCCATACTGCTGATGAACCAATCTATATTAACGGATCATCTTATACAGCTTTACATAATCTACCACCATGGAAACGGGATAGATGCTTTCGTCAACGCCCTGTGCGCCGCCCCAGTCGCCGCCAACAGCAATGTTCAGCAACAGGTGAAAGCGCTTGTCGAAGGGCCATTGTTTGTAACCGGTGCCTTCGTTGGTATAGGTAAGAACAAGCTTGTCATCTACATAACCGCGCATCGCATAAGGCGTCCAGTCCACCCGGTAAAGATGAAATTCCGAGTCGAAAGAAGGCACCTGCGTGCTGCCGGTTTTGCCATTGTTCAGCTTGAAGTTGTAAGCTTCTGTATGCGCGCTTACATGCACCACGCCGGGGTCGTACCCCACGTGTTCCATAATGTCAAATTCGCCCGATGCCGGCCAGTTGCCATACGCCCAATCGGTGGGCAACATCCAGATGGCGGGCCAGGTGCCTTTGCCGGCAGGCAGTTTGGCTTTTACCTCTACCCTTCCGTACAGAAAATCGCCCATGTTTTTCGACACGAGCCGCGCGGAGGTATAGTTCCTGTTGTCAAAGCTTTCCTTGCGCGCCGTAATGGTAAGCATACCATTGCTTACATACGCATTGCTGCTGTCATTGGTGTAATATTCCAGCTCGTTGTTTCCCCAGCCGCTGCCGCCAATGTCGTAGGTCCAGTTGGTAGAATCGGGCTTGCCGGTATAGTCAAAGTCTTCACTCCACACCGGCGTGGTTTCAAACTTCCAGTTGGAATCAATGGGTGCCTGCGTATCCGGCGGTGTGTAAGGTCCAATGGTGGAGCTGCCTTCGTCTTTTTTGGTACAGGAAAACGCTACCAGCAGGTAGCCGATGATGAGGATGGGATTCATTGTTTTTTTCATAGCTTTTATAAACAGCAGGTCATTGTTTCGAAGACCTGCTGTTGTTTTGAATGAAGCAAAATCGTTGATAGAAAAAGGCTACTCTTTGGAACGAAGCCGGAACGTCCACCAGCCGTAACCAAGATCCACACCCAAGGTAAGCAAATCGTAATTGCCGGCATCCACGTGTGTTTCTGCAATTACATCATAGGTAACGGACGTAGCCGGTTCGCTCGTGTTTTCGCCGCCGTTTCTTACTTTCTGCAAACCAATGTGTGCACCCAAACCAATTACGGTTAGTTGCCCCAAACCTTTGGCACCTGCATTGGGCGCAAACGAATATTTGAATGTGCCCGAACCCCACGGTGCCTGCACCGATGTATAGTTGGACGATGGCTGGCAGCTTCCGGAGTTGTCGCCGAGATAACCGTCGCCAAAAAAGTCGCCTTTGTTGTCGTACATAAACGTCTGGTCGGCATTGAACGAGAACGTGTATTCGTCGTTGAACTCGCAAGACCGGGCAGATACTTCGCCCGCGCCGCTCGACCACCAACTGCCGTCATCCGGACCACCGGGACCTACTTTATAAGCGCCGGCATCGGGATCGAGCGTCCAGGTTTTGGACGTACAACTCGTGATGAAACCCAGCGGCGTGCCTACGCAGGCGTTGGCATCGCTTTGGGCAATGGTGATGGGTTTGGAAATGGAATCAATGCCGCCACTGCCGGCTACATACAACGTCACATCATAAGTGCCGGCAAATACGAAACTGGTTTTGGCAGAATCGCCCTGCACGAGGCTGGAAGAGTGATTGATGCGCCAGTAAGGAATGCTGGCTGTGCTGGATTTATTCACCAATGTAATTTCATTGGGATTGGTAGCGCCGGGAACCGCTTCAAAATCGGGCACGGGCTTGGCGCCCAGTGTGCCGGTGTTTTCTTTGCTGCACGAATACACGAGCAAAGCCGATAAAGCCGTGCAGGCAGCCATTGTATATAATCTGAAATTGCGTTTCATAATAAATTTGATGATTTATAGAGTTCTTGTTTTTTATCGCCCGCAGATAAACGCTGAGAACAGTACTGAAATCTGCGAAAATCCCCGTTATCTGCAGGACAATTTTTCAACCAAAACACCAGTGATTAATTGTAGCCAGGATTTTGAACCAATAAAGTGCCTTTTAACTCAGAAGCCGGGATGGGCAGAATCTCGCTTTTGCCTGCTTCAAAACCCCTGTTGGCCAGTTTGCTGGCGGCATCGCCCCAACGCACAAGGTCGAAGAACCGGTGACCTTCGCCTGCCAGTTCCAGCCGGCGTTCTTGCTTGATGGCTTCCATAGATACGGGCACAGATGGCAAGCCTACCCTTGCCCTGACGGCATCGAGCAATTGCTGCGCTCTGAGACCGGTGCCACCCAACGCTTCTGCTTCCAGCAGGTAAGTATCGGCTAGGCGAATCACATAACTGTCCTGTTGAAAATTGAGTTCCACCGTTCCTACAGTTGCCTTATCGGAAGGACGTGGCAAATATTTTTTGATAAAATACCCGGTATTCTGGTAGCCTTTTACATAACTGATGAGCCCTGCGTCTTCCAGCGATTTGGCATCGAAAATCGTTGCGTCGAAACGTGGATCGTTTTTGATCGCGTCATACAAATCCTGCGTAAACACATTAAAGCTCCACCCGCCGGCATAGATATCGGGCGCGGCAGGATCTAAACGCACATAAGAGCGCGGCCCGACCATCTGGTCAACTGTATTGCCTTCATCGGCACTGCTGCCCCAAAATCCCCAGTCGGCAAAGCTCTTGTTGGTATGTGTGACTTCAAGAATGGACTCGCTGTTGAATTTGTTGGAAAACACCCACAAGTCGCTGTAGTTGGACAACAGGGAATAACCATATTGGCTTACGCCGCCGGGTGTGCCATTCACCTCAGCCAGCAATGGCGCGGCAAGCGAAGGTTTGTTGTTGTAGAGATACACTTTGCCAAGCATTGCCTGCGCAGCACCTTTGGTAAGTCGGCCACCTTCGGTAGAAGCCGGAACACTTGCCGGTAATGCCGGGATGGCATCAGACAAATCCATTTCGATTTGCGCATACACCGGAGTCGGGCGAGGTTTGTTTAACTTCGTAAATACCTGTTGCCGTTACCGGTTCCAGGATCAGCGGAATATTTTTGAACATTCTCACGAGGTTGAAATAATAGATGGCGCGAAGGGTTTTGGCTTCTGCTGCGAAACGGGCTTTGAGCGTTTCGTCCATCGCCGTATTGGGAAGTTTCTGCAATAAGGTATTGGCACGAAAGATTCCCTGGTAATGATCGCCCCAATAACTGCCGGGCATTTTTTCGGCATTGATGGTATGGTTAGAAAAACTCTGGATGCCCACACCATCGGTTTCGCCACCGCCACCGGCATAATTGTCGTCGGAACCGGCGTTCATAAACGTGATCATGTTTTCGAAGCCACCGGAATTTTTGCGCAGCACATCATACGTTGCCACCAAACCGGTGAATGCCTGCGCCTGGTCTTTGTAATAGGTATCGGCGGCAAACACACCCTCGGGATCGATTTGTACAAAATCTTTGGAACAGGCGGTGAACAATAACCCCATCACCGTCACTGACATCAAGCTATACGATTGTAATCTCTTCATTGTCGAATATTTTGTTGGTTGCATGGTACAACCCTGGTTAAAATTGAATTTGTGCGCCAAACAAGAATGAGCGTGCCTGCGGGTAATATCCTTTGTCGATACCAAATACACCGCCGCCAATTTCAGGATCGTAACCGGAGTAGTTGGTGAGCGTGGCCAGGTTTTCGGCAGTTACATAAATCCGCAGTTTGCTGTTGCCCAGTTTAGACAATGCGCGGCTGTTGAAGGTGTAACCGATAGAAACCACTTTCAAACGCAGGTAATCGCCGTCTTCGAGGTAGAAATCAGACATTTTGGTAAAGTTGCCGTTGGCGTCGTTGCTCGTGAGGCGGGGATAATCGTTCGATGTTCCCGGGCCAGTCCAGCGGTTCAACGCCTTGGTCTGGTAGTTGGCATTGGCAATGTCTAAGCGGCGAAGCCCCTGGAAAATGGTATTTCCGGCAGCACCTTGCCCAAACGCCATGATGTCGAAACCTTTGTAAGAGGCATTGAGTGTTAAGCCAAACGTAGCTTTCGGAATATTGGTGCCCAAAAATACGCGGTCGGCTTCGGTGATGGTGCCGTCGCCATTGGTATCCTGCCAGCGAAAATCGCCGGGCTTCGCATTGGGCTGAATGAGGCTGCCGTCTTTGTTTACATAACCGGTTACATCAGACTGCGTCTGGAAAATGCCCATGCTTTTGTACCCAAAGAAAGAATTGTAAGACTGTCCTACCTGTGTGCGCGTTACAGAACCCATGGATTGAAATCCGGCATCGCCATCAATGAAGTTGGCATCGGAGTTAATGTAGGAAACCTTGTTTTTGAGGAACGATACATTTCCGTTGGCACCAAAGTCAACGGCACCCAGTCTTTTGCGATATCCCAATTCAACTTCCAACCCCTGGTTTTGCATGTCGGCAATGTTGGCAGCCGGACGGCTTCCTACACCTACATACAATGGAATGGGCACCTGGCGCAGAATGCCGCTGGTCTTTTTGTTATATACATCTACAGTAAGGGTAAAATTGTCGAACAACTGTGCATCAAGACCAATGTCGGCCTGCGTGGTTTCTTCCCAGTGCAGATCGGGGTTAGCCAACGTGCTGGGTGCATAGCCGGTTACGATGTTTCCACCGCTGCCGAGCGTATAGTTGTAACCACCCACAACGAGTGGCGTATAGTTGAAATCGCCGATGGCATCGTTGCCCACTTTACCATATCCACCCCTGATTTTCAAAGTGTTGACCACGTTGTTTTCCGGCCAAAAATCTTCTTTGGAAGCTACCCAACCCACAGATGCGGACGGGAAATTACCAAACTTGTTGTTGGAGCCAAAACGGGTGGAACCGTCGCGGCGGGCAATGGCGGTAAAGAGGTATTTTTCTTTGTAATTGTAATTGATGCGACCAAACAGCGAGGATACTTTGTGCAACACAAAATCATACACGCCATCGGTTCTGTTGGCCTGCGTGGATGGAAAATTGAACGATGCATCCTGGTAGTTGTTTACCGGTAAATTGGAAACATTTACGACAAGACCGCCACCGTTGTTGTCCACATAAGAACCCTGACCCAGCAATATGCTGAAATCGTGGTTGCTGATCGTCTTGCTGTACTGAATGGTGTTTTCAATATTCCAGTTGAAAACGTTGTTGTTGCTTTTACCCAAACTGTTCTGTGTTACGTTGACCGTAGGGCTCAGGTAAAACACTGGTGTAAAGTAACGGGCACCATAATACGCAAGCTTGCTGCCGACAGAAGAGCGGATTTTGATGTTTTTCGTAGGGTTTACTTCGATGTAGGCATTGCCAACAATATCATCTGACCAGCCATAATTGCCCAACCTTGTCTGGATATAGGCTTTGGGGTTGGTCATTTCCTGACCTACGATGCCGGAGATGGCATACGGATAACCACCGGGCGAAAGAATGAGCCCACTGTTGTTGAGGTAAGGCGATTGACCGAGAATGGCCTCATCGGTCTGTATCACCGGTGTGATGGGATCGAGATTGATGGCCGAACTCAACGGTCCGCCAAACTCACTGTTGGTATTGCCCAATCCCATGCTTTTCTGATGGGTGTAGCCAACCGTTTGCCCCAGTACGATGTATTGACCTATTTTATGCGTAGAATTGAGCCGGATGGTTTTTTTCTGGAAGTTGGAAATGGGCGTTGCCACGATACCCTGCTGATCCTGGATGCCGGCAGAGAGGTAGAACGTTGAGCGGTCGTTGCCGCCGCTCACATTGACTTCGTGGTTGCTGCGACGCGCATCGTTATTAAAAATTTCGCTTTGCCAATCAGTGCCTTTTCCCAAGCTCGACAGGTCGGCATACAGGATAGCACCGCCACCGGCGAGTGAACGTTCGTTCATCAGCGTTGCATATTCGGTGGCATTCAGCAGGTCCAGTTTCCTGGCTGGCGCCGACGTACCATAAAAACCATTGTAACCAACAGAGATTTTTCCCGCTTTGCCTTTTTTGGTGGTAACGAGAATTACGCCTGCCGCCGCGCGGGTACCGTAAATGGCTGCGGACGTAGCGTCTTTCAACACTTCAATAGATTCAATGTCGGACTGATTGAGGTAACCAATCCCACCCTGATCAACCACCACGCCATCAATCACCCAAAGGGGATTGTTGTTGCCGTCGCCAAAGGTGGTTACCCCTCTTACACGAATGGTGGAACCCGAACCCGGCTGACCCGCGCCCTGCGCGATGGTAACACCGGCAACCCTGCCTTGCAGCGATTGCTCGATTCTGCCGTTGGGAACTTTTTCCAGTTCTTTTGCTTTTACGCTCGAAATGGCGCCTGTCACCACGCTTTTGCGTTGGGTGCCATAGCCTACCACTACTACCTCATCGAGGGCATTGGCAGTTTCATCCAACTGCACATTGTACGTGCCGGCGCTATTCACGGTTAGCTGCCTTTCCGTTGCGCCTGCATAACTGATGACCAAAACTGAACCTTTGCCGGGTACCGTCAGGGAAAACCTGCCTGCCGAATCGGTAGCTGTACCGGTAGTAGTTCCCTTGACGAGGACGGAAGCGCCAGAAAACGGCAGTCCCGTTACTTTGGAAGTAACCGTTCCCGATATCCTGAGGTTTTGTGCACTGACGGTGATGAAAGAATAGAGAACAAGGACACAGCAAAGCAGTAGAATTGACTTCACTTTCATATAACAAACAAATTTTAAAAATGGCTGATAAGCCGTTAGAAAAGTTTTAACAGGGCAAAGATGATTGTTTCAACAGCAGCCACCTATTTTTTTACTACGTCATTTTTACGCCAGCAATGTTGAAAGTCTATTGAAAATCAATTTATTATTAAAACAGCGCACCACTTCACTGCTTTACAATTATTATTTTTTATGCATTCATGGCTGAATAAGCCGAAAACAATTGTTGATGATTTTTACATCAATGACCTCGCTCGTTTCTACAGGGTCGCCATCGATGTGCAGGGGAGCCAGTTTCAAATTTTGGATGCGAATGGCAGGTGTTTGAAAATACACAACGTTTTTTTTCGTCATGTCGTTCACCATTTTTTGAAGCTTATTGTTGCCGCGGATTTGTTGTAACACCGCAAAGGGAGGCGGGCTTTATTCATTTTCTGAACAATTACAATGTCTAACAAACCATCAGCAATGCTGGCTTGTGGCGCAATGGTCATGTTGTTTCCAAACTGGTTGCTGTTGGCAATGCTGATAAAATATGCTTCTGTAAAAAAAGAGATATCGTCGGTGATGATTTCGAACTGGTAAGGATGTGCTTTGAAAAAATTGATAAGGCTTTGCTGCGTATAGGTAATCAACCCGCGGGTCGCTTTTTCGGCAAAATCATGCGCCACTTTCGCGTCGAAACCAATGCCGCTGAGCATACAGGAAAAATAATCGTTGACAGTAAAAGCATCCACATATTGAGCTGACCGGTAAAAATAAGCTGCAGTGCCTGCAATGGCCGGGTAGGAATTTGCGCAGCCCGTGCCAGCCCGTTGCCACTGCCGAGCGGAATGATGCCAAACAGATATGAGTTAAGTCGCGAATGCGTTGAATAACTTGGCTTACAGATCCATCGCCACCAACGATAACAACATCGGTAAACTGTTCTTCTTTGATTTTGTCTTACAATGAACAAATAATTCCCGTCAGGGAATGGTTTCAGCAATATCATACGCAATGCCTTTATTTTCAGTAATCGTTTTAATAGAGAATAACAGTGGTCCTTTTTTAATTGTACCCGATAAAGGATTGACGAGATACAAAATTTTCCGTTTTCTCACATTTCAATTTTTTATGCCTTCCATTACAATAAAGCCATCCATGTATCTGAAACCCCGGCAATGTAGCAAGCCATCCAATAAGGGAGAACAACGGGACAAGAGCAAGACAGGAGCTATGATTATTGGCAGTTACAAATTTTGTAGCAACAGCTTGAGCGGGGAAGGATTTTTGATTATAGAATAAACAATCGAGCCAAATATACAAACCACAATTACACCAAGTGAAATGTAAATAGACAGTGAATATAAGCTTCGATCAACATTTTTACGCCAATAAACACCAGCACCAGCGCGATGCCATGCTGCAGGTATTGAAACTGGTTGGAAGCACCCCGCAGCAAAAAAAACAAACTGCGCAACCCGAGCACCGCGAAAATATTGCTGGAATAAATGACCATGATATCATCGGGT
>CAVXBN010000011.1:0-47360 GCA_963760045.1 uncultured Chitinophagaceae bacterium
GAAAGAAGTATTGCGCTGTATGGCGGAAGGGCTAACAAGCAAAGCCATAGCAGCCAGGCTGTATATCAGCGAGTTTACGGTTATCAACCACCGCAAGAATATGATGCTAAAATGCGGGTTGAACAATGTAGCTGCACTAATACATTATTCGCTGCAAAACAAGATCATTTAAACACCTCATTGGCAAAGTCGGAAAGCAAGCTGTTGAAGCGTTCGGGCGCGTCAATGTTGACAAGATGGCTGGCGCCTTCAAGCTTGTAGATGTTACCGTTCCACAAGGGCAGCGATACGATTATCAAGATAGTCTTTATCAATTACTTTTTCTCGGCGCCAAACACCACCAGCAACGGGATATTGCTTTGTTGCAGCAACGCAATTTCATCACTGAAAATACCTTCTGCCACCGACTTTCCGAGGCTGGAACGGAACGAGCCTTTTACACACGCAAAATCTTCCTTGAAAAAAGTTTTGTCTTCCGCCTCACGCGATACTGATGTTTCGCCCGCATACATTTCAATATCGCCTCCTCAGAACAATCTGTAAACACCACACCTACATGCGTACCGGGCATCACTAACTTTGACACCTGCATATCTTTTCCTACAATGCACGGACCTGCCAGCACACACCCGGCTGGCGCTACATCAAAAGCCAGCATCTCTGCCACAATATTGCTGCTCAATGAAATACCCGCGAGTATATAAGGCTGATGGTTGGATAATTGCTTTACGGCTTTGCTCAGGATATCTGCCAATGCAGGCAGCGTATAGCTTTTGTTCTCTGTTTCATCAGAGTCTCCATGCGCCGGAAGATCGATACTAACAAGCCGATATGCCGCTAGCAACTCACTGTTATATTGCTTTCGCCAGCTTCTTTTGCTTTGCGAATTGCCATGTATCAAAAAAGAGAGTCGGCCTGATTGCCTTCGTTGATGTCGTAGTAAGCAATATTGGCATTGCCAATGCGGATGAAACTAGATTTCATAAGAATAAACTTAGTGAATTTTTAAAGAGCCACATTCATTTTTAGCCAACGTTAAGATACAGGTAAAATCAAGATTTGACAACTTTAGATAGTGCAAGCCGCGGTACAAAGGCGAACTGGGTATTCGCATTTAATCTGATGATGTGAACAAAGAAATAGCGATCAATCAGCAATGTTTTTCTAAGCATCTTTACGATTATTCAAAAATTATACTGTAGCTTAGCCTTCAAACTGCGCCATATGAAAAGACGAACCTTCGTAAAATTATCTTCTGCCGTTACCTTTACCACCATGGTATCACCATTTGTAAGTTTTGTAAAAAAAGATCCATTGAAAAACTGGGCAGGCAATTTAGTATATAGTACCGATGTCGTATATCTACCCAGCAACAGTGGCAGAAGTGCAGCAACTGGTAAAAGATCATCCGAAAATAAAAGCACTGGGCACAAGGCATTGTTTCAATACCATCGCTGATAGTAAAGACGGCTTTATTTCATTGAGAGATATGAATAAGGTGGTGTCGATAGACAAGAAGCAAAAACCGTAACGGTAGATGGCGGTATGAAGTATGGCGAACTTAGCCCCTGGCTCACGAGCAGGGATTTGCGCTGCACAACCTTGCCTCGCTGCCCCACATTTCTGTTGCCGGCGCTATCACAACCGCCACACATGGATCGGGTGTAAAAAACGGCAACCTCGCAACTGCTGTAATGCGCTTGAAATTGTAAAAGCTGATGGTCACTTGTGCACTTGTCGAAGAAAGATGGCGATGCGTTTTATGCGGCTGTGGTAGGGCTTGGTGCATTGGGTATCGTTACAAAAGTTACACTTGATGTGCAGCCTGCATTTCAAAATGCGGCAATATGTGTTTGAAAGGTTGCCGCTTATCGCAACTTGAACAGCATTTTGATGATATTTTTTCTGCCGGTTACAGCGTTAGTCTCTTTACCGACTGGCAAAGCGACAGCATCAATGAAGTATGGATAAAAACCCTTGAAGAAGACCTTCAGCACGATGGCAAAGCAGACGTTTTACGGAGCAGCCGCCGCTACCAAAAACATGCACCCGATAGCTGAACTTTCTGCCGAAAACTGTACGGAGCAAATGGGTGTTCCCGGTCCGTGGTACGAGCGCATGCCTCACTTTAAAATGGGCTTTACGCCAAGCAGCGGCAAAGAATTGCAGGCAGAATATTTTGTTCCCCGCAAAGATGGGCTGGCTGCATTTATGGCTATTCAGCAAATGGGTAAAGACATTGGTCCGCACCTGTTTATTTCTGAAATACGCACCATTGCGGCCGACCGTTTTTTGATGAGTCCCTGCTATGAGCAAGATAGCGTAGCCATTCATTTTACGTGGAAGCAGGAATGGGAGGAAGTAAACGCATTGTTGCCCCGTATAGAAGAAGCACTGGCTCCGTTTGGTGTGCGTCCGCACTGGGGAAAAATTTTTACCGTATCGGCGCAAACTTTTAACAGCCGTTATGCCAACCTTCCCCGGTTTAGCAAGTGGTGAATACACATGATCCATCCGGGAAATTTGATAATGCATTTTTGCAAAAGAACCTGGATATATAACAATCCAGTCAAGTGGGTTTCACAGAATGGACAACCGCAATACAAGCAATAAATGTCCATAGTTATGAACAACACGCAGGCATTTCTCTAATATGAATTGGCAAATTGTACATGGTAAAGGCTGTTGGCTTTTTACACAATGATCGTCTGCAAAAGCATTTGCATTGCATCATGAGCGCGGCATGCCTCTCAATGAAGGAATTATTTTTCCAGCTCCGACTCTTTGATTTTAGCAACGATGCCATCTTTCTTAATTCCTGTCCGCAGCAGGAAAAAGAAACTCATGTACATATTGGCAATCCATACAAGTGCAAATTCTGCGATAAGATATCCGCGCCAGTCGTTGAACAACAACTGGAACCTGGTAATGATGAGAAACAGTGCCGTTACATAAAAACTGAAACAATACTCGCAGGTAAACAGGTAAAAGAATTTCCTTTTAGCCAGTGTTTTCCCATTTTCGCTTTGCTCTTTGCAATAATTGCGCGGCTCGGCAAATATTTCTTCATGTGTAACGGTCCATGCCACACACGCGATGGGTATAGCCAGGATAAAAAGCCAGACAATCTGGGTAGAAAGTGCCATAAGTAATTTAATATGTGATGTAGAAACTGTGCAGCTTATCAGCCAAAGCTGGTGAGTTGCAAATTCCTGTCCATTAATTGCATTGCCACAATGATGCTTTTGAGCTTGGATAATAACCCTGTTTACTTTCTTATTGAATGATGTTTGTTATGGATGCATGCCTTTTTTCTATGCTCAGCTCTCCTGGCTTGCCTGCATCAACGCAATCATTTTGCGTTTGTAATAAATAGTACCTTTCTGATATGAAAAACCTTATCCACATCTTCCTCCTTTGCGGTAGCCAGCTTGCCGCTTTTGCACAGCCTTCCAAAACAGAATTGTATGACCTGGTAAAAAAAATTGTTACCGATAGCACCGGCTACGAGAATGTGGGCGATTGGGCAGTGGGCAAACCTGCTACATTTCCTGTACAATGGAAAGCCGACAAACTGGAAATGAGCGATGATACAAGCATTAATTTTTACAGGATGGGAACTGCTAATATTGTAGTCAACGGGCGCCGTTTTATGCAGTCCGACAAACCCGTTACCTGGAATCTGATGCTGAAAGGTCCCCGAATGGGCTATTCCTCTTTCAGTATCATCAGTTCTCCATCAAAAGATATGCAGCCCAAATACACACTCGACAGCTTGTTTGGCGGCAGACCTTACACAGCCACGCTTATTAAAAGCTGCGACCACAAAACGATGTCTGGTTTTTATTGGTACAAAGTAAAAATTCCTAAAAAAGATATCGTGTTTATCAAGTTGAGCTGGCTCTCGCTTAATGGAAATACTGCCGTGCGGATTGATGGCTATGATAGTTGGAGTCAATACTCCGCTAAGCTGGCCTGCCCAGATTAAAAACAGCCTTCGCCAACTGCAGGGCATGCAGGCGGTTTGTACAAAAATCTCCATTCCACCCGGTTGAGAGATAACCATCTTCCTATTACCTGTTTTCATTTTTACCCTAACTTACCTGCTTCATGCTTTCACATATGAAACAAATGTCCGGACTCTTTGTATGCCTGCTTTTTTTTCAGATTACATATGCACAGCTTGCCATCAGCAGCGACAAACGACATCTTGTAACCAATAATGGCACTCCTTTTTTCTGGCTTGGCGATACCGTTTGGGAACTTTTTCACCGCACCACCCGCGAAGAAGCAACTGCCTATCTCGACAACCGTTCAGCCAAAGGTTTTACCATTATACAGGCAGTAGTGCTGGCAGAGCTGGACGGGCTGAATACAGCTAACAGCTATGGCAACAAGCCTTTACTCAACAATGATCCACTTACTCCCAACGAAGCTTATTTTACACACGTAGACTTTGTGGTAAATGAAGCCAACAAGCGCGGCATCATAGTAGCTCTGCTGCCAACATGGGGCGATAAATGGAATAAGAAATGGGGTGTAGGACCTGACATTTTTACGCCGGCAAATGCTGCCTCTTTTGGCGAATACCTCGGCAGGCGATACAAGGATAAAGGTGTTGTGTGGGTGCTGGGCGGCGACAGGAACCCGGAAGAGCCGGCAGACTTCGACATCACCCGAAGCCTTGCACATGGCTTGCGCAACGGCGATGGCGGCAGCCACCTGATGACCTATCACCCGATGGGTGGCAGCAGTTCCTTTGATTTTTATGAAAACGAAGACTGGATTGACATTCACATGTCGCAAACCGGCCATCGAGTGGCAGCACCGAACTACCGGTTCAACGAAAAAGCAAGAGCACTGCCGGTTGCGCGTCCGCACATAGATGGCGAGCCACGCTATGAAGATCATCCCAACGATTTCAACCCGGTTGAGAAAGGCTGGATGGATGCGTTTGATACAAGAGTAGCCGCTTACTGGAGCATGTTGTCAGGTGCTGCCGGTCACACCTATGGCAATCACAATATCTGGCAATTATATACGGAAAACAGAACACCGATAAACAATGCACGTACGCATTGGAAAGTAGCACTCGATCAGCCGGGCGCATTTGCAGTGGGCTGGATGAGGAAAATGATGGAAAAACGAAACTGGCAACTCTTGCAACCCGCTCAAAAAGTGATTATCAGCGAAAACCCGGAAGGCGAACAATACAAAGTAGCAGCCGTTAGCATCCAGCAGGATTTCATGATGGTGTACATTCCCTTTGGAACTTCAACAACCATCAACACGCAGGCATTAGCTGCCACCTCAGTTAAAGGTTGGTGGTTCAATCCACGTGATGGAAGAACGATTGCCATACCCATTTTTGAAAACAAGGGAACTAAAGAATTTATTCCTTCCTCAACTGGCAGAGGAAGCGACTGGCTACTCATACTCGACGATGCTGCAAAAGTGTATACAGATCCGGCGGTTGAATAAAATTCATTTTTATTATTTAGATTTTTTTCTCTTTTCCATTTTTCAAAGTTGTGCTAGATGGACACCGATTCCGCAGGCTGGTGCTTTCTTACGCTCACTGCAATGGATTTTGATGTTGGCTGGTTGCTGTCATCAGCCACGCACCGATAGGAACCAATACATTGGTTTCAGGATAATAAGTTGCCACACATTTCTCCGGAATATCATATTGCACAACGATGAATTATGCGGGCTATGCGTTCCACGCCATCATAGTTATTGCTAAATATCCACCACATCCCTGCTTGTAAAGTTTTGCTTTAGTCATATCTTTATATTCATAAACACTACCCGCCGTTCGTTGTGAATGCCGCGATAACGGTCTTCCAATCCATAAATAGTAGTATTAAACTGGTCATGGCTGCGAATGGTCATCATCATCAGTTCATCTTCTTTAATTTCGGGCACCTGCAGGTCGGTAATGGTAAAATTGGCTTTGCTGTTTAGGGTATCAAATTCCTCGTATGCGATTGCCATTAGGCAAATAAAACCCACCTTTCTGCCGTACCCTTTCATTATAGTTGTCAAAGCCGTTTATTACTTTTTCAATATCGTCGCGTATGGCATCATAGTTTTTTTCATACTTATCCCAATCGATCACCGACCGGCTGCCCAATGTAGCTTTTGCCAGCCTGCACACAATCACCGGCTCGCTCAGCAAATCATCCGATATGGGTTTCAATATGCCTTTCGACAATTGCACGACGCCCGTTGAGTTTTCGCACGATACAAACTGAGCGATACCATCATGTTCATCTTTATCGACTGCGACCAAGGCAGGGCAAAATGAGTGCTTCTTTGCCATGTACCAAATGGCTGCGGTTGAGCTTGGTAGAAACATGCACCGTGAGGTCGCAGTTGCGCAATGCTTCTGCCGTGTAAGTGAGTATCGGGCGTAGCCGAAAGAAAATTGCCACCCATGGCAAAGAACACTTTTGCTTTGCCTTCGTGCATGGCATGTATGGCATTTTACCACATCGTAGCCATGTGCCCGTGGCGGCTCAAAGCCATACACTTTTTGTATCTGGTCGAGCAATGCTGCGTGCGGCTTATCAAATATACCCACGGTGCGGTCGCCCTGCACATTGCTGTGTCCGCGTACCGGGCAGGTGCCTGCACCGGGCTTGCCAATGCTGCCTTTCAGCAACAACAGGTTTACTATTTCCCGTAATGGTATCTACTGCATTTTTATGCTGGGTAATGCCCATTGCCCAGCAAATGATAATCTTGCTTTTGCCTTTCAAAACATCGGCCAGCTGCTTTTATTTGTTCAAGCGGAACGCCGGCAGCAGCTTCGCAAGTATGTTCAAGCGGTAGCGTTTTAATGATTGGCTATAAATGCTTCGTACCCGGCGGTATGTTCTTATATAAATGCTGTGTCAAATACAGTTCCCGGTGCTTTTTCTTCTTCCTCCAGCAGCAAATATTCAATGGCTTTCAGCAAAGCCTGGTCGCCGTTTATTTTTACCTGCAAAAAGAGGTCGGTCAGTTGTGAGTTGATGCCCAACACGCCTTTCAGCTTTTGCGGATTGCAAAAGCCAAGCAATCCGGTTTCGTGCAATGGATTAATGGAAATAATGGTTGCACCATTACGCCTTGCCTTTTTGCAAAGCCGTAAGCATGCGCGGATGATTGGTGCCGGGGTTTTGCCCGATAATCATAATCACTTCTGCTTCATAAAAATCTTCCAGCTTTACCGAGCCTTTACCAATGCCCAATGCCTGCGCCAGTGCAAAAGAGGTAGATTCGTGGCACATGTTGGAGCAATCGGGCAGGTTGTTGGTGCCATATTCCTTGGCGAATAACTGGTACAAAAAAGCCGCTTCGTTGCTGGTACGCCCCGATGTATAAAAGACAGCTTCGTTGGGACTGGCAAGTTTATTGAGATGCGAGCCGATGGTTTCAAAAGCATCGTCCCAGCTGATGGGCTGGTAGTGCGTTGCGCCTTCCGGCAAATACATAGGCTGCGCAATGCGCCCGTGTTTACTGATATGATAATCATCTAGTTGCAGATAATTCCTGCACCGAATGCTGCGCAAAAAAGTCGGCGCGCAGTGCTTTGGATAGTTGCTTCGTCGGCTACCGCTTTTGCGCCATTTTCGCAATATTCGGCTATCGCCGAGCGGTCATCGTCGGGGTCGGGCCAGGCACACGACGGACAATCGTAACCGCCTTTCTGGTTTAGCGTGAGCAGGGCTTTCATGCCTCTTCCCACATCCATTTCGCCAAACACATGCTGTGCGCTCACCATATACGGCTTCCACGCCAGCAGCTACTTTATCGGGTTCGTCTACTTTTAATTCGGAAAGTGTTTCTGGATTTTCGTCATGCGGTAGTTCGTTTTCTCCGTTGTTCATAGCTAACAAGCTTTTGCAGGATTTTCAAAATAGTCTGACTGGTCTTCAGTTACATCGGCATCTATGCATTTAAAATCTTTTTCTACCAGCAGGTAAAGATGGCTGCCATTGCAGCAGCGGCATGTTATAATCAATACTCACCTGCGATGTGGCGAGCCCATTGTTGCAAGCATTTTCGGGCACCAACACGGTAAGATTGCCATTCGGTAAAACCGGCAGACAAGTTGGCTCTATCAGTACTTTTTATGGCATAGTGCAAGTTGACTGCCCGGAAATTCGGTTTTTTCTTCCACAAAGCCATCCGCTGCGCAAACTATCGTACTTCCGATTTGGAGAGTCTGAAGCGCACACTGTTTCCTTTAATACGAATTTTCATAAGCGTGTATCATTATTCTTTGTTCACCTGAATAAATATTAAAGCCTTTTTCTCTTAAAAAACCAATGAGCGTGATGCCAAATTCTTCTGCCATTTGCACCGCAAGGCACGAAGGCGCTCCTACTGCTGCCACAATGCGGATGCCCGCCATCCATGCTTTTTGTATCAGCTCGAAAGAAGCTCTGCCGCTGAGCAACAGCAGCACATTGTTCAATGGAAAAAGCATGCTGCTGCAGGGCATGCGCCTACCAGTTTATCTAGCGCATTGTGCCTGCCCACATCTTCCCTTAGCCAGCAATAATGTTCCCGACAACATCAAACAAAGCACAGCCATGCAAGCCCGCCGGTATTTTCAAAAATTCCTGCTGGCTGCGCAATGCTGCAGGTAATGTATAAATAACAGCGGATGAAAACCTGAGATTATCATCAGTGGTGTCTGGCAGCCGGCAAACGGTTCGCACTGCATCGATGGAAGACTTGCCGCAAACGCCGCAACTTGATGTGGTATAGAAATGCCGTTCCAGTTTGCCAATATCTACCATTACACCTTCTTTCAGCTCTACCCTCACTACATTTTCATGCAGCCCGTTGCAGTGCCTGATACTGTCAATGTCTTGCGCGCTTTTATCATTCCTTCGGTAAATAAAAAGCCGGTAGCCAATTCAAAGTCGTTGCCCGGCGTGCGCATGGTTACAGAAATGCTTTGCTGCATTCTGCCGGAAGCTCCGCTAAAACCAAGCCTGATTTCCAACGGCTCTTCGGCAGCCAGCAAATCATTGACCTCGCTGCGTGCCTCCTTCATTTACTTTTATCACAGATACTGATGAAACCGCAGACTTCATGTTGTGTATTTTTTATAATCTGTTGCAACTCCACACCGAGTTAGCTGCACTTATTTCGCCTTTCCTAGAATGTGCAAAAGCGCCATTGCCATGCTTATGCAAAATTGTTAGCCTATAACTTTTATCAAATACAAGGTAGTAACATTACCAAAAAAGCAGGAAAATAATGTCTAAGACATTCTGTAGAAGCATTTGGCTTAAAGATCACATTAGTAAAGCGGTAAATCTCATGCCACAGAATGAGTTGCCAGGTAAACATATTGGCTTTGTGGATAAGTATGCGTCACCTGGTGAAGCCAAATACCGATGCAGTGTGGAAGAGTAAGATTATGAAGGTTTACATTGTTATCCCCTTTTTGTATGATCACCGGTTACATCTTCCAGAAAGTGCAATACGCTCCATGTACTTAATTGACCACCGGGACCGTTGAGCGTCCAGTCAAAAGCGTGGGTTGCCCAGGGCAGGTACAGGTCATAATGTTTTACACCAAGTTTGTCCAGCAAAATACCCAACCGCACACCATGCAATGGCGATACCAGCGGGTCGTTTTTACCATAGATCAATAGCGAAGGAATGGTGCCTGCCGTTACCGTTTCGGTAGCGGAGCTATGGATATATTGGGCAGGTACCTGCTCGTAACTGCCGCCCAGATAATCTGCCATGATTTGCCGGCTGTCCATGACCAGCTTACTTGTTGGGTTGGCATAGCCCCACACCATATCGGCAGGTCCATAAAAATCGATCACGCCTTTTATATCAGGCTGATGTAGCGTATAGGCTGCCGACAAGCGCAATCTGCCCGCCGGCACTTCTGCCGAGTAATACAAACTGGGTTGTGTCGATAGCATATTCACCGGCATGGGAGCGCAGAGATATGACAGTGCAGTTTGTATATCTTCTACGGGTGCAGGATAGGTATATTGCGGTGCCAGCCGATAATTGATACTCGCTACATGATAGCCCCTATTTGCCAGGATGCTGTTTAACTCCGGCAGTTGCCGGCTGTCGCCGCCTGCCCACGAGCCGCCATGCACCACAATGACGCAAGGCTTCCTGCCTTTCATTACCGACGGATAAAAATCCAGTGTCAGCGCATGGGCTGTGTCATATGTATGCGTTTGAAAGGCGACATGCTTATCTCCGTTCCCGAAATCATTTGCACGAACCGAAAAGGAGAAGCAGGCAAACCAGCAGAGGAATTATGTGGAAACTGCGTCTTGAGCTTGCCTGCTATGCGATAGACATCTACAAACGGAAGAGCAAACAGCAACAGGGCTGAAACGCCAAACACAGAACCGGTGAGCACAAAACGGTTATCGACAAAGCCCCACATGAGTACGACAATAACAAGGCAGAAAAATACCCAGGAAAACTCTGTAACCAGTATAGACACATACCACAACCAATTGGTGGGCGCACGAAAAACAGTAAGCAGTGATAGTAAAAAAAGCAGTACCAGCAATATGAGTCTTGGCATAGTATCTATTTTATGGAAGCAAACTCATCCTTTGCGGCTATAACAGTCACCATGAGCCAGTTACGTTGGTTTATTATGGATATCCGGCAAAAAAAAACGGAATCAGATACGTATGAGCCGAATAGCGAAACTAAAGATAAGCAGATTTTTTGTTGCTGATTGGCTTTGGTCAGCAAGTTTATAGCAATGCTATATTGTATGATCATATGAAACCGTTATCCTAACAATTTCTTACTACTTAACCTTTCATAGGTTCATTTGCCACTACTTGTACTGGAAAAATTTCTTAGTTACATTTTACAAATCTTGTGGTTGATGAGTTGAGACCAGTTTGTAAATCAGGCTTATGAAGTTATGTTTTATAAAGAAATTTTAAGATCAGGAAAGCTCAATATCCATCGTTTTTATCAAGCCATATTTAAATGTATAAATATGCCTTACTGTTCCGTCAAACAATATATTACCCTGCAGGTCTTTTACTGTTTGATGCACTTCCACTTCCAGGCTGCCGTTCTGCCTTTCCTTAATTCCAACCGGTTCCACAAGGGGATTTATCTCACTCCATTGTCTTGTCCAGTATTTTTTAATCTCATCGTGCCCGCTGATATAGCCACCTTCCCAGGCTTTTGACCATTGCACATTGTGTTGCATGGTAGAAAGTGCTTTGTCAATATCTCTTTCGTTAAAAGCAGCATAAGCTGTTTTAATCAAATCATATAATTGAGTTGCCATACATATTTTGGATTAAATGGTTTATGCTGCATAACTATTGGCATAGATCCTCAAATTATTGTCAGGCTTCAGAAACATACAACACTTATAAAAACCGTCATTTCTCGTAGTACTCCAGCACAGGGAATAGTTCGGTGATAGCAGTCTGTTCATCATACCTGTCGCCGGTATAGGTCGAATCGATACGGATGGAGAGTACATCGCCAGCCATCACAGGTATTGGATTGATGGTAATTTCCTGCCAGAGGTTATAGTAATCATTGGCCGTATAAGTGCCCACCATATTGTTGTTGTGATACAAGGAAAACCGTTCCATCCGGTTATGATCATTGAAGGTTTTGCGCGATTTATCGTACCCGTTTTTTAGTTTCAGGGCAATACATTTCGCCTTGTTCAGTCCACTTACGCCTGAAGAAAAGGTAAAGCTGATGGTTGCGTTATCGCCTGTTTTGCACAGCCATGCCGTATTATTATCAGCATCCAAGAGGTTAGAAGGCGCATAGCTTGTGCGTTTATAATCCGGCAAAGTGCCATCAGCTTCTATATGAACATAAGAAGTTCCATTCACCGTTCTTCGTTCCAGCCTTGTGGATTCGTGGTTAGCCGGTTCATTCACAAGATAAAGGATGGCTAAAAAAAACACCAACACCGCCAGCGGTATGAGAACGGAAGAATAAGCAAGTTTATATTTTTTCAAGGCAACCATAGCGCCTGCCACCGCGCCCAATAGCAAGCCGAGAATAGCCCAAATAATCCACGGGCTAATGGATTCGCCGGTATAAAGAAGGTTATCTAAAAATAAAAAACTGTTGATACTGACAACAGCAAGTATACGCCTGAGCACAAAGGCAATCACCATCAGTATCAGCAGCCATACAATGCCCTTCTTTACCTTACTCATATTTTTTCGGCTTTTCTGATGATATAAAACGAAGCAATGAGGCTAATAAAAAGCACTGCCATCATCAGGATAAAGAACGGATACTCCGGCGGAAGATAATATTCTGAAATATCGAAGCTGAGATAACTGCCTGAAAATGCGTTACTAAGCCATCCTTCATAATTGATAAGAGCGCCCAAAGCAAAGCGAATGACACCCAGCAGGACAGCCCCAATCACCGCATATTTCAGCAGCAGTTTTGTATAGGATTTCTGAGGAAATACGACTTTGATTTCTACAGGAATGACTACTTGTCCGTATGCAGTTTCGGCAATAATATTCAGGGAATACAATTTGTTTTTTACCAGTGCCATTCCATCAGCATACACAAAAAACTGCCCGGAAGAAATTTGGTTCTGGCTGTGCAATGTGAGCTCCGACTCGCTGAGACTGATGCCCGGAATGGTAGCCGAAAGGCTGAGCTGTACTTTTACGAATCCGGCATTCTCCAGACTTACCTGCACGGGATATTGCACTTTGCCGCTGCCTTCCACAGCAGGCATTTTCACCGCGGCTGGCTCTGGCATTACGCGCGGCGCTTCCAAAGATTCATCAATAACCAGCAGCAATGTTTGCACGGCAGCCATTTCCTTGTCTCTCCCGTTGTGATAAGGCGAATCGACAAAGGCATTGTACTGCTCGTTGTACTGCTGTATCCAATCGGCGTGCCCAATTCCGGAAAACCATGCCGGCAGCTCGTTATGATACATGCCACCGGCTATGAGTGACCACAGAGAGAGATTGCTTACTGCCATGGCTGCCAGTTGCTGTGGTGTCTCAAAGCGGTTTTCTTTCAGGTAAAAAGGATGCGCAGGAGCAATGCTGAATACAAACCGGAGAAAATCGGTATAGGCAGTTTCCGAACTCAGTTTTGCCGCAGATGCAGTATCTGTTTCGGTCAACCATATCTGCAGGTGGCCTTTCTGAAAACTGAAATACAGATCGGCATACATACTGTAGCTGCCTGCAGTAACGGCCAGGATATCTCTGATAGTTTTAAAACGCAGATTGCCCAGCCTGAACGGCAGCGAAGGATTGAGACGGTACACTACTTTCAGAAACCGTTTATCGGCGTCTTTTTCGCTGTGGATGATATTTTCTATCTCTATACCATGTTCATCATTGGTAAGGCGTGCCACTACCGTAGGCAGGTAGTTGGCATTGGCGAGGCGCGTATAAGCAATGTCTTTGTTGGCAAACGTCACTTCGCCCACCTGCTCCAGCGTAGATACGGTGGTGTTCAGCCATTCCGTTTGCCGGGTGCGGTATTCGCTCCATTTGCTGTCGGTCATCCATTGGTTGTCAAATTCGTTTTCATGTTTGGTAGAAGATCTTGGCTTAAACCCTCCCTCCCTCATGCGCGTGATGAGGTAATCCTTCACTTCCAAAGCAGACAATTGATTATCAATTCCTTTTGCGGTAATCCGGTTGGCTTCGTTTCTCGTCAGTTCACCATCGTCAAGCGAGATATCGGCCAGTTCGAGGATTGCAGCAATGCCCTTTTCGTATCGTTTTTTTTCTACTTCCCGATAGTATAGTTCCAGCCCATCGGTTGTTTTTAATTTATTATAAGCGGCTCTCCAGCCATTTTAGCGCATTGTTCACGGTATCTTCTCCGTAGCGGGCTTTTACTCTTTCGCGCGCTCCACCCATCATATACCGGGCTTTTCCCGCCCAGAATTCCATCAATACATCATAATTCTTTTTTACCATTTCCGGCGTTATCTGCCGGTATTGGGTATAATCGAGATACAATACTTCAAAAGGATTGGCAGAGCGGATTGTTGTCCAGTGTCCATTTACTTCTTCAAAAGAAGGCGGCACGATATCCAGTCCGCCGAACTTTGTAGCGTGATAAATACCGGATTGAATATCTACGGTTTCTTTAGGCGCTTCCGCCTGGTTTTTGCCCCTGCGCACTGCTGTCTGATGCCAGTGTGCCTTTTCCAGGCGTGGGTGTCTGTTCGCTGCCAAGTATTTTATCTTCCATACACCGGAATTTTTAAAGTCTTACGTCTATCGCGTTTATTTTCTCTTTCAGTTCTTCCGCGTCTATATCGCCTTCGTCTGATTTTATTTTCAGTTGCGCTTTGATACCGTTAGCCTCTACCGAAGCATGTATCACGCCATTGAAATCGATAGCCAGGCTTACCACTACTTCACCGGAAGGATTGCCCAGCTCCAGCCTGCCACGCAGCGTACATTCTTCGGGATTGGTGCTTTCGCCTTCATACACTTTCAGTACCGCATTGGCTTCTGCCGGAAAGGTTTGCGAGATGCTGATCGGCAGCGGCGAATTTTTTTTGATCAGGTGTTCGTTCACCGATCCGCGGCTTGTTTTCAGTTCAATGCCTATTGATTTTGAACTTACATCTACCACGCGGCTTTTATTTCTTCCATACAGCGCAGCGCCCTGCGCAATGGCGGTATCGTAGTCGAAACCCGGAATGTTGCGCCGGATGCTTTTTTGTGAAAGCTGCTCCAGCATTTTGGGTATCATGGGCATGCGCGACGAACCGCCTGCCAGCACGATTTCGTCTATATCATTCCAAGTCAGGAAAGTTTTTTCCAATGTATAGGAAAGAATGGCTTTGCAGCGTTGCAAAATGTCGAGCGAGCGTTCTTCAAAATAAAAATCATTGGCTGCATCATCTTCCAGGATCAGCGTATCGAGTGCATCCTCTGCAGCTTCCCTCTCGCGATACAGCGTGATTTCAGCCGTTTCGCCAGCAGCGTTCATCAATACACTCGTTTGCTTTTGTTCCGAAAGCTCAAACTTTGCCTGCAATACGGACTGCTGCACTTCCCAATACATATCATACGGCACTTCTTGGTTGGTTTGCTCGTTGAATTCTGCATACAGGTATTGTTCTATCAATTCATCCCAGTCTTTGCCACCTAACTGGTCGGCGCCGTCAGAAGCAATCACCTTGGCTTCGCCATTGCCAATAGAAAGAATGGTGACATCGAACGTGCCGCCACCCAAATCGAAGACGAGCACTTTCTTCACCTGGTTTAGCGATATGCCATAGGTTAATGCCGCTGCGGTGGGCTCGTTTACAATCGCGATGACATCAAAACCGGCAGCGATGCCAGCCAGCCTTGTTTCGTATCGTTGTTTATCGCCAAAATATGCCGGCACGGTAATGACAGCCGGGATAGTGAGCGACTGCAAAGTATCTTCTGCGGACAGCAATCCTTTTTTCTTAAAAAAATGATACGCTTCTGTTCTTAGTTTTTTCAGAATAATAGCAGATAACCCACAGGCGCCGAAATCGTATCCGTTGACAACATAGTGGCGGTTCTTGTCCGTTTTCCCTATATCGCGTTTTATAAATTCGTAGATGGGCGAGTTTGCCTGCAGTTTGCGGTCATTGGCTTTTTTGCCTACATAGGCAAGCTTTCCGTCGAACCACACGACCGAAGGTGTAGTGCTCTGCCCGTCGCTGTTTCTGATCACCTGCGGCACGCCATTATCGTCTATATAGCTCATGCAGCTAAAGGTAGTGCCGAGGTCTATGCCTACATGCGGTATCATCTCATCTTGTTGCTTAGTATGTCCAGTAAAAATTTCACTTCCATGATAAACACGGGTTCTATTATCCGTGCATCAGGTTTGAGGCGCGCAAGAGCGGCGATGTCGTTTTTCACGCGTTGTTTGATGGCAAGCTTTTCTTCAAGCGACAGCGTGATTTGCGAACCTTCAGGAAACAACCCCGTTATTTTGCCCACCTGGTTGATGAGGTATAAAAAGCGCTCCAGTTGCACAAGGTCGGTACCGCCAAACAAGGAAGTGCTGTTGTTAAACAGCGTTTCTTTATTAATAGTCTGGTAGTGTTCATAGGTTTTGTTGTTTACGCTTATTTTTTCGCCAATCACCAGTCCGCCCAGCATATCATTTGGCTCTGCCTCATCGTCTATAATCATTTCATCGAGCGTAGACATTTCGGTCACCGATTTGTAACCTTCAATATCCATTACCACTATGCCACCCGAAGCTTCGTCTTTGTGTCCCGGCGATTGCACCTGCGCCAGCATAGCCGGTTTAAACGCTTTGCCTGCAAGGCTTTTATCGAGAATGGTATTGATAAACATGCCGTTGAGCAGTTTGGATGCGATGCCATCTTTCTCGTATTTGCCGTAGTCTATCCAGTTGATAAATTTAGCGGCGTTGCCACCCCAGTGCAGCTTGATGCCATTCATTTTAATACGCTCTGCCAGGTCGCCATTCACAAAATCGTCGAGTGCGAGGCACAGGTGAGCAGCATAAAAAGAAAGCGCGCCAAACTCAATCGCCAGTATGCGGCGCAGCCAGGCAATGTCTTTGTTGTTGGCATTGTTGCTAAGCCGTGAGGCAATAAATTTTTCTTCTTTCCGCAATACATAATTGAGGCGGGAAAAGAAAAGAGAATCATCGTTTTTGACTTCATTCAGAGAAGCCGATGAATCTTCGCTGAGCAGAATATCGCGCACACGCGAATTATTTTTCAGCAGTCGCGAAATCTGCTTGCCTGCCAGCAACACCGATGCATCGATACGGATATGACTGTTGAACCAGATGCTGTAATCGGAAGTGCCGCCGCCTACATCAATACATACAGATCCGTCTTCCTTATTGGCAAAGCTGACACCGTCTTTAATGATGTATTCGCTAGAAAAATATTCACCCGCGGCAATGCCTTCCGTTGCAAACTCGGGATTGATGTTGATACTAAACTTGCCATTATTTTTAGTAGCAATAATGTATTCGTCACCATCCTGCTCAAACATTCTTTCCGTGGTGTAAATAAACTGGCTGGCACTGATGTCTGATTTCCCATCGTTTTTTTCCACATGGAAAAATTCGCCCAATATCTGTGTCCAGTATCGCTTGTAGGCAGCCACCTTATCGTTGGTAAACGACTTGGGATACGAACAGCGGAAGCTGATTTTGCCTACTCTTTCCTGCATGAGATCGATGATAAGCAGGAAAATGAGCGACTGAAGAAAGGAATGCAGCTTCGAATTGTCGTCGTCCCATTTGATGTCGGTGTACACATTATCGGGATAGCGGCTGGCGTCGGGAAAAAAGATAAAATGATCGAGCAGCATATTAGCCGTAACGCCAGCTTTAAAAATGCGCAACGCCGTAGGAATCGGCAATTGCTGATCTTCTACCGGCACAAAAAACATGCGTGTGAGGCGGCGTCTTTTGTTGTCGGTGTCACTGCCGTCGCTGGTGTTGAGCAATGACCTTACGTATTTGGAAAACGAAAAATTCCACCGGGCAGCGTTGTCATTTACTTTCTTAAATATGTTGGTATTAGAGGTTCCAAAGTCGATGCCGATGAGCGCTTTGCCATTGAAAGGCTTGCCTTCCACATCTTTATTTTTATTGATGAGGATGAGCCCGTAAGCTTCTTCAAAAGCGCTGAGCGGCTTTACTTCCACACCTTCAGGAAAAGCGTTGTAACCGGAAATGCGCACAATTTCTGCGCGGATACTGGACGAATCATTGCTTTCAAACTTCTGCTCGCGTCGCGTGATGCTGATGTCGTGCTCGTAGTTATAAGGGGTAATAACAAACTTATCCGTATCGGAACAAAGCATAAAATACTGGCACCAGAAATCGCCGAGATAGTTCGGGAAAATTTCGAGCACGGGCACTTCGGTTTCTCTTATACTTCCCTGCCCCTGTAAGGAATCGGCGCCTTTGCTGAGATAGATTTTCTTGATTTCTATCTGCTGATTCATGGAAAGCGGCAAACTGAAACTAAACTCTACGCCATTCTCCCCGCTTTTTTTAAACTTTGGTTTCAGGATTTCCTGTATTTGTACCGGGCTGAAAAACTGCAGGATTTCTTTTTTGAAAGGCAGGAGGTAATTGGTGTTGCCCGCATTCAGAAAACGTTCCGATTCGTTCAGGATATCGCTGTCTTTTCCTTTTACCAGCGTATTGGTAAGAAAATACATTTCAGGGCGAATCCAGATGGCTTTGTCGGGTTCCAGGTTGGTGCGGTTGATGACGGTTCCCGAAGACTGTGTAAAAAACTTCGAAATCAGTTCTGTAACAGCACCAAGCTCTGACGGACGCTGACCATCCCATAAAATTTTGTTTTCTACCAGCTGCTGCTGATGGATAACAACAACTTCCTTATAGGGCGAGCGGTTGCGGCTCATGTAGAGCGCATATTCCGACTTGTTGCCGTTGCCGGATGCCGTTTCGTCTTTGATCAACGGCGTGAGCAACGCTTTATAAATACTGTATTTGGAGATAAACGCTGTGGGTGTAGATAAGGGTGTAAATTCTTCGGCGGGTTTTACACCGGGCACTTCTATGCGGGTGCCGGGCTCGTAACCCAATTCGGCTCTTATTTCCGACAACCATGCATCGAGAAGTTTGTTGATGTCGCCCGCGTATTGATAATTCTTCGCACTGTCTGCCGCTTCTCCTTCGCGGTTCAGCGCATGCACATTAAATTGTTTGATGAAATTTTCCAGCCACTCGCCCACATAGTTTAACCCTTCGTGTTTTCCCGGCGGCTTCAGGTATCCTTTTTCATCCTTTAGCGAAAACGACTTTTCATTTAACTGAGTATTGTAGTCGGCAGATGTGTAGACCAATGTGGCCGGCGAAAATGCGCCGAGCGGTATTTCTCCAAAGCGTATGAGGAGGATGTCGGTCCATGAATATTCCACGCCATTCTTTTGCAGCCTGATAGGTGCAGGCGCCAGGTTTTTGAGAGCGCGGCTAAATTTTTCTTCGCCCAGCACCACGGGCGTAATGGTAAGACCATCGAGATCGGGCTTTACTTTATGCAGCGCCAATAAGCTAAGCAAGCCTTTCCACTCCTGCAACACACGGTTGCGAAGCGGATGATGCTCGGAGCGCAGGGCACCAAGAAATGTAAGCGGCCGTGCATAAATATCGGGGATAGACGAAACGCCTCTTGTCTGTGCCGTTTCGTCGAGCTCTATGCCGTCACTGATAGCCAGGATGATCTTCTTCTGCTTGTCTTCCCACAGCGCGTTGGATACCGGCTCGTCTATGTTGGCGCCGGGCGTTATTTTAGGTAAGTATAAATGTTTTTTTGGCATTGCTTACACGTATTAGTTGATAGCCAGGTTCAGTTTATTAAACTTTACAGCCGCATGATAAAAGATGTTGAGATACTTGTTACCGGCAGTAATGTTGTCTTTAATAACCGACTCTTCCAGCCCCGATTTTTTAAAGAAATTGAAATCCTTTTTATTGGTTCTGTCTTTCAGCAGTTCACCAATGTTTGCCAGGTATTGCTGCGGATCTTTCAGCTTTAGCTTTTGCTTGTGGTCTTCCGGATCGCCTGCAAGAATTTTTGTTTTATCTACCAGTGATATCTGGTCTGTGCTGTCGATGGCGCATATCCAAAACAGGAAGTCGTGCAGGTAATCATCCATTTTATTATACAATACTGTATTGGCTTCGTGGCGTGGATTGAAGAGCACATTGTCTTCCTTGAAATCGCGGTTGAAGTTGTCGCCATACCAGGCTTCTGCACGCGCATCGCGGTGAGAGCTTTCGAGTATCTGTTTTCCAAACGTAAGATACGAATAAGCAAAGGTGGTAAAGATGGCCAGCTTGTCTTTCAGCTCTTTGCGTTTGGGCTGAAGCTGGCTGCTGTTGCGCGTTACGGGCAGGGTATCCCAGCTCAGCATATCATTTTCGCGGCAGGCGATAAAGTATTTTTTATCCGGCACTTCTTTGGACGACACAGGAATTTGGGTAAAAAAATCAAACGAAGCCAGCGCCGAAACCATTTCTATATAATGTGGCAGATTGTCCTGCGTGGAACTGCCGGTGCTGAAATCGCCCACTTTCTGCGCCAGCGAATCACCTATGAAATAATATTGATCGAAACCCAGTTCTTTATCGTTGTAATACTGCAATGCCGCCTTTGTAGCAATGGGAAAATCGTTGGGAGTTACAAACATATTTTCGGCGCTGCCCGCCTCCATGGCAAAAGAAAAATAAGGAAGCACCAACGCGCCGCCAAGCAGCACTTTACTGCGGTCGCCCGCTATTTTTGCCTGCATCTGCTCGTTGAACTTGATGAGGTGGCGCGAGCCCAGCGTAGGAAAACCTGCGGCACCGGTTCCGCCAAAGATGGAACCGACGAGAAACACCTGCAGTTCATTTGCATCAAGTGTCGCTACATCGTCCCACAACAGCTTGAAAGGATATTCTTCCATAGGCGGGTTTGCCATCACAACAGCGCCAATCGATGGATGTCCGCGAAAGCCCTTGTCGAGCGAAGTTTCGAGTTCTTTTTTGGTAAACAATACGTTGGCAAAATCGGCAAGATTGGCCGTTTGCTGATCGGCTTTGCGCAGGTTGTCGTAGTTGATAAATTTGCCCAGCGTATAATCTTTTTCATCAAAAATGCCCCACACAAACGATTCGTCACCCGGCGGTATGATGATCTCTGTACGGAAGCAGGGATTGGGCTCACCTTCGTTGGGCACACGCTGATACAAGGCACGCAGTTCGGTATATTTTTTTATCAGTTGCTTTGTTCTCGTGAGGTTGCCATTTCCCTGGTCGGGATCAATGATAAAAATGTGCAGCTTATCGGGACCCAGCCCTGCCGCACACAGATGAACAACCGATTCAATGACACGGGAACCGGTACCACCAATACCGATTAACACATTTTTCTGCATGTAGTTCTGTTTTTATCGTTTACCTAAGGGAATATATTTTACTGTGCGGGGAGACATAAGATAGGTAGCCAGCCAAAAAAGTATATAGGTGAGTGCTGCAAAAATAATGTAGTAGATCGCATACCATTTGGGTTCTATGCCTTCAGACAAATTAAGAAATACAATGATGAGCGTAAGCACTACAGACAGCACGAGCATGAGGATGAACAGCATCCACCATTTTTTGCGTGCGGCACCGAGGTTGCCTGCTGTTTGCGGCTGATCGCCATAGTAATACCAGTAGCAGCAGGCAATGATGCTGAGCAGCATACCAGCCGCAAATAAAATGCGCAGTTCGCCTGCGAAAATAGCCGGATCTTTTTCGGCAAGGCTGGGTCCATTGCTTAGATAATCCATGGCAAATACTGCGAAAATGATCCACAATACGGCACCAAGCGCAATGGTAAGCAAATAATTAACCGGAGCTTTGTTCATGATGAGTATGGTTTGTGTGTGTTGGTTTATTTTTTTTCAATGTTCAGGTAAAATTTCGCAAGCTTTGGTTGCCGTTCTGTAAGCTGAATCGTTGTAATGTCGGTGAGCAGCTTTTCGAGGTTAAGCGTCTTGTCTTCATTGATACCCTGCCCGTACGATTCTGTACTCAGATCCTTCACCCATTTTGGCATTGGCGGCGGCACCGTATTGTCTAAAACCAGGTAAACCGCATAGGAATACATTCCTTTTTTACCACTGTTGTCCAACGCTACATTGGCTTTGTATTCACCATTTTCAAAACTGCTGCCGGCGAGCCTGATATCACTGCCGGCCGAGGAAGAATCTTTGTCACCGCTTGCTTTTTTAAAGGCAACGGCTTTGATATTCCGTTCTGTAAACGGAAAGATATAAGGTGCCGGGGTTAGCTTGACAGAAGCGTTGAACAGTCCGTTCTTTGCATCGGGGTCCATGCGGAAAGTGAATACCGTTCCATAGCTTTTGAGGCTTTCTTTGGTTGCATAGTTTTTTACCGGTTTCGATGTTCTGTCTTTCACAACCTGTGCTTCAAAGCCGGTGGTGGGTTTATCGGTAATTAATAAAAACTGGTTTTGCTTTACATAGGGTTTGTTTTTGAGAATATTGAAGAATAATGTAATGTTCTGGCGATCGCCAAAAATCAATACATACAATGGTCGTGAACCTTTTACCCGAACAGCAGGTTTTACATCGGCAACCACGCCATCGAAGGCGCTGCTAAAGCCTGCCACACCCACGTCAACTCCTTTTTGAAATGAGTTTTTAAAAGAGTTTGCCACGAGGTTGATATCATTGTTATTATAAAAGAAATCGGTGATCAGGATGCTTACTCTTTTTGGATCTGTTTTATCGATGGCATCAGCAAAATTCGTTTGGGTACTCAGTTGCGGATCAGAATACACAACCGGCGATGTTTTGGCCGTAAAAAACTCGTTGCGCCCGATAGAATCCACACTTCTGCCAAATTTATAAAAGCGGATGTCAGTGTTTTTCCAGGTGTTCTGGCAAATGCCTTCAATATCGTCGAGCAGGTGGCTGTAGTCGGTAGATGAGTTGGAGATAAACCCTTTCATAGAGGTGGTAACATCCAGATAAATATCCACTTCCAGCTTCTCGGTAGTGGTAGCTGCAGAGCCTGTAATGGCCGCTTTATCATAATTCCAAACTATCTCTTCTGCTTTGTTGGTTTCGCAGGAAAAGAACAGCAGCAACAGGGGAACAAGGACAGATAAAAAAGTTTTGTTTGATTTCATCAGCTGGGTTAAAGTAAATTATAATTGAAAGTAATAAAATAATCTTGCAACACCATTGTGCAGCAGCATGTTTGTGATATATGGCAACAGCATTGCTGCAAAACATTTTACCATTTACACCACGTGTAAAGTGCACTAAAATTTCATCTTTTGCTTCCCTCTTTTTTCATTGGCTGCAAAGGCTGCTGACAGTAACATGCAGGCAGATATGGATTTTATACAAAAGGGCATAATTTTTTGTCATTGTGAATGCCGTGTATACATGTAACAAAGAAAGGATAGTGCGTGCCAAACCTCGAAACATAGCTACTTTTTTGGACAGCAGGCCATTACATAAAAACATACACGAAACAACAATGGAGCATGAAGAAATCATAGGACTTGCAGCCGGTATTTTCACCGCAACCTCCCTGCTACCGCAACTGATAAAAACCATTAAAGAAAAAGAAGCCAAAAGCTTATCCATCGGTATGATGCTCGCGCTGATTGCGGGTCTCAGCCTTTGGATTTACTATGGCATTATGAAGAAAGATATACCCATAATCGCCACCAATATCTTTTCGGTTTTGGTAAATGTGGCATTGCTCTATTTTAGTATCAAGTATAAGAAAAAAGAAGCATAAACAGCTGCGGAAAAGGTGAAAACAAATGTACTCAATTCTGTATAACACTGAGAGATAAACAGCGCCTCAACACGATCCGAATGAAGGCATGCACAATTTTTGCAGGCTTGTTTGCCACGGTATTTAAAACAACTGACAATAATCATGAATACATTAACAAACAAAGTAGCCTACATCACAGGTGGGAGTAAAGGAATCGGGTATGGCATAGCCAAAACCCTGCTAGAGTGCGGAATGAAAGTAGCTATTACGAGCCGGCATTTACAAGCTGCTGAAGAAGCTGCAAAGACGCTGACGGACAACAAAGAGAACGTGTTGGCATTGGAATCTGATGTGAGCTCGCTGGCATCGGAACAAAAAGCTGTGCAGGCAACAATTGACAAATTTGGCGCACTAGACGTGCTGGTTGCCAATGCAGGCATTGGTCATTTTGCACCTATAGAAAGCCTCACCGAAGACCAATGGAAAAGCACTATTGACACTAACCTTACCGGCGTTTTCAACAGTGTAAAAGCAGGCATCGATGGTTTGAAAAAAACCAAAGGCTATATCATTACCATTGCCAGCCTCGCCGGCACAAACTTTTTTGCTAATGGCGCAGCCTACAACGCCAGCAAATTTGGACTTGTTGGTTTTACACAGGCTATCATGCTCGACCTGCGGCAGTATGGCATAAAAGTAACGACCATTATGCCAGGCTCTGTGGCCACGCATTTTGGAGATCATACACCAACAGAAGCTGATGCGTGGAAAATTCAACCGGAAGATATCGGGCAAATGGTAGCCGACCTGCTGCACATGAACCCGCGCACCTTGCCCAGCAAAGTGGAAGTAAGACCCACCACACCGGGTGGCAAATAAAGCCTGGCAATAATGAATACCACACCTGTTTACCTGTCGCAGAACTACCTATATTTGTCGTTTTCATACAGTTTTTCCTAAAAACGCAGGGGTAATTTGCAACATAAAAACACAATCACATGACAGATAATCTGCAAACCGGAAACCCTGTTTTTCTAACCGTAACGACCGTGGTAAATGCGCCGTTACAGAAAACGTGGACTTACTGGACAATACCGGAACACATTACCCGTTGGAACTTTGCAACGGATGAGTGGCATTCGCCAAAGGCTGTAAACGACCTGCGTGAAGGCGGAAGTTTTGCCTATCGTATGGAAGCCAAAGATGGCACTATGGGCTTTGATTTTAGTGGTACGTATACAGTGGTAACCGCGCCAACATATATGGAATATGTGCTGGGCGATGGCAGAACGGTGACGGTAACTTTTACTGAAAAAGAAAGCCAAACAGAAGTAGTGGAAACCTTTGAAGCTGAAAGCGTGAACTCGGTGGAATTACAGCAACAGGGCTGGCAAATGATTCTCGACAATTTCAAGAAGTATACAGAAAACAACTGATTGTTTGTTTTTCATAAAATACAGAGCCGGTGCATTGTGCACCGGCTCTGTGTTTTATCACGTAAAAGCGACACCACCAACAAATTGTAGCTTACATACCCTTGTAAACCACTCCTGATTTCATCACAAAACTTACCTTTCCCATTACTTTTATATCCTGCGAAGGATCGCCATCCACGGCTACAATATCAGCCCATTTTCCTTTTTCGATTACACCCGTTTCGTCACTGATACCAATAAGATCGGCGGCATTCAACGTAGCAGTTTTGATGGTTTCCAGTGCTGGCATTCCCGCTTCGTGCATATAGACAAATTCCATCCAGTTTTTGCCATGCGCATACACACCGGCATCTGTTCCAAAGGCGATTTTCACACCGGCTTTATAGGCTTTGCCAAATGTATTTTGAATCACGGGTCCAATTTCCAGCGCTTTTTTTGTAATTACTTCCGGGTAGTATCCGGGCTTTTTCGCAGAATCTGACGCCGATTTTCCGGCAATGATGGTAGGCACATAATAAGTGCCGTATTGCTTGAAAAGCGCCATGTCTTCCTCGTTCATATAGCTGCCATGCTCTATAGATGCCACGCCTGCTTTAATGGCACGCTTCATGGCTTCGGCGCCGTGCGCATGTGCGGCTACTTTCATTCCATAGTCTTTCGCGGTTTCTACAATTGCTTTCATTTCTTCTTCGGAAAACTGTGCGCCGCTGCCATCTTTTTCAAGACTAAGCACACCTGCAGATGCGGTAATTTTTATGAGATCGCTGCCTTCCTTGTATCGCTCGCGCACTGCTTTTATACATTCATCCACTCCGTTGGCAACGCCTTCTATAATACCTGGATTGCCCCGGAATTCATCATTCAATCCAGTTGTAGGATCTGCATGACCGCCGGTGGATGCAATAATTTTGCCTGAGGTATATACATGCGGCCCTTTTACCAGCCCTTTGTTGATAGCATTGCGGAGCGCAATATTCACACCGCTGCCACCTACATCTCTGACGGTGGTAAAACCAGCCATTAATGTTTTTTCGGCATAGCCGGCAGAACGAAACGCAACGTCGGCAGCATTGAGACGAAACTGATCCATCATTTCATTCGGGCTTGTTTCGCTTTCGAGATGCACATGGCAGTCAATAAGACCCGGCATAACGGTTTTGTTTTTCAGATCAATGACCCTGTCTGTTGCAGATGCAGCCAGGTATCCTTTTGCAACTTCCAGAATTTTACCGCTATCTGTAATAATGGTCATTTCCGATAGCATGCGCGCGTTTTTGACATCTACCATTTTCCCGCAATAAATAACCGTTTTTTGCGCATTGCAAAACAAAGAGAAACATAAAAAAACAAAGAGTAAACATCGCTTCATGTAGTTCATTTTTTGATAGGGTGAAAATAAAGAAACACAACCAGCCTGTCGCCTGAAATATAAATGGCGCATGTGCAAAAACACTCATCACCAGCAGGTAACCTGCTGATTTTTGGCATTGAAACATGCGCTGACTGTTCATCATGAACAGGGCTTTAGCACATTGAGTATGAATAGCTACTGTTTTTCGATAGTAAAAGCTTACATTTAATACCTAAAAAATCACTTATGAAATACACTCACAATAAGACAATATTATTTGCACTGCTAATGTTATTCTTCAGTTTTCAACTCGTTGCCTGTGGCGACAAAAAATTAACGGATGAACAACTGCAGCAACAGCTAACCGACACATTGCAGGCAAACACTGCTACCAAAGACATTACGGTAGCAGTAGCGGAAGGCGTGGTAACGCTCACCGGGCAATGCGAAGGCGAAAACTGCGTAGCGCAGGCTGAAGAAAAAGTAAAAGAGATGGACGGCGTAAAAAGTGTAGAGAACAACGTGACCATGGCTCAGCAAAACACCGACCTCACGCTGCGCACACAGGTACAAAGCATCATCAGCAAATATGAAGGCATACAAGCCGATGTGGCAAATGGCGTAGTGGTGCTGCGAGGTTCCATCAGCCGCAGCCAGCTGCAACCGCTCATGACAGAATTGAGCACGCTGCAGGCAGCCAAAATAGACAACCAGCTTGCCGTACATTAAGCGTTTTACATCGCTGCATTGCTTTCCTGTTGTAACAGATTGGCAGCCGTACTTTTCTTTACAGAAATTACGGCTGCTTTTTTATTGCCTTACTCACATCAGCGTAAAGAAAAGAATGCACCTTTAGCTTGCAACGCGTTATTAGGTTCCCAACTTTGCATCTTTCACTTTACAACACCGTGTTTTGCTTTTTACTCATAAAAAAATTTGCATAACTGGCAGCGCCTTCACTTATTTATTCCCTAAATCATTTGTAAAGCACATTAATTTGCGAAATCCATACGTTGAGGGTTAGGCTTATGTCTTTTGGCATAATATTTTTGTATCCAGAAAATCATTTTAAATTATTTTAAAACCAGTGTCCCCGATATTATGCACATGAAATATGTTGTTTATATTTTCCTGATTACGCTGTTTATCTCAGGTTGTACGAAAGATAAAACCAACGGCAGAGTACAGCCACCCGCTTATAATGTGAACGCAAAGCTGGACGTGCAGTATGGACAGAATACCACCTTCTACGGTAAAACGCAAAAGATGTTGCTCGATATTTATTCGCCAAAAGATGCATCACCGGCACATAAATATCCGTTGGTAGTGATGGCTCATGGCGGCAGTTTTCTTGCCGGCAACAAAACCAATATGGCTCCTTTATGCCAGGCGATTGCGGAGAAAGGATACATAGCTGTATCTATAGAATACCGGCTTGGCTGGGACTATGGTAATGTGCCAAGCCCAAGCGCCTGCCAGGGCGATACGGTATCTCTGCAAAGAGCCATCTACAGGGCAATGCAGGATTACAATGCGTCTCTGCGTTTTTTGGTTAGCAATGCCAGTAAATATGATATAGATACCGACTGGATATTCGTAGGTGGTGCGAGCGCCGGCGCAGTAGGCGCGGTGAACACAACGTATGTAACGCCCGACTTTGTGTCTACCTACTTCAAAGATATCAGGCAGGAACTTGGCGGACTGAATAATGCAGACAATGATTTAACCACACCTTTCACCATATCAGGAATTGTGAGCCTTTGGGGTGCTGTGATCGATCCGGACCTGATTACACCAACTTCCGCAGTGCCCATGATTGCCTTTCATGGTAATGCAGATGAAACCATTCCTTTCAATGTGGACCATTATGCTTTGTGCCCTAACTACCCGCTGATTTATGGCTCTAAATTTATGTATGACAAACTAACATCGTACAATATTCCGGCAGTGCTGAATGTAGCGCAGAATGAAGGTCATGACCCGGATATGTATAACGACATTTCTTTTCTATCCAATAATATAACCTGCTTTCTGCATAGCCTTATCAGCAAGACACCTGAGAGCGGTTTTTATACAAATCTTACCGGCAATTGCTTTTAATACAAATACTGTTTATTATAAAAAAAGCTGATCGTTTCTGATCAGCTTTTTTTATACAAAGTATCTATACATTCAACGTTCGAATATTAAGGAAAACGTAATCATGCGCGACTGCAACTGATTGAGGATATTGGAATATTTGAGATTGGCATCGCGGCTGTGAACATTGCTCAAACCATTGCTCACTTTTAGTTCGGGAGCTACAGTTACTACAGGAAAGTAAAAGTTAAATCCAATGCCCGCTTCATAGCCCACATAAGATTTTTTCAGTTTCACCAGGTTATCGGCATTCAGCGCGCCGGCATTGCTGGCCACATCTACATCATACTTTAACCCACCAAGCATATACACGCGAAAGTTTTGAATACGGTCAGAATTGAACTTTACCTGCAAGGGAAAACTAACAATGGTAGAGGGAATGGTTTTCTTCTGTGTTTCAGGCTCTATAGGTGTAGGGTATTTGATCTGGTAGGTAAGATACTTAGAGCCACCCAAAATCAGTTGCGGATGAAACCTTACTTCGAAACGCCTGTTTAAGCGCGCCGTTGCCAGCAATCCTAAAGAAAGACCACCACTTGCACCGGGTTCTACACTTAATACACTATCATTTTGCAAAAAAACAGGGTCTTTTTCAGGATGCAGATATGAGTTGTTGTAGCCAAGCGACAAACCAAAATAATAAGGCACATTGTCGCGGTCTTCACGATAGATTTCTTTCTGCGCCATCAGTTGTGACGAGATAAAACAAAATAACAGAACGGCAACCAACTGCTTTCCTGCTGCAGATACTGACCTTTTCCCTGATGTAATTCCTGCGATATGAAACAAAGCGTTTATTTAAATATAATAGCCAGACAAATGCCATCTGCCCCCGTAGTAACGGTTTTCAGTTTGGTTTATTTTGCACGCAAAGCGGAATTATCGTATACCTAACGTTTAAAAAGATAAGACAAAAAGATACATATGCAAAAGGCTGCAACCTTCTTATATCGAAGGCTTGGCAGCAATATAGCGGCAGCAAATGCCAAGGCTCAGCGGCTTGAAAGCCACTTGTGCATAACCGGTTTGAGACAGGATATTGGTGAAATGCTCACGCTCGGGAAACACCTGAGCCGACTTGTTCAGGTAATCGTAGGCATCTTTGTTTTTGGCAAACAATTTTCCGGCACCGGGCACAATTACATGATTGTAAAAATTGCAAAGCGAACGGAACAGTTTGTTTTTTGGTTGCGAAAATTCAAGAACTGCCAGCTTTCCGCCGGGTTTCAGCACACGCAGCATTTCGGTAAGTCCCTGCTCCAGATGTTCAAAATTTCTAACCCCAAATGCCACCGTAATAGCATCGAAAGTATCATTTGCAAAAGGCAGGTTTTCGCTGTCGGCATTCAGCAGTTCTATGCTATTTTCCAATCGTGCCTTTTTGATTTTTTCACGTCCCAAGTTGCAACATTCCATCCGAAATATCAATGCCGGTTATTTTCGTTGGGCGCAATAGTTTATAGGTGAGCAATGCCACATCGCCGGTACCGGTTGCCACATCCAGTATGTTTTGCGGATGAATGCTTTTTAAGCTGAAGTATTGTTTTTTTACGCCACCATACATCTACGCCGGCAGTAAGAAACCGGTTTAGAAAATCGTAGCGAAATGCAATTTTATTAAACATCTCAGCGATCTGTTGCTTCTTTGAAAGCTGGCTGCCTGTATATGGCACTACATGATCATGTGCAAATTCTGACATAGGATGGCAAAGATAAAACTGAATACGTATAGCGCTTTTGTTAACCTTCAATGGCAGTGTTTAAAAACCGGAGAAGCGGTTGCAGGGCAGCCATCGCATCTGTAATAGCTTGCAGAAGCAATTCTTTGGAAGTAAGCTCATCGTCGGTCAATGGTTTGAGGGCGATAAAGCTTTTCAGTTTCAAATATGCAATGGCTTTATTATCGTCGGTATATCCTTTGGGCGGACGGCTGAGTTATATTTCGGTATCTTTATAGAGATCGCCATATACTTCTTTAAAAATCGGTTTGCTGAATGACATTAGAAAATTCATGCAAATGAATAATCAATTTCTTGCCGTACTTTTTTGAGGATGTCTGCTTCCGGCGACCACACGCCACCACCAATAAAGCTGTTGTTTCCCGGCTCTATATGCAAATAATATCCGGCAAACACGCTCTTTTTTCCACCCCGCGAAAAGCTGGCGGCAAAGTTTTTTTTGTAAGGCGATTTGTCTTTACTGAAACGCACATCGCGGTTGATGCGAAACAACAGTTTCTTTGCCTGCAGTCCCGCAATGTCTTCATCTTTTTTGCCATGCTTCTTCAATGATCTGCGTCTACAAGCTGTGAAAAATCGGCACGTGCTGCTTCATACAATTTCCGGTTGGCATCAAACCATTCCTTTACATTATTTGCTTGCAGGTTTTTTAAAAAAGTGATGGTTGATTTTTGTAGCATAGTATTTCGTTATCAGATTATGTATGCCTTTAGTTGCTTTGTGGATTGCCCTTTGTGAGCGAGCGAAACACTTCTTCCAGGTTGTTGCCTTCCGATTGCAGGGAAACAATATTGAGATTGTGCTGCAAAGCCAGTTCCAGCAGCTGCCGGCGTGTTTCTGTATCGTTGTTGGTCTGCAAGAGAAAACGAATAATCGCTAGTTTATTGTAACGCTTATAACAGATGAAAGCCGCTGCAATAAGACGTCGTTAACAACCGCGTCATAGCTCACATTCACCATGCTTTTTGCTGTTGGCTTTCTGTAAGTTTTGTATGGTATCATCGGCTACAAGGTTGCCTTTGTTTATAACAATAATACGGTTGCAGATGGCTTGCACTTCACTTAAAATATGCGATGAAAATAATACTGTTTTATTGTGCGCCTGTTCTTTTATTACATTCCTGATTTCGATAATCTGGTTAGGATCCAACCCGCTTGTCGGCTCATCAAGTATCAACACTTCAGGCTCATGTAATAAGCGCGCTGCAAGCCCAACACGCTGCTTATATCCTTTTGATAATTGCCCGGTTTTCTTTTTGCTTTCCAGTGTTAAGCCGGTAAGCTGCAATGACTCTTTCCACTTCCTGCTTTTACATGTTTCACATCGTGAACACCCGCCACAAATTGCAAATATTCGCTGTACATACATATCGTAGTACAAAGGATTGGCTTCGGGCAGGTAACCTATTTTTTTCTTGACTTCAATGGGGTTATCGGCTACATTAATATTACATACCAGTGCGCGTTCCGCCATCGGGTTTCAGGTAGCCGGTAATCATCTTCATAGTGGTACTTTTGCCCGCACCATTCGGCCCAGAAAACCAACAATTTCTCCTTTGTTTATCCGAAAGGAAATGTTGTTTACGGCTTTTTGTTCACCATATATTTTTACCAGATTGGTTACCTGTAATGACATGCTGATGCTATATGTTTGCTCCAAAGATATAGCAGTGCAGGGGCAGTGAGGGATAAGCGTATAATTTTATCATTGGATATAAGATATACATGTCATTAGTATTTCAGGCTATGATGATAAATATATTAGCCAATAAGAATGCATTTTTACCCGATTCCAATTATCAATCAGCGATACTGTATTTTTAAAAAATAAATTGCTTGACTATGTCATATCCTTACCAGATAACATCACTTGAACAATACCATTCAGATTATAAAAAAAGTGTAGAAGATCCGGAAGAATTTTGGGGAAATGTTGCCGAAAATTTTTATGGCGAAAGAAAATGGGATAAGGTGTTGAACTGGAATTTTAAAGAACCCAAAATAGAATGGTTCAAAGGTGGCAAACTGAACATACTGAAAATTGTATTGACCGCCATCTGGACAAACTGGGAGAAAAACCTGCCATCATCTGGGAACCAAATAACCCTGAAGAAAGAGTCCGCATGGTTACCTACAACCGGCTGCACAAAAGGGTTTGCCAGTTTGCACAGGTGTTGAAAAATAATGGTGTAAAAAAAGGCGACCGGGTTTGTATATATATGGGCATGGTGCCCGAACTGGCTTATGCGGTATTGGGCTGTGCACGAATTGGCGCTATACACAGTGTAATATTTGGTGGCTTCTCGGCACAAAGCATTGCCGACAGGCTGGAAGATGCCGGCGCACGAATTTATTGTTACTGCGATGGCGCTTATCGTGGCGGAAAAGATATTCCGCTGAAAGATGTAATTGATGATGCACTTGATTGGCAACAAAACAGTGAAAAGAGTAATTGTTTATACCCGAACCCGAACCCCGGTATCGATGATAAAAGGCAGAGATGTATGGTGGGAAGATGAAATGGAACATGCGGAAACGCAGGTTGAAAAAGATGGCGTGGTTACTTTCCGGCCGAGGAAATGGATGCCGAAGATCCCTTGTTTATTTTATATACTTCCGGCAGTACAGGCAAACCAAAAGGAGTGGTGCATACATGCGGCGGCTATATGGTATGGACCAACTTATACTTTTGTAAATGTTTTTCAATATCAAGCCTGGCGATGTACATTTTTGCACGGCAGATATTGGCTGGATAACCGGCCATAGTTATATTCTTTACGGTCCGTTAAGTGCAGGTGCAACCAGTGTTATGTTTGAAGGCATTCCTACCTGGCCCGATGCCGGACGATTTTGGGATATCGTTGACAAACATAAAGTGAATATTTTATACACTGCCCCCACTGCTATCCGCAGTCTGATGAGTTATGGACTTGAACCGTTGAAAGGAAAAGATCTGTCATCCTTAAAAGTATTAGGCACAGTTGGCGAACCAATCAATGAAGAAGCCTGGCATTGGTATGATGAAAATATTGGAAAAAAAAAATGCCCGATTGTAGATACCTGGTGGCAAACAGAAACCGGCGGTATCCTAATTTCAAACTTGCTGGCGTTACTCCTGCCAAACCCACGTTGGGCCACCTTACCTATGCCAGGCGTACAACCAGTATTGGTAGATGAAAACGGGAAAGAATACTAGAAGGCAATGAATGTTAGCGGAAATCTTTGTATCAAAGCTCCCTGGCCCGGCATTATTACGAACCACTTATGGCGATCATGAACGTTGCCGCACCAATTATTTCACCACTTATCCAAATTTATATTTTACCGGTGATGGTGCACTACGCGATGAAGATGGCAATTACCGCATAACCGGCCGGGTAGATGATGTATTGAATGTAAGCGGCCACCGCATTGGAACGGCGGAAGTGGAAAATGCCATCAACATGCATGCAGGTGTGGTAGAAAGTGCAGTGGTGGGTTATCCGCACGATATAAAAGGCCAGGGATTTATGCCTATGTTATTTTTAATGGAAAATCACGGCAATGATGAACTGTCCAAAAAAGATATTCTGCCAACAGTAAGCCGCATTATTGGCCCATTGCCAAGCCCGATAAAATTCAGTTTGTAAATGGCCTGCCAAAAACACGAAGCGGAAAAATCATGCGGCGGATTTTAAGAAAGATAGCCGAAGGCGAAACGGAGAACTTAGGCGATACCACTACCTTGCTTGACCCTGCTGTTGTAGATGAAATAAGAGAAGGGAAAGTGTAAATAGTTAATTCCAAATATTGCCTGAAACCGGCGGTATGAAAGTAGATAATACTTTGCCTGCCGGTTTTTGCTGTTCAGAAATTACCGGTGATTTTAAAACCGAAATTTACCACACAACAACTCATTATAGAACATGAATTACAATTACGTAAATAGTAAAGCTGGAATTGTATTATACTTTGCCAAGCATCCTGGAAATAAACAATGAATTTGGTGAAAGCGGGCTGACGGAAGAGCAATGGGAGAATGTAGAAAGCAGACAGCGAAGTATTAAAAATGGTACATCTCATTTCGTTTCAAAAGAAGAATTCTGGATCACATAAAATCTTTGAGAACTGAATTTCGCAGTAACCATTCATAAAGATTTTTGGCAGAATAAAGCTCATGCAAAACATCATAATATCAGCCAGATATTCATTGCGGATGTTGCTTATCCAATTGATTTTTTATTTAAAAAAGAAATAATTTACGTTTGGTGCCTGCATCATACGGATTCGCATAGACAATTATGGATACTACGTAGAAAGCTGTCTATCCAATGCTTTCGCGAAACGTTTGTCTCATTTACCCGAAATCAATCTCTGTATTATCACCAATATTGAGGCTGCGGCTTAATCCTTTTACTGAGGCGTCACTTCCAATCAATGAATTATCAATTACCACTTCGTAAAGTGTAGTGTAGGAACCAATGATGCTATCACGAACGGTAGAATACTGTATTGTAGTGTTGGGACCAATGGACACATGCGGTCCAATAATAGAATTTTTAAGCATACATCCTGCGCCAATGGTGACGGGCGGAATGATAATGGAATTTTCGTTTTGTACCGATTCGTGAATGGTGCTGCCAAGCTTTTTCAGCAGGATGGCATTTGTTTCGAGCAGGGTTTCCTTTCTGCCGCAGTCGTACCAGTTTTTCACCTTGAAAGGCTTAAACTGTGCGCCCTGCTTTATCATACATTCAAGAGCATCCGTAAGGTTATATTCGCCCTGCGTTTTGATATTATGGGTAAACAGGTGATTGAGGCAATCGAATAAAAAACGGGTATCTTTTATTTTATAAATCCCTACCAGCGCCATATTGCTTTTGGGGATCGCCGGCTTTTCTATTACATGGTCTATAAATTCAGAAGAGTTAATCTCTGCCACTCCAAAGTTTCTCGGATCATCCACTTTCTTCACGCCCAGCATATTGTACGGGCTTCTCATTACTTCTGCCACGTCATATTCGCAAATGGTATCGCCGAGCGTTACCAGTACTTCATCGCCCGCAACTATATGATTGGCCAGTTCTATGGCATGACCCGTGCCCTGCCTCTCGTTTTGATGCACAAAATGACATTGCAGATCAGGATACGTCTGCCGCACAAAATCTTCAATTTTTTCGCCCAGATAACCCACAATAAAAATAAATTCGGTGATACCGGCAGCGTATAACTGATCGACTATAAAACTTAAAATTGTTTTGCCGGCTATCGGGATCAATGCTTTTGGTTGCGTATAAGTATGTGGACGAAGTTTAGCGCCCGCGCCAGCTACAGGAATAACTGCTTTCATGTATAATTTTTCCGTTTACTATTCTGACAGAGATCAATGATCGTCTGTTTTCGGAAGGACAAAAATACCAAACTTACGCTACGAAGCGTGTATTTCGTACACAATGTATTGAATTGTGATTACATCCGGCTTATTAATCATAAAAATACAATATTGCTTCCAGCCCTCTGTTTTTTTAAAACGGATAACCGATTGCCAGGTTGAAGATAAGATTGCTGCGAAGCCATTTTTTGCTTGTAAAGTCTATCTGATCAAACACCCACCGCTGACCTTCCGGGTTGTACGGTATTCTTACAGGTATGGCGAGATCGAGCCGCAGCACAAGGATGCTGATATCAAACCGCAAACCAGCGCCCACACCTACCGCTACCTGTTTTAAAAACTGGCTGCCAAACTGCGATCCCGGGCGGGAAGTATCTTCCCTGCGTGTCCACACGTTGCCGGCATCTACAAAAAGAGCTCCCCTGACAATAGAAAACAACTTAGCGCGGTATTCTGCATTCAATTCCAGTTTTACATCTCCCGGTTGGTCAACCACAAAACTATCGCGCCCGTTACCGGCAAAGTATGAACCGGGTCCAAGATTGCGTGAACGGAATGCACGGATGTCGCTGGTACCGCCGGCAAAGAAAGCTTTGATAAAGGGAATAGATTTGCTGTTTCCATACGCATACCCTACACCGCCCAGCAATCGCGTGATTGAACGAACTGAAAGTGCCTAACGTATACGTATGTCTCAACTCGATTTCGGCACGGGAATATTGCGAAAAAGGTGTGTTGAACAGATTCTTCTGTTTGCCTGCATCGATATTAGCGCCGGTTACCCAACCAAGCAGGTTGCCCGACAGGTCGATGTTTCCGTTCAGATAAAAATTGTTCTTGTTTGTATTTGGCCGGTTGAGTGTGTTATAATTATAGTTATAGTTCGATCCGAAAATAAACTGCTTTTCTATACTTCTTGCGAGTGTGATATTCCGCTTCAGGCTATCTGCAAATTCGGGTGTGATATGAGTGGGCTGCACAGAATTAATATTGATAATATTAAACTGGTGCTCTGAGAGAAGGTTTTCTTTCCACACATAGCCATAGCTGCCGCGGATAGAAGTAAGCAGGTATTGCGTATTGCGGTTAAACAATTCGTAGCCCAACGTAAACTTTGTGTGCGGAACAAATCCGCTGTTGGTGCGAAAACGAAACGGCGCAATAATCCGCGGCACATATAAACTTGCTTCAACACCCGTACGACGGGTACTTACATTAATACCGGATGAATATTGCTGCTCTATCCCGGCAAAAGCTGTAACGGTGAGTAATTCTGCGCCTTTAAACAAACTGCGGTGCCGCCAGTTTACCGACAATTCACCACCGGTTGCGTTGTTGGATTTTGTAAGTCCGGACACCTGCAGCCGGAGAGATTTTTTTTCAGTAGGTGTGAGGTAATAATAGGCGTTCAGCAGGCTGTCGGTAACTGGGTCGCGCTGAAAGCGTGCCTTTACAAACCGGTACACGCCCAGCGTGGTGAGACGGTTGAGTGACAGATTATGATCGTAACGGTTATACAAATCGCCGGAGTCGAACACGAGCATGCGCGTAAACATGTTGGGATTGAAGCGGTGCGCAGGATCTACAATGGTGTAGCCTTTGTATTTTTTTGCGTCTGCCGTGCTGGTATCAGAGTTGATATCGTAATCGGCAAAAACCACTACATCATTGATACGATACTGATTGCGCGCCGCTGCCGGCGTTTCATCTTTTATCTGCATATCAATATCTACCTGGTGTTCCCCAACGGTAGAGTCTACACTGGCAATCATGTATTCGGGACTGAAATAATAGAAGCCTTTTTGCTTTAGTTGAGCGTCTATACGGTTTCGTTCGGCTTTTACCACATCGAGATCGTAGGGAGCACCTTCCTTAAACAAAGACTTGCGGATGGCGCGCTTCTGGCTGGAATCGCGGTCGCGTATGTTGCGGCTCAGCACAGAATTGTCATCCGGAAAGCTAATGTTGCGAATGGTATATTGATGTTGTAACTGGGCGGTATAGTTTGCGGTGAGCTTCCGGTGCTTTACCACGGTGTCAAGCGTTACGGTATCTTTAAAAAAGCCCCTGTTTTCGAGCCGGTTTTGAATCACTGCACGGTCCTGGCTCAGCGTTTCGTAAGATGCAATCACAGGCGGCTCGCCCAGTTTGTTTTTTATCAGGTAGCGCAAGCCTTTTCCTTTGGGTGTATCCACACTATTATAAAGTGACAGCTTGATGCGCATTCCCAGAATTTTGGAATTGGGTTTGGGCCGGATGAGCGATGTCATTTCGCTTTCTAAAGCCTTTCTTTTCTTTTTCGGCAGAGAAGGATCGGCTTTCACCTTCACATTTGCCCCTACATACAAATTCTGACCATCTGCCAGGTATTTTGTATTGTCGCAGGCGGCAAAAAATACAATCACCAATAGTCCTATCAAATGTGTAAGCCTGTAATTCATCTATCGTATTCTGTGATATAATATTAATTAAACATAACGCTGCAGAAGGATTCAAGGTTCTGCAACAGCCAGTTGCATCTGGCAGAGCAGCTAACCGCCGGTTTTTTGTGTGCCTTCATCGCCGGGTTTTGCCTCTTCTTGTTTCTGTTCTTCTTTCAGCTCCTGGATTCTGTTGTCGGATTCTTTATTCTTTTTACGGATTTGTTTTTCCTGCTTTATGATTTTGAAAGAGTTCTTTCAAACGGTTATAGTCATAATTCAGAATAAAGCTCAAACCCGTTTCTATCACCTGCCCGATGGCAACACCTTCATAATTATTGTTGCGGTATGCACGCAGCAGGTAGCGTCCATCTTTGCTAAGCTGGTAATCGATAGATACATCGCCGGCAATATTTGAAGCCGCTTTATTACTGCCTTGCGGATTTTCTACTGCAAAACTGCTACCCACATTCACTCTTATCCTATCATTCAGTAATTGCTTGCTCACGCCCACTTTCAGGTCGGTGCTGTTTTGTGCTACACCTGTGGAGTAATCTTCGCCCGATTCCAGATCGAAATTTACATCCACTCCTTTTATCAGATTACCCGCTAATTTGTTTAACTGATCTGTCAGCAACCGGCTCGCACTGCTGCGTACAGTAGATTCGATACCGCCGCCACCACCGGAGCTTGCCAGCGGATCTTCCTGCACAAAACGCCCGAGGAGCAACAGGGCAAATGCCTGTTTGTTCCGTTCTGCATCATCGGCGCGAATCTGATCGAGTTTGGTAGTTACAGCCGGCCATCGCGTTCTTTGCTGCTCAGGCAGGGTAATGTCAAAAGCTATGGTAGGCTGCAGCATTTCGCCTGTCATGTGCAGGTTTACGTTAAAAGGAAGGTTTTCCTTGTAGGTAGTTTGTTCTGCCTTCGAAGCATTGCCCAACGATGATTGCATCAAATCTATCGGTGCCGTATTGGCAATATAAGTTGCCGTTAGATCTACCTGTGCCGATGTAGGATCGCCCGTCCACGTGATGGTGCTACCCTGCCGGATATCGAATCTTCTTTTCAAAAAAGAAAGCGACAGGTTGTAAGAACCACTTGATACTTTATAGTTACCTGTAAGGCTTATTTTACCACTTTTATCTATGCCGCCGGCAAGGTCTGCAGCGCCCTGTATCACCAGTGCATCGCCCGTAAGCGGGTCTATCACCACGGTGAATTTGGCTGAACTGTCGGTTTCAATATTTGCTGTAATATCGAGCCCTTTCATTTCAGTTTGCCCGTTGATGGTATCCGTAATGGAAGGTACTGGCTGGTTGTTTTCCGGGTGATCTTTGTCTTCAAACACTACTACACCTTCGCGGCTTTGCACTTCGGGATCGCTGCTTGGGAAGCACCAGCGAAAAGTCTGTAGCCTCATTCACACGCAAATTTGCATTGATGTTTGGCGAAGTCATGGTGCCTGTAACATCGATATCCGCATCTATATTCATTTTACCATAAAACAACTGGTCGGTGGTTTTTACGGTATTCACAGCCTGGAAATCATCCGCACTGAGGTTGAGCGAAAATTTGAAATTTGCAAAATCAGTAGTCAGGATATCCCCATCAATGATTGCGCGGTTGTTGCTCGCATCGTGCAATGCAAATGAGCGGAAGTGTACGCCAATGTCGTCTACCGTTATGTCTTCTGACGGCAATGTCAACCGTTCGCCGGTAAGTGCAGGAATGAGAAATGCATTTTCAAAATGCAGGGCACCGTCAACCTGTGGTTTGGACAATGTTCCCTGTATGCTCGCATTGCCTTTCAAATAACCGCCAATGTCTTTCAGCTGATCGGCAGCAAAAGGTTTTACCAGTGCCAGGTTCAGCCTGTTCAATGCCAGTTGCAGATCCATGCGGCTTTCGCCGGTATAATATTTTCCATCGAGCTGTATATCGGTGCTATCGCCTGTGATAGATACATTGGCTGCATACGTGTTGGCTTCTTCATTATTTACCTTCACTAAAATATTTCCAATGGTATCGCGCTTGTATATAACATTGTTCAACTGAAGATCTGAGGTAAAAATGGGATTGGTCATCACATCTCTTACAACTGCATTACCATTAATCGAACCTTCTACAAGAATAGAATCCTGGTTGGCAATTTTAGTGAGTGTAGAAATCTGGAAGTTGTTGAAGTCTACCTGTATGGGTGCGTTGGGCTGTTGGTCGGGTGTGTTGATGGTGAGCGACTGACCGTCTTTACTGATGGCAAAATTATTAATCAGAATGCCGGCTACAGAATCGTATTGTATAAAATTGCCTTGTGCCACATTCCATCGATCATAATCGAGCATCAGGCTGTCTTTCAATCCAAACTGCACTCCGTTTTTTATCTGGTTTAGCAAACCACCCAGCGCATATTGCAGTTGTCCTTTCTGATCCTGCAAACCGAGATTAAAATTCAGCTGGTTGTTGGCAAGTGCGGCATCGAGATTGGTTTGGTAAAGCTTTAACGAGCCTGCATTAAAGTTGTTGAAACTTACACCCAAATCCAGCTTTTCGGCATTTGTTTTTGCCAGCACTGTCAGGCTGTCAATCTGCAGGGAATCCATCACGATCTTCTGGCTTTTTAATGCCATATTCAGATCATTCTGCGCACTGTTGAATGCAGTAGTTAATGATAATGAATCGCTGCCTTTGATAGATGGCAAAAAATCCAGTACCAGCCCCTGCGGAATAACGGAAGCATTGAGCTGCCAGTTTTGCGGAGCAAATTTTTGTGCTGCAAAATTGGGAAGGTTATAATACTGATTGATGGTAGACTGTAATGCAGGCGCTATCTCGGTGAGCTTAAACTGACCGGCGAGAGATGCCCTGATTACATTGGCTACATTTAAATCAATACTCTTCTGCTGAGGCGTTGCAGATGCTATTAGACCAATGCTGTCAGCAGCATAAGACTTTGTACCGCTTGTAATATTCAGGTCGTTGATAAATACAGTTCCGTTTAGTGAATCTACATTGGTCACCGGAATGTTGGCAATGATATGTCCGTGCGCATTCAGTGTATCGGTAACAAGATGCAGCGCATTCAGGTTGATGGTATCCAGCAACAGGTTGAGCTGTACCGCAGGATAAGTGGGTTTCAAATCGGCAGTGGCATCGAGGTTCAGTGCAAGGTTTGGATCGTTGATAACGCTGTTGATGTTTGCCACGCCATTGCGCAGCGTTCCATCCAGGTCTAAATCATGATAGTTGTATCCTTTCACCTGTGCAGCCAGCACGCGCACCGCGTATTTCAGATTAGCATTTTTCAAATCAGTGCCGCTTCCGCTCACGTTGGCATTTAGTGAAATGATGCCTACATTTTGTTCCTGCTTTAAAAGGTAGCCGAGGTTCAACTGATTTACCACCGCTTTTACGCTGTATGGTTTACGGGGGCTCATACCACCTACAATCTTCACATTCCCCCGATTGGTATTGAGGGCAAGGTTGGTATTAAAATCTGTGGTGCTGCCTTTAAAATATCCTTTGATCAGCATCTTATCCGGCAGGCGGAAATTGGCCAATTCTTTTGATGGTATAAAAGGAAGAAGGTCTTGTTTGGAAGCTCTTACTTCATCTATTTTTATATCCATGTATGTCTTGTCTACATTGGGCAATCCCTGTATCTCACCCGACATGCGCACCACCATATCACCATAGCCTGACAGGCTAAACTGCGGTATACTTAAATTCTTTACATAGCCTTTTATGGTTGTATTCAGGAGCAAAACGGCGTTTTCTCTTCCGCGCAGGTTGCGGCGAAAAGCAGGCATAAACGTAAGGATATCTTGGGCAGCAATGCGGGTGTTTTGCAGGTTGATGTATAAATACATATTACCCGGATTTTTGGAGATGGCATCGAGCGATGGATAGCTTACTGCCATTTCATTCTGAATAAGCGATTTATCAGTTTTAATCAACAGATTATTCAGAACGGCACCAGTATCGGTATATACAAAATTGGTTTGTAATTGCTGTAAGTTAAGACCGCTCTGATCGGTAAATGAAAGCTGATCGATACTGCCACTGTATGATGTGGGTGTAAAAGCAAGGCTATCGCCTTTCAAGGTAAATGAATCAATAAGCAGATGGCTGTAATCTATACCAGCCGATGCCTTGGGCGAATTGTTGTCATCGTACTGAAAGGTATTGTTGTTAAAGTCTGCCTTTCCCAGTTCAAAGCGCCACGGATTTTTCAACTGATCCTGTGTCTGATCGGCAACAACTTCTTTGGTGTAGGTAGCTTCAGCCGATTTGCCCAACACAATTTTCGCCTGTGTATTATTCAGTGCCAGATCATCAAGCTTGATATGAAGGGTTTGCAGGTTCATCTCTCCGGGATGCGTTACCAGTTCGCCCAGGTGCAAATCGGCATAACAGGGCAGATACATTATTTTTATAATTGAAATTGATGTTCTGCAATCCTATCTCATCTATATTGATGACAGGGCTGGTAGATGTTCCCACATTTGCCGTATCGGCTGCTGTGAGAGTTGTATCTTCCTGAACCAATGGCTTGTACTGATACACACGTGCCACGATATCTTTAACCTGGATATCGGGAATGGTAAACGCCATGTTATCAAGGTCGAAGGTCTTGATATGGGTATTAAAATGACCCAGTTTAAAATACACATCATTACCGGTATCATCATCCTTGAAAGTAGCTACAATATTGTTGAACAAAATCTCGTCGAGGTGAAATTTCATAGAACTGCTGGTATCAGTAGGCTGCGGATCTTTTGCCTGGTCGCTGCTGAAGGCATCTACAATATACTGGTAATTGAAGGTGGTATCGGGATTAATGCGGTAGATATTGGCGCGGATGCCATCCAGAGATAGATAGTTAATATTTACTTCATTGTGCAGCAAACCCAGCATACCAATATCCACTCTTAATTCTTTACCGGCAAGCAATGTATCGTGCTTCTGATCTTCGAAATAAATGCCGGATAATACAATACGTTTTGGAAACGCAATGCTCAGGTTGTTTATTGATACTTTGGTTTTAATCTTACCTTCCAGGTAGCTCACAGCTTTGTCTTTGGCAAAGTTCTGTACGGCCGGAATTTGTATAGCTACAATAACAAGCAATAGCAGGAAGAATATACTTCCTGCTATCCATGCAATAACTTTGAGTGTTTTTTTTACGGTGCGATTCAAAAGGTTGCAACTTTAAGTTGTGTAATCAATTAATGGTATGATCTATTGCTGCGATTTAGCACTGCTCTTTCACGATTAGAATGTCAGCAACGGCCTTCTCACTTCATGGTTACTTATTATGCCTTGCGGATCACTGCGATCAGCACGGCAATGACAGCCAGCACTAGCAGGATGTGTATAAGTCCGCTCGAATTGGCGCCCCCGGTAAAAAAGAACTGCCAGATCCAAACGATAACGGCAATAACAGCGATAAGGTACAGAATGCTTCTCATATGATTTCTATTTTTTCTTGTGAATGATGACGTTTCTTGATGATATTGAAAACTCCTTTAATTGCGGCTGACATGCCGGCTTTCTTCACAGCAGAGAAAACTTTATTCACCACTCCTCCTTCCTTCTGTCTTTTGATGACAGTGAACAACCCAACTGCATTTCTCAACAGTCCCCAACTTCTGCCGACCGCACCCTTGGTAAGAATGAACGGCAGTACTTTGCTCAATGCGGCTGGCACCACTTTGCCGATGGCCATTCGCTTTGCTTCTGCCGGCACCTGTTTTACACGCGCCTTTAGCTGCGTTTCGTGCACCACAATGCTAGCCTTTACATTGAGAATTTCGCTCTGTAAATCTTTCAATGATTTGATATGCGATAAGTCCCTTGTGTTTGCCATTATTTGTTCTTAAAAAAGCTCTGAATAATTTTTTGCGTAATCGTATTGCCAAACAGGCTTTTACCAAAGTAGATAATGATAATAATCAACAAGAGGTAAATGCCCGCCACAATGCCGAACCCGGCTGCATAACTTTCCAGCCAGTCGCTTAACAAAAAGCCTAAGGTAATGCTTACAAAAGCAAGAAGAAACAACCCGAATACTGCCAGCAAAATGCCTGAAACAATGGCGGCAGCAGTTACAGACAGCTTCTCAGCCGCCTGTAACTTGATGAGTGCTATCCTGTCACTTATATAAGATTGAAACAGATCTTTCGTTTCCGAAAAGAAATCTGATTCTTCCTGTGGCTCTGCTATATAAGTTGTATCGTTAAGAGGTTGCTGCATCTTTTACATCTTTTGCTTTGCTTTCGAGTTGAGAGATAAACTTTTTGCCTTTTGAAATAAGGTCAGCAATTTCATCTGCTGTATCGCTGTACTTGCTTTTCGCTTTTCCACCCAGGTCGTCTGCTTTGTCTATTACATCGTCCCAGATGTCTTTTCCTTTTTCTGTATTGGCAAATAAAGCGATGAATGTGCCTGCAGCTGCACCTAATATTAAACCTGCAACAAATTTAGAATTGCTCATTTTTTAGTTTTTAGATGCTAGGTTTAGTACAAGCATTGTACCACAACAGATTACGTGAAAGGAAGTTGTGTGCTTTTCAAACAATTCGTGGTATAAAATCCCCATTGCAAATGACTACAGAGAAAAGTATATACAGCACCTGCACACTTACTCATGCTGCAAACTGGAAGGCAACGAAAAAAGTAAGGCGATCAGCAGGAATTTATAGTTACAGTGCTTTGAATTTTTCAGGATCAAACGTCCATTTCCAGCGGCGATGGCTCCACAGGTAATTGGCGGGCTGCCGGCGCACAGCACGCTTCTATAAAGGCAATCATTTGCTTGGTAATCTCGCCTTTGGGCAGGCTTCCCGGGTTGGTGGTTAAAACCGTTAACTCCGACCGGTAATAGCCCCGCTTTACTTTTACCACAGTGCCCATTGCCACTACAGAATTGTTCATAACAGCTGTGCGTTCCGGACCACGCACAAACGTGGCCATACTGCCAAAAAACGGTGCCCAGTAAGCTTTTTCGGGAAATTCACTTTGGTCGGCAACCAGCACCAGCACAAACCTTTTTCTTGCAAAAGGAGCAAAGTCGTTTCTGAAATTATTGGAAGCCACCATACTGCGAGCCAAAGCGCGAGCGAACTTTCAAAAAAATACGGTTGAATTATTTTGTTCACGAGATGGGCTTGTAAGCTACCACAAACGGATATTGAATATTTTGTGCATAGGCCACATTGGCATATTCCCAATTGAAATAATGACCGAGATGAACCTGCGCATTTTGTCCTGTTTTGTATAATTCATTCAGCACACCATAGTCACTGATAAAGCGTTTGTTCAGTTCTTCTTTCGATATGGAAAGCAGTCTTGATAAACTCAAACCAGTTATCGGTAAAATGGGTATAAAATTCCCGTTCAATCACTTGCCGTTCCCCTTCTGTTTTTTCGGGAAAGGCAAGAACAGGTTGCTTTTCACCACGCCTCGCGGTACCGGTATTTCAATACACGATACAGGATAAAAGCTAATCACCATCACTCAACAAATACATAAACCAGAAAGGCAATAGCGAAAAAAGATAAAAAAAACCATACACTACATAAAACATGAAGCAAAGGTAATTGGCTGCCATGAACGAACAGCATGGGTGCAAATTAAGATGAATAAACGCATTGTCAATAACAAAACGCAGGGTTAACTTCCGCTTATTCCGCTCATTTTATAAAATAATATTCTGCAGCAAATCGCTTTTTTCCGGATGATCGGTATTGAAATGCAAGCCGCGGCTTTCTTTTCGGAATGTGCGCCTTTTACAATAAGATAACCAACGGTGATAATATTTCGCAGCTCAAACAACTGTGGCGATACGCGTGTGGCTTTGTACAAGGTTTCGGTTTCTTCAAACAACAAATCGAGCCGTTTTGAAGCACGCTGCAACCGCACATCGGTGCGCACAATACCTACATAATCGCTCATAATCTGTTGCAGTTCTTTTACACTTTGCGTAATCAAAATCATTTCTTTTGGCTCAGTGGTTCCCTGCTGGCTCCAGTCGGGAATGCCGCTTACAAATTCAATTGCTTCCATCAGTTCACTGCTATCTAAAAAAGCCCGGTGCCCAAACACCATGGCTTCCAGCAGACTGTTGCTGGCAAGGCGGTTGGCGCCATGCAAGCCCGTGCTGGCACATTCGCCGCAGGCATATAAATTTTGTATAGATGTGCGCGCCCATTCATCGGTTTTTATTCCACCACAACTATAATGTGCCGCCGGTGCCACAGGTATCATTTGCTGCATTACATCAATACCAATGCTCAAACATTTTTCATAAATATTGGGAAAGTGATGAATGAATTTTTCCTTGCTCATATGCCGGCAATCGAGGTAAACATGTCTCGGTACCGGTACGCTTCATTTCACTGTCAATGGCACGTGCTACAATATCGCGTGGGGCAAGGTCTTTCCGCTCATCGTATCGCTCCATAAAGGCTTCGCCATCTTTATTGCGAAGAATGCCGCCATCGCCGCGTACGGCTTCGGTAATCAGGAATGAAGGCGATACGCCCGGCTCATACAAAGCCGTTGGATGAAACTGGATGAACTCCATATTTTCAATTTTCCCTTTGCGCGATACACCATCGCAATGCCATCGCCGGTGGCAATTTTTGGATTGGTGGTGGTGCGGTATGCCTGGCCACAGCCACCCGTTGCCAATACAGTACTACAGATGCTTATATTTGGCCATAAATCCTGTTGTGATTTCGCAATATGACCGTTGGCGCAGATTCTGCTTATTCTTCTCCTTCTTACAGGCAACGGTGGCAACGTGCGTTCGGCATACGGCCAGAAGAAGGGCGTACTGTTGGTCTCTTCTTTATTCACAACTTCCTGCTGGGCATTGGCATTATTCTGATTTATGTAGCGGCTAATGCTATTCTGCTCGAAAACAATCCGGAAACCAGCCTGCCTGTTGCTTACGTGGTCGCGGCTCTGGCAATGATTGGGGTTGGGCAGGTGTATGCTTCTTACGAACATCACCTGGCTTTGCAAAAAGTGGCTGTTCGGGTGCTGATAGCCGCTGTGGTTATGACAATTGTAGTAGGCATTCTGGTCGTGGTGGGCCATTCTGTTACTGCTGCGGTGGCCGATTATGACCGGCTATCGAATTATTTATCTGCTCACCAATCTTGAGTTCTGGGGCGTTTCGGCGGTAGTGTTCGATACGCGACAAAGCAAACGACTGTTTGGCGTGATCAGCTCAGGGGATATGCCCGCCAAAGCGTTGGGTGCCATTCTGGCGGCTTTGGTTCACGCTCATGCCGATGTCCTTCGGCTTTTGTTGGTGGCCTTTCGTGGGCCTTTCTGGCGGCACTTTATGGAAACGCCTAACCATACAGTCGCACGATGTTCACGCTCTGAAACAGTCAGGGCCAGGGCGGCAGGCCGTGAGCCATCCCGGCTAATTGGGAAACGATTTGGGGGGAGTGAACTGATTTTCTATATGTGCTTAAGCTTTGCTGTTCTGGCGGCTGTCGCTACGGAAATAGAATATAATTTCTTGTGGACTCAATGATAAAACATCGGTTAATTCAACCAGACGGATAGTAATACGGTATGTGGCGATTGGCGCC
>CAVXBN010000012.1:0-44269 GCA_963760045.1 uncultured Chitinophagaceae bacterium
TTTCTATCAAGCCATATTCCTGTAGCTGCTCTATAAAGTGAAGTTCTGTATGTGACTGCTGCGAATAATGTTCTACTGTTATGTATTCTTCGTGCATACAAATCGTATTACATGTGAGACAATTGGGTAAACAATTCTTTCTGTTTGTCCGATAGGTGCGTGGGAATCTGAACCTGGAAGGTGACGATGAGGTCGCCGTATTCTCCATCTTTTTTATACACCGGGAACCCTTTTCCCTTCAGGCGCGTTTTAGTGCCGTTTTGCGTTCCCGCATTTACTTTCAGTTTCACTTTTCCACTTAAGGTATCAATTGTTTTTTCGCCGCCAAGCACCGCCGTATACAAATCAATTTGTGCAGTGGTATACAAGTCGTTGCCAAGACGTTTAAAATCAGTTGTATCGTCCACTTTGAATGTGATATACAAGTCGCCTGCAGGACCTCCGTTGATGCCGGGAGCACCATGCCTTTTAATTTGATGACCTGTCCATCCGCAATACCTGCGGGAACGGTAATGCGAACCCCTTTTCCATTCACATTCAGGGTATGCTGGTGAGTTTCATAAGCTTCGCGTAAGCCAAGTTGAAGTTCTGCCTGGTAGTCCTGTCCGCGAAAAGAGGAATGCTGACGTCGCCCACCGGTGCGGCTGCCAAACATTGACTCAAAAAAATCGGAAAAATCGCCTTGGTCTTCGCCGGGAAATGTCTGCCCGAAGCCCTGGCTAAATGGTTCTCCTCTGCTGCCTGCCGATTGCTGCCTTCCGTAAGCTTCCTGTTGCCGGCGCGCATGTTCAAACTGATCTGCCTGCTGCCAGTTTTCGCCGTAGGCATCGTATTTTTTTCTTTTTTCCGGATCGCTCAGCACTTCATTGGCTTCATTGATTTCCTGAAACTTTTTATGTGCTTCCTTATTGTTTGGGTTTAAATCCGGATGGTGCTTTCTCGCCAGCTTGCGATATGCTTTTTTGATGTCTTCGTCAGAAGCTTGTTTGGAAACACCCAATATTTTATAGTAATCGATAAAAGCCATAATAGTGGAAAAGCTACTGAATATGTGCCAAAAATAAAAGTGCAACTCTAAAATTGGGGTCAATGCCTTTCCAAATTGTTTAAGATTTTTATAAAAAAGCTGGCATGTAATATCATGCAGGATTGAAATAGATGGAGAAACACAGTAAGAACAGAAAAAAGGGGAAGTGCCGGTGTTACAAACAAGCAGTCATAAAAAAACGCAAGGTTTTTTGCTTTGAAAAAACACCTTGCGTCTTGAAAGTAGAAATGACTTTTACCGTTATTTTTCTTGGGAAAATTATTTTGTATTGCCTTATCAAAAAACATCATTGGTATCGAAGCCCTCATCAAATTCTCCGTTGTTCATGCGGCTACCTTTTTGTATAAATAAACGACTGCCTCCGTTGGCTGCATCATCGCCGCCGGCAGGAGAGGGGGGAACCGGTTTCCAGTTGCCGCCCTGTGGTGTGCTTCCGCCAAAACCGCTGCCATCGCCTTCCCATTCTTCAAATTTTTGAATGTGAAGCAATGCGCGTAGTTTGATGGTTTCCAGCGAACCATTACGGTGTTTGGCAATACGGATGTGCGTTTCTCCACGTGTGCTTTCGCCGTTTTCGTTAGACATTTGTTCGTAGTATTCCGGGCGGTAAATAAACATGACCATATCTGCATCCTGCTCAATTGCTCCCGATTCACGCAAATCGCTCAATTGCGGCATCTTGCTTTCTTTACGCGTTTCTACCGCACGGCTCAACTGGCTAAGTGCGATGATAGGCACACTCAGTTCTTTTGCAAGAGCTTTTAGGTTTCTTGAAATGGTGCTGATTTCCTGTTCACGGTTGCCTTTGCCATCGTTGCTGCCGCTCATCAGTTGCAGGTAGTCAATGATGATTAAACCTACTTTATGCTTGTTCACAAGCCGGCGTGCCTTTGCCCTGAAATTCAAAAATATTCAGTGCGGCCGTATCATCAATAAAGATCGGCGCCTGCTCTAATCGTTTGATACCTTTGGTGTGCAGCTGCTGGTATTCGTAGTCTTCCATTTTACCACGTGCAATCTTTTCCAGCATAATTTCACTTTCTGCCGAAAGTATACGTTGCACCAATTGTCCGGCACTCATCTCAAGCGAGAAGAAAGCGACTGCAGTAGGGCGCAATGTATTCAAGGCTGCGTTGCGTGCAAGGTTCAATGCAAAAGCGGTTTTACCCACGGCAGGGCGGGCAGCAAGAATGATAAGATCAGTTTTTTGCCAGCCATACGTAACACGGTCCATACTGAAGGGAAGCCACTTGGAATACCCGAAATATCTTCCTGCCTTGTGCGCAGTTCATCTATGCGGTTGATGGCTTCGGCAAGTGCGCTGCTCATTTCGCTGTAATCGGTTTTCAAAAAGTTGTTGGTGATCTGGAAGATCTTTTCTTCTGCATCATCCATCAGGTCAAACACATCTGTGCTGTCTTCATAAGCGTCGCCGATAATTTCGCCGCTGATGCGTATCAGTTCGCGCTGTATAAACTTCTGTAAAACGATACGTGCGTGCGTTTCAATATTGGCACTGGAAACTACCGAGTTGGTGAGTTTGGTGATGTAGTAAGGACCACCTACCATATCAAGTTCTTCACGTGTTTTCAGCTCTTCCACCACCGTGAGCAGATCAATGGGCATCGATTTGTCGGCAAGGCTTTTAAAAGAGTTGTAAATGCGCTGATGTGCGTCTACATAAAAACATTCGGGTTTCAGGATTTCTATTACTGTATCAAACGCTGTTTTTTCCAGCATAATTGCGCCAAGCACAGCTTCTTCAAGCTCTTTTGCCTGCGGGGGCACTTTACCATACATCATGGTACTGAGATCAACAGTTGATTTTCTCCTGTTTTTCCGGTCTTTGTTAACGTTGAGATCCACGGATGAATGTTTAGATAAGTGTATGATGTTGCAATCGGCTTACTACTAAATGTAAAGAAAAAGCTACAATCTTTAGCAAAAAGTTTACGTAAGAACGAACGAATTTGAGAAAAGAAAAGGGTTTAAAAAAGTTTTATTTGCCGTTTTTTGTCAAATGTTTTCAACAATATTATGCAGGGGAATACAATACATAAATGCACAAAAAATGTGTGGTTTTCCACATCTGAAAGTGTGTCATTTGTACATATTGGTAAACTAAATATCAGGATTGGCAGGTTGATATTTTTTTCTCACAATTTGCATTTGAACAGTTACTATCAAAACTCTCGATTTGGTTAATCGCGACAGGTGGGGCAAAGTATTCGCTAATGAATTAGCGCCAATGCTTTCCTGTTTCAAAGATGTACACCACTAATTGTTGAACAATTCACATAAAAAAAAGGAGAAACAATGCACGGCATCATTTCCCCTTTATCATTCTGCAACCCTAAAAACTATTTTTGTTCGTTGATATAATTCTGTTCGGCTTCTTTTGCTTTGTCAAAATCAAGTACCACGCCATTTATGCAATATCGCAAACCGGTTGGTTTAGGTCCATCGTCGAACACATGACCCAGGTGCGATTTACACCTGCCACACATCACTTCGGTACGGCGCATACCATGCGTATTATCCGCTTCATAAATCACCGAGCCTTTGCTGATAGGTTCGTAAAAGCTTGGCCATCCGCAACCGCTTTCAAACTTTGTATCACTTTTAAACAGTGCATTGCCGCAGGCGGCGCAATAATAGGTGCCCACTTCCTTAAAATCTTCAAATTTGCTTGTGTAAGGTCTTTCTGTGCCCTTTTCGCGTGCTATGCGATAACACCTCTGCAGGCAATATCTGTTTCCATTCCTCATTAGTCAGATTTACCTTTTCCGAGCCTGTTTTCGAAAACACCGGGTTCTTATTTGCGTCCATCATATTGTTGTTTTGTAATTGTTGCTCACAGCCTGAAAGCAAGATCAGGGTAGTGGCCAGTAAATAGTTTTTCATCTCAATAATCATACTAACATACGTAATGTGCCATTCGTGAAAATGGTAACAATCTATAATTTTCTGTAAAAGTGGCTTGTATTATCAGCGTGTTTGCAGTATTTTTGTCGCCCCAATAATTCGTAAAACGTTTCTGTAGCTCAGTTGGTAGAGCAGCTGACTCTTAATCAGCGGGTCAAGAGTTCGAGCCTCTTCGGGAACACTAAAACCTTGTAAGTCAATAGATTACAAGGTTTTTTAATTTTAATAAAATACTTTTACTCCTGCGTTTCAGCCAACTTCCATTTATAATGATAAGATGGAAGTTAGCTCTGTTGCGATTTTACTTTTCATTTTCAAATTGCATGTTACAAACCTTAGCGAACAGGCAATACAATTGTAATGGTCGTTCCTAGTCCGTCTACAGAATCTGCTGAAATAGTGCCTCCGTGCTGCTTGGTGATAATGTCATAACTGAGCGAAAGTCCCAGACCGGTGCCTTCACCTGAAGGTTTGGTAGAAAAAAAAGGCTGAAAAATTTTGTGGAGTATTGCAGGCGGTATACCGTTGCCATTATCTTTCACCTGGATTTCAATACTAGTTAGTTTTCTTTCCGTGCATACACAGACTTCCGGTTTGTAGGCTGCGGTGGCATTTTTTTTCTTTTCATTTACGGCATAAAACGCATTGTTGAACAGGTTGAGCAAAACTCTGCCCATATCCTGTGGAACGATATTGATGTTGCCGATCGTATCATCGAAACGGGTTTCCATGTTGGCATTAAAAGATTTGTCTTTTGCGCGCAAACCATGATAACTGAGGCGCAGATACTCATCTGCCAGTGAGTTGATGTTGGTTGGTTCGCTTTGCCCGGTATTTTTGCGGCTGTGTTGCAGCATACCTTTCACGATAGAATCGGCACGTTTTCCATGAAAAGTGATTTTCTCCAGGTTTTTGGCCAAATCGTCCGCAATAGTAATTACTTCCCCCGAATTTCCTGCCGTCAACTCTTGCTTCATGTCTTCTAAAAGTTCAGTGCTTACCTCCGAAAAGTTGTTGACAAAGTTCAAAGGGTTTTGTATCTCGTGGGCTATGCCGGCTGTTAGTTCGCCAAGCGATGCCATTTTCTCGCTTTGGATCAGTTGTGCCTGTGTAGACTTTAGTTCATGCAATGTAGATTCCAGTTCATTCTTTTGCTGCCTCAGTTCTGCTGTGCGTTCTGACACTTCTATTTCAAGGCGGTCTCTCATCGCAGAAATTACTTTGTTGTTCTTTTCTTCTTCCAGCGTGCGTAGCCTGGCTTTCTCCAGTTCCTTGTTTTGGCGTTTTACGATAAACCAAACCCCTGCTATCCAGATGATGGCAAACGCAACGGCATTTTCAAAGTAGCTTTCCCACCTGTTGTAAAAGGAACGGCTGATGAGCCGCAAAAAGCTCTCGAAAAAAGTAATGATAATATAAGGAGCAAAGGCAACCAGCAGGTAACGAACAGGTTCAAAAACAGGTTCTTTCAACATGGTCCATAAAAGGCCAATAAGACATATTTCGCCCAGCCATTGCACCGGCACCTGCAGTGGACCGTTTACAAAACTCATGATGAACAGCACAAGAGCTGCATAATTTGTCCACACGAGCTTTTTATCCCATTCAGGATAATACGCTGCTGTTTTCAGCGAGGTGCGCAGGTAGCGAACAAGGATAACGATAATCAGAAAATGTAAACTCATAACCGGTCACACAATTGTAAGTCGAATATAGGTCTGTAATTTCACCTGCAATATTAAGATATGCTTCTGCAATGGCATAAAGCTTTGTGACATGCAGGCAAGCCTTCTTTACAAAATAAGCTCCCTGCCAATTGGTAAAACGAATTTCAGGCACCATGCGGTTTTATTTTGCGTGTACCCAGCATTGCAATCTGCCGTGTTCCACAAAATAGAAATTTTTGTACATGCCATAAACCGGCAACTCCGATTCTGCTTTATTCCCGGCTTTCGGCGCTGCTCCATCAGTTGCTCCGCTAAGTAGCATTTTATTTGAAGGCAGAGTTAAAGTTTTGACTGCTTTGGACGTCAAGGAAGATAATGATGGAGCAACAAAGTCTCTTTTTCCATCGGGCAATTGGATATTAAACGCACTCGCTGTTGCACCTTCTACGTGCACCACTGAACCTGCAGGTAAAGGATCAACTTGGCTGCCCGCTAAGCGAGGTGGAAGTATACACTGTGGCAGATCCGGAAGTTCTTACATATTTTTCAACCAGTGCCGTTGCCGACTTTGGGATGCGGGGAAGATCGCTACTTTGATTCACAAAAGGCAGCGGATCGATAGCGCCGGAATGCGTATAAATTCCAAAATGCAAATGAGTAGGTGTGGTTTTCGCGTTTCCCGAATTACCAATCAAACCAATAATGTCACCTTCTTTTACCGATTGTCCTGGCTTCACCAGTTGCGAATCAAGATGAGCACAGTAGAGCGTGTAATTTTTGGAAGCAGGGTTGAGAAAAATTACTTTGCCGCCCAGATTGTTTTGTATAGTACTGCCAATATAGCCCGTTGCAACCGCTATTACAGGTGTGCTATAGGAGTTGAAAATATCAATGCCTTGGTGCCGGCGCGCGCCATTGTCGCGGTTGGCTCTCAAAAAGCTCCAAATTTTTGGATGATTGGCAGCGGGCACAGGAAACGCAAGTGAGCCTGAAACGTTAAGAGATATCGTAAAAAACCATGTTTCAAAAGTTCAGGCTGCACACGGAGCAGGTAACGTTGCATCCTTTTTTAACTCGTATGTCAGTTGTAAATGCGGTGTATCAGCAGAGGCAATAAAGACTTTTTGAAGCGAATCTGCGCGCCACAAGTCTGCAAAAAGTAGCGTTTGTAAAGAGGAGTCTGCTGAAATTGACTCTGTTATTTTTTCGCCCCGTCTCGCGCTAAACCGGTAACCTGCAGCCAGCGGGCGTTCAGCTGCAAAAAACACCGTCTCGCAATAAGGAAGAGAAATGCTTACGGGCTTTTGCACTGCTTGGGAAGCTGCCGATGCCTACATAAGTGCCAAAGCGGTAGGGTTAAGACCTGCCAACTCTAAGGCGTTGCGGTAGCGTTCGTGAGGGCTTTGCCTTATAAACAATTTCTTACCAGAAGAGGAGCAAGATGTGCAATTGGCAAGTAAACAGGAAGTAACAATCACGCTAAAAATAAGACGGAAGTTCCGAAACTTTTGACCGGCTTTTGAGAGAAATGATAAAAATCATGCTAAGCTGGTGATTGGAGAAAAATGCAAAATCATCAGAGTACAAAAAAATAAAAAAAGACTAACATGACACACTTGTGTAAGGCTGAAATTCAATTGTAGTGTGCTGAAGAAGCGATAAATATGAGAATTTTGTACATTATTTTCCTAAAAAAAAATAAAATGAAAAAAAACTGGGTGAAAAGCTTGTCAGTTAAGCATCAACGGGTTACCTTTGCGCTCCCAATTTGAAATTTGGGTATACGGATATGTCTCAAAGAATACGCATAAAATTACAGTCTTACGATCACAATCTGGTAGATAAATCTGCTGAGAAAATTGTGAAGACAGTTCGCAGTACAGGTGCTGTTGTAACAGGTCCTATTCCTTTACCTACGCACACTAAAATTTTTACTGTTCTCCGTTCACCGCACGTAAATAAAAAGAGCCGCGAACAATTTCAGTTGGCAACGCACAAACGTTTGCTGGATATTTACACTTCTTCTTCGCGCACAGTAGATGCTTTATCTAAGCTCGATTTGCCTTCCGGTGTTGAAGTAGAAATTAAAGCATGATAAAGCGGACTTCTCGAAAGAGCAGCGTGCTATTACAGTTCTTAACACATATTATCATCTCTCAATCGTCTGCAAACAGCAAAAAAAGAGCTCTGAAGAATAAAACGTTTCTATTGCTCTTACAATGAGTAAGGAGCACAGACATAAAAACAAGCCCTTCGAGGTTTGTTTAACTCCGGTACTTCTCCTTCGCGCTTAAAGCGTGAAAACAACAGAAAAGGTCGGCGGAAAACAAGGATTGAATTACGCTTCATCGGTGTAATGTCCTCAATACCTCAGCGGGGCACAAACCGCAAAAACACGATGAAAGGTATTATTGGCAAAAAAATCGGGATGACCAGCATCTTCGGTGCAGACGGAAAGCAAACCGCTGTTACCATTATTGAAGCTGGACCTTGTGTAGTTACACAGGTTAAAACCCAGGACACAGATGGCTACAATGCTATTCAATTAGGATTCGGCGACAAAACAGAAAAGCACTCCATCAAAGCCGAAATCAATCACTTCGCAAAGGCTAATACTCCAGCCAAAAAATTCGTAAAAGAATTCCGCGATTCTTCTCTCAATAAAAATATTGGTGAAACCGTTACCGTTGACATTTTTGCCGAAGGCGACAAGGTTGAAGTTGTAGGCACTACAAAAGGTAAAGGTTTTCAGGGTGTTGTAAAACGTCATGGTTTCCACGGTGTGGGCGAGCAATCGCATGGTCAGCATGATCGTCAGCCGCGCGCCGGGTTCTATCGGTGGTTCTTCTTATCCTTCACGTGTATTTAAAGGCATGAGGATGGCAGGACGCATGGGTAACGACCGTGTGAAAATGAAAGGATCTGAAAGTAGTAAAAATATTTCCTGATAAAAATTATATACTGGTAAGCGGTTCGGTTCCTGGTCATAACGGTTCTATCGTTTTAATCCAGAAATAATCATCAATCAAAGAAGTAAATGCAGGTAGAAGTTTTAAATATACAAGGTGCAGTAAACCGGAAGAACCATTGAGTTACCGGAAGAAATTTTTGGTGTAGAACCAAATGATCATGTACTTTATCTGGCTGTAAAGCAATACCAGGCTGCACAGCGCCAGGGCACTCACAAAGTAAAAACACGTGCCGAAGTACAGGGTGCCAGCCGCAAACTGCACAAGCAAAAAGGTACCGGCGGATCACGTAAAGGTAACATCCGTAACCCTTTGTATAAAGGTGGTGGTACCATTTTCGGACCTAAACCACATGGTTATGGTTTTAAACTGAACAAGAAAGTAAAAGATCTCGCCAAAGTGAGCGCCCTTTCTTACAAAGCAAAAGAAAATGCTATCGTCGTTGTGGAAGATATCAACATCGATGCTCCTAAAACAAAGCAGTTTGGCGATGTGTTGAAAGCATTGAACGTTGCCGGCAAAAAAACATTGATTGTATTATCAGATTATAACGATAACGTGTATCTGAGTCTGCGCAACATGCAGAGAGTAGAAAGCACATTGCTCGCAGATCTGAATACATACGAAGTGGTAAATGCTGATACATTGATCCTTACCGAAAGCGCTGCGAAGATTTTCAGCGAAGAAGAAGCAGAAGTAGTCGCATAATTAGTAACGTTTCAATCATTATCAATCATGAATCTTAGCAGAAGTATTAATAAAGCCGGTTCTTACCGAAAAAGTAAACAATCAGCAGGAAAAACTGAGAAGATATGCTTTCAAGGTCAGCAAAAAGGCAAACAAGCTTGAAATAAAGAAAGCAGTCGAAGAAATGTATGGCGTAAGCGTACAGGATGTAAACACTGTAGTTGTACCGGGCAAAAATAAAACCCGCTTTACAAAAGCCGGTTTTATCAAAGGAACCAAGCCTGGCTACAAAAAAGCATACGTTACCGTCGCAGAAGGTGAAACGATAGACTTGTATTCAAATATTTAAATTATAGCCGCGAAGCTGAAAAGTTCGCATAAAAAGTGTTTAACCAATGGCATTAAAGAAGTACAAACCCATGACAGCCGGCACCCGCTGGAGAATTGGGAACGCTTATGCTGAAATTACTACCAACGAACCTGAAAAGAGTTTGCTGGAACATCAGCACAGCACAGGCGGACGTAACTCACAGGGACGTCGCTCTATGCGTTACATGGGTGGTGGCAATAAGCACCATTACCGCATCATCGATTTCAAACGTAATAAAAGAGACATGGATGCAAAAGTTGTATCTATCGAGTACGATCCAAACCGTACCGCTTTTATCGCTCTTGTTCAATATACCGATGGTGAAAAAAGATACATCCTTGCACCCCAGGGTATCCAGGTAGGCGCGACCATTACTGCTGGTGATGCAGTAGCTCCGGAATTGGGAAATGCATTGCAAATGAAGAGCATGCCTTTAGGTACTGTGATTCACAACATCGAATTGCAGCCAGGTCAGGGTGGAAAGATGGCACGTAGTGCCGGTTCTTCTGCACAGCTGACCAACAAAGAAGAAAAATACGCTGTTCTTAAAATGCCAAGTGGTGAGTTAAGAAAAGTATTGATCAACTGTTATGCAACTGTAGGTGTGGTATCCAACAGCGATCATAACCTGGAACAAGCTGGTAAAGCCGGTGTAAACCGTTGGAAAGGTATCCGCCCACGTACACGTGGTGTTGCGATGAACCCGGTAGATCACCCGATGGGTGGTGGTGAAGGTAAAGCGTCAGGCGGACACCCTCGCAGCCGTACCGGTAAATACGCAAAAGGTTTAAAAACCCGTAAGCACAAAGGGTCTGATAGCCTGATACTGCAACGCAGAGACGGTAAGAAGCTAACCTTAAAATAGGTTGACCCGGTGGCAGTTTGAAAATGCGAAAATGGTTTTCAAATCGCTCATCAGACAAGGTACATTTTCAAATATTCAAATTTTCAATTAACTCATTCAGATTATGGGTCGTTCGATAAAAAAAGGTCCTTACGTAGATGCAAACCTTGAAGTAAAGGTTTTGAACATCAATGAAGGCAAAAACAAAAAAAGCGTTATCAAGACCTGGAGCCGCCGCTCTACGATTACGCCTGATTTTGTGGGTCATACTTTCGCCGTGCACAACGGGAACAAATTTATCCCCGTGTATGTTACCGAATTTATGGTAGGACACAAATTAGGTGAGTTTGCACCAACCCGCAATTTCAGAGGACACGCAGGATCAAAAAAATAACGAATTAAAAGTTACAGGAATCAGGATACGGGAAACCAGACCTGAAGCTTAAAAAGATAACAAATGGAAGCTGTTGCTAAATTAAACAATTATCCTACGGGTCCGCGCAAAATGCGTTTGCTGGCCGACGTAATCCGCGGAATGGAAGTAGAGAAAGCCCTGGCTATTCTCGAATTTCACCCGCAGCACAATGCTGTTCCCTTGTTGAAACTGCTGAAAAGCGCAATCAATAACTGGGAGCAGAAAAACGAAGGAACCAGTGCTGCTGATGCGAACCTGATAGTGAAAACGATTTTTGTAGATGGTGGTCGCGTATTGAAACGGATGCGCCCGGCACCACAAGGTCGCGGTTACCGCGTTCGCAAACGTAGTAATCACGTTACAATCATAGTTGACAGCAAAAACTAAACTTACAAGGCAGGCTAAGGCTTGCTAGAAAATAAAACAATATGGGTCAAAAAGCAAATCCTATTGGTAACCGGTTAGGCATCATCAGAGGTTGGGAAAGCAACTGGTATGGTAGCAAACATGACTATGCCGGCAAATTGATTGAAGACAACAAGATCAGAACCTACCTGAATGCACGTATCAACAAAGGCGGTATTTCTAAAATCGTCATCGAACGTACATTAGGCAAGCTGATTGTTACTATCCATACTTCTAAGCCAGGTATCATCATTGGTAAAGGTGGTGGAGAAGTGGATCGTATCAAAGAAGAGCTGAAAAAACTACCGGCAAAGACGATGTTCAGATCAACATTCTTGAAATTCGTCGTCCGGAACTGGATGCCAATATCGTTGGCGATACCATTGCCCGCCAGATCGAAAACCGCATCAACTTTAAACGTGCCACTAAAATGGCAGTTGCTTCCACACTCCGCATGGGTGCAGAAGGTATTAAAGTAAAATTGAGCGGTCGTTTGGGTGGTGCTGAAATTGCCCGTAGCGAAGAGTTCAAACAAGGTCGCGTTCCTTTGCATACCCTCCGTATGGACATCGATTATGCTAACGTATTTGCCCAAACCGTTTATGGTAAAATCGGTATCAAAGTATGGATTTGCAAAGGTGAAGTATTAGGTACAGAGAGATCTGAATCCAAACTTCATCGGTGGTAAAGACGTAAGCGGCGATAGAAGAGATGACAGGAGAAGCGATGGACCGCGGCGGCGACAGGAGAGATGACCGCAGAGGTGGTGGCGACAGAAGAGATGACGGCGAGACCGTAGGTGGCGGTGCCGGCGATCAGCAGAGGCGGCGGCGGTGGACAAAGAAGATAAATTAGTTGCCGGTAGCCGGTCAACAGGTAGCCGGTTGATATAAAGTATTGAAACACCGGCATTCAGGTAACGGTAACCGGCAATCAAAACAACATGAACAATGTTACAGCCGAAAAGAAGTAAACATAGAAAAGCACAGAAAGGTCGCATACGCAATGTGGCTAAAAGAGGCACCACCATTGCTTTTGGTTCCTTCGCTTTAAAAGCTGAAGAACCAATCTGGTTAAATAACCGCCAGATAGAAGCCGCCCGCCAGGCAATGACACGTGCTATGAAACGTGAAGGTAATGTATGGATCAGGATATTCCCAGACAAACCAATCACCCGTAAGCCATTGGAAGTACGTATGGGTAAAGGTAAAGGTAACCCTGAATTTTGGGCTGCTGTAGTAGAACCAGGACGCATCATTTTTGAATGCGATGGTGTAACCGAAGCAGTTGCAAAAGAAGCGATGGGACTTGCTTCACAGAAATTGCCTATCAAAACCAAATTTATCGTAAGAAGAGACCTTCAGGCATAATGACCTGTATTAAAAGATTTTTAAAATCAATAACAATGGCTAATAAAAAATACGAATTCAACAAAAGTCTGAAAGACTTCAGCGAAGCTGATCTGAAGGCTCGCGTTACAGAAGATTCGGTGCGTTTAAAAAAGCTTGAATTTGCTCACGCAATTTCACCTTTGAAAACCCAATGAGCATCCGCAACCTCAGAAAGGATATTGCAGGATGAAAACAGAGTTGAAACAACAGAACATTACAGGCGTAATCAGCGCTTTTGATTATAGAGAACTGCCTACGGGCATAAAACGAAATAAAATGGCTACAACAGCTGAACAAAGAAATTTACGTAAAACAAGAATAGGTGTTGTAAGCAGCAACAAAATGGACAAAACCATCACCGTTGCTGTTGAAAGAAAAGTAAAACACCCTATCTATGGTAAATTCCTAAACAAAACCGCAAAGTTTCATGCTCACGATGAAAAGAATGAGTGTACGATTGGAGATGTGGTGAAGAATTATGGAAACCAGACCTTTGAGCAAAACAAAACGCTGGAGACTGGTTGAAGTAATTGAAAAAGCAAAATAAGCTTTGATGCTTACAGCCAAGCATTTGGTCACTAAGCTGAAAGACAGTTTCAATTACAATAAAATTCAACGCTGACAGCTGATCGCTGACAGCTTAAAGCTAATAAAAATGATTCAGCAAGAAAGCAGATTAAATGTAGCTGATAACAGCGGTGCAAAAGAAGTTCTTTGCATCAGAGTATTAGGCAACTCTGGTCAGGATTACGCAAAAATCGGTGACAAAATCGTAGTTACGGTAAAAGACGCTATTGCCTGCCGGCGGTGTTAAAAAAGGTACCGTTTCAAAAGCAGTTATTGTTCGCACCAAAAACAAATTGCGTCGTAAAGATGGATCTTATATCCGCTTTGATGACAATGCTGTGGTGCTGTTGAACAATGCTGATGAGCCACGCGGCACCCGTATTTTCGGACCTGTTGCCAGGGAACTTCGCGATAAAGGTTATATGAAGATTATTTCTCTTGCCCCGGAAGTATTATAATCGTATCTTTGCCGCCCTTTTTAAAGGCGGATACATACAAATAAAAGGGTTTACTCCGCAAAATATAAACAATGAGTAACAGATTCAAACCGAAGTACAATATTAAACGCGGCGACGAAGTAGTGGTTATCACCGGCGATGACAAAGACCTCAAAAAACCACGTAAGGTTCTGGAAGTGATCATCGACAAAGGACGCGTCGTAATAGAAGGTGTTAATATCATCACAAAACATACAAAACCATCGGCGCAAAATACCAAAGGTGGTATTGTCAAGAGTGAAGCTCCTATTCACATCAGCAATGTAATGTTGTGGGATGCTAAAACCGGTGGCTCCGTCTAAAGTTAAGCGCAGCCGCGCAGAAGGTAAATTAGTTCGTATTCTCTAAAAAATCAGGGGAGGCAGTTAAATAATGAGTACTGTAAAATACACTCCAAGATTAGCAGACAAGTACAAGAAAGAAGTTATACCTGCGTTGGTAAAAAAGTTTGGTTATAAAAGCATCATGCAGGCTCCAAGGCTGGAAAAGATTTGCGTTAACCGTGGTGTAAATGGTGCGGTAGCCGATAAGAAACTGGTGGATATTGCTGTTGATGAATTAACCAAATATCACCGGTCAGAAAGCGATAGCTACCAGAAGTAAAAAAGATATTTCAAACTTCAAACTGCGTAAAGACATGCCCATTGGTGCACGAGTTACTTTACGTGGAGAAAGAATGTATGAATTTCTGGATCGTTTGATTGCTGTTGCACTTCCCCGTGTGCGTGATTTCAAAGGCATCAGCGATAAAGCATTTCGATGGTCGTGGTAACTATACCTTAGGTGTTACTGAGCAAATCATTTTTCCTGAAATTGATATCGATAAAGTGAATAAAATTACCGGTATGGATATCACTTTTGTAACAACTGCGCAAGAACAATGAAGAAGCTTACGAATTGTTGAAGGAACTGGGATTGCCGTTTAAAAACATGAAAAAAGAAAATCAGGAACGATTAGTACCTGTACTATCAACAATAAAAAATTATGGCAAAAGAATCGATAAAAGCCAGACAGAGAAAACGTGAAGCAATGGTTGCAAAATATGCAGCTAAACGCGAAGCTTTAAAAGAAGCCGGCGATTATGCTGCTTTGGATCAGCTCCCACGTAATGCTTCTCCTGTTCGTTTAAAAAACCGTTGTCAGCTAACAGGTCGTCCAAGAGGTTACATCCGTTATTTCGGTTTATCGCGTATCATGTTTCGTGATATGGCATTGAATGGTAAAATTCCAGGTGTGAAAAAAGCAAGCTGGTAATGCAGTTTGTGTAAACTGAGTAACACAGAAGTTATTAAGTACAACAATTAACTCAATTAAACGTATCAATCGAGACAATGATGGTAACTGATCCTATCGCAGATTTTCTTACACGAGTTAGAAATGCGCAATTGGCCGGTCACAGAATCGTTGAGATTCCTGCTTCTAATTTAAAAAAACGCATTACTGAAATTTTATACGAACAGGGTTATATCCTGAAGTATAAATTTGAAGATGATAACAAACAAGGCTTAATCAAAATAGCTTTGAAGTATGATCCTACTACTAAACAGCCTGCAATTCGTTCCCTGCAGAGCATTAGTCGTCCAGGATTACGCCAGTATTCCAAACCTGCCGATTTCCGTCGCGTAATCAATGGCTTGGGTATAGCTATCCTGAGTACTTCAAAAGGTATCATGACTGATAAGCAAGCAAAATTGCAAAATGTAGGTGGCGAAGTTCTTTGCTACATCGCATAATAAATTAAAGAGTAAAGTTTTATAATGGCTTTACTCTACTTCAGGTTAATCGATAATTAAGTTCTCTATACGGTAACTGAACACTTTTAACTTACATTGTATTTCAGATCTACATAAAACAAAGAAATTATGTCTCGTATAGGAAAACAACCCATCACTTTGCCAAAAGGCGTTACTGTAAGTGTTGGAGGTGATAACATTGTAACTGTAAAAGGTCCAAAAGGTGAATTAAAACAACCGGTTGACCGTGATATTACAGTTGAAGTAAAGGATAACGAAATCAATCTTTCACGCGCTACCGATCAGATTCGTCACCGCGCTATGCATGGTTTATATCGTTCCCTTGTTTCAAACCTTGTAAAAGGCGTAACTGATGGATATCGTAAAGATCTTGAATTGGTTGGGGTAGGTTATAAAGCTGCTAACCAGGGTAACACTTTGGATCTTTCTTTAGGATATTCCCACAATATCATCTTCGAAATTCCAAAAGAATTGAAGGTGACTACGGAAACTTTGAAGGGGCAGAATCCAAAAATTTACTTGGAAGGTATCGATAAACAATTGATTGGTCAGGTAGCGGCCAAACTCCGTAGCTTACGTAAACCTGAACCGTACAAAGGAAAGGGTGTTAAGTATACCGACGAAATTGTACGCCGTAAAGCTGGTAAAGCTGCTGGTAAATAATCTCATAATATCTCACACACGTATATTATTCATTTTCCTGGCAGTATCAGGAAAACATAAAATAGAACAATGAATACAAAAGGCATAAGAAGACAGAAGATACGCTTCAGAACCCGTAAAAGAATTTCGGGTACGCCTGAAAAGCCTCGTTTATCCGTTTTCCGTAGCAACACGGCTGTTTATTTACAGTTGATTGATGATGAAAGCGGTAAAACCATCACAGGTACTTCTTCCAGAGACCAGGACATTGCTGCCCAACCCGGCAACAAATCGGAAAAAGCAAAACTTGCCGGTGCTGCAATTGCCCGTAAAGCGCAAGAGCTGGGTGTTACTAAAGTCGTTTTCGATAGAAGCGGTTATTTGTATCATGGTCGCGTTAAGGCTGCTGCTGATGGCGCCAGAGAAGGCGGACTTCAATTTTAATTTTCTATTACAAAGGGTTCTTATAAAAAGAACTCTTGTAAATCACAACTCATAATTACTTATCGAAAATGGCAAGTATTGTTTCAAATAAAATAAAAGCTGGCGGCGACGTTGAACTAAAAGAAAAAGTAGTTTCAATAAACCGTGTGGTTAAGACTACCAAAGGTGGTCGTACCTTCAGCTTCTCTGCATTGGTGGTTGTTGGTAACGAAGCCGGTGTTGTAGGTCAGGGTTTAGGCAAAGCAAAAGAAGTTCAGGAAGCGATTACAAAAGGTATTGAAGATGCAAAAAAGAATCTGGTAAAGGTTCCCGTTATGCATGGCACTATTCCCCACGATCAGCTTGCTAAAGAAGGCGCTGCTAAGGTTTTGATTAAACCAGCTGCACATGGTACCGGCGTTATTGCGGGTGGTAGCATGCGTGCGGTTTTGGAAAGCGCCGGTGTGACCGACGTTTTAGCAAAAAGCTTAGGCTCTGCTAACCCACACAACGTTGTTAAAGCAACTTTGAAAGCACTTTCTTTATTACGCGAACCCATTGAAATTGCTAAAAACCGTAACATTCAGTTAAAGAAAGTATTTAACGGTTAATAAACTCTCTTCCAAATCTTTAAAGATCCTTTGGATATAGTATGGCTAAAATAAAAATCACACAGGTAAAAAGCGGTATCGATCGTTCTGAGCGCCAGAAAAGAACATTGAAAGCCCTTGGTTTAACAAAAATGAATGCTACAAAAGAAGTGGAAGCAACACCACAGATTTTGGGTATGGTAACAAAAGTGAGCCACCTGGTTGCTGTAGAGCAATTGTAAGAATTAATAATTTAAAATGCGAGGGGCGATTCCCCGTTAAGTTCAAAATCAAAATACAGACATGAAATTACACACATTAAAACCCGCAGAAGGCGCAACACATAAAGAAAAGCGTTTGGGTCGTGGTGAAGCCAGTGGTAAAGGTGGTACATCTACAAAAGGTAACAAAGGTGGTCAAAGCCGCGCCGGTTACCAACGTAAAAATGCGCATGAAGGTGGTCAGATGCCAATTCAGCGTCGTATACCAAAACGTGGTTTTAAAAATAACAACCGTATAGAGTACAAAGTGCTGAACTTAGGACAGTTGGAATCTCTAAGTGAAAAATATGGTTTTACCGAAATCACTCTTGACAACTTATATATAAATGGTTTGGTAGGTAAAACTGATAAAATTAAAATTTTAGGTAATGGCGAATTAAAAACCGCTTTAACCTTCAAAGTAAATGCAATCAGCGAAAAAGCAAAAACTGCCATTGAAGCTGCTGGCGGAAGTGTTGAAATTATAAAATAATTTTCCCGATATTTGCGAAACGCATCCCCAGCGATGCGTTTTTTTGGCTTAAAGATCATTACACTACACAACACATCCGATTCGTGAAAAAGTTTGTACAGACATTAAAGAACATTTGGACAATTGAGGAGCTTCGTACAAAAATTATTGTAACGCTTGCTTTCATTTTTACCTACCGTTTAGGTACACATATCGTTTTGCCGGGTATCGATCCAAACAAAATACAGCAAGCTGCCGCTAATACACGTGGCAATGGCTTATTGGGATTGTTTGATACGTTTGCCGGTGGTGCTTTTTCGCAGGCATCTATTTTAGCGTTAGGTGTAATGCCTTACATTTCCGCTTCCATTTTTATGCAATTGGCAACTATCTTAGTTCCCCAATTACAAAAAATTCAGAAAGAAGGTGAAAGTGGTCGCAAAAAGATTAACCAGTGGACACGTTACCTAACTGTTATTGTAACACTGTTTCAGGCGAGTGCATATGTTCAATATCTGAAAAGCCCCGGTTATGCCGATGCGCTGATTACTTCCTATGCTCCTTATTTCTTTGCTTCCACCTTTAATTCTTCTTACTGCAGGTACCTTATTCGTAATGTGGCTGGGAGAAAAAATTCAGGATAAAGGTTTAGGAAATGGTACTTCAATCATCATCATGGTAGGTATTCTTGCCCGTTTGCCACAAGCATTAGCGCAGGAGTTTGATGCGAAGCAAGCTAAAGGCGGCGGCGGTTTATTGATATTCCTGATCGAAATCGCCATCCTGATTGCCATTATCATGGGATTGATTATATCTTGTTCAGGGTGTACGGAAAGGTTCCTGTAAACTATGCAAAGCAAATTGTTGGGAATCGCCAATATGGTGGTGCCCGCCAGTTTTTACCATTGAAAGTAAATAGTGCAGGTGTAATGCCTATCATCTTTGCGCAGGCAATCATGTTCCTGCCAACTTTGGTTTCTTTACCAATCTACAGGAAACTACAAAAGGTGGTATCGTGGAAGTGTTCAGCGATCACAGCAATGCGTGGTACATGGTTATTTATTCCGTAATGGTTATTGCATTTACCTTTTTATATACAGCTTTGATTTTCAATCCAAAGCAAATGAGTGAAGATTTAAAGCGCAATAATGGCTTTATTCCAGGTGTAAAACCTGGTCAGCCTACTGCCGATTATATTGGTTCCATCATGGATAAAATTACTTTGCCTGGCGCTATTCTTCTTAGCGTTTGTAGGTATTTTCCAGGTTTTGCCCAGCGTCTTAGGCGTAACACAACAGTTCAGCAGTTTCTTTGGTGGAACTTCTTTATTGATTATGGTTGGTGTAATTCTGGATACATTGCAGCAAATCGAAACTCACTTACTCATGCGTCAATACGATGGTTTGATGAAAGGTGGACGTTTACAAGGCAGCCAAACTACAGCACCCGTGGGCGGGGATATTAATGAATCATACCATTTGTTATCGCAAATAGCTTATATCAAAACCTGTCTTACCCGACAGGTTTTTTCATTTTTAGTAATTAATGAGTCATTTATAAAACATGATTTTTTACAAAACAGAAGCAGAAGTTGCGTTGATGAAGCAAAGTGCCGTACTCGTAAGTAAAACACTTGCAGAAGTAGCAAAAGTGCTGAAACCGGGTATCACGACTATGGAATTGATACACTTTGTGCAACAATTTGTGCAAGATCATAAAGCATTGTTGTCATTCAAAAATTATCATGGTTATCCGCATAATATTTGCGCATCAGTAAATGAAGTTGTTGTTCACGGGTTTCCCAATAAAACTCCTTTGAAAGAGGGTGATGTTGTATCAATTGATATTGGCGTGATATCTGAACGGCTGGCATGGAGATCATGCTTATACATTTTTTTAGGTGAAGTAAGTGATGAAATTTTACAGCTCGTGCGCGTTACAAAAGAATCGATTTACAAAGGAATTGAAAAAGCCAGTGGTTGGAAACCGTATTGGTGATATTGCATTTGCTATTCAGGATTATACGGAACGAAAACATGGCTATGGCGTTGTTCGTGAACTCGTTGGGCATGGGTTGGGCAGAAGCCTGCACGAAGACCCGCAAATGCCAAATTATGGCAAACGTGGCAACGGACCTAAACTAAATGAAAATATGGTGTTGGCCATTGAGCCAATGATAAATATGGGTACACGAGAAGTGTTTACAGATGCAGATGGATGGACAGTGCGTACGCGCGATGGTAAACCTTCCGTTCATTTCGAACACGATGTGTGTATAAAGCGAAATAAAGCGCTGATCATTATCTGATTACAGCATTATTGAAGAAGCTGAAAAAGCGAATCCAAATCTCAATTCAGATTACTAAGCCAGTTATTCCATTGGTATTCTTACTGGCTGATGTTGGATAATTTACCCTATGGTCCTATGCACAGAATAAACAAACGCTTGTTGTAGTGGGCGGCGGTGCTGCCGGTTTTTTTTGTGCTATTAATGCGGCAGCCAATAATCCATTGCTTCGTGTAATTATTCTTGAAAAAACTAGCAAGCTGCTCAGCAAAGTGAAAGTGAGTGGTGGCGGGAGATGTAATGTAACGCACGATTGTTTTGAAGTTCCTGGTTTAATTGGCAAATACCCGCGCGGTACAAATTTTTTAAAGAAATCCTTATATCACTTCAATACCCAACATACCGTTGACTGGTTTGAGAAAAGAGGCGTGGCGATAAAAGCGGAAGCTGATGGCAGAATGTTTCCAGTTACCAATACATCGCAAACCATTATTGAATGCCTTTTGCGCGAAGCCGATGCGCATCGGGTTGAGATCATCATGAATGCAGATGTGAAAGAATTGGTTGAAATAGATAATCATTATGAAATAACGGTAGGCAACGACCGACATTTTGTGGCGCAATATGTATGTATTGCCTGTGGCGGTTTTCCAAAATCATCACAATTTGATTGGCTCAGACAACTTGGACATTCTATACAGGAGCCCGTGCCTTCTTTGTTCACGTTTAATATGCCTGCAAACCCGATTACACAATTAATGGGTGTGAGTGTAGAAAAAGCTTTGGTGAAAATAATGGGTACCAAACTCTCTCAACAGGGCCCTTTGCTAATTACGCATTGGGGTTTGAGCGGACCTGCCATTCTAAAGTTATCTGCCTGGGGTGCGCGCGACCTTGCAGAAAAGCAATACCGTTTTTCCATTATCGTCAATTGGCTGCCTGATTATAACGAGCAAACACTTCAGTGAAGCGTGGCCGCAATGGCAGCAACGAATGTCTTCTCAGTTTCTCAATCAAAAAAATCCGTTTTTGTTGCCTGCCCGATTGTGGTTATATTTTTTACAGCAGTCTGAGATTGCTGCCGGAAACCCGATGGTCGAATCTCTCTGCAAAAAGCCGGAATAAATTGATTCAACTGTTGACTGCTCAAATCTTTACCATTGAAGGAAAAACAACATTTAAAGAAGAATTTGTGACATGCGGCGGCATTCACTTATCGGAAGTTGATGCCAATACCATGCAAAGCCGCAAAATGCCAACATCTTTTTTTTGCGGGTGAAATTCTGGATGTAGATGGAATAACAGGCGGTTTTAATTTTCAGCACGCCTGGACAAGCGGTTGGCTGGCTGCAAAAGCCATTTCAGAGGCAGCAGCCCTTGCGGATTGAAAACTTGTTGCCTCTCCTCATTCCTTTCTGAATAGTGTTGGTTTTTGACATCGTAAGAAAAATACTCCGGATTAATTGGCAGGTAATTTCATAGTGAATACTGAACCATTGCCCGGTTGACTTTCAACAGTAATGGTTCCATCATGACGCTTCATGATTTCCTAAGAAATAAACAAGCCAAGACCTAAGCCCGGAAAAGAGTGAACGGAAGGATCGCTTGACCTGAAAAACCGTTCAAATATCCGGGATAGCGTATTTTCCGACATACCTATTCCTTTATCACGCACACTGATAAAGATATTGTTGTTTTCTGTACTTGTAAATACCGTGATGTCTTCCGAATCGGGTGAATACTTGATAGCGTTCGATAACAGGTTCGACAGTACCTGTCCAAGTCTCTCTTTATCACCTGTAACCAATGGCAGCGCAGATAACTCTAAACGGATTTGATGCTGACGGGTAGTGCGTTGCATTTCTTCCGTAATATTTTTGATCAGTTCCTCGAGGTTTATGGTTTCGCGGGTGAGGTGTAGTTGACCTTCGGATACCTTGGTAACATCAAGCAGATCTTTGATTAGTTTGGTAAGCCGGTCTATTTGCTTATCCATCTTACTCATCAGGTTTGCCGACTTCATATCGTGAGCGTCAGTAAACATTTCCTGCAAAATTTCTGCGTAGGCTTTTATCGTGGTAACCGGTGTTTTGAGTTCGTGACTGGCAATGCCCAAAAATTCATCTTTCTGCTTTTCTGCTGTTTTGCGGTCGGTAATATCTACTATTACGCCTGCTGCATGTGTGGCTTCGCCTTTTGCGTCTCTGAACAAGCGACCAAAGTAATGCACCCAATGCAAATGCTCGGCATTATTGGAATGTATAATCCTCGCTTCCATATCAAACTTGCCGGTTTGCAACATGTTTTCAAATGCTTCGTCAAATTTTAGTTTGTCTGCATCCATCATATGTTCCTTCGCCATTTCACTGCTCCAGGGCTCTTGTATATCTGAATACCCAAGTAGCTGATCGTGCCGGCGGCTGTGTGTGACCTGGCCCGTTGTGAAATTAATATCCCATACACCCATTTTGGCTGCTTCAAGCGCCGTATTCAGGCTGTTTTGCGCTGATTGCAGTTCTTCCTGCGCATGCCTGCGTTCTGTGCAGTCAAACATAACGCCCGAAACACGCGAAGGCTTTCCGTTTTTACTTTCTGTAACCCTTCCATAACCACTCATCCAATAGAGTTCATGATCGTTGGGTCTTTTCACCCGAAATTCAGCTTTGTATATGCCTTTGTCGCCAGTCACAGCAGACAATTGTTCTTTTACAGCAGGCAAGTCTTCAGAAAACACAAATTTCAAAAAGAAATCAGGGTCTATCATTTGTCCCTTGTTTTCGATGCCAAATAGCTTAAAGTGTTGTTCGTTCCAGGTGATTTTGTTGGTTATCAGATTCCAGTCCCATGTTGCCAATTCACCTGCTTCCATCGCTATCCGGTATCGCTCTTCCGACAGGCGCAGCCATTCTGCGGCTTGTTTTTGTTCTGTCATATCACGGGCTACTTTTACATACCCTGTAAGACCATTGTTATAGATGGGCGACATAACGCCGCTCATGTAAAAGAGGGAACCGTCTTTTCGCTGGTGCCAACGTTCATCTGCCGCACGTCCCTGTTCTCTGGCCAACTTCATTTCCTGTTGTGGTGCACCCATCTTCCGGTCTTGCGGTGTAAAGATGATATCACCCGGTTGCCCGATTACTTCGTTTTCCCGGTATCCAAAAATGCGTTCGGCACCTGAATTCCAGCCTCGATCAAACCGTCTGTATTCAGCGTAACTATGGCATAATCAAGAGCGCTTTCCATGGTTACGCGCAGTCTTTCGCGGCTTTCTCGCAGCAATTCCTGTGTATTTTTGAGATCGTCTACATCTGTGGCAGATCCAAACCAGATGTGCACGCTGCCATCTTTGGAGAGCAAAGGCATATTGCGCACAATGTGCCAGCGGTACATTCCATCTGCACGGCGTATTCTAAACTCGGAGTCGAATATAGTTCCGGATTGCAATGCGTCTTTCCAGCGTTCTATAAATGTGGCAGCATCTTCCTCAAACACTATTTTTTGCCAGCCATGGCCAGCTAATTCTTCCATGTTTAGCCCGCTGTATTCATACCAGCGTTTGTTGAAATAGTCAGCTTTGCCGCCTGCATCATTTGTCCATATGAGCTGGGGAATAGAATTGGCCAGTATACGAAAGCGCTCTTCACTTTCGCGAAGTGCCAGCTCTGCTCTTCTCGACTCTGTAATATCTATAATGAGACAAGTGCCCGATATCGCCCTGTCTTGTGTATCTTTCTGAAATCGTCCTTTTGCCTCGATCAGCCGTTCTTCACCGGTTTTATCATCTGGTACACGAAATTCAAATTCAAAATCTTTATTATTGACTATGTTTTCGGCGCTGTTTTCCATTACAACATGCCTGTCAGCATCCAAAATCCGCGACAGCCAGCCTTCTATGCTTTTGGTTTCTTCTTCGCTGGAAAATCCCATGATCTGCTTACCACGTTCGTCCCAGTTTGTTTGTCCTGTTTCAAGGTGCCATGTTAGCCATCCTGCCTGTGAAGCATCTGTTGCCATTTTGATGTTCACATAACTTTGCCGGAGTTCGTCTTCCGCTTTTTTGCGGTCGCTGATGTTTTGCACAATTCCTACAAACAGTGCATTTCCGTTTGGCGTATGGGTTGTAACCGCGCCCTGGCTCTGCAACCAGATTACCTGACCGGTATCGGGATGTAGGAGCCTGAATTCAGACTCAAAATCCAACCTGTTTTCAATGGCCGTATCAATAGCTTTTTTTGCATGATGAATATCATCCGGGTGAATAAGTGAGTATAGATTGTCGAGTAAATCTGGCAGCAAACATCCAATAATGTCTTTGGTATTCGCCGACCACACCAATTGCCGGGTTTCAGGATTGAGTTCCCAAGTAAATATTTTTCCTGCTTTCATTGCCAGGTGCAGACGGTTGCGATTGTCGTACAATTCGTTTTCGTCTTTTTTGCGCCTGCTGATGTCTACAAACGTTATCACAATACCGCTGATGCGGTCTTCGGAAGTGCGATATGGCAGCACACGCATCATAAAAGTGCGGTTATCGTTCGTTTGCACTTCGCGTTCTATTGGTTGCAGATTGGCAAGCACTTCTTCCGCATCTTCTATCAGGTTATCATAAGTCAGCTTGCTGTTGATATCTGTAAGAGGGCGCCCATAGTCGGCAGGTATAAGGTTGAAAATGTCGCGTATAGCTGGCGTAAACAAATTGATACAAAAACTACGGTCAAGAAAAATTGTTCCAATATTTGTAGAATTAATTAGGTTTTGCAGGTTATTGCTTGAAATAGTAGTTTCTTCTATTTTTACTTTCAACTCCTGGTTTACAGTTGTCAATTCTTCATTAATCGACTGCAATTCTTCCTTGCTGGTTTCGAGTTCTTCCGCTGCCGATCTTAGCTCTTCGTTGATTGCCTGCAATTCTTCATTCGATGCTTTCAGCTCTTCTGCCTGAAATTCGTGGTGTTGGTTCGACTCTCTTAACTGTGCTTTCAGGCGAATGAGTTCTTCTTCTAGTTGTCTCGCCAAAGGCTCTTCAGATTTCAAGACGGCAGGTTGTTCTGCTATCCCGTTTTCCGTTTTTTCAAACAAAATTAATATGAAGCCCCTGGCTACTTCGCCTTCCCGAAATTGCGGACGCACATGAAGATTGATCGTTTGAAATTTGTCATCAATCTTCAGGGTCAGATTGTTTGCCTGCACATTTGTTTTTTGCTGTACTGCCTGGTAAAGTGCTGACCGCAACTCAAGTCTTAACTCCTGGCGTACCAGGTGCAGGACATTGGTAGATGGCTCTCCTCCGTTCATTTGCAAATAGCTGCCTGCGCGGGGCGAAAGGTGCACAATGTTATAACCTTCATTTACCACAACCGACGGGGGCGCATATTGCTCAAGCAATAACTGGTGCAGGTCATTATAGGTAAAGCGTTCCAATGTTTTGTTGTCTGGTGGTTCTCTAACTCCCTGGTTAGGAAGGTGTTGAAAGCGCAACGCCGGGATGGACTCCGGTACCGGGTAAGAACGAACCGTTACGTGGCGGCTCTGGTAAATGTGCTGTTCGCGGCTGATGATACTAAACAGTTCATCTGACGTTTCGATAGACTCTGATGTGCCGAGAAACAAAAAGCCTCCCGGATTGAGTGCAAAATGAAAGGTTTCCATGATACGTTCCTGCGCAACCTGGTTGAGGTAAATGAGCATGTTACGGCACGTAATCAGGTCGATGCGCGAAAAGGGTGCATCTTTCAAAACGTTGTGATTGGCAAAAAGTATCATTTCGCGTATTTCACGCGTAACCTGGTATACATTGCCATCTTTTTTAAAAAAACGCCTGAGGCGCTCTGACGATACATCGGCTGCATCGTTCAGGGTATATACTCCTCCCCGTGCAATCGCAATCGCATTTTCGTCTATATCTGTGGCAAAAATCTGGACTTTGGGCATGTCTGTATTGCCAAGAGTGCGTTCGGCACAAAGCATTGCGAGAGAATAAGCTTCTTCGCCGGTAGCGCAGCCTGCAACCCAGATGCGCACTTGTTTCTGGCTGTCTTTTCCATGAAAAATGCGGGGCAGAATATCTGTTTCTATAAACCTGAATGCTTTTTCATCACGAAAAAAATTCGTAACAGAAATCAATAAATCTTTTAATAACGCCTGTGTTTCTGTTGGATCCTGCTGAATAAACGTTGCATAGGAAATGATATCCGGCTGGTTACAGATGTTCATGCGACGCTCGATGCGGCGAAGAAGGGTAGGACGTTTATAATTTGAAAAATCGTGACCGGTACGCACCCGGAGTTGCGTAAAAATATCGCGCAATGCCAGTTGTTGATTTTCAATCAGCGCTTCGGCTGCAGCGGGCAATTCGATGTTTGCATTCCCTTGTATGAATTGAATTATTTTGCCCGGAATTTCTGCAACCGGCAATATCATATCTATCAGATCGGTGGCTATGGAGTTGCGTGGCATTTCGCTAAATTCCGCTTCGCGTGGATTTTGAACAAATGCACTGCCACCCATTTCCTTTATTCGCTTTATGCCCATTGATCCGTTGGCGCCCGTGCCCGAAAGAACGACACCAATTGCCCATTTGCCATGCGACTCTGCCAGGGTGCGGAAAAAGATATCGATTGGCGCCCTGCGGTCTTCAATACGTGTGTTTTTAGATACCACTATCTTGTTGCCCAGCATTTCGAGATGCTGGTTGGGCGGTACCACGTATACATGGTTGGGCTCTACAATCACTTCTGTATTGGTCTGCAATACAGGCATAGTGGTTACTGTTTGTAATACCTGCGCCAGCCGGCTGTCGTGATCGGGCGAGAGATGCAGAATAACAACGTAAGCCATGCCTGCATCCACTGGCATTTTTTCGAAAAAATCTTTCATGGCTTTGATACCACCCGCAGACGCGCCAATACCTACAATATGAAAAAGATTGTCGTCAGGTGAACTGTTGTGGGAACTAAGCTCTGAAGAGTCAACTGGTGAAGATGTTTCCATGATAAAACGGTAGCTTTCTTTATTGAATCCAGTCGATTGTATTATGAAATATCAAGTCGTAGATACCTGCTGGTAAATTATATGCAATGTAATAATATTTACTGCTCCCTGCCCATGTTTCATAAAGAGGTATTTGATAATGGTACTGCTGGCGAAAACTCATCAAAACATACACGAAGTTTTAAAAAGAATAAACTTGCTTTCAGGCAAAATCTAATGATAAATGAATAAAAGAAACAAAAAAAGAGGAAGCGATACACTTCCTCTTTCTTCACTATAGAAACATCATTTAGAAAAACCTGTTTTTCGAATTTGATTCTTTTGGACGGGCTTCATTCACTGCAAGTGCTTTGCCTTCAACCACCTGGCCATTGAGCTTGTTCATGGCTTCTTTGGCAGCGTCATTGTCGGGCATATCTACAAAACCAAAACCACGGCTGCGCCCGGTTTCCCTGTCCATAATAATTTTTGCGGAAGACACTTCACCAAATGGTGTGAATAAATTTTTGAGATCGGTGCTTTCGAGTTGAAAAGCTAAATTAGCTACGTAAATGTTCATGATGAACTACTATTTAAAATGATATCTGAGTAAGGAACGTTGTGAAAAAAGTGATGATGGCAGGAGGTGAATAACCTGAAGCAAATCTGCTTAATTACGAAGTGCGATGCTCAAACGAATGTTGTAAAGATAAAATAAATAAACGGGTAACCCACACTTTATTTATGCTCACCAACGGGCTTCCCAATGCATCTGATGCTTTGTTTATTGCATTGATTATGAAAGTGATATACGAAGCAACACAATAGCGTTTCTTGTTTTAGAAACGATAAAACATTTGCTCAGATCCGCACTCTTTTAGTAAGAAAAGATTCAGGCAGGTAAAAGAAAATGAGACAACAAATTATGAAGGTACATGTGCTGGAGAAAGTGAAAGCCACACGCAAATTGCCACACGACAATAGGAATTTTTACATGATAAATAGGGCAATGAGATATGCCTGTTATCAGTTGACTCTTACATCGGGATGCACTGTCATGAAACGTTCCTTCAGCCAGTTGAAAACAGATATTTCGCTGCTCAAAACCAAAGGAAGTTCGTTTGAAATGAGCATTTCAATATCCTGCCCCTGATCTACCGATAAGCTATCGATAACCCCATTGAAAAGATTGATCATATGCAGTACACAATTTCCGTTGAAACGGTCAAAGCGGTTGCGTGTTGGTTGCGACTGTTTCATCTTTAGTAAGATGCCTTCTGTACTCCAGTCGTATCTGTCGCCAAGTAAATTTTCTTTAATAAAAGTCATAACGAACGATTTAAGGTAAAGATTGTTGTAGTCTGAGTGTCACTCATGGCGCTACATGCGTTGATTTTGCTGACGTGCATTGGGTTTCTCAGATAAAAACAATTCTTTGCCTTTGTTTTTGCCTCTCGCAATGTTGATGCTCATTGCCCTGCCTTCCACAACGCGGCCATTCAGCTTGCTGATGGCTTCGTTTCCGGCTGTTTCATCGGGCATTTCAACAAAGCCATAACGCAGGCTTCTGCCGGTTTCGGCATCGGTAATTACTTTGGCAGATGTTACTTCTCCGAAGGGAGTAAACATATTTTTCAGGTCGGCATTCTCTACATGAAAGCCCAGATTGGAAACAAAAATGTTCATGAAAATAAAAGTTTGAAATAAGAATAACTGAGAAAGGTACGTGGTAAAGGACGTGACCATTTGGTTGCGCCAACTGCAGGAAGCAAGGTTAATTACAAGGTGCAGTCACTCAGGTGAATAGGCTCAAAGATAGCAGATTAATTGATAAGTTTTATTTTCACCCGGATGAATTTGTGTCTTATCAAAAGGACATCAAATGCAACTGTAAGTTTAGGATTGTAACCTCTTCAATTGCTTGAACATCCTTATCAGAATTGCCATTATTTTATGCAAACGCCTGCCGGTAATAACAACATACAAGTGCCTGTTTGTATACTGGTTTTGCCGCTATACGCTTTTGTGAGGCGCAAGAGGAATCAGGCGTATGATACCAACTTTGTTTAAGCCTAACATAATGATATAAGTCATATCGAACTCAAACCATTTACGGGCAAAGTTTGCGTTGCTTTTATCGTGGTGATGATTGTTCTGAAACAATTCGCCCATGAGTATTATACCAAACGGGGTAGAGTTTTTCGAATGATCGCCATTGTCAAAATTGGTATAGCCATATTTATGCCCGCACCAGTTAACGACAGCACCTTGTATGGGTCCCATCATAAAGTGAATGGGCAGCAATAAATACCACCATGCGCTGGGCGCAAACACAACATAAACGCTTACATATAACGCTCCGAATAAGATACGTGTTATGGCATTGTGACCTATCAGGTCGAGCTTTCTCCATACAGGCAGGTACTCTCTTGTAAACTGCTCGTCAGGCAAGCTTTTGCCGGTAAGAAAACTGCGAAAAATCTTTACAGTGTTAAACATCATTTGCCACACATCGGTAAAGAAATGCGGAGAATGCGGATCTTTTTCTGTATCGCTGTAGCTATGGTGCATGCGGTGCATAACAGCGTAAGCGCTCGGTACAAGGTATGATGATCCCTGAACCAGCCAGGTAAGTATATAGATTGTTTTTTCCCAACCTTTGGTCAGAGTATACATCTGGTGGGAAGCATAACGGTGGAGAAAAAAGGAATGAAAAAATAACGAGAGAAACCAATGAAGGAGAAAAAAAGACAGGACAACAAGCATATACGTATCGGATAATAAATTTAGAATGCGCGTAAGGTAGTTTTTAAATACCGGCTCCTGAAATAATCAGGAATCATTAACTACACATTGTGACATGATGACGTGTAAATAACAATGGTTTTCAATCTGTTAATTATATAAAAAGTGCCGGAAATAAAAATGTGTGGATTAGCGATTTTGCACTTGAAAAGCAATCGGGATCAGGGTAGCGGCAGTGTGAATGTAAAAGATGATCCTTCATTTTCCTCACTCCACACAGAAATATTACCATTGTGCATCCTCATAATTTCAGAGGAAATATGAAGTCCAAGTCCGATACCGGGAATATTTTTATCAAGAACCCGCCTGGAGCGTACAAATTTTGAAAACAGTCGCTTTTTGTCATCGTTACTAATGCCGATGCCGTAATCCCTGATACTTACAGACAACTCGTGCTGCCAGTTGTCGGCTGAGATGGTAACATCTACGTTTTCTGCCTGTGGTGAATATTTTACGGCATTGCTCAGAAGGTTATTGATTACTTGCTTGATTCTTATTTTATCGGCAAACACCATGTAATCTTTGTCTGCCTGTAGCCGGATGCAATGTTTGGGACTGATAATCTGGAAATCGTTTATCGTATTGATGAGAATCTCCGTAAGGCTGAACAATTCTTTGTTGAGCGAAAGCTTACCTGATTGCAGCATCGATTCGTCGAGTAAGGTATCGAGAAGCCGATGAAGCTTGTCAGTAAGTTCACTAATGCGATTCACGGGGTATTGTAGCGATTGAAAGTTGCTGTCTTTATTGTTGTCCTGCATGTTCGATTGCAGTGCCTGAGCAAAGGCTTTAATAGTAGAGATCGGCGTTTTCAGTTCATGGCTTGCAATGCTGATAAAAGAGTCCTTCATGTCTTCCGATGCTTTCCTTTCAGTTATGTCTTCTATAGCTAATAGCAGCATATTGGTATGATTGCCGGGACGGTAAAGTTTCTGCGCATTCAGCAGCATGGTTTTCTTGCCCACACCTACAAAATCATTGGTCACTTCAAAGTTGATGAACGATTCGTTTTGAGGCACTATCACTTCCAGCAGTTCGCGCAGTTTGGGAATATTCCACTGGCCATTACCTACTTCATAAATCTTTTTGTTGGTGGTATCTGCTTCCTTTACCTGGAACATCTGGTAAAAAGCCCGGTTGGCAGAATTAATGGTAAGATCGGAATGCAATACAATAAGCGGCTCGCGTGCAGTATCCACAATGCTTTGTGCATAGTCTTTTGCTTCTGTCAGTATCTGCTCAGCTTTTTTGGCAATCGATAAATCCTGCACAAGATGGCTGAAACCCATCAGTTTCGCATTATCATCGTACAGTGGAAAAACAATATCATTTGCCCAGAAATGTGTACCATCTTTTTTCACATAATACCGGGTCTTGCTCCACTTATCGTGCTGTGGCCATTCGTCTGTTTCATTATGCTCATTGCCCGCTTCGTTTTCCTTTTCTGCAAACAAACTCTCAACAGGTTTTCCCATAATATCATCAGTATGAAACCCCAAAAGCCGCTGCGCGCCTGCGTTCCAGCTATTGATTTGTCCCGATGTGGTTATGGTAAATACTGCATAGTCGCTAAGACTGTCTACTACCTGTTTGTAGAAGCCTTCAGGTGGCGTAAACCTATTTTCGGAAACGCTGGCTCGGAGTCCGGATTGTCGGTATTGGTTTCATTGACATTTATTAGCGGCACAATGTTCATATTTCTATCGTAGGTGTCTCAGAATGCGGTAAACAAACACAGTAACATTGTTACTTTTATCACTACAAGGTTATTATATGCCTGAATGAATGTTGATACAAAATAGCATTTTTTTGCGCAAAAACTAATTTAGATAAGAATGTAAAGCTGTTACAAGATTTTTCATCTCGAAAGGCTTGTTGATGAAACCATTTGCCCCAAAAGAAGCGACTGTAGATTTGTATTCGGGCAAGGCGGAAAACAAAACAATGGGAATTTTAAAATGATTATCATTTCGCAAATGACTGCATATAACGCGGCCATCCCATCCATCAAGATTGATGTCCATTAATATGATATCGGGCATAGTGTGAAGAGCTGTATCTATTACCTGCACGGCATTGGAAATTGCAACAACTTCAAAGTCGTTTCGTTTCAAACACAGTTTGAGGTTGATCAAAATGTCTTCGTCATCGTCTACCAGCAATATCTTTATCATAACCCACAGCTCAATTTGTATAGAGCTATTATTAGAGAGTCAAAAATGCTTCCAATTGTGTTCTGCATCCTGTATTTAGCAATTCAGATAACGTTAATGTCTGCGCCCATGTTCATAACGTATTCATCTGCATTTGCTTCCTGATTACCAAAATAAAAGAAGTAATCAAGCCGGCATGGCTTCGGCTAGTATCTGCACTATCGAGTTGCGTCATCATTGTGAGCATTGCATTCTGCACATAGCGGTCTTTTTTCCCATAATCCCATACCGGGTAGAAACATTCCGTAAACAGGTGCTCAAAACTATGGTCTACGGTTGAAGCTCTTGGAGCTCCGTTTTTGTCGTAAAAGATCGTTTGAAAAGAATTGGTCATTTTATACAAAAACAAATCGGACAGTGCGTGCAGGCTGATGACTGCTGTTCCGGGGTCGTTGATGCCGGGACTCAGCGCTTTCATAGCCACTTCGGTCAGTTGCCGGAATCCGAAATATGCGTTTTTTTCTACAGGCTGTCCTATATAAAAATCGAGCAGCAACATCGCATCTTCTATCTCTTCTTTAGATAAAGGTTGCTGGCAATAGAATTGCATGAGTGGCATATTATTGAGAATATAAGTGCCGCCGGGATGTAAGAATTCGAATATGCCGTTATGCTTTTGGGCAAAGTGCACGAGCTCTTTTTTCTGGAATCCCTGGAAATAATCGGACGACATCATGTAGATGGTTTGCTTTTTCACCTGGGGCATGGTCAATGTTTCTTCCGGAGAGTTTGTACATAGATTTCTTCAATGAATGCAGTGTTTGTTTATGTATCCGTTTGATGATGGTTTCGTACTTAACAGACTGCGTAACATAATGCAGGAAATAGATAAATAAAAAGATGTCCGTAACAGTAAGCAACAGCAGCAGGTAAATACTGAGCGCAGGTACATAAATGCCCGAATCGATGTCGCGGATAGAAGTGAGAAGGAACAAGCCGTATACTATACTGCCTATATAAAAACCAAGGATAATTTGCTGAAACCGGTTGCTGATCATGCTTTCCAGCGTTCGGTTGCTCATTTGCGAAGCCGTCTGGTTCAGCACAATCATCACCATCGAAAAGCTGAAGACCGTGAGCGACAAAATGCCGGCTGTAATTGTAGAAACAATGGTGCGTGCAGTGCTTGCATCGCGCAGCTTCATGAGGTTAAACTGTGATTTGATATGCTTACCCGGTTCAGAAAAATCGAATTCAAGCATCAGGAAAGAAAGCACTAAAAAACAGATTGCTATCACCGCAGGAAAGAATGCTATACTACCTGTAATGCTTTTGTAGGTTTTACGAATCCATTTGGAAAAGCGGTTTATCATACCGTACTTGTTTACCAGAATAGTGCCGCACCGTTCCGGTTGTTTTTGGGGAAGCTGTTTGTCTTTGGTTTACCTGAATTAACTGTTACACGACGCCTGGCAGGAATCATCTAAAATAGCCGTTCGAAAGTGGCGTAGTTATATGGAGTTGGCAGCATTGCACCTTTTTCTCACTGACAGAGCAACCGTAAGCGAAGCACAGCATTTCGTTTGAAAGAAATTACCTATAACATTATTGTATAGGCGCACATACACCAAGTTCTTATCCAATCTGACTTTGAAAATTGGCAGATAAAATCTGGTTCAACAAACCCTTACATAATCAGCCTGACGCCGCCAAGCTCCGAAACAAGGTAAGGAAACTTATTGCCCGGCGAGCCGATGAACATAAAGTTCTTCGGTATGTTCCATTTTTTTGAAAGTTCATCTATCAGTTCAGGACCAAACGTTCCTTCAATTTCCACAAATTCAATATTGATATCCGGGTACGCCCTGTCAAGTACTTCGAGGTCTTTTTTCAATGCTTCATTATCGCCGCTATTCTCATTCACAATATGCACAATCTTTAATCGCTTGGTAGCTTCATTGTCTTCTACATACATCATCACCCGGTTCAGAATAGCTACTTTATCGCCTTTTGTAAAAAAAACAAGTTCCTGCGAATTGATTTTATACAAAGACCGCTGCAGGCTTTTGCTGCTGGTTATCACAAATCTTCTGAACGGGCGATACACATATTCAATCAGGTAAATAAGCCATGTAATGAGCCGTGCCCTGTTGAGCATGATGAGTATAAATAATAAAGCCGGTATCAGGTAGCGGATAAACACATAAAACGAAGCCAGGTTCAGCTCAATATTTCCCATGAAAGCAGCAACCACCAATCCGATAGCCACAATCACGGAAATGACAGGCGCTTTTTCAGGGCGTGGCAATCTTTTACGTTTCAGTTTCAACATCAGGTTGCCTACTCCAAACAATGCCATTACGGTAAGAAAAGAAAAAGTATATACGCCGGCAAGGCTGCCCAAATCTCCCTGCGTTACCAGTAAGATAGAAATGCACAAGAGAAAGAAGCCAATGATAATGCGGTAGTTGACACCACGTTTATTTTTAGCCAGAAAGAAATTGGGAAAAATGCGGTCGAGTGTAATGCGCTCTGCCAGTCCTGCCACACCCACATAAGAAGTAAGCACTGCACCACTCAGCACCAGCACTGCGTCTATCGATATCACCCAGCTTAGCCATTCTCCACCCGTGCTTTTTCCCATAAAGGAAAGCAGCGATTCTTCATGATTCTTGATGATGCCCAATGGCAATACGCACAATGCCAGCAGCGCAATTACGGGGTTGAAAAAGCTTACTACCGCCCACATATTTTTAAGTGTTTTCGGAAACACGCCGGGCTTTTGTTCTTCCACAAAATTTGCCGAGCTTTCAAAGCCGGAAATGCCAAGCATTGCAGCAGAAAATCCAAAGAACAAAGCTGTTGTCAGGCTGCCGGTTTGCACAGGTTCGTGCCAGTTGAGCGTGAACACACCAAGTCCATGTTGAAAAAGGTACAATCCGCCCATCACCACTAGTAATGTTAGCGAAACAAGGTGTGTGATAAAGATAATAACGGCAATACGTGCCGATTCGCCAATACCAATAATAGCCAACGCCATAAACAAGGCCAGCAATACAATGGTTGCTATCTGCAATGGCAGAATTGGAACAATGTCGTGCAGGTAAAACATTGCTTCATAAGCCGAAATAACTGCCGTAGCCATGTAAGAAAGGATAGTAAGACAAGCCGCGAAGGAAGCCATCTGTTTGGAAGTGGTGTTGAGCAATACATTATAAGCGCCGCCGTTGAGTGGCAGTGCACCTACAACCTCCCCATATATTTTTCTGAACAAATACAAAACGAGTGCAACGATGAGCAGCGATATCCAGGCATACTGACCCGCATATACAATGGTAAGTGCAGATACATATAAGCAGGAAGAACTGATATCGTTTCCGCATATAGCGGTGGCTTCAAGTTGGTTTAACTTAACGTGGGCAGAGACTGGTTTTTCCATAAGTCAATATTCCGGGCGGGTAAGGTAATAAAACTTTCCTAAGCCATCAGACCGCAGCTATATCTGTGCCTGCTTTTACCGAAACTCCAAAATCTTTATCTTCATGGCGTTAAGACACGGTATGAAATTTATAATCCTGCACAGTTTCGATAATTACGTGGAAGCCCATATTGTAATGGGCAATCTGCAGCATCAGAATATCAATTGCTGGCTGAAAGATGAGTATTCGGTTACAATAGATCCGATACTGTCCAATGCCATTGGCGGCATAAAACTGATGGTGGCAGAAGCACAGGCTTCCAGGGCTGCTGAAATAATGCAGCAATTAAAGGCAAAAAGCCATCAGCAATACGGCTGTCCCTATTGCGGCAGCACAAATATTGAATATACCCGCGTAGCACACAAACCCAGAAACCTGCTTGACGCTATCGCCCACTGGCTAAAGGGAAGTCATCTCAACGAAATATGGCATTGTAAGCACTGCTCCGAAACATTTGAGCAACCCTCTTCTGTGCGGCAGGCTGTGCAATTAGGTGTAGACAAAACGAACTGAACAGGCGCTTTTATTCCATGAGTTTTTACTATGAACTTATCAGACTTTTTGCACTTTATATTTGTCCGGCACAATAGCTTTTCGTCATACAAATCATCAGCTATACCTGTCGTTGCGCCAGGGATACGCCGTGTTGGAATAACCTCTTTTCTCCCAAAAACCCAACCTGTTTTTTGTCATAAATTCTATGCGTTTTATCCATTTAGAGCCCTTCCATGCATAAAGCTGTGGAGTGATCATTCTTACGGGGCCACCATGGTCGCGGGGTAAGGGCTTATCTTCTACGGTATGCACCAGCAACACATCCGGTTTCAGCGCTTCTTCCATCGACAAATTGGTAGTATAATCATCGTATCCATAGCACATAATATGCGTTGCCTCATCGGATGGAACAACCAGCGCAGCAAGATCCAGAAGGCGCACGCCTTTCCAGTTCATATTTAGCTTAGACCAGGTGGTCACACAATGAAAATCTGATGTGTCGCTCGTTTGCGGCAGTGCCATAAAATCTTCCCACGTTAATACAAGAGGATGCTCTACCGCGCCATTGATGGTAAGCCGCCATTCCTGCAAGGTTATCTCGGGTTCTTCTCCCAAATCCAGCACCGGCCATTTGGCAGTCAAAGTTTGTCCTATGGGTATTGAGGGCATTCCATGACGGTTGGCAGTGCCGTGGCCCATGGGTGCTTCATCAGCCACAGAAGGTGTTTGGCGTATCTTTTCTTCAAAACGTGCTTTAAGTTTCATTCGCGCATCTACAATGCGTTGCAGTTTATCGGCATTTTCCATATTTTTCTCTTTCTAAAAATTAAAACCAGCTAATACGTCTTTCATTCAAATCAGGCTGAAGTTAAATGCAAAGAACAGACAAAGAAATTATGTGACTTTACAGATGAATGCTGAATCATTTTCAAATAATTCAGTCTCTGAGTAAGCATAGTTCAATCAAAAACTGAATTTTATTCGATCGCAGCATGTTATTTGCCCCACAACTTCTTTTACATTTATAAAATAAAAATACAGTGGTTTGAGTAACTCATATGGCAATCTTTGCTCAATTTGTGGTGCAATTCATCTTATTTTCAAAAACCGGTATTAGCTTTATTATCAGCAAAACTATCATTAGCAAGCAATAAACCAATCTACATGAACAGGAGATATTTTTTGAGAAATACATCATTGGCAGGTTTTGTGGCGCCCGCACTCATTACAGGTATCGGGGATGCAAACGAGCAAAGCCAACCTGTAACTCCTTTTGCGGCAACTGACAGCGATAACGAGTTTATTGTTGAAGCTACCATTTCAGATCTTCAGCAGCGGATGAGCAATCATACGGTGACTGCCAAACAACTGGCGCAGCTATACCTGCAGCGCATTGCTGATATCGACAAAAACGGACCTTCCTTACACAGTGTGATAGAACTGAACCCAGATGCGCTTTCCATTGCCGACAGCCTCGATAAGGAAAGAAAAGATGGCAAAGTTCGCGGACCGTTACATGGCATTCCCGTGCTGATAAAAGACAATATAGATACCGGCGACAGCATGATGACTACCGCTGGCTCGCTGGCTCTCGTTGGCAACAAAGCATCGCAGGATGCCTTTATTGCAAAGCAATTGCGCGACGCGGGTGCAGTAATATTGGGAAAAACAAATCTCAGCGAGTTTGCCAACTTTCGTTCCACACGTTCTACCAGTGCTTGGAGCAGCCGTGGCGGGCAAACCAAATGCCCGTATGTATTGAGCCGCAATCCTTCAGGTTCATCATCAGGTACGGGTTCGGCTGTTGCCGCATCCCTTTGCGTAGCAGGCATCGGCACCGAAACCAATGGTTCTATTGTAAGCCCCGCATCTGTAAACGGGCTGGTGGGTATAAAACCAACGGTAGGTTTATGGAGCCGTTCAGGCATCATTCCCATTTCAGCAACGCAGGACACTGCAGGTCCCATGACACGTACTGTAACTGACGCAGTGATTTTGCTCGGTGCTTTAACAGGCATTGATGTAAACGATCCTGTAACGCAGGAAAGTAAAGGAAAAACGCATAAGGATTATACTCCTTTTTTACAAAACAACAGCCTGCAGGGAAAGCGGCTGGGCTTTGATAAGAAAAGTGCGGAAGGCAATCCTGATGTGGCAGCCTTGATTTTTAAAACGCTGGATGTATTGAAACAACAGGGCGCTACCATTGTGGAGATTGACCTGTTTTCTTCCATTCATCCGCTTGGCAATGCCGAATTTAAAGTACTGGAATACGAATTTAAAGACGGGCTAAACAAATACCTGGCTGGTGCCAATGCACCCGTAAAAAATTTGGCAGACGTTATCGCTTTCAACAAGAAAAACGAAGACATAGCCATGCCTTATTTCAAACAGGAAATACTTGAAGAATCAGAAGAAAAAGGGGCTTTGGATACACAGGACTATAAAGACGCTTTGGCAAAAACGATATCTTCCCGGAAGATCATAGATGACCTGCTTAAAAAGCATCAGCTCGATGCTATTTGCGGACCTACCAACGGACCTGCGGGATGCATCGACCTTGTAAACGGAGATTATGATAATGGGTTCTCCTTATCTTCTCCGGCGGCAATGGCAGGTTATCCTCACATCACAGTTCCTATGGGATATGTGCATCATTTACCCGTGGGATTTTCTTTCTTTTCTACCGCTTATACCGAGCCGCAACTGATTGCTCTTGCTTACACGTTTGAGCAGGCTACGAAAGAAAGGAAAGCGCCTGAATATTTGCAGCATATTGGTTTTTGACGAGGTTTGATACCAATTCACAATGCCTGGAAATGCTTTATACAAAAAAGTTTCATTGGCTGATGAAATATGTATTACACAGAAGCAGCAATCGAAGAATATAGTTGCTTCATCTTTTCTTTGTGAGATGAATGTTTACGGGATTTTGAAATGGTTGATTCTTGACCTTGTTGGCAACAGGCAAAGCAATCGTGCAGAACTGCGTGATATAATCCATCTTATTTCCATCATAACGCAGCATGTTAATTGTAATAGCAGTCTTTCTTAAACAAGTCGTTTTTTGTAAATTCGTTACCCGATGGAAAATGAGCAAGCCGTAATTACCGAAGTGGTTCCACCTAAATACACGCTGACAGATGAGCAGGAGAAAAAAGAAATTCTCCGGCATTACCGTGCCCTGTTGCGCAGCCTGCGCAGCAAGCTGAAGCGTGGCGACAGGGAACTGGTCAGGCATGCTTTTGAAATGTCGGCAGAAGCGCACCGGACAATGCGGCGCAAAAGCGGCGAGCCTTATGTGCTTCACCCCTTGGCAGTCGCCATGATATGTGTGGAAGAAATTGGGTTGGGTGTGCGCAGTTCCATTTGTTCGCTGCTGCACGATACGGTGGAAGACACTGATCTTACGCTTGAAGATGTAGAACGCGAATTTGGAAGCGAAATCGCACGTATTGTAGATGGTCTTACCAAAATATCGGGCGTCATCGATGCCAGCAGTAGTCAGCAGGCAGAAAACTTTAAAAAGATATTACTTACGCTTACCGACGACCCGCGTGTGATCCTGATAAAGCTTGCTGACAGGCTGCACAACATGCGCACGCTCGACTATATGAAGCGCGAAAAGCAGTTGAAAATAGCCAGCGAAACCGTGTGGGTATACGCGCCACTTGCGCACCGTATGGGTTTGTACAATGTGAAGACAGAGTTGGAAGACCTGAGCATGAAATACCTGGAGCCGCAGGCATATAAAAACATTGCCAACAAACTGGCAGAAACAAAGCGGGAAAGAACGCGTTATATCAACGAATTCATTCGGCCGCTGCGCGAAAAGCTCACCGCCTCAGGATTTAATTTTGAAATTTACGGACGTCCTAAAAGCATCCATTCTATCTGGAATAAAATCAAAAAGAAAGGAGTGGAGTTTGAAGAAGTATATGATCTCTTTGCCATCCGTGTTATTGTTGAATTCCCCGCAGGAAAAAGAAAAAGAAGACTGCTGGAAAGTGTATTCGATGATCACTGACGAGTATACGCCATCTCCCGAACGTCTTCGCGACTGGCTGAGTAATCCTAAAAGCAATGGATACGAAGCGCTGCATACTACCGTGATGGGACCACAGGGCAAATGGGTGGAAGTGCAGATACGCACACGCCGGATGAACGAAATTGCTGAGAAAGGTCTTGCCGCGCACTACAAGTATAAGGAAGGCAGCAACAGTGAAGATCGTTTCGATAAATGGTTTGGTCAAATACGCGAAGCCATCAGCAACCAGGATACAGACGGAGTAGATTTTCTGCAGGATTTTAAAACCAGTTTTTTAGCCGAAGAAATTTATGTGTACACACCAAAAGGCGATGTGAAAATGTTGCCCATCGGGTGCACGGCTCTCGACTTTGCGTTCTCCATTCACTCCGCCATCGGCTCTAAATGTATCGGGGCAAAAGTGAATCACAAACTCGTAACCATCAGCCATAAACTGCATAGCGGCGACCAGATAGAAATCATTACGAGTAATAAACAAAAGCCCACTGAAGACTGGCTCAATTTTGTAATTACAGCCAAAGCAAAGAATAAGATAAAAGATGCGCTGAAAGAAGAAAAGCGCACCATTGCAGAAGATGGAAAAGCCTTTGCACAGCGCAAGGTAGAAGGCATGGGTGCTGCATTTTCGCAGGGAAATATTGATGAACTGGTGAGCTTTTACAAAGTGAACTCACAACTCGATTTGTTTTACCTATTGCCGTTAAGGCAGATAGACCTAAAAGAGCTAAAAGAATTTCATGTATTGGGCGACCGGCTGGAATCTCCGAAGCCTCACAAGCAGGTCATAGAATTAAAAACCGAAACAGATCCATAAGCCCGGTGTAAATAAAAAAGATTCTGAACTAATCATATTTGGTGAAAGCAGTGACCGATAATGTATCACGCTTGCCAAGTGTTGCAATCCTATTCCGGGCGATGATGTGTTTGGTTTTGTAAGTACCGGCAAAGGCTTGATCATTCACCGAACAAGTTGCCCCAATGCAACGCAGATGATGGCGAATTATGGTCACCGCATTGTGAAAACCAAATGGGCAAAAACAAGGAAATTTCTTTCCTTACCGGACTTAAGATTGTAGGTATGGATGATGTGGGAGTGATCAATAAAATTACCAACGTCATTAGTGGCGATATGAAAATTAATATTGCGGCACTCACCATCGAATCAGGCGAAGGAATTTTTGAAGGAACGGTAAAAGTATTTGTGCACGACAAAGAAGAACTGCGATGAACTTGTGGAACGTCTCAAAAAACTAAATGGTATACAAACCGTTGATCGTTTTGATACAGAAGAACTGAACCACAAAGCTGCAGCCTCCTAGCAATCATTGTTTATAATAGTTTCGGTACCATTGCAAAAATTGTTTTACACCATATTCAATCGTTGTCTTTGGCGTAAAAGAAGTATCGCGCATCAGGTCGGTTATATCTGCATAGGTTGCAGGCACATCTCCCGGCTGCAGTGGCAAGAAGTTGCAGATAGCGGTTTGCCCCGTTTCTTTTTCAATGGCTTCTATAAAAGCGGTCAGCTTTACCGGCGCGTTGTTGCCAATGTTATATAATTTATAAGGGGCACTCGACGAAGATATCTCCCCGCTGTTCAAGGTCCAGTCTGCATTTTGTTGTGGTGGTTTTTGCATCACGGTTACAATGCCTTCCACGATATCATCTACATATGTAAAGTCGCGCATCATTTCCCCGTTATTAAACACCTGGATTGGCTTTCCTTCCAGGATGGCTTTCGTAAAAATATACAGCGCCATATCAGGTCGTCCCCATGGTCCGTATACTGTAAAAAAGCGAAGACCCGTACAGGGCATTTGGAACAAGTGGCTGTACACATGCGCCATCAGTTCATTGCTTTTTTTACTTGCAGCATATAATGAAATAGGGTGATCGGTATTTTGATTGGTGGAAAAAGGCACTTCATCATTCAATCCGTATACGCTGGAGCTACTGGCAAATACAAGGTGGCTGATATGATGATGCCGGCAACATTCAAGAATATTTACAAACGCAACAATATTGCTGTCTACATACGCATCGGGATTGGTTAGGCTATATCTTACACCAGCCTGTGCGGCAAGGTGTATCACAATGTCAAACTGGTGCCTGGCAAAGATTGCTTCCACGCGATGCTTGTCTTCTAGCCGCAACTGGTAAAACACATAGTTCTCGTGACTTGCTGCTTTGTATCGGGTGATTGTATTGTATTTCGTGAGAGGAAATGCCTGCAAATGCCAGCCTGTCGTACTTTGAGTTTTGCATCATAATACGCGTTGATGCTATCAATTCCCGTTACGTGATGACCGTCTTTAATCAGGCGGTTTGCCACATGAAAACCAATAAAACCTGCTGTGCCCGTAACGAGTATTTTCATGTCAGAATATTTTTAAGTTGCAGGCAACGCCTGTATAGTGCATCTACTTCATTTACCTCCGTGCTCCTCGAAAACCTTTGCTGTGCAAATTGCTTTCCTGTTTTGCCCATGCTGGTTCTTAAGGTCTTGTCATGTATCAACTGCCGCAATAGTTTGGCAAACTCATCAGCATCTCCGGGGCTTACCAAAAAACCACTTTCACCATCGATGAGTGTATCCCGCACACCGCCAACATTTGTGGCTACAACAGGCAATCCAAACAGTTGTGCTTCTATCAGGGAGACCGGTGTGCCTTCGTTGTGAGACGTTAGCACCACGATATCTATATCCCGCAGCGCTGTTCCAATGTCGGCTATCCACGATGTAAAATATACGTTGGCATTTTGCACAGGAAATTCGCCTTCCTGCCAGCAGATACCTTTCTCATCGAGTTCCTTTTGCAAAGCCGGTTTGCAATATCCATCGCCAATGATGAAGAAACAAACCTCGTTTTCCATACCGGTAATTTGTTTTGCAATGTCTATGAATAGCGAATGATTTTTCACGGGTACCAGCCTCCCGATAATAGCTATGATTATTTTGCTTTTATCTATCCCGTACTGCGCACGCAAAGTGCCGCTTCCAACCAGTGATAAACGATCGTTATTTGTTTCGACACCTATAAAAATGGTCGTTATTTTTCTTTGCGGAGCAATATGATATAGCGTTCCGATTTCATGAGCCTGCTGCGGGCTTACAGCTATCAGCTGATCGGTGCAAAACCGCGCCAGCATGCGTTCGGTATAGATAATAAATGCAGAGACAAAAGCATTGTAATAAGAATGAAATACATGACCGTGATAGGTATGAATAATGACAGGCACGCCGGCAAGTTTTGCAGCAATGCGACCCGTAAAGCCGGGCTTAAAGCCGGTGGTATGTACAATAGAGGGCTTTTCTTTACGAATAAGTAACCCTATTTTTCGAAGCGAAATAAGATCCCGGAATGGAAGGGCAGATCTTTGCAAACTGTCAATTTTCACAAAGCGGATTAGGGGATGTGATAGTGGCAGAGGCGTGTCGGTTTCGTCACGTTCCTTTTCTCCGTAAATGATAGTAATGTCATAACGATCTGCCAGGTGGAAAGCCATCGACAATGTATCCATAGAACCGCCCGCCAGCGTGAGTCGGTTGATGATAAGAAACAACTTTGTTTTCTTTGTAAACACGTGATATGTTGAATGTGGTAAGACCGGTGGCTTCTGTTGCTGTAATATTGAACGATACGATACATGCCGCTAATTTGCCTGCTTGTCGTTATTCTGTTGCTGTTCTTTCAATAATGCCTGAACTGTTTTATTCAATCCTTCTTCAATAGTATAAGTAGGTTTATAGCCTGTTGCCAGCATTTGCGAGTTGGAAAAACAGGTAGTGGCACAAAATTTCTTTACCCGCAGGGCACTTACTGTATACCGCTTTCGGGTGAAGACAGACAGCGCGTCGAACAGAGCACCGCCTACATAGCCGGCGAAGTAGGGAATTTTAAACTGCGAGTCCTGTTTTTGTAAAGATTTACTGATGAGATGGATGAGTTCGTTCATTGTATAATCGGGCTTGTCGGCATAATTATATACATGATAACCCTCGAGTTCCTTCTCGATGATGTATTTGAAAAAGCCACTTACATTCTCAAGATATGCCATCGATTTTTTGTTGTTTCCGCTGCCAACCATTACGAATGTTCCTA